>NZ_JAIELN010000020.1 GCF_019753045.1 Hyphomicrobium sp.
ACCTTTACCGGCGTTTCCGGGCGCGTGCGGCGAAAGCTCTTCCGGCATTTGACGGGTCACGCTCCGAGCTTTTTTCAAGGGCAGGCGCCCGGCGCTCTCACGAGCAGAATCACAGCCACCGCAAACGCGCTCTATACGACCGAGACCATGGTTACGTTCAATGCCATGCCGCCGCTGGTCGCGACCGTCGTCGCCATCATTTATCTCACGACCGTGAGTGTCGCGATGGCGTTGACGTTGACCGGCGTCGTCGGGGTTATTGTCGTCTTCATGTTCTACTGGGCAGCTCGCGGCACGCCGCTTCACCACGCCTATGCGCGCGAAGCCGCAAACGTCGATGGCGACATGATCGACGTCATCTCGAATATTTCGGTGGTGAAGGCCTTCGGGCGCATGCGCAGCGAGCATCGCCGTCTCGGGGGCGTCATCAGCCGCGAGGTGCGCGCACGGAAGGAAAGCTTATATTTCCTCGAACGGCTCAGAATTTTTCACGCTATCGCAACGGCAGTGCTGACGTGTTGCGTTCTCGCTTGGTCAATCGTTCTTTGGCAGCGAGGCGAGGCGACCGCCGGCGACGTCGTGCTCGTCTCGACACTCGGGATTTCCATTTTGAGTGCTACGCGCGATCTGGCCGTTGCTCTCGTTGACGTCACGCAGCACCTGGCGCGCTTTTCGGAAGCCTTGCGGACGCTCCTGACGCCGCACGCGCTCCCGGTCATTTCATCCGCGAAGCGTGTGGCTGCGGCGCGCGGAGCGGTGGAGTTCCGTGATGTCGGTTTTGCCTATCCCGATGGCAAGCAAGTCTTCTCGGCGTTGAATCTCAAGATCGAGCCTGGAACGCGTGTTGGTATCGTCGGGCCGTCAGGCGCAGGGAAATCGACGATCTTTTCGCTCATCCAGAGATTTTATGACGTTCAATCCGGCGCAATTCTGATTGATGGCGAAGTCGGCGCGTTGTTGCCAGACGACGCTCTCCGCAAAGCCATTGCCGTCGTCCCTCAGGACGTGAGCCTTTTCCATCGTACGCTCCGGGAGAATATTCGCTATGGGCGACCCGGCGCGCGCGATGATGAGGTTATGGAAGCGGCCCGGATGGCGCGGTGCGAGAACTTCATCGAGCAGCTGCCGGCAGGCCTCGACACGATCGTCGGCGACCGCGGCGCGAAACTCTCAGGCGGACAACGGCAACGGGTTGCGATCGCGCGGGCATTTCTGAAGAATGCGCCGATCCTCCTTCTCGACGAGGCGACGTCTTCGCTCGACAGTCATTCGGAAGAGTTGATCAGAGAGGCTCTCACGACGCTGATGAACGGAAGGACGGTTATTGCCATTGCGCACCGTCTTTCGACGCTCCGGAATTTTGACCGCATCGTCGTCATTCAGAACGGTAAGGTGGTGCAAGACGATACGCCCGAAACCTTGATCAGCAAGGCCGGCGCTTACAAATCGCTCGTCGATCTCGAAGTTCGGCGCCTCAAATCGGCGGCAGCGTAAGGGATTGGCCGACGGACGTTGAGAGCGGATCTATGCCAAGACGACTTTCGCGCCACCGATGCAGTTCGTGACATCGATCGTCACGTCGTCGTTTTTCCGTCGCAAGACAAAATCGGCGGCCCCTTCGCCGGCACGTATATTTCGCACCGTTATCTCACCTGCTCTCTCCGGCAAATGAGGAGAGTTCAGCGTTACGGTCCGCGAAGCGCCGTCGATTTCGATACCCAGCAACGACCCCAAGAGATAGGGCATCGAGCCGCTCGCCCAGGCTTGCGGCGAGCATGCCACCGGATAAAGAATCGGCGCGCGCCCAGCCCGTCGCCGAAAGCCGCAGAACAACTCGGGCAGTCTGCCTTGGGACATGTTGAGAGCAGCATCGAGCAGCCCGTTGAATACGGATTCGATCTGCTCTGACTTTCCGTAGCGCGCGAAACCTGCACCAATCATCGCGTTGTCGTGCGGCCATATCGACCCGTTGTGGTAGGACATCGGGTTGTATCTGGCTTCGGTGGTCGCGATCGTTCTGATGCCCCAGCCAGAGAAGAAGGTCGCGTCCAACATCTGCTTAATGACGCGCGATGCCCGGTCCGAACTGGCGATGCCGGAACTCAGTGCGTGACCGGCGTTGCTCGATCGGACGTCGACACGATTTTTGCGGCCATCGAGCGCAAGCGCGTACATGCCGATGTCCGACGACCAAAACTTCTCCTCGAATTTTCTCTGCAGATCGACAGCTTCGGCCTTCAGGCGGCGGCTCAACGCATCATCGCCAAGCATTGAGGCCATGCGCGCGGCAACAATCTTGGCCTCGTACACATAGCCTTGCACTTCGACCAGCGCGAGTGGCCCCTCTGCGAGGCTTCCATCCTTGTTGAAGATCGAGTCGTGACTGTCTTTCCATCCCTGGTTCGACAATCCATCTTCGGTTTCGCGTGCGTATTCGACGAACCCGTCGCCGTCCGGATCGCCAGGGCCGTTTATCCATTCGAGAGCCTTGAGGACCGCCGGCCAGATTTCGCTAAGGAATTTCTTGTCGTCTGTCGCCGCAATGTAGGCTCCAGCCAAGACAACGAAGAGCGGGGTCGAATCGACGCTGCCATAGTAGAGACCAAAAGGAACTTCGCGCAGCGACGCCATTTCGCCGTTTCGCATTTCGTGGAGAATTTTTCCGGGCTGAGCGTCGGCTGCCGCATCGTGTTCGCTTGCCTGAAAACGGGCGAGCCGACGAAGCACTCCGCGAGCGATGGATGGATCGATCCATAGCACCTGAAGCGCCGTTATCAGCGCGTCCCGGCCGAAAGTCGTCGAATACCAAGGCGTTCCCGCGTAGGGATACGGGCCGTCTGCGGTATGCGTGATCAACAGGCGCAAATCCGCCATCGAACGCTTCAGCACATGATTGAGATCGGGATGTGAAACCTCAATGCTTGCCGCCTGCATCTCGGTTCGGCGGAGGTGCAGGTACGCATCGTGCAATCCCTTCACATAAGAGCACGGTGGACTGAGGCGATCGCCCTCGGCCAACGCGCTCACGTAGATGCGTCGCGACTGCTTCGCCGGGATGTGCAGCCGAAAGAATGCCGATGTCTCTTTCAGAGACATCGGCTCGGGATTCATATGAACGGACGTTTTCCGAACGATGCGATCCAGCCCCGTATAGCTGAAACTGACGGTATTCGGCGTGTCCGTCGTTCGGCGGACCGTTCCACGCTTCTCGCGGCGCATACCGCGCACTTCGAAGATGTCCAAGAAATCGCTGTCGAAAAAGATTGATACCGGCAAATAAAGATCAACATTCGCGTGGTTCGTGAAAACAAGCCGTTGCCGCAAGCTTGCATCGCGGACGTATGTCGTTCTGAAAACGTGGACGACGTCCTTATGAAGCCATAGCGAACCGTTCGAGTAGACATCGGTATTCGTGAGGTCGGCGCAGAGCTGAAGGTCGTTCTTGTCGAGGGTCGAACCGAGAAGCAACGGTGGGCGCCTCGCTATCAGCAGCTCGAGGCGCGATAGGTACCGCGTGTCGTTAAAGAAGAAGCCATCTCCGTGATTGCCAAATGCGCCGATGTCCCCATGCGTATCGACGACAACAAAAGCATCGTCGTGCTTCAGTGTTTCGTGGGCTCGCGGCGAACTATCGGCCTCAGCGTGGATGTGCTCAGGCTCGTGTTCAGGCGGATGATCCGGCTGCCGTGATGGCGCAATTGCCATCCGAAAACTCCGTTAAAAAAAGACCACGCCGAAGCGCTATGTTAGGCGCTTAAAGTGGCAAGTGCCACTGCGTCAGTTGACGAGGGTCTCGTGGACGGGACGGACTTCATCGCTGCGCGAGGCCGGTAAGCGGCCGGTCGCAGCAGGAGCGCGCTCGTAAAGCGCAACGTAAGCTTGAGCCATCGATGCAGCTGTAAATCTCTCGTCGAACCGACGGCGAATGCGCCTGCGATCGAGTGATAGGACGCCGGGCAACGCTGCGACGGCGCTTTCGACATCATCCACGATGAAGCCTGTTACGCCCTCGTCGACAACTTCTCTGACTGACCCACGGTCGAAGGCGAGAACCGGAGTGCCGCAGGCCATTGCCTCAATCATCACCATGCCAAAAGGTTCCGGCCAGTCGATCGGAAAGAGTAATGCGGACGCTTCTCCGAGAAATTTCGTCTTCTCCCGATCGTTGATCTCGCCAACGAAGTGTATGTCATCACCGTGAAGCAGAGGTCTGATCGTGGCCTTGAAATATTCGACGTCTACCGCATCGACTTTGGCCGCGATTTTGAGCGGGAAGCCCGCGGCGCGAGCGATTTCAATCGCACGATCAAGCCGCTTTTCGGGGGAGATGCGCCCCAAGAAAGCGAGATAGCCGCCGCGCGGATCGAATGTCGGACGGTGCAGATCGTCAGGCAGGCCGTGGTAGACCGTTCCGGCGAAGTTGGCGTAGGGCACTGGCTCACGCTGGGAATCCGAAATGGAAACGAGGCTCATCTCGGGAAACGCGCGATAGAGGAGCTGCAGGTCCGGAAGATCCTGGCGTCCGTGAAGTGTCGTCAGCGTTTTGTGCGCGATCGTCCGAAAGACCGGAAACTGGAACTGATCGATGTGAAAATGGATGATATCGAAGGTCGAGGCCATGCGGCGAATTTTGTCGACCATCATCATGTAATAAGGAATTGGATCGCGTACGGCGGGATTGGACCTAAGCGATTTTTCGCAACAGGGCACCAGCTTGGCCGACGTTATGGAGTCACCGCTTGCGAAGAGCGTTACCTCGTGCCCTTGGGTCACGAGTTCTTCGGTGACATAGGAAACAACGCGCTCGGTTCCCCCGTATAGTTTTGGCGGGACGCTCTCAATCAAGGGCGCAACCTGTGCAATCTTCATGCGTTGGGTCCTTCCCGTGTTCGGAAAGTTCAACGTAGCGGCACTTGATTCGTTCCCGGATTACGTGCGGCGTGCTGACCACCGGCAGAGATCGTCAGTGTGCATGCATTTCGCAGCGCCAGCGCCAAAAGGCTTCCGCCAGACGCTTCGGTCCATGAAGGACATCTCCGTCATGGCCCCGCGTCTCGAGGGCAACAACTAGCGTTTGCGGAGGCTCGGGTTCCGCTGCGTCGGGTCATTGAACAGCGGGTCGTAGTCTTGCTTTATCGGCTTCGGGTACGTGGCCTCGGGCGAGGATGTATTCAGTTCGGACACGCCGGTACCGGGAAGGCTCGACGGGGGAATTCTAATCATCGGCGCATTGGAGTTCGGGGTCGGCGTGCGAAGCCGCGTTTGCGCAAAGGCAGGCGACGCGGCGAACAACGCGAGCGCGGCAGTTGCGAGAATTGTTTTCATCTTCCCCTCCGTTTCCCCGATCGATAATGCGTGCCGCGCATGGTGGCAACGCCTCCGGACGCCGGGCCCCCATGCATCCTTTGAAAACCGGGTTGCGTCTGATTGCGAAACTGCGGGTTCGGCGGCGCATCCCGCGCGCTCGGTGAAGAGGGCGCCCAAGATTTGTCATCGCCACCGATCATCCCGCTCTGCTCCAAGTGGACGGCGAGTCCGCCGTGTAACACTTGCTTTAGCAACTGTCTTCCGATGACCCAAAAAGAGGGCGAAATAGCGAGAGCGCTGAAGACGACCATGGCCGACGCGTGCCAGCATGACTTTGGTCTGAACTTCTGTTGCTGATGCGGAAGGTGAGCCTATGGGAAAACTGGTTCTTCTGAGTGGCGAGCGCGCAAAGAAAGAGTTGGAAGAAAAGCAGCGAATTATCGCCGGATTGAAGGAGCTTTTAGCTCGCGCGGAATGCGGCGATCTCAAAGCGATTTGCTACGCAAGTGTGGACACCGACGGCCAGAACGTCACGCTCGGAATTTTGCAGGACGACAAAACGGGCCTGCATGAGCTGATCGGGCTATCGCAAATGTTGAGCGACGCCATTCTGCAAAGCGCGCGCGACTGAACCCGCGGGCCAGAAGACGCTCTTAGGCCTCGGGGCCGATGCCCGGGATTCGTCCTCCTTTGGGGCGCTCATTCGAGCCCCCGAAACCCTGCGCCCAAATACCTCCCTCTCGGCCGAGCGATTGATAGGCAGCAGCAATCATTGTGCTCAACGATGCCGTTTGCATCGCCACGTCAGTTGGAGAGAAACCGTGAAGACAATTGCAATCGCTTTCGCAGCTTGCGTGACCATCGCGAGCAGCGCGATGGCCGCTTCCGTCGGCGTGATCCCGCTGATGGACAATTCCATCGTGTGGAAGACGGATGGACATGGTGGCGGCGGCGGTGGTCGTGGCGGCGGCCGATGGGGTGGTTCGGATGTCGGCGTGATCGTCGACGTCCCGTGGGAAGCAATGGGTTATGGCAACCAGCCGGCTCCTGGTCCGGCCCCCAATCGCTGTCGCGAAGCGCGAAACGCTTGCTTCGAGCAGTGGGGAACGGATGGCGGCAAATACGGCCGCTGCATGCAGGACTACGGTTGCTGAGTTAAGGCGAGATACCGCGGGATCGTCGCAAAATGCGCCGAAGAAAACGAGGTGAGAGGCGGGTGCCGCTCACCTCATTGATCGTTAAGCAGCAGGCTTGTGCGTGCGCTTTGCGGCGAGGTGCTTATGCGTATGCTTCGATGCATAGTGCTTCTTGCCGGGCTTCGAAGCGATGTGCTTGTGGGTGTGCTTCGAGGCATAGTGCTTTCCAGACTTATGCGTCGCATGGGCCTGATGATGGGAATGATGCGTATGCTTCACGACCTTCTCGGCTGCGCCTGCAACGCCTGCGCCAAGCATCATCGCGACTGCGGCCATCGCCACTGTCAAAGCTGTCTTCATTTTTTGGCTCCTGAGTTTTGAAACGTCTCATCGACGTGGTGCCCAGGTCATAAGGTGGTTTGCCTGTCACGTAGATGAACAAATGAGCCGTTTTGACATACAGTTTCGTAAGGTGGGTGCGGTCGTTAATTAGAGGTTTATTCCGCCGATCAGGTCGAGAAAGAACCCGGTCAGAAATACGCCGGGCCTAGCCCGACGAATAAATCGAATGACCGCCGAAAAAGGAAATAGGAAAAGGAGCGGGAAAGCCGCCCCATTCCGAATCATCTCAAGTAGAAGGCCTACTCGCTTTCACTCATGAATTTCTCGGCGGCCGTTACCAAGCTCATCTTCGGATTGGCCGCGCAGTAATCGGCGATGTCGCTCGTTTGCTTGATGAACTTCTCGATATCCAGAATCGTCGAGCCATTGTTGTAGCTAGCGTGATAGCCGGCGAGCCACATGAATGTATCGCCGATGTTTTTCTGGACGTCCTTGTTCGTCAGAACCGTCTCGCACGTCACGATAGCGAGGTCGACGCTCTCAGGGCTCGCGTCTTCGATATTTTCGCCCATGAATTTTTCGGTCGCCGACAGCACGCCGATGCCCGGGTGCTCGGAGCAAAATTCAACGGTTTTGTTGAATGAGTCCGAGAGTTTGTCCCAATCGACGACGGTGCCCTGATCGGCGGTCGCGTGGTATCCGCCCATCCAATTCAGTATGCCGTTCACGAACGAAATATCATCCTTCGTCTTTGCTGCGTAGGCCGAAGCGAGTTTCTCGCAGCTGATCGTCGATACGTCGATTGGATCGGCGGACGCTGCGAGCGAAAACACCGACAAGAGAAACAGCGACGACAATACTGAAAGGAAGATACGCTTCATAGAACAGTCCCCGATTGGCTCACCGACCGACGCACTGCCTGCAGGCCGCGACGCGGGAAGATCCCCGAGCCGAGGCTTCTTATCTCAGAGAGATTAACCAATAGGGAGGTTAGATCGCGTGGACACCGATCAGCTTTCGCCAGCCGATCGTTGAGGATTGGACAGTGACGAACCGATTCAACCACGAGCCAAGAAGCACCTGCCCTAGCGAGGCACGCAGATTGCACTCGTTGCAATGAAGCACAGCGTAAGAGGCGCCGGTGGCATGTTTAGAGACAATGTTATTTGGGTCGATTTCCGCGTCTCGAAGGATATTAGAGAGCGGCAAGCTTTGTCATTTGCGGAGCGCCTGAAGGGCGGTCCGGCTCAAGCGCCAGGTCATATCGAGGCGACGAAATCCGCGATCGAGGTCGTCCGCAAAATGCTCGCAGGTTCGAGCCTTGTCCCCAAACGCCCTGACAAGCCATAGCGGCGGACGCGACCGGTGCTTCAGGACGCTCTTCTTCGGCTCGGGTGCGCCGGATAGAATACGTCCGATCCGCTTATCCCGTATTGCGATAGGTCGCGAGGCTCCAAACTGTTGGCCGAGACCACGACCGGAACCTCAAGTGCCTTGACGGCGTCGCAGAAGTCCAACGTGTCGGTTTCGACGTCGAACTCAATGACGACTGAAGCGGCCTTCGTCGTCCGCACGAACTCGAGTGCGTGGCCGTATGATCCGAAGACGTATGCGCTGCCGTTTCGCTTTTGGCGCGCATCGCAAAACCGCATTCGATGATTGCTCGAGCGCTCGACGATGACGATTGCCCTGTAGCTTCCCATGATGGGTACCTCTGAGCCTCCCGGCCTCAGGAGCGGGTTGTTCCGCGGTCCGTCAGATCAATCTATCGGCGGCCCGTGAGGTGACAATCGGGAAAAGACAGAGCCGTGAAAATTTCTGTGAGTCCGGAAGAGGGCAACTGTGATTGGCGCAGCTCCGAATAGACTTCATCGCGCCAACCGAACTTGCCGACAACGCTCTGCAAAAGTGCGTTCAAGGTCCGCTGATCGCCGTGCTTGCGTGAAGCCGCCTTGGACCGACGGTCACGGTCACGGATGGGTGGCGTCGTAGTGCGCAACCTGGTTGTACATAATGAAGCGGCCGGCCACGAAGCCAATCGCGATCAGGATGCAAGCGATGGCAAAGAGTCTGACGTGGCGATGCATAGGACCTCCGATCACCGAAAGCCCGTGTCTGCCACACGCTGCACGGCTAAGTCGAGCGGCATCGCTCTCAGAAAGCGCGAACCCCGAGCGCCCCCTCGGTAAAATCGGTCCTTTGGATGTGGGCCAGGGACTTAGCGTTCCCGACTTGAACACTTCCCCTACGCTCCATTAACGACGAAGCGTCGGAGCGGCTGATCGGGCGCCGCTTCTTGATAGCCTCGTCGCGCCCCACCGGAGTCTGGGGGGCCTCTCTCTGATTTTGAGGTGCGGCATGTCCATTTCCGAAAAAGACGCAAAGAGCCTGCTGAACCATGAGGAATACGAGGCCGTGAAATCGGCCTACCATCCGGCGATTTATGCGTTGGACCGCGACGGTCTCAGAAATCTCGCTTTGCGGCTCGAGGGCTATCGCGAGAAGGCGAAAACATTTGCTCGCCAAAAACGCCGCGAGGCGAAGGGAACGGCAGAACCTCGGGGCAAGAGTTTTCCGGGAACCGCCGACCAACCGGCGAAGCGGAAGCAGGTATTTGCGCACGCTCTCAAGGTCGTGAAAAAGGAACGGGCGCGTCTTCACAACTTAGATGTCCGCGCGCAGAACGTGGAAGCTGCGCACCGCGCGTTGGCTCTCCACCGCGCGAGCCAATTTACTCATCATCCGCAGGGCGACCCAACGGCGAACCCGGGCCAACAAGCTAAAGGCGCGCGGCCAAAGCGCGTTCGCACTCCGGGCAGCAAAGTTGGCAGCATCTTGAAGGCCAATGCGCGAGCCCAGGCCAAACGCGATAACCGGCCGCACTAGGCAGCGTGCGAAAAAACCTTGCCGCGTTTCGGACTAACGAGATCTTCGACAACTTGAGAAAGGGGCCGCCTGGTTGCGACTTGCCTGCAGACCAGGCGGCCAAGAAATTATTCGACCAGAAGCAAGAATGATTTCCCGGCATCTGTGGTGAGCTCTTTGTCGTCAAGCGTTCCATCGTTGTCGGGATCGGCGGCCTTGAAGCGCGCTTCGATCAGCGTGTCGTATTCTTTTTGGTCGATGGTTCCGTCGCTGTCGGGGTCGGCAGACTTGAGGGCAGCCTCGTCAACCCGGCCGGACAGCTCCTTCGCATCCAAAGTGCCGTCGTTATCGGGATCGAGCTTAGCAAAAACCTTCGCTCCCGCTGCTTTTGCCTCGGTTACATCGATCGTACCGTCGTTATCGGGATCGAGGGCCGTAAGGGATGAGGAAGCCGCCAGGAGCGGGGTAGAGTGATTGACGCAAATGATCCCGGAGACAGCCATCAGCGCAGCGGCGCTCAACAACTTCACGTTCATTCGAATAACCTCCTGTTCGTGGATCGCGATCGTCGCAAATCCATGGCGATCCACTCTGCAAGTTCAGGATGAATTCCCAGCACGCGTCACTAGTTGCACCTTAGCAGAGGATAAATTCCCGCTCTAAGGTGATATTTCGGAAGAAAAATCGGGAATAATTCTCATAAATGCTCTCAAGCCGGAGCTTCATTTGCGCCGAACCGACGAGTTGAGGGCGAGAGCGCCGCTTGTCAGATGAGCTTCAACTCGACCGCAATTCGAACCATTTCGGACGACGTCCGTGCGCTGAACTTCGTGCGAAGCGCCGCGCAATCGGCCGCAACCGTCTTATAAGAAACCGAAATGTCATTGGCGATTTCGGCCATGCTCCGGCCACTCGCCAGCATTCTGAGCACCAGGTGCTCGCGATCGCTCAGCAATGACGTCGTTCCGCGCGCACTAGCCCGAAGCAACGCCATCTCCTGAGTGAGATCATCCGATATCCAGGTGTCTCCGCGCGCAACCGCAAGGACAGCGTCCCTCAGATCGAATGGGTTGCCATTCTTGCTGACATAGCTTTTTGCCCCGCATTCGATGGCTTGTATGGCGAGCATCGGTGCGTCGCTCATGGAGAAGACGACAATCCGCACGTCTGGATCTTGGGCTACGAATTCCCGAGTCAATTCCAGGCCGGAGCCATCCGGAAGATTGATATCGATGACGCTGACGTCGGGCGCTTCTTCCTTCATCGCGATGCGCGCCGCTGAAGCCGTCCTTGCTTCCACCATCGTCACTCCGTCATCCTTCGGGAACAAGGCGCGACAACCGGCGATGACGATCGGGTGGTCCTCCACGACGAGAAGCTTCACGGCTGTTCGCACTCACCTGACTTGCTGACATGATTTCGTTCTAGCGAGCGATAAGCTATTATCAATGCTGATTTTGCAGGGATTTTTTCCCGCCTCCGATAGCGAGACGTTGATGTTCATTCTGCTGCGTCTCAATCTCGCTAATGTTCCTTGTCGAGGTTGGGCCGCACCCCGCGCGATGGCTGGTTCGAGTGGCTCCCGAGTGCGACGTAAACTCAACGATGGGGCTTCGCTATGCCCAGGCATCGACGTGGAAATGCCGATCTCACTCTGCTAAAAGCCGCCTATGTCAATCAGGTCGCTAATCCAAATTTTCATTTGGGCGTGTTTTGCCGTCGGCACGCTGCAAGCGACCAATGCTGCCCAACGTCACGTCGAAGCGGGAACACAACTCGCCTCCCTTTGGAGCGAGAAGGACGCCAGGTTCCTCTCGCCTTCGCGCGTGCAGGTCGTTCCGAGTTCGCACTCTTTCATAAAGCCGGCCGGAGGATCGAAGCAGTTCAGCTCTACGAGCCCGGACACTGCATTCTCCGCGCGGCCATCGCAGCTCTTGTGCGTGAGCCACACGCCGCGTTCTTGCGGGCTCGGTGCGTATTATCTCGAACGAACGTCGCATGATCCGCGCGCGCCACCTTTAGGCTGATCCGGATCAACCTTCCTCAATCCTTTGAACACAGCACGCACGCTAAGTGTCGTCTTCGGATCGACGCTCGATAGCGCATGCCTCAACACGGACAAACGTCATGGATGACATCAACTCAACGACTGAACCTTCGCGGCCGGAAATCTCCGAGCGAGAGGCGCAGCTCATCGAAAAGCTCGGAGCTCGCCTTCTGCTGATCTGGATATTGGGATTTGTGGCGAGCATTGAATTGCTCATGATCGTCCACATTCTGAGACATTAAACCGAAGGGCCGCGATCGGATTTGGTCGCGGCCCTTATTCAATCGTTGCATCAGGGTGAACGATCGTCTTGAGACGACTGCGCCACAAACATGGCCATCGGTGACGGCTCAGTACGCAAGTCTGCCGAACAAGCGCACATTCGCGCCAGCCTGCAGCACCTCATCTTTCTTGAACGACGTGCTGTCTCTTACGTAATCATTCAAAAGGTTTTCGCCCTTGAGCCCAATAGTCATTCGAGGAGCGACGGGGTCGCGCGCATCCAACGCCATTGTGTAACTCACCTCGGCGTTGACCAGCGTGCAACCGGCGGTCGGGGTCTCGTTTGGTGCGATTTCATCCTGTGAAAACGCATACAGAGAAGAAATCTTCGCCTGCCAGGCGTCGTCGCGGTAGTAAAGGCCGCCGCCAATGCGATGGGGCGGCATCCTCGGCACATACTCGCCGTTGGAAAACCTTGCGTGCACAAAATCATATTGACCTGAGAGACCCCACACCCCCCGCAGGACGTGTCCGACGTCATACTCAGTTGCGAGTTCGACGCCATAGAACGTCGCGTCACGCTGGTTGAAGATCACCTCATTGAGCTCATTGCCAGGATCGCCGCTCCCGCACGTGCCGATGGTGTCACCGCACATTGCACCGGTGAGATCGCGGAAGATGTATCCGTCGTACTTCGTGTAATAGGCGGAGGTGTCGAAGCGCCATTGCCCTGAAGTCTTGCCGAAGCCGAGCTCGATCGATTTCGACTTTTCGATGCCGATATCGGGATTGCCGATTTCGAACGTGCCCGTCACGTCATGTGCGCCTTTGGAGAAGAGTTCCTGCGCCACGGGAGCCCGCTCCGCGTACTGTCCGGTCAAGCGCGCAACGACTCCGAAGGGCAGGTCGTACAGAAGGCCAAGGCTGGCGCTTTTTGGGTCGAATGTTTTGTGTTGCCCGATGAGATCGGATGATGTCGGGTTGAAAATATCGTCATACATCGTCCCGTGTACGCTATCGTGCTCGATGCGAAAGCCCGCCTGGAACCTCAACGGTTCTGTGACGCGCAGTTCCTCCAGTAGGTAGCCGCCGATGACGTCGGTGGTGTTGGGCTCGAGCAGGCTGTCGCCCTCGAAACTCGTGCCCACGAGCTTCCGGTTGCTGATTTGAATGCCCGCCGTACTGGTGAGCGCGCCAATACCCGTGGCAACCGGCACCGATTGAGCTTCGAGCCGGGCTTCTGTGTATTTGTTGGTGAAGCGAGAGCCGACCGTGTCCGCGTTCTCCTCAGCATCGAAATCAAGCTCGTTATGCGCGTAGTTGTCCCATCCGAACCACGTTCTGATCGCCGCGAGTCCGAGCCCTGGATTACGCCACTCACCCTTAGCGTTGATTTTATCTTGCCCCATATCGATGCGCGATTTGGCTTCCGCGGATTCAACGCCGGGAATGGCATAGAGGCTGTCGAACCGCGTATAGCTGACGCCGAAGAATCCATCGTGCCAAATGAACGATCCGCCGATCGAGGCTCCATGGCTGTCGACGAAGGAATTCGCCTGTTTGCCATCTGGTGTGTCGTAATCGTTCGATTTGCGATCGAACCCGTCGGCATGGATCGCGAAGCCCTGCGATCCTGCGGTTGCCTTGAAGGCGCCGTCACGGCCGCCATCGACGGAACTCAGTCCCCCCATGATCTCGCCGCTGAAGCCATTATAAGGAATGTACGTCGGGATGCGCTGATTTTCGGCACTCACGACACCGCCGATAGCTTGAGAACCATAGCGTATCGTCGCCGGCCCCCGAACGACCGTCACGCTATCCGCACTGTAGGGATCAATGGGGTAGGCGTGATCTTCGCTGATATCCGAAACGTCGCCTGTCGCAATCCCGTTCTCTTGGATTCGGACACGATTGTTATCGAGACCCCGGATGATCGGACGATTGGCGCCCGGCGCGAATACGGACCCGGCAACGCCTGGCTGTTGGTCCAAGGTATCCGTGATCGTCGCACCGTGGGTCGGCAATAAATTCGGCGCCGTCGTAACGGTGGTTGCGTTCAGTCCAACCTGAGGCGTGATGAGCGTTCCCGGAGGCGGCAAGAGATTGCCACTCGAAGCCGTCGGCAGAGATTCCTCAGGGCTCGGAACAGGTTTCGCAGTTGTCTTTTGTGCGGCCGTTTCCGCTTGCGGCGCGTTATTCTTTTTGGCGACACGCTTCGCCGTAGGTGCCGGCTTCTTCTTGGGTTCCGCGACGATGACTGGCGGAAGATTTGCCGGATTTGAAACTGAGTTCGATTGACCGCTTGCCGACGATAGCTGTGGCTCATGCCCCGCCTCTTGGCCGAACGCCGGACTCAACGATACGAGCGACACAACAGCTACAACAGAAATATGACTCTTCATTCCCCACACCCCCAACAGAAAACGCCCACGCGTCGCTAATCGTATAATATAACATCCGACATGAGTGGCAACGTCCCTTCTCGTCGCCAGGGCCTGGGATGTCGAAGGGGCATGAGGGTTTCGCATCGCCTGCAGATCAGCGCCGCTTGGGTCCGTCGCACCGAATGCGTGCCAAACTTCGCGGTGTGGAGGCCTATGAGGTCACTGCAGACGCTGATCTGCAGCAAGCCGCGCGCCCATCTCGTACCCGAGCAGATCTGGATCAATCCGGATTGCGGGCTCAAGACGCGCAAGAGGGATGAGATCCGGCCCGCACTCAAATTTGGAGAGGAACGAGCGCTTCGATTTTCATCCGCTCGACAACAGCGATACCGCTACTGTAACTTGACGACTGACCCGCCTCATCGATTTTATATCTGCCGACTCCAAACCATAATTTCATTTGGGTCAAAAAATACATGGCGGCGAGAACCGCACATGTCGCAACAAAAAACCCGGCGCGGTCGGAACCGCGCCGGGTAAAACTGCTCACCTAAGCTTCGGCCGGACGCTAGGCGTGAGCCGCGACTTCCTTCGGATGGCTCCAACGGCGCGCTTCAGCAACGCGATAGAGGGCGAGCACTGCGGCGAATGCAACGACATTGACGATGAAAATGCGCGTCACGATCTCAAGAGAGAAGGCTCCGGATTCTCCGCCGATCACAAAGCCGGCAGCATAAAGAGCAATCTCATAGACGGCGAAAGCAGCGATCAAGCTTGCTATCGTAGCTATCGAGTTTCTTAATACGATGGCGCCGATTGAGCGGGCGGCAAAGAACCCTGCAACGGCAGCAACGCCAATGGCAGCTCCCCAGGCGAACGAATTGGCGGTTTGCGGATAATCCAGAAGTCCATATCCGACGACCTGGTTTGCGATCCAGGCCAACATAACGAGCGTCAAGCCAGTGCCGCGATCCATTTTACGTGCCGCCAATGCCCCGATCGCCGCAAATGGCGCCGCGCAGGCAAAGACATAACTGCCGACGACGCTCAAAACCGCAATCAGCACCACCCAAAGCATCGGCGTTACAATCGCCTTGTCGTTCATCGCATTTGAACGGGAAACTCCGATCATCTCTTTCTCCATTTGTGGGTCTTGATCATTTAGGCTGCTCTTCTACTTTTCTGCTACTGCTTTGGTGGCGCGTGGTGCGCTCATTTGAAATAAAACGGCATGGCAAAATTCAAATTGGCACCGGCCGGCGGCGGCGGGAAAGGAGCAGCGTTGCGCACTGCTACCATAACCCTCCCGTCGAGACTCGAATTGCCCGAGGAGCGCGCGATACGTGCCGAACGTAACGCTCCGGATCCCGATACGCTGAATTCCACGACGGCAGTGCCGTGATCGCCGCCGCCAGAAGGCTTCTGCGCCACGACCCGCGCCCGGACGAGGGCCGCGTAGTTCACGGCCGACCCGGCGCTCGCCGAAATGCGGCCCGCGCTTTGCTTCGATCTGCTGCTGGCCCTGATGCTTGCCGCGCCTTTTTGCCTTGTATCGCTCGGACGCGTTCGGTCGGGGCGCAGTTCCCGGCGTTTGAGTAGCTTCCTTACTGCTTTCTCCGCTGGATTCGGTTCCGTTTCCGTCACCTCGAGGCCGGCGCCGATCTCGCTGTCTAGCGCGCCGCGCACCACGTCAATGCCCTCGGGCTCGGACGAGCTCTCTTCAAGTTCGGTCACCTGTACCTCAATGTCGTGCGCTGGCCGGTCCTCGCGCGTTTCCTTCACTTCGACTGGGCGCGCGGCCGCGCTGCTTTCCGCAACCTCGCCGCTCGTCGCTTCCACTGACTGCACCGAGACAGCCGCGACCGATGGTGATGCCTTCACCGTCTCCAAAACTTCACTCTTCAAAACTTCAAGGCTGATAGCCTCGGTCGGCTGCTCGACAGCGCCCGGCTTCTGGTCGACCCAATAGAGGAAGGAAGCCAACACGGAGCCGTGCAGCGTGAGCGACAACAACGCACCAACACACATCGCCGCCGCCTTTCGACCACGTCTTGTTCCAACTCCAAGCATCTTTGCACTGACCATCATGTGGCGTTCACGGCTTCAATGGCTGGCGCCCGCCCGGAAGCCCTTACCATCGCTGTCGAGCGCTTCAGCGTCGCGACCAAGCCATGTTTTCGAAATGGTCCGCCACGTCTCGAGACGCGACCACTGGGGCGTCTCCGAAAGACTGTCATCTTCGTTGATAAAGGGGTTTGGAAAAAAGATTGAAATCATTGGCTCGTCCTTGCCATTCGTCATTTCAAATCCCCAAGTCACCGGCTTGCCATCGGCGCCGAAGCCGCGAAAGATGCGTGCCTTCGACGGCCGCCGGTGCGCTCGCAAGGCATCGCTAACCGGAAACCGCTCCGATCCTTTGTTCTCCCCAATGCACAGATGAAAGTGGCCGCCCCGCTCGAACATCACGGTCAGATATCCATCGAACAGTGAGACCTTTGTCGGGGGTCCAGGACAGCGAAGCTCATACGCCGCCCCTTGAATGAGCGGTCCGAAGCAGAGCCCTTGCCAATGGTTCTGGAACACATCACGCAAGAAAGCTTGCAGAAACGCTTCATCCAGCGGCAGCTCCCAGTATTCGCGGCTCGGAGATCCGTCGGCTTTTCTGTCAACTGACGATGGGTCGGGGCCAAGCCCCAACCGTTGTTGCGTGATGTCATGCACATTATTCGACACGACGGACCTCATCACCACTGTTCAATTTTCATGATCGGGAGGGAAGGCTCATGCACAGTTGCGCGCATGAGCCTTCCGCGCGTCAGTCGCTCGGCAGCGCCATTGAGAGACCGCCATAAACCGACGCGCCAGGTGTGCCGTAATCCAGCACTGTCTGATATTTCTCATCGAGCAAGTTCTCGCCACGGACGTACACTTTCCATCCGGGAGAGAACTCGTAAGAGGCCTTCGCATTGACGAGGACGTAGTCGGTGAGCGCCACAATGCCTCGCGCGTCAAAGGAATTGTCGATCACGTCGGCGACATACTGCGCCGTCACGTTGAGTGCGACCTTGTCCATCGGCACGATATCGACACCAGCTGAGAATGCATGGCGCGGAACGCGGACTAGGCGTGCACCGCTAGCGTCTGTCGCGTCGGTGTAGGTGTAGCCGGCGGTCAATGTCAGGCCTGATGAAATTACCGCCGCGCCAGACACTTCGACACCGTTCCGATGGGTCAAGCCGGGCACGTTATAGTAGCCGCTTGGAGCCCACATAATCAGATTGTCAGTGTCGAGCACAAAATAGGTCGCGCCGATCCTGTATCGGCCATGGGCAAAGCCTTGCTCAACGCCTGCATCCCAACTGAAGCTCGTTTCGGGCTGCAGGTCCGTACGACCATAGTAGGGATCGTAGAGCTCATATAGGCTTGGCACACGAAAGCCGGTTCCGACGCTGCTATGAAACTTCGTCTCGGTCCCCGGCACCAGATATGCACCAGTCAGACGATACGTGTCGAAATCTCCGAACGTACTGTGGTCGTCGATGCGGCCGCCGCCAGTCAACACCAGTCCCTGAATCGGCTCCGCCATCAGCTGTGCGTAATAGCCGTTGAGATCTGCGGTCGCGCGGTTGGGGTTGCTGCTCGTCGAGGCGCCAGTGCGTTCCCAATCCGCGCCCGCAAGCAGCGATAGCTTTTCGTTGAACGTCAGAACGCCCTTGTACTCGCCTTTGATGCGATCGCCGTCATACCAGCCAGTTCGAGTCTTATCGTTGAAGGTCTCGCGGCGGACCTCCATGCCTTGAATGGCTAGGGTGTTTTGGAACGCTCCGTTGAACAAGGAGAATTCCGTGCCGACACGACCCACTTGTTGCGTCGTCGTGCCGTTGTCGAGCGTGTCGCCGAATGAATAGGTCGGGGGCGCGTAACCGTCGTAGTTATACTTGGCATCGAGCGCGCGCGCGGCAAAAAACACTTTCCACGAGGGTGTGAGGAAGTATTCGCCACGGCCAGAGAAGGTCAGGTTGCGAGAGCCGTCATCCTCTCGACCAAATGCGTAGGCGGAAAAGCCGTCGGTACCGACGCCCTGCACGGACAACGCAATGTTGCTACCGTTGGCGGCGAGATAGCCCGCCGTGTAAGCGCCGTTGATGGTATTGTATTGTCCGCCCTCGATGTTGCCCTGCTGCGAAAATCCTGGCTTTTTCGCAGCCTTCGTTTCGATGCTGATCAGACCGCCGACGGCATCGCCTCCGTACAGCGTGCTTTGCGAACCTTTGACCACTTCGATGCGGGACACATCACCTACGAGAAGGTGCTCGAACGACACCGCGGTCTGTGGAGCCGACGGATCGCTGATGTCCATTCCATCGACGAGGACTTTGACGTACTTGCTCGCAGCACCGCGAATAAAGATGCCCGCCTGCGTTCCGGGCGGACCATTCTGATAGAAGCTTACTCCCGGCAGTGTCGCGAGATAGTCCTTCACATAGGTCTGGCCACGGCTTTCAATTTCCTTTTGGGTGATCACCTCGACCGTGGAGCCGACTTTGGCGGCATCTGTCGGCGTTTGGTTTGCCGAATAGATCGTCACGCCCTCGAGGTCGGTCACCTCTTGCGCGCGCACTGGCCCTAACCCCGCACCGGCACCTAACACGGCGCCCACAGAGAAAAGCGCTGCTTTTAGCGTCTTACTTACCGCCGTTTCCGGCGCTTTTACTGACATAGTTCCCCCGTCATCAGACTTAATGACGGGAACTTCGGCAGATATGGCGAAAAACAGCACGACGTACGCTCGCGCTCTCGCCGGTGGCGAAAACGCGATTATGCTTGACCAATAAAGGCCTGCTCAAACGTATGTTTGCTATCTAGATGTTCATGTCCCGCGCCAGCCCTGACGTTGCTCCCGATCGGTTGCACATCAGTCGCCACTCCGGGGTTACCGTTCCTAAGTGCGGCCCGCACCGAGGATGGACGACTTGTGGCGGCAGGTCTCCTGGCTCGCGGCTCGAACGTCCCATCTCCTGCCTTCCCAAATTCCCAAAGAGGGGAATGTCAGTGGCTTCGTGGAGAGGACTTGCCGCTTACAGTTGCGGGCGCAGCCACGGCATCGATGTTTCCATCTCACCGTGTTCCCTCTTAGCTCGCGTTGGCGTAGGCCAACGAAAGCACCGTCACACTCGTAATCTGCATATTGTTTGCGCTTCAGTCAAAAGAAATCGTCGCGATGGACGACTGCCGATGAAACCAATTCGTCGGATCTCGTTTTAGCCAGGCTTAAGTTAGCGCTCGACATCGCCAGGCAATCGACCGGACCACCACGGCCCTACGGCGACACTCACTTGTCGGGAATGACGATCTTGCGGTCGCTCGTGTCGACCACGAAGACGGCGAGAAGTTTGGCCGGCTGCGTATCACTCGCATTGTGGCTCACTTGGTGATGATCGCCCGGCTTCTCCATCCAACTCTCGCCAGCCTGATATGTATGCTCGGGCTCGTCGTTCACTTTGCTGCGGATTGCTCCTTCCAACACGCGCGCATAAATGAAGGCCGAGGACGGGTGACGATGTGAGTGCGATCCGGCGCCGGGGTCGTACTCGACG
Source organism: Hyphomicrobium sp. (assembly GCF_019753045.1). GTDB lineage: Bacteria > Pseudomonadota > Alphaproteobacteria > Rhizobiales > Hyphomicrobiaceae > Hyphomicrobium_B. Next base: position 19,901 of record NZ_JAIELN010000020.1, read on the forward strand.
AGCACGACGCGCATGCTCTTGCCAGGGACATTCGGCAACGCCTGGTCAAAAACGACGGATACCTTCGCTCCCGGAGCGATCGTCTCCTGCGCGGCGACGCTCGTCGCGAACAAAACTGCAGCGGCCGCAAGCAGCAGTGCGGTCTTCGTCATGTGCTTCTCCTTTTCTGAGTTCGTGATGCCCAATCGGCAAATCGTGCGGAGCCGGGAATGAGTTCTCCCGTGGCGACTAGGCGTGGGCCGACGAGCGGCTCAGCCAGTCCTCGAAGCGAATGGACCCCAAGCTAGGGCGGTCACTCGGAGTGAGCGATTTGTCGTTGAGCTCGGTGCCGAAGTAGCGGGCCCTGGCATCAGCGATCACCTGACGCTTGTCATCCTTGGCGGCCAGATATTGGCGGCCGATCGCATCGAGGGGAATCTTCTCTGGGCCACCGATCTCTACGGTGCCATTCACCGGCGGGCTGACCGCAATATCGGCCAGCGCGGCTGCGACATCATCGGACGCCACGGGCTGCAGAAGCGCAGGCGACAGGCGTATCGCATCGCCGTCTACGGCAGATTGAACGATGGCGCCGACGAACTCGAAGAACTGTGTCGATTGCAGGATCGTGTACGGAATCTTGGACGCCTTGATGAGGTTCTCCTGGGCTGACTTGGCGCGAAGGTAGCCGCTGTCGCGGATTGCGACCGGCGCCGACGACCGAGAGTGCAACATGATGCCCGACCCCGGCTGCGGCTTCGGCGGCCAGCAGGTTACGGCCGGATTTCTCAAAGAACTCCAGAACCGCCTTGTCCTCGAAGGACGGTGAATTCGCGACGTCGACGACGACCTGAGCGCCTGAAAGCGCTTCGGCCAACCCCTCGCGCGTGATTGTGTTGACGCCCGAAGCTGGCGAAGCTGCAACGACTACATGGCCCTTTCGATGCAGCCGCCCGACCAGGTTCCTTCCGATAAGGCCGCTGCCACCAATAACGACAATCTTCATTAATCCGCTCTCCTTCTCGTTGCCCGCAACGGCTCGTTTGTATGAGAGGAGATTGCCTGCGAGCCGGCCAAAAAGCCTTGCAGCGACCTTGAATTGTCATTGGGTTTACCTTGCTTTTTCGTCCAACCGCATGACGAGGGCTCGGAGATGACCACTGTGCTATCAAGGGCTTGCCCAGATCGACGTGCTGCGCACCGACCTCGGAGCGCCGACATGCGATTTATATTCAAAGACTGCGTGCTCGACCTCGATACGCGGGAGCTCACCCGGGGATCCGAAGCAGTTGCCATCGGACCGCAAGTCTTCGACCTGCTGGCCTATCTGGTGCAAAACCGCGAGCGCGTCGTCAGCAAGGACGGGCTGCTGGATGCGGTCTGGGGTGGACGGATCGTCTCCGAGTCGACACTCACCAGTCACATCAACGCGGTGCGCAAGGCGATCGGCGATAGCGGCGAGGAGCAAAACCTGCTCCGAACGATTCCGCGCAAGGGATTCCGCTTCGTCGGCGATGTCAGGACGACACGAACGTCGGATGACGTCGGCTCCCCGAAGAGCGACCTCATCGCATCGCGTGAGATTCCTGAGGCGGCCCTAGCCCTTCCCGACAAACCCTCCATCGCCGTCCTTCCGTTCCAGAACCTGAGCGGCGATCCCGAGCAGGACTATTTCGCCGACGGCGTGGTTGAGGACATCATCACAGACTTGTCGCGCATTCGCTGGTTGCTCGTCATCGCGCGCAACTCGAGCTTCACCTACAGGGGCCGGGCTGTGGACGTGAAACAGGTCGGGCTAGAACTTGGCGTCGCTTATGTCCTGGAAGGCAGCCTGCGCAAAGCGGCGGACCGCGTGCGCATCACGGGCCAGCTAATCGACGCGCGTACGGGCGCTCACATCTGGGCCGAGCGGTTCGAGGGCACCCTTGACGACATCTTCGAGCTGCAAGACCAAATCGCTGCGAGCGTCGTCGGCGCGATTGCACCGCAGATGGAGCTGGCAGAGATTGAGCGTGCCAAGCGGAAACCGACGGCGAGCCTCAACGCCTATGACTGCTATCTGCGCGGGCTGGCGCACTTGCACCGAGGGGACAGGGAGGCCGTCGATGCGGCTCTGCCTCTTTTCCATCGGGCGGTCGATCTCGATCCAGGTTTTGCATCTGCCTACGGAATGGGGGCGTGGTGTATCTTCTGGCGCAAGGTCAACGGCTGGATGAAGGATCGCGCGCAAGAAAGCGCCGTCGGCGTCCAATTGGCCCAGCGGGCCGTCGAGCTGGGTCGGGATGATGCCGTCGCGCTCACGCGAGGCGGTCACGCGCTCGCGCATCTCGCAGGCGACCTGGATAGCGGCATCGCATTGCTCGACAGGGCTGTCGTCCTCAATCCGAACCTCGTTTCGGCGTGGTTCCTCGGCGGATTCCTGAGAGCCTGGCAGGGAGAATCCGAAGGCGCCATCGCGCATTTCGAGCGCGCCATGCGTTTGAGCCCCCTCGACCCGGAGTTGTATCGGATGCAGGCCGGGATCGCGATGGCGCATCTTTTCGCCGGGCGCTTCGACGCCGCGTCGTCCTGGTCGGAGAAGGCGTACAGGAATTTGCCGAGCTTTCTGATGGCGATCGCTATTATCGCAGCGAGCCATGCGCTGGCCGGCCGACAAGTCGAAGCCCGGCGAGCTATGGATAATTTGCATCAGCTCGATCCCGCGCTCCGCATCTCCAATCTCAAGGATTGGCTGCCGATCCATCGCCCGGAAGACTTTGCTATACTTGCGGATGGCCTGAGAAAAGCAGGCCTTCCCGAATGACGGCGGATGTCCGCTTATTCGGCAAAGTCGGCATCTTTACCTCGGCGACGTCGCCAAGCGCGCTCTGGGTCGAAAAAAAAGGGGCCCAACGCGATGAACTTCATCGCTGGCCCGCTATCCTCTTCCGACCCAGTGAACGAAGCGTCCCTGAACGGATCGAAGCCCTCTTCCGAAGTCGCGCTATTCTTTATTTGCATGGAGCGACGGGGTCACGCGGGGAAGCAAAGCCAAGCGCCTAGGCAGGTTTTGGGTGTCGTCACTTTGCACGCCGTCTGCGAGGAGTGGCACGTCGTTGTACCTGAGCCGTCTTCGCATTTCGTGTGGACTGGGCCCTTGCCCACGCGGCCCTGCCCATAGATGATGTTTGCAAGACCGTGCGTTGAAAAGAGCACGGCGATATCGTGGGTCATAGCTTCGCCAACCGCTCCCACCTTGACGCAATCAGCCTGAGCCGACGCCGAAAGGGCGCAGATCAGTGCCGTGGCGGCTAAGCCTAGTTTGAAAGAACGCATTTGCCCCTCCGAAATGATTTTCCCAGCCTGGAAGCTAGTTGAGCGCGTGGCCGGCGACAACAGAATCGGCCTGCGGCAAGCCGGTTATCCTGAAAGGAACCGGAACGCGTGCCGCATTTGCCACCCATCCGGCGGCCCGCAGTGCCCGCTTCGGCTCAATCGTGTCACCGATCAGCTCGCAAAATAGATATGTATCTGAGGGCAAAAAACACCGCGTCCGCATACGACAGACTTACGGAGCGAGTTCGCCATAACCTCGAGCCATCGCGGCCGCGAAAATTAGAAGAAGCGGGAAGAGCGCGAGTTCGATCCACAAAAATCGACGAACCGTTAGGATGTCCTCGGTGTTCGGAGACCGGCCGACGCGCCTCCATTTTATGTAGGCGACTGTCGGCGGCACCGACAACAACCCAATGACAACAAATGTGCCGATCTTCGCCCAAAAAAACATGTTGTGCGCGTAGTAATCCCATCCCTTCGCGGCGAAGAAAGCGCGCGAGAAGCCGACGGCAACGATAAGTGCAGCGAGGACGCCGTACCAAAGATCGATTGATGCAATCCGCGCCACCGCAGTCTGATCCAAGCCGGGCTGCGCCAATAGAAGCTCGGCGAACAGCACACCAAACAGCATGAAGATCAAAATGTGGTGGGCAATTGCAAGGAACAGATCAAGCATCGATGTTCTCCCAACTTCCGCCGGCGATGAACGAAGAAGAGCGGACGGTTTTAGAGACGGCGAGACGGAAGCGGACGGTACGGCACCCTTGTTAATGGGTCGATGCGCTCTAAGGTTGGTCTTCTGCAAGTTAATTGCTGACAGCTCTTTAGCCTGAAACAGTTTCTTGAGGAATTACGCAGATTTCCGCGACTTGGCGGCAAGAAAACATAAATATCCCTGTGCATACGGTTCGCTTTTCGAAACCATCTCAGGACCAGGCATGGAAACGCTCTTAGCCGACCGATCCCTTGTTGATCTCCCTGTCGGCCTCGGGTTGCTGTTCGTCTTATTTGTCATTCTCGTTTCTCTCGGCGCTTTCCAACACTCACGGCGACGACGTTCCCGAGGCTTCCCGCCTTCAATATCAAACGACGACGTGGCCGATCCGCGGAAGCAGTTGAAGTTCGTATCTCGTGTCCAGTTCGAGACGCAGCCACTGCTGAACAAGAGCGAGTTTCAGGTACTGCTTGTGCTTGAAGCTGTCGCGCGGGATCTCAAATCCGGTTTTCGCGTCATGGCACAGACGAACCTCGGAGAAATCCTGAAGCCAAAGCGTCAGCTCTGGGGCGAGACAGCTTGCGACCTCGCGTATAGATCCATAAACGGCAAACGCGCCGATTTCGTCATCGTGAACTCGGCAGGACATGCGGTGCTGGTAGTGGAATACCAGGGCGCCGGGCATTACCAGGGCACGGCGTTATTGCGCGACGCAGTCAAGCGCGAAGCGTTCCGCACTGCTGGTGTGGCGTTGATCGAAGTGCCTGCCCGTTTCCAGAAAGCCGACGTCGAGAAGCAAGTGCGCCAAATCCTCGGACGTCACGCGCGACGTCCGGCAGCCGCGTTCAATTGAGGAAGACAACGCTTCGGCTAGAAACAACTCCGATGGCCAATTGATCCGCGCCGAATGGCTTGGCTGCGGAACGCATGCGCGGTGTGCATCCCCTTAGCGTCTATTGTTCGGGGTGCGAATTTCTTTCTTAAGCTCACCCACACCGATGTCTGTCGCATTGCCTTGAGACGCTCGTACTGCTGCCATCGAGTGATGGCGCTTATTTCAAAGGTCGTCCGCACAATCGCGCGGCCTGAATACGTCGAGAGTTTCAGTGCTGTTCGTCCACGTAGACAATGCGAAATTCGTAACGAAGTTTGATAGGCCGCAGCACGGCGCGCAATCTCCCGAATTCCAAGCATCCGCGCATAAGTTGATGTTTGAGCTTATCAGTCTTGTAAATTGCTAGACACAGTTCTGCCCCGTCGAGCCCACAGACGTGCTCCTCCTCTGCAGCAGTTCGAACGCATCTTTGATGTTCTGAATTCCTGCAAAGGCACGACACTTAGGAGTTAGCAAATGAACACTATCAAAATCTCAGTCTGTGCTGCTGCCCTGGTCTCGAGCGTCGCTTCAAACAAGTCCGCCGCTTTGGCGATTGCAGTCACCGCGCGGCTGTCGGAGCGCTCGTGCGCAAGCCACACCCCGCGCTCTTGCGGGCTCGGTGCGTATTATTACCTCGAACGAACATCGCATGATCCACGCGCGCCACCGTTAAGCTGAGCCGGATCAACCCTCCACAATCTCTTGAACGCAGCCCATGCGCCAAGTGTCGTCTTCGGATCGACACTCGATAGCGTATGGCTCAACACGGACAAACGTCATGGATGACATCAACTCGACGACCGAAAGCTCGCAGCCAGAAATCTCCGAGCGGGAGGCGCAGCTCAAGGAAAAGCTCGATCTCGACTTCTGCTGATCTGGCTATTGGGATTTGTGGCGAGCATTGAATTGCTCATGATCGTCCACATTTTGAGACACTAGGGCCGAGGGGCCGCGATCAGATTTGGTCGCGGCCTTCGTGCATCGGGCTGAGTAGCGCGTTGGTCAAATCGGCCTGGCAACAGCGTCTTCCGACTTTCCCTATGACACTTCCGAAATACCACGCTTGTATTTGGCAAGGTTGCCATTGCCTGAGCGCCGGTAGTGAGCGCCGCTAGCGGGGTTGCCGGCAAGGGCTTCGGGAGTTCACCAGCCGACAGTTGGCAACAGAAGGACAACCGAACAAACGAAGTTAGGGAGACAGCACCATGGCCCAAAAATGGGGCGCTTTTGTTTCTATTCTGCTGTTGTCGGCAACGGCCGCCGTTGCCGGCGGCTGGGCTGATAATTTCAAAATCCTCGACACCGATGGCAACGGCACAATCAGCCGCACAGAGTGGGAGGCAAACGTTGCGAAGCTGAAGCTCGATCCGGCGCCGACCTTTACGGCGATGGACACCGACGTGAACAACAGCATCGATACAGATGAGTGGGCTGCGGCGGAAAAAATGGCGAAAGCCTTCCCCACGGGTTGCAAGTCTTCCACGTCTTCCTGGTGTGAGAAGCAGTATTAAGCATCGGTCACGGTAACGACGAGCTACCTCGAAACCCGGCGGGCAACTTCCGGGTTTTGGGGCGCAGCAGCAGCGAGCGCGATTAAGATTTGTTTTGAGATGCTGGTTGCGGGGGCTGGATTTGAACCAACGACCTTCAGGTTATGAGCCTGTTGACACTCCCATTTACGCTCATCGGCAAATATTATATTTCGGCGATGATGGCCTGACATTTATCGTGCTTTTACATATTACTAGCTGGTTAATGGCAGTCCGGCATCGTCCGCCCTAGTCTGGCGCAATCCACGCTTTCTTGGTACCCCGCTGGTACCCTAATAGTTCGAGTTCGAAATGTCCCGCAAGCTCACAGCCCGCTTCGTTGAAACCCTCAAAGCAAACGGCCACCGCACCGATTTTCGAGACGCTGCCGTATCGGGCCTAGAGCTTCGTCTCAGCCAATCGGGCGTGAAGTCATGGGCGCTTCGATATCGCCGGCAGAGCGATCGCGCCAAACGGATCATCACCCTAGGAACATTCCCCGAATACTCGCTCGATGACGCTCGCAATTGGGCGGAAGACCGAAAGCGTGAGATTGCGCGCGGCGAAGACCCCGCCGCGGGCAAGCGCGCACGCAAAGAGGCGGTTACGTTTAGGGAGCTGGCGGAAGATTGGGTCGAGCGGCACGGCAAAGTCAATAAGTCGGAGCGCGCCCTTCGCGACGATCAATCGATGCTTGCTCGGCATATCAATCCCGAGCTCGGCTCAATGAAAGCGGTCGAGGTTCGGAAGCGGGATATTATTCGGCTTCTGGACATCGTCGGGGCCAAAGACGATGCGCGCGCGGGAGAGCGACCGGCAACGAAGCAGAAGCGCCTTGCGAAACCCCAGCGCCGCGGAAACGCTGCCGCCGCCAATAAAGGCGCGACGAAAGCTCCACGTCGCATGACGCATCGTCCGAACCGTGTGTTTGAAGTTGTGCGCACAATTTTTCGTTGGGCCGTCGGTCGCGACGTTCTTCAAATTGATCCGACCGTCGGCATATCGCCGCCGATCAAACGTGAGAAGGCGCGAGAGCGCGAGCTAACGGTCGATGAAATACGGAAGCTGTGGGCTGCCCTCGAGGCGACGCCAGTCGAACGCCGAAAATTGCCTAAGGGATCGCCGACGGGCGAGCGCGTGGTTGGAGAACGCGAACTGCGTATGACTCGCGCGACCGCATTGGCCATTCAGATTTCGCTCGTCACAGCCCAGCGCATTGGAGAGGTCGCCGGCATCGCAAGGTCCGAGCTGGACCTGAACGATACGGCGCCCATTTGGATCATTCCGCGCGAGCGGACAAAGAACGGCGAGCCGAACCGCGTACCCCTATCGCCGTTGGCAGTGAAGCTGATCCGCGCAGCCATGGCGCTAAGTGAAGGCAATAAGACTTGGCTCTTCCCCAGCGCTACCGATGCCGAGAAGACGATTGATCCGCACGCGCCAACGAAGGCCGTCGAACGCTCACGCAAAGCGCTCGGTATAGGAAACTTTCGCATTCACGATTTGCGGCGCACGGCTGCAACCGGAATGGCAAAGCTCGGAATCAATCCGCATACTGTCTCGCTTGTACTGAACCACATCAGCGTCCGCCGCGGCACGGTTACGGGCAAGGTGTACGATCAATATACCTATGATCCTGAAAAGAGAGACGCGCTGAGGAAATGGGGCGCGCAATTGGAACGAATCATTGCGGGCGTTGCGGACGCAAATGTCGTGTCAATCGACCATGCAGAATTCGCGTGATGAATGGATAACAGCATCGGTCCGTGCCGTTTGAAACTCGGAAAACTCGTGATAAGCCTCAATAGAGGTACGCCGCGATTCCGCGTCAGGACTGAGCGATATGGGGACCCTGAAACACCGCTTCAGCTCGAATACCGGCCTTTTAGACGCGCGAGGAACGGCACAGGTTCTTTGCAGTCTTTCGGCGCGATTTAGCGCTGTAGAATTTGCAGATTACTGCACGATTGCAGAACAAGTTGTTCTTCGCGATCAAATTATTATCGTCGGTAAACGTGATCGGCTGTCGAGAGCCCAGGCTCTAGCGTTAAAGCCATTTTTTGATGCGGGCATTTTTGTATCGCTCGACGAGGCGTTCAAAATCCCGGAGCTTGCTAGTGATCCTCGACAGCTTCGAGCGACCATTTCTGCAATTGAACGAGGGCTAACAACGGCAACTGTTGAGGATGCAACCTTTGAAGCAAGGCGCGTGTTGGGCGGCGAAGCTCATTTCGGGATTCCGGCCACGCCACTGCTGCGCCAGCTCCAACACTTTGGCTTGGTCCGTCGGCCATGCATTGAAAACACTGTTTGGGATTTAGCGGCTCAATACCGACGGCTCTCCGACATCGCCGCAGAAATCAGGCGCCACTATCAAGCAATGGCCGCGCTGCCGCAGGTTGCGATTCCTCCGATCGCGTTGCGCGCCATTCAACGCAGCAAAACGTTCGAACAAATCGTATTTGAAATTTTTGAATTGCGGAAAGAATTTACGCCGTTGCGTACGCATCTGCGCGAGATCGAAGATCGCCTCCGCGAGGGCCGTCTTTCGCCTACGGATGCGCTAGAACTCGAGAAGACGTGGCGCGAGCGGTGGGTTCGAATAGCCGATAGGTTGCAATGCTCCAGCCGGTTAGCACTAGCGCGTACATCACTCCCGCTTCTAAAAGAGGGCGCAAAGATAGCGATGGCTGTGATTATGCAAGATGCCAAAGAAGCTGTCGCGGCGACCTTTGGACTGCTCAGTGCAGGAATGGATACGCTCGAAGATGTGGACGTATTGGGAACTTTGCAGGTTCGGCCGGTTCATCGATCCGTTTCGAATTTTCTTTCCGCTTCTGATCAGGACCTTGTCCGCTCGGTTGCGCGCATTTTTGAGACTGACTTTGTGCGCCTAGACGGTGATATGCGTGCGCTCGCCTATCAGCCCGGAAGCCCGTGGCGTCTGGCGGTTGACGGCCATCAGACGCAAACTGCGCAAAATGCGCCTCAAAAGCAAGCGCGCCCTCAATGGCCGGCACCCACTCGGCAACGTTTCGACTTACCGCAAGGAAATCACTCAAGCATTCGGCAGCCCGTTTCTAACTCGAATCGTAAGCCTCCGGGCTGGAGTTCGCTTTAGATACGGCGCCACCGCCCGATCAGCAACACTCTCGGTTCCAATTAGAATTTCAGGCCGACCGGCTAGACCCCGGATCGGCCTTTCTTTTTCAGGCGGCGATTTTCAGTCCATTGATCCAATCCTCGACTTCGCTCGCGAGCCACGCGACGCGCCGATTTCCAAGCTTCCTTGGTCTCGGAAATGACCCCTCCTGCATCCAAGCATAAATCGAAGCCCGCGATGCGCTAGTCATGTGCATGACTGCTGAAAGGCCCAGCAACCGCACAGCCGGCGCGACAGGACGATCAGAAGATTCGGATGTTCGTATCATTTGAGGAACTCCAGGGTTGATGCTGGAGCGGAGTTTCAGCTCGGAACTGCGTTTGCGCAAATCGATGCGTTCCGTGAGCGTCTGTTGACGTACAAAACTATTTCGACGGATGCCGATATTTGAGCAGCAGCTTTCTGGCCTCATTGCGAACGCCTACTACGAAAGCCTACAGCCCCGCTGAGACCATTAAGTAGACCGTAATTTTTGGCTCTTCGTCCGTGGCCGTTCGAGAGTCTGAATTACTGGCGTCCGGCCAAACGCAACGTTACGGGCCCCCGCTCGGCTTTGGTGCTTTTCGGCGGAGTCCGGAAACAATGGCTCAATAAACCGGCGACGGTGTTCATTGGGTTGGTGCGAAAAATAAGTTCGAAGGTCTTCTTCGGTCGATGTTGATCGAGCATTATTTCCGGCAGAAAATAAGCCGGAGAGGCTGGCTCGTGGTCGCCTTAGCGTTCGCGTCGCTGGGTTACCTCTTACTTCTTATCCCCAGCACTGAATTGTTCTTGAATGTACTGCATGCGATTTTGAAATCGCTCGTGTGACACCTTGAAGTCTATCGAATTGTCTCATTCGCGATTGCTCGTCGGCTAACGTAATTGAGATTTACGGCAGTCTCGCGTGCCGATCACCGCACCAAATAATTTCTGTTGTTGCGATATCTCTTAGCGACTTCGCCGGCCGCGTCATTTATGAGGCCCGGCGCGTTCTTGGCGAACATCTGTTCGGCGGCTTGATACATCTTCGCGATCGTCGCTTCGGTCGCGTCGCCGGTAATCGTGATGGCGACGTTCGTGACGTTCGATCCGCCCATTCCGCTCGCACTTACACCCAGCGAGCCGTTCGGGCCGCGCCTCAACGGAATGATCGCTTCCGGACCGTCTTCGCCCGCTACGCCCATGCCGCCGTTGAACGCGAAGTTCGTCGGCTTATCGACGATGCCGCCGGATGCGAACGCCGTGACAGTCGGCGCCCACGAACCAAGCCCGACGTCGCCGCCCGCGCCGAATAGGCCGCTGAACATTCCGCCTATATCGAAGCCGCCTGAACCGCCGCCGTTCAGAACCCCGCTAACCGCGACTTCGGCCGTCAGCATGCCGTCATTTGCGAGCTTCCGAAGTTCGCCCTGCGTCTTGCCGGTCTCGCGCGAGAGAATACGAATAATCTCGGTCGCTTGCTCGTTTACCGAGTTGAATTCTTGGCCGCGAAACACGCCCGAATTCAACGACTGAGAGAACTGAATCAGCGCTTCTTTGCCGCTCTGCGTAGCGTTGCCGGAAACGACGAGCGCTTTATAGAGCGTTTCGTTTAGCCGAACCTGATCAGACGTCGAAATTTTCAGGTTGTTGAGCGCCGCGGCGTTCCGCGAATAGATATCGGCGAGCGCGCCGACGGGCGCGTTTGAGCGCTGAGCCGCAGCCGTCAAGGCGTCCAGAATGCTTGTCGCAGTAACGCCCTCTTGCGCAAACAGCGCAAGCCGGGATTTCGTCATCGCGAAAGTGTCGCCGGCCTGAATAAATTCTTTGGAGCTGAACGCGCCCGCGAGCCCGACAAGTGCGCCTTGAACCGAAAAGATTTGCGAGGCGAAACTGCGAACGATGCTTCCGGTCGTAGCAACGCCGCTGCGCATAGATCCGAGCGCGTTATTGAAAGCCCGTGCGCCGGCTGTAGCACCGCTACTATCGATAATTGCTGCGATCGTTATTGCACTGGCGTCACTCATCTTCGGCTCGCTTTAGAACAGAATTGACGTCAGCGAGAGTGAAGATGCGCGAGAGGATACGCAAGTTTAGTGATGGAGCGGGCTCATTGAGATGCCAAGGATGGGAAGGCTAAGGTTCGGCTTTTGCAGCATGGAAAACAACTTCACACGCTCCGACGGCGTTCACTCGCTTGAAATTGGCAAAGGCGCAAGTTCCAGCGCTCTCTTAAATGTTACTCGGTATACGTTGTTAAATTGCCGTAGCCGCCACTTGTTGCATGGTTTGATGTTAGAATACTCACGTTTCTTATATTGCAAATATTTAAAACGGAGAATTTCTAGTGATGCGAGTGCGCTTCATAGCGTTCGCGGCAGCGCTTTATCTTGCCGTCGTCCCCAATGCAAACGCTCAGTCAAATGACGAAGTGGCAATTGGTCCGGTCGAATACACTCAAGATGTCAACGGAGTGCCTGTGACCATATCTGCGACTTCGTTTGTCAAGCTCGTAACCACCGACAGTAAACTTTCACTGCATGTTCGAGTTCTGGGCGACTTGATTGATCTTCAGAAAAAGATCGGTGCTATCGTGGATACGTTCAATTTGCCGAGCAATAACTGTGGCAGTTACAGCCCAAATAATCCCGTCGTATCCATCCCTCGCAAAGAACTTAAGCCAACCGCGGATGGCGCTGTTTTCTCAATAGGCGGCAGCGTTACCATGTGGCAGTGCGTTCAAAATCCTGTCCCCAACTCTAAGCTCGATTGGGAGATTCGGAACGTTGGCTTCGGCATTAAAACCAAGGTGCCCGTGGTCAGGACTTGGCCAGGAAATCCCATCAAGACAATTCTCGTGACACAGCCTTTCGATGCGGACTTGCCAGTTTATCTCGTCAAAAACAATGAGCATGCTGTTGGTGTTCAGTTTAGCAAACCGGACATCGAGTTGAAGGGGAATCTGGCCTTCATTACAAAAGGCGTTTTAAAGATCGCGGGTATCAACATCAATGACAAGGCCTACGATGCTCTGCAAAAAGCGATTGACCCGCAAAAATTGTCCTTGGCTATTCCAGAAGAAGTTATGAAGTACAATCCTATTATTGAGAGCGCACGCCTCTTCGATAGCGGTGGGCATTTGACAGCGGAAATTTCGATGTCCGCGCTTGTGCCCGCCGACACGATCAACGCGCTGATCAAGGAGTTGATGGCCAAGAAGGCATAATTATGCGTTTAGAACTGCGACGCGCTGCCGCCACATCAAAGCGACAGCGCGTTCAGAAAAGTGCGGGCGTTCCGGCTGTTGAATCAGGAACCGCCCAATGCGGCCGGTGGCACCAATTCTTATTTTAACTACGGTCCTTATCTAAAATTTTATCTCGCAAATTATCGGGAAATCCAAGGCATTGGGGTATGCGTTGGGTAGGGAGCTGTATTGTGTCTGACGAAACAGAAAGTTGGGGTCAAAAGCACGTCAGCGCCGGAGAGCTGGCCCTATGGGTAATCGGGTTCGCTGTTGTCATCGCGACTGTTATTGGGCTACCCGACTTTTCGAGCAAACGTCCGGTCACCGCGCCGACGACTTCGCGTACAGCAGCCGTCTCTTGCGATGAATTTAACGTCTGCACACCGTCGAATGCCAGTGCGCATGTCAAACTTTGCAATGCCATAATGAGCGAGGGACGTGCTTACGTGGCAGAAAGAAAATTTGATTTGGCTGTTCAGGCAAGCCTCCGAGCTAGCCAAATGGGATGCGATGATTCGAATTAGTTTTCGCCAGCCTTAAAACAATCCCGGTTGTCCTTCGTACTTTTTCGATTTCGCCTTCCTCGTCGGCGCCTGCTCCGTCATCGTCCAACAACCGTCGTCTTCAAAGGTACGCAGCACAGCCTTCACGTCAGCTGGCGAAGCGTCCTTCTCACCAAGCCACGTCGCCCGATCCTCAGGCCGAAGGATCGCAGGCATTCTGTCCGTAATCTTCGCAATGAGCGCGTTGGCCCGGTATCTCGGGGGCCATCGTTACTATTGGCGTGGTCGTCGGCGTTGTGCGTGGAGTAGTTCGGGGTGCCTCTTTATCTCGCGAGCCGGCCAGCCTTTAGCACGCGCCCCTAAGCGCATGGGATTCGGGAAGCGGCCATCTCCGATCATGCGCGCGTGGTACCCTATTGGTACCCCAGCATCGAAATTTGCCATTTTGAATGGCGCAATAAAATCGATTTTTGCTTGTTTTTCAGTTGGTTGCGGGGGCTGGATTTGAACCAACGACCTTCAGGTTATGAGCCTGACGAGCTACCGGGCTGCTCCACCCCGCGTCACCAAAACGCGCGGCCCGGTATGGCTTGCGCGTCCGTAGGATAAACAAGGCCGCTCGTTTCGGAGCGGCCTCTGCCCGCCGTATAGCACAAAAAAATCGTCTGGAAACCCCTATCTTCAGATTTCGTCGAGACGCCTCCTGCGACGGCGAGAATCCAGCCTAAACACGCGCCCGATCACGCGGAGGACGACGGTACTGAGCACAAGTGTCGCGTGCCGCTAGGGCTCTTGGGAGCGAAAGCGAAGGCCCGCGATGTTCAACCCCGTCTGATCCAGAGATTCCGCAACCAGGTATGAGGCCGTTACGTCGCGACGGTAGGCGACGGCAACGACCTTCTGAGGCTTGCGAACTCGCGGCCGCTGGCGCGACACGGTCGGCTTGGCACGGGTACGTGCGTAGGCCTGCTGCTTGGCGATGGCCTTACCCAAGTGACCGCCAAGCGCCATGTACCCGCCCGACCAATTCGTGCCGATCACCAACGAGGCATCGCTGAGGCCCTGAGCGAAGCTGCTGCGGACGTCAGCCAAAGTTGCTGCGGCACATATGAGGGCAATCGCCACAAACCTGAGAAACGCCATTGCATTCGGTCCGATGTTTAATGATTCTGGCTATATAGAGAGTCCGCAATGCTTCGGTAAACAAAAAGTTAATTTATTTTCCAATTCGACCCATTCCGGGTCATTTCTTTAGAAAAAACGCTTTTCCGATTTATTTCGCCAATTCGGGATTCCGGCTCGATTCGATAGGCCAATTCGCCCAGCCCATTGCTCTCTTTCGAAAGCCAGCCCTCAGTGCGGCCCCATCAATCGGTCTTTGACGACTTCGGCAGAGTGGTTCCCGCCTCCTTGAACTTCAGCAAGTGCGCATCGTCGGCGGCGCCCTTCGTCTCGGCAACGACGCCGAATTGAAGCGGCTCATCCTGCGCGTAGCGTTTCCCCAACCGGTATGCGATCTCGGCGCGAGCGGTCTCGACGCCGAGATAAAACGCGTGGCCGGGATCTGCACGCGTATCGAGATGCGGGAAGAGCTGAAACGGATCTTCCGAGACGTGATGTCCATTGCGGTTGTAAATGTGGATGCCATCTTCCGCGACTTCGATGCGATAATTCTGGTCGCGGATCTCGGCCGCGAGCGCCTTTATTTCCGCAGGCGTCGATGCAAATCCCTTCCGGTCTCTGAGGGCCATGAGGCCTTCTCCAAATCCCTGCGGAAGTGCTTCCGCCTTGCGCGCCGCATAGAATTCGCGTCGCGCCCGGTCGAATTCCTTGATCGCCGTCCGGCAATGCGGACTTACCTGCACGGCGAGAACCGCCGTGATGTGAAGTTCCGAGCACATGCCCATCAGCAGCGCGTTGATACCGGTCGTATCAGCGTCCGTCAGTTCGGTGACGTTGCCGATTCCCATGAGAATCGGAATATCGGGACGGCGTTTGCGCAGATCATAGTAACGCGCAACCGATGCCGTGAATCCGTAATGGATCGGATCAAGAATGGGATCGGCGTAAAACGGCTTACCTTTGGCGATCATGATATCGATCACGCGATCGAGCGAGTCCATATCGGCCGCGCCGGCGGAGATGAGGATCGGGGTCGCTGGGCCTTCGTCGACAATCGATATGGTCCTCTCATTGAGGCTGAAAAGATAGTCCGCCCCCGCGCGCGTTGCCCTGGACAGTTCCTCGGCGTTGAAGGAATCCACGCTCACCTTCGCGCCGTCGGCGTGCAGCGCTGCGATTGCCGCTTCGAGATGCGGAAATGGGCTATCCGGGAGACAGCCGAGATCGATGACGTCGGCGCCATCGGCCCGCATCTTGCGCGAACGTTCGACAATCTGCTCCGGCGTCATCAGCGTCGCGTCGACAATTTCGCCGAAGATCGTGACGTCGTATTCCGAGAGATCGACCTTTCGAGCGGTCTGACCAAGGTAGGCCGGCAGATCGGCGATCTCTTCGGGGCCGCGTTCGAAGCGCGTACCGAAGTGATCGGAGAGCCGGTCGATATCGCCACGAAAGCGGCCGGGAAGGATAACCCTGTCGGCATTTTCCGGGAGCTTCAGCCGCCGTTCGACGATCTCCGTCGTCATCAACGCGGCTACCTTGACGCCGACGCAGGCGACGATCGGTTCCAGATCAGCGTCATTGAGTTCGCCGGCGATACGCTTTACCCGGGGCTCGGCCAGTGATCCGGTTACCAATACAATGCGCTTGGCCATAGGCGGGCAATTCCCTTTGCGAATGCGTCTTGCGTGAAGTGGCACCGAACGGGGCGCGACGCAATCACCCCAGCGCTTCCCATCGACAAATCACAGGATTTACGGTTTTCGTCGTCGCTCAATATGGAGATGCGTGGTCATGAAGACGGTTCTTCTCATAGGTATCGGCGCCGGAAATCCGGATTACGTGACGATGCAGGCCGTCAAGGCGCTGAACGAGGCCGACGTTTTCTTCTTTCTCGACAAGGGACAGGAGAAGGAAGACCTCATCAATCTTCGAAGAACCATTTGCGAGCGGTTCATAGAGGACAAATCGTACCGCATTGTCGAGGTTCCGGGGCCCGTGCGAGACGCGGATGCGCGGGACTATAAATCCGGCGTGCAGGCGTGGCACCGAGACAAGGCGAAAATCTTCTCCGATCTGATCGGCAATGAGCTTGCGGACGGCGAGGTGGGCGCGTTCCTCGTTTGGGGTGACCCTTCCCTCTACGACAGCACCGTGCGGGTGATTGAGCACATCATCGCTGAAGGCGTGCTGGCGTTCGAATACAAGATCATTCCCGGGATCACTAGCGTTCAAGCGCTCGCGGCGGAGCACAAGATTGCACTGAACCCGATCGGCGAGCCGGTCCACATCACGACGGGGAGACGGCTCAACGAAGGCCTGCCTGACGGCGTCGATACCACCGTGGTCATGCTCGACAATGGATCGGGTCTCCGAGCCCTCATCGATGAAGACGTCGATATTTTCTGGGGCGCCTATCTCGGGACGCCCGATCAAATCCTGATCTCAGGAAAACTCAAGGAATGCGTCGAGGCGATCGAAGAGGCGCGCTCGGAAGAAAGGAAGCGCAAGGGCTGGATCATGGATACCTATCTGCTGCGGCGAAAACCGCGGCCGTAGGCCACCCAGTCTAACCGTTGCTGCCCCAGTCGTCCCACGGGGGCCTTTTCCCGAAGCGATCGACAAGAAAATCAATAAATACGCGGGTTTTCGCTGCGAGGTATCGATTGGGCGCGTAAAGCGCGTGGATCGTCAGATCGGCAGGACAATTGTCCGGCAGGACGATTTTCAATCGGCCGGCGGCGATGTCTTTTCCCACGATAAACATCGGAAGCATCGTAATGCCGATGCCTTTCACAGCCGCGTCGCGCAACGCGTCGCCGTTGTTCGACGCCATGCACGACCCGATCGAAACGGAAATCGGCTCGCCGTTTTCGGTCAGATGCCAGCGTTGCAGTGACGTTGTATGGCCGTAACTCAGGCAGCGGTGATCGACCAAGTCGGCCGGCGTCTGCGGCGCGCCGTGTTTTTCGATGTAGCCCGGCGATGCGACAAGGACCATGCGTGCTGGGGTGATGCGGCGCGCGATGAGGCTTGAGTCGGCCGGGGTGCCGATCCGAACCGTCACATCGGCGCCTTCTTCCAGCGGGTCGATGAACCTGTCCGTCAATATCAGTTCGACCTTGAGATCGTCGTAGCGGATCATGAAGTCGGCAACGGCGTCACCCAGATAAAGCGTGCCGAACGACATCGGCGCGTTGACCCTCAGCGTGCCCTTCGGCTCGTCGTGCAGGCGGGATATTTGCGCTTCCGTCTCCTCGACCTGGGCGAGGATTGCGAGGCAGCGCTCATAATAGGCGAGACCGGCTTCCGTCGGCGTTACGCGGCGCGTCGTGCGATCGAGAAGCCGCGCGCCGAGGGTCTCCTCCAGCTCCATGACGGCCTTGCTGACGGCGGACCGCGTGAGGCCAAGGCGGCGCGCGGCTTCCGCGTAGCTACCGCTCGCGATCACCTTCACCAGCGCGTTCATCGCCTCAAGCTTGTCCATTGCATCCTATTTGGAAACAGTATGATTGAATTTTGACGGATTGAGCCCATCCGGTCAACAGACATATGGTGCCTTTATCGGGCGGCCGAGCGTCGTCCAGCAGATTCACAGGTCTCGGAGGCACGCAATGACGAAGGTTCTCGTTCTCTACTACTCGAGCTACGGCCATATCGAAACGATGGCGGGGGCCGTGGCCGAGGGGGCCCGGGAAGGCGGCGCCGAGGTGACGATCAAGCGCGTGCCGGAACTCGTGCCGGAGGCGGTCGCGAAGGCGAGCCATTTCAAGCTCGATCAACCTGCACCGATCGCGACGGTCGACGAGTTGGCTGACTACGACGCCATCATCATCGGCGTCCCGACGCGGTTCGGAAACATGCCGGCGCAGATGAAGAACTTCCTCGATCAGACGGGCGGCCTTTGGTTGTCCGGCAAGTTGATCGGCAAAGTCGGAAGCGTCTTCACGTCGACGGCCACTCAGCATGGCGGCCAGGAGAGCACAATTCTCTCGACCCATACTGTGCTGCTGCACCAGGGCATGGTGATCGTCGGGCTCCCTTACTCGTTCGCGGGTCAGATGGGCGTGGCGGAAATCACTGGCGGTTCGCCTTATGGCGCGTCGACGATTGCGGGCGGCGATGGCTCGAGACAGCCGTCGGCGAACGAATTGGCAGGCGCGCGCTTCCAGGGCCGTCACGTCGCGCAGATTGCAGGACGCCTGAAGGGCTAACATACGCATACGGATCGTCGCCGAATTGGCGACGGTCTAGTTCCGCCGGCGACGATTGAAGCGCCGGAGCGACTAACCACATTGGAAAGCAACACAGCAAATCTCGTGCAAACGAGAAAGGAGAAGTCATGTCTGGAATTCATCACGTGACTGCGATTGCTGGCAATCCGTCCCGCAATCTCGACTTCTACACCAAGGTTCTTGGCCTCCGACTGGTCAAGAAGACGGTCAACTTCGACGATCCGGGCACCTATCATTTCTATTTCGGAGATGAGACAGGCAATCCGGGTACGATCCTGACCTTCTTCCCGTGGGATCATGCTCCGCGTGGACGCAACGGCGTCGGAACTGCGCAGCAGACGATGTTCCGCGTGCCGGAAAGCGCGATCGGCTATTGGGCGCATCGCTTCGTCGAGAAGGGCGTGCCGCATGAGGCGATCGAGAAGCGCTACGGGCGTTCGGTCCTGGCATTCAGCGATCCTGACGGCATGAGCCTCAGTCTCGTTGGCGTACCCGGTGCCGAAGCGGAACCGGCCTGGCAGGGCGGAGACGTCCCGGCAGAGCACGCACTGCGCGGCTTCCATGGTGTCAGTCTTCTGCTCGAGGACGCGACACGGACGGGAGCTATCTTGACGGATGTTTTCGGATTTACCGAAACCGACAGCGAGGGACCCATCAAGCGGTTCGTCGCGAACGGTACGGTGGCCGGCGGCATCGTCGAGATCCGTGAAGCCAAGGGATTTCTCCCTGGGCACATGGGGCGCGGCTCGGTCCATCACGTCGCGTTCCGCGCTGCGAACGACGAAGTGCAGGCCGAGATGCGGAAGAAGCTCGTTGAGAACCACGGCATCCGTCCCACGGAGCAGAGGGATCGGGACTACTTCCGGTCAATCTATTTCCGCGAGCCGGGCGGCATTCTCTTCGAGATCGCGACAGACGAGCCAGGATTCGCAGTCGATGAGCCTCTGGCTTCTCTCGGCCAATCCTTGAAGCTGCCGCGATTCCTCGAAGGCCGCCGCAAAGAAATCGAAGCCGTCTTGGAGCCTTTGGAGCAAGCAGCATGACGACGCTTACGACAGACCTCATCCGCGCGGGCGCACCCATCGGTGCCGCCCGCGCGGCGATGAACATGGTTCATGGACGCGGCGCGAGTGCCGAGGGCATCCTCGGACTCGCGGACGCCTTCGATGCGCGCGACGTCGCCTACGTCGCGCCGCAAGCGGAGGGCGGAAGCTGGTATCCGTATTCGTTCATGAGTCCCATTTCGCAAAACGAGCCGTATCTCAGCCGTGCGCTCGAAACGCTCGGCGGCGTGGTCGAGGATCTTCAGCGCGAAGGCATGCCTTCCGAGCGCATCGTTCTCTTGGGATTTTCTCAAGGTGCTTGCCTCGCGCTCGAGTTCGCGGCTCGCAACGCGCGTCGCTTCGGCGGGGTTGTCGCATTGAGCGGCGGTCTCATCGGGCCTGAGGGCATGAAGAGAAACGACGCGGGCACTCTTGAGGGCACGCCCGTGTTTCTTGGCTGCAGCGATGTCGATTCTCACATTCCGCTGGCGCGGGTGCATGAATCGACGGCGCTGCTGACAAAGCTCGGGGGCGATGTTACCGAGAAAATCTATCGCGGCAT
This sequence comes from Hyphomicrobium sp., assembly GCF_019753045.1. GTDB lineage: Bacteria > Pseudomonadota > Alphaproteobacteria > Rhizobiales > Hyphomicrobiaceae > Hyphomicrobium_B. The sequence continues at coordinate 40,152 of NZ_JAIELN010000020.1, forward strand.
GGGCCACACTATCGTTCAAGACGAAGTCGACCACGTCAAAAAGATCTTGCAAGGCATCGGAGCGCCCGAAAGCAGGTACTGAAATGGAATTCGACTTCGAGAAAATGACCGCGGACGATCGTTACAAGATTCTGACCAGCACGATCGTACCGCGGCCCATCGCCTGGGTAACCACCACATCCAAGGACGGCGTCCGCAACGCGGCGCCGTTCAGCTTTTTTACGGCTCTCAGCAAAGATCCGCCGTTGCTCGCGCTCGGGATCTCGCCCGGCGGCGACGGCACCATGAAAGATACGGCACGGAATATTCTCGACACGCGCGAGTTCGTCGTCAATTTAGTTCCGCGCAGCGCTTCGCACTCCATGAACCTGACGTCCAGCGTCGTGCCGCCAGGTGTTGACGAACTCGAGATTGCCAATCTCGAAACGCGGCCGTCGCTCAAGGTCAAACCTGAACGTATCGCCATAAGTCCGGTTGCATTCGAATGCCGATTGCATACGCCAGTCGAGTTTCCAAATCAGCTGATTGCGCTTGGCCAAGTCGTGCAGGCGCACGTCGAAGACGCGTTCATTCTCGACCCTGAGAAATTTTACGTCGATACCATCGCGATGGATCTCATCGGGCGCATGCACGGCCGGGGCTGGTATACATCGGCGGACGGGATGTTTCAGATCGACCGGCCTTGATGGGCTACCGGCGTCAAATGTGGCGCCGAAACGAAGTTCCGGCGCCACATTTAAGCAAATTAATTTCTTCGTGAGCTGAGCGTCTTCGGGCGAAGACCTCAGGCCTTATGAGAAATGTCTCGGGTCGCCTCGAATAGGAACCACACGCGCCGCTCCGCTTCGTCGATCCAGTTTTCGAGAAGACTTGCAGTGGCCACATCGCCATGCTCGTCGCATAGATTGTGAACCTGCCGCATTTCGTCGACGAGTTGGAGATTGTCGTCCCTCAGCTCGGAGAGCATGTCATTGGGGGTAACGAAGGGCGCATCGTTATCGAGGATGCGCTTCTGGCTATTGATCTGGCCAATGGAGCGGAGTGTCGTACCGCCGATCTTGCGAACGCGCTCCGCAATATCATCGGTCGCAGAAAAAATCTGATCGCCCTGCTCATCCAGCAGCAAGTGATAGTCGCGAAAATGCGGGCCGGACATGTGCCAATGAAAATTCTTGGTCTTGATATATATGGCGAAAAAATCTGCGAGAAGCGCCGTCAGTGCACCAGAAAGATCTTTGATGGCATTGTCGGCGAAGCGAGAGGGCGTATCGAGTGGGAGCTTACGTCGGGCCTTGGCGGATTCCGCTTTCATGACTCGTAGTTCCTTACCTTTTGTTGCCTCAGTAGTGTTCCTTCCAGAGTGCGCCTTAAAAAATCCTTCAGCACAGCTCGTTCGCTACAGACATTGCTCCCCCGTCGCTTCTTCGAGCACCGCCTTTAACATGGCGGACATTTTATCTAAAGTCGGCTCAACGGCGGACGCTATTCCGTATTGGCTTACCAGCCAGTCCAAATCGAGATGCGCCACCCACGTGACGCCTTCATCGTCCTCCCAAACGACAACCCTCAGCGGGAGCTCCAATCCGATCTCTTGGGACTGCTGCATAAGCAGCGTACCCACGCTTGGGTTGCCAAAAAAAAGCACTTCTGTCGGGAGAAGCTCGAGTCCGACTTTCTTCGCTGCGGCTGCATGATCGATTCGGGCCAGGAGAGTTTGCCCATGTTGGGATGCCGCGGCTGCCAGCCGATCGGCGGTCTCCTTCGCCGGGTAATGGCTTCGATGTCTGGCCACTCCATTGACCATGATTTGGCAACCTTGGTTGGACACTTGCTAGAGTATAGCTCGGTATAGCCGACCTCCAAGTCATCCGTACGTATAACTAAAACAGTTCCAGCTATTGAAAAATTGCATAAAATTCTCGACAGCAAGGCGAACGCCGAAAATAATCCGCTCGCGTCCGTTTCTAGAATAAAACCGGCTTCTCGCTTGAAAGTAAATGGGATCCTGTGGGCCCATGTCTCGGTCGGCACAATACATCGGTAAATACCGGCCGACCGGCAAAGTGTCGGCGAAGGCTATTCGTCGATGAGCGCGGATCGAACGGACTGCAAAATCTCATCCGAGATTGGGTGACCTTTGGTTGACCGCGCGAGCACCAGTCCGCCGACGAGCATCGAGAGCTGCGCCAGAGTTTCTTCACGCGTCGCGGCTTTCTTTTTTCCTGACAATACAGGGGCAAGCCTATCGACTAATGTATCCATCGATTCCGCGAACGTTGCGCGCACTGCACCTCTCGGATTTTCGCGCGCGAGGTCGCCGCACATCGCCGCCGCGGGACAGCCGAGGCCAACAGAGTCGCGGTGATTTTTTGATGCATAGCGCTTGATGAACTCGGCTCGCGCTGCCTTCCGGTCCGAGCCGTTTCGCTCGATGAACCCTTCGTAAGTGCTACGCCGATCTTCAAACGCCTTCGCGCATGCTTCCGCTACGAGCGCCTCCTTCGAACTGAAATGTCCGTAAAAGCCGCCGTGGGTGAGGCCGGCCTCAGCCATCACATCGGGAACGCTGACGCCGTCTATGCCGTGCTCGAGAAAAAGCCGGGACGCTGCATCGAGAACGTCTTTCCGGTGCTGATCCGCCTGCTTGCGCGATACTCGCGGCATAATTTTTCCTCCTTCGCCCCGCGCATCCGACTTGGCGGCTGCTTGGCGCTTATTTTCATTATTGTCGTGGTTCCACCCACGCCTTGATTAGCACAAGTCATTGCTGTGTCGAGGCGGTTGCCAGTTCACCTGCGCATTCGCGGCAACCGGGTGCGGCAACATCGGCGTTGCGGCGGGCCTCGCCTTATTTAATTACGGTCATCATATATTATTCTTCACGGCGTGCATAGCCAATCGAGGGAGGATCCAAGACATGTCGCAAGACCCGATCGTCATCGTATCCGCAGTGAGGACGCCGTTAGGCCGCTTCTTGGGGGACCTCGCGCCTCTCCGGGCGTCAGAACTCGGCGCGCATGCGATCCGCTCCGCGGTCGAGCGCGCGAAACTTTCGCCGGAGAAAGTCGACGAGGTCGTTTTCGGTAACGTGTTGACCGCCGGCCAGGGTCAGGCTCCGGCACGTCAGGCTGCGCGGGCTGCCGGGCTTCCCGATGCGACCGGCGCGACGACGATCAACAAGGTTTGCGGGTCCGGAATGAAGGCAACCTTTCTCGCCCATGATCTACTGGCGGCCGGTTCTGCGGATATCATCGTGTCCGGCGGCATGGAGTCCATGTCGAACGCGCCGTACCTTCTTGAGAAGGCGCGCACCGGTTTCCGCGTGGGCCATGGGCAGGTCTTGGATCACATGCTGCTCGACGGTCTTGAAGACGCTTATGAAAAAGGGCGGAGCATGGGTGATTTCGGTGAAGCCACGGCGGAAGCCTACCAGTTCACACGTGCGGACCAGGATGCCTTCGCCGTCGAGACTTTGACGCGTGCACGAGCCGCGGTCCAAGGCGGAGCTTTCAAAGCCGAAATTGCGCCCATTAAAATTGCGGCCAAGGATGGCGAAAAAATCGTTTCGGACGACGAGAACCCGCTGAAGGTTTCGCCTGAGAAGATCGCGAAATTGAAACCGGCTTTCCGGCCGAACGGAACGATAACCGCTGCGAGCGCCTCAGCGAATGCGGATGGCGCCGCCGCGCTGGTTCTTACGCGCCGCTCGATCGCCGAGCGTGAAGGACTTCCCATTCTTGCAGAGATCCGCGCCCACGCGACGCATAGTCAAGAACCGGCGTGGTTCACGACCGCTCCGATACCGGCGATGCGCAAAGTGCTTGCCAAGGCCGGATGGTCGGCGGGCGATGTCGATCTTTATGAGATCAACGAAGCCTTCGCGGCAGTTGCCATGGCTGCGCAGAAAGAACTTTCGATCCCGCGTGACAAGCTCAACGTGAATGGTGGCGCATGTGCCCTCGGGCATCCGATTGGCGCGACCGGCGCGCGGCTCATCGTGACGCTGCTTCACGCGCTCGAGCATCGGGGCGTCACCAAGGGAATCGCGTCCGCGTGCATCGGCGGCGGCGAAGCGACCGCCATCGCCATCGAACGCGTGCTTCAGTAAGCTTGAACGTGCGGTTAGGCCTCTTAGACGAGGCCTAGCCGCGACTGCAATCGATCGGTCGATGCCCTGATGAGGCGGTCGGCAACGATGCCGATGAATGCAATGGCAAAGCCAGCCGTGAGGCCTCGCCCGGCGTCGGCTTTCGCGAGAGCAATGAACACTTCCTGTCCAAGATCCCGCGTTCCGATCATCGCGCAAATAATGATCATGCTAAGCGCGAGTAGCACGGTCTGATTCAATCCCAGCATGATTTCCGGCAGCGCCAACGGCAGCTGGACCCGCCAGAACATCTGACGCGGTGTGCAGCCGGATACGGTCGCCGCTTCGATGAGATTTTCCGGGATCTGCCGGATACCGTGATTGGTGTAGCGGATCGCAGGAACAATCGCGAAAAGGACGGTTGCGATCATTGCCGTCACGTCACCCACGCGGAACAGCATCACGACCGGAATGATGAAGCAGAAGGACGGAAGCGTCTGCAGCGTGTCGCAAATCGGCATGAGGAAGGCCGCAAACCGATCGCTTCGAGACGCCGCTATGCCGAGCGCGATGCCGAATATCGCGGCTATCACCGCCGAGACGCCACACAAATACAGTGTCGCCATCGACTTTTCCCAGAGTCCGGTCGCGGCGCAAAAAGCCGTCATCAGGACGACGAGTATGGCGAGCCGCGGACCGGAAAGGCGATAGCCGGCGAGGCCCACCAGAAGGACCATTCCGAGCCAAGGGAATTCGACGAGAAAATCCCGGATCGGATTGAGGACGTAGAGCAATAGGAATGTCCGGAAAGCTTCGATGGCATCGAAGAAATGGATATTCACCCAATCGACGACGGCCTTCCACCACGGCGCCGTCGACATCTTGATGGCGGCCGGAACCGACGCGAACGCGGGCACGAAAAGGCTCAGCACAGTTGTACCGGCGATAACGGCGACCGCGGCCGTCAGCATCGGATACCGGTTGACGAAATTCTGATCGGCGACGTGGACGGACGGCCGCTGGCGCGCGGCCGCCTGGCTCAGTCTGTCCAGAACAATGGCGAGCGCAACGATCGCGAGCCCTGCCTCCATGCCCTGCCCGATCTTCAAAGCCCGAAGAGCAAGCAGAACGTCATAGCCGAGGCCGCCTGCGCCGATCATCGAGGAAATGATGACCATGTTGAGCGCAAGCATGATGACCTGATTGACGCCGACCATCAACGTCGGGCGACCAGACGGCAGCAGGACCTTCAGCAACTTCTGGCGCTCAGTGCATCCAACCATCTCACCGAAATCGTCGATCTCGTGCGGTACGCGCTTTAGCGCCAGCACTGTCGCGCGGACCATCGGTGGCATGGCAAATATCGCCGTTGCAAGCATGCCAGACACTGGGCTGTTGCCGAACAGGAGCAGCATCGGGATGAGATAGGCGAATGTCGGCATCGTCTGCATCAGATCGAGCATCGGCTGAATGATGGCGCGGTCGAACCAAGGCTTACGAAAGGCGACGACGCCGAGCCCGAGGCCGAAGACGACGCAAAGCGGGACGCTGATTGCAATGAGCGCCAACGTCAGCATGGCGCTATCCCACTGTCCGAATAGCGCGATATAAATCATGCAGCCTGCCGCGAGTGCGGCGAGCCTGCCGCCACCGAAGGCAAAGCCTGCGATCGCGAACGCGGCGCAGATACCAATCCACGAGAGGCGAGGAAGCACGAGAGCGTCGGGGCCGTAGCCGAATTTCCAACCTTTCGCGAGCAGAGAGATGGCCCACTGAAGCGGGACATTGAAGATGTCCGTTATGCCTCGCGTCAACCACGTGAAATTGGTTTTCACCCACGCCATGAACGCCGATATCCAGTCAGCGACCGGGATGACGGCGTCGGAGGGATATTTGACGGCCCAAGGTGCGATGCCGGGCATCATGTAGAGAATTGCAACGACGGCGATGGCCGCGATCCATACGAGCGTCCATGCGGATATCGGTGCGGGCCGCGCCATGATGGAAGTCTCGGCGACGGTCATATACGTACCTCGCGCGTCAGATCGCGATCGGCGAGCAAATCAATGACCGCGTCCGGCGTCACTTCTCCTAGTGGCTTGCCGTCGGCTCCGGTCACGAGGAAGTTTTTCCGGACGCCGACGATCCGCGCCGAGAACGTCGACACTTTATCGGTCGCCTGCACCGTTCCACCGTAATCCGCGGACGGCGATACAGGCTGCATCAGTCGCGCAGCCGACATGACCTTGGCGCGTTGTACGTCGCGTGTGAATTCGGCGACATAATCCGTCGCCGGATGCAGGACCAGTTCTTCGGGGGTGCCAGTCTGAATGATTTCTCCGTCTTTCATGATAGCGATGCGATCGGCCAGCCGGATCGCCTCATCGAAGTCGTGCGTGATGAATACGATCGTTTTCTTGAGGACGCTCTGCAAGCGAAGCAGTTCGGTTTGCATCTCTCTGCGAATGAGCGGATCGAGCGCCGAGAACGGTTCGTCCAGAAACCAGATCTCCGGCTCGACGCAGAGGCTTCGCGCGATGCCGACGCGCTGCTGCTGGCCGCCCGACAGCTCGCGCGGATAGAACTGCTCGCGTCCATTGAGGCCGACAAGCTCGATGACTTTTCGGGCTCGGGCCTCACGCGTTTTGCGATCCACGCCCTGCACCGATAGTGGAAATGCGATGTTGTCGAGCACCGTCAGATGCGGCAGCAGCGCGAAGTGCTGGAACACCATGCCCATACGGTGACGGCGAATTTCGATGAGCTCGTCGGGCTTTGCTTTGAGAAGGTCCATGCCGTCGAGCTCGACACTTCCCCACGTCGGCTCGATGAGGCGCGAAAGACAGCGTACGAGCGTGGACTTCCCCGATCCGGACAGGCCCATGACAATAAAGATTTCGCCGCGCTTCACTTCAATCGACGCATTCCGTACGGCGCCGACGAGCTTGGCCTCGCTGAGATTTTCCGACGTCACCATGCCCGCGCGATCGGCAAGAAACTTTTCAGCTCCGGCGCCAAACACCTTCCAAACATTCTTGCATCGCAGCTTCACCGGCCGGTCGTCTTCGGTCAGTTCCGCTTCTTTGCGCATCGGCGCTTGATCGTTCATTCCAGATTGCCTCATGCGCTCGCTTGGGATTTGCTTCTAAACAAAGAGAACCGGACAGCCTTGGAAAAGGCCGCCGGTTCTGGTCGTTTCAGTACGTGCGGCAAAGAAAAAATCCGGTTCTTACTTCGCCCATTCCTTCCACTTCGCCTCATTGGCGGCGATCCACGCGGCGGCAACGTCGTCAATCGATTTGCCTTCGAGATCGATTTGACCCGACATCTTGTTCAATTCGTTGACGTCGATCGTGTAGGCCTTGGCGACCTTGTATGCGCCGGGCCACTTATCCTTCAGGCCCTTCCAGGAGTACTTCCAGATTTCGCCGTGCGGTTTGCCGCAATCGTATTTCTTGTCCGGATTTACGCCCCACTTCGGGTCGGTGTAGCAGGCCGCTTCGTATTCCGGGAATTGCACCCATTCGCCCTGATATTTTGCGGGCGCCCAGTGCGGCGAGTAAATCCACAGCAGGATCGGCGCTTTGCGTTGATATGCTGAATCCAGCTCCGCGAACATCGCGCCGTCGGTTCCGGCGTGCACGACAGTGAACGGCAGACCAAGCGCTTCGACACGCTCGTCATCGAAGCCTTCCCACGTTACGGGCCCGCCGAGATAGCGACCCTTCGGGGCCGTATCGGCCGTTGAAAATGCCTGAGCGCATTTGGGATCTTTCAGTGCTTTCCAATCGGGGAGGCCCGGGCACTTTTCCTTCATGTAGAGCGGATACCACCACTCTTCCTTCGCCTTGGGGCCAAGCGCGCCGAGACGTTCGGTCTGACCCGTCGCGTCCGATGCCTTCATGGCCTCAGCTGCGGTCGTGTCCCAAAATTCGACGCCGATATCGATATCGCCGTTGGTGAGACCTGTCGTAAGGCTCGAAAGGTAGTCCGCTGTCGGATATTCGACGTTGTAGCCGAGCTTGGTGAGAATGCCGCCGAGGATTTTGGCGTTGAGATTGACGCTCGTCCAATCGAAGAGCGCGATCTTGATTGGATCATTGGATTCGGGTGCCGCCATGGCTAGAGGCAGGCCCGTCAACGACAGCAACGCAGCACAAGCTCCACCGGTCAAAACACGTTTGACAGAACGGTACATTGGTTAGCCTCCAAGCCAACTTTGTTGACATCAACGTAGGAAATCGGCATCGCCCGATTTTTCCTGTGAGTGATAATTTTTGAATTATGCTGCTGTTGTCCTGATCCGTACAAGGCCAAATTCAAGGCAATCGCCGATTATTCCGGCAGCATAGTTCGAGCAATTTGCTTTCCCCCTTTCGTTAAAAGAAAACAGTCAGAATCGAATTCGGCGCACATCAGCGCGCCGCGAATTTAATCACTCGCGGCGGTGTGAGGGTCCGGCGTTTCGGCCCTTCGCAGGACGTGTTGCCACTAACTCAGCCCGACCTCCGTCACGCTGGCGGCATCTGGAAGTACCAATTCGCAACGAGCACGACGGCGAGGCCGCCGAGCAGCGCCACGTAAGGAAGTATGCCGGCTTTCCGCTCGCCGAGATCCTGACCGGTCAATCCCAAATCTTCGAGCGCGCCTTTCGGGAAATGACCTTTGTCTTGCACGTAGTGCCGGAAAGCGAAGACCGGGATGATGAGTCCGGCAAAAATGAAGCCGACCAAGAGCGCGTTCGAATAGCCCCAGACTTTCGCGCCCGCGCCCATGAAGAGCGCGTTGACGAACGCGAGTACCGTATTCAATCCGATCAGCCACGTCGGCGCGCGATAGGGGCGGTCGATATGGCCGCTATCGACGCGATGCATCCAACCCGCATTGAGGTTGAGGAAGTTGAAGATGATGTAGCCGACGTTCGATACCGCGAGGATGAAGAAGTAGCCGGCCGAGTCGGACGCGATCGCGAGCAGGAACAGGTTGAAGACGAGGTCAGTCCACATGGCGCGCGTTGGCGCACCGTGCTCGTTGGTATGGCTGAGATAGCGCGGCAGCCAACCATCGACTGAGCCCTGGTAGAGCGTTCGCGATGATCCGGCCATCGCCGTCATGATCGCGAGCACCAGCGCCAAGATCATAAGCGCGACGAAGAGTTCTTTGATGAATGCGCTACCGCTGGCGACCATGTTGGCCATGGCGTCGGCGACGCCCGTGCCCGCCACGATGCCGGGATCTTTCATTCCTTCGACGCCGAGAACGCCCTGGAACGTGAAGGGCACCAGAATATAGAGCAGTAGGCAAAGGAGCCCGGAATAGAAGATCGCCTTGAACGTGTCGGTTCGAGGATTGCGGAATTCCCGCGTGTAACAGATTGCTGTTTCGAAGGCGTAGGTAGACCACGCGGCGATGAACATAGCGCCGAAGAAAAGCGTCCATCCGACGTTATCACCGGTACCCGGGAGATACGGGCCCGCGACATTCGACGCGTGGAACTGGCCGTTGATGAGCGGGACGATTCCGACGATCAACATCGGGATAATGACGAGGAGGCCGATGTACTTTTGCGCGTTCGCGGTGCCGAGGATGCCACGATGCTGAATAGCGAAGACGATCAACATCAATACGGCGCCGATGAAGAAGGAAGAGTTGAAGTTCAGCGTTCCAAGACCCGGCACCGCAACGCTCAGTGCATTGAACGATTGGATAGCTGGCGTGTGAACCGCGGTTACGGCGGTGATAGCGTCCGCCGCAGCTTTACCGGCATTCGCGGGATCAGCGAGCCAAGCGATGACTTCCGGCGATTGAGCTGTGAAGGCCGGAATCGGAGCGACGGCATTCAAGATATAGCCGGCCGCGATTGCGCATCCGAGGGACAGAACCGGCGACCATGCGAACCAGTTACACCAAACTGATAGCGGCGCGATCAATTTGGAATAGCGGAGCCAAGCCGTCGCGCCATAGACCGAAGCACCGCCGGATTTGTTAGGAAAAAGCCCAGCTATCTCTGCGTAGGTGAAGGACTGCAAGAACCCCATGATCATGGAGACAGTCCAGACAACAAAGGCAAGCTTGCCCGCGGTGCCGGCGATGCCGCCAATCGAGAAGAGGACGAGAGCGGGCACTCCGCTCGCCACCCAGAAGGCGCCACGCCAATCGATGGCTCGATGAAGTGTGTTTCCGGAATCTGCCCCGGTGGCTGGTTCGTAAGTCGCTGCCATGCGCATCCCCCGATGCTTGAGTTTGATCCGCGTGCGACGTGATAAAACGACAAACGCCACGAACCGGGTCTCCGGCGCGTGGCGCTAAACGATCAGCATAATTCCGAAAAGTGGATCGCGCCTGGGACAAAGCCAGGCGCTGCAGACATTTGCGTCCGCTGCGGCTCCGGTTAGTTGCTCGGTGTCCAATTTGGACATGCGGACCCTGTACCAATCACAACCAATTAGGCCGCTAAGTTAGCGGTATTTCAAGCTATCACAGCAATCAGTGAACGCAACGCATTTGGCGCATTCTGGATAAAATCGATTTCGCTGGAGGCATCGCACGGAGCGCCGATAATTTCGGTCCGGGCGTTAGCGCGAACTGATTTCTCGCATGAAGTTGCGATAGAACTTTTCTGCATCGGCAGCGAAGTTCGCCGTGTGAGGTTTCGCCGTCTCGGCCATACGCGGCAGTGCGCCCGGTCCGTGCGTTCGCTCCAAAGCCGCGGCGTATGCAGGGATATTGCCCCAGTCCGCGATCGTATTTTCCTCGATCTCGACGTGGTACTGCATGCTCCAGGCATTGCGGCCGACGCGCATTGCCTGACACGGGCACACGTCCGATTGCGCGAGCACGACAGCGCCTTCCGGCGGTTGGGCCACGCGCACCGAGTGCCATTGAACCGCTTTGAACCGCTTTGGCAGATCGCCGAACACCGGATCGCTGCCGGCCTCAGGCGTCAGCGCGACGTCGAGTATGCCGATTTCAGAAGGACGTTGCGGTCCGCATGTGCCGCCGAGCGCATCGGCGAGGAGCTGGTGCCCGAGGCAGAGCCCGACGAAAGGACGGCCGAGGTCGCGAACCCAGCGCCGGATCGCACGCTTTTCCTCGATGAGCCACGGACATTCCTCGACGTCCCACACGTCCATGGGTCCGCCCATCACCCAAAGCGCGTCATAGTTTTCGAGCGCCGGAATGGCCTCGCCCTCGTCGAGTTCGACAGCGTCCCATGAAATGCCATCGGCGGCGAAAAACTTACGGAAGATGCCAGGATGCTCGCACGCAATGTGCTGAAAGACGAGAAAGCGCACGAGGCCCCCCTATGCCTGCTATTGAGGGGCGTCTTGTGGCATAATTGAACGGATATTTCTACCGCGGAAGAGCACGGCCGAAGGCTGAACGGATCGACTGCTCCCGTCCCCGCGGTTTCGCGATGGTCCGCGCGACATCAGAGGTTCATTGTCGGGCGTTACGCTCGCGGCTTATCGATATAAAAAATGCAATTTCCTTTTCGAATGAGTGAGCGAAGATGAAGACCAAATATTTTATCGCGATTGCATGTCTGGCCGAACTCGTAAGTGCAGTCCCCGCTTTTGCGGACGCGCCCAGGCACAACGTCGTACTGTTTGTTCCGGACGGGCTGCGGGCCGGCATCGTGACGCCCGAGACGGCACCGACGTTTGCCGACATTCGGGACAAGGGCGTCAACTTCGCCAACAGCCATTCGCTTTTTCCGACGTTCACGATGCCGAACTCCAGCGGCATGGCGACCGGGCACTACCTCGGCGACACCAGCGTTTTCGGAAATGTGCTTTATGCGGGCTTTCCGATCCGCACGGCCGCTTCGGCTCGAATGTCCTTCATCGAGAACGATAGCGTGATCGGTGATATCGACGAGCATTTTGCCGGCAACTTCATCGACGAGGAGACGATCCTTCACGTGGCGCATCGCGCCGGGTTCAACACGGCTGCTATCGGCAAGATTGGCCCGACGCTCGTTTTCGATCACACGTCGCGCGGTGGCGGCGAAAGCGTCATCGTCGATGATGCGACGGGGACGCCTGCAGGCATTCCACTCGCATCGTGGGTGAGCGACGGTCTCAAAGCGCAGGGGCTGCCGGTGGAGGCTCCGAGCCGGCTTACGAACAAAGAGAGCGGAAATTCCCACGAGCCCGGAACGAAGGACGCCAATGTCGTTCAGCAGGGGTATTTCGCTGCCGCCCTGACAAGGGTCGTTCTGCCGAAGTTCAAATCCGACGGAAAGCCGTTCGTCATCGTCTTCTGGTCGCGCGATCCGGATGGCACACAGCATAACCAGGGCGACAGTCTGTTGAAGCTCGAGCCCGGCATCAATGGACCGACGTCGATGGCGGCGATCCGCAATGCCGATTCAAACCTCGCCGCGATCCGGCGAACGCTCGACGACCTTCAGCTTTCCGACACGACCGATATCGTCGTCTCGGCGGACCACGGCTTCTCGACGATCTCGAAACAAAGTGAAACCAGCGCCGCGGCTCGCGCAAGCTACGCGGACGTGCCTGCGGGGTTGCTGCCTCCGGGATTTCTGGCGATCGACATTGCGGCGGCTCTGAACCTGCCGCTTTACGATCCCGAAGCCGGGAACGCCAAAGTCGAAGGCGGAACGCATCCGAAAAACGCAGACGGCCTGATCGGCGAAGATGCGAATGCGCCGAAGCTTGTCGTCGCGGCAAATGGCGGCTCGGATCTCATCTATATTCCGAGCGGCGACTCGGGCTTGGCCAAGAGGACGATCGATGCACTGCTCACGCAGGACTACGTCAGCGGGCTATTTATCGACGATAGCCTCGGTACTTTCGCCGGTACGCTGCCGTTAAGCGCGATCAATCTTCGGGGCTCGTCGCTGATGCCGCGGCCATCAATCGTCGTCAATTTCAAAAGCGTGTCGACGGGATGCGCAGAACCGGTTCTCTGCACCGCTGAGGTCGCCGACACCGGTCTGCAGCAAGGCCAAGGAATGCATGGCAGCTTCGGCCGTGCCGATACGGCCAACTTCATGGCGGCGTTCGGTCCCGACTTCAAGAAGGGCTTCGTCAGCGAGGCGCCCGCGAGCAACGCCGACATCGGGCAGACGATTGCTGCGATCCTCGGGTTGATGCCGGAAAGTCATGGCAAACTCGTCGGCAGAGCGCTGACGGAAGCGTTGCCGGCGGGAACAGTGCCGACGTGGGAGCGCAAGACGATCGTGTCGGGACCGTCGTCTTCGGGCCTGCGGACGATCCTCAATTATCAGGTTGTGGGCGAGACCAAATATTTCGACGCGGCGGGCTTTGGAGGACGCACGGTCGGCCTTTCACCAGATCCGGCCCTAGCGCTCACGAAGTAGGACCTCGCGGCCGTCACCCCTACATGCTCTTCGACGTGACGGCGAGTTCGCGGCTTGAATTGGCCGCGTCTGCTTTGGCGACGCTCATGTCGTTGCCGCGCCAGACGAACGTGTCTCCGGCCCAGCCTTCGACCCAGAGCAGCGGGAGCAGTGCGTCGCGCAGCATCCACGCAATCGGCGACTGCCATTTCAAGTGCCAGCCCGCGACGCTCGCCAAAAGCGCTTCGGCTCCGTACCAGACTGCAATCAGGCCTGCGAGCACCGTCAGCGGATCGAGACCGATGCTCGAAGCTGCCGCGAAGCCCGATGCGATCGGCAGCATGCTGCCCGAAAGAATTTCCGGCGCGTAGAAAACGGGAAACGTGACGCGGCGCAATCTCGCCCAGCGTACTTGTCGCGCCCACACCTGCTTTACGGATCTTGGACCCAGCGGCTGCTTGAACGGGCGGTCAACAAGGCGCACGCGGAGACCATGTGCGCGGACGATCTTCGTCGCGGCGGCATCTTCGGCAATCTCGGCGCCCAGCGCTTCGACGCCACCTGCCTCATCGAGAATATCGCGGCGCCAAAGCATCGACTTGCCTTGCGCAAATCCCAAGCCGATCGTATCGGCGGCGCTTTGCCAGCGGGCTTGATACGTATTGAGGAACGCGCATTCGAGTCCGGCCCAAAATCCTATCGGATGGCTGCCCACGGGCGGCGAGCAAACGAGACCGACGCCCGGCTCGAAGCTGCGGAAGAGATCACCCAGGTAGTTCTCGGGCATCAACACATTGTTGTCGGCGAGAACGATCCAGGGATACCGCGCGGCTGCCCAGCCCTTGACGATGTTGTTCAGCTTGGGATTGCTTGTCGGCCTGTCATCGCCGATGAGCAGCATCGCGTCGATATGCGGGTATTTCGCGATCAGTTTCCGGACGAATGGCACTGCCGGGTCGTCTTCGCGAGCAGCGCAGAAAATGACCTCATAGGTGCCATCGGCGAGCTCGAAGGTCGAGCGCAATGTCATTTCGTCGAAATGATCCAGACCGCACACAGGCCGGACGATGCTGACGGGCTCGACACTCAAGCCGCGCGGGCGGGTCCGAGACGACATAACGCGCGATAACGCCAGTGCGACCGATACGAGATGTGTTGCCGTAGCCGCTACGCAGAAGATTAGAGCCGCCGCCGTGACGAAATCGGCCATCTCACCTACCCGGTTAAAAATCCAACCGCTGCATTCCAGGATTCAGTGAAATTTCGACGACAGTTACGCGACGCATCCATGACATAGGGGAAAACTACCGCGCGGCAACGCAAGCCTTCGCGGAAGATGTGCATTTCAGGCCGCTTGGCCAGCGACGCTCAGGATTTCGTGCCGGAGACGCGAAACCTTTGTGCAATGTTCGTCAAAAGGTATGCGCCGGCGAAGGCTGCAACAACCAAGCCAATCACAGAAGGCAGGCCGTCGTTGAGGTCGACTGCGAGTAACCCCGCGTAGGCGATGGCTGCGCCCACCAGACCGCCGAGTGCGGCGACGACCGTATTGAATACTCCGCGCAGCGATAAGCCGTAGAGGATTCCGACTATCAGGCCCGGATACATTGCCGGCCAAAAATGATCACCCATCGGAACCTCTCCCCATTTCCCTTGTCCCGGTGACGCGAATGCGAACGGCTGCGTCCCGTAGCGCTTCTAACAGTCAATTGAAGCTTCGACGAGGGACTGAATGGGAGGAAACAAGCCGCGCAGGTTGTCGCGGCTTGCCAATTGTGTGCGTAGGCGTGTGCAGACCCGATCAATTCTGCTTGGTCGTAATCTGATCGTAGACGCCGCCATCGGCAAAGTGCGTTTTCTGGACCGTTGCCCAAGGACCGAGTTTGTCTTCTACCGAGAAGGTTTTGATGGCCGGCAGGTTCGCTTCCTTCAGCACGGCTTCGTTGCGCGGCCGAAAATGATGCTTGGCTATTATTCTCTGCGCCGCGTCAGAATAAAGGAAATCGAGATAGGCCTTGGCGACATCCGCTGTCTTGCGTTTCGCGACGACGGTATCGACAATCGCGATTGGCGGCGCCGCCTCGACGCTGAGCGAGGGATAAACGACGTCGAAGTTCTGCCCATCGACCTCGGCCTTGATGAGAGCGGCTTCGTTCTCAAACGTCACGAGAACGTCGCCGATGGCGCGCTGTGTAAAGCTTGTCGTGGCACCGCGTCCGCCGCCGTCGAATACCGGAACGTTGGCGAAAAGCTTGGCAACGAAATCTCGCGCCTTTTCGTCTGAACCGAGCTTGTCGACTGCATAGCCCCAAGCCGCGAGATAGGTATAGCGTCCGTTCCCTGAGGTCTTCGGATTGGGAATTACGACTGACGTGCCGGACTTCACCAGATCATCCCAATCGGCGATTCCCTTGGGATTGCCTTTGCGGACGAGAAAGACCGTGGTGGTCGTGTAGGGTGCGGCGCCGTTGGGGAATTTCGTACGCCAGTCGTTCGCAATAACGCCTTTGCTCACGAGGAAATCGAGGTCCGTCGGCTGATTGAGCGTGACGACATCGGCCTCGAGGCCTTCGGCGACGGCTTGCGCCTGCTTTGTCGATCCGCCGTGCGCTTGCTTGACTCCAATGTCGCTTCCCGTCGACTTCTTCCAGCTCGCAACGAATGCCGGATTGATTTCCTTGTAGAGTTCACGCGAGACGTCATACGAAGCATTGAGAATGCTCGATTGCGCGAACGCTCCGGGCGATACCGCCATTAGAAGAGCCGTCGCCAAACCAAACCGCGATGTCGTCCGCCCGATCGTCATATGCAGATCCTTTTTATGTACCGAGTTCTTTGACTGGGTGTTGTTGGGCACGAAGAACTGAGAAGACATCGCGTGCTTTGTCAGCATCGCGACGCCGTCTTGGTAATGAAAGAGAGACCGGCGGCCGATGAAGCCACCGGTCTCAAGTAACCCGATCGCAGAGTGTGGGCGAGCAGGTCCAGGGAGGAAGGAAGCGCCGACAAGCGTGCTAGCCTGCGCTTTAGAAGTCAGTCGATGGTCCGATCGCCGCGAACGCGGGAACGGGGTCGAGGTCCCAGTCGCGGTTCACCACTAACGTCAGGTGTCGCGACGGGGCCGATGTGAAGGGTCTCGCCAAATCATTCACCTGCTGTGCCTCAACCGCCGGCTGGCTAGATGTGTTGTTGCTTCGGCTCATAGGGCGAACGCCTCCGCGACGCGGCCCGAGGCGCGGCGACGACGCCGGCTTACCGAATGAGCGATCGCTGCGCGTTCCGCGAGAAGCGGATTTGCGAAGCGGCGCCCTTCGAGCGCGCTGTATTCGTTAAGTGCCGCGTGGAAGAGATACTCGTGTTCCCCTTCTTCACGGATAATAAGTCCTGCTTGGTCGTCGCCGACCTCGATGACGTAAGATTTAGACATGTCTTTGCTCTGCCGGCGGTCGCCAGCGTCCTCTTAAGTGCGATTGTTCGATTGAAATGGCTCAGTCCGGGCTGCGTGATCTCAACAGCAGCCGGGCATACACATGCAGCCCATCATCATCGCGCGAGAGGCATTAGAGCGAGGGTCTAGGTTTTTCATAGCGGTCTCCATTGCGGAGCCCACGAGCACTTCGTAGGGCTTAGCGTTTGATGACGCGGCGCAAGTCGCTTTCGAAATCACCGCGGCCGGCACAGCAGCGTGCCGACAGACGCATGAAAGCCTTGATCGAGGCTTCGGGTCAAATAACAAGAACTTCGATGCTTATGAGGTCAGGCGCCAAACGTTGCCCCGCCGGGCGAGGCCGCTATAAACGCCGAACTACGTTCATTTGATCGGACACGGTGCGAGGATCGCCATCTTTTCCCGCTACTGGCCGGATATCTGGGGGTTTTCGGGCAATGCCATGCACCGGCGTGGCAATTTCCCACATACCGATCCGATGCTACACCTCGTCAGGGTCGGCGCACGAATTCAGCAGGGGAAGGGGGGCCTGTAGTATGAAGATTTGTATGGTCGGCGCGGGGTACGTCGGGCTCGTCTCTGCCGCCTGCTTTTCCGACTTCGGCTGGAGCGTTACCTGCGTCGATAAGGACCCGAACCGGCTTGCAGACCTCAAGGCGGGCCGTTCCCCCATCTATGAGCCCGGACTTGACGCTTTGTTGGAGCGAAACATCAAAGCCGGCCGCCTGGTGTTCACGGAGAAGCTCGCACCGGCCGTTGCGGACGCCGACGTCGTCTTCCTGGCGGTTGGAACGCCGATGCGGCGCGGCGACGGGTATGCCGACCTTTCCTATGTGTTCTCAGCCGTCGAAGAGGCTGCCCCTCATTTAAACGGCTTCACGGTCGTCACGACGAAATCCACCGTGCCGGTTGGAACCAGCCGCGAGATCGAGCGGCGTCTCAAGGCAAAGCGTCCCGATGCCGACGTTGCCATCTGCTCCAACCCCGAGTTTCTCCGCGAAGGATCGGCGATACAGGACTTCACGCATCCCGATAGGGTCCTCGTCGGCACCGATGACGATCGTGCGCGCGACGTGATGGAGCGGCTTTACAAGCCCCTGGCGCTGCGCGGCTCACCGGTGATGTTCGTCGAGCGTGAATCGGCAGAACTCGCGAAGTACGCGGCCAACGCCTTCCTGGCGCTTAAGATCAGCTTCATCAACGAGATTGCGGACCTCTGCGAAAGCGTGGGCGCCGACGTTCAGGAGGTTGCCTCTGCAATCGGCAAGGACCGGCGTATCGGCGATAAGTTTCTTCATCCGGGGCCGGGTTACGGCGGCTCCTGTTTTCCCAAGGACGTTTCGGCCCTTATCCGTACGGCACGGGAGGCGAGAGCGCCGGTGTCGATCATCGAGCAGGTCGAACGCGTCAACCACGAACGTAAGCTCGCCATGGCGATCCGCGTCGAAGAAGCTGCCGGGGGTTCGGTCCGCAACAAGACGATCGCGGTCCTGGGTCTGACCTTTAAGCCGAACACCGACGATATGCGCGACGCGCCGAGCCTCGTCATCGTGCCCATGCTGCAGGAACGCGGTGCGACCATTCGGGCTTGCGATCCGCAGGGCCGGCGTCATGCCGAGCCTTTGCTGCCCGGCATCGTCTGGTGCGATAGTGCCGATCAGGCTGCGGAAGGCGCCGACGTGCTCGTCGTCGTGACGGAGTGGAACGAGTACCGCGCACTCAATCTCGAAGCGCTCAAGGCGCGCATGGCCGGCAAGACCATCGTTGATCTGCGAAACGTCTTCGATGCCGACGCCGTTCGCGAACTCGGGCTCAGCTATTCCGGCATTGGCCGCGGCCGGCTCGACGCTGCCAAGGGCGAACCAAAGGCTGCACCCGTTCAAACGCCGGTGCATTCCGTCGAAGCCGCAAAATAGACCCGTCCCGGCACCGAGAGACCTGTCACCATGACGGGTTGGTGATGCAATGGCACCAACCATCCTTTTGAATTCCGTATAAATTTCTTATTTCCGCGTTTTTCTCCGCTGTTTGGCGACCGATGACGACCTCGCGCAAGGTTCGGGTAGGAAGCTCGCCCCCAAAGCTTGGGGGATTTTTTCGATCATGGCAGCCACGAAAGCCGTTGAGAGCGGCGTCGACCTAAAATTGGGTCAACGCGACGCCGGTCTAGCGGTGGGCGTCATCGCCATTCTGATGATCCTGTTCCTGCCGCTTCCGGCGTTCATGATCGATCTTGGGCTGGCTTTGTCCATTGCGCTGTCGATCGTCATCCTGATGGTCGCATTGTGGATACGCCGGCCGCTCGAATTCTCCGCCTTTCCGACCGTCTTGCTGATCGCGACGCTGCTCCGACTGTCGCTCAACGTCGCGACGACGCGACTTATTCTCTCGCAAGGCGCCGAGGGACCGAACGCCGCCGGCCACGTCATCGCAGGTTTCGCCCAGTTCGTCATGGGCGGCAATTTCGTCATCGGCATCATCGTCTTCATCATTTTGATTACTGTGAACTTCGTCGTCATCACGAAGGGCGCGACGCGTATCGCCGAGGTCGGCGCGCGCTTCACGCTCGATTCGCTGCCCGGCAAGCAGATGGCGGTCGACGCCGATCTCGCGGCCGGCTCGATCGACGAAAAGGAAGCCATCCGGCGACGCAGGGAGCTCGAAGAAGAAAGCCAATTCTTCGGCGCCATGGACGGCGCCTCGAAGTTCGTTCGCGGTGACGCCATCGCCGGGTTGATCATCACGGCGGTCAACGTCTTCGGCGGGATCATCATTGGCGTCACGCAGCATGACCTGTCATTCGATACAGCAGCGAAGACGTTTACGTTGCTTTCCGTGGGCGACGGCCTCGTCACTCAGATGCCCGCCCTCATTGTGGCGCTGGCCGCCGGTCTTCTCGTGTCGAAAGGCGGCACGCAGGGCTCGACCGAAGGCATCATCGTCAGCCAGCTTGGCAACTATCCCCGCGCATTGATGGTTACAGGCGGCGTGATGTTGCTGCTGTCACTGGCGCCGGGCCTGCCCTGGTATGTATTCGCCCCTATCGGCGGCGCCCTCGCATTCATCAGCATGCGAGTCGTTCGCCAGAGAGAAGAAAGCGCGCAAGCTGCATCCCAAGCACGATCCGAGAGCGAAGTTCCGTCCGCCGAAGAGCAATCGCGTCAGTCCATCCGCGAACAGCTGAAGACAACGGAAATCGAGATCTGCTTCGGCAAGCAGATTTCTACCGTCCTGATGCGTACGACCAGCGATCTGCCTCAGCGCGTCGCCAAGATGCGGAGAAAGTTCGCCAAGCAGTATGGTTTCGTCGTTCCGGACATCAAGCTAGTCGAAGATCTTTCCGTTCCGCCGAAGAGCTATCAGATCAAGGTTCATGGAACGGTGATCGCGACTGCCGAGCTTCGGCTCGGGGACGTGCTCGTCGTCGTCGGCGACGGCCCAAAGCCCGAGGCGCCGGGCGACGAGACGCGCGAACCGGCATTCGGCATGAAGGCCTTGTGGATACCGGACATCTTCACGAACGCGCTGAAGCGCGACGGTTTCGTTCCGGTCGAAAATACATCCGTGCTTCTCACGCACGTTGCCGAAGTCATACGCAACAGCTTGGCGCAGCTCTTTTCATATCGCGATCTTCGCGCGCTTCTCGAGCGGCTCGACCCCGAGTATCGCAAGCTGCTGGAAGAAATCTGCCCGGCACAGATCTCGTACTCCGGCCTGCAGAGCGTCCTCAAAATGTTGCTCGCCGAGCGCATTTCGATCCGGAACCTGCACCTCATTCTCGAAGCCGTCGCGGAGATCGCACCGTTCTCGCGCAAGGCCGAGCAAATCTCCGAACACGTGCGCATGCGCCTCGCGTCCCAGATTTGCGGCGATCTCAGCGAAGGCAACTATCTCAAGGTCGTGCGGCTTGGAAATCGCTGGGAGCTTGCCTTCCATCAAGCGCTCAAGCGCGATGCCAAGGGCGAAGTCGTCGAGTTCGACATCGAGCCGCGTCTCATCGAGCAGTTCGGAGGCGATCTCAGCCGAATGGTTCAGCCGCTCATGGACGCTGGCCATCAGTTCGTACTCGTAACTGCCGCGGAGACGCGCCCCTACGTTCACACGGTTACGGAGCGTCTCTACGGAACGCTGCCTGTCCTCTCTCATCTCGAGATCAGCCGCGGCGTCCAGATTCAGTCGCTCGGCTCCGTTTCATGACCGAGTTCACTCACGAAACCATTCTGGTTCCGTTCCTTGTCTTCTGTCGCGTGGGCGCTTGCTTCATGCTGCTGCCCGGACTTTCGAGCGAGCGCATTCCGGTTCAACTTCGACTTTTCGTTGCCATCGCAGTTTCTCTCGCCATTACGCCGCTCGTATACGATTCCGTTCGTCCGTCGGCGGGGGAAACACCGAGCAACCTGCTCGGCATGATCATGATCGAAACCTCAACCGGAATTCTTCTCGGATTTCTGGTGCGCGTTCTATTCATGGCCCTCGAGTTCGTCGCGACGGCCATGGCGAACTTGGCCGGATACGGATCGGTCTTCTCTCGTTCAATCGACAACAACGACCCTTCTTCGCCATTCGCGTCTCTCATAACGACACCCGCCGTCGTGCTTTTTTTCATCACTAATCAGCACATCAACGTCATTCGGATGCTGGAACGGTCATACGACGCCTTCAAAGTCGGGGTAGCCATCGCGGCGCCGCCAAATCTGCAGACGATCGTCGGGCAGGTCGGGATCGCCTTCAAGTTGACGCTGCAGCTAAGCGCTGCGCTCATTGTCTATTCTCTGACGGTCAATCTCGCGTTCGGCTTCCTGAACAAGATGGTGCCGCAGATACCGATTTATTTCGTATCGACGCCGTTCGTCGTGCTCGGCGGTCTCTTTCTGTTGCTGCAGATCGACAAATCGGCCATGGAGATTTTTTCCGCCCTGGTGACGCAGGCAATCCAGAATCTTGGCCAAAATGGCTAGATCATCGAAAAAGGTCCGTCGGCTCGTCGACGTCTTTCATGATCTCGAGACCACCGAGAGAGCCAGGGTCGGCGAATTGACGCGCCAAATCAGTGAGCTTCGGAGCTCGCAGGAAGAGATCGTCGCCACCCTCGCCAATCCTTCCGCGGTCCACGAGCCTTTTCTGGCGCTGATGTCGCGGAGCCTTGGGAACATTCAGCGGCGCCTTCAACGTCTCTCGAACGAACATGCGGCGGTGCTCGCTCGCTATGCCGCGGCTGCAGCCCGTACGCGTGCGGCGAATTCCTTGCTGGCTGACGTCCGAGCCGAGGAATCCCGCAAGTCCGAGCAGCGGGAACTCGAGGCTTTGCTCGAATTTCAGCAAGCTACGACGGCGCAAGGCCGGGGTAAGTCTACTCGTTCATCGTGAGATTTCATCTTCCGCAACCGAAACGAGCTATGCCTATCATTTCGCCCACAGCTGCCGCCGATCAGGCCATGTGGACCGCCCGACAGACAGTCCGGCCGACGCCATCTGCCGACGTTCGATCGGTCGGGGCCACCGCCGCGCAGGAACAATCCGGACAGACGCAGAAGAGCAAGGCCAAGGAAGCCGGCCAACAGTTCGAGGCAATGTATCTCCGGCAGATGCTGGAAGAGTGCATGCCGAAGGATTCGGAATCTCTCTTCGGCGATGGCACCGCGGGAACGGTATGGCGGGGAATGATGGTGGATACCTTAGCGACCACTCTGTCGAAATCGGGAACGATCGGCATCGCGCAAATGATTATCAAACCGGAACCCGACGGTTCCAGAGGACAGTAAAATGAGCAATGCGGCGGCGGAAGCAAAAGCCGGATCTCAACAACCTTCGTCCGCAGCCGTCGCGCGCGCCGGCGCTGTTGTGCAAAGCGGTCGCGGTCTACGGACGGTGATTCCCAGCCGCGCCGTTACGCACGACATCGAAGCCGCGCGCGCACTTGTGATCCAGGTGATCCAGCGTATCGACAGTTGCCTCGACGAGGAAATCGCTGCTTTGGACAAAGCGCCAAACTTCGATCTCAAGGCTTCGAACGATCGCAAGAGCCAGGGCCTCGTCGATCTCAGCCAGGCCATGCGGCGGTTGAAACCGGCCGACGTCGATGACGAACTCAATCTGCAGCTTCAGGCCTTCCGCGCCAAGCTCGCCGTCAATCTTCGCAAGATTTGCCTTCACCTCGATGCGGTCAAGGAAATCACGGCGATGCTGTCCCTCGCCATCCAGAGCGCGGAATCGGACGGCACTTATACTCGTCACATCGGACCGCAACGGAGCCCGACGTGATCCGACTCCTCGTCCTATCATTCATCGCCTGTCTCTCCACGATCGGCGGCGTCTATGGCGCCGTTTCATGGAAGTCCAGTGCGAAGACGGATACGGCGAAGGACACGGGCCCCAAGCTGCAGATGATGAAAACTCACATGGTCAGCGTACCGATCCTGACCAACGGCGAAGTCATGGGTTATGTCGTGACACGCATGCAGTTCACGGCGGATACCGAACTTGTAAAACTCAGCACTATCCAACCGGAAGTGTTCGTGGCCGATGAAGCGTTTCGGCAGATCTACGAGACCACGCCGAACGACATCAGAACCGGACGCAAGCAGGCCATCAAAGATCTGGCGGCCAACATCGCGGCTGGAGCCAACAAGCGGCTCGGCCGGGATGTGATCAAGGACATCATGATCGATAGTTGGACCTATCTCTCAAAAGCGGACATGATGAAAAACAATGAGCGCAATCGATAGTAACTTCGGCTTCGATGCCGTTTTCCGCCAAACAGCCGCCGAGCTCAAACTTCGGCTAGCACGCGACGCCGGGCTTTCCGGCAAGCCGGTGACTGCGCGGCAGCACGGAGGAATGGCCGCCTTCGCGATATTCGCCGGTCTTGGACTTTTATCGGTGCTGATCTTTGCGATCGGCTATTCGGCGCTGTTGTCCGATGAGCCCGAGATCTGGATTCATCGACTGATGGCGCTCGCCGTCATGCAAAGCATCCTGATC
Source organism: Hyphomicrobium sp. (assembly GCF_019753045.1). Classification (GTDB taxonomy): domain Bacteria; phylum Pseudomonadota; class Alphaproteobacteria; order Rhizobiales; family Hyphomicrobiaceae; genus Hyphomicrobium_B. Next base: position 63,996 of record NZ_JAIELN010000020.1, read on the forward strand.
GCTGCGGTGACGATGAAGCTCGCTCCTATCATCGAGCGCCGCGGGTCAATGATCCGCATCGGGCAGCAACTCAATTTCTGGCAAGCACCTGCTAGCGACGCACGCAAGCCTGCGCTGCCTGCCGCAACGGTACCACCGCCGCTGCCGGAGCCGCGAAAGCCCGTCATTGGCGGAAAGCTCGCTGGCCGCGAATATCTTGAATATGACGATGGATCCATCGAGATCGATACGCTTATCGGGCGACGGCGCTTTGCGTCGCTTGCAGCCGCACGCGAATTCGTCGGATCCTAAGCGGGTCAGCCCGTCATAGGCCAATTGCCGAAATCATCGAACTCGCCCGTCTCTTCATTGGACGGATCGCTTGCCGTCTGCCGCCCGGTCAACCGATCAGAAAGATCGGCGAGCTTTACCGCGTGAGCGGCATCGGCAATGTCGACCTTCCAATCGAGGGACGAGCTTTTCGAGATGCCAGCGAGAAAGTCGGCAACCGCACCAAGATTCTGGCAGAGCCTATCGAGACTTTGCAGCTCGTACAGGGATTGCGAGCCGCCGAACGCTCCGGCCACGACGAGGTTGCTGATAAGATCCTGAAGATCGCTGGCGGTATCCGACATCATCCGCACTTCTTCAGAGACCGTCGTCAAGATCTCCGGTACGGGCACACCTGTGAGCCGCGATCCATCTTGCTGTCGATTGCCGTCGTTCATCTCGTCCAGTCCCCCCAAAAAAACGATCAGAAAAGTTCGAGTTCGCCGGCGTTGACATCGACAGTTGCAGCGGGCATCTGCACGGGCTTTTCGATTTGTGCTGGACCCGCGAGCAAAATTTGCCGCGCACGTCCTGAAACCGGCCAATACTGAATGCGCCGCCCCTGTAAACCGCCGGTGCTGCCACCGACGTAGGAAATACCTTCGGCTTTCAGAAAGCGTTGCGCGAATTCCGCGTTGTGCTTTCCGATGTCGGAGTGAGAGCGCACCGTCCGGGCGCCTCCGAACAATTTCGCCTCCAGCCGATCACGCCGGCCACCGGCCTTCAGGAGGCCGTTGACGAGCATTTCCATCAGATGGACGCCCATGCGTTCGTCTGCTCCCGACGTACCGTTGAGATTGCCCGGAAGCAGGAAGTGGTTGATACCGCCGACTCCCGCGAGCGGATCGCGAATACATGCAGCGATGCAAGACCCGAGGATCGTCGTCACCATGACATTCCGGTCGCTGGTGACGAAGAACTCGCCTTGAATTATGTGGACCCGATTTTCCGTCTTTACGGCGGACGTCATGTCAACTTACCGACAACAGCTTCGATGCACGTTTTGAGCTGTGGCACAGCGAACGGCTTAGCGAGGAAGTTATTGAGGCCCCACTTCTTGCCTTCGTCGATAAGAGCTTTGTCGCCCTTACCCGTTACAAGGATAAAGCCGACCTTGCTTGTGGGCGCATGCTGGCGCAGCGCACGCAAAAGCTGAATGCCGTCGATCTTGGGCATGTTGTAGTCCGAAATGACGAGATGGCAGGGCGCCGTCATCATCATCTTCAGCCCCTCTTCGCCGTCTTTGGCGACTTTGAAGTTCTTCAACCCGATCTGATCAAGACCGTCGGTTAGAAGCGCCCGGCTGACGGACGTGTCATCAACGACCAGAATCTGCAATTGCTGCATTGAGGGCATGATTTTCGCCTCCTAGTGTTTCTTCTTCATTGACGTTTCTGCAATTATCGCTGCCGCAAGGCGGTCGAGGGACAGCTGATTTTCAACGGCACCGACTTCGAATGCCGCTTTCGGCATTCCATAGACGATGCAGCTGGATTCGTTTTGGCCGAATGTTTTCGCACCAGCCTGACGCATTGCGAGCAGGCCCGCCGCGCCGTCCTTTCCCATGCCGGTCAGGATGACGCCGACTGCGTTCCCCTTGCAAGAGCGCGCTACGGAGTTGAAGAGCACGTCCACCGACGGGCAATGCCCGTTGACACGTTCGCCGCTCTTCAAACGGCACCGAAGATCCGGCGTGATTTCGAGGTGGCGCGTTCCTCCCGGCGCGAGAAAAACGTTTCCCGGCAAGAGCTTTGCGCGGTCGGTCGCTTCCTGAACCTTCGGTGCGCAGAGTCTATCGAGACGGTCAGCAAAGCTGTGCGTGAATGCCGGCGGCATGTGCTGAGTTATGACTGTCGGCGGACAATTCTCGGGAAATCCGGACAGCAGTTCCAGAAGAGCTTCAACGCCACCAGTCGAAGCGCCGATCGCAAGCACGCGGCCGTCAGACACATACGACTCATGTGCCGATTGGCTGCCTCTTGCCTGCCGATGGCTGTCTTCCGTTCTGACCAGTGGCTTCACGCGGGCAGAGGCTGCGATCTTGACCTTGTATGGCAGCTCTTCGAAGCTGTGCTCATTTCCCGGACGCGGTTTTTCTATGCAGTCGATCGCGCCCATCTCGAGAGCCTTAAGCGTTTCCTCGGCACCGCGTTTCGTCAGGGTCGAGACCATGATGACCGGCATCGGTCGAAGCCGCATGATCTTTTCGAGAAATTCCAGGCCGCTCATATTCGGCATCTCGACGTCGAGCGTGACAACATCAGGGTTGAGCGCCTTGATGGCCTGACGCGCCTGAAGCGGATCCTCGGCCTCGCCCACAACGACGATATCGGGATCCTTTGTCAGCGCTGTGGCGATCAGCCCGCGCATGGTGGAGGAATCGTCGACGACGAGAACTCTAACTTTTCTCATGATGGCTTGCCGCCCTTCCTGCGATAGCTGGTGATGCCATCGCTGGACAACATTGCGGCTGCGGGTCCGGACATACGTTCGGAATGTCCGATGTACAGCGCGCCCTCGTCACGCAGCAGACGCGCCAAACGGTTCCAAATCATGCTTTGCGTATCGCGGTCGAAATAAATGACGACGTTCCTGCAGAATATCGCATCGAACGGGCCGCTGAACGGCCAGGTCCCCATCAAATTGAGCTCACGAAACGAAACGAGAGAGCGTGCCTCGTCGGAGATTTTCAGCATCGTGCCGCGGCTGTCACCTGGCACGGGCTCGAACCATTTGGAGCGCAGATCCGGCGGCACATCACGCACCTCCTCTTTCTGATACTCCCCCTTCCTTCCATGCGCGACGACGTGAGGATTGAGATCAGTCGCAAGGATGCGGACATCGAGCGATGCAGCGTTGGGGATGACCGAGAGCACCGTCAGCGCCATGGAATATGGCTCCTGTCCGGTCGAGCACGCAGCCGACCAAAGCCGGACGCGATCGCCCCGGCGAGCATGCTCGGCAAGCGGCTCAATGATCTTGGTGCGCAAATGCTCGAAGTGATGCGGCTCGCGAAAGAAGCGCGTCACATTAGTGGTTAGCGCTGCGATCATGCTGCCGCGCTCGTCTGCATCGGCGCGTACCGTTGCGCAGTAATCTGTAAATGTCGCGATCCCTCGCGCCCGCAAACGCTTTGCAAGCCGCGAATATACGAGAGTCGCCTTCGACTGCGGCAGGTCAATGCCGGCTTCCGCCTTCGCGATGTCTGCTATCTCGCGGAAATTTGCGGCCGAAAACGCGAACTCACCTGTTACGAGAGCTCCGGAATCGCGCGACGAGGAACTCCCCAATGCCGATGTCATGCGGCCGCCTTGGCGCTTATCGGCAGCACGCTTTCCAGCGTGACGATGCTGATCATGCGGCCTTCAACAGCATAGACGCCTTTGACAAAAGTTTTTGCCAGATCCGACGCGACGTCAGGCGTCGGCTGCATGGAGGCTTCGGAAGTGGTCAGGATGTCGGAAACTGCGTCCACCAGCAGGCCAACGACCTGCTGATAGACCTGCACGACGATAATGACGCTTCTCGCTGTCGGTTCGGTGAGGCCGATACCAAACCGCATGGCGAGATCGACGATCGGAAGAACTGCGCCGCGCAGGTTGATTACGCCGCGCACGTAAGCGGGGGCGTGCGGCAACGGCGTTGCGGGCGTCCAACCACGGATTTCGCGAACACCCATGATGTCGATGCAGAATTCCTGCGCTCCCACGCGGAAAGCGACGAACTCGCGGTTTGCGGAGTTGGCTGATGAACCGACGTCCTGCATGATCATTATCCTCCAGTTCCATAGTGCACGTCGCCGCCGAGCTGCTCTTCGAACGAACCCGTGACCAAAGCGTCCACGTCGAGAATAAGTGCTACGCGGCCATCGCCGAGAATCGTGGCGGCCGCGATACCTTCAACTGTGCCGTAGTTTGCTTCGAGACTTTTGATGACGACTTGGCGCTGATCCTGGATCGAGTCGACCAAGAGAGCGTTGCGCGCGCCGCCGCCGGTCTCGACCAGTATCGCCACGCTGCGTTCCGGGTCTGCCGGCGTGTCGCGGAAGCCCATCTGCGTTCCGACATCAATGAGCGGTACGAAAGTATTGCGGATGGCCATGACCCGGCTGTCTGCGCCGATGGCATGAATCTCGCCTTTCTTCGGCTTCAATGTCTCGACAATCGCCGTCAATGGCACGACGAGCGTCTGGCCTGCGACCGACACGGCCATGCCGTCGAGGACGGCGAGCGTCAGCGGCAGACTCATCGAGAACGTCGAGCCAAGCCCCGGTCGCGACGAGATCGATATGCGGCCGCCGAGTGCCAAGATCGAGCGCTTGACGACGTCCATGCCGACGCCGCGGCCTGAGATGTTCGAGATGGTGGAGGCGGTCGAGAAGCCAGGTAGGAAGAGAAGATTATCGATATCGCTATCGGAAAGCTGCGCGTCGGGCGATATCAGGCCCTTCTTGATCGCGGATGCGCGTACCTTCGGCCGATTGATGCCGGCGCCATCATCCGAAATCTCAATGACGATCCGGCCCGAACGGTGAGCAGCGCTCAAACGAACGTTCCCTTCGGGGGACTTCCCGGCTGCAATGCGCTCCTCGGGCGATTCGATGCCATGATCGACCGCGTTGCGGATCATGTGCGTCAGCGGCTCCGCCAGACGCTCCACGACGGTTTTGTCGACTTCCGTCGCTTCGCCGTCGGTTTTCAGGCGAACTTGCTTGCCCGTGGCATCCGCCACTTCACGCACAATGCGCGACATGCGCTGAAAGAGCGGCTTAACAGGCTGCGCGCGGATCGCCATCACGCTTTCCTGTATCTCGCGCGTCAGCTGCTCCAGTTCTTCGAGACCGATGATGACCGATGATGAACCGGCGAAATTCGCTTCGATGACGCGCTGAGACAGCATCGCCTGATTGATAACAAGCTCGCCGACGAGATTGATCAGCCGGTCGACACGATCGAACTCGACGCGGATGGTCGTCTGCGTCTGGACGGCGACGGCTTTTGACGCCTCTGCCACTTGAGGCGCAGCAGATGTCTCGCTCGCAATCACTTCGACTGGCGCGGGGGCCGGTTGTACATGTTCTTCAGAATTCGTTTCGGTCGCGGCCGGTTCGGCTTCTGCCGGGGGCGCGTTGCCGAGCGCCTGCGCCAACAGCGCGGCAATAGCTGCGTCCGAAACTTCGGGTTGACCATCGGCTTCGACTGAGATTTCGGCTTCTCCGTCGACGAATTCGAACACCTCGCGAACGGCCTCGATCGGTGCTTCCGATGAAAGCTTGATGTTCCAAGAGAGATATGCGCCGTTGGGATCGATCGTATCGAGATCCGGCACTGCGGACACATCGCAGCTGACTTCGGCATTGCCCAGTCGCGAAAGCTCTCGGACGATCAGTACCGTCTCGTTTCCATTGAGGTAGAGTTCCGGCCGAGGCGTGAAGCCGACACGATATTCATGTACTGGCGCCGCGGCGGGCTCCGGCGCCACATCGGGAAGACCGAAATCTATGACCGTCGGCTGGAACTCGATGACTTCCTCGACTTCTTCCTCGCCTTCGACTGTCGTCAGCGCTTTAACGTCTGCAGCGACGCCCGCGTAGCTCGACTCGTCGATTTCCTTGCCGTCACGAGATGCCGCCACGAGATCGGCCAGAACGTCAGCGGCGCGGAGCATCGCTTTCATTACATCGGCGGACGGGTGAAGCTTGCCGCTTCGCACGTAATCCAGTGCCGTTTCGAACGTATGCGCGAATTGCACGAGCGCCGTCAGCTTGAAAGCGCCCGCGCCTCCCTTGATCGAGTGGACTGCGCGGAAGACGGCATTGACCGTTTCGGAATCGGCGTTGCCTTCGTCCATTGCAAGCAAGCCGAGTTCCATTTCCGAGAGTTGCTCTTCGCACTCCTGGAAGAACGTCTGGCGGATTGCGGCCATCGTATCGACGGTCATCGTTTATGCTCTTTTATTTCGAATTAGGCGGCGACACGGCGGATAGCGGCAATCAGCTTCGTCGGTTCGAACGGCTTTACGATCCACCCTGTCGCACCAGCTTCCTTCGCGCGCGTTTTCTTCGCGGCATCGCTCTCGGTGGTGAGAACAAGGATCGGCACTCTGCGGTAGCGGCTATCTTTCCGCACAGCCTCGATAAGTCCGAAACCATCCATCTTCGGCATGTTGATGTCGGTTACGATAACGTCCGGCATGGATGTCTGAAGCACCTCCAGGCCATGAACGCCGTCAACAGCCTGCACGACATTGAAGCCCGCTTCTGCGAGTGCCATTTTCAGCATGTCGCGCATCGTCCGGGAATCGTCGACGGTTAGTATCGTTTGCATCATGGGGAAAATCCTTCGAGAAGAAATTGGTCGCCCGACAATCCAACGAGCGCGATCGTGTCGAGAAGAGCGGCGCTCGGATTTGTCACCGCATAGCTCTGGCCATCGGCGCGCCAGGTGTTTGCCGCGGCCATCAAAACCTGCAACGCCTGCACGCCGACCCGGTTCACTTGACTCGCGTCAACGACCAGCGGAGCGCCACGACGAGCGACCAGCAGATCCTTGAGGGCGGCCGCCGACGACGAATCGCATGAATCCGGGAGGACGAGGTTGGCGTCTTCAACGGGGCTTGGCGTTTCGGCGGCCACTTCCATTATTTGCGCGACGTCCGCACCATCCTTACGGTTCGACTTTGCAGTCTTACGCGCCGCGCTCTTCGTACGGGGACCGTTGGCGCCCGCTTTCGCTTTAGCGCGCGCCATTAAAATTCCTCCCAGCCGGCGTCAGAGGAGGCCACATTGCGCCGGCCCATGCCTCCGGCAGCAGCAATCTTCGACTTTGCAGGCGCGCGCTGCGGGCGGGGCAGCGACTTCGGCTGTTCGCGCCGGGTCGACATTTCGATGACCGTCTCGTCGCCTGTGCTGAAGCGGCTTACGAGGCGAACGAGATCTTCGGTCTGTTGAGCGAGCGTTTGCGTTGCAGCCGTCGCTTCTTCGACCATCGCGGCGTTCTGCTGCGTGACCTGATCCATCTCGTTGACGGCCGTGTTGACTTGCTCAAGTCCGTGCGCCTGTTCGTTGGCGCTGGTGGCGATGTCCGTGACGATGGTGTTGATTTCCGCGACCTGGGTCACGATACGAGTCAACGCCAAGCCGGTCTCACCGACGAGCTGAACTCCCTGTGCGACCTGTCCGGTCGAAGCAGAAATGAGACCTTTGATCTCCTTTGCCGCCTCGGCAGAACGCTGCGCCAGGGCTCGCACTTCGGATGCGACGACCGCGAAGCCTCGGCCAGCGTCGCCGGCACGTGCTGCTTCGACGCCAGCGTTCAAAGCGAGCAGGTTCGTCTGGAACGCGATCTCGTCGATGACGCCGATGATCTGACTGATCTGCTTCGACGAACTCTCGATGCCGTTCATCGCCGAAATTGCTTTGCGAACGATTTCTCCGCTCTTCTCGGCGTCTGCCTTGGCAATCGACACCGTTTCCCGAGCATGGGTAGCACCGCGAGCCGTCTTGTTGACGGTATCCGTGATCTCCTTAACGGCAGCTGCCGTCTGCTCAAGACTTGCGGCCTGGTTTTCCGTGCGCCGCGAAAGATCGTCGGAGGCTTGCGATATTTCCTCGGTACCGAGCTTGATGCTGGCGGCACCTTTTTTCACGAGCTCGATCGTGCTTCTCAGCTGGGAAGCCGCAGAGTTGAAGTCTGTCTTCAGCTTCGCGAACTCCGGAGCGATGTCGGCGTATACCGAGGTCTCGAGGTTTCCTTGCGCGAGTTCCGACAGCGAGGTTCCGAGCGATTGAACCACGACATTGATCTGGCCCTCCGCCTCGATCTTAGAGGCTTGCGCGGCTTCGAGCTGACCCATCATCAGGTTCATCTGGCTGATGATAGCCTCGTACTCCGGGATGACCTTCTCGGTAATCCGATGCGTGAAGTCGCCGCTCGCTATACGCTCGGCCGCGCTGGTGAACGCGTCCATGAAGCGCTCATGCTCTTTCGCATAGTGCTCGCTCTGCTCCTGCTGCTGTTTGGCTGCATCGACGGCGGCGTCGGTCATCGACTTATTTTCGATGACGGCTTCCTTGAAGCGTGCGAGCGCACTCGCGATCATGCCGTTTTCGTTGCTGTCGGCGAGATACGGGACTTCTACGCTCAAATCCTTATGGCTGATTTGATCCATCGCGCGGACCAGGTTCGAAAGCCGGAGCGAAATGCCCTTGGCGATGAGACCGACCATGACAACCGCAGCGACGGTTGCCGCGATCAGCAGCGCGAGCATCCGGTAAAGGGAGGAGCGTGCGGCGCTGGCGTGATCTTCAGCGAGACGCTCAAAAAGGTCGCTGACCTGACCAGCAGACGCTCCGACGAGGCTATTGGCGTCGCTCAGTGATGCAATCACGTCGCTACCAATCGCGGCCCGCCGATAGTCGGCCGCTTTGACCTTCGCGGCGATCTGATCGAGCGTCGTCAAAAGCCTGATGCTCGTGTCGCCGAGCGCATTCTTCGATTCGCTCGAAGCATCAGACGCCATGAGTTTATTCAGCGAGCCGCGGAACTTCTCCGTGGTTCTCCGCAACACTGCGTAATTAATTGCAAGCTTGGTCTGGTCGTCTGCCGGACCCGCGGTATCAAGTGTGGATTTCAGATCAAGTAGCGCCTGCTTTACTCCCGGCAAGCGCTGCACAATCAGGTCTTGCGCGTGGAAACTGGCCGGCGCGGCATCCGAAGCGAGACCAGATGAGCTGGCGATCTGATCCAAAAGATCGACGCCGAGACGCACTCGTTCGTCCCCTGACCGGGCGTTCTCGAGAGCATTTACGCTCGGCTGCACTCCGAGACTTTGTGCAATGTCCGAGAGTTTTGCCAACTCGCCGTTGCCCGAACCTGAGTTTTCATCGGCGGACATCTTCGTTCAAACCGCCGAAGCCAACCGGCCCCCATCGATTTCGCGGTCAAGCGTGCGGATCTGCACGAGCTGGGTTTGTGTGTAGAGGTAAAGCTGGATCAGCGATGGAATTAAAAATACCGCAGATATCAGGGCAAGCCGGCGCGGCATCGACCATTTGCTATTGATATATCCTATGACCATAGCTGAACCTGTTTCCTCGGAGCGTTGATCTTGTTTCTAGCGGTGCGATTCGGCGTCGGCGCGGGCGCACGCAATGCCGTTGATGAATTCGAGTTGCAGAGACTCTCAAAGAGTGGGGAGCTGACGCGAGCAATCGCCCCCAAAGCAGCGGAGGCTGCATCGGTGGAAATGATCGGCGATCGTTAGATCTTTCGGGACTGACGAAAGAAGCGGCCGCGAATTATCGTGCCCCATCGGTAGTTCCTGCTTTTTTCTAAAAGCCTGGAACATGTCGGATCTTGCCGACTCAGCTGCGCGGCGTCATGCCTATGATTTACCAATCAAGCAGCTGTGCACGATAATTAGTCCGAAAAACTGTCGAATTGGTTTACGAAACTATCGCCGCTGCGTGTTTATTTGAAACAATCCAGCACGGGCTATTTATTGACTCGCCTGTATTTCCGCGTGCATTTCAGACGTTAATTTCCATTTATTATTGCGCCACGGACGGTTCGGTGGCGCTATTTTCCCCGATATCTTCGGCTATTTCCTCACCCATGAAAGCCGCCTCGGCGGCCTGACATAGCTAAGACCGGCTATCGCATCATCAATGCGAATGAGCCTGCATTTCACAATCAAATCGTCACCCGGGATCTCTAAATAAAATTCGCCATTCAGCCGGTGAGGCTCGGGGAGTTTAATTCGCGCTCCTCCGTCCGATAAATCCAGGACTGTTCCGGAAAGCCTTTGCCCATCGCCAAGTTCGATAACGGCGGCTTTGAATACCGGCCGCCGGCCAAATTTGCGCAGATCTCGGGAACGCTCTATTGCCAAAGCTCTTCTCGGTATTTTAATTCTGTTAACGACCCTTCTCCGAAAGCCGTACATCAGCGTGAGAAAACAAAGCCGTAATAAGGTGCATATAATTGTGCGGTTCTTGATCGCAGTACGTGGATTCCGTTTCTGTTCTACAGGCATTTCATCCGTTGGCGGACCATATCAGCTCTATACGATTCGCCGGCTGAGCGAGCTAATCTCGCCTTAAGACATTACGTTTAATTGTTGGAATGGTGGGCCGTCACCGATTCCAGTCGGGGACGGAGGCATAATGCTAACCTAGATTGCCAAAGAAGGTTTTAGAATACGGAATTGCCATTAAGGGCTGCCTCTCGGTCGAGGGCTATCCGAAGGGATCAACTACGACCGGTATAAAAAGCGGGGCGGAACAATGCGAGGCTCATCGGTTAAAGGCGTCATGGCTTTCAATCTCGACGGACTTGCCTATAACGCTCCTGTTGCAAAAGGGGGTCGCAAGAAGGATGCGACCAGTCCGTATTTCACCACCAGCTCGGATGCGAAGGCCTTCGTGTCCGCTCTTGATCAGGTGGGTATCGTTTCGATCACGGATCCCGAGGGCCGCATCCTTCATGCGAACAGCGAGTTCTTGCGCATCAGCGGCTACAGCATTGGAGAAGTCGTCGGCAAAGACCATTCGATTCTAAATTCCGAGCACCACCCAAAGAAATTCTGGGCTGACGCCTATGGAAAACTTCGCAAAGGCGAGACTTGGCGCGCACCCGTGAAAAATCGGGCGAAAGACGGTTCGTTCTATTGGGTTGATTCTATCATCGTTCCGCTCAAGGGCAGAGATCGCCAGAGCAAGGGCTTCCTGTCGTTTCAGATCGACATCACGACTGCCGTCACGCTTCACATGGCACTCCAGGAACGCAACGCCCTGCTGCAGGCCGTGGTCGACAGCTTCCCCGGCGGCCTCACAGTCTTCGACCGCGACCTTCGCTTAATCCTCTGCAACAGAAAGCAGCGGGAGCTGCTCGAATATCCGGATTCTCTCTTTGAGAACGCTCCTCCAACGCTGGAGGAGCTTTACCGCTTCAACGCCAATCGCGGAGAATACGGTCCGGGGGATGTCGAGGAACAGGTGCTCACTCGTCTCGAGCGCGCGCGCAAGGGCGAGACACATATCTTCGAGCGGCAACGGCCCAACGGAACCTACCTTGAGATTCGCGGCACGGCATTGCCCGGCGGCGGGTTCGTGACTGCCCACCTCGATGTGACGGAGCGGAAGCGGTATCAGGAAACTATCGGGCGGCTTGCGCACCAAGATGTTCTGACGGGCCTGCCGAACCGCGCACTTTTCCAGGAACGCATCCGGGTCGGTCTAAAGCAGGTACAGAACGGGTCATCCTTGGCGCTGCATTGTCTGGATCTCGACCGGTTCAAGTCCGTCAACGACACGCTTGGTCATCCTATCGGAGATTCTCTGTTGATCGCCGTGGCTGAAAGGCTTCGGGCCGAGATCCGAGAAACCGATACCGTCGCGCGGCTCGGCGGCGATGAATTCGCAATCATTCAAATGGCCCCCCGATCAATCGAAGAAATCGAGGCTCTTGCAAAGCGGATCATCGCCGCCTTCGCAGAGCCATTCGTTCTCGAAGAGAATACGGTCTCGATCGGAACAAGCATCGGCATTGCCGTCGCACCGTCCGACGGCATCGAAGTCGGCCAACTGATGATGAATGCGGACATGGCCCTTTACCGGACCAAATCGGTCGGCAGAGGCACATTCGGTTTCTTCGAACACTCGATGCATGAACGATTGCAGACGCGGCACCAAATCATCATGGGGCTGCGCGAGGCGATCGCGAACAGCAAGTTCGAGCTTCACTATCAGCCGATCGTGAACGTCAAAACGCGCAAGATCGTCGGCTGCGAGGCATTGATACGCTGGTCGCATCCGGTAAGGGGGCTCATTCCGGCGTCCGAATTCATTCCGATCGCCGAAGAATGCGGGTTGATTGGTCAGATCGGCGATTGGGTGCTGAAAACAGCATGCGCCGAGGCGAGCCTCTGGCCTGACGACATCTGGGTTGCAGTCAATATTTCTCCTGCCCAGTTCCGCGGCCAGGATCTCGTGGAGAAGGTCACGAACGCGTGCCGAGGGCTTCCCCTCTCGCGTCTCATCCTCGAGATTACTGAGACGCTCCTCATGAAAGATCGGGATGTTGCATCGGACACACTCGAGCGTCTGCGCAAAATGGGCGTCCGATTTGCGATCGATGACTTTGGGACGGGCTTCTCGTCACTCAGCTATCTGCAGAGCTTTCCGTTCGATAAAATCAAAATCGATCGCTCGTTCGTCTCTGCCGTCGCGAACGTCAAGCGCTCCGCGACGCTGCGGCGATCCATTATCCAACTCGGCTACAATCTCGGCATGACAAGCGTCGGCGAAGGCGTCGAAACCGAACAACAGCTTGATCGTTTGCGGGCCGAAGGGTGCGTAGAGGCGCAAGGCTTTCTCTTTTCGCGGGCGGTGCCCGCCGCAAAGCTTCGCACGCTATTCTCCAAGCCTCTCTGAAGACCTTTGTACTCCGTGCGTCCAACGACTTCGATCTTATTCGAGAGAACCGACCTGTGCTGAGGACGCTGCTTAAGATTTCGGAACCACGGCGGTCGTCGTTACCGCAAACGCGGATTTCCGACGAACCGGATGAAGGCAATGCGCTTTTCGAAGCGCTCATCTGTGAATTTCATTGGACGGCACTGCAGATCGGGGGCATCGCGGCTTGCATGAATGCAGCGCTTGCTCTCGGACGCACATGGATACTTCGATCATGCAGCAACTTGGTCCCCGTCGAGCCGCCAATTATCAATGTCGCACTACGGGCGTGGCAGGAGATCGGAATTTCCGGCGAGCTCGCCGCTTCGATCAGCAAGATCTATTTCGATCTGTTGGACGCCAAGAAGCTCGCGATGCCGCTTATAGACCAGGCCGGCGCCTTTGCCGGCTCAGGCATATCGCTCGCGAAGCTGGAGCAAATTACAGCGCTGTGGCGGAAGCTGGCGGAAGACTGCAAAATTGCGGTACGCCGACTTGAACCTGAGACACGCTGGCGTTTCAACGGCATCTACACCGGAAACGCGCTCATTCTCAGCAAATTCTTGCAGGAAGCGCAGTCGGGCTCGTACAGTTGCGTCAATCAATTTGGCGAAGCCGCCATCCCTGTTTTGCCACAACGTCGCAAGACACCGAGATATGTCCTGCTGCAACCGTGCAAGATCAGCGACAAAGGTGGCAGCTCCATTGCATTTGCACGCGATATCTCGAAGAGCGGCATCGGCCTGGATTGCGAGCGGGACCTCGCATTGAAGGAGCGGGTTCTCATCGAACTTCGCAGCGGTCAAAAGTTGAAGGGGACTGTCGTCTGGGCCCGAAACAAGCGGGTCAGCGTACAATTCGATGAGCCATTGGCCGACGGCGACCCGTTGATAGCACGTTGAGCGTTCGTATTTAGAGATTTGCGGCGGGCGCTCTATTCGTCGGCGATAATACGATTGCGGCCTGCCGCCTTTGCTTCGTAAAGCTTGGAGTCGGCACGATCCAAGAGCGCGTAGCAATCTTCGCCAGGACGTAATTCTGCAACGCCGAAGGACGCGGTGACCTTACCGATTGGCTGCCCCGTTCTGTGGTGCATCCATTTCTTGCTTTCAAGCTCGCCCCGGATCTGTTCGCCGAGGTTCTTCGCGCCTTCAAGTCTGGTTTGCGGCAAAAGGATAATGAACTCTTCTCCGCCATAGCGAGCGGCCGTATCGCGGCCCTTGATGTTTTTCGAGAGAAGCTCGGCGAAGCGCCTCAATATCTCGTCGCCCACGGCATGCCCGAACGAGTCGTTGATCCGCTTGAAATGATCGACGTCGGCCATGATCAACGAGAGTGCGCCCTTCGTTTCATTGGCGGTGTCAACCTCTTTCGGAAGGTGGATCTCCAACCAGTGCCGGTTCTTCAGCGACGTGACGGCATCAAGCATTCCCAATTTGTGGCTATCGCTGAGGCTGATCCTTAACTTTTCGATCTGCTGCTGCGATTGCTGTAAGCGCGTATTGAGATCACGCACTTCATTCTGAACTTTCTTGTTCTCGCTGATCAGCATCTGGATTATCGAACGGACGCGTTCGGGCGACGTCGACGCTACGAGCGTGTTGCTAACCTTCGTCAGGGAGTCGGAATGCGATCCACTCAGCTCGAGATGCTCCTTCAGTAGGCGCATCACTGAAAAGACTTCGTCGTCCAGTTCCTGTCCGACTTTTTCGAGACGCTCCGACAGTCGCTCGTCAATTTGACGATCCGCAGCAATTCCGCCGCGGAAGAACTGGAGGGCCCCCCAAGCGAAGGACATGCATCCCGCTGCGACAACTCCAAACAAGGTGGCTAGAGCAAACGGATGAGAACCTAGCCGCACGATGCGGCCTCGCGAATCCACTTCAGCAATTTGCCAAGAAACGTCCGACCAGCTCGATATCGCGGAAACTTCGATCTGCGTGTGCATCAGCAGATGCCACAGCAAAAAGGTTGAGCCGATTACCGCGATACTTCCCAACATGATGATGGCAGACGAAGGCAATTGCTTAAGTGCAGATGCGCTCATAATCTTGCTCAGCTCTAAAGTGGCGAGGGGGTTAGCCTCGCTGAAAAGAACATCTGCCTGAGATTTATCAAACATTCGGTTTCCGAGCGGAAACCTTGGGCAGATTTAGTGACGATCCGCATGGCGCCGGATTTTTTCCCGATGTCGTCAAGCGAGAATGACTAACGACGCTCCACTCAATGGAACGCATGCTTCAGCCTACGGACCATGAGTCGTCATTAGGCGCAATACTCTTATTGATGATTTCTGTGATTGCCCAGAGAACTATCGTTTGCAAAAAGCATTTTTAATTGTCATCTGACGCACGCCAGTCACTTAAAGCCGAGCGCGATTCTCAAATAAAGTTGCTCAGTGAACACCTTTAGCAAGTTGCCACTGTAGCTACCTGTCAGCAGCAGGATCAGAAAGCCCGCGATGATTTTCGGCACGAAAGTCAGCGTCATTTCTTGAATTTGCGTCAGCGCTTGAATGAACGCGACACCTACGCCGATTACCATGGCAGAGCCGACGACGGGCCCTGCCAATACAATCGTCAACCAGATCGCTTGTTGGACGATTTGAAGCGCGTCACCTTCCGTCATGACGTCGGGAAGCCTATCGTTACTCCGGCAGAGATCGGCACTTCCTTGCCGGTGGTCAGAATAGCCGTTGAGCCGGACGAATCGATCCGAACAGATTGGATCACACCCGTTGTGCCATCCGGTGCCTTCAGCGTCAGCCCAATCATGGTGCTGGCCTGCGAGATGTTCGAATTCACGAGGAGCTGATCGAGCTTGGAGTTCGTATTGATGGCTTGCTCGACGCCTGAAAACTGAGCGATCTGCGACATGTACTGTGTCGAGTCCGTAGGATTCAGAGGGTCCTGATTCTTCATCTGAGCGATCATCAGCTTCAAGAAATCGTTGTAGTTGAGCGTGTTTGACTTTGCTGCCGCCTGGGTGGCGGTTTGAGCGGTCGTGCCGTTGGTCGACGAAACCGTTGTCATGCGACCTCCTTGCTCTGTTCCTCAGTGTTCATTCCAGCCGCCTCGTGCGGAAGCAGCGATCTGACTTTCTTCAAAGCCTCGAACGGGCGATCGTTATCGAGCAAATCCGCGGTGTCGAGCAGGCCCTGCCTCAGAATCCTGTCGCTGATATTGCCGAGCAGATTGGCGACGGACTCCCGTGCCATCGTTTGCGCCTTCATGTGCAATGAGGGGTCGATCAGCATCATCTGGATCATGAAATACAATTGCTTGAACGGCGTTGTCGTATCCTCGGGCTTCATCACATGCTGCTCGAGAAGGAAAATGACATCGTTCATGAGTTCGATGCTGACCTTCCGGTCGACGCGCAAGACTCCGCCGTTGACGAAGAGGCGCTCACCGGCACGCAGCGTAATTTTCAAGCCGCCGGCCATCACAACCCTTCCGCGATGACATTCGAGACGTCGATCAGCCCCGCGAAATTCCGCGAGTTGCCTTTGCTGATCGCATCGGCTTCCTTGAGCATCCAAATGCCGATCGAGATGAGCCCCGCCCGGACTTCATCCGGCAACCCATTTTCGGGCTTCGCGAGATCGTCGAGGAAAAAGCTCCAAAGCCGATTGAGAAAGAAAATGGCATCGATCGCTTCACGCGACTGCGGTCCCGCCATTTCTGCGGTCCTGAGGAGCGCGACCGACTGCTCGATGGCCAGCCGCTCGTTCTCGCGTTGCCGGCTGCCGGATTCACTCAACGTCTCTTCGTATGAGAACTTGTACATCTTCTGCCTTCCGGAAGCCTGATATTAGATGCTGCCTATGCTCACGTGAGATAGTCCATGATGGTGAGATTGTTCAGCTTGTTGGTGATCGAGTACGCTGCTTGAAGCGCCGTCGAAACGTCCGAAAGCTGCGTTGTCAAAGCAATGGGATCGACCTGCTCGAGGTCACCGATGGATTTCGTGAGAAAATCGATCTGCGAACTGATCTGGTCGTTTGAGTCGGAGACGCGCTTCTGCGTCACGCCGAGATACGATTGGACCTGAGTAAGTCCGCCCGTTGCGTTGGCGACGAGATCTCGCGCCTTCGATACGATGACTTGCTGTGCCCCGCTTCCGAGGTTGGCGAAGCCCAAGCCTGCGAACATCGTGAAAGCTTGGGTCAATGAGCGGAAATTGCTGTCGTTTGCTGTTACCGAAGTATTGGCGATCTCGGTGCGAGAAATCCTACTGCTTACTGATTTGTCGGACGCTCCCGACCACGTGCTTGACCAATTTGCAGCGGAGAACAGATCGGCGAACTCGTTATCGAGAAAATCCTGCATGTCAGACGGCGAGATATTGGCCGCGGCGGGATCACTCGGAGCGAAGCCAAACTTCGTGACGAACGCGTTCGTTACTGCCTGTTGCCCAGCTGACGGAGGAGATCCGAAGAAATCGTCCATCGGTTTGACGTCGGAGTTGATGCCGGCAAAAAGATACTGCCCGTCAAGCGACGAATTGAGCTGGTCCTGCAGTGTTTGCATGCCGGCCTGAGCCGATTGAATGAGTGTCTCTGGCGACGTCGACGCCGAGCCGCCACTGACCAAAGCCGACAGGAACGACGATGTACTTTTCGCTACGGTCTGCAAAGCGGATTGCGACGCGTCCATGCGATTCAGGACGAGGTTGTTCGATTTCTGGATGGCCTGGATCTGTTCCAGGTCCTGCCGCATGGAAACGCTGACGCCTGTGGTTGCGCCAAGGGTTACTCCGACGTCAGCATGCCTTTCGGTCGCCATCTCCTTTTGGATATCGACAAGTCGCGACTGCAGGCGAGCGATTGAACGACGCGTGTCGTCCGAGAGGCCAGCCGACGATATGAATGATGCTGTGATCATGATGTTAGTTGATCGACTGTAGGAGGGTTGCAAGCATGTTATCGACCGTATTTATCAGCCGCGAAGAGGCCTGGAAGGTGCGCTCGAGGTCGAGAAGGTTGGTCATCTCTTCGTCCAAACTCACGCCCGTTTCCCGCGACAGGGCGGAGCTGGCCCGGTCGGCCAGGGTTTGCCGGGACTCGGCTTCGGAACTCGCCGATTGTCTCAGCGCTTCTAGCCAGGACACGGAAGATTTCGCGTAATCGGAGACCGATGCCGTTGGCGGCAGCTGGGACGAAGGGTCGAAAGAACGGGATGCGGTGAGACTCGTTATCAGCTGCTGAATTCGATCCGTGTAGGATGCAGCACCCGTCGAGTTGTACGCATAAGCGGTTCCGGCGATGCCGCCGTCTCGCACAAGCTGCGCGTTTCCGCCTTGCGAAGGGTCGACAGTCGGATTGATTTTGATCGAGCCCGCAAGGCCTGCGATGACCGTTCCGGACGCAGGAATTGCCGGCCCGCCACCGTATGTAAATAGACCAGCGGCGGCCGGAAGAGTCGGCGTCGCGGATTGATCGGTCTCGGCGGTTGCTTCGATCAAGCCGCGAGCGATCTCATCGAGCTGGCTCTGATAGGCGAGCGTGATGTTGTCTCTAACGTCGACGAGGCCCGCGAGCTTGCCGGAACTGATCGACATCGTATGCGGGGTGCCCGCGATCGGAACCCCGTCCGCATAGACCGGAGAGCCGACCGAACTCGGCGAAAGATTTGAGGTTGGAGCGAACGTAACCTGGCGAGCGGTTTTATCAAATAATGTGACGCCGCTGTCGGTATAGATCGCCATATCGCCGCCGGCGCGCGAAACGGTGCGTATGCCGACTTCCGTCGACAACTGCTTCAGGACGGCGTCACGCTGATCGAGGACGTCCGTGATGTCTGCGCCGCTGCTCGTTCCTTTAACGACGCTCTGATTGAGCTTCTCGAATTGAGCGAGCAGATTGTTGATGTTGGAGACCGACGTCGCAATGTCGGTATCGGCCTGATTTCGGATATCCGTGACGGACTGGGTGGCGGAATTGAGAGCCGTTGCCAACGTCTGAGCCGCCGAGACGACTGTCGCTGCAACGGCTCCATTCTGAGGCGCAGCCGAATAGTTTTGTAGCGCCGAACTCAGTTTGGAGATGAGAGCCGCGGGTGAGCTTTCAGAGTCTGTGTCTCCCACCGTGTTCTCAAGCCGGTCGAGTGCTGAATTGACCACGGTTTGAGTCTGATTACTGGCATTCGCGCTCAAATAAGTATCAAGCAGAAGCTTGTTTGCAGTCCGCGAAATGCCAGCGACGCTGACGCCGCCACCATACCCAGTTATGACGTTTGCGACCTTACGCGTCGCGTCGGCATTGTTCACGTTCGCAATATTCTGCGACACCACCGAGATTTGCTCGGAAACGGTCGACAGACTCGAACGCGCGTTGCCGATACTCTGTGTAAGCGACATATGCTGGGCCTTTACCTTTCAATTATTCGTTCAGCGAACGAGATTTACGAGAACGTCCAACAGTTCGGCGCCGGTTTGGAATACTTTGGAGTTTGCCGTGTAGTTGCGCTGCGCCTGAACCATGTTCGTCAGCTCGGAAGCGAGATCGGCAGTACTGCTTTCCAGTGCAGCAGAGATGATTTTTCCCCTGCCGCCGTCGTTGGCGTTGCCGAGCTGCAAATCGCCCGACGACTTATTCGTCGCGAAAACGTTGCCGGAGATTGCCGTAAGGTTGTCGGGGCTTGCTACGGTTGCAAGTGGGATCTTGAACGCATCGATGCGCGAGCCATCAGCATAAACAGCCGTGACAATTCCTTCGTTGCTGATTTCGAGGCGATCGACCGCGGACGGTGGGCTACCGTTCGCGCTTGGCGCGTTGGAGCCTGTTTGCGGAGAATAGTTCGCCGCAAGTTGCGTCATCTTGCTGACGTCGAGAGTGAACGCGCTACCGTTGGGAATATTGAAGCTCAGCGATTGCGGGCTTGTCGTTGTCACCGCACCCGTCGTGGCGTCAAACGTCACCGACGTCGTCGCCAACTGCGAGCCTGCGGCATAGGGAAATCCGCCGGATGCCGACGCGCCGGACGCGTCGTAGACGGCTAGTTGCCATGTATTATTGGCGGTCTTGGCAGAATAAACATCGAGCGTGACCTGATGGCCGAGATTGTCATAGGCGACGATCGAGGTCTTGCCGGCGTACTCCGCCGTGGCGGCATTTGCCGCCGGCAAGTTGGCAGCAACGGTCACAGCCGCGTCGGCCGGAAGGTTCACGCCAAATTTGCCGCTCGTCGAAGGTGTTGCCTTCATACCCAAGCCGCTGGTGCTCACAACCTCTAGGCCGGCCGCGCTATTCACCACCGAACTCGAGCTTCCATCCAGGAGATTGTAGCCCAGGAGTTTGAAACCCGCGGCGTTTACGAGATCACCGTTGGCATCGGCGACGAAGTTGCCCGAGCGGGTCAGATAGGGCGTGCCGGCGTCGCTTTGCACCATGAAAAAGCCGTTGCCGCTGATAGCAAGATCGGTCGGCGACTTCGTGTAGGTAAAGTCACCTTGCTGCGATACGAGGCGACGCGCGATTGTCGAAACGGAGCCTGGCACATACTCTGCAACGCTGCCTGCCGCGATCAGCGTCGCGAATTCAGTAGACGAGGCCTTGTAACCAGTCGTGTTGATATTCGCGATGTTGTCCGCAACCGTACCCATTCGGTCAGACTGGACAGACATTCCCGAGACGCTGGTAGTCATTACTCCGTAGAGACCCATCGACATTCTCCTCGTCGCGCATGATGCTCGGAGCAAGCAAAGCATCTGTGCCTTGCGTGAGACTGGTTGCTGCCGACCCTTGAACAGGGTGCAAAGCGTCTTCGAGAGCGAAGTCTTTCAGACGGTAACCGAGGAAGCGCTGAGAATCGATCGGGTCGTATCCGAGCTTCTGCTTCAGTCTCTTGCGAAGCCGGCTGATGTGACTTTCAATTACGTTCTCGTGAATCTCATCATTAAAGATTCCATATACACGGTTGAATATCTGCGTTTTGGTAATCCGCGTATTGCGGCTTAGGACGAGGCATTCCAAAATCCGGCGTTCGCGCCGCGGTAATGGAAGGACTTCGCCATTCACAATTGGATCGCGGCCGTCAAAGAAGATCCGTATGCCGCCGACATCGACGCACTCATCCGTAATCTGCATTCGACGGCGGATCGCGCCACAGCGGGCCAATATCTCCCGGACGTGAAATGGCTTCGCGAGCACATCATCGAAACCGAGCGAGAAGAGCTCCAGCGTTTCGCTAAGCGCCCTCGCTTCGATCAAGCCGATAAGCGGCGCCCTGCAACGCGACCGGACCCGCGCCGAAATCTGCCGGCGACTTGAAACCGTACCGAGCAAAAATCCCTCGATAACGGCGACATCCTGATCGTTGATGAGTTCAAACCACTCGAAGAACTCGGATGGCTCTACAGCTGTAGCTGCAATACCCTCGCGTTCGAAACACGCAACATACCCTCCCGCGACCGTCGAACGGTCGTCAAGTACAACGAACATGTTGCCCCCCAGGCCCCGCAAATCATTGGCATAAAAGGAAATACAGTGATTCACGTGTCTTATTAACAATTATTTCATTATTGCATGGGGCACAAAAGACACGCCAAATCACACAGAAGTTACACTCGATGCAGATACATGCGCGACGAGCATCCGACGTTCCGGCGCACTCATTACCCAATTCAAAATCCATATAATTTTATGAGTTTTTCACTCAGCTCCGTAAGCTAATTGCGGTTGAATAGATATTCCACCGCAAGACCAAGAGGTGAATTCGAGGAATCGGAAAAGCGGTTGGAGAATTACGTTTTAATTGCAGCGAGCAGAGCGGGTCTTGTTCAGGTGCGTAATATGAGGCAGACGAAAATTCGAAAGCTCTTCCGCAGTATGACCGCTCCTGGAGTTATCGCCGAAGAAGTCCTGTCGTCAGATGAGCGCCGGGCCAGCGAGAGGCATTCTGCACGTCAGCACGTAGCCCTGCGCTTTCGCAATTCGCATTTGATCTGTGATTTGACAGATCTTTCCGAGACTGGAGCGAAGATCAGCGTCCTCGACGGTGTTGTGCCGAATGTCGATGAGCCTGTAACGCTGACGCTATTCGACGGCACCGTCATTGCCGGCACCGTGTCGTGGCTACGGGAAAAACATATCGGCGTTGAATTCGCCACTCCTGTCAGCGACGTGGACGAGCGATTGGATTTCGAAAATCTCGGCAGAGAATATTTCGGCAAAGCCGTCAAACTTCAGAAGTCCGCGCGCCGGCCCTAGTTTCATCCGAAAGCTGTCAGCGCTCCGCAAGCCGCGCCAAATATAAGGTAGGATCACTTCGTGCCTTCCTTTACCCGGCTAAGCTAATGCGATCGCGGGCGCCGCTTCCATCAAACTTCGACATTCTCATCGACGACCTAATCCGTCGAGAGGATGAGATGCTCAGCGCGCCAAGTTCGTCGCGCCGATTTTCGATGAGCGGCCTCGAGGCCGCGTGGGACTTCGCTGCTGCGCGGGCCGGAGCAGCCGCTCGCTTAACTCAACCCAATCCCAAACATTATGGCGACGACGGCGGCAGCGAAATTGAGCCCGATGCTTCGTTAGATCCTAACAAAATATTACTCGAGCTGGGTCTCGGCTCAGGTGTCCCGGAGGCCGACGTCGCAAGTCTTCGACGCGAGTTCGCCTTGCGCAATCATCCCGACCGGGTTCCGGCAGAACTCAGGGCACTTGCAACCCAACGCATGATGATCGCCAACGATCTCATCGACAGATATGTTGCCGGGTTACGCAAATCTCGCGGCTAGGACCCGAGCGAAATTTGCTAAAATGCAAACAGCTTTGTTGGCGATGTTCCCATCAATGCCGTGTATTTTCACAATCAGTGGAATAACCGGCGAAGTGCGGTGAGGGACGAATATGAAAGACGTGGGTGCAGACCTCGGTGCGTTGCAAGCTCGTATGGCCGGCATCGGCTCTCGTCTTGGCGGTGACTGGGCAGAGAAACTGCAACCCCAATTGCATCTCGATCACGGCACGGCGGAATGCGCTTATTGGCATTCGGGCTATTATCAAGCCCTCGCAGATGTTCTCGACCTCATTGCGAAGCCGTCGACTAACGCCGACACCTCGGACATGACCATTCGGTACCGTGCGGCCGGCTAGGATGTAAGAAGTTTCCGCTCGGCAGAAATTGATGAAACATTTCGCACTCTTTTTCGAAGGCTAGCCGCTGTTCCGCGAAGTGGCGGAATTTGAACTGCGATGCCGTTCCGATGTGCGCTTTCAGTTTCGATTTCAAATTTTCTCCGGCGCTGCCGACATAAGTAATCGAAAAGCGGCCAAGGTAATCGATAAAACCGAGCGCGTAAGCGCCAGGACAATTTTCGACAAGCTCTTCATCGATCGCGTCAGCAGCGAGCGAGAAGGGGCCATGCAGACCGGTACCTGTCAGTTCCTGCTGCGTCATCTAACGATACCTAGATATAGACTGCGTTGCCTTGCCGGCTATTCGGTAAGTCGCCGGCGGATGTCTGTTGTGAGTTATCCTTCTGGCGACGCGCCGCTTGATCAGATGATGAGCCATCGCGCCGTTGCGCATCCCCATCTTGCCGTCCCGTGAAGTTGGAGCGCGCCTGATCACCGTCGCGGAACGGCGATCCGCTCGTTTGCCCGTTCGAGCTTGCCGAATTGCTCGAAGACGCTTCGGTGATCTTCAAACTGGCGACGTCGTAGCCCGCATCTCTCAATCCTCGCTCTAGCGATGCGCGATCGTCGTTGAGAATTTTCGCTGTCGCTGCCTTTGAAGCTTCAGCTTCGATTGCGAGCGAATTCGACTTGAGGCTGAGATGCAATCTCACAGAACCGAGGTCTGCCGGAGAGAGCGTCAAATCAAGCGATCGCAATACCGGTGTCGGAGCCGGAGCGCGATCCTGAAGGTCCATAGCAGTGGTATTCGGAGCCAACGCTGCGGCTTTGCCAGCGAGTGCATCAATGACACCGTTGCGAATTTGCGCGCTTACGCTCGGCTGTCCCTGCTGCGAGGGTTTGGGCTCGATCGAAAAGATCCGATCGTTGGAATCGGATGCATCCGCTTTCGCGACCTTGCTGCTCACTACATCGCCAGTCGCCTGCTGTTGAAAGCGTGCGCCGGTTTGATCCTTGTCGGCGAGGAAGGAGTTGTCCCGTGTATCCATCGCGGCTGCCGAGACGGCTTGCGGCTGCAGTTGAGGCAGCGAGTCATTCGATGTCTTAACTGACGGGTCGGGATTCCTTTGCTCCATCGTCGGCGGACGAGGCAGCGAGAAGGGCGCGGACGCGAGAGGATGCAGCGTGATGCGCTCCTCGGGCGCCAGCCTGGAAACTTGCGAAGCAGCGGCCGCGACCGTTGTCTCTGCGAAATTCCAATGTGTCTCTTGGCTATTGACGACCGCAGGCGTTACATCGCCGATCTCATTCCTATGCTCCAGCGGCATCGCATTCGGCATGGCGGCCTGTGCCAACTTCGTATTATCGTCACTCGGAACCTGACGCGATTTCGCGTCGAGCAATGCAGCGATGCTATCCTGCAGCAACAGATTTCCGGGCCGCGCCGCACGCTGCATATTATCGGAAGGCTGCTGCTCGACACTATCGGGTGCCTGGTCGACGGGGCCATTTACGACAGCCGCAATCGTAATCGGCGGCCCATTATCACTTCGCTCGACGCTTGTGTTAGCCTTCGTTTCCTGCTGACCGATGCTATCGAATGTTTCCTCGAACGACGAATCACCATCGTCCGCTTTCGAACTGCCCTGCTTTCGCGTCGATACGCTATCGCTGCGTCTAATGGAGTTGTCGGACGAAGACGCTTTGGCCTTGGTAGTATCCTTCGTCACGTCATCAGGCTTATCGTCGCCTTCCCGGGACTGCTTGGCTGTGTCGCGATGCGAGCCGACACGCATACGAACAGATTGCAGAAGTTGATCGACCTTGTCTGGCGCGGCGCCTCTGACCGGGGCTGTCATTTTTCACTCCGTGCAATGATCTGATCGGCTTCTTTCAAGAGGGCATCTGCCTTGCCGAGGGCAGCTGCTGCTTTCGGCAGGATCGGGAGCGCCGCACCCGCCCGCGCTTTCTTGACGTCATCGCGGCCAGCGGCTATTTCATCGCCAACTACGCTCTTCGCGATAAAGCCCGCCACTTCGCGAATTTCCGTATCGTCGTCGGAAAGCCGATCTGCCGTGATCTGATTCAGTGCCCTCAGGGCATCTCCCGCATCTGCTGAAGGCGCTTCGGCCGCTGCCCGATAAAGGCGAGCCTTATCCAATGTTTCAGGTGCTGCGCTTGCGATCTTCAGAATTCTGTCGGCCGCGGCCCGGGCCAGCTTCAATTTGCCTTGTAGAAGCGCTTCCCCGGCGACATCGATAAACAGTTCCGACGCAACCTGCATGTCCTCATCATCGAAGGAATCGGCCAACTTATTGACGATCGCTGGATCATCCATATCGCTGCGCTTTGCCGTTGCTTCCGCGAAATCGCGAAAGAGCTTCCACGCATAAATGGACTTTCCAAACTGGCGGACGTAGCTCGTCGTCAGCATAAGCGCGCGGCTCCTGTCTCCCATGCCAATGAGAATCGGGATTTCCCTTCGCGTGGCGGCCTCGTCGATTGCGGTGTGTGGGCAAGCAAGCCGCGCATCATCAAGCAACTCGATCGCCTTCGCCTGGCTGTCGTCGAGATAGAGCGAGGCGCGAGCCAACGCGAACGGTCCTACCAAGCTGACGTCGAGGGACCTCGGGTCGATCTCCATGAATAACTTCCGAGCAGCCCTCGGCTGTCCTTGGGCAAAACTCACGATTCCAGCCGCCAATTTCTGATCGGCCGTTCCGAGCGTATTGCTATCGATCAATGGGGTGAGAACGTGCGCATCGCCGCCGCTCAATACATAGAGCAAGCTCGTGCGCACGTTGATGTAGTCGCTCCAATCTTCCGGACCGAATTGGCGAACTTCACCGGCGATATCCCTCAACAGTCGCGCCTGGTCGGCAAGCGCTGCGCGGTCTCCATGTATAATTTTGTCCTGGATTGCACCCAATTGCTCGACGAGGCGGAGCGTGGCGTCCCTCGCCCGCGTCTCGTTCGCTGCCTTTGCGGCATACGAGGGCACGGCATGAGCGAGAGGCTCATCCGATTTCGGCTCACCGAATATGAATGCAGGCTGGAAGTAAAACGCCGCGCCGGCTGCGGCGCCGGCCAACGCAACGAACAAAGCAGCAGAAATCAGCGCAAGGCGCTTCATTTCTGATCCTCTCTGACGAGGATGTCGATCCTGCGGTTTGGTGCCGCCAACGTATCGGACGGAATTTTCGGGTCGCGGTCGGCGCGCCCTTCGATGGCTGTAACACGCGTTTCGGGAACGCCGCCTCGCACGAGCATGTAATAAGCCATTTGCGCGCGCGCCGCAGAGAGCCGCCAATTATCGTAGTTTCCGCTCCTGTAGGCGCGACTATCGGTGTGACCGCGGACGACTATCGTTCCCGGCTGGGCTTGCAGAACCTTTCCGATCTTATCCATCACGAGCACGAGTTCGGGGCGCGGCTTGGCCGAGCCGACTTCGAACATGCCGAAATGCGCGTCGTCCGTCAGGCTGATGAGGACTCCTTCTGGAGTTGCCTTTACCTCGACTTGCGGCAGATCTTTCGAGATATTCGCAATCGCGCTTGTGATTTGGTCTTCGAGCTTTTTCGCCTTTTCGTCTTTATCTTTATCGTGCGTCTTCTCTTCTTTCTTGTCTTCCTTCTTCGTCTGATCCAATGCCGCCGGCGTCTGTTTCGCTACGACGTCCTGTTGCTTCGGCTTATCGAGTTGGTTCGCCGCCTGCGGAACGGGCGGCGTCTGCTTGGCGGTCTCTGGAGACGGCGGTTTCGAATTGTTGGCTGTAACGGCCTTCGCCCCGCTGGGAGGGGGAGCTGCGGTCGCCGGCTGCTGCGCCGGCTTCAAGGTGTCCTGAGATTTCCCGGCCCGCCGATTGGTGCGATCGAACGGATCGCTGATGTTGCCGTCCGCGGGGCTTGCGGCCGTCGTCGGCGAATTGGCGCGCGCCTCGTCCGCGAGCTTCTCGAGAAGATCGCCCGGATTATCGAAAAGCGCCTGTTCCTTTTGAGCTTCGGTGCTTTTTCCACCGGCGGCCGCGCTCGATTTCTGCGCCGCTTCATCCATAGCGTCGCCAGTACGTTCTTTGCTCTCTTGCTCGGCTTCCTGCTTCTGCTGGCTGTTGATGACCTGCTTTTCGAAGCCTTTTTTGCCCCGCTCTTCGGTTGGCTTCGTCGCCGTTTCCGTCAAGTCCTCAAGGCCCTTCGGCGCAGCGTACCGGTCCGTCAGCCGCATCGGATTGAAGTAGGCGGCCACCTGGACGATAGTTTTCTTGTCCGCCGCATTGATCAGCCACATCACCAAGAAGAAGGCCATCATCGCGGTCATGAAGTCCGCGTAGGCGATCTTCCAAACTCCGCCGTGGTGTGCTTCGTCGGGGTTGCGCCGCCGCCGAATGATGACGAGCGGTTGCGATGAAACGTCTTCCTGACCGTTGCTCATGGTGCTATCGCCTCAAGCGCCGCAATCCACGCAGAAACATTGAGTTCGATCTTGGTGTCTTCAATGTGAGCGCGTATATCGCTGTTCGGACTTTCGGAGTATCCGATTTGAAAACCTTCCGTCGGCAATCGATCGCGAAGGCGTTCGACAATCTCGGCTGGCGCCTCAACGTGAACTTTCGCGCCTTCAACAAGAGCCCGTGAAATTGCATTCTCGAGATCCTGCAAAGCGCGTTCGCGCAACCGATCCATGAGCCACGGGCGCAGCAGCGCCGCTACACGCTCCTCGATGCTCAGCTCGATAAGTTTCGTGACGTTTTCCAGACGCGCGGCCAGGACGTCGGCGCAGTCGCGCTGCCAGTTCTGCTTTTCCTCAGCGAGCTGCTCGGAATGAAGATTCGTCGCTTCCGTAAGGCGAAGCTCCGCATCGGCGTCTGCTTCCGTTCTTCCATCGGCGTGACCCTGCCGATAACCGTCCTCGAACGCCGACTTTAATTCGGCTTCAAAATCGATTTTGGCTTCGCCGTTCTCGCGATCGAAGTCGGACAGGAGCGAAAACGCCGAACTGTGAAGTCTCGCCGTCATCCGTTCTTGACCCAGTGCTTCAGGATGGCTGTCGCCTGCTCCTCGTCACTATCGATGATGGCTCCGAGCTTTTCGACTGGCCCCAGCGCGAGCGACCGGCCAAACGATAGACCGGTTCCAAAGCCGGAGCCCATGCCCATGCCCATGCCCATTCCGCCTTCGCCCTCGAATGGATTGGCCCCCGGCTCCAACAATGGCGATGCCATCTCAGGCATATCTATGGGTGCAGCCCCGGATCCGGTGATCGACGCGAGCGGAGACTGGAGCGCTGCGACGTTGCCCGGTCCCTCGACGGCTGTTCCGTTCGACAGCAGCGTACGCATGACGGGTCTGAAGCCCGCCATCACCACGATGGCGGCGACGAGAAGTATCGTCAGCGATTTTATTCCCGTTCCCGCAAGGTTCATCAGCAACGGCGCCCACCCAGAGGCGGACGATGCTTCGTCGAATGGCGTCGGAGCAAAGTCGACTGCCGCGACGCTGATAAGGTCGCCGCGCTTCTTGTCGATGCCGGCTGCCGAGAGCGCCAGCTTTTCGATTTCGGCGACCTGCTTGTCGAAGTCTTCCGCCTTCGCGTCCTTGCCGATGACGTCGGCGAGGCGCTTCTTATTGATGACCACAGCGACCGAGAGATTATCGACCTTATATCCCTCGCTCGAGGTGGAAGCGGACTTCGAGCTGATTTCGTAGTTCGTCGTTTCTTCCTTGCGATCCTGGGCTTTCTTGGTCTGGTCTTTAGCCGGAGGCGCCTCGCCGGGAATATTCTGCTCGACGCTGACGTTCGTCTTTCCTGAAGCGTCCTGCGAGCTCTGCGCCTCTTTGATGAACCTGGTCGAACGCTCGACCTTGCTTTCGGGATCGAAATTCGTTTCGGTCGTTTGGTGCTTGTCGATGTTCAGGCGTGCGATCGCGCTGACCTCGAAATTATCGAGACCCAAATAGGGCGCCAGTGTGCGGCGGACGCTGTCCTGCACTTGCTGGGCAACGGTGCGTTCCAATTCGAGCATCTGGACGGGCGCATCGCCCGCTACATCGCGGCCGCCTCCGAGAATCGTTCCATCGGTGCCGATCACCTGAACTTGGTCCGGTGTCATTTCGGGAATTGCGGACGCCACAAGGTGCTTGATCGCGGGGGCCGCAGCGGCATCGCCAGAAATGTCGGTTCTAATCACGACGGATGCAGACGGCGGCTGCTTCTTGACGCGCAGCGCGTTCTGATCGGGAAGGAAGATGTGCACGCGAGCGGCGCGGATACCCTTCAGGTACTGAATGGTGCGCGAAAGCTCTCCTTCGAGAGCGCGGACGCGGGTAACCTCTTGCATGAACGAGGTGAGACCCAATGCACCGAGCTTGTCGAACAGCTCGTATCCGGCGGTCTGGCTTCCCGGCAGGCCCTTTTCGGCAAGAAGTGCGCGCGCTTGCGCGGTCTCACCGACAGGCACGCTCAGCTTGGTGCCGTCGATGCTGGTTTCAAAGGCTATCCCCGCCTCGCTCAGCACCGAGCCCATGCGACTTATGTCCGACGGCGTCAGGCCGACGTACAGGGTGTCGTAGCTCGAGCGGGAGGCGAAGTAGCTGCCCAGCGTTATCAGTGCGAAGACGAACGCGCCGGCGGCTCCGAGAGCCATAAGGCGCTGGCGGCCAAGGCCTTTCAAGCTCTGATACAGATTTTCGAATTGACGCCAATCCATCTTCAACCTTACCGGCAAAGTTAGATGCCGACGGTAGAGAGGGAACCTTGTGCAAAGGTGACGGGCCGCCCCCGCGAGGCATTCCGCGTTTGCGGAGCGTTGCCTCGGGGATGCGGCCCGTCTGATGCGTCAGTTAGGCTAGACTGAGCGTTGTGAAGGGCTCGGCGCCGATAGGCGCCGAGCTTCAGTCATTAGCGGAAGAGCGAGAGGATGTTCTGGCTCGACTGGTTCGCAATGCTGAGTGCCTGTACACCCAGCTGCTGCTTAACCTGAAGTGCCTGCAATCTCGTCGACTCCTGGTTCATGTCGGCATCGACCAACTGGGAGACACCCGTGGTGATCGAATCCCGCAAGGACGAGATGAAGCTCGTCTGAAGGTCGATACGCTTCTGGGCTGCGCCGAGGTTCGTAGCTGCCGTGGTCATTTCCTGGAACGCGCTATCGACGCCAGCGATGTACGAAACCAGCGTCGCCTGGTCGGTCGAGCTGTCCGTGAGCGAGCTGATGTCGATGCTCATGACCGACGTGCCGCCAGTCGTCACGATGGCGCCCGTCGTACCGCGCTGCGAGTCGAGGATGCCGCCGGTGGCGCCGGTTGTAGCGGTCGAGGAGTCGAAGAGAATCGACTTCGACGTATCAACCGAGATCGTGCCGATCGAAACGGTACCCGTCGTTGTACGAGCAAACGAAGCCACGATCGACTTCGTCGAGCTGTAGCCGGAGACCGACGAGTCAACCGAGACCCAGTTCTGGCCGGAGAAGTTCGCCGTAGCAGCGATACCCTTGAGCTGCTCCTGGAGCTGCGTGATTTCCGACTGAACCTTGGCGCGATCAACGCCCGGAGCAGCGGCTGCCGTCAGCTTTTCCTTGATCTGGCTGACGAGCGTGATGGACTGGTTCAGCGCGTTGTATGCAACGTCGACTGTGCCTTTGCCCAGGCCGAGCGCGTCTTGAACGGTCGAGAGCGCGTCGTTGTCAGACTTCATCGTCGTCGCGATCGACCAGTAAGCGGCGTTGTCCGAAGCGGAAGCAACTTTCAAGCCGGTCGAGATGCGATTCTGCGTCGTCAGGAGGTCTTTAGAGGTCTGCTGCAACGACTGAAGTGCGGTCATTGCGGAAAGATTGGTATTGATACTGCTCATGCCCATGTCCCTTGTCCTTCTACTCGGCACTAAAAAAGCGCACGCACACTGGGGACATGCCGGGTCTTCCGGCTTGACAGATCGGCATCATGCCTGTGGCGCAGGTGTCGGCGACCACTCTGTCATCAAACTTGAAATAGCTGAGACTTGTTTCCCAATAGTTACTTTTTGGCGACCAAACGTTAATCACCGCCTAGGCGATTAACTTCACAGCGTTCATCGACCTAGACGAACGATTTAACGAGTGCTCCGACGAGTAGAGTCCAACCGTCGACAAGTACGAAAAACAGAACCTTCAACGGCAGCGACACCACCGTGGGTGGCATCATCATCATGCCCATCGCTGTCATAATCGTTGCAACGACAAGATCGATGACGAGAAACGGAAGAGCTACGAGAAAACCTATTTCGAAACCTCTCCGAATTTCCGAAATCATGAAAGCCGGGATCAGGACGCGTAAATCATCTGATTCGGCTTTGTTTTGCTCGCCGAAACGTTCTGAAGACATTTCTTGAAAAAGAGCAAGATCTTTATCGCGAACGTTGGCTTGCATAAATGCACGGAATGGGGCGGTGGTGCGGGTATACCCCTCCTGCTGACTGATTTTGTTCTCGACCATCGGTTTGACGCCATTGTCCCAGGCTTGCTGGAACGTCGGCGCCATAACAAACAGCGTCATGAACAACGCCAAGCTTATGATGATCAGGTTGTTCGGCGTCGTTTGGAGGCCGAGGCCTGCCCGCAAAAACGAAAACGCGATCACAAATCGCGCGAACGACGTCACCATCATCAGCAGACCAGGGGCGACCGATAAAACGGTCATCACCACCAGAAGCTGGACGATACGGCCTGAGACGCTTGCATCTCCCGCTGGAAACAAAGTCTGAAGATCAACCGCCTGGGCCAGCGCGGCATCAGAAGACAGAGCCAAGGCCGCGGTTGCGGCGAGAATTCTGCGTACTGTCATTCGAGCACCAAGCCGCCGATCAACAGACCAAGGATTGCGCCGCGGCCGCGTACTCTTGCACGGTCGTCGAGTTGCTCGCGCAGGTTCTGGAATCCTCTTACGCCCTGAAAGTCGGATATTGTGAGCCCCTTTAGATAGGCGATCACATCCTCCTTCACTTCATTCCTCAGTGTCGTGGTTTCGGGCGTTCCATACGCGACGATGATCGAGACATCGAGGCGGACCCTCATTTTCGGTGTCGTTTCAAGGTCGGCGATGATGGAAGAAATTTCGACCGCCAGCGCGTCCTTCGGAAACCGGCCTGCTGTCGGCGTCTTCTCTTCTATCGTTTCGGCGGGCGGCGGGGCCAGCGCGCTTGCGGCATCCGGCAACGCGAAATAGCCAAACGCTCCTCCGCCGGCCGCGCCGATGATGACCGCGGCAATAGCCGACTTTACCAAGTCCGCGGCGCCGCCACCTGCATCGCCTTTGTCTTCCGCCATGTGCCGACGCCCCCCGCCCCTTACCTAGAACGGAGACACGATGTCGAGAATCTGCTGGCCATACGGTGGCTTCTGGATTTCCATCACAGTTCCCCGGCCGCCGTAGGAAATGCGGGCCTCGGCAATCTTCTCGTAGGAGATCGTGTTGTCGGTCGCGATATCGCGCGGACGAATCACGCCCTGAACGTTCAACACGCGAAGTTCATAATTGACGCGCACTTCCTGCGATCCGCTCACGACAAGGTTTCCGTTTGGAAGCACTTGGCTGACGACGGCGCCGACAAGCAAATTGATGCTTTCAGATCTCGCGATCGCACCTTTTGAACCCGTGGACGTCGTTCGATCGAGGCTGCCGTCGAGCTTACCGGAACCGGAGGGGCCCGTGCCGCCGAAGCCGAAATCGAAGTCCGCTGACGACTTGAGGCCTACGCTCGCATCGCGCGACCGGTTCAGGTTGTTATCAAGCGACGCCTTGTCGTTGATTTGAATTTTCACCGTCACGACGTCTCCAACGTGCAAGGCGCGCGCGTCACGAAAGAGATCGGCCCCGGAATCCTGCCACGTTGAATTTCCCGAGTGGTAAGCGACAGGCGTAACGGGAAGATCGACATGCGCCGTACGATCCGGCGCCAAGCCACTTCCGACGGGCGACAATGTCGGTTCGCGGCCGATTTCGCGCAGTTGATCGGCGCACGCCGTCAGCAGCAAAGAGAGCAATGCAACTGCCGGCGCTGCCCAACGTATTTTACTGCACATTGGGCTTGCGCTCCGGGTGAACCGCAATCTCTCCAGCTCCCGCAATGACGGCCGATAGTCGCGCCGCCTTGGCAGTTTCCATCTCGGTCATGATGAGGCTCGACACTTTCGGGGTGAGCTTCGACACGACCGCGGCGGCGACCATCTCATCCATTGCCGCAAGTTGCGCGGCGGCGGCGTCGGGCTTCATCTTGCTATAAATTTGGACCAGCGATTCCGTCGCGCGCACGGTGAAATCCTCGCGCATCTTGATCCAGCTCTTCAGAACTTCCGCTTTCTCTGCGAGCAGACCGATACGCTCATCAAGCTGCTTCTGCGCCTTTTCCAGATTGCGGGTCTGCTGCGCGATTTGTGCGGCGGTCGCTTCGTCCAGAACGTTTGAGCAGTACTGCTGAGCCGGGCTCAACTCGGGGGTCGACGGCGGCGGCACTTGCAGAACTTCCAATTCCTTGTCGTCCGGCTTTGCGTCTTCCGCGCCGACGCCCGGCGCAAGCAACATCAGAGCGAGAGAGGCCGAGATCAGGCGAGTGAACAATCTCATTGCACCACCAGCTCGGCTTGCAGCGCACCCGCTGTTTTCATGGCCTGCAGGATTGCGATAATTCCAAGGGGCTTCAGACCCATTCTGTTGAGGGCCGTGACGAGTTCACGCAGATTGGCTCCGCGCGTGATCTGCACGGCCCCGCCCGCTTCGTGCACATCGACCTCCGTATCGGGAACAACGACCGTCTCTCCTCGATTGGAGAATGGAGCCGGTTGAGAGACCTTGGGCGTTTCCGTAACACGGACGGTGATGGTGCCATGAGCAACCGCAACGGTTGAAATGCGCACTTCGCTGCCGATCACGATCGTGCCGGTGCGCTCGTCTATGACGACGCGTGCCGACTGATCCGGGTCAACCTCAAGCTCGCCTATTTCCGCAAGCAGCCGAGAAGACAGCATGCGTGGCGGTTTGCGTATCATTACCGATTGCTGATCTTTCGCGCGCGCTATCGGCATACCGTAGCGGTCTTTTGCGAAGTCATTGATGACGTCCATGATGCGGACAGCCGTCGTGAAGTCGGGATTGCGGAGCTCGAATTCGAGCGGCATGTCCTCATTGAAGGCGCCCGGAGCGTCCTGCTCGACGATGGCACCATTCGGAATTCTGCCGCGTGTCGGAATTCCCGATGTTATCGACTCGGCCGCGCCCTTCGCGAGGAATCCCGAAATCGTCACTTGGCCCTGTGCGGCCGCGTAGATCTTCTGGTCGGCGCCGGCGAGCGGCGTCAGCACGAGCGAGCCGCCGGCCAACGACTTGGCGTCGCCAATCGATGAAACGGTTACATCGAAACGCGAGCCTTTGGAAGCAAACGGCGGGAGTTCCGCCGTGACCATAACGGCGGCGACGTTTCGCGTCCGCGGCTCGTACTGCGATCCGCGAATGTTGACGCCCATGCGATCCAGCATCGCCTGAACCGACTGCTGCGTGAACGGCGAATTTCTGAGGGTATCGCCCGTTCCGTTCAGGCCGACGACAAGGCCGTAGCCGACGATCTGATTAACTCGGACACCTTTGAGGTCGGTTATGTCCTTGATGCGCGTGCCGGCCTCGGCAACGTGCGCCAGGCTGAGAAAAAAAAAGAATAGTGCAGCGGCCAATCTCATTGATCGTCCACCGTCAATGTTTGATCGGCCTTGATGCGAGCCTTGATGATGAGGCCCGTGTCTGGGTTGCGAACGTTTATGATTTCGCCGACGGATCCGGATTGCAGCGGCACGCCGACACCAATGATCGATACGAACTGGGACTCATAGGTGAGCTTGTAGGTCTTGCCCTGCTTTATGAGGTCCGGCGTTTTGACGGCCGTTCCTGGGATCAGCTCATTCGGCAACAACGTGCGGCGAGCAACCTTGCCCAGCAGCTCTTCCGAACGTTCCCCAAAAACCGGCGGGTTATTTGGGGCAACCAGCAATTTGCGCTCCATGAGTGCTTCCGACGTGATGACGTCGCCCGGATAAATGACAGCGCGCGGAACGAAAACCGTGCGGCCGCCTTCCGTCGCGTGCACAACAGCAGAGGCGGCGAAAATCGCCAGCAGCGCCGCTGCCGCGAAGCCGCCCGTGTTCCGCATGCTGCGCAACCCAATCATCAGCGAATATCCTTGGTGATGACGTTGTACATGTCGTCGGCAGCAGAAATGACCTTTGAATTCATTTCATAGGCGCGCTGCGCGGAAATCAGCTCGGTGATTTCCTTTACGGGGTCGACGTTGGAGCTTTCGAGATAGCCTTGTTGGATCGTCGCAAAGCCTTCGTCGCCGGGGCTTCCGATCACGGGGCTCCCGGATGCCAGCGTTTCCCGCATGAGGTTGCCGCCGAGTGGCGCAAGGCCGGTCTCGTTTGCGAAATTCGCGAGAGACAATTGCCCGAGAAGCTGCTGCGTTCCGGTCGCGCCGATGACCGCATAAACTTGGCCGGCAGCGTTGACCACCACGTCCGTCGCGGTGTTCGGGATCGTGATATTCGGGATGACGAGGTTGCCCTCGAGCGTGACGAGCTGCCCCGTCCCATTCTTATTGAAAGCACCGGCGCGCGTATACAGAATTTCGTTGTTCTCGCCCTGGACCTGGAAGTAACCGCGCCCGTTCAACGCGAGATCGAGCTTGTTGTTCGTCGATGCCAGCGCACCCTGCATGGAAAGATTGCGGATGGCGACGGTCCGTACCCCGAGGCCGATCGTATTGCCTTCCGGAATGATGGTATCGTCATCGCGCGCAGCCGTGCCGGCGGCGCGGTCCGTCTGATAGAGCAGATCGGCGAATTCAGCGCGC
This sequence comes from Hyphomicrobium sp., assembly GCF_019753045.1. Taxonomy (GTDB): domain Bacteria; phylum Pseudomonadota; class Alphaproteobacteria; order Rhizobiales; family Hyphomicrobiaceae; genus Hyphomicrobium_B. The sequence continues at coordinate 99,701 of NZ_JAIELN010000020.1, forward strand.
GAGCGCTTGAAGCCTGTCGTGTTGATGTTCGCAACGTTGTTGGCGATCACTTCGACGTTGGTCTGCTGCGCCGACATGCCCGTCGCAGCAATTGAAAGCGCTCTCATGACTTACGACCTCAAATTTGCATACGACTGATTTCTTGGTAGGCGCTCACGACCTTGTCGCGAACGGCAACAACAGTGCGGAGTGCCTCCTCAGCCTCCATGACGGCTTGAACGACTTGCTGCAGCGGTGCCTTACCTTGCATGCCGGCGATAGCTGTTGTTTCGCCTGTCTTCACCGTTCCGATGGCGTCGGCTGCCATGCTCGCCAAGGTTTGCGCAAAATCGCTTTGCGGCGCGGCTCCCGATGAAACGTTCGGCGCCCCGCCGATGCCCTTCGACGCCGCAGCGCCGCCGATGCGGTTGATATCGGGCGATAGCATTGCGATGCTCAGGCTCATGAGTTCGGCCTCAATAGATCGAGGGTCATCGAGACAATCTCGCGGACCCGTTTGATGACTTGTGTGTTGGCGGTATACGAACGCGACGCCTCGCGCATGTCGGCCAGCTCGACGAGCATGTCGACGTTAGGTAACTTGACGAAGCCTTTTCCGTCGGCAGCCGGATGCCCGGGCATGTATTCAGTGCGAAACGGCGCCGTATCCCGGTCGATATTGTCGACCTGCACCATGTCGATGCCGTCCATATCGTCGGTGACGGACTGGAAACTGACCGTCTTGCGCTGATAGGGATCGGACCCCGCGGTCTTTCCGGTCGTTTCGGCGTTGGCGATGTTTTCCGACAGCACCCGCATACGGGTCGACTGAGCGAAGAGGCCGTTCGACGCGGCCCTGCTGGCGGCGATAAGCGGATCACTCATGGATTAGCCTTTCGTCACGGATCGCAGCATCCCGTCGAACGTCCGCATGATCTGCGTGTTCATCGTGTAACTGCGCATGACCTCGTTAGACTTGAGAAATTCCTGTTCGAGATTGACGTCGTTGCCAGAAACGAGAATCTCGGCCTCACCGAAACCGCTCTCCTGCTGGCGCAAATTACCGATATCGGCCGAGGCCATGTGCTGTCCGTCGGTCACCGTCATCGATACGGATTTGCTCATCACGTCTTCGAAACTTTCGACGTCTTTCGCCTTGTAGCCGGGCGTATTGGCGTTGGCGATGTTCGACGAAATCACCGACTGGCGCTGCGCGAGCCACTCATTTTGGCGAAACGCCAGATTGAAAAGTTGCATGGGCTGCATGAAAAGCGATCCTTAGGTGGCCCCACTTTCCTATGTGCACCCGCTCCCTTGCGTCGGCCTGAACAGTCGGCTGTGCGGCCGCAACTTCTCGCGCGGCACGCCTTAAGCGTCCTCAATTGAGGCGGGCTTCTCCGAGCGCATCGTGCAACCTCGTCGTGTTTCGGCCTGGGCTGACGGATTCGCCTTCGAAAGAGATGTAGGTGATTTCGACGCCCGCCTCCTCGGCCTCGAGGATCAGCCTGAAATAAACGTGGACGGACTGATGGTGAAATTCCATATCGAGTAATACGCGGGGCAGCGATCCCCACTCCAGGTAGACATCGCCCGCGTGGCCGAAGGTCAACGTTTCCGGCTTGAACGACAGCTCGATCGAGGACTGCACAAGCGAGCCAATGCTCGCGATCTGACCGGTTTTCAAATAGCTGACGAGGTCGGGAAGGTCGATCAAGCGCAAGTCGGATGCGACGCAACGGATGCTCTCGCCGAGAATCTTCTCTCGAACTTCCGAATGATCGATGCGAAATGGAATCATCAACGCCTTTTCCCTTTAAGCACGTACCGGACCGGACCGGTTTCGCCCCGCCTGAAGGCGAAGGAGAATCGCGGCGACCGCCTTGTAGAATTCGACCGGGATCATTTGATCCACACTCACTTTTGCATAGAGGGACCTTGCGAGGGCCTTGTCTTCTATGACTGGAATGTCATTTTCTTCGGCAATTCTGCGAATCGAGAGCGCTACGAGATCCTGCCCCTTGGCGACGACACGCGGTGCGCCGCCTTCTGAACGGACGTAGCGGAGCGCCACGGCAAAGTGAGTCGGGTTGGCGATGACCAAGGTTGCACGCGGCACCGCGTGAAGCATGCGCTGGCGTGCGCGGGATCGGGCGATGGAACGCCGCCGCGCCTTGATGAGCGGATCGCCTTCCGACTGCTTTCGTTCGTCTTTGACTTCCTGCGGCGCCATTCGGAGCTGACGGCGCCAAAGCACGTGCGTGACAGGCAGATCGAAAATCAGAAGACAAAACGAAAGGACCGCCAGCGACGTGAGCAACAGGGTGACGCTCTTTTGCGACAGCCTGAGAATGGCTGCTGGATCGCTCCAAATCGAATTGGCGAACTCGTTCCACAGCAGCATCAGGACCGCGCCGGACGTTGCAGCGACGATGATCAATCTGAGCGTGAGCTTGAGAAACTCGAACGATCCGTTCGCGCTGAAGATGCGCTTCCAGCCCGTCGCCAGAGATAACCGAGAAAGCTCCGGCGTCACCCGCTTGAAGATTGGAAGTGGCGGTGTCTGGAGCACCGATGCCAATACGCCGGCCGCGGAAAAGCAGAGTATGATGGGAGCCGTCATAAGCGCGGCGTTTCTTCCCACCACGTCGAAAACCATGCCGAGATCGCCCGCACTCTCCAGGCGAATGGAGCCGGCGTTGGTTAGCAACCCCATCAGAAGCTCAGCGAAGTTGGTCAGAAAAACTTGGCCGAGGACCGAGATGACCAGAAGCGCCGCGAGAAGATACGCGAAATTGGTGGCCTCCTGCGAGATCGGGATGTTGCCCTCTCCGCGAGCGTCAGACATTCGCTTGTCTGTCGCTTCTTCTGTGCGGCTTTCTTTATCCTGCCCTTCGGCCACGATCGAGCTCCCGCGTCCTGCCGACTAGGCGGTTTCTAAGGACGTGCTCGAGATATCGATTGCGCCTTCGGCTGAAAGCCGCAGAACCGAATCAACCATCGCTCGCCGCGCATCGGAAATGTCGCGCGCGGGAACGTTGGCGGGGCTTTGCAATTCCGCTTCCGCCATGCGGCGAGCCCGCGGCGACAGCGCGGAAAGAACCTTGCTCTGCAGTTCCGCATCGGCGCCTTGAAGCGCGAGAACCGTGCGCTCCACCGGAATGCCATCCATCAACACTGTCAGTGCACGCGCAGGCAGTTTCAACAAATCCTCGAACTTGAACAGCATCTTGCGGATCGCTTCGGCGTCCTTCGGTTTGATGCTGGCAAGGTATTGCAGGGCCTGGGCCGAATCCTCGCGGTCGAGATTGTTCAGGATGCCTGCGAGCGACAAATGCTTATCGGAAGAGCGCCGATCATTATCGAACAGTTCTTCGTTCAAACCGCTTTCGAGAGCTTCCACGACCTGAGGTGCGACCTGGCCGAGTCCGAGTATGCGGTAGAGAAGATCGTTGCGCTCAGCGACCGGAAAGCCCTTTAGAACTACAGATGCCCGTTCGCTACCAAGGCGGTCGAGATAATACGCGGCGACTTGCGGCGATTGTTGATGGAAATGCGCCTGCAGCACATCGTCGGGAAGTCCGGCGAGCTGGCTCCAAATATCCTGGCGCGCAATGAATTGATCATTGGGATCGCCGGTCGATTTGTTCTCGGAAATGACGTCCGTCACCAGACGTTTGACATCTTCGGCGCGACCGAGAAACGGCGTACCTTGACCGAACTGGCTTTCAAATTCCTGGACGATCTCTTCGAGCTCGGCCGCTGAAATCGTCGGCATGATCTCGGCGGAGCGAACGAGAATGTTCAGTTCTTCAGGATTGAATTTTTTGAGGAGACCGCTTGCGCGTTGCTTGCCGAGCGCAAGAAGAAGCACTCCGACTTTCTCGGGTCCCGTCAGCGTTCGTCCGGAATCTGACAACGGGTCGCGCATGGACTGCATGTAGGTCACTATTTTCCGGCGGTGGGCAGGGCGCCGACCTGAGTCAGCACGACACCGAAGCGCGAGGTTCCTTCGTTCAGAACGACGACCTCTCCGCGCGCTATTAAGCGGCCATTGACGAGAATATCGACCGGATCGCCGACCATCTTGTCGAGCTTGACCACCGAGCCCTTTGCCAACTTCGCCAGGCTCGCGACGGGCATCTTGGTCGAGCCGAGGACGACTTTCATCATCACCGGCAGGCCCATGATCAAGGCGCTGTTGCCGCCGAAGTCCGTCGCATCGGCGTGCGCGTCGACATGGGCGGCGTTGTGCGGACTTTCCGCCAAGCCCGCGGCCATTGCTTCGCTGAAATCGCCCATACCGGCCAGCGCTTGATCGAAGCCGGCTTCTGTCGCTTCCGAAGCGACTTCCGCTTCTACTGCATTACTCGGCGTCATTCCGGCTATTTCCTCGTGCTAAGGTATTCCGACTCAAATTCTGACATTCGAAGCATGCCGCAGCCTTGTGGCGGGGCGCGCTAAAGCCCGTAGTATTCATCCACGGCTTCCCTCTGCTGATCGAATTCGTCATCGACACGCAGTATCAGCGCGTTGTCGCGCTTACCCAATTCGCACCAGAACACCGGGCTTTCGTCGGCATCGAGCCGAACACGCGACATCGACGACAACTGCAGCTCGACGACCGAGCCGACGGCGAATCGTTGGACTTCACCGAGGGAAATGGGGCGTTCCTCGAGAACGCCGTTGAGCTCGATGAAGGAACGAGCGATTTCCTCGGATAGCTGCTTCGACCACGCAGGGTCGTCGCGAGTGCGGTGCGCCGCGACGTTCAGGGCCTCGCTCGGGGTTGGGCCTGCGAGCACATGGCGGATGGGATCAAGCGCCGCCTGTGGGATGACGATCGTTACGATGCCGATATGGCCGCCGTAGTCCAGAGACAGCCGCGCGGCGATGACGGGCGATGAAGTCGTCAGCTGCGGTTCGAGCTCGATCTTTTCGACAACGGCTCCGATGTCGAAGCCGACATCGACGAGAATCGAGAATGCGCTCGTCATGGCACGCGCAACGCGCCGGAACAGAACACGCAGGACGTTCGCGTCGGTTCGGGTCGGCTTCCTCGCTCGCAGACCACCCGGCGGAAAGCCCTCGCAGCCTGTCGCCGCCTCAACGAAAAGTGTGGTCGCGGCCGGATCGGCGAGAAAATAGAGCCAGCTTCTCCATCTTTCGGCGCGCACCACACCGGCGAACGCGCCCTGCGGCAGTGCGCAGGTATCGCCAATGGTCGAGGCCGAGAGATCGAGAAGGCGCACTTTCAGCGGCAAAAGCGAGAGATTGCCGATCTCCTCGGTCATCACGCGCGGCAGCTGACCAAATATCATCTGCAGGCCCGGCAGGCGATCGGGACTGTTTTGACCGGTCGAAAGCGCGCGCTCGAGCGATCTTTCCGTTTCCATCCGCTTCTTGGCTGCGACTTCGTTCAGCGCGCTATTCGACATATCGGCCGCCTCGCGATGTCATCGCCGCGTTTGCAGATGGCCCGGAGAAAACGCAAAGCGCTTGCCGGAACATCAGGCTGCCTTTCTTTCTTGACCGCGGCGATCGAGACCGCCGCCCATCGTCGCCGTCTCAACCTCGTTGATCGTCGGGCGTTCGTACGCCGAAATCGCTTTGCGGCCGTGTTCGATAGCAACCTGAGGCATAGCGCCGTTCATGAACGCCAACAGCGATTGCTTGACGATTACGTAGGATCGCAAATTCTTTTCACGGATGAGCTTCACCTTCGTCGCAAGGGGGCCGACGACCGCGTAGGAAAAGAAGATACCCGCGAACGTTCCGACAAGAGCGGAGGCGATGAGGTGACCGAGGATCTCCGGGGACTGGTCGATCGCGCCCATGGCTTTCACGACACCAAGAACCGCAGCGATGATGCCGAGAGCCGGCAGACCGTCACTGACGGCAATGAGCGCGTGATAGGCCTTTAGCTTATCGTGCCGCACGGTTTCGATTTCCTCGTCCATCAACGATTCGATCTCGTGGGTCCGGGCATTCCCCATAATGATGAGACGGAAATAGTCGCAGATGAAGGTCGTCAGTTCTTCGTTCGCAGTGACGGTCGGCGACCGCTTGAACACTTCTGCGTCCTGGGGCGCATCGATGATCATTTCCATTTCGGCGCGGGATTTATCGCGAAGCTCGCGCATCATGAAAAAGAGCAGCGCAAGAAGCTCGATATTCTCGGCCTTCGTCGGCGTACCGTTCTTGATAGCCTCAAGCGTGGCTTTACCCGTGTCCTTGATCGTTTTCATCGGATTGGCGACGACAAACGCGCCCAAGGCCGAGCCGCAAATGATGACGTATTCCCAGGGTTGCCAGATAACCCAGACGTGGCCACCCATAGCGGTGAAGCCGCCGAGCATGCAGACCAGTGTGATAATCAGGCCGAGCAGAATGGTCACGAGGGTATCCCAAATGCCAATTTAGGCGAAAACCCATAAAGGGCGCTTTGGCTTGCGTGGGACTTGCTCGTCCCAGCGCGCGGGGTGTCAGCCACCCACAAGTTCGCGTTGTTACGTTTCGGCGACAGGACGAGATCCACGAAGACGGATTGCAACGCATGCCATCGAATATCTACGTCGCCCTCTCTGCTCAGATGGCGCTGCAACGACGCCTCGATACGGTCGCGAACAACGTCGCGAACACCAACACTGTGGGATTCCGTGGCGAAGAAATGTCGTTCGAGGAGCTCCTGACACCGGCGGGCAAGGAACCCGTTAGCTTCGTTTCGAAAGGCAAGAACCATCTTTCGATGAAGACCGGCGAAGTTACGCAGACCGGAAACCCCCTCGATGTCGCGGTGAGAGGCGATTCGTTCCTGGCTATCCAAACTCCGAACGGAGTTGCCTATACGCGCGACGGGCGCATGCAGATGACGAGCGAAGGCGTTCTGACGACGCTTGCGGGCTACCCAATTCTCGACGCCGGCGGATCGCCGGTGCAGCTCAATCCCAATGATCCGGCACCGACCATCAACAAAGCTGGCACGATCGAGCAGTCGGGCAACAATCTCGGCGCGCTCGGGCTTTACCGGATGCCGCGCGGAGCAATTCTGACGAGAGCCGAGGGCGCGTCGGTCGTGTCCGACATTGCACCAACGCCCGAGATCGACTTCCTCAACAATGGCGTCGTGCAAGGATACGTCGAGAAATCGAACGTCAATCCGATCCTGGAAATGACGCACCTCATTACCATTCAACGGAATTTCCAGGCCGTCACCAATATGCTGAGCGCCACCGAAAACTCGCTCGACGATTCTCTGAAAACTCTCGCGGGCTCGTGATGTCTAGCCGGAGGGGGGATTGTTGACCGCCGAGGCAACAGCGACGCCGTTCGACCGGTTGGACGAGCTGATGGCGACGGCATCGCGAACACCGGCGCACCGGGTGTCCGGACGCGTCGTTCGGATCAGCACGACGTTCCTGGTCGTATCCGGCCTTTCAAAATTCGTTTCAATCGGTGATGCGGTTTCGATCGCTGGCCTCGGCGGCCCAGTGCTCGCGGAGGTCGCGACGATCGAAGCCGAAGCGATCAACGTCACGCCGTTCATCGCCGATCATAGGATCGAACTTGGCGCGCGGGTCACTGCGTTGTCCGGGCAATTGACGCTTTCGCCTCACGAATCCTGGCTCGGCAGAACGCTCAACGCGTTGGGACAGCCGATCGACGACGGCGATCCTCTCATCATCGGCGACCGGGCGTTCACGATCCAAGGCACGCCGCCTTCGCCGCTCCGCCGGAACAGGCTCGGCACGCCGCTGACGACCGGCGTCAAGGCGATCGATCTTTTCACTCCCATCTGCGCGGGCCAGAGACTTGGCATCTTCGCGGGCTCCGGCGTCGGCAAATCGACGTTGCTTGCCATGCTGAGCCGGGCGCCATCGAGCGACGTCACGGTTCTGGCGCTCGTCGGCGAACGAAGCCGGGAAGTGAGGGACTTTCTAGACGATACGCTTGCAGCCTCACGCTCGCGGGTCGTTTCGGTCGTCGCCACATCTGACGAGAGCCCGATGATGCGGCGCTTAGCGCCGAGTACCGCGATGTGCATCGCCGAATATTACCGGGATCGCGGAAAAAACGTTCTTCTCATTATCGATTCCCTGACGCGTTACGCTCATGCCATGCGCGAGCTGGCGCTCGCTGCCGACGAGCCGCCCGTCGCTCGCGGGTATCCGCCGAGCGTCTTCAGCAACCTGCCGCGCTTGCTCGAACGGGCCGGACCTGGCGAAGAAGGTGCCGGAACGATCACCGCGATCCTGTCCGTTCTCGTCGACGGCGACGATCACAACGATCCGATCGCCGACGCCGCGAGAGGCATCCTCGACGGGCATATCGTTCTCGATCGCAGCATCGCGAGCCAGGGCCGGCTTCCGGCCGTCGATCCGCTAGCGTCGCTATCGCGCTTGGCACCGAAGATCAGAACGAAAAACCAAGCACAGTTCGTGACTCAACTGATCGAGGTCATTTCCCGTTACGAGGACACGCGCGATCTCCGCGCCATCAGCGGCTATCGGCCCGGAACCGACCCGACACTCGATCGCGCGATGGAAATCGTTCCGCGCGTTTACGAAGCGGTGAAGCAGGATCTCGATGAAGAGCCCGTCGCGGATGTGTTCGCCTATCTTTCCGAGACGTTGCCAGGCGGGCAGCGGCCCAACTCCGCACCACCACGCTAGGAGTTCACGCGGCTTGCTCGTAGGCGTCGAAAAAGGGATCTGACACCCGAGGCGGAACAAACATGGCGACGAATACGGATACCATCGCCCGTCTGATTGCGACAGACACGCTGATGCGAGGCGATCGCCAACTCCTTCGCAATCAGAACCCCTCGCCGCAGGAGCCGGGCAACGACGCGGCGCGTAACATCGCTCCGCCGATCTCGCACAACGACAAAACCATGGCGCCCGTATTGCTGACGTTGCTCGACGAGCAGCTCGGCGCCTCGGTCCCTCCTGACGCAACCCGGGCTGCCGCGAGGGGCGGAGACGTTCCATCCACGCCGAACCGTATTGCCGCCCGTTACGTCGAAGACGATTCGGTTTTCCGGGCGGATCTGCCGGCCAACGGAACGGCGTTGCCGCTCGGCCAAAGCTACCCGCTGACCGCCCAAACGGTATCGTCGCTCGATCTTCAGACGTTCATGCAGCGGTTTCTGATGGGCAAGGCGGGCAGCCTTCCCGCCGATGGCAGGGGCGCCGCCAACGGCGGGCGCGGATCCAAGTCCGACGACGCGTCGCAGCCAAACCTAGCCGCGGTCAAGTACGCCGCGATTGCTGTCGTCGCGGTGATGGCGGCGATTGCCATTGGGATCAGATTCTTCGGCTAGCTGGCCTTACCTCAGCCGGTGCTGACCCGAATATCATTTTCCCGGGATTTCTGATCGGCCCGGTGTTCCGACTTCTTGGTGTCGTCGTCATTCCCGCCTCTCGCTGACGCGGTCGACATTTGCGACAGCAGCGACAGGAGAACCTGGTCGCTGGTGAGGCTGGCGAAGGACGTGGGCGCGGAATCGATCGACGATGATGCCGTCGACTGAACCACAGGCCGTGGCGTTGCCACGACTGTTGCCGCGGAAGGCGCATCGGTAACCGCGCTCAGTACGGACGCTGCGCCGCTTGCTGCTGCGGCCATCGCTGCAAGACTTGCATTGGCGACTTGCGCGGTCGGCCCACCCTGGCCGAACCAGGCTACTTCCTGCAGCCGCCGCTGCACGAGACCGTCCAAGACGTTGCCGCCAGCCTTATTATATTGGAGGAAGAGCGAGCGCGCGGTATCGAGATCGCCACTCGCGACGGCTTGGCCAAGCCCGCTTTTCGACCAAGCGGTGCCTGCGTTGTACGTCAGAGACGTCAATGCGGCTCTGCTGCCGTCGTCGAGACCGGGCGCAAATTTATCGACGAAGTCTGCGGCCTTTTTTATCTCGTCCGAGAAGCGCCGGTCGGCCTCGGCCTGATCGATGACTTCGCCCGCGAAGCGCGCACGCGTGCCATAGCCGTTGGAGTTCTGGGCGTAATCCCAACGGGCCTTGGCTGTGTAGCCTTCGAACTGCTTTATTGCGTCAAGATAGCTTGGGTCGACCATACCCGTTGCTTTGGCATGGATACCTTGCGGCAAGCTGGTGTCGAGGGTTTTTCCTGAGGACGACGATCTAGCGCCGCGACCGTGCGACGTCTCTCAGCACGCTCGCTTCGAGTTGCACCTCGTCCAACCGGTGCTTCAGCACGTCACCGATACTGATGAGGCCGACGACCTTGCCTTCGACCACCACGGGCAAATGACGGATGCGCCGCTGGGTCATTATGCTGGCGACAGCTGCCACGCGATCGTCGGGTGCACAGGTGATGACAGAACGGGTCATCAGATTGGCGACGCGCATCTGGGGCAAGTCGATGCCGAACTCGTCGATGCCGCGCGCCAAATCTCTTTCGGAAATGATTCCCTCGAGACTGCCCTTGTTGTCGAGAACAAGCATCGCGCCAACGGATTCTTTTCTGAAGCTATGCGCCAAGGCGCGCATCGTGGCGTTTGCCTCGATGGTTTTAACTGCAGACCCCTTGGTCTTCAGAATGTCTGAGACCTTCATCTGATCGCTCCAATCAAGTCCCGTCAGCCCTTCGCATTTGCTTGCGTGCAGACGGTATATAGCCGCTAAAAGATCTTCCCGGTCCTCCGCGGTCAGCGGATCGTGCGGGTTGCGATCACGCGCCGCCAAAAGGCTCGTGAGATCGTCCACAATGACCGTGTCCTCGCTGAAGGCCGGACTTTCCCGACAGAAGGCGCTTCTGGTCGTGATGACATCGTATCCCGCCGCCTTCGCAGCCAATGTGCCGCGGCGTCCGCCTTCGATGACGAGGGCGTGTTTGGGATCGATTCCCAGCGTCGTGCGCGCTTCGGCGTAAAGCCGCTCGCACTCGCCCTTTCCGGATTTATCGCCGGAGACGACGGCATCGAACAGCGTCCGTCCACGATCGCCGAGAAGCGTGGTGAGCAGGCGCTCGGTATCTTTGGGTTCGAGAAGCGAAACAAGGACAAGGCGCAGCCCGTCGCTGCGCCCTGCGATGATCAAGTCGCGAATGCCGGGGCGGGGCTCGACCGCCGTCGTGGAAAGCATCTCGCCGAAGATTTTCGAAGCGCGGCGATGCATGGCCTGAATGAGGAGCGAAAAATCCTCAGTCTCGGGCTTACCGCGAAGGATGGAGCGTACGTAGTACGCCATTCGCGCCTCGCCGCCGCCAAGCTTTGCGGTGAGGGCAAATCCCTCGCGGTCGCATGACCAATCAAAGCCAGCCTCGGAAAACGTTTGTGCGAACGCTCGCCGGCGAACGTCTTCCGTTTCAGCAAGAGCACCGTCTGCTCGAATGATGATAGACCGCAGCGTCATCTGCCAGTCGTTATCCAATCTGGATTTCAAGTATTCGAGAAAGGTACTCCTGGTTTCGAACCGCGCCAACGCGACGTAAAGTCAGGGAGATCGGCCATTAACTCGGCCCAATTGCACCGCGGAAATATTGATCTACCGCATTGCAGTGCAACAGCGACGCGTATGCCTCGCCGGTTGCTCAGAGGGCTCTCGGTTAGCTTAACTCGTTAAGCTCGGAGATCTTCGTCCAGCCACGGCATGGCGCTTCGGAGCGGAGCAAGGGTGGATGCTTCGAGCGACGACTTGCAGGCCTTGGTCAAGTCGCGGGGAAGGGTCCCGAGTTCATGCCGTCGGCTCACTAGCGTTAAGGTCCGTTTAAGTGTTGGACCGGGCAACGGGACGGTCCGAACATCGCCGTTATCGAGGTCTGCTTCGGCGAGACATATCGGCGTCGTTATCGCGAAGCCTTTGCCTCGCGCGACCATGTCGCTCACGCCAAACGGCGTATCGAATTCAAGACCTTGCGGGAAGTCGATATTGAGACGACGGAGATGGCGCTCGATATCGATGCCGGTCTTCGAACGGGCGCTGTAGCGAATAAAGGGCAGCTTCTCCGCGCAGGCCTCGAGGTCTGCCACGGAGCGCGGGATTTTGTGCCTCGGCGGCAGCACAAGAATGTAGGGCTCGGTAACGATCTCATGACGGTCGAACCCTTCGACGTCGCTCATATCGTCGACGCCGATGAAAAGGTCGAGGTTTCGCGTCAGCAGCGCGCCGGCGTGCGCAGACGTCAGTCCGGATTGCACAGACACGTGATCGGCGTGGGTGACGAGAAACGACGCAAGCGGCCCGGTTAGCGCCCGCGACAGACTGTCAACCAATCCGGCGCGGATCAGCGCAAGGCGGCCGCGTGACGTATGCCGAATTGCCGTCGCAATCTGCCGGGCCTCGGAGACCAGGGCGGACGCGCGCTGGCGCATCAATTCGCCGGCAGGGGTCAGCGCGAGGGGGCGGACACTGCGGGCGAACAGCTTGACGCCGATCCTCTGCTCGAGATCGGCGACGGCTTGAGAGATCGCCGGTTGCGTCATCGCGAGGCTCTTGGCGGCAAGCGCCATCGAGCGCGCCTCGCAAACACCGAGAAACGCTTCGAGGACGTGAAGATCGAAAGGGAGCCGGGCCGGGCGTGTCGTCATAGCCGCGCACTATAAGTATTTCTTATATTATCGTCAATTACGTGCCGATATATAAGCATGAACGTTGATACACGGCGGGCTGGACTCTCTGGCGCGCGTGAAAAATCAGAGCATCTCATGCCGCGCTCAGATCGCTATTCCATCTTTTCGGTTTTTCTCGAGGGGCTTCGTGGGCAGACCGGTTGGGGTCCTGCCTGGCGTAAGGCTTCTCCCAAACCCAGCTACGACGTCGTCATCGTCGGCGGTGGCGGGCATGGCCTCGCGACGGCTTATTACCTCGCAAAGAGATACGGGCTGACCAACGTCGCGGTCGTCGAAAAGGGCTGGATCGGTTCCGGCAACGTCGGCCGCAACACGACGATCGTTCGCTCCAATTATCTCCTGCCGGGCAACATCCCATTCTACGAAACGAGCATGAAGCTCTGGGAGGGCCTGGAGCAGGACCTGAACTACAATGCGATGGTCTCGCAGCGTGGCGTCCTCAATCTTTATCATTCGGATGCACAGCGCGACGCTTATGCGCGACGCGGGAATGCGATGCGCCTTCACGGCATCGATGCCGAACTGCTCGATCGCGAAGCGGTTCGCTCCATGTATCCGTGGCTGAACTACGATAGCGCCCGCTTCCCAATCCAGGGCGGCCTCCTGCAGCGCCGCGGTGGAACGGTGCGCCATGATGCTGTGGCTTGGGGTTATGCTCGAGGCGCGGACCGGCTCGGCGTCGATATCATCGAGAACGCCGAAGTTACCGGCTTCCGCTTGGACAACGGCAAAATCACCGGCGTTGAGACGACGCGCGGCTTCATCGGCGCCAAGAAAGTTGGACTGGCCGTTGCTGGCAATTCCTCGCGCGTCGCGGCGATGGCCGGTTTGACGCTGCCGATCGAAAGTCATGTTTTGCAAGCCTTCGTCTCCGAAGGCATCAAGCCCTTGATCGACGGCGTCGTGACGTTTGGCGCCGGACACTTCTACGTCAGCCAATCGGACAAGGGCGGCCTTGTCTTCGGTGGCGACATCGACGGTTACAATACCTACGCGCAGCGGGGTAACCTTCCGGTCGTCGAGGATGTCCTCGAAGGCGGGATGGCGCTGATGCCGCGTATCGGCCGGGTGCGCCTGCTGCGCTCCTGGGGCGGCATCATGGACATGAGCATGGATGGCTCGCCGATCATCGATCGGACGCCGACACAGGGACTCTATTTCAACGGCGGCTGGTGTTACGGCGGCTTCAAAGCAACGCCTGCTTCGGGCTTGTGCTTCGCGCACCTTATTGCCCGCGACGAACCACACGAGGTAGCGCGAGCCTATCGTCTCGATCGCTTCCGCACTGGTCACATGATCGATGAGAAGGGCATGGGCAATCAGCCCAACCTGCACTGAAGGCGAGCCAACATGCGCATCCATTGCCCACATTGCGGCGAACGCAGCCTCGACGAATTCTCCTATCTCGGAGATGCTGTCGTGCGCCCCGATCCCGCGTCGCCGAACGCTCAAGAAGCATTTTACACCTACGGGTATGAGCGATCCAACGTCGCCGGCCCGATGCAGGAGCTCTGGTATCACGCCGCGGGATGCCACGCTTGGCTCGTCGTCACGCGCGACACACGCACTCACGAAATTCTTGAAGTCAAATCCGCTCACGAGGTCGCCCTCGCGCGGCAGAAAGTTGCGGGCACGGCGCAATGACACAATCGGCTCAAACTTCACGTCTCAATAATCGCGGACTGATCGACCGTTCTCAGCTCCTCGATTTTACGTTCGACGGCGTTCCCTACACGGGTTACGCAGGCGATACACTCGCTTCCGCGTTGCTCGCGAACGGCGTTCGTCTGGTCGGCCGCTCGTTCAAATATCACCGTCCGCGGGGCATCCTCACCGCCGGATCGGAGGAGCCCAACGCGCTCGTCGAGCTTCGTTCGGGAGCGCGTCGTGAGCCCAACACGAGAGCGACCGTTGCTGAACTTTTCGGTGGCCTCGAAGCGAAGAGCCAGAACCGCTTTCCGTCGCTGTCGCTTGATCTTCTCGCCATCAACGGACTTGTGTCGCCGTTTCTCTCGGCGGGCTTCTACTACAAGACGTTCATGTGGCCAGCCGCCTTCTGGGAGAAGCTCTATGAGCCTATGATCCGGCGTGCGGCGGGCCTTGGCCGCGCTGCACCGGAACAAGATCCCGACAGCTACGATAAGGCCACCGCGTACTGCGATGTGCTTGTCGTCGGTTCGGGCCCGTCGGGATTGATGGCGGCGCTTTCGGCCGCGCGAGCAGGGGCACGGGTCATTCTGGCTGACGAAAGCTTTGCTTTCGGCGGAAGACTGCTCAGCGACGCTCGAACTGTCGACGGCAAAAGCGGCGCGGACTGGGTCGCGTCCGTCATCGCCGAATTGAAGTCTTTCCCCGGCGTCAAATTGATGTCGCGAACGACTGTCTTCGGCGCTTACGACACGGGAACTTTCGGAGCCGTTGAACGCGTCGCCGATCACGTCGCCATTCCTGCAGCAGGCGTGCCGCGCCAACGGCTTTGGCGCATCGTCGCGAAGCATTCCGTCATCGCTCAGGGCGCAGGGGAACGTCCGATCGTATTCGGAAACAACGATCGCCCGGGCGTCATGCTCGCGAGCGCAGTGCGCACCTACATCAACCGGTTTGGCGTGGCGCCCGGCGGAACGGCCGTCGTGTTCTCGAATAACGACGAAGCCGCGAGCACGATCCAAGATCTTGTGAGCGCCGGCGTTACGGTCGCGGGTCTCGTCGACACGCGGACTTCGCTGCCGCCTGCAATCAAATCGCTGGCGCGTAAGCACGGAATTCGCGTCTTCGAGGGTGCCGTCGTTGCCGATGCGCTCGGAGGTTCTCGCGTTACCGGTGCGCGCATCATCGCTTCATATGGCGCGCCACAAACCGTTGCGTGCGATCTCATTGCCGTCTCCGGCGGTTTCAACCCCAATCTTCAAGTCACGACACATCAAGGCAGCCGTCCGCAGTGGCGGGATGACTTGGCCGCTTTCGTGCCCGGCGCATTGCCGAAGGGAATGGCCGTTTCGGGCTCTGCAAAGGGCACCTATGGCCTCGCTTCCTGCCTCAAGGAAGGTGCGCAGGTCGGTGCGGCAGCCGCCGCCGCTGGCGGATTTGTAGCAACGGCTGCAGCTATTCCCACCGCCGACGACGAGCCAGCCGAGGTCTCTGCCTTCTGGCACGTCGATAGTTCGAAGCATAAGGCGTTCGTCGACCAGCAGAACGACGTTACGGCGGCCGACGTTCGCTTGGCGGAGCGCGAGGGTTTCCAATCCGTCGAGCATTTGAAGCGCTATACGACGCTCGGCATGGCGACCGATCAGGGCAAGACTTCAAACATCAACGGACTTGCCATGCTGGCGGCGTTGACGGGCAAGACCATTCCGGCAACCGGCGTAACGGCGGCGCGTCCGCCATACACACCGGTGGCGCTCGGAGCCCTTGCCGGCGAACATCGCGACAAGCATTTCAAGCCGACACGTCTCACGCCGTCGCACGATTGGGCAAAAGAGAGAGGCGCTGTCTTCATCGAGACGGGCCTATGGCTCAGGGCGCAGTATTTCCCGAAGCCCGGCGAAACCGATTGGCTCACCACGGTCTGCCGGGAAGTGAGCACGGTCAGAAATTCCGTCGGCGTCTGCGATGTCTCGACGCTCGGTAAGATCGAAATACACGGCACCGACGCCGGCAAGTTCCTGGATCGTGTCTACATCAACATGATGAGCACGCTTGGCGTCGGAAAAGCTCGCTATGGCATGATGCTGCGCGAAGACGGCATCGCGATGGACGACGGAACAGCGGCGCGCTTCGCCGACGACCACTACTTCATCACGACGACCACGGCGAACGCCATCAAGGTTCTGCAGCATCTCGAATTCTGCCGCCAATGGCATTGGCCCGATCTCGACGTGCAGATCGTCCCGGTTAGCGATCAGTGGGCGCAGTATTCCGTTGCCGGTCCCCGCGCCCGCGATCTTCTCGCGAAGATCGTCGATGCTCCATTCGATATTTCGAACGCCGCATTCCCGTACATGGCGGTGGCCGAGCTCACCGTGCTCGGCGGCATCAAGGCCAGGCTCTATCGCCTCTCGTTTTCGGGCGAAATGGCATACGAAATCGGCGTTCCTGCACGGCACGGCGATCTCTTGATGCGGACGCTGATGTCGAAGGGCGAAGAATTCGGCGTTACGCCCTACGGAACAGAAGCACTTGGCGTCATGCGCATCGAGAAGGGCCACGTCGCGGGTCCCGAGCTCAACGGAACAACGACCTGTGCGGATCTCGGTCTCGGCAAGATGGCATCGACGAAGAAGGACTTTGTCGGCCGCATTCTTTCGCAACGGCCGGGCCTCGCCGATCCTAACCGGCCGCGCGTCGTCGGCTTCAAGCCTGTCGACAAATCGGCACGACTGAGAGGCGGAGCGCATTTCATCGCCAAGGACGCCGAGCCTGTCGCCAAGAACGATCTCGGCTTCATGACGTCGGTCGCGTTCTCTCCCTCACTCGGCCACTGGGTTGGCCTGGGGTTCCTGGCGGGTGCCGAATCGCGAATGGGCGAGATTTTGAGGGCAGTCGATCCGGTCCGGAATAGCGACATCCTCGTCGAAGTGGTCTCGCCAGTATTTTATGATGGTGAAGGAGCGCGCCTGCGTGTCTGAGCTAGCCAACGATATCAAAAAAGCCAGCCTCGAAGCTTCCGAGCGGACAGGCCTCACCGTCACCCATGTCGCCGCCCGGCGAGGCGCTCGCGCTTCATTGGACGACGTCGCTCGCGCGGCCTTCGGAGTTTCTCTCCCGTCGTCGCCGAAAGCGGTCGAAGCCCGAGGCGCGCTGATCGTCTGGACGGGTCCGGATCAATGGCTCATCGTTCAAAAAGACGAAACCGGTCGTGACCACTACGCCGAACTTGCAAAGACATTCAATGGATTGGCTTCGCTCGTCGACGTTACGGACAGCCGTACGATTTTTCGAATTGCCGCATCGCGCCCGTCCGAAACGCTTTTGAGAAACATGGGAATTGATTTCCACGAGAACAGCTTCCAGCCGGGAGACGTTGCAATCACGCACGTCTCACATCTTGGTGTAATCGTCTGGCGGCTTCCGGATGGTACAGCGTACGATTTCGCCTGTGCCCGCACGTATTCAAGGGAATTTGCAGATTGGCTTCGCAAAGCGAGCGCCTAATACGATAGCCATTGTTCAATAGCGGGGCTTTTTCTGGCCCTGCGTCCTTCCGGCAATAGACAATTTCCGTTCGGGTAGTGGA
Source organism: Hyphomicrobium sp. (assembly GCF_019753045.1). Classification (GTDB taxonomy): domain Bacteria; phylum Pseudomonadota; class Alphaproteobacteria; order Rhizobiales; family Hyphomicrobiaceae; genus Hyphomicrobium_B. The sequence goes on from NZ_JAIELN010000020.1 coordinate 117,507, forward strand.
ATAATCACTCCCGACGTGCGAACTTATTTTTTTCCAATAATGATTTGAGCCGCCGTTACCGGCGGAAGGTCGTTCATGTCAGATAAAACACGTAAAAATCCTATTGCGCTGCTGGAGCCGGAACCTCTTGCGACGGGCTCGAATGCGCCAGGCGCGGCCGAGCACACACTCGAGCAGGCTATCGGTCATCAGGTTCGACACCACCGCAAGCACGCCGGATTGACGGTCGCGGAACTCGCCACTGCATCGCAGATATCTCCCGGCATGTTGTCGAAGATCGAAAACGGCCAGATTTCTCCGTCGCTCAGCACGTTGCAGATGCTGGCTTCTGCATTGAATATCCCGCTGACTGTGCTGTTTTCCTCGTTCGAACAGCGCCGCGATTGCTCTTACGTGAAGTCCGGCGAAGGCGTGGTGATACGCCGGCGCGGAACGAAGGTCGGGCATCAGTATCAGCTTCTCGGTCACTCGCTCGATGGCCCCGTCATCATCGAGCCGTATCTCATCACGCTGACGGATGATGCAGTTGCGTACACAGGCTTCCAACACGAAGGCGTAGAATTCATCTTTATGCTGACGGGTGAAGTCGAATACGCTCACGCCGATCGCAGCTATCACCTGAGCCCAGGTGATGCGATCCTTTTCGATAGTGCTGCTCCGCATGGCCCGGCGCGGCTCGTGAAAACCCCGATGACATACCTTTCCATCATCATTTATCCGCGCCCCTGATGCGCGCCTTCCGATCCCGCATTTCTTTTGAAGAAAACTTCTTTCTCCTGAGTTGACAATTTAATGACGCGTCATTATGGTCCAGATCCGTTCCTTCGTGGCCCGGTCTGGAGGCAATCATGTGTGGCATCGTCGGACTATTTCTAAAGAACCCAAAAATGGAGCCACAGCTCGGCCAGCTACTTTCTGGCATGCTGTCGACGATGTGCGAGCGAGGGCCGGACTCGGCCGGGTTCGCCGTCTATGGCTCCGGTACTGAAGGTCGATCGAAAATCACGCTGCAGTCCGCGACTGCTGCGGAAGACTTCGCGAAGCTCAATGCATCTCTCGCGAAGGACAAGAAATTGGACGCGAAGCTCACCACGAAGGACACGCACGCCGTTCTCAGCGTTCCGTCGGATAAGCTTGATGCCGTCCGCGCACTGCTGAGCTCAGACTTCCCGTCGATCCGCATCATGGCGACCGGCGAGAATATCGAAATCTATAAGGAAGTCGGCTACCCGACAGAGGTCGCCAAGCGCTTCGACTTCGCTCACATGTCGGGCACGCATGCGATCGGCCACACGCGCATGGCCACCGAGTCAGCTGTGACGACGCTCGGCGCGCATCCCTTCTCGACCGGCGCGGACGAGTGCCTCGTGCACAACGGCTCGCTTTCGAACCACAACAGCCTGCGCCGCGAACTCATTCGCGACGGCATGAAGTTCAATACAGAGAACGACACCGAAGTCGCTGCTTCATATCTCACGTGGCGCATGAAGCAGGGCATGAACCTCGGCGAGGCGCTCGAGAAGAGCCTCGACGATCTCGACGGCTTCTTCAATTTCGTCGTAGGCACGAAGGAAGGGTTCGGCGTCGTACGCGATCCAATCGCGTGCAAACCAGCAGTCATGGCGGAAACCGACGACTACGTCGCATTCGGTTCCGAATATCGCGCACTCGCAGGCTTGCCTGGAATTGATAAGGCGAAAGTCTGGGAGCCGGAACCGTCAACCGTCTACTTCTGGCAACGCTGATGCAGCAGCTTATTGGGGAACTTATGCGTACGATTGATCTGGCACAAAGCCCGTTGCGCGAACTTAACGAAGAACTGCATCGGCAGACCGATGGCTCCAACGAAGCTCAGTGGGAAATTCTCAATCCACGCGGCGGACATGCCATCGCTGTTGGCCTCGATGCTCCCATCAATGTCGATGTCCGCGGTAGCGTCGGATATTATTGTGCGGGGATGAACAAGAAGGCGACTGTCACCGTACACGGCTCGGCCGGTCCGGGGGTTGCCGAAAACATGATGTCGGGTCGCGTCGTTATTAAGGGCGATGCGAGCCAATACGCTGGGGCCACCGGCCGCGGCGGTCTCCTTGTCATCGAAGGCAACGCGTCCTCGCGGTGCGGCATTTCGATGAAGGGCATCGATATCGTCGTTAAGGGCAATATCGGTCACATGTCTGCCTTTATGGCCCAATCAGGTCATCTGGTCGTTCTTGGCGATGCTGGCGACGCTCTCGGAGATTCGATCTACGAAGCGAAACTCTTCGTTCGCGGCAAGGTGAAAAGCCTTGGCGCCGACTGCATCGAGAAAGAGATGCGGCCCGAGCATCAGGAAGCGCTCACGAACCTGCTCAAGAATGCCGGAATCAAGGACGCCAAAGCTTCGGAGTTCCGGAGATACGGCTCTGCGCGCAAGCTCTATAACTTCAACATCGACAACGCGGATGCATACTGATGTCGCCGAAAATCCCGCTTACAACGCCACGTCCCTCGGCCACATTCGATGACTACACGCTGTCGGAAATCCGGCGCGCAGCATCGACTGGCATCTACGATATCCGCGGAGGCGGCGCCAAGCGCCGTGTACCGCACTTCGACGATCTTCTTTTTCTCGGCGCCTCCGTATCGCGCTATCCTCTCGAAGGCTATCGCGAGCGCTGCAGCACGAGCGTGACGCTCGGAACGCGGTTCGCCAAGAAGCCGATCGAGCTCAAAATTCCGATCACGATTGCAGGCATGAGCTTCGGCGCACTGTCGGCAAACGCGAAGGAAGCGCTTGGCCGTGGCGCGTCGATCGCCGGCACTTCTACGACGACAGGCGACGGCGGCATGACGCCGGAAGAGCGCGGCCAGTCGAAGACACTTGTCTATCAATACCTGCCGTCTCGTTATGGCATGAATCCTGACGATCTGCGTAAAGCGGATGCGATCGAAGTCGTCGTCGGTCAGGGCGCCAAGCCAGGCGGCGGCGGCATGCTGCTCGGTCAGAAGATTTCGGATCGCGTTGCCGAGATGCGCAACCTGCCGAAGGGCATCGACCAGCGCTCAGCTTGTCGCCATCCCGATTGGACGGGTCCGGACGATCTTGAAATCAAGATCCTGGAAATCCGTGAAATCACCGACTGGCAAAAGCCAATCTATGTGAAGGTCGGCGGTACGCGTCCCTACTATGACATTGCCCTTGCCGTTAAAGCAGGCGCCGACGTCATCGTTCTCGATGGCATGCAGGGCGGCACCGCCGCCACGCAGGAAGTCTTTATCGAGAACGTCGGCCTGCCGACACTCGCTTGCATCCGGCCGGCCGTTCAGGCCCTGCAGGATCTTGGCATGCACCGCAAGGTTCAGCTCATCGTGTCGGGCGGTATTCGCAACGGTGCCGACGTTGCCAAGGCCCTGGCGCTTGGCGCTGACGCCGTCGCGATCGGTATGGCCGCGCTCGTTGCTCTGGGCGACAACGATCCAGCACTCGATGCTGAATACGCGAAGCTCGGCACCAGAGCCGGCTGCTACGATGATTGGCACGAGGGCCGCGATCCGGCGGGCATCACAACCCAGGATCCCGAACTCTCGAAGCGCCTCGACCCTGTACGGGCCGGACGCCGTCTTGCCAATTACCTGAAGGTTATGACGCTCGAGGTGCAGACCATCGCTCGCGCGGCAGGACACAACAACATCCACAATCTCGAACCGGAAGACCTCTGTGCGTTGACGCTGGAAGCGGCAGCTATGGCTCGCGTACCCCTTGCTGGAACGTCATGGATTCCTGGAGTGAACGGATCGGGCGGCTTATAAGCTGCCCCTTTTTTTGGCCTTCGCTCGGGTAACGATAAAATAAAAAACGCACGAATTAAACAAATCTAGTGTCGAGGAAAGACCCCATGGCTCAAGACTTAGCCCAGCTCGCAAAAGAGCGCGGCATTCGCTACTTCATGATCTCGTATACGGACCTTTTCGGTTCGCAGCGCGCCAAGCTCGTTCCTTCGTCGGCGATCGCCGACATGCAGAAGGACGGTGCAGGCTTCGCTGGCTTCGCGACTTGGTTCGACATGACGCCTGCACACCCCGATCTCTTCGGTCTGCCGGACGCATCGTCAGTTATTCAGCTGCCGTGGCGGAAGGAAGTTGCATGGGTCGCCGCCGATTGCGTGATGGAAGACAAGCATGTTGCGCAGGCGCCCCGCGTTGTTCTGAAGAAGGTCGCGGCAGAGGCAGCGGAACTTGGCCTCTACGTGAAGACCGGTGTCGAGTGCGAGTTCTTCCTGACCACTCCGGATGGAAACGAGATATCCGATAACAAAGATACCGCTGCGAAGCCCTGCTACGATCAGCAGGCCTTGATGCGCCGCTACGACGTTATCGCAGAAATTTGCGATTACATGCTCGAACTCGGCTGGGGTCCGTACCAGAACGACCACGAGGACGCGAACGGCCAGTGGGAAATGAACTGGAACTTCGACGATGCTCTGCTCACCGCGGACAGGCATTCGTTCTTCAAATTCATGACGCGCTCGATCGCTGAAAAGCATGGCTTGCGCGCGACGTTCATGCCGAAGCCGTTCCCGAACCTCACCGGCAATGGCTGCCACGCCCACATCTCCGTCTGGGACAAGGACGGCAAGACCAACATGTTCTACGACGGGCATGACGAAATGGGCCTGTCGCAACAGGGCTACAACTTCCTCGGCGGCATCATGAAACATGCCGAGGCTCTTGCTGCGATTACCAACCCGACGGTCAACTCGTATAAGCGCATCAATGCACCGCGCACTACATCGGGCGCGACGTGGTCACCGAACTCGGTCACGTGGACTGGCAACAACCGCACGCACATGGTTCGCGTGCCGGGCAAGGGCCGCTTCGAGTTGCGCCTGCCGGACGGCGCCGCAAATCCCTATCTGATGCAAGCTGTGATCATTGCCGCCGGCCTCGATGGCATTCGTTCGAAGGCGCATCCCGGCAAGCGGTACGACATCGATATGTACCAGGAAGGGCATTTGGTGACTGACGCGCCGCGCCTGCCGCTGAACCTACTCGACGCGATCCGCGCCTTCGATAAGGACGCTTCGCTCAAGGCCGCTCTCGGTGACGAGTTCTCTGCGGCTTACATCAAGCTTAAGATGAAAGACTGGAATTCCTTCGCCTCACACTTCACGCAGTGGGAGAAGGACCACACGATGGATTGCTAATTACCGTTCGTGTTCCTCCACGAGCAACTACCCCCGGCTGCCGCTTTGGCCGGGGTTTTTTCTTGCCTGCGTCGCGGCCTCGGCTAGAAATCGCCCCTCACGTACCTCGGGGCTTGGCTCGCGCCGTCGGCATCGCGTTCGCAGGATCCTCAGGCCAAACGTGCTTGGGATATTGGCCGCGCATGTCGGCTCTCACCGCTTTCCATGAACCCGCCCAGAAGCCCGGCAGATCCCGCGTGATTTGAATGGGGCGATGCGCGGGCGATAGCAAATGCAGCGTCAGCGGCAGGCGGCCGCGCGCGATGGCGGGATGGTTCTTCAATCCGAAGAGTTCCTGCACGCGAATATGAAGCGCGGGCGCGTCCGCTACATCGTAGTCCAGCGCGAAGTTGTTTCCGGTCGGCGCCGCAAAATGCGTTGGGGCCTCTGCATCGAGGCGTAAGCGCATCTGACGGGGAAGCATGGAGCCGAGCGCGCTCTCCAGAATATCGGCGTTGATCTCGGAGACCCGTGACTTACCCGCTAAAAACGGGGTCAGCCATTCATCTACGGTCGCAGTCAGCGCAGCGTCCGACAGATCCGGCCACGTATCGTCACCTTTACGCAAAAACGCGACGCGGCTGCGAAGCTGAAGCTGCGTTTTCGTCCACGGCAAAGCTTCCGCTCCGAGATCCGCTACGCCTCGGGCAAGCGTGGCGGAGACGTCCTCGTCAGGTCGAAGCGAGCGCGGCTCGCTGCTCAGTGCGATGGCGCCAAGGCGGCGGGTACGGCGCGCGCGCACGGCGCGTGCTTCCTTGTCGAACAGGACTTCGTCGCTCGTTTCTATCCGATCGGCGGCGAATGTTTCGATCTCCGCTTCATCCGTCGCGACAGCAAGCATGATCCGCGTCGCGGCCGCTCGCCCCTGCAGTTCGGCAACGACAAGATATGGCGCGGATGCCAAATGGTGGCTGTCGTCGACAATGCCAGCCCTGCCGTTCGCGAGCAGAAAGCTGCCGCGCTTTCCCCGGTTCTTTGCGATGCGCTCAGGATACGCCAAGGCGAGAAGTGCGGCGGGCGAGATCGCTATTGATTTGCCTGCGTCCTTGTTTGATGTCCGCGCCCATTGTCGGGACAGCGCGCGCATGCTCTCGGCCCGTTGCGACCGGTCGCGGCGGAAATTTTCGAGGCGAACCGCGAGATCGAGATCGTTGCCGCCGATGCCACGCTCGACGAGGATCGCTGCGAGATCTGCAGCAGTCAGCGCATTGCCGCTCTCGCCGGCCTTCAGCACCATACGCGCCAAGCGGGGCGGAAGCGGCAGCGCCCGGAGCCGCTTGCCTTCATCGGTGATGCGGCCATCGCGGTCGAGCGCATCGACAGCCTGAAGGCCGGAACGGGCGGCGGCAAGCGCGCCTTCTGCCGGAGGATCAAGCCATGGCAAAGATCGCGGGTCGCTCGCACCCCACTCCGCGCAATCGAGCATCAGGCCGGAAAGATCAGCGGACCGGATTTCAGGTTCGGCGAACGGTACGAGGCCTTGCGTTTCAGGCTCGTCCCACAACCGATAGCAAACGCCGGGCGCCGTTCGTCCCGCACGCCCGCGCCGCTGATCAGCAGACGCGCGAGAGACGCGCACGGTCTCGAGCCGCGTTATGCCGACATCGGGCTCAAAGCGCGGTACGCGCGCGACACCGCTATCGACGACCACACGGACGCCTTCGATAGTAATCGACGTTTCCGCAATCGACGTTGCGAGGACGACTTTCCGTCGCCCGTTTTTCGCCGGCGCTATGGCGCGATCCTGCGTTGACGGGTCGAGCCCGCCGTAAAGCGGAACGACGTCTACGTCGGGCGGCAATGTGCGCGCACTCAAGCGTTCCGCTACGCGCGTAATCTCGCCTTGGCCGGGAAGGAATACGAGGATGGAGCCTCCGTCCGTTGCGATCGCGCGTTGCACGGCATCGGCAACGTCATCCTCGATGCGCTGTGCGCGGCGGGGGAAGTGGCGGGTTTCAACGGGAAATGCCCGGCCTTCGCTTCTGACGTTCGGAGCATCGCCGAGGAGCTTCGCGACGTTCGCGGCTTCGAGCGTTGCGGACATAACCAGGATTTTGAGATCGGGGCGAAAGCCCGAACGCGCGTCGAGCGCCAAGGCAAGTCCGAGGTCAGCGTCGAGCGAGCGCTCGTGGAACTCATCGAACAGCACCGCGGCGACTCCCGAAAGCTCGGGATCGTCGAGGATCATGCGCGTGAACACGCCTTCCGTCACGACTTCGACCGCGACGCCGGGGCCTGTCTTGGAATTGAGACGCGCGCGCAATCCGATTTTGTCACCGAGGCGGCTGCCGATGTTCGCGGCCATCCGCTCGGCTGCGGCCCGGGCCGCAATGCGGCGCGGTTCGAGAACGAGAATTTTGCCGTTGCCCCGCCAGGGCTCATCGAGAAGGGCGAGGGGCACGCGCGTCGTTTTTCCGGCGCCGGGCGGCGCCACGAGGACGGCCGCGCCACTCGATCGAAGCGCTGCCTGGATATCGGCGAGCACGTCATCGATCGGCAGTGGTTCGGAAAATTTGGTTTGGGTCATAACCCGCCGAAATACGCTCGCGGCCTGCGAATTCAAGCGGCGTCTTAGGCCTCGAGCCTGGTCGCCGACCTTATGGCGTTGATGTTGGCGCGATAGCTGGCTTCGCTTCCGCCTTTGAAAACGGCCGAGCCTGCGACCAGGACGTTAGCGCCCGCCTCGACGACTTGCCGCGCCGTCTCTGGCGTGACGCCGCCGTCGACCTCGATGTCGATCGGGCGTGCACCGACCATCGCCTTGATGCGGCGAATTTTTTCGACGACCGCGGGGATGAACGATTGGCCGCCAAAGCCAGGGTTGACGCTCATCACCAGGATCAGATCAAGACGATCGAGAACGTATTCGATCACATTCTCGGGCGTACCCGGATTGAGCGATACGCCGGCCTTCTTGCCGAGTGCTCGTATGGCCTGCAGCGAACGATCCAAATGCGGCCCCGCTTCAGCGTGGACCGTGATGATATCGGCCCCGGCCGCGGCAAAGTCCGCCAGATAGGGGTCGGCCGGTGCTATCATCAGATGCACGTCGAAGATTTTCTTCGATGCGCCGCGGACGGCTTTTATGACCGGCGCGCCATACGTAATGTTCGGCACGAAATGCCCATCCATCACGTCGCAATGAATCCAATCGGCGCCCGCCGCGTCGACGGCGCGAATTTCGTCGCCGAGCTTGCTGAAGTCGGCCGAGAGAATGGACGGGGCGATCAAGAGAGGGCGAGTCACGGAAGACCTTTCGAGGGTTCGATCACATCACTCGGCGGCGACGTTCGACGAGTTGCAGGATCAGCGGCGTCAGAATGAGCTGCATGGCGAGATCGAGCTTACTACCAGGAATGACGATCGAATTGGCACGCGACATGAAGCTGTCGCCGATCATGGACAGGAGATACGCGAAATCGATACCGCGCGGCTCCTTGAACCGAATGATCACCATCGACTCGTCAGGCGTCGGGATCCAGCGCGCAATGAACGGGTTCGACGTGTCGACGGTCGGAATGCGCTGAAAATTGATGTCCGTCTGCGTAAACTGCGGGCAGATGTACTGCACGTAGTCGGGCATGCGTCGCAGAATCGATTGCGTCACTTCTTCCGTCGTATAGCCGCGCTCAGAGCGATCGCGCTGAATCTTCTGGATCCATTCGAGATTGATCACCGGCACGACCCCGATTTTCAGGTCGGCGTGACGGGCGACATCGTACTCGCCGGTCATGATGGCACCGTGCAGGCCTTCATACATTAAGACGTCAGTGTCGGGCTCGATATCGGTCCAAGGCGTAAAGCTGCCGATTGGTGTGGCGAACGCGCGGGCTTCCACATCGTCATGGATGTAATGACGGATTAGGCCTTTGCCGCTCTCCGAATAAGTTTGAAAGAGCGTTTCGAGTTCCTCGATGAGATTTGCCTCGATGCCGAAGTGGCTGAAATTGGGATTTCCCCGCTTCGCCGCATCCTTCATCGCCTTTTCCATGCCGCAGCGATCGTAACGATGAAAGGCATCGCCCTGCACGAAAGCCGCGCGCACGTGCTCGCGACGGAAAATGTTTTCAAAGGTCTGCCGCACCGACGTCGTTCCCGCGCCTGAAGAACCGGTGACGGATATAATCGGATGCTTAATCGACATTGCGGAGGCTCGATGCGCTTCGGTTCACGGTTGACAAGCTCATGGCAGCGCCCTGAACAGGCCGCGGCGGCCGAATAGCGGTGAGCGTTCGCCCTTGAATTCCTGGCCGCTATAGATGCGCATAACTCGATCCACCTCGTCGCGTGAGCCGCAGATCAGCGGCGTTTTCTGATGGAGTGCGACTGGCACGACGTCCAGCACACGCTCTCTTCCCGTCGTCGCACGCCCGCCTGCCTGCTCCACGATCCAGCTCATCGGATTGGCTTCGTAGATCAGGCGAATGCGACCCTGGTGGAACCCCTTCCGGCGATCGCCAGGATAAAGGTAAATTCCGCCCCGCGTCAGGATCCGGTAAATGTCGGCCACCGGTGAGCCTGTCCATCGCATGTTGAAATCGTGGCCGCGGGGTCCGTTGGCGCCGTTCTCGCAGTCGTGAATATAGATGCGGATCGGGTCATCCCAGTGCCGAGCGTTGGAAGCGTTAATGGCGTATTCGTCGGCTTCCGCAGGGATCGCGACGTTACGCGTCGTCAGACGATAGGTGCGTGTCTCGCGATCGAGCGTGAAGATCTGGGTGCCGTGGCCCACCGTCAGCGCCAGCACGGTTTGCGGACCATACACAAAAAAGCCGGCCGCGAGCTGGTGCGAACCCGGCCGAAGAAATGCGGCCTCGCCCTTCGACGACGGATGACACGGAAGAACCGAGAAGATCGTTCCGACGGAAACGTTGGCATCGACATTCGACGAGCCGTCCAGCGGATCGGTGGCGACCAGGAGCGCGCCGTCATCTCGAATTGGTATCGGTTGCTCTGCTTCCTCGGAAGCCAACGCTGCGACGGGCTGAGCCTTCAGCGCCTCGATAATGAGGTCATTGGCGAGGACGTCGACTTCCTTCTGCTCATCGAACTCGCCCCTACGGGCAACGACCCGCCCAAGCTTGGCGCCGAGGCCCCCGCGGGCGACAACCTCCGACAGCCGGACGCTCGCTTCAGCGATCGCGAGGATGGTGTCTGCGACCTGGCCGCGCGTGCGGCCATCCAGCGTCCAATTCGAAAGATATTCTTTGAGTGTCGCGAGACCCATTATGCCCTTCCAGCGCTCACCTGCCCTTCGCCGCGCCAGTCACATCTAAGCGTACTTGATGGACAGAAGCGAGACTGCAGTTTCAGCGGGAACTGTGCATAGGCAAGTCGCCGTTTTTTTGCTGGGGTGCAGCATAACTCCGCACGACTGGAGGGTCACAAAGACGCGCCTCACCGATCAGCAGCGGTTTATGGACGTTAATCAATCGCAGCAAAAGTTGACGCCGGTCAGACGTCGAACTCCTCGATCTTGGAGAATGCCTGCCGCAGCGCGTCGGACCAGGCACTCGAAAGCTGACGAAAATATTCGTCGTCCGCGCTGATGCGCTTCTCCCGCGTCACATCGAGTGAATCGCGCTCGTAGATGACGAGATCGATCGGCATGCCGACGGAAAGGTTCGACCGCAACGTGGAGTCGAACGACAGGAGCATGAGCTTCGCTGCCTCACCGAGACGCATATCTGAGCGTGCGACGCGATCGAGGATCGGCTTGCCGTACTTGTGCTCACCGATTTGAAAGAACGGCGTATCGTCCGTCGCTTCAATGAAATTGCCTTCCGGATAGATCTGGAAGAGGCGGGGCCGCTCGCCCTTGATCTGACCACCGAAGATGAAATTGGTATTGAAACCGAGCTTGCTTGCTTCGAGGGCCGCGCCATCGATGCGGCGCGCCTCCCGAATGGCGTCGCCGACGACGCGCGCGGCGCGATACATGTTGGGCGCGGTATAGAGCGTTGCCGCGTCTTCGCCGGCATCCTCTTCCACGAGGTGCTCATTCAGCAAGCTGACGACAGCCTGCGTCACCGCGAGATTTCCGGCGGCCAAAAGGACGAGCACTCGATCGCCCGGATGGCGCCAGAGCTGCAGCTTTTTATACTGGGCAATGTTGTCGACGCCGGCATTCGTGCGCGTGTCGGCCGCAAACACGAGTCCGCGCTCCAGGCGGAGGGCTACGGCGTATGTCATACAAGATCTCCAGACCGGCAGACAGCTACTGTTGCTGGCTGCTCTGCTGCTGAACTTCGACGATTACGTCAAGCTCTTCGTTTGCGATGCCCCGCCGGGAGCCGCGAATAGGAGCTGCACATGTCGCGTCCAGCCCCGAGGCGAGCCGTACATATTTCTCGGTGGGACATATCCGATTAGCAGGGTCGAAGCCAACCCATCCCAGCCCTTCGAGCCACACTTCCGCCCAGGCGTGATTGGCGTCAGACGGCTCGTCTGCTCCCGAGAGGAAGTAGCCGCTTACGTAGCGGGCCGGGACATTCATTGCTCGCGCGGCTGAAATGAAGACGTGCGCGTGATCCTGGCAGACGCCTTCGCCGTCCCTCAATGCTTCGGCGGCGGTCGTATGCGCATTCGTCGCGCCGATCCGGTATTCCACGGCATCGCGCACGGCATGCATCAGGTTGTGCATTCCACGAATGTCGAGCTTGGCGCCTGCGGCTCGGCAGAGCGCGCGAATTTCGTCAGTCACTGCGGTCTTCGCCGTTTGACGGCGGTAGACCCTGATGGGCGCCGGATCGGAAAAACCGCGCACGACGCCGGCGCGATCTTCGGTCTCGACGACGCCTTTGGCGATAATCAGAGACTCATACTGCTCTTCCGTGCAGCTCGTAAGATGCACCATGTTACCGAAGCCATCACGAAAGGGCTTCACCGCGTCGATGCCCGGAGCGCTGATGCGCCATTCGAGGACGCGCTGTCCTTGAAACGACGGTGGCGTGAGGCGCAGAGCGAGAATGGAATACTTCGTCGGCTCGCTGTAGACGTAACGCGACACATGCCCAATCGAAATACGCATTGCCGGACCCTCAATCGCTAAAGTGATAAGCGGTAGAGATCTCGTTACCGAGCTTGTTGTTTCGGCCTATGAAGTCTTGCACGAACTCGTGCAGTCCAGATTGAAAAATGTTTTGCATGTCAGCTTCGAGCAGAAGATCGCGCGTCGATTCCGCTGTGGTCTGGCAATCGTGCCTGACGCCATAAAACACCGCGAGATCACGAAGGGCGACAGTCAGCTCGTCGTAGCATGAGCGAAGCGAGCGCGGCATCTGACGATTGAGAATCATAAAGTCCGCGATCTTGAGCGGGCGGTAATGATCCTTGAAGACCCAGCGATAGCTGCGATGTGCCGACACCGAACGCAACAACGCCGCCCACTGATAGTTGTCCTTATCGCTGCCGACCATCTCACTCGACGGCAGGAGATGATAATATTTGACGTCAAGAATACGTGCAGTGCTGTCGGCGCGCTCGATGAACGTTCCAACTTGGCTGAAATAAAACGTATCGTTGCGCAAAATCGTATTGAGCAGAGCGCCGCGATAGAGCGCGGAGCGTGAGCGGACCCAATCCAGAAGCTCGGGAAGCGAGTTCGATGTGACGGTCGCCGGACGGATCGCGGAGAATTCGAGCCAGGCGCTGTTCAAGCTTTCCCACATTTCGCGGGTCAATGCCGTGCGCTGAGCGCGGCCGTTGCGGCGAGCGCTCGCAAGGCAAGATGCGATGCTCGACGGATTCGACGTGTCGAACAGCATGTAGTCGATGACGTTCTGAGTCAGCAGCTCGCCATGGCGTTGCACGTAGCCTTGGACGCAGGCCGCGCTTTCAAGCGTCGAGCGCCACTCCTCGTGAAAGCCTTCGCCCTCGCGCGGTAGAAGCACGATGCGATACCCGACCTCGAGGAGGCGAGCGATATTCTCCGCGCGCTCGATATAGCGCGACAGCCAGTAGAGATCGTTTGCCGTACGTCCAAGCATTCCGAAGCTATTCCTGCAGCACCCACGTGTCCTTGGTGCCGCCGCCCTGGCTCGAGTTGACGACAAGCGAACCCTTTTTCAGGGCAACGCGTGTCAACCCTCCCGGCATCAGCCGCACCTGATCGCCAATGAGCACGAAGGGACGCAAGTCGAGATGCCGGGGTGCAACGCTCGAGTCGGCGAGCGTCGGACATGTCGAAAGCGAAAGCGTCGGCTGGGCGATATAATTACTTGGATTAGCGACGAGCTTCGCCCGGAAGGTCTCGATCTGATCCTTCGTGGATTTCGGACCGACAAGCATGCCGTAGCCGCCGGATCCGTGAACTTCCTTGACGACAAGTTCCGCCAGATGATCGAGCACATACTTGAGGCTCGCCGGTTCTCGGCAGTTGTATGTTTCGACGTTGGCGAGGATCGGCTGCTTGCCGGTGTAGAACTCGATAATCGCTGGAATATAGCTGTAAATCGCCTTGTCGTCCGCGATGCCTGCGCCCGGAGCGTTGACGATCGTCACGCGGCCGGAACGGTAGACATCGAATATGCCGGGCACGCCAAGCAGCGATGTCGGGTCGAAAACGAGAGGGTCGAGGAAATCGTCGTCGACGCGGCGATAAAGAACGTCGACGCGCTTCAGCCCCTCGGTCGTCTTCATGCGGAGAAGACCGTCGATAACGACGAGATCGGAGCTTTCGACCAGCTCGACACCCATCTGGTCGGCCAGGAATGAGTGTTCGAAATAGGCGCTGTTATAGACGCCGGGCGTCAACAGCGCGATCGTCGGCTCGGCATCAAGGTTTCCAGGCGCGACGCTTTCGAGCGTCTTCAGCAGGGCATCCGGATAATTTTCGACCGGCCTCACCCGATTGCGGCTGAAGAGGTCGGGGAAGAGATGCATCATCGTCTCGCGGTTCTCCAGCATATAGGAGACGCCCGACGGCGTGCGAGTGTTGTCTTCGAGAACCATGAACTCGTTCTCGCCGGTGCGGACGAGATCAACGCCGATGATGTGACTGTAGACGCCGCGTGGCGGGTCGACGCCGATCATCTCGGGCAGGAAGGCGGAGTTCTGGGTGATGAGCTCTTCGGGAATCTTGCCAGCCTTCAGGATCTCCTGGCGGTGGTAGATGTCGTACAAAAACGCATTGAGCGAACGGACGCGCTGCTCGATACCGAGTTCGAGGCGGCGCCATTCCTCGGCCGAGATGATACGGGGAAGGATGTCGAACGGAATGAGGCGTTCGCCGGCCTCTTCGGCGCCGTAGACGGCAAACGTTATACCGGAGCGGCGAAAGAGCACTTCCGCCTCGGCCGACTTCTGTCGAAGCGTATCGAGATGCTGAACACCGAGCCACTCGGCGAGCGCGCGATAGGGAGCGCGAACCTCGCCGCCGAAGCCGTTCATTTCGTCGAATGCCGCGACCAAGACCACCCTCCCGTCACGATTCTTTTCGGATAGGCATCGCAAACCCCAGGCCAATTCACGCGAACCCTGGAAATGCTGGGTCTATTGGCTCACATCACCCTACCTTTGCTTGTCAAATATGCAGCTTACGGCCTTCTTAGCATAAAATTTCAGCATTGCCGCCAAAGCGTTGGCAGCGTTGGCCGGCACGGAATTGAGCCCTAAACCCGCGCCGGATCAGTGATGCCGGGGATGGGTGCTCCGGATCTCGATTTCAGGCCCCAGGCGGTAACGACGCCGAGCAGGCCCATTACGGCACCAGCGAGCAGCATCGTCCAAAGCGTGCCCGCGCTGGCTAATCCGAATCCATACAGCAACGGGCCGAACGCCTGCCCCAAGAACACGGAAAACGAATGCGCTGCGACGCCTGACGCGCGATAGCGGGGCGCCAGCTCGGTTGCCTGCGTCTGGAGAGAATTATGGATCATGTAGAAACCGACGCCGACAATCACGAACAGCGCCATTTCGGCCGGCCAGGATGTGCCGAACGACAGCATCGCCAGCCCGAGGCCAGAAACCATTCCTCCTGACATGATCAGGTTGTAAAGGCCGAGCCGGCCGAGCATGAACCGCACCAAGAAGGTGTAGATGAAGCCGCCAATCGCGAAGCCGGAGAGGACGATGCCGGCTTCCTTCAGGCCTCCGGCGCCGCGCTGCTCGAGCAGAACCGCGACGTAAGGGAAGAGTCCGAAGATCACGATGCCTTCAACGAACACAGCTGAAAAGCAAACGACCGATCGCGGATTGGCGAAGACTTCGCGGTAGCCGTCGAAGAATTCTCCGCGCACGCGTTCCACGGGTTTTGAGGACGCCGGCGGCTTCAGATGCCACACCGTCACGACAAGAGCCGCCAGTGCCAATCCCGCCGCCGTCATCGTGGAAATCCGCCAACCGAACTCGGCTGCGACAAAGCCCGCCCCGATCAAGCCCGCGAGGTTACCGGTGATGATTGCAGTCAAAACGCGCGACAACGCAATCTGCCGTTCGTGCATTGGAAATGCATCGCCGACGATTGCAAACGCCAGCGGGATGATACCGCCCGCAGCCGCACCGCCGATGAGGCGCGCGATGGCGAGCATATCGAACGTCGGCGCTGCGGCGGAGGCTGCCAGGCAAAGGGCGACGATCAGAAGCGCGATCTTGATGATGCGGGCCTTGCCGACGGCGTCGCCAAGCGCACCGAGAACGGGCTGGGCGAATGCATAGGGAAAGGCGAAGAACGACGCCAGCATCGCGACGGACGCGGCGTCGACGCCGAGGTCGCGAGAAATGTCGGGCACAACAGGATCGATGATCCGCATCGACATCGAGCTGACAAAGCAGCTCGCGGCAAGGATAGGGAGAAGGCGCATTCGGGGGCAATCAACTCGGAGGGAAGCGCGTACTTCCTAAAGCAACGGGGCAAGCCGCGATACGACCTGCCCCGTATGGCTGATATGTCTCGTCCTCGACGACTTTTGGTTTGGCGCCGGCGACTCCCCTTCCGGGGAGCCGGCCGCCGGCGCCTGCTGTTAGAACAGTCCCTGAATCTGGCCCTTGTCGTCGAGG
>NZ_JAIELN010000001.1 GCF_019753045.1 Hyphomicrobium sp.
ATCGCCTTCTTGCCGATGTGGTTCAGGCCGTCCGAGAGGCCGACCGTCGTCGTCGTCTTGCCCTCGCCCGCCGGTGTCGGGCTGATCGCCGTGACGAGGATCAGCTTGCCGTCCTTATTCGACTGTATCTGGTTGATGTAATCGGTGGAGACCTTCGCCTTCGTCCAGCCATAAGGAATGAGCGCATTCGACGGCACGCCGATTTTGGCTGCAACTTCGGCGATCGGCTTAATCTTCGCTTCGCGCGCAATCTCTATGTCGGACTTGACAGACACGGCTTTCCTCCGAGAAATCTTTTTTTATTGGCAGTGCACAAATCTTGTGGGCGGGCCCCGATAGTGGACTGTCATGGGTGGTAAGCCAAGCACCGGCCGCCGAAAAATCGGAATTCGACGTGATGCCCAGCAGGCGATCCGCTGATGCCTCAGTTAGCGGTATGGCGCAAGATCTTCCCGCGTCGCGGGGTACGGCGTTTCGAAAGGCCGGGGTGCCCGCACGCTCCGCGAAGCCCGCGTCCTTCTCTTTTTCCGGCACTCTTTCTGGCAAAATCTACACGCGGCCCAATGACGACAAGCGGACGTTTCGCGCGGAAGACGTTTTCGGCATTGCGGCTCTCTTTGACGAGAGCATGATCGGGACGCGGTCACCACCTTATCGAAGCGCTTCTATCGTCTCGCGTGCAGCCGCCGGCTATCACGTCACATATTCGCAATCTCGCGAGCGACTTTCGTGACTGCACGTGCAATGCGCGTGAGAAATAAAAAAAGCAGCGGGTTCGAGAACCCACTGCTTTCTCTGAAAACCGAAATTTTCGGAATTACTTCTTCACGGTGCAGGTCTTCGTGGCCTTATCCCACGTGCCCTTTGCCTTCTTGCAGTCGGCTTTGGTCTTCGGCGCTGCATCGTCAGCATAAGCGACGATCGGAGCCGAAACGGACAGCAGAAGACCTGCAAGTACGGCGCCGCTGAGAACCTTCGAAATCATTTGTCTCTCCTTCGCGTTTCTTTCGGCCATAACGGCCGTCAGGCAGGCGCTGCAATACGGAAGGTTCTTTGCCAGTTTCTGGCGGCCAGTATACATTTGCGTAAGGTGGGGCTAAGCCTTCGCCATAGAATATGAAAAAGTCAGCGCCGTTTTCTTCGCGCCGATATTGATTTCAATCAGTTCTTTTCGCTTGCAGGTAAAATTCCACACGCGCCTAAGCGGGTGACCGATAAGCGATCACAATAAAAGCTCGTGGAAAAATCGTTTAGCCGACGGCTCTGACAACGAGCACGGTCGCGTTATCCTGATAAGGCTCACGCAGTGCTTCGATCGCGCGGATTATGGCTTTGGCTACGGCGGACGCGCCGTCCTTCGCGTAGCCCTGAATGACGCGCGCGATTTCGCCGGTTTCAAGCGTCGCGATGCCATCGCTCGCCAGGACGACGTAATCGCCCGGCTCCAATTTCAACGGCTGTTGCGAGACATCGAGAAGATCGATTTCTTCACCCGTGACTGCCGATCGCAACATATGGCGGCGCGGATCGTGGCGTGCTTCGGCGGCAGTCAATTTGCCTTCAGCGACCATCCGATCAAGCTCGGGCGCGAGAGAGTGATCCTCGTTCAAAAGGGCCATCTCGCCGCGACGGAAAAGAAAGAGCGGGCTGTCGCCGACGCTGACCCATTCGACGCCGGCCGGTCCGAAGGCCGCGCCGATGAGCGTCGAACCCATTCCCGCAAGAAGAGGGTTCTCGGAGATTTTGCTCGCGACAGCGGCGTTCGCCGCGCCGAGACCTGTGATGAGGCGCTCGCCCACGTCGCCCTTGGCAGATGCGACGAATTCCAGAAAATTCTCGCAGACGGTCTTGCTCGCGAGAGCGCCTCCGGCATGGCCACCCATGCCGTCGGCCAGAACGGCAAAACCGCTCCGATCAAATCCCGGCCCTTCGCTCGACATAGCTACCGGCTCGCTGCCGTCAGACATGAAGGCAGCGGTGTCTTCCTGATAGTCCCGGGCTCCGCGCGTCGCGGCGATTGCGTGCTCGAACGGCGGCATTCGATCCTTAAGCTTCGGATATCTCGGACCAGTCGAAGTCGCTTCCGCAGAACGGAAGAAATGCGACTTGCGTGCGTCCGAATGTTATTACGTCCATCGGCTGCAGCGGCACAGGGCCTGCCGGTCGCTTGTCATTCACAGAGACGACATTCGTCTTAGCAAGGTTTGGCACGAAGAGGAAAGACCGATCGCTCGAATCGTAGCGGACGTACGCCTGCGCTTCGTTGGAGATGGTATCGTCGCCAAAGTCGAGCGGAATGCGATTATCGGCCGACCTGCCGACCGTATTGTTGCCTTCGAAGATCGGCCGGTACGAGCCGAGGCCCGGGCCGCCGACCACGATGAGGAAGCCGACGACCGGATCGCGCTCGAAGACTCCGTGCTGGATTTTCTGCTTGCCACGGACGAGGACGGTGCGCGCGGGCGCTTCCGGCTCGACTTTTCGGGGCTTTGCCGGGTCCGGGCGGATAACGCGCGTGGTTGGCGGCTGGTCCGCGTCATTCGGAGCGGCGGCGATGTCCGCCACTTTGGGTGCTGGTGGCGTTCTGGCCAACCGCGCGGCTTCCTCGGCACTGGGTATCTGGGGCGCGGGCTCGGGAACGGGCGGTGCTTTTTCGGCGATCGCAGCCACAGGCGCTGCGGGAGCGCTTGCCGGTGCAGCGGCGGCGGGATCAGGGCTTCTGGCGCGGGCGGCCCCAGCGGGCGCCGTATCATCGCGGCCGGCCGCGAGCAGCGCATCTCTCAAGGAGCCAAGAAATTTATGCGGCTTCACGGCTTTCGCTTCGTTTCCTGCGGTCGTTTCCCCGCGCTCGATGGCCATTAAAATCTCCCTCCGATTTAAACAAGCACAGACTGCCGCAGTGTCGAACACCGTTGGTAGAACGCAATGAACTGGAACCTGGACAGAACCTTGGCGACAACGTGAGTATTATTCGAGACGATTATCCGACGCCGGCACGAAAACGCAGCTTGCCCGGCCCCAGCTGAATAATATCGCCATCGTTCAACCGCGCTTCACAGCACCGCCGACCGTTGACGATCAAACCATTGCTTTCAACACCTGTCAGGTCGGTGATGTGCCAGTCGTCCGAATCACGGTGGATGGCTGCATGATAGCGGTGTACAGCCTTACTCGGGATGCGGATGTCGTTATCGTGTTCCCGGCCAATCCGGAGCATGTCGCGCAGGATTGCGCACCGCAGGTTGCGGCCGGTACTTTCGATTTCAACGAAGGGCGCCCGATGGCGGCCACCTTCAACATTCGCAACCGTCGCGTCGAATTTCTCGTCCTGTCCCGGCCGATAAAGCCGCGTTGCATCTCGCGAGCGCCGGAGCGGCTCAGAAATTTTCATGAGCATCGTCAGAACCGGCAAAACAGCAGCGAGAACAAGGCCGAGCATCAATGCGGGAGCGGCCCGATAGCCTTCGGACAGCATCGCTTCCGTCGCGCTCGCGAAGTGGAGAGACGTATCGACCACACTTTCCGCGCCGCTGACATCCGCGGGGAAAGTCAAGACTGCCATGCCTGACAGAATCGCCGTACCGGCTACGGCGCATCGAGTCGTTATTTGCTCGTGCATGATGATTCGCCCAATCGCGTGAGGCGATTTAGGTTCGGAGATGGCGGCGGCAACATGGCTCAATGGCGACACCATGTGGATTTATTCATCACGGGTTCATCGCCCGTCGATACGCCACATTCTTGCGCCATTGGGACAAAACGGAGACAAGACGTAGAACTGACTCTGAGCCTAAATCAGAACGATCGTCAGAGGCGCATCATTGCAAGCGCGCGGACGGCCCGCGCACGAGGACCATGACGCAGCTTGTCGCTTTACCGGACGGCACGGAACTCGCGGGCGATTACCGAATCGTGCGTGTTCTCGGCGCAGGCGGTTTCGGCGTCACGTATCTCGCGGACGAACCCGAGCTGACGCGCAAAGTCAGCATCAAAGAATATTTCCCGAGCGATTTCGCGCTCAGAACCGACAGCCTCGAAGCCACGCCGCGCTCATCGGGTTGCAGGAGCGACTACAATTGGGGTCTCGATCGCTTCATCGAAGAAGCTCAGACACTCGCGAAGTTCGACCACCACAATATCGTCAAGGTGCACCGGATCTTCCGAGCGAACAACACAGCCTACATGGTGTTGCGGTTCGAGGAAGGAAAGAATCTCAAAGCCTGGTTGAAAGACCTCGGGCGGGCGCCCCGCCAGAAAGAACTCGATCAGATCGTTGCACCGCTGCTCGATGCGCTGGAGGTCATCCACAAGGCGGACTTCCTGCATCGCGATATCGCGCCCGATAACATCATCATCCGAAACAACGGCGATCCGGTCCTTATCGACTTCGGCGCCGCGCGGAGCGATATCGCCGCGCATTCGAAGACCAAGACGGTCTCCGCGCTCGTCAAACCCGGCTACAGCCCCTACGAGCAGTATGCCGAGACGAGCCGTCAGCAGGGCGCCTGGACCGACATCTACGCGTTCGCGGCGACGCTCTATCATGCTGTCACCGGAAAGCGGCCGGCCGACTCGCCGTCGCGCATGCTCAAGGACGAGATGATCCCCGTTCGCGAGGCAGCGCTTGGCGGGTACCGCGCGACGTTTCTCGACGCCATTCAACAAGCTCTCTCGCTGACGCCGGATGGACGGCCCCAATCGGTGGCGGAATGGCGGGGTGCGCTCCTCGCGCCCGAGCCTGAGAAGCCCGGCATATTCCAGCGTTTCAAGGAAAAGACCGAAGTCCGCCGCCGCAATGACGAGGCGCAGCGCGTCGCGGAATCCGCCACCATAGCGCCGGTTCCTCCGCCGCCCGATGCGCCAGGTCCCAAAGGCGTTCTGCTGGACTTCGTCGACGCGTTGAAGAACCCGTCTGCCGGGAAGCGGCAAGCCGTGCAGGCGGCAGCACCTGCGGCGCCGCCAGCGCCGACCCCGGCGGCTGCGAAAAAAACATCCCGCGCCGAAAAGGCGAAGGTCGAGAAGGTCAAGGCCGAGAAGGCGAAGCCGGCGGAGAAACTGCCGCCATTGCCGCCGCCACCCCGCGTCGTCGCCGAGAAGGTCAAGTCCAAGCCGAAGATCCGTCCGAAACCGGATGTTGGGCGGCGTCCTTTCCTGCGTCGGCTCAAAACGCGCCTCATCATCGCCGCGGCGATCGTGGGTGTCGCCTTCGCATTCCACGATCGTATTCCGCAGCTGGTTACGGCTCGCGGCAATACCATCACGACCGGGGCGATCACCAAGCCTGCGGCGAATACCGATCCGTCGCTCAAGCAGACGGCTCAGATCAAGGCCCACGACGGTGCAATCGACGAGCTTGCCCTCAGCGGCGACGGACGTTTGATCGTCACGGCGTCAGATGAACCGACGCTCAAGATATGGTCCTACGATTCTCATTATCAGCAGGGTACGATCCCGCTTGAAGACGGGCCGGCGACCGCACTCGCGGTGCGCAACAATCGCGTCGTTACCGGACATTCGAACGGCGCGATTGGCGTGTACGACCTAGACACGCGGCGGCGTCTCTACCGGTTCAAGCGCAACGACGCGACCATATGGTCCGTCGCTTTCGCGGGCTCGGAGGATCGCATCGCCGCGGCAAGCCACGACTGGACCGTCGCGATGTGGGAGACGGCGTCTGAGGCCGCCCCCGCTGCAATCCTCCAAGGACATGAAAACGCCGTCCAGGCTCTTGCCACCGATGCTGCGGGCCAATGGATTGCGTCCGGCGGCGCGGATCGCGCCATCAGGGTATGGAACGCCGAGACGCGCGAGACGCGGCGAATCTATCGCAACAATTCCGATTTCATCTCTCAGCTCGGTTTCTCACCGGACGGGAGCATGCTGGTCGCGGGTGGGCTCGACGGCTCTATCAGGCTCTTATCGATGTCTTCGTATCGCATGCAGCGGACCCTCACGGGGCACAGTGCGCGCATCACATCACTGGCATTTTCGAGTTCCGATGATTTGATGGCGTCTGCGTCCGAGGACGGCGTCGTCCGGATCAGAAGCCTGAAGCGGCTCAGAACCTACATTCCGCTGACCGGCACGGGCTCGGGCGCCAAAGCCGTGGCCTTCTCGAACGACGGCCGCACTCTACTGACGGGTGGTCAGGACGGCGTCATCAGGATGTGGTCGCTGCCTGAAGCACAGATCGCGCAGCGCAATTGAGCTTGGCCGCCGAGCGGCGCGGCCCTGTGCTTGCGAGCGCAAAGCGCCTTCGTTAAACCGCTTTGAAATTCGCGACGGGAACATTGAAGAAGCCTGTGGGGCGCACTTTGGGGCCAAAGGGCCGCCATCATTCGCACCAAACTGAATTGAGCCGAATCATGCGGGGAGGAGCGCTCGATGTTCGGGTGGCGTAGACGTAGCGAAGGCTTTGAATGGCGCGAATATGTGCGCACGACCGTTCTCGTTCGCCGTGCCGACCGGCAGCGCCGGGTCGAGGATGTGCGCGTCGCCGCCGTCGAGAAAGTCAAGAACGTCGCCGATGCCGGCGTGGGTGCGGGCCGCGCTAGTGTTTCCGCCGCGCGCTCGCAATTTTCGCGGTTGCTCGCGTTTCTCGGTGACGCGCTCCTCGATATTGCGGCAGCTGTGTTTTCCGAGCTCTCGCGTTGGGCGAAGTTCTTCTGGGGGGTTCTCAAGGATTCCCTCGGCGGCCTTCTTGCCCCGGTGCTCGGAGCTTTGCGCGTTCCCATCGATGCGGTGCGCGACAGGGCCAAGATGGTGCCGGACGTTGCCCGTAATTTCCCGATCAAGGCCCACCATCTCATCAGCGCGGCGTTGGCAGTCGGCCTGATTTATGTCGGCGGCCCCATGCTTCGCAGCGCCGACGGCGTGGGGACCGGAACCGCTGCCGTGGTGGAACTCGGCCCCAGTGCGGCGCGGCAGGTAACGATTTCCTCCGAGATTTCGGGGCCGGCGACGGCGATCACTGGCGATGTGATGCGGGTCGATGGCGCCCTCGTGCGTATCGAAGGGATTGAAGCGCCCGCGTCTCAACAGCCCTGCTTGCGAGCCAACGGCCGCCGGTGGAACTGCGCGGCATCGGCCAAGACCGGCCTCAACAAGATCATCCGCGGGCGCGTGGTGACGTGCACGCACTCGGGCCAAGACGATGCCGGGCGTACGCTTGCGCGTTGCGCGGTCGACGGCAACGACGTCGCGACCCAACTCGTCCGAAGCGGATACGTCTTTGCCGCCAGCTCCTATTTCAGCTCGCTCGCCAGCGAGGAGACCGCCGCGCGCAATGCCAAATCCGGCATCTGGCAGGGCGACGTCGCCCGCCCGCAAGCGTGGCGCGACCAGACCTGGGAAGCGGCCAAACGCCAAGCGCCCGACGGTTGCCCGATCAAGGGCGTGGTCAGGGCCTCGTCAAAGGTCTACGCGCTACCGTGGTCGGATGCCTACGCCAATGCCAAGGTCCGGCCGGAGCGCGGCGAGCGCTGGTTCTGCAGCGAGGATGAAGCGAAGGCCGCGGGATTTTCATCTTCAGACCGGTCCTGACCGGTTTGCGGCTTCATCCCCAAAAAAATACCCGCAGTCGGGGGAGACTGCGGGCCGGAAGTTGAGGCTTTGCGCCGTGAAGCGGGAAGTCGGCGCTAGATCCGTGCACCGGCAGTACAGCCTACAGTCGCAGGAGTCGCAAGAGCACCCCTCGCACGCTTTTCAATTTGTCTTGGGTATGTGGCTCTGATCCGTCCCAGCCGATCGCGGCCGGCTTCAAAACTCGCAGTTTATCGGGGTCGCAGCCGGAGTCTGTGTTGCAGATTCACATCATGCCGCCTTTTGAACAGCCGAACGACGGTCTGCCCGCTGCCTTTTCTATTTGCCGTCGCTAAAGTGCCCCCGCAAGGGGCACGGGCGTTAGTAAATCAGAGGGATTATGTTTATGTTGCGCAGACTGGTACTGGGGCTGTGCGTCGTCTTGGCCACGGGCGCAATAACCGCCGCCGCTGAAGCCCGACACTCGCGACACCATCATCGCCATCATCAGAATCGTGGCGATCAGTTGATCCTGATTTCTGAAACGGACGTTGACTTGGCCCTTGATCGCTACACGATCGACGTGCGCCAGGCGAAAGGGGCTTACAAAGGCATTCGCATCAAAAACGCGATGGGTAAGCTCTTCGACGTACGCCACGTGCAGATCGTCTACAGCGACGGCTCGGTCTGGAATGAAGACCGCCAGATCGACATGTACTGGGGCGAACGCAGCCGACCCATCAATCAGACGTACGACAGCAAATTCATCGATCAGATAGTAATCGAGCAGGTTCCCGGCTACGGCCGCGGGCGGCTCCAGATCATCGGCATTCAAGACAGAGACGGCCGGTCGATGGATCGGAGCGGCCGTGGCGGTTCTGTGCGCTACGATGATCGCCGTGGCAGCGCATCCTCCGGCGATATCGCTGTTCGGCCGACGGTCCCCGTTGCGACACCCGCCAAGCCCGGACAGGCGACGGCCGGTGGCGATGTCCTGTTTGGTGCTCAATATGTTGGCTTCCTGACGGATCGCGACGTCATCCGGGTTGGCAACGAAGTCGGCAAATTTGCAAAAATCCGGCTGCGCGTGCTCGACAACGATATTCACATCAACGAGATGAAAGTCGTTTACGCGAACGGCGAAAGCGACACCCTTGCCGTCAATGCCGATATTCCGAAAAACTCGCGTACCAACTGGATCGACCTGAGGGGCGATCGCTTCATTAAGGAAATCCAGCTGGTCTATCGCTCGCGGCCGAGCTTCAACGGTCAGGCCCGGATAGAAGTGTTCGGACAATATGCTCCTGGCTGGCTCGGGCCGAATGGTGAAGGCCGCAAATATAACCAGGGCTGGGTGCTTCTCGGCGCGCAGACCGCAGGGTTCATCGGGTTTGACAAGGACATCATCCCGGTCGGTTCCAATGAAGGCGGATTCCGGCGCATCAGGGTTACCGTTCGGGACCGTGCAATCACCCTTAACGAGGTGAAGGTCGTCTATACCGACGGCGAAGAAGAGATCGTTCCGGTCCGGACGCGTGTGGATGCCGGTGGCACCTACGGGCCCATCGACCTCAGGGGCAAGCGCCGCCAATCCATCGATCACATCGAGGCAAAGTACCGTTCACGGTTCTTCGACTCCTCCGCGAAAGGTAAAGGCTCAGCGATCGTCGAAATCTGGGGCCAGCACTTCTAGAGAATTGCGCGAATGGACGCTGCGAAAACGAATCAAGAGGGCCGAGCACAATCCGGCCCTCTTTTTTTCGCACGTATGGGCCTCGGCCCGAAATCATGAGTGTTTTGCGCCAGAAATGCGCCACTGCGCACGCATTCCTCAAGCAAATGACGTCAACAGCGTTTCGCGAAACACGTCGAATATGCTACGCGACGCCGTCGGGCGGACGGTTGTCGATTCCACTCCTGGGGGACCAGACCTTTGAATTTAAGCCTTAAGCAGCCTTTGCGGGCGGAGAGCCGCGCCGACATTCGGATCGGCGACGCGCGACCAACAGCCACGCCGCAGGCTCCCATGCCGGAAACGCAGAAGCAGCGTGTGCGCCGGCTCGCAGCCCACTGCCAGAAATACCGCGGGGCGATCCCACGGGTCGCAGTGCAGCAATTGCTTACGACGTTCGTCCCGCTCGTCCTTATCGTCGGCGTCATGTTCGCGACGGTCGAACATGCTTACTGGGCGACGCTGCTTCTTGCCCTCCCGGCTGCAGGACTCATCGTTCGCGCCTTCATCATCCAGCATGATTGCGGCCATGGCTCATTCTTCGCCTCGCGGTCCCTCAACGATTTCGTCGGACGCTGCATGAGCGTGTTCACGCTCGCCCCTTATGGGCTCTGGCGGCGAGAGCATGCGCACCATCACGCGTCATCGGGAAATCTTGATCGTCGCGGTGCGGGCGACATCGACACTATGACGGTCAAAGAATACCGGCAGCTCTCGACGTTCGGGAAGCTGCACTACAGACTCTACCGCAATCCGCTGTTCCTGTTCGGCATCGGCGTGCCTGCCTACTTCCTTATTCTGCAACGGCTGCCGTGGTTTCACGCACTGACGCCGCGCGAGAGCTGGAAGAGCGTGATGGGTCTCAACGCCGGTTTGGTGGTCCTCTACGCTCCCCTTTGCTACTTCTTCGGCTTCGCCAACGTGTTGTGGGTCGGACTGCCGGTCTTGCATCTCGCATCGGCGACGGGCGGCTGGCTGTTCTTCATTCAGCATCAGTTCGAAGAGACGACATGGGACAAGGCTGAAGGCTGGGATTTCCAGGTCGCAGCGTTGCTCGGGTCTTCCTATTACAAATTGCCGGCGATCCTGAACTGGTTCACCGGCAATATCGGTCTGCACCATATTCACCACCTCAACAGCACGATCCCGAACTACCGGCTTTCGGCTTGCCTCGAGGCGAGCCCCGAGTTGAAGTCGATCAACCGGCTGACGCTGCGCGACAGCATCCGGTGTGCGCGTCTCAAGCTTTGGGACGAGGATCAACGCCGTTTGATCAGGTTCGACGAGCTTCCGGCGACAGCTTGAGACGATTTGCTATTCTATCGTCATGACAGCGAAAGCCGGCCAGACGCCCGTCGATGAACTTGTTCGTATTCGCGATTGGCTGCGATACGCCGTAACCTCGATGAACCGCGCCGGGCTCGTCTACGGGCATGGCACGACGAATGCGGTCGACGAGGCAGCTTATCTCATTCTCGCGACGCTCGATCTGCCGATCGAAGACATCAACCCTTGGCTCGATTGCCGCCTGACCTTGGCCGAACGCGAGGCCGTCAATGCGGTCATTTCAAAGCGCATCGAGACGCGGAAGCCCGCCGCCTACATAACGAATGCCGCTTACATCCAGGGACATAAGTTCTACGTGGATGAGCGGGTGATCGTGCCCCGCTCATTCATCGGGGAACTCCTCGTTCAGGATCATCTCGGGACAATCGTACCCGCCCCGCTCGCGGTACGGCGCGTGCTCGATCTCTGCACCGGCTCCGGCTGTCTTGCCATTCTCGCCGCGCTCGCATTTCCGAATGCCGAGATCGACGCGAGTGATATTTCCGACGATGCGCTGGCCGTCGCTCGACGCAACATTGCCGATTATGGCTTGGAGACGCGCATCCGCACCTTCAAGGCGGATTTGTTCGAGGGCCTTCCGCCCGCGGCCTACGATCTCATTATCTCAAATCCGCCCTACGTTACGGCGGAGGCGGTCGCAGCGTTTCCGCCTGAATATCAGGCCGAGCCGACGCTTGCGCATATTGGCGGCGTCGACGGAATGGACCTTGTGAGGCGCATTTTGGACGGCGCACCGAGCCGGCTTTCGCCCGAAGGAAGCCTCGTCGTCGAGATCGGTATGGGCCAGGAAGCTCTCGAAGCGTCGCGGCCCGACTTGCCGTTCTTGTGGCTGGACAGCGAGACGAGCGAGGGCGAAGTTTTCGCGCTCCACGCGGTCGATCTGAAGTAGCAGCGGCCGGCGAGAAACCGCGCGGCCGCACAGGGGTTGAGATCGCTCAGCCGAACGCGCCGAAGTGGTGCGAAATGCCAGTGCCGATTTCGCGCACGAACTCGTACGAAATCTCCATCGGCGTCAGGATTTCCGTTTCCAGACGGGCATAGTCGTCGATACCGCGCGGGCGATAGCTGGCGGGTTCGTCGAAGGTTTTTCCGGCGAGATTTTTCGCATCGTGCGGGAAGGCCCTGCGCAGAATGCTCAAGACCTCGGGGATCTCGAGGCTCAGCGCCATTTCCAGAACCTGCGTATGAGACAGACCATCCTGCGGAGCGAAGCGGGGTAGCTGCGCCGCGAGGATGAAGATGCGCATGATCAGCGCAAGCCTGATGGCTTGCAGCAGATCGAGCTCGAGCCGGTTCTCGTCCGGCACGAGACCATCCTCGATGTTCTGATCGGACAGGATCGCGTGGAGATCGATTGCATCGAGGCGCAGGAGATGAACGAGCTCGGAGATGTCGCCGTGCCGATCATCCGGCAGCAGGTGCGTTGCAAGCGTCCGGAAGGCGCTGCTCAACGCTTCCTCGCGGCCCCACGAGGCACGGGCTGCCCAGAGCCCCGCATTGAAGACCTGCGAATTGGCGTCCATCGCATTGAGGCTCGAAATCGTCTTGCCGTAGCCGATCATCGCCAGCAGCGATTGCAGACGCTTCGACGATTTCACGAGCTTCTTGAAGCGCTCGCGATCGTCGCCGACCGCGGTGCCGAGACCCGCCACGACGTTCGCGATATAGCCGAACTGCTGAAGGATCGCGTTGTTC
Source organism: Hyphomicrobium sp. (assembly GCF_019753045.1). Taxonomy (GTDB): domain Bacteria; phylum Pseudomonadota; class Alphaproteobacteria; order Rhizobiales; family Hyphomicrobiaceae; genus Hyphomicrobium_B. Next base: position 12,296 of record NZ_JAIELN010000001.1, read on the forward strand.
GGGATGGCGCGCATGCGTGCGGGATTGCCGCGATCGGACGCATGATCGCCTTGACGCTTCACCGGCCGCGAACCCGTCTTGAACAGCAGGTTGGGACCGAACGCTCCGAGCACTGCGCGATAGCCATCGTGCGCGAAAAGCTTCTGCTGGAAGGCGCGGAGGCGAAGGAAGAAGTCGAGGCTGAAATTCTGCTCCGAATAGAACGGATCCGTCTCGGCGGGCGGAATATCGCCATCCATCACGATCGTCGCCAGCGCGCGCGTCGTCAGCCCGCGATTGCCGAAGAACATGTAGCCGTCGCCGCCCTGGAAGCTCGTCTCGTGCTTGACGGGGAGGTTCGCGGCGCCGAAGCGGCGGCGTGCCTCGTTCGTCATGACGTAATGGAGGCGGCGGTAGAGATTGCCCGGATGAGCGCCACGGCCCATCGACTCGCCGTGAGTCGAGAAGACGAGCGTCTCGACGTTTTCAAGCTTCGCCTTGTCGATCAGCGCGGCCAGGCCGTGGTAGTAACGCTCGACCGCGAGCGTCGCCGGGACCTGGCCGATGAAACGGCCCGCGTCGGAGAAGCCCGTCTGAATGCTCAGGCGTTTCCGTCCCTCGACGTACTTGCGGTAGGCCTCTTCTTCGACGAGGCGCTCCATGATGCGAGAGCCGTTCTCCAAGCCCGAAGGCGTTTCGAAGAGCGGCGAGATATCGGTGATGTCGTCGACGCCGAAGAGCTTCGCGAAGAAGACCGCGATCAAAACGGTTGCAGGCGACTCGCATTCGGCGATGAGGAAGCGGATCGGCGTTTCCTTATCGACGTGCTTCTTGATCTGAGCCGTGAGCGCGAACTGGCGGATCGCCGTCGCAGTCTCGAGATCGAGCGTCGCGAAGTTCACCGTCTCCGGCGAGCAGTTCTTGATCATCTCGACGATGCGGGCCAGCGACTGGCTTTCGGTCAGGTCGCGGGTCCAGGGTTCGTGCACGTAGGCGCGGAATGCGTTGTGAAGCTGCAGCGCGTTGATGCGCAAGTGGATGTGGGACATGCCGAGGCCGGTCGCCTCGACGAGGCCGGCGAGCGCCGCCGTCGCACGCTTCATCTGCGGCGCTTCCACGGCGTCGATCAGATTGTCGAACAACGTCTGAAGCGGCTCGACTGTCAGAAGGTTGTAGCCGTCCGTCTTGGTGATGATGTTCGCCGCTTTCGCGAGACCATCGGCATCGTTCGCAAAGCTCTCAAGCGCCTTAATCTGCTCGTCGACGGCCGCGATGCCGAGATCGAGCTTGCCGACGATCTGGCGGGCTATGCGCTGAGCGGCGTCGCCGCCTTCGAGCTTGTGCTTCAGCACGACGAAACGCTCGCGAACGTCGGCAAGCGCGGCGCGCTTTTCGCGGAGGCGGACTTCGAACGAGAAAGACCAAGCGATGTCGGTTCGGCCGTCGAGATCGTAGCCGACCCAGGACGCGAACGTCGTCATCTTCGGGCGCAGCTTGAAAGCCGCGTCGCCGAACTTCTGAGAGGCAACGCTATAGAAGCCGTGCAGAAGCTCCTCATACGCGTTGCGCAGATTGCGGATCGCGTCTTGGGCGCACTTGTGCTCGTGCTTCAGCGTGAGCGTCTGTTCGGGGCGGTGCGGCAGGCCAAGCGAGACGTCAGCCGCCGGATCGGAGATCGCGATCTCGACCATACGGCGATAGAGGGCGTCGGAAAGGCCGAAGGTCGGATGCGCCGTCAGAACGATGCCGGTGCGGGCGCGAGACCAGCGCTTGGCGAAGGCTTCAATGGAGTTGCCGGACTCGCTCACCGTCTTTTCGACGTAGGACGTGAAATCCTTGAGCGTCGTCGCCTGATCGACATAGCCGATCTTTTCGCGAAGCCTGCGGGCCCGGCGAACGCAGGCGCGATCCATCAATCGTCCCGCTAGACCCTTGACCTCTTCAAACGACACCAAATTCGATTCAAGCCGGCGCGACATGTCGAACGCGACGTTCAAGATCGGATTGAGCGAAGGATTGTCGGGGATCTGAGTTCTGAGACGCTTCAGCTCGTTGATCAGCTCGGTTTCATCGAGTTTGGTCGAGCCAACCGACGGCGTCGTATCCTGCATCACCAAGGCTCCACGTCCCTAAGAGGGGACAGTATTCGTGCGTATATCTTTAGATTACCGGAGAGGGCGGCCGGAGGCAAAAAACTTTGCTCCGGCCAGCACCAATCTTAGGCGACTTTTTTCATCCGGCCGAGGACTTGCGCGACGGTCGCGCCCATCTCCGAAGGCGTCGGGGCGATCGTCACGCCGCAGCCTTTGAGGATCTCGACCTTCTCGGCAGCCGATTCACCGAACGCCGAAACGATGGCGCCCGCGTGGCCCATGCGGCGGCCCTTCGGAGCGGAAAGACCTGCGATGTAAGCGATCACAGGCTTTTTCATGTGCTCCTGAGCAAAGACGCCGGCTTCGGCTTCCTGCGGTCCGCCGATTTCGCCGATCATCAGCACGGCATCCGTATCGGGATCATTCTCGAAAGCTTCGAGAACGTCGCGATGCGAAGATCCGTTGATCGGGTCGCCGCCGATGCCGACAGAGGTCGAAACGCCGATGCCGAGGGCCATCATTTGGGAAGCAGCCTCGTAGCCGAGCGTGCCCGACCGGCCGACGATGCCGACGCGGCCCGGAAGATAGATGTGTCCCGGCATGATGCCGAGCATCGCTTTACCGGGCGAAATCGTACCGGCGCAGTTCGGTCCGGTGAGGACCATACGGCTTTCCTTCTTGTAGCGCCGCATGTAGCGCTTCACCCGGATCATGTCCTGGGCAGGAATGCCGTCGGTGATGCAGACGCAGTATCTGATGCCTGCATCTGCAGCTTCCATGATCGCGTCAGCCGCGAACGGCGGCGGCACGAACACGATCGAGGCTTCTGCGCCCGTTTCGTCGACCGCGCCTTTGACGGTGTTGAACACCGGCCGGCCGAGGTGGGACGTGCCGCCCTTACCGGGGGTCACGCCGCCGACGACGTTCGAACCGTAGTCGATCATTTCCTGCGCGTGGAACGTGCCGATACGTCCGGTGAAGCCCTGGATCAGGATCGGCGTCTTTTCATTGATAAAAATAGCCATGGTGATGCGTCCTCCCGGTTACGCGGCTTGTTTTGCAGCCGAGACGGCCTTTTTAGCGGCTTCCGCGAGCGTGTCGGCGCTGATCAAGGTCAGGCCGCTCTGCTCGATGATCTTGCGGCCCTCTTCGACATTGGTGCCGGCCAGACGAACAACGACCGGCATCGTGATGTTGAGTTCCTTGATGGCATCGACGACGCCTTTGGCGACCCAGTCACAGCGATTGATGCCGGCGAAGACGTTGACCATGATCGCGCGAACGTTCTTGTCGCGAAGCACGGCCTTGAACGACTTCGTCACGCGCTCGGGAGAAGCGCCGCCGCCGATGTCGAGGAAGTTTGCCGGTTCGCCACCTGCAAGCTTGATCATGTCGAGCGTCGCCATCGCGAGGCCAGCGCCGTTCACGATGCAGCCGATGTCGCCATCGAGACCAACGTAGGACAATCCGCGATCAGACGCGTAGGTCTCGCGCGGGTCTTCCTGGCTCTTGTCGCGCAGCTCAGCGATGTGGGGACGGCGGAACAGGGCGTTCTCGTCGAACGACATCTTGGCGTCGAGCGCGACGACCTGCTTTTCCTTGGTGATGACGAGCGGATTGATCTCCACCATCATCGCGTCGAGATCGCGGAACGCACGGTAGCATCCCATGATCGCAGGCACGATCTTGTTGACGATGTCGGGATCAACTCCCAGGCCAAATGCGAGTTCCCGCGCCTGGAACTGCTGCATGCCGACAGCCGGGTCGACCGTTACGCGAATGATGGTGTCGGGCTGGGACGCCGAAATTTCTTCGATGTCCATGCCGCCTGCCGCAGAGGCAACCACCACGATACGCTCGGACGCGCGATCCATCACGAAACCGAGATAGATTTCGCGATCGATGTTCGTCGCTTCCTCGATGTAGAGGCGCGAGACGAGCTTGCCCGCAGGACCGGTCTGATGCGTGACGAGTTTCCGGCCGAGCATGAACTCGGCCGCTTCCTCGATTTCCCGCTCGTTGCGGCAGAGCTTGACGCCACCGGCTTTGCCGCGGGCGCCAGAATGGATCTGGGCCTTTACGACAACGGCGCCGCCGAGTTCGCTTGCGCGATAGGTTGCCTGTTCAGGGCTGTAGGCGAGACCGCCGCGCGGGATCGGCACGCCGAACTTCGAAAGAAGCTCTTTCGCCTGGTATTCATGAATGTCCATCTTGGACTCCTTGGAATTCTTGAAGTTTCCGGGCTTGTTCTTATTTAGCGCGCGCTGCTTCAGCCGCCTTGATGGCTGCGGCCGTGACGAGCAGGTTGCGGGCCATCTTCTCGGACGCTGCGTCGATCATCTTGCCGTCGAGGGAGGCTGCGCCCTTACCCTGGGCTTCGGCTTCCTTCAGCGCGACAAGGATGCGCTCTGCGCGTTCGACTTCCTTGGCGGTCGGCGAATACACTTCGTTGGCGAGTTCGATCTGCGAGGGATGGATGGCCCACTTGCCTTCCATGCCGAGCGCTGCGCCGCGACGGGCGGCTGCCTTGTAGCCTTCCGGATCGTCGATGCCGCCGAACGGACCGTCAATCGGACGCAAGCCGAAGGCGCGGCAGGCGACGGTCATGCGCGACAGCGGGAAGTGCCACTGGTCGCCCGGATAGTCGGGGTTCAAGCCACCGATGACGACGGTGCGGGCCTTGTTGAAGGCCGAGTAGTCGGCGACGCCGAAGTGCATCGACTCGAGACGGCTGTTAGCGGATGCGATGGCTTCGACGTTGGCCATGCCGAGCGGCGTTTCGATCAGGGCTTCGGTGCCGATCTGGTTCTTGAGGCCCTTGGCAACTTCGATCTGGCTGACGATGCATTCGACGGTATAGACGTCTGCCGGTACGCCGACCTTCGGGATGAGAATGGTGTCGAGCTTCGAGCCGGCCTGCTCCACGATGTCGACGACGTCGCGGTACATGTAGTGCGTGTCGAGGCCGTTGATACGGACGCTGACGCTCTTGCCAGCTGCCTTCCAGTCCAGATCGTTCAGCGCCTGGATGATGTTCTTACGCGCCTGCTCCTTTTCGGGCGGGGCAACAGCGTCTTCGCAATCGAGGAAGACGTAATCGGCGGCGCTCTTCAGCGCGCGATCGATCATGGTCGGGTTGGAACCCGGAACCGCGAGATACGAGCGCTGCAGTCTCTGCTTGCGGGTCGGGTAAAGCGTGAAGCTCATTGGGGCGTGCCTTCCTAAGGATTCGCGTTTGTTATTTGGGGATGAGGGTATTCACAACATGCAGAACGCCCGGCCTCGTTAGAAGCCGGGCGTTATTATCTTAGGCAGCTTTCGCCTGCTTCGGCGTCGGGGCGGTTGCCGACTTCGTTGCGGTCTTGCTGAAGTATTCCGCAGCCGCGCCGGTGCCGGAACCGAGCTTGACGTTGATGCCGGAATCCTTGAGCGCCATTTCGACAGCGAAGAGAACGCCGCCAACCATGAACTCATCGAGCGCACCGAGGTGGCCGATGCGGAAGACCTTGCCGGCGACCTTGTTGAGGCCAACTCCGAGCGACGTGTTGTAACGGTAGTACGCAGTCTTCACGACGGCGTTGCTGTCAAAGCCTTCCGGAACGAGGATCGCCGAGACGGTGTCCGAGTGCCACTTCGCTTCCTTCGCGCAGAGCTTCAGGCCCCACGCATCGACAGCATGACGGACGCCGGTCGCCAAGCGATGGTGGCGAGCGATGACGTTGTCGAGACCTTCAGCGAAGATGATGTCGAGCGACGCGCGAAGACCACGGATGAGCTGCGTTGCAGGCGTGTAGGGGAAATATCCAAGATCGTTCGTCTTGATCATGTCTTCCCAGGAGAAGAAGCAGCGGTTCATACGTCCGTTCTGCGTCTTGTTGGCGTCGAGCGCCTTCTGGCTCACGGCGAGAATGCCGAGACCCGTCGGGAGCATGAAGCCCTTCTGCGAACCCGAGACGCAGCAGTCGACGCCCCATTCGCCCATGCGCATGTCGAGCGAGCCGACAGACGAAACGCCATCGACGAAGAGGAGGGCCGGATGCTTGGCAGCATCGAGCGCTTTCCTGACGCCTGCGATATCGGAGCTGACGCCCGTCGCGGTTTCGTTGTGCGTGGCGAAGACAGCCTTAATCTCGTGATTCTTGTCCTTCGCGAGAATGTCGGCGTATTTCTCGAGCGGAACGCCCGTGCCCCACTCTTCGTCGCAAAGCTCGACCTTGAGGCCCATCCGCTCGGCCATATCGACCCAGAGCAGCGAGAACTGGCCGAAACGGCTCATCAGAACCTTATCGCCGACGGCGAGCGTGTTCTCGATTGCCGATTCCCAAGCGCCGGTGCCCGACGACGGGAAAATGAAAACGCGGCCATCCTTCATTTTGAAAACCTTCTTCAGGTCTTCAAATACCGGCAACGTGAACTTCGGAAATTCGGGCGAACGCATGTCTTCCATCGCGACGTTCATTGCCATGCGAACGGCATCGGGAACATTCGTCGGGCCGGGTATGAAAAGATGAGGCGTAACAGTCATAGAAGCGTTCCTCCGCGCTGCGTTGTGCCAAGCCGACGGTCCCCGACGCAGCAGGGGAGACGTTCCGGCATTCTTTTGCTGATCCTTCCGCCCGATCGCAGATGCGGGCGTCGGTCTTAACTAGCAGGGGGACAGTGATGGTGTGAACGAAAAACTATCAACACCCGGTTGGGCAGCCGCTGCTACCCACCTCATCGCGGCGGAGCGCAGCACTATGTTGCAGGTGCGCCGGCACCTTTATTGCTGCCCATCACGGTTAACGGATACGTGCAGTGCAACAGCCATCGCGCGGTTCGATACGCCAAGTTTGTCGTAAAGATTTTTGAGATGGTATTTCACAGTATTACGCGAGATTCCCGTTCGCGCCGCGATCTGCAGATTGGTCCAGCCATTAGCAAGTGCAGCAAGCAATTCCCGCTCGCGCGCCGTCAGGCCTTCGAGAGGATCGTGATTCAACAGGTCGATGTCGACGTAGGGCAGCGACAAGCGGCCACGCGCGACGGAAACAACCGCTTCAAGCAAGACTTGCGGATCTTCCGTCTTCGAAACGAAGCCCCAAGCGCCGCCCTTGATTGAGTTGCGCAGGACGTCGTGCGACCGCTCGCCCGTGTAAATGATGACCCGCGTCTGCCACTTTTCCTGTTTGACGCGGGCAAGCACAGCGCCGCCGGTCATGTCAGGCAGTGTCCAGCCGACGACGGCGATCTCGACCGGCTTGGTCTTCAGGGCGTTGATCAGTCCCTCGCCGGTGCTGTGAATTCCGCAGACGGTGAAGCGTCCATCACGTGCGATCAGCGCGTCGAGACCTGCACGCACGACCGGATTTTGATCGGCGATCGTGACCTCGATCTTGGCGGTCATCCGGGTAGTGGTCTCCTAGACGAGTAAAATGTTTCGAACTTCAAGCGACTTACCTATCGAACTCTTCCAGGTCCGCCAAGCAGGCAAATTATCGCGATAAATCAGTGTCTTATGTCGGGCATTTTGAGCTTGGAGCGCTCCCCGGCCATTAATAACCCGCGAAGGCGCGTGTTGCAGGTAAAACGATGATGAAGAACAGGGTCGCGAATCGCGAGGAGCCGCCCGCGTTTGCGAGCCGCCAGTTCGGCGTCGGGCGAACGCTCGTTTGGCTTCAATCACATTGATGAAAATGTGAGCCGGTATTCTCGCGGCGAGTATCCAAACTTTTTCTTGAAAGCTCTTATGAACGTCGACAGGTCGTTGAAGCCCCATCGGTATGCCACTGCGAAGATTGGATGATGGCGACAGGCTTCGCAAATCAGATCCTGCCGCACGAGTTCGAGGCGCTTGTCGGTAACGTATGTGCCGAAGGTCGTGCCCTTCGCGGCGAACTGTTTATGCACATATCGCACCGAAATACCGAGATGCTGCGCTGCGCAACGCGGCGACAGCGTCGCGTCGCCAATATTGGCTTCGATGAATCTCGCGAGCTCCCGCATATAGTAGTTGGGCGGCTCCGACACCTCGTCCGCATGCTCGCGTCTCGTGTGCGACCGCAGTGCCGCGACGGGCAAAAGCGCAGCGCATGTCGCCTGGAGAGCCCGCAGCTCTTGTGCTGACGTGACCGATATATTTTGCGCCAGAAACGAAAGAGCGCTGGATAATGGAGCGATCATCTGCTCGGCCGAAATGACGACGTTCCCCAAAACGGCGTCCTGATTTTGGACCGGGGCCAACTTTTCCTTGGGGATGCAAATCGCCACATCCTCATATAGGCCGGCACTCAACTCGGTGAGTTTTACCGGCAAAGCGCTGTCATAAAGTACGACATCGCCCCTTCTGGCGATCGTCGTCCGTCCCCGCTGCTCTACGCGCAGCTCTCCAGTAATAACGTAATCAGCGTACCAACAATCTTCGGCCGATTTCGCAATTTCTGCGCCTTTGCGAGTTGAAACTGCGGGCGACATCGCCACACGAGCAATTGCTCCGTACTCCGAAACCCCGCTGACCATGCGTGCTTCGAATTCAGCTTCGTCAGTATACTCTATTTGCCATGGCATAAAGGCGCTCGACATCGCATCGCGAAATGCAGAGAGTCCGCCGCTTCGAGCGCAATATTGGGTATCGCAGATATCCCATTCGGAATTGACAAGTAACGATGAGCGCCAGTCACCACCAACCGCCCTCATTAAGGTCTCCGCTCCACGGGGTTACATTTGCGATCCCGCCCCTGTTCAGATTTGTCACCCGCTTCTTAAAAAAAGCTTAGACGAAAGGTCTCCGCAGTCAAAGCATTCCTTATGCTGAATGCTCAATTTGCCGGACCATTTTGACAGTCTCACAACAGAATACTTGTGTGTGCGAACTCGAGCTGCAGCGCAGCGAATGAAGACGCACATCGGTTCGCCATCGCCAAAATTCATTTGGGTCGCCTAGATATACGATTTGGGAATTATACGCATAATCTCTATCCGGATTATTTGTCCTGGCGGGATATCTCTCTGTCGAAGTAAACGTGCTGATCAAATCGGAATCGTGGTAATCGGGCGACGTTAGGGTAAATCCGTCATGATGGTCCAGAGATGCAATGCGAAATTGGCTTTGGATGCTGTAATGCTCATGGGAGACGGAGCGCTGAAATGTGCTCACGGGGGAGGATGATTTGCAAAAGCAGTGTGGACGACCGCGGCTTCGGGCCCTCATTTGTGCCATCTTCGCCGGGACCGTAGCCTCGGCGGCGCTCGCCGGACCGCTGGCGCTCGACCCACGGGCTCCCGGTTCTGCGGGAGATTCTCCTGTGCAATTGGCGCATGGGTTTCATTGCCGTCCGATGGTCGGGTGGGACCCGCGTTTTGGCGTTTATCGCCTGCATAAACATCCTGGCATTTGCCGGGATCAACGCCGGTGCCTTCGCGTCATGTATCGCTGCAATCTGCTCATGGGCCGGGGCTGGGAAGCTTGGTCGTATGAGCGGTGGGGGTTCGACAACTGGCGCTATGACAGGTGCATGCTCGAGGAAGGCTGCTACTGAACGAAGGGCGGTGGAGGGCGCTGGCTCTCCGGCCAATATGGACACTCGCGATGAGCCGGCTAACCAGACATACGCTTCACCTCCTTCCGCGGCGAATGCTTCGGGGTTTGCCGATGGCCACTGCCGTCACATGTCTGTTCGGCTCATCCGCACTGCTGGCGGACGGCGTGACGATCGCCGGTGATCGTCCCGCGCAGAGCCTCGATATCAGTATCGACAAGGCGCCGATCAGCGCGGTGCTTCAAGCGCTGCACGAGAAATATGGCATCGAAGTCATCGACAACAGCACGGACCTTGCGAGCGATCAGGTGTCGTTGACGCTGTCCGGGAGTCTACCGAGTATTCTCGAAAGACTGCTCCGCAATCAGAACTACATGATCGTGCGATCGCAAAAGAACGTCACCGGCGTGGGGCGAATTCTGATCTCTGCCGCCAGCTCGCCAGCGGCGCCGAAAGGGGCTCCTGCCAAGGAAGAGCCGCCGCCGATGCCGTGAGGACATCGCGTTTAGTAGCCGTCAGACAGTCTCACGGACAGGCGACCCCTGCCACGTTGGCGCAATCTTTTTTGAAGCGAACGATCTGCGACGTGTCTTCGTCGCGCCGAAGCGTTACGGCTTCCCGCTCGACGGAAGCAACACGCCATCCGCCAATCATGTCGCCGACCTCGACGCGAACGTCGACGGTGGTCCCCTCGCGGCGCAATAGCGCGATTGTCCGATGCGGATTGAGCACGACCCCGAGCAGCCGGTAGTCCGGTGGGGGCTGCAGCTTCGGTCCGGCGGCCGCAACAGCTTGTGGCGGCGGGCGCTTGCGGCTTGGCGCAAACAGCGGCCGGTCCACCCAATTTTCCAACGACGCCTTATCGAACGAGGCGAGGGGATTCCCGCTCGCCGGGGGCTCTTCGGATTCGGATGCGACGTTCTCTTCCGGCTCGGCGCTATCCGCCGGCTCGGCCGTCGCTTCAGGCGATTGCGTTGGCTCGGCATTCTCAGCCGTGACGGCCGGCGCCGTCTTTTCCGGGACCAGAGCAGCGCGGTTATCGAGCCAAGTCAGGGCGCCGAGCACAAGAGAGACCAAAATCAGCAGAGCCGGACGATACTTTTCCATCATATCAGGAGGCCCCATTCTGAACGGCGAAGCCGCTCACTTGCAGCGTAACTTCGAGCGGGCCGAGATAGTGCGGCTCCGTCGGGCGGAAGTCTTCGTGGATCCCGCGGACAACGATGTCGTCGATAAATATCAGCGGTGTGCCCGTCTCCAAACTGTGCACGATATCGCGCAGCCCGTCTGTGCCGACGTTGATCGACAGGCTCACCGAAATCCGCATGAGATTGCCATCCTCTTTCGGCGGCAAAATCTGGATGCTCGAGGCCGTGCCGCCATTCGCGGTCACAAGCCCGTTGACCAGGCTCTGCAAGTTGGCGCCGGCGACGCCCGTCTTGTCTCCTTCAAGCAGAAGACTCTTGTCCTGCCCGAGCGCGGCGAGATCGGCATGCTCCTTCTTCAACTCGCTTTCGTGAGCGATCTGCGCGCGCAATTCCGGGAGAAGCCGCTGCTTTTCCGCAATATCCGCCTCAAGCTTTCTGATCTGGAAAAATGGCGCGGCGGCGAGCGCTCCGAGCGCCGTCAGTACCATTACCAGAACGGCGAGAGCTAGAGATACGCGCGAAAGACCCGATGGCATCGTCATTGGCTGCTCTCCGAATGCGCCACACCCCGGAGCTTTGCGACAATCGAAAATGTCCCCAAGGTTTGGCCGTCCTCGCGTGTCGTCGGCGCGGCAAAGCGCACGTCTTCGAATTCAGGCGTGCTTTCGAGCAGGCCGATCAATCCCGTTGGATCGGCCGATTTTCCGACGATGCGGGCTTCGTTGTCGTGGATCTCGAACTCGTCGAGATAGGCCGTGTCGGGAAGCGAGCGACTGAGCGCTTCGATCAATGTCATGACCGCCGGAAAATCGCTTTTCTGCTTTGCGAGGCGCTCGCGCTGATCTTTCAGTTTGGCATTTTCGTCGTTGAGGCGTTTGACTTCATCAACACGAGACGTCACCCCCATTATTTTCGAGTCCACATCGGCATATTGATCGTTGAGGTCCCAGAGTTGATAGAGGCCGAGCATGCAAATCGCCACGCTGCAGAGGACAAGCGCGCCGAACCCCATGTGAAGCCTGCCCGCCATCTTGCTGACCGGGTCGGCCTCGAGGTGCGCCAGTTCGACGATCGATGCTGCGTCCGGTGCGGGAGCGAAGTCGACAGCGCCGGGTGACAGCCCGACGGTCCTCGCCGCGTCGAGCGCTGTGTCGACAATTTTCGTCGTCGTCGCGATGATTTCGGTATTTATCTGCGTGGGAGACGCCGGATCCGCGCCGAGGACGCGGTAGCTGTAGCGCGTTTCGTCCTGCGGCCAGGCAACAATCGTTTCGATCTTGTTCTCGACGACCGAATCCATCAGATCGGCAGCGGCTTTCGGCACCTGGATGGTTCTTCGGACGACATCGGTTGGTGATAGGCGAAGCAGGATCTGCTTCGATTCTTGCCCAGCCCTTTGCAACAGTGATCGCCTGATCGCTGCAATTTCTTCGGCGGTGGCATCACTCCTCAGAACGCCGAGATTGGTTATCTGGCCACCGGCCTTCGTAAAAATCTCCAAACCCGACGGCGTATGGAACAGCATCGTGCGCCACGGCCGCTCGCTCAACCGCTTGGGCGTCAGAAGCTTGCTCAGCTCGCGGAGCCACCACGAATAAGCCTCGCCAATTCGACCTCTCTTGACTGCTTCCATTTTCACCGGGTTTTCTCCGCAGCCATGCTTGTCGTCGGCAACTTTGCCAATAGCCTGTAGGGGGCTCGTGGATCGAGCCCTGTCGCAATCACAAAAGTCCTGACGGCGCTATACGTATCATCCGGCCGATGCGCGCGAACGGTGACGACGTAAGCCGGGCCGCTCTCTTCAGTCACGTATGACTGGCTCTTCTGCATCAGATCGGCAAAGGCGGATTTGTCCGCATACTTGATCTTCTCAATGTCGGCCCGGCTGATATCGGGGATCGCTTCAAGGACCGTCATCGGCGCCGACAGCGGGTAGATCATGCCGTCGCGGCTGAAGACAGTCAGGAACGGCGCGGCTTGTTCGAAGACGTCGCGGGGAATGCCTTGTGTACGCCCCAACTGCCCGACGTCTATGAAGGCAATGTGCGATGTGGACGAATCCTCGTTGTCATCGTCTGCCTTGTCGCGATGCGTCTTCTTCTCGCCGGAGGCCGCATCCCGCGCGCCCAGAATGACCTTGGTATACAGCGCTGCTTTCTCTGTAGAATTCGTCAGCTTGGTGAAGAATGACCGCAGAAGCTTCTCGTCGCTCTTATTAAGATCGATTAGACTGCTGGCATCCTGCACCGTGATTTCCAGCTCAGCACCAGCGAATGCGATTGAATGGCTCGCGCCGTTCCCCGGCCAACGGCGCTTTTCGTCCTCGTCGATCAAATGCGCTGCTGCAAACTCCAATCCCGCATCGAGCAGGGCTTCCGATTTCGTCAGCCCGATTTCGGAAATCGCTGAGGAGGCGCCACTCCGCGCGGCGGCGTTGAAGGATGCGACGAGAATGACCGCCGAAGTGAGAACCCAGAGGACGACGAGCAGCACAAAGCCCGCTTCGCGGCCGCCGTTCAGGGCGGCGTCGCGAGCAGGCGAATTTTGTGCTTCACCGCGCTCCACGGTCTATTTCCCTGCTGTTCCAAGAGCGGCATTCTGCTCGCCGACCCGAGTCAATTCGCCGTCGGTTTTCGGACTGCACTCACTTGAACCTTCCCCTAAGCAGCTGATCTCCGCGTCGGTTCGAAGTGCGGCAACAAATGGTTGCGACGCGTACCCTCCGTTGGCGAGATCGATGATTTCGAGCCGGATGGCCCCAGGCAATTTATTCTGCTGGCGCCAGATCGGGGTCCACGCTGCATTCGGCTTGTCCTTTTGGGCATACGAGAACTGATATTTGAACGGGCCCTGCAGCAGCGGCACGCGATTTGCGGGGCTCGCCCCCGGAAAGGCTTGCATATTCGTCACGTACGGAGCGCGGGCCCTGACGAGGTCGACCGACTGCCCATTGGTGTCGATCGAGTAGTCGATGAAATAAGGGCCGGGCACGGTCGGGTAGGGCGGCTCGATCGTTACGAACGAAAGGCGGTTTTGCGTTCCCGTGAAAAGAAACCGCTGCTTTTCGTTAGATGTCACAATGAGGCGCCGAAGACCGGAAACATCGCGTTGAAAAATATCGAACGCGCGCGCGACCATCTCGATCCGCTCGAGCCGGTTCGCATTGGCACTCCAATGTTGGGATAGCGTCCTCAGCGTGGAACTCAGAATCGCCAGGACGGCAGTCAAAATCGTCAAGCTCACGAGCAATTCGATGAGCGTGAAGCCGCTGTCCCGACGCAGAGATGCCATCGCTGTCGCGCTTCTAACCATCGCTGCGCCCAAGTTTCAGTGTGTCGAGCTCGAATTGGCGGCCGCCGGCCCAACTGACGACCACACGCACGCGCCGGAGTTTCCAATTGTCGTGCATGGCGATGCTGGCCCAGGAAGCGGTTTCGGGCGCGACATCGATCGTCCAGGCAAATCCGTTGTCATTTCCGGATTTCGAAACGACTCGGCCGCTCCAGCCTGCGACCGTATCGGCGAGCAGTCCTTGCGCGAAAATTCTTGCGCGCGCGTAGTCGGCCGCGACACCCGCCGTTCGTAAAGCGCGCGAATGGGCCTCGAACAGGCTGACGAGCCCAATCGACATCACCAACATTGCCGTCAGCGTCTCAAACAATGTAAAGCCCGCCTCCGGTGCGGCCTGAGGCGTGCTAGTTGAGTGCGCCTGTCGACACGCGGCCCGTGAGCCAGTTGACGCGGATTTCATAACCCCGCCCTTCCATTTCCAGATTTATCGTTGCGCCGGTCGAGCTGCCGTTCGGGTAAAAACGAACGCCCGTAACCGTGGGAGAGCGGATCTCGCCGTCGGCGGCCGTCACGTCCATTTTCATCGCGCGCGAAAATGAAATCGGCGCGCTGCCATCGCTAAACTCCATCGCGCGCTCTTCGACGTGGATGGTTGCAACCCTCTCGTTGCCAGACGTCATTGCATTGGCGCGTAGATCGCGAAGGCGCGAGGCCGCGAGCAGCGCGGCCGTCTTGATTTGCGCGCTCCCGGACGGGGAACGATACAAGGTCGCGATCGCAGCAGCAGTCATGGCGATGATCAGCATCACCGCCAGGACCTCCATCAGCGTAAAGCCGGCGCTGCCGTTTGCGCTTCTCTGCCTATTGCCAGCTCGCAACGTCCTGATCCTCTCCTTGTCCGCCTTCTTTCTTGTCGGCGCCGAGCGTCAGAATATCGAATGGCCCGTGTTGCCCGGGATAGCGATAGATGTACGGCTGGCCCCACGGATCGAGGGGCACCTTGTCTTTCTTCAGATACGGGCCGTTCCAGCCCGGTACATCGCCTGGCCGCTGGACGAGTGCGTTCAGTCCTTCGCGCCCGTCGGGATACCGCCCGGTATCGAGCTTGTAGAGTTCGAGCGATGTGCTCAGGCTTTCGATCTGCACTTTCGCGGATTTCGTCCGCGAGCTGCCGAGATAGCCGATGACGCGCGGCGCGACGAGGCTCGCCAGCAGAACGAGGATCACCATCACGACCAGAAGTTCGATCAGCGTGAAGCCGGCCTCGCCGGCGCGCGCATTATCGGGCGACGCCTTACGACGGCGTTTCAAGTTGCGCAGGTTTCGTATGATTTCTTCGACACTCATCGATCGTCCGCTTTCTAGTTACATGGCCAAGTCGTTGATGCTGATAACCGCGCTCAAGATTGAGACGATGATGAATGCGATGACGCCGCTGACGACCAAAATGATCATCGGCTCGAAAATCGTGAACGTACGCTCGACCGTGCGCTCCAACTTCTCTTCGAAGACCTCGGACATGTGCAGCAGCGACGACGCCAAGTTTCCCGTCTCCTCACCGACGCGGAGCATGTTGATCAGAACCGGCGGGAACAGCCCCGACTGCGATAGCGGTTCGAGAAAGCTGCGGCCCTTGCGCAGCGCGTCGTAGGATTGATCCACCGCCTCGGCGGCGAGCTTATTGCCGATGACGCCCCCCACGAGCTTCATGGCCGCCGGAAGATCGACGCCGTTTTCGAGCAGCATGCCGAGCGTGCGGCAGAAGCGGATCGTCAAATTCATTTGCAGAACGGTGCCGATGAGCGGAAGGCGCATCAGCAGCGTCTGGACGCTACCGCGGATCTTCGGCCACGCAACAAGCGCAACAATCACCACGCCGCCGATGCCTGCGAGCAAATATTCCCAGTTCGCGAGAAGCCAGTCCGAGGCGCCGATCACAAAGCGCGCCTGCTCGGGAATTTCGGTGCCGGCGTTGCCGATCATGTCCTTGAAGCGCGGGACGACGAACGTCAGCATGATGGTCACGGCGGCGATCGCCATGACGATCAGCAGGCATGGATAGAGCACTTCAGAGATGGCCATGCTTTTGAGCTTTTGGGCCTTCTCGCGGCCGTGCGCTATGCGTTCGAGAACCGTCTCCAGCGTGCCGCTCGCCTCAGCCACGCGCACCATTCGGGAGTAAATCGGCGGGAACGCCTCGCCTTGCATCTCCAAAGCTTCGCACAGGCTTTTGCCGCTGCTGACGGCGTCGCCGACGCGGCCGACCAGTCGCCCCAGCGCTTTCGAGCCGGCGTCGCGTTCGAGGAATCCCAACGCCTGATCGAGCGGCAATCCCGCCTTGAGGAGCATCGCCAGCTCGCGTGTAAAGTGCGTGATTTGACGGGACGATGGCAGCCCAGAGAAGATCGACGAAGCCGCGCGCGCCTTGCCGCCCGTCGCCTGAGCGAGTTCTTTCACCTCGATCGGAAAATGGCCGAGCTGATGCAGGTCCTCAAGGACCGTCGCGCGACTGACAGCTTCCATCTCACCCGACAAGCTGACGCCCGTGCGGCTGAGCGCTTTATAGCGGTAGAGCATCGTCAGGCGATCCGAATAGAATCGCCGGGCCAATGCGCGCTCACGTGCGCCTTCATGATACTTCCTCCCAGTCTTCTTTTTTGTGTGACGGCGCTTTTTCTAAGCGCCTTTAAATGTCGAGCGCGACGCGGCGGACCTCCTCTTGCGTAGTGATGCCGACTCGGCATTTCGCAAGGCCGTCCATAATCATCGTCGTCATGCCGTTGCGACGGGCGGCCGCCTCGATGTCCGCCGTTCTCGCGTTGGGCTGTATCAGATGGCGAATTTCGTCATCGACGGTCATGACTTCCGCGATCACGATACGTCCGCTGTAGCCGGTGCCGAAGCAGCGTTCGCATCCGACGGCGCGCCAATGGCCTTCGCCTTCGATTGCCCGCCGTTGCTCAACGGTGCCGAGTGTCAGCTCCTCGTCCGAGGGTTGCTTGCAGTGCTGACAGAGCACTCGAACCAGCCGCTGGCCGACGACGCACCTTAGCGAGGACGCGAGGAGAAACGCGTCGATCCCCATGTCGAGCAATCGCGGAATGGCGCCAGCGGCGGTGTTGGTGTGCAGCGTCGAAAGGACGAGATGGCCCGTCAACGCCGCGTGAATGGAGATGCTGGCGGTTTCGCCGTCGCGCATTTCGCCGACCATCAAAACGTCAGGGTCGTGCCGGAGGAACGAACGCAACGCGTCGGCGAAGGTGAGGCCGATCGCCGGTTTGGCTTGGGTCTGGTTGACGCCGTCGAGCTCGTACTCGATCGGATCTTCAATCGTCAGAATTTTCCGGTGTGTCTGATTGAGCAGCGAAAGCGCGGTCGCAAGCGTCGTCGTTTTGCCCGAACCGGTCGGCCCCGTCACCAGCATCAAGCCGTAGGGCGCCGAGAGATGGCTGCGGATTTCCCGCTCGTCACGCGCGCCGAAGCCGAGCGGAGCAAAGTCGAGCATCCGCCTGACGTTATCGAGCAGGCGAATAGCGACCGCCTCGCCGTGGATCGTCGGAATGGTGGCGATGCGCAGATCGAGGCGATGCTCGTTGATCCGGATGCGTGAGCGGCCATCCTGGGGCAGGCGGCGTTCGGCGATATTCAGCCCCGACAGAATCTTAACGCGCGAAACGACAGCCTTGGCCATCTGCGCGGGCGGCGGAGCGACGTCGCGGAGCATGCCATCGACGCGCATGCGAATTGCCACGCGTCCGTCGAACGGCTCGATGTGAATGTCAGTCGCCCGGGCATGCACGGCGTGCTGAATCATCTGGTTAACGAAGCGCACGACCGGCGCGCCGAGCGCCATATCGCGCAGGTGCTCGACGTCGTCGGCGCCTGGTGCGGCCTTCGCTGTGTCCTGCCACATCGCGGAACTGCCGCGTTCGCGCACTGTGCGCTCGATCGCCGACAGGATGTCTTCAGAGGAGGCAACGCGCGGGAGGATTTCGCGCTGAAGTGCAATGCGAACTGCGTTTATTGCCTGAACATCCGATGGATCTTCCATCGCGAGAAGCACGCCGTCGTCGACTTCGCCGAACGGAAACACCTTGTTTTCGCGCAAAAACGCGTAGGAAATGTTCACTTGCGGCGGCTGAAATTTTTGCCAGTCGGTCTCTTCGACTTTCGGGACCTTATGAAAATCTGCGACGGCGCGCACGAGCGCTTGGGACTGAACACCCGATGCCTTTCGCAACGCGGAGAATATGGAAGCACCCGTCTCCTGGCGGAACTTCCCGACGCTATCGAGATCGCTTTGCGAAACGATACGCTCGCTGAGCAGGTACTCTTCGAAACTACCACTCATAACGCTGCCCCATCCCCCAGTCTTATGCGCTTAATGGTGCCGGGGAACTTCGAAGCGTATCAACAAAGTGGAGGCCTATAAATCCCCATTTTCCCTTAGGCGGCTCAGCCCTATGCGGATTTTTAGCAGGGAGATCAACCATTACGGTGAATGACATGCAGCGAGTGCACTGACGTCCAATTCAGTTCACTCACAGCATGTTTTTAATGGGATGTCGCGGAGCACAAGTTACGCCACAGCAACAGACGTAGATCCAACAACGTGAGCTCAGTCGAAATTTTCTTGCGGATTACGTCATCAGACTATTGCGTGGGGGTACAGCGGGAAATGAAGGCGACAGCACAGGGGACTCTGTTGGGAGTCATGTCGCGAAGTCCAAACAAAATATTGTGGCGTAGGACTTCAAGAGGAAGCCGTTTATGGGTCGCTGGTTGAGTCTGGCCGTAAGTTTTTTTGCGTCGGTTAGTTTCTCGGGGTGTTCTTCGCTCGAAAAGCCCCTCATTGAGCCGCCCGATGAGATGGCAAAACTTTCAAATGCGAGTCTTGCCCCCGCGAGGCCCGTAGACCGGCCGCAATATAACTCGATCGGTAGTGCGCAGGCGCTGTCCGAGAAATTCCCCGGCGATAATCGCGTTACCTCCCAGGCGACGCGGCAAATGAATGCGGGCGTGAGTCAAAGCGGTTCGGGCTATGAGCTGAATTTCAACGATACGGAACTCTCCGATTTCGTAAAAGTCGTTCTGAAAGACACGCTCGGTATGACGTATGTCTTCGATTCACACGTCGAAGGTCGCGTCACGCTATCGACCGGCGGACCGGTGTCGCGGACCCAGCTCATCTCGATCTTGGAGAGCGTGCTCGCGACCTACAAAGCGGCCCTTCTTATTGAAAACAACGTCTATCGCGTGGTTCCGGAAGCTGACGCACGCCAGCAAGGCATCTCTGCATTCGACTACGTCAAGGAAAGCCGCGAGGTCGGCGCCGGTTACGGCGTTTCGATCTTCCCGCTGCGGTACGTCTCGACGGATGCGATCATGCGCATGCTCGACGGGCTGCTGGTCAAGCAGGAGGATCTGCGCGCAAGCGTTTACAACAACCTTCTCTTCGTTCGCGGTTCCAACCAGGCACGGCAGTCTGTCATCGACATCATTTCGATGTTCGACGTCGATTGGATGAAGGGGCAGTCGGCGGGGCTCTTCAAGCTCAACAACGCGGCGCCTGATGACGTCATCCGGGAACTGGCGCAAGTTTTCCAGACGGAGCGGCAAGGCCGGGGCCTCGTCAAGTTTCAGCCGATCGCGCGCCTGAATGCCATCCTGGTGCTCGCGCCGAAATCGCAATCGATCGACAAGGCGGCGGAATGGATTTCGCGGCTCGACCACGGCGGCGCCGACGACAACAATTTCTACGTCTATCGAGTTGAAAACGGTCGGGCGAAAGATCTGGCGCAACTCTTGACGGCGGCGTTTTCCGGATCGAGCGGCTCCCTTCGCGGCGCGGAAGAGAAAGAAGTTGCACCCACTTCCGGAGCTTCGCGGATGGGTTCCGGCGGGGGCACAGGAAGTAGCTTTGGAAGCAGCTTCGGCAGCAGCATCGGCGGCAACAGCTCTGCCGGCACAGGGTCAGGCCTTGCTGGCGGCGATACGCCGGGCAGTTCCGGCAGCAGCAGCGGGCCGTTGAAGAGCGCGCCCCCCATTGCCGCTACGGATGACACCTCCACAGATGACAGCTCGGCTTCGTCGGGTGGCTCTTCCTCCTCGTCCGATCAGGTGCGGATCACTCCGGATGAGCGTAACAACAAGCTGCTGATCAAGGCATCCGAACGCAACTACCGGAAGATCCTCCAGATCCTCCGGCGCATCGATCAACCGCCGTTGCAGGTGCTCATCAATGCGACGCTCGCCGAGGTGACGCTCAACGACAATTTGGCTTACGGCGTACAGTTCTATCTGCAGAAAAACCACGGCAAGGCCGGCGCGATCGGGTTCAGCACTGCCGACGCACTCGCGATCGCGCCAGTGACGCCCGGTCTCAATCTCATTGCGGGAGCCGTTGGATCAGATCCCCGCGTGATCCTCGATGCGCTGGCGCAGGAGACCGCCGTCCGGGTCGTTTCATCGCCATCGGTCGTCGTGCTTCACAATCAGCCCGCAACATTGGAAGTCGGCGACGAGGTTCCGATCACTACACGTCAGGCGCAGAGCGTGATCAATCCGGACTCGCCCACCGTCAACGAGATCGAGTTCAAGAATACTGGCGTCATCCTGAATGTAACGCCGCGCATCAACAGCAACGGTCTCGTGACGATGGAGATTCAGCAGGAAGTGAGCGCGGTTCAGAACCCTGCGGGCCAGAGCTCATCTTCATCGACGACGCTGACACCAACGATATCGCAGCGGCGCGTGACGAGCACGATTGCCGTCCAGAGCGGCCAGATGGTGGTTCTCGGCGGCCTCATTCGCGAGGAAGTGAACCGATCGAAATCCAGCATTCCCGTGCTCAATAAGATCCCCTACATCGGCGACGTTCTTGGCGGGGATACCAACAACACCAAGGTGAGAACTGAGCTCATCGTCTTTATTCGGCCGACGGTCATTCATGATCCGGAAGATGCGAGCAATGCCGCGGAAGCTCTGCGTGCCGGCATGCAATCGCTTGCGCCAAGGCCAACGGCCTGGGATGTCAACGCTCAAGATAAGGGAGCGGGAGGCCGGGCGTCGGTGATAAAGTGAGAGGCGCTTTATTCCAAAACACGATTACCAAACCGTAAGTTGGGCGAGTTCCGTTCGCGCGGCCAACGCGTTGACGCACCAGATCACCCAGATCGCCGGTCCGAAGAAGACGCCGAATGGCAACGCAGACGTAGACGTGACCGAAGTTTTGCCGCGAACGTGCACAAGCGCCACGAAGAAGATCGCCGTCACACAGGCCAGAAGCAAGGCATTGCTCATGCCTTGAAGCCCCGTCCAGGCTCCCGCAACCGCTGCGAGCTTGACGTCTCCGAGTCCAAGCCCTTCGCGCTTGCGCCAAACGTAGTAGGCGTACCGAACGGCATACAAAAGAGCGCCTCCGGCAATTGCCGCGATGAAGTGTTCGAGCACCAGCGTCGGGCTGGCCTCGATGTCATCCAAGAGCCAGACGACGATGAGACCGGCTGGAATCATCGGTAACGATAGAACGTCAGGAATGATGAAGTTCTCGGCATCGTAAGCGGCGATGGCGATCATCACCCAGCCGAGGATGCAGGAGACGATTGCGCGCTGTGGCTCGAAAAGAGCGAATGACATCAATGCGACGCCGGCAGCCGCGGCGATGGCGATTAAGTTTGTGCTCGGAGACTTCATTTCATCCGGATCGGCAACTGTCTTTCCCTACCAACCAACCCTGATGGATCGATATCTTTACCTTATCGAGAACGCGAACTCCGCACTCATACCCATCCGGGCTGGCAAAAGCGAGAGATGAACTTTTGTGCACCCGCTCGTAAGAAATGTTCCCTCAGCGCCAAGCGCGCGCCCCATGAGCGCTCTATACAGCGCTCCGGAAACGGTCGTACAAAATATATTCTTCACGACTTTCAGTACTCTAGAAGCAAACAAATTACACCCGGCGCGCGTTCGATGAACTGTGAAGCGGGCACTCATCGAAACGGCGTAGAACCGTAGGTGGGAGGAAACGAAATGTCGATTGTGGAGAGCGCGCCCGCATGCGCTGCTCGACTTTCCGTTTGGGATAGCCGGTCAGGACCGCCCGCTGAGGCCTTCAGCAACTTTCGCGAAACGATCTGCAACGAATTCATGCCTTGGACGCCTGAGCTGATCGACGACGATTTTCACGCGCGCGTTGAAAGTCTGGGCTTCGAGAGCGGAACCGTCGGCCGTGTGCGAATGACTTCGATCTCGGCCACGAAGACAAAATCGAATATCGCAAGATCCGCCGTCGACTGCATTCACGGCAACCTTATTCTCTCTGGCGAGCTCAAGGTCGAGCAAGGCGGTCGAACGAATTTTGCGAAACCCGGCGAGCTCGTTCTTTATCAAAGCTATGAGCCCGTCGTCTTGACGGAAAGATCCGGCCATCCGTTCGACAATCTTGCGTTCATTATCCCGAGGTCCATATTTTCTCCCGCAATCCACGCCGACGACATCTTTCGCAACGTGGTTGTCGGGGCCGACAGATTGGCCGGTCCTCTCGGAGGATGCTTGAACCTTCTGGTCAAGGAACTCGCGATGGCATCGGAGGCCGAACTTTCCGGCCTCTTCGAAGCATGCATTACGTTATTACCTTTAGTGATGGTCGCAGACTCCGGCGAGCGGAGCATCGGTGTCGCAAAGAGTGGGCGGACACTGCGCGAGGTGTTGCGTTATATCGATCGCAACCTCTCCAATCCGGATTTATCGCCGGCGCTCGTTGCAAATCAACTCGGCGTTTCGGTCCGATACATTCATAAGCTCTTTGCAAACACCACCGAGACTTTTGGTTCGTACGTGACCGGGCGGCGGCTCGAAAGGGTCAAGTGGGACTTGCTTGCATCGAGCAAACGACCACCGATTGCGGCCATGGCATACCGGTGGGGCTTCGGCGATCTTTCGACATTCAACCGGGCTTTTAAATCGAAGTACGCTTGCACGCCCAGCAGGTTCAGGACGCGCAGCGACCCATAACGGCATGCAGGGGGGCATACGTTGAACAACGCCGTCAACGAGCGCGCCACACCGAAGACCTGCCTGTGGGACAGCCACTATGGGCCCTCTACGGCTGCATTCAGCACTTTTCGCAAATTCGTCTGTGGCGCATTTCTTCCGTGGTCAATAGAGCGGCAAGTGGACGATCCATTTCACGGCCGAGCCGAAGGCCTGCTGCTGCCCACGGGTGCCGTGGCCAAAATGAAGACATCTCCGATCATAGCAGCGCGTCACAAGGCTGAACTCGACAGTTCGCCGTTCGAGTGCCTTTACGCGAATTACGTGCTTTCGGGCGAGCTGCACGTTCAACAGGGCCGGTATGACTTTACAGCCGTGCGCGGAGACCTTGTCATTCACGAGAGCCGGTATCCTGTCGTGATGACGGAAACGTGCGACGGACAGTTCGAGTGCCTGACATTTCGCTTCGACCGGAACCAATTTGCGGCGTTCGAAAGCGCGAACGGAGATTTAAGCTGCGCGCTGATTTCCGCAGACAGCATGATTGCGCCGCTGACGGCCTGTCTCGGCTATCTCTCCGAGAACTTTCTCGTCATTCCGGATTTTGAGGCCGTGTCGCTTTTCAATGTCTTTGGTTCGCTGTTACCTGTGGCGGCATTGGCGGCTCCAAAGGATCATGAGCGATCGGCGCGAAGCAATGTGGCCCAGCGATCGTTGATGAGCGATCTCTTGGACTACATCAATGCAAACCTCGATGCTCCTGATCTCTCACCCAGGTCGGCTGCGGCAGAGCTTGGAATTTCTCTCCGCTATGTCCACAAACTTTGCGCCGAGAAGGGAATGACCTTCTGCGGTTATGTGACGTCGCAGAGGCTTGACCATGTGCGGAAAGATCTTTGCCTTCCGGCGTTTCGCCATGAACCGATTTATGCCGTCGCCGCACGCCGGGGCTTCGGTGATCCGTCGGCTTTCAATCGCATCTTCAAGGAGCGATTCGGAATAACGCCCGGACGCGCCCGCGCCCTCTCTCCCTAGGGCCAAATAAAGAACGGCTGCATCTTCGAAGATGCAGCCGCCCTGATAACTCAGTCCGCGCGAGTGACTAGATCACCGGATAGACAATCTGCGTATCCCAGAAATCGCACTTGTATGCGGCTCTGTAATCGGATTCCGATTCCGTCGAGAGCGGCGTGTTCTCGTTCAAGAATACAACCGACGAGCCGTTGACCTTCGGCCAAGGCGAGTTGCCGTTTCCGTTCGGGTTGCCCGTTGCTGCGAAGTTCGTCCACGCTGCAACAAGCTGATCGGACAGGCCGACTTCGGCACCTTGAATTTCACGCGGTACTCCGGTCGTCTGGTCGAGATTCACGCCCAACGGACCGCCATGCCAGTTCGAGAACAGAAACTGGATGTCGATCGTGTGTGCCGCCAGGGGTTGGAAGCCCGGCATTTTGGGGAAGTAATAGGGCGCGTTCTGATAGGTAAAATCGTAGCCATACGTCGCCATCTGCGGTCCCCACAATTTGAGAACGTGCAGACCGCTGCATTTGCCGCGATCGGTGCTGACGCGATCAAATGCCAGCTGCGTATTGCCGCCGTAATTGCTGAGCGGGTACTGCGCTGCCACCGCGCCGGTAACGCGGGCGTTATATTGGTCGACCGTCATCGGCACCTGCGGCGGACCAGAGAAGTATTCGGTGATGCCGATACTGAAGTCGCCTTCGTCTTTCACCGCGCCACCCATCGTCGGCATCTTGTTGAAGTTGCCGGACGTCCAAGCCGCTTCCGGCTGACGTGGGATAATGGTCCCATCGACGAACGGGCCGGTGATGTAGGGGCCGTTCGCATTCGGCGTTCCCTGCAGCTGCAGGATGCGCGACGTCGAGAGGCTACGCAGGCACTGGGAAACGTTGGAACCGGTGCATCCCGCAGCCGTCGCGAAATTGTTGCCGTTCGTCAGCGCGTTCGTGGCGTTCTGCAAGCTCGCAAGCGGCGCGCTTTCGTAGATCGCCCGATTGAACAGTCCGGTCGCTAGAGGCGAAAGCTGGTTCGCGCCCGTGTCTTGCGCACCGGCGGATTGGCCTCCGAGAGCGACTTTCGTCGGGTCGCCACCGAATGCAGCGGCGTTTCTCTGAACCCAGCGGAGCACCGCCTGGATATCGAGAATGCCGTAGTTACCCCAGAGATGGCCTTCATTGTTGATCGCCGCCTGCGAGAAGTAACCGAACAAGCCCAGGCGGTAGTTGATCACGACGACGACGGTATCCTTGCCATAGGGACCGCCCGTTGCGAGCTTGGTGGCATCATAGTCGTTCGACTCTCCGTCGACGTTGCCACCGCCGTGGATCCAGACGAGAACCGGCTTCTTTCCGTTGCTCTTGTTGGATGTGAAGACGCTGAGATACAGGCAGTCTTCATTCACGCTCGAAGGTCCTGCGAAGGCGCCGAGTTCGGTCACCTGCGGGCAGGTGCTCTTGTACTCCGTCGCGTCGTAGGTGTCCTTCCACTTCTTCACCGGCTGCGGCGGCTGCCAGCGCAAATTGCCGACAGGTGGCGCGGCATAAGGGATACCGAGAAAGACGCTGACGCCATTTTTTGTAAATCCGCGAACGGGGCCTTCGGCCGTTCTGACCGTCGGGCCGCTGTCGTCACCGTGATCATGTGCAAGTGCGGGCATCGATGTGAGTGCGCCTGCTGCGAACAAAGCCGTCGCAAGCAGACCGGCACAACGCGACTTCGGTCGCGCGTTCGTGCTTCGAAACGATTCCATACGAATCTCCTTGAGCCCTAATTTTTTGAAATTTTCGTGTCCGTGCGGTATTCACCGGGCATCGCGAGGATGCGCGGCGAAGAACGGCGTTCCCTCGCGCAATGATGCAGGCGGAACGCCGAGCGTGTTTTCACGCGGACTGAAAATTGGCTCTACGGTGAGAAGGAACGTTTCTGGCGACGGCGTGCACAGAGATGAAAAATCTGGATCGGCGTCGATGTCGTCGGCCGTTCCGAAGAGGCGCCCTGAGCGATGCTCGCTTATGCGGAGAACGTCTGTGTACGTTCGAGCGTGGCGACCCCGGCAGGATTTGAACCTGCGACCTACGGTTTAGGAAACCGTTGCTCTATCCAGCTGAGCTACGGGGCCTGCTCGCGCTTTCCGGCGGTGGCCCGCCGGGCGCTGACCGCTTTCGCGGCGCATCGGAAAGCTATGCGGTGAGCATCGGCGCAGGTCAAGCGTGGGGGGTTAGCTCTGCAGCCGCAGGCAAGATGACACCCTGTCATTTGAGCTTTTTTCGGCTGGACCCGGTTCCCGGCAGCCGATCGACGGCGGCGTCGGCTTCTTTCGTACCTTGGCGAAGTGGGGCGACTATGCTCAGACTTGCGTTATGGCTTGGCGGGGTTCGGCAGCGATATTTGGGGTTCTGGTGCTGCTCGGAGTGCATCCTCGCGCGGCAGCTGCGGACGACAATCCGGCTCCGACCTGCACTCTCGAAGCCGGCCCCATCCGGACGGTTACGCGGGTCGTCGATGGCGAAACAATCATTCTCGATGACGGGAAAGCCGTCCGGCTGATAGGGGCACTCGCGCCCAGGGCACGCGACGCCAACGCCGCTCAGGGGGCTTGGCCTCCGGAGACCGACGCCATCAAGGCGCTATCGGATCTTGTCCTCGCGAAGAAGATCAAACTCGCGTTCGCGGGCCGGCGTATCGACCGCTACGGGCGGACGCTCGCGCACGTTTTCGTGGATGATCACGGACGACAGAACTGGGTGCAGGGAGCGCTCCTCGCCAACGGCTTTGCACGCGCCTACGGGTTCCCCGAAAGCTTTGCGTGCTCGGCTGAGCTTCTCGCCCATGAGGCGGAAGCTAGGGAGAAGCGGTTAGGGCTTTGGAATAACGGCGTCTATCGCACCTTGCCCGCCGACCGCGCGGGCGAAGTGATGAAGCAGCGCGGCAAGTACGTTCGCGTGACCGGCTCCGTCGTTTCCATCGGCCGCACGAAAAGCGCGACGTACATCAACTTCAGCAACGACTGGCAAACGGATTTCACCGCGCGTGTCGACAAGAAAGTTCTTGCCGCAAATCCCACGTTCGACCGTGCGCTCGATGGCCTGACAAGCAAGTCCGTCGTCGTCCGCGGATGGATCGAACGGCGGAATGGTCCGATGATCGACATTGCCGATCCATCGCAGCTTGAAATACCGCAGCCGCCGGGCACTCCCGCCACTGTCAGCGATCGAAGCCCTTTGAACCCGCTCCTTTCAGTGAGAGCGCCGGGCGATCCGATCTGATGGATGATGTAGCCAAAAAGAGTTGCGCCCGGCCCCGCCGGAAGGTGCGGAACCGAGCGCTGTAATTCGTAAGCGTCAGCGTTAAGTCTTAGGCGGCTTCGCCGACGGACTCGCCTTCAGCCAATCGACGGCCCTTGGCGCTTTTCGAAAGGATCTCGGTGATCCTCTGAACTGCGCCACGCTCGTCAAGCTTCTCGACAGCCGCGAGTTCGCGCGCCATGCGGTCGAGCGCGTCCTCGTAGAGCTGGCGTTCTGAATACGACTGCTCGGGCTGGGCTTCGGAGCGATAGAGATCGCGTACGACTTCGGCGATCGCAATCAGATCACCGGAGTTGATCTTCGCGACGTACTCCTGCGCCCTGCGGCTCCACATCGTGCGTTTGATGCGGGCGCGGCCCTTCAGCGTTTCCATGGCCTTCTTGACGAGAGCTTCGTCCGCCAGCTTGCGCATTCCGACGCTAGCGAGCTTGCCGGTCGGCACGCGCAGCGTCAGCTTCTCCTTGTCGAACGTAATGACAAAGAGTTCGAGCGACATGCCCGCGATTTCCTGCTCTTCGATGCCGACGATACGGCCAACGCCGTGGGCCGGATAAACGACGAATTCGTTGGCCTTGAAACCGTGACGCTGGCTAACCGGCTTCTTCTGCACGGCCAGAATCTGGCGGGCAGCTGCAGCCTTTTCAGCAATTGCCTTCGGCGAGACGGGCTGCTGGGCCGGAGCGACCGGCGCCGTCAGCTTCTGGCTCGCCGCTTTGTGCGCGTTAGCCGGAACGGCAACAGTGCGCTGCGGCGCAGGTGCAGCCTTGGCAGCGAGATGGGCAGTTGCAGGCGCATGCGGGAGCGGTTTTTTCAAAACGGACGTGGCCTCGATCTTAGGCGCCGCCTTTGCAGGCGCCGCGGTTACTGGAACTGGTTTCTTGACCGGCTTAGCAGCAGCGGCAGGCTGAGCTACCTTCGCCTTGACGGGAGCTTCGGTTTTCGGCTTAGCAGGATGCTTCGCGGCGACCTTGGTGGCGCTCGCGGCGGACTTCAGAGGAACGGTTTTTCGCGCGGCATTTTTCGCTGCGGACTTGGGGACGACCGGAGCTTTTTTCTTCTGAGCCATATCGATCTCTCACTCTCGCATACTGGGCCTCGCCGGACGGGTCGGCTCGGCCGTCAGTCCGCCCTGTGGGGGCGGAGCATCAGTGTCGCGGATACTTGTTGCATCCGGACAACATGCGCGCATTGATCCGAGCCTCCTTTGTCGGGAAGCCGTTCCCCTGCGCGCTCATTTGTGGCCTAGCTTTGCAAATCCTGTCCGACTCTGAAGTGGCCCAGCGACGCCCCATAACGCCTTATAAGAAGCTGCCCATCAGAGCGAGGCAGCCCCTGTTTGTTCGCGGCCGTTCCGGATTTGTGCAGACTTAACGCCATCACAACTGACCCTAACACAGTTTCGGGGGTAAATGAAGGGCGGCGTTCTGAGACAATCTGGTCGAGATTAAGACCTTCTTTAAAATACCGCGCAATTCCAATGTCTTATCTTGGAATTGCTCCGCACGGGTTTAATTCGCCGAGTGAAAGCAAATTTTAGTCGCCGGAGCCCGGATTTGGGGAAAAATATTTCTCGAATTTTCCGGTCTCGTCCTTGACGGCTTCGGCCTCGGGAAGGGCCGGTTTCTTGGCCGTGATGTTCGGCCAGACTTCCGAATACTGGCGGTTGAGCTCCATCCATTTTTCCAGGTTCGGCTCGGTGTCCGGCTTGATGGCGTCGACCGGGCACTCGGGCTCACAGACTCCGCAGTCGATACACTCGTCGGGATGGATGACGAGCATGTTCTCGCCTTCATAGAAGCAGTCTACGGGACAAACCTCGACGCAATCCGTGTACTTGCACTTAATGCACTTTTCATTGACGACGTAGGTCATTCGGAATCCTGGTCCATCGAAGACGATCGATTGATGATTGGGGCACGACGCTCTCCAACCCGGCGGCTCGATCTAGCGGCGCCTTTATTAGCATAGGCGTTACGGCTGCCTAGGTGGACGGGGCGTCACAGTTCACCTTCTGCCTCGCAGCCTGTCCAACTGGCGCCGCTCCTGTTTTGTCGGCCTCCCGCTCCCTTCGGGGCGCAAAGCCTGCTGCGGATCCGGTTCGGTCCGCTCGTTTTCCCCTTCAGTCGTCGACGTGGTGCGCTGCGGCGCGGGTGTAAGGTCACGGTAGAGCGTCACTGCTTCGGATGCGGGGCCACGCCGCGTCCCAATACCGATGATTTCGATGCTGAGAATGCGTGGCCCGAGTGAAAGCGTCAGAACATCACCGGGCCGGACGATCGTAGCTGTCTTATATACCTTTTCACGATTGACGCGGACTTTCCCACGCTCAATTAGCGCCTGCGCCAATGTCCGGGACTTGGCGATCCGTGCAAACCAAAGCCATTGATCGATGCGCTGAACGGACCCTGGAGCCGCGTCAGGCATGAGATCACGTCGAGCCGGAGCCTTCGCTCCGCTTCTCCATTTGAGCTTTCAGCGCGGCGAGCGCGGCGAACGGTGACGATGAATCGGCCGCTGCCGACTTCGGCGGCGCCGCAGTGATCACTTGCGGCGACCGGCGTTCTTCGCGGCGGCCATTTCGATTGTCGTCACGGCGCGGACGGTTTGCATCCTCTTTCCTGGCGCCCTGGTCGGGGCGCCGATCCCCACCACCTTTGCGGCCTTCGAAGCGCGGGCGTTCGCCACGATTTTCCTGGCGCTCGGGTCGACGGTGACGCTGATGGTCGGAGCGATCGTTGCCGGCCGGCGTCTCCGAGGCCGGAGCTTCGGAATTCGCCGTTGCGGACGATGCCGCGTGCGGCGCGCCTGCGGCGGGCCTGTTCGAATGCGGGCGATGATGGCGGTTCTGGCCGCCCTCGCGGCGAGGTCCGTCCCGGCGCTCAGGCCGCTGGTGCCGGCGCGGCCGCCAGATCTCTTCGAATTTCTCCGCCTCCGGAGCGGGGGCGGCGGCTTGAGTCGTTTCCGATGGCGTTGCGACTGCGGGCTGAGCTTCCTCTGCGGGCGACGCCGCCGTTGCTGCCTCGTCGGCAGGCACTTCCGCAGCTGCAGCGTCGGCCTCGGTCTCGGCGGGCTTCGCTTCGCCGTCGGCCGTTGCTTCGGGCGATGCGATTGTTTCCGTTGCGGGCGCAGGTGCAGCGGCTGCGATCGGACGCCTCTCGAGCCGGAAGCCCAGCGCCTTCAAAACTTCGCTCAGCTCGTCGACGGAACACCCGAGGATCGACATCATGTCGTCGGTCGCTTTGAAGCCGCCGTCGCCTGTCGATCCTTTGGGAGGAGCTTCGGTTTTGCCCGGGCCTGACCGCCAGGCGAGCAACGGCCTGATCAGATCGGCGAGCCGCTCGAGGATATCGAGGCGAATGGCGCGCGGACCGCAGAGGTGGAATCCGTGAGCGCGATAGAGCGCTTCGGGCGTTGCGGGATCGACCGCAACGCTTGTCAAACCGGGGCGCGGAAGTTGCGGCGTCGTCCCTGCGGGCACCGGGTTCTTCAGCAACCAAAGCGTCGCCGCGAGGTCGGCCGGCGCCGGCTTCAGCATGAGCGGGAAGAAGATATTGAAGGCACCGAAGCGCAGCCCGAATTTGCGAAGTTCTGCTCGCGCCGCCTGATCAAGTGCGTTGATCTCATTCGCGACCGTCTCGCGCTTCAATGCGCCGAGACCTTCCTTGAGCTGGAAGGCGATACCGCGCGCCAAGCCCTGGAGCTCGGTGCTGCGGGACATCTCAACGAGCGGCTTCAACTTATCGGCGATTGTATCGTCGAGCCACGTCTTGAGACGCGCCAGGACCTTCTCGCGATCGGCTTCGCTCATGGCGTCGTCGGCGAGCAATGTCAGGCCTGGCTGCAACGGATCTTCGCTGCGTTCGAGCTTTGCAAGCTCGTCCTCGCGCCAGATGATGCTGCCGGTGCGCGTCAGCTTGAATGCTTCGTTCTGAGCCGCAGCGACCCGGCGCGCCCGCATGCCGAGTTCACGCGTCACGACCTGCATTGCTGCCTGACGCGTCGCTTTCTCGTGGATGCCGTCGCCAGCCGCGTCGAGAGTGAAGCGGAAGCCTTTGAGGCGTCCTACGAAGTGATTTTCGACAGTGATCGCGCCATCGTCTGCGATGTCGGCTGTCAGCTCGTCTTTGTCTCGCATGCCCTTCATCAAAGCGCTCGTCCGCCGATCTACAAATCGTTGTGTCAGACACTCATGCAGAGCGTCGGACAGGCTGTCTTCGATGGCCCTTGTCCGTTCCTGCCAGTGTTGTGGGTCGCCCAGCCAATCGGGGCGATTGGCGACGAATGTCCAGGTCCGGATGTGCGCGATACGGTTCGCGAGCGTATCGATGTCGCCGTCGGTGCGATCGGCCAACGAGACCTGCTTGGAGAACCAATCTTCGTCGATACGGTTGTTGCCGCTCGTCAAATGCCGGTAAATATTGCCGACCAGTTCGGCGTGGCTCTGGCCGGAAATCTTCCTGTAATCGGGAACCTGACAGACGTCCCACAGCAAGGCCACGCGGTCGCGGTTCGTCGCGATATCGGTGATTTCGCGATCTGCCGACAAAGCTTCGAGCGCCGCGACATCGTCAGCCGTGCGCGCCCGCGTCAGGCGCTGCTCGCGTGGCAGTTCGCGAAGCGATGTGTGCAAAGCGTCGAGCGACGAGAAATTAAGCTCGCGGTTACGCCATTGCAGCGTCTTGACGCTGTCGAAGCTATGGGTCTCGAGGCGCTCGACCATATCGGCGTCGAGCCCATCGGCAGCGCCGGTTACACCGAAGGTGCCGTCATTCATATGGCGGCCGGCGCGACCGGCGATCTGGCCGATTTCCGCCGGCGTCAGATTGCGATGGTTGTAGCCGTCGAATTTGCGCAGTGCAGAGAACGCGACGTGATCGACGTCGAGGTTCAGACCCATGCCGATGGCGTCGGTCGCGATCAGGAATTCGACGTCGCCCGATTGATAGAGCGCGACTTGCGCATTCCGCGTGCGCGGGGATAGCGCGCCGAGAACGACGGCCGCTCCGCCGCGCTGGCGACGGATCAACTCCGCAAGCGCATAAACTTCCTGCGCCGAAAAGGCGACGATCGCGGTGCGCGAGGGAAGACGTGTGATCTTCTTCTCACCGCTGTAGGTCAGCTTCGAAAGCCTCGGCCGTGAAATGAAGTTGGCGCCGGGGATGAGATCGCTGATCGCCTCGCGCATCGTCTGCGCGCCGAGCAGCAGCGTTTCGGACCGGCCGCGGGCATGCAGCAGGCGGTCTGTGAAAACGTGGCCGCGCTCGGGGTCGCCGCAAAGCTGGATTTCATCGATCGCGAGGAAGTCGACGTCGATATCGCGCGGCATCGCCTCGACGGTCGAGACCCAGTAGCGCGCGCGCTCCGGCTTGATCTTTTCCTCGCCCGTGATGAGCGCGACCTTGTCCGCCCCCACGCGCTGCTTGATTTTGTCATAGACTTCGCGCGCGAGTAGTCGCAGCGGAAGGCCTATCATGCCGCTTTCGTGGCCGAGCATCCGCTCAATTGCGAGGTGCGTCTTGCCGGTATTCGTTGGTCCGAGCACCGCGGTCACGTTTCGGATGCGGGCCTCGAGATCACTTGCCATGTCGTACTTGACTCCGATCGAGCCCTGGCATTGCAGAGGAGGGCCAAGAGATCAAGGGTTATTCGGCCTCTCCGCGAAGGGTATCGGGTCGCGCAACCCTGCGCCCTAGGCGGATTATTGCTTCAGCGCAATCTGCTGGTTGTTCGGGGCGGTGATGTTAATCGTATCGATCGCCATAGTGGCGGAGCCGATGGTCGATGGGACCGTGACCCGGTAAGGCACATAAATTCCGGCCGCAGGCACAGCACGCAGCGCAATCTCAATATGATCGTAATCAATCCAGGGATTGACGAAATCCTTGGGCTTATGACCCGCGATCGGCACATATTTCACCTGGCAAACCACGAGTTCAGGCGGTTGCCCGGAGGGATGCTTCTCCTTGATCGGTTCGCGTCCCTTCAAGGACAAGCGAAGATCGTAGCGCGCCTTGCCGTCGAAAACGGGGATGGTGCGATTGCAGGCATCTGCGGCATTGGCGTTCGAGATCGCGAGCGTCGCGCCCATCGGATCGAAAACGTTCTGGAGGTTTTCCGGCTTCAACTTGACGGCTTCCGCCGACGGGGACTTGTTGGGAACCAGGGCAATCGAAGCGACACGGCTGCCGTCGAAGCTGAGCTTAACGGAAGTCGTTTTCGACTTCGTCTTGGTGCTCATCTCGAAGCTTGCCGGCCGAGGGCTCCCGCTCACCTCGACAGAACCGCTACCAAGGAAATTTCCCGCCCATTTGAAGGCGCCGAACAGGGCCGAAATCTCGGTCTTGCCGTTCGCCGTGTAAGATTTTCCGTCGAAGTGGGAGTTGAACCGATATTTTCCGACGCTCAAGCCGTTGAACGAAAGCCGGTAAACTGCGTCAACCTCGCTCGGATAAGTTGCGTCGCCCGCCTTGGCGGCGTGAAGCGGCAAAACCGCCGCGGCGGCCAGCAGAAAACAGCAATAGGCGCCATGTCTCGTGGCCCCAACACGCGAATTCGGCATCGTTCTTCCCTGCAAATCCCCTTGCGCCAGCCGGTGTTAGGGCGGATTTGCGACGAATGTTGGACTTCGGGTACCGTGAGAACGCAGTCTTGACGTGCGTCCGGCATGTCCATTATACAGCTGCCGAACCCCCGTAGGCTCTGCTTGCGGGGCACAATTTTTTGCTGCAAAAGCAGGCTTTACATCAACCGCGCTCGTAAAAGCAGCGGCACAGGAGAGAGTTATGACCAGGCGCTGCGAGCTGACGGGGACTTTGCCCCTCTCAGGCCAACTCAGGAGCCACGCTGAAAACAAGACGAAGCGCAAGTTTCGTCCCAATCTGCATATCGTGACCTTGCTGAGCGACGTTCTCGGCCGGAAAGTCCGTTTGCGCGTTTCGGCCCGGGCTTTGAAAACCGTCGAACACCGCGGCGGCCTCGATGCATTCCTTCTGAAGGCTGACAACGACGAGCTGTCGGCGACCTGCCTCAAGCTGAAGCGCGAAATTCAGAAAGCACAGGCTTCGAAGGCTGCCTAAGGCGGGCTCTTCGCCCTTTAGCCGAAATTCAGCCCGGCGCCCTTAACCCGGCGGCCGGGCTTTCGCTTGCTCTTCGTCCTTCAGAACGAACTGCAAAAGCAGCGTGCGCTGCAGCACCTTGTTGAAGTTATCGTCCGAGATCATCGTAATCAGGATTTCTCCCGTCTTGAGGCGCGTGACGGCGAGACCTTCCATATTATCGATCTGATCATTCATGTCGGCTTCGATCAGCACGTCGCCCTCGGAGGTGTGATCGGGACCGAGGTCATCGGGCGCGATGCGCCTCAGCCGCATCTTGACGCCTTCCAACCAGCGAAAGCGGCGTTCCAGGACGAAAAGCGTTCCGTCATCGAGGCTCGAAATGTCGGTGACGTCGTAGTCGCCGATGTTTTTCAGATGGATCGTTCGCGGGCCGCTTGCCGTCCAGAGCCAGCCGGTGTGGTTGCGGGACAAATCGTAGAGCCGTTCCGAGAACGCGACGGGAGCGCCCTTATAGGGGCCACCCTTCATGACAGTCAGCGCTTCGAGGCCCTGATTGGAGTGCATCTTTTTGGCGCCGGCCGGCAGCTTGAGGCTTCCGCGGTCCGTCGAAATACCGGCTGACGTCAAGTCGTAGCGCTCGATGCGGTGCCTTCCTTCGAAACCGATGAGAACCGAACCGCGCTCCAAGGTTCCGCTTTCAAGCGCGATCGATTCAGAGTCGCGGTCACGGTCCCGCCGGATGGGGCGGCCCGACGTATCCGGAAGCGGACCGATGCGGGCGTTCGTTATTCCAGCCGGATGAATGCCGTCGTAATCGAGTGTTCCCGTCAGCCACTCACCGGCGTCGGAAATCGAAACGAACGCTTTCGCGTCGTCGTCCATCAGGAGCGCGGACCAGCCGCCGAATTGCGGTGCGGGAGAGGTCAACTGCAAACCGCCGCGGAACGTCACCTTGGCGAGAGGCTTATCGGCTTCGAAGCGCTTGAACGACGTGATGCGCTGACTTTCGACGACGATCGGACCGGGCTTCAGCTTTGCGACGTCCGGCTTGCCGTCAGCTGCCGCGGCTCCGGCCGTTATGCCAAAAAGCGCAACGACGAGGCCGATGCGTCGAAAGCTGTTCAGCGACAAGCGTCGACCCTCAATGAGCGCGTGCGTACCGGCGCCGCGCCGCGATCGGCTCGTCGGCGTCAGGTTTTTCCTCGAACAGTTCGACGAGCTTTTCGGTCATCGCGCCAGCGAGCTCGGAAGCATCCGTAATCGTGACGGCGCGCTGGTAGTAGCGCGTCACGTCATGCCCGATGCCGATGGCGATGAGTTCGACCGGCGAATGCGTTTCGATCTCGTGGATGACCTGGCGAAGATGCTGCTCGAGATAGCTTCCCGAGTTCACCGAAAGCGTTGAATCGTCGACCGGCGCCCCGTCGGAGATCATCATCAGGATGCGGCGCTGCTCGGGACGATTGACGATGCGGGAATGAGCCCAGGCCAGCGCTTCGCCGTCGATGTTTTCTTTGAGCAGTCCTTCGCGCATCATCAGGGCGAGCGCGTTCTTCGAGCGGCGCCACGGCGCATCCGCCGTCTTGTAGATGATATGCCGGAGATCGTTCAGACGTCCGGGCGATGAGGGCTTTCCTGCCGCGAGCCATTCCTCGCGCGACTGTCCGCCCTTCCAAGCCTTCGTCGTGAAGCCGAGAATTTCAACTTTGACGCCGCAACGCTCGAGGGTGCGCGCGAGAATATCGGCGCAGCATGCAGCGACCATGATCGGCCGGCCGCGCATCGATCCTGAATTGTCGAGCAGGAGCGTCACGACCGTATCGCGGAAATCGGTATCGCGCTCGCGCTTGAAGGACAGCGCGCCCGTCGGATCGGTGATGATACGCGTCAAGCGCGCGGCATCGAGCTGGCCTTCCTCGAGATCGAAATCCCAGCCGCGATTCTGCTGCGCCAAGAGACGCCGCTGCAGCTTGTTGGCGAGCTTTGCGACAGCCGCCGAGAGCGTTTTCAATTCCTTGTCGAGAAACGCGCGAAGCCGTTCGAGTTCTTCCGGCGTCGACAGGTGATCGGCGCCGATCTCTTCGTCGTAGGCGTGCGTGAAAACCTTGTAGCCGAACGCTTCCGGGTTATCGAGAACGGTCATGTTCGGACGCCACGGCGCGGGCGTTTCGTCGTCGTCCAGATCGCCTTCGTCGAGGTCTTGCGGTTCGGTCTCGCCCGACTCCATCGTTTCGTCGGACTCCGAGAGGTCGCCTTCGGACAGCTGCTCTTCGCTCTGCTGATCCTGGCCCTCGGACGCGTCCTCGCTCTTGTCGCTCGAGTCTTCGGCGCCGCCCTCGGCTGCGCCCTCGTCGCTTTCCTGCTCTTCGTCCTCGGACTGTGGCTGATCGTTCTGATCTACCATTTCGAGGATCTTCAGCAGATCGCGGATCTGGCGGCCGAACTGCTCCTGATTTTCGGAGAGCGCTTCGAGCCTGCTCAGAAGCTTGCCGCCGCGGGATTCGATCAGCGGCCGCCAAACGTCGACAAGACCTTTCGTCGAAGGCGGCGGCGCCTGGCCGGTGATGCGTTCGCGAATGAGGAGCGCAAGCGCGTCTTCGAGCGGCGCTTCGGCACGCGTGCTGACGCTACGGAAACGGCCGTGGCTATAATGGTCTTCGAGGCGGGCGGTCAGGTTCGCCGCCATTCCCGGCATGCGAGCCGATCCGACCCCTTCGACGCGCGCGCGTTCGGCTGCTTCGAACACCGCGCGTGCGGGACCTGCCGATGGCGCGATGCGGCGGTGAAGCTTGGCGTCATGGCAGCCGATGCGCAGCGCCAAGCTATCGGCCCAGCCGCGCGTCAGCGCGATGTCTTTCGCGGACGGCGCGCGTGGCAGATCGGGAATGTGCACGGCCTTGCCGGCGACGTCGCCCTTACCCGGGCCGAAGTCGACCTCGACCTCGCTGTCGCCGGCGATGGCACGAACAGCGGGACCGAGAACACGCTTCAGCGGTTCGGACGGAGCTTCGCGGCGTTTGGTCGGAAGTGTCATGAACGGCCCAGATTAACGGCCTCGGTCAATCGGTCAGCTCAGCGCAACGTTTGCCGTGCTCTCGGGCAGCTCTTCGCCGAAGCAACGCTGATAGAATTCAGCGACCAGCGGCTTTTCGAGATCATCGCATTTGTTGAGGAACGTGACGCGGAAAGCGAAGCCGATGTCGCCGAAGATCTCGGCATTTTCGGCCCACGTGATCACGGTACGCGGGCTCATCACCGTCGAGAGATCGCCGTTGATGAAGGCGGACCGCGTGAGATCCGCGACGCGGACCATGTGCGAGATCTGCTTGCGCTTGGCTTCCGTCTTGCCGAACGACTTGACCTTCGACAGCACGATTTTCGCTTCGTCGTCGTGAGGCAGATAATTCAGCGTAGCGACGATCGACCAGCGGTCCATCTGGCCCTGGTTGATTTGCTGCGTGCCGTGATAGAGCCCCGACGTATCGCCGAGACCGATCGTGTTCGTCGTTGCAAACAACCGGAACGCCGGATGCGGGCGAATGACCTTCGACTGATCGAGAAGCGTCAGCTTGCCCGAGACCTCGAGCACACGCTGAATGACGAACATGACGTCCGGGCGGCCGGCGTCGTACTCGTCGAACACGAGCGCGATGTTGTTCTGCAGGGCCCACGGAAGAATGCCTTCCCGGAACTCGGTGACCTGCTTGCCTTCCTTCAGCACGATCGCGTCCTTGCCGACGAGATCGATGCGCGAGACGTGGCTATCAAGGTTGACGCGGACGCACGGCCAATTGAGGCGCGCCGCGACCTGTTCAATGTGGGTCGACTTACCGGTGCCGTGATAGCCCTGGATCATCACGCGGCGGTTATGCTTGAAGCCAGCGAGGATCGCGAGGGTCACATCCCGGTTGAAGAGGTAGTCGGCATCGACATCCGGCACGTGGGAGTCAGCCTGCGAATAGGCCGGAACTTCCAGATCGCTGTCGATATTGAATACTTGGCGGACAGACAGTTTCATGTCCGGAAGGTTGGCGACTGGCGCGCTGGCCGCGCTAGATGACGTGCGCATTTCCATGGAGTTCCCGATCAAACCGCCCAGCTGCCGCGTACGCCTTGAATAGGTGCAACTCCCGTGAGGTGCACTCGGTTCAAAGGGTCAGAGGATTAGACCAGGCCAGATTGCTTCAAGTAATTATAGGCTTGGAGGATTTCGCGCAACTTTTCCTCAGACCGGCTATCTCCGCCGTTGGCATCCGGATGGTGCATCTTCACCAATTCCTTAAAGCGCGTCTTGATATCTTGAGGTGTGGCCTCGTTGCCGAGATCCAGAACGCGGAGCGACTTCTGCTCCAATGGCTTCAGCTGGCGGCGAAATGCGGTCGGCCCCGTAGCTGTACGAGACGAGCGGGCTTTCCGGTTCGTCCGCTGTGTAGCGTTTACGCGGGCTGCGGCGTCGGCCGTTCTCGCCTCGTCGCGTATGCCGTGCGCCCAGGCGTTGGCGCCCGTCTTCCAGGTGGGACGGTGACCCGTCAGCGCGTCCTTGCGGAAATTGCTGACCTCGGTGTCGCTCATACCTTCGAAGTAGTTGTACTCCTGATTGTACTGGCGCACGTGGTCGATGCAGAAGCTGAAAAACTCGCCGTCGCGTCCGCGGCCCTTCGGCGCCTTGTGGCCGCCGGGCTTATCGCACCCCTTCCATTGGCAAAGGGGCGCCCGCTCTTCCTTCTTGGCGCCTTGGCGCTTCGAGGAGACGCGGATGCTGTCGAAGTATTTCGATTCCAGTTTCATCTTTGAATTATGAGGGTTGGCGCGGCCCGAAACAAGGCGGCAAGAAAACTCTTGATTTCCGTCCAGACTGTGCGGTCAATCCCTTAATAGGCCCTTTCGGTGCCCATGGCGGTCCCGCTGTTCAGAAGATTTTCTTTGAGAGACAAAAATGTCGGTTACGGGTCGGGTTCGAGAAAAGCTTATGATCGCGCTTCGTCCGACGCGGCTCGACGTCATCAATGAGTCCGAGCTGCATGCCGGGCACCGCAATTCGCCTGGAACGGGCGACAGTCATTTTCGCATTCTCGTCGTCTCCGAAGTTTTTTCGGGAAAGTCTCGTATCGAGCGCCATCGGCTCATCAACGATATCTTGAAGGACGAACTGGCCGGCGGCATTCACGCCTTGGCGCTGTCGCCCCTCGCGCCCGGTGAACCTCTTCCGAAGGGCTAAGCGTCCAACGGTTGAAAATTCGTCACCGTGCAGCCCTCGCGGCGTTCGATCCGACGCTTACGGTGTCTGATTTCGACACGGGCTTGATGCGGATAGCCGTGATTTTATTGCGGCTTTTGCGCAAAATCTCAAATCTAAAGCCGTGGAAGGTGAACACCTGCCCGGGCTCCGGGATCGTCTGAGCCTCGTGTATCACGAGCCCTGCAACGGTCGTCGCCTCATCGTCGGGCAGCTCCCAATCCAAATGGCGATTGAGGTCGCGGATTGCAACGGTGCCGTCGACGTTGACGGTTCCATCCGACTGCATGCGGATGTGGCTGTCGGGCATGTCGTGCTCGTCGGTGATCTGCCCGACGATTTCTTCGAGAATGTCTTCGAGCGTGATGAGACCTTGCACCTCGCCGTATTCATCGACGACGAGGGCCATCTGCATTTTCTTTTTCAGAAACTGATTGAGCTGGTCCTTGAGCGTCGTCGTATCGGGGACGAACCACGGCTCGGACGCCGACTTCAATATATCGAGCTTATCGGGCCGCCAGTCGGTGCGCGACAACGCCTGCAGCAGATTTTTCGTATGCAGCACGCCGACGATATTCTCGGGCTCGTCCTTCCAGAGCGGTACGCGGGTATACTGCGAGCGTAGCACCAGATCGAGGATCTTGGCCGGCGGATCGTCGACGTCGATCGTTTCCATCTTGGTTCGGTGGACCATGATGTCAGCCACCTGCAAGTCCCGCAGGTCGAGCACGCCGCCGAGCATTTCGGCATCGCCCTTGGCGACCGTGCCTTCTTTCGCCTGAAGATCGATGGTGCCGCGAATTTCCTCGTGCGCGGCGAGGATGTTTGCCTCGTCGTCGGCCTTGCCGGGCGTCCATGCCAGAATGCTGCGAACGACGAACTCGATCGCTTTCGTGAACGGCGTCAGCGCATAGATCAATATCTGCATGACCGGCGCCACGATGAGCGCCACGCGGTCGGCGTAGGCGAGGGCGTAGGTCTTCGGTAGGACAGCGGCGAAGATCACGATCAGGATCGTTATGATGGCGGTCGCGTAAGCAACGCCGACCTCACCATAGAGGTGCACCGCGATGTTGGAGGCGAGGGCTGCCGCCAGAACATCGACAAGCGTGTTTCCGAGCAGAACCGTGCCGATCATCTTTTC
The DNA here is from genome assembly GCF_019753045.1 of Hyphomicrobium sp. Classification (GTDB taxonomy): domain Bacteria; phylum Pseudomonadota; class Alphaproteobacteria; order Rhizobiales; family Hyphomicrobiaceae; genus Hyphomicrobium_B. The sequence continues at coordinate 53,081 of NZ_JAIELN010000001.1, forward strand.
CGGCCGTGACAGCACCTTGTTCACGAGGGCGGCGGCCGTGTTGCCGTCTTCCTCAAGGGAGTGCATTCGCGCTCGGGAGGCGGCCGTGAGCGATGTCTCGCTGCCGTTGAAGAATGCCGACAACACAATCAGCAGAAAAATGGCTGCCAAGCTTATGACGATGGTCATGGTCGGGGTTCGCTGTTCCTGATCAGGAGAAGCAGCAGTCTAGCACATCAATCGGTTGCGGACGCTTAATATGCTCAGCGATCAATTTCCCGGGCGAGGAATGCCAGCACGGTTTCCGGCGGGACATCGCGGGAAACGAAGGCTTGGCCGATGTCGCGGACGAGAATGAACGCCAGCTTCCCGGCTTTAACTTTCTTGTCTTGTCCCATCAGCCGCAGCAGCTCTTCGGGGCTGGCCCGTCCGCCCGGAATGTCGCTGATCTTCGTCGGAAGGCCCACGGCCCTCAGATGCTTCGCGGCCCGCTCGGCGCGGCCTGCCGGACAGATCCCCAGCTCCTCGGAGAGGCGGATCGCCAGGCACATCCCGATGGCGACGCCTTCACCATGCAAGAGGCGGTCAGAATAGCCGGTCCACGCTTCGAGCGCGTGGCCGAACGTGTGGCCCAGATTGAGCAGCGCACGGTCGCCCGTTTCCGTCTCGTCGCGCGCGACGATTGCCGCTTTGGCCGCCACGCTCGTTTCGATGGCCTGCGTCAGAGCCGGTCCGTTGTTGCCGAAAACGCTCTGCCAGTTGGCCTCTAGCCAAGTAAAAAATTCCGCGTCGCCCAGCAGACCGTATTTGGCGACTTCGGCATACCCAGCGCGCATCTCGCGCGGGGGCAGCGTCGTCAAAACGGCGGTGTCGGCGAGCACGAGGTTCGGCTGGTGAAACACGCCGATGAGATTTTTGCCTTGCGGGGTGTTGATGCCCGTCTTGCCGCCGACGGAGCTATCGACCTGGGCCAGCAGCGACGTCGGAATTTGAACAAAGCGCACGCCACGGCGCAGAATGCCAGCCGCGAAACCGGCGAGATCGCCGATGACGCCGCCGCCGAAGGGCAGAACGAGATCGCCGCGTTCGAGGCCCATCTCCAAAAGCCGTTCCGAAAGCGAAGCCAAATCGCGGAAGTTCTTCGTCGCTTCGCCGGGCTTCATGATCACGGAGCCGGCAAACATGCCCTGGCTTTTCAGGCTTTCCTCAAGCGTCGCGAGATGGTGACGGGCGACGTTTTCGTCGGTCACGACACCGCATTTGACCTCACCGAAACGCGCCTTGAGAAGCGCGCCGGTCTCGCGAAGAATCCCGCGCGCAATCAAAACATCGTAGGCGCGATCGCCGAGTTCGACGTGCACCGTTCGAGATGGATTTGCATCCGCGGCGGAGGGCGCGGGGAACTCCGTCCCGGCCGCGAGGCGGTTTATGATTTCGGTGACGATGACGTCATGGGGCTCGTCGCGGCTTTCAATCGTCATGTCGGCTTCAGCATATATTGGGTACCGTTCTTCAATCAGCTTTCGCATCGTGGCTTCGGGATTGCCGTTGCGCAGGAGAGGCCGGTGATCGCGCTTCGACACACGACGCATGAGGACCGGCAGGTCCGCCCGGAGCCAAACGGAAACGGCGATGTCTTTAATGCGCAGGCGCGTTTCCGGGTTTATGAAGGCGCCGCCTCCGGTCGCGAGCACCTGTGGCCCGTTGCCGAGCAGCCGGGCGATCACCTTGCGCTCACCGGCGCGAAAATGGGCCTCGCCATGATCTGCAAAAATCTCGTTGATAGTTTTGGCGGCGGCACGCTCGATCTCGTCGTCGGCGTCGACGAAGGGTAGATTGAGTTTGAAGGCCAGCCGTTTGCCGACCGACGACTTGCCGCAGCCCATGAGGCCGACCACGACGATCGGTCGCCCACCGACGTTCTTTTTCGCACGCTCAATCGCTTCGGCTTCGATCATCCGAGGCTCAATACCGACGGGTTCGGCCAGTTGGTTGGTTTCTGGGTTGGTTTCTGGCGGTGGTTCGCGCGGCGGGATGGTCATTTCGGCGCCGTCATGCCACGAACCAAAAACGTTCGCAAATTGGAAACTCACTCGAAAGCCACAGCGAACCCAAACCTTCTTGCCGATCCACGGAGGGACTCTTCGGCAAAATACCATATTGAGTCATAATCGCGCCCACAAAGATGTTCACCTAACGGCCGGGACGGGACACAGAAAATGCCGAGCCTTTTCCGGCTTTTATTCGTACTTTGCGCGCTGACAGCGTTGGTTCTGGGCGGCCTTTACGTGCTGGCGACCCGGTTTGAGCCGGAGCAGCAGACGATCAGCAAGCCCGTGCAAAATATCAAAATCCGGCGGTGAATGACGATGGTGTATACGCACCGAAGACTGATAGCGGCAGCCAAGTGCCTCCTGGTGCTTCCGCTGCTTCCCCTCGGCGCCGCTGCCGCATCGGTTTCAGCTTCCGCGCAGGACGCGCCCGCCGCACCTTCTGCCGCACCCGCAAAAAAGAAGAAAGCTGATCGGAACGACGCTTATTCGCCACCCGCTGAACAGCGCACCTATCTGCAGCCATTGGGCGCCCCAGCGGGAAGCCCCGGCGGCGGCGGCAGTACGTGGGGGCAGCCGAACCCGGATAGCGTCCAGCCGGATCCCGGTCGGGGCGGCCAATCCGGTCAGCAGAACGGCGTTGTCCGCGGGGCTATTCTGCCCGGCGTCGAAAAGGACGATCTTGCGCCCGTCATGTCTGAAGACGGCTCCGGGTTGCCTTACGAACTGTGGGGCGGCATGGACGTCGCCGCACTCGAGAAGCTCATCAGCACGATCGAGATCCCGCCCAGATCGCCGGTACTGCACGACCTTTGGAAGCGGCTAATCACTTCGCCGTCGCCCGGCACGACGAACGCGAATTTCGCAGCATTGCGGCTCGAAGCGCTTTACCGCTCGGGATTGGCGCGGGAAGCCGCCGCCGAAATCGCGAAACAAGGCGGCAACGACAGCCCGCTACTCGTTACGCTTCAGGCTCGCAACGAGCTTGCCTCCGGGCACTCGGACAAAGCCTGCGAACTCGTCGCCAAGTCGGCGACGCTCAAGGGCAACATCCCAGCGCGGCTCAAGGGGCAGTCGATCCTGATGGCGGGTTATTGCTCGGCCATCCAGGATGACAAATCCTCCGCGGGCCTTGCCGCAGATCTGGCGCGCGAGGAAGGCGTCGAGACGTCTCCCGGCCTCGAGGCGCTGGATGCTCTCGCAATCAATTCCAAGCCTCGCTATTCGCCGGTCAAACAGATAACCCTCCTCGACTACCGGATTGCCGAACGGGTAGGGGGGCTTCCTCACAAAACGGTTTTGGAGAAGGGCGAACCGGCGTTGCTCGTCTCGCTCGCGAGCGATCATTCGACGCCGGCCGATCTCGGAATGCCATCGACGGAGGCGGCCGCGCGATTGAATGCGCTCACTCCGGAGCAACTTGCGGGCATCTATCGCGTCAACGCCGAACAGGTGCCCGCGGATGATCTTCTGGCCGGCCGCGGACCGCAAGGCGCTAGCCGCCGCGCGGCCCTCTTCAGGGCTGCCGAAGACGAACGCACGCCGATGCGCAAGGCGCGACTTATCCGGACCTTCCTCGATGATGCCAAGCATGAAGGCCTCGGCATGATCGGCGCCCAGATGATTGCGCCAACCACTGCACAGCTCCGGCCGGCTCCCGAAATCGTCTGGTTTGCCGAAACAGGCGTCGAGATCGGCTTGGCGTCGGGAAAATTCAACATGGCTCGCGATTGGATTGCCGTTGCCGATCAAGGCGGCGGTCCGGGCCTCGGACATTGGCGCGCCTTGATCGATATCGCCGACGCCAAGGAACCTGACCGGGGCCGAAGCTTTGCCGCGCTCGAAACTTATGCCGCGAATGGCCGCTTTCCGTCGGCCGCGCTCTATCGCCTGACGACGGTCCTCGAAGCGCTCGACTATCTGGTGCCTATTCCGCTCTGGGATGCCGCGAACAGGACACCGCAGCCGACGTCCGGATATCTGCCGGAAACCGGCGTTTTGACAGAATTGCAGGTGGCATCGAAAAAGCAGGAATTCGGGCACACCGTTCTGCTCGTCATGAAGGCGCTTGGGCCGAACGGGGCGCAGGATGCAAATCTTATCGCGCTCGGCGACAGCATTCGGGCGTTGAAGCGCGCCGGTCTCGAAGCCGACGCGCGGAGGCTCGGCCTCGAAGCGCTGCTCCCTTCGTGGCCGCGCACGGAAACGAATTGAGGGCTCGATGACGCGTGTCGCGGAACGCGATAGCCACCTCACGGACTTTCTTGCGATGCTCTCGGCCGAGCGGGGCGCCTCGGCGAATACCATCGAAGCCTACACGGCGGACCTCGAAAACTTTCTTGGCTTCCTGTCGGAGAAAGGAATCGCGCCGGCGGACGCCAAATCAACCGATGTGCAGGCCTATCTCGGATTTCTCGCGAGCGAGGGGCAAGCACCGACGTCACGCGCGCGACGGCTCTCGGCGATCAAGCAGTACTATCGTTTTCTACTTGCCGAAGACTTGATTGCGCTCGATCCGACGTCCGGCCTCCAGGGGCCGAAGAAGCAGCGCGCTCTACCGAAAGTTCTGAGCATCGCCGAAGTCGACCGGCTGCTGGACGTTTCCCAGCAGCAATGCGAGGGCCAGGACGGGCGCGCACTCTTTCGCGCCTTGCGGTTTCACTGTCTCCTCGAAGTTCTCTATGCGACAGGCATGCGCGTTTCCGAACTCGTCGGGCTGCCGCGCAGCGTTCTCAGAGGCGATCAGCGCGTTCTCACCATCAAGGGCAAAGGCGGCCGTGAGCGGCTCGTTCCGCTCAACGCGACAGCGCGTTCGGCGCTCGACGCGTTTGTCGACGTTTCGGCGCGGCTCGATAATTCGGAGTGGCTATTTCCGTCGAAATCGGCGCTTGGCCACGTGACGCGGCAAGGTTTCGCGCAGGATCTCAAAAGCGTCGCGGAAGCGGCGGGAATTGCGCCGGAACGCGTGTCACCTCACGTGCTCCGCCATGCCTTCGCAAGTCATTTACTCGATCGCGGCGCGGACCTCCGAGCCGTGCAACAGCTTCTTGGCCATGCTGACATTTCTACGACAGAGATTTATACGCATGTGCTGCAGGAGCGGCTGAAGGCACTCGTCAACGCACATCACCCGCTCGCCAAAAAAGAGACCTAGACAGACGCCGGAGATCCTTCGGGATGGCGGCGCGTTCAACACAAGGGGAAACGCCAATGAGCCGCCTTTACGGAGACGTCCATCGCGCCATGCAAATGGCTTTCGATACGCGAGCGATGGCAGACCGGGTCGAGGCGGTTGCCCTCAAGCCGGAGATCGACGAGACTGCGAAGGCTTTCATCGAAAGCCGCGACATGTTCTTCCTGACGACGATCGACGATCGTGGCCGTCCGACGGTCTCTTACAAAGGCGGAACTCCCGGCTTCATCAAGGTGCTCGATGCCAACACGCTCCTGTTTCCGAGCTACGACGGCAACGGGATGTACCTGTCGATGGGCAATATCTCGGGCAACCCGGAGATCGGCATGCTGTTCATCGACTTCGAGAAGCCGTTTCGCTTGCGGGCGCAGGGCCGTGCCGAGCTCATCGTGAGCGGGCCCGAGCTCGACGGCTTCAAAGAGGCCGAAATGGTGGTGAAGGTGAGTATTCACGAAGTCTGGATGAATTGTCCGCGATATGTTCACCGTCACGCGAAGGTCGAAGCTTCGCGTTATGCGCCGGGCGTCGAAACCGAAACGCCATTTTGCGAGTGGAAGCGCATCGACGCGATGCAAGATGTGCTGCGTCCGTACGAGCGGTCCAAGGTCGAAGAACTCGGAACAACAACCATCGATGAGTGGATGGGTAAAGTCATGACCGGCGACAAAGGCGCCTGATGCCTTCGCGCAAGGGCGAACAAATTTCTGCCAACGGAGGGGCGGCTTCGGTCGTAGCGGAGCCGCACGGCTCGTGGCTCGGCCTCGGGCTAGGCCTCTCATCGCACCCGCGCGGGCTTTCGGCACTCTACTTCACCGAGCTTTGGGAGCGCTTTTCGTATTACGGAATGCGGGCGCTCTTGGTTCTGTTCATGGTGGCTCCCATCACCGAGGGCGGCCTCGGCTTCGCGACACCCAACGCCGGCAGCATCTATGGCACCTACGCGATGGCGGTCTATCTCTTGGCCCTTCCCGGTGGCTTCATCGCGGACCGGCTTCTGGGTGCAAAGCGGAGCGTGCTCTTCGGAGGGGCGTCGATCGCCTGCGGGCACTACGCCCTGGCGTGGCCCTCGCCTTCGACGTTCTATCTCGGCCTCGCGCTGATCGCGATCGGCACGGGTCTTTTCAAGCCGAACATCTCAGCTCTTGTCGGCGGCCTTTATTCAAAGGACGACACGCGGCGCGACGCCGGTTTCTCGCTCTTTTACATGGGCATCAACATCGGAGCGTTTTTGGCGCCGCTGGTGACGGGTTTTCTCGCGCAGAGCAGCATCTTCAAGGGCTGGCTCGCCGCGGCCGGATTCGATCCCCGAATGAGCTGGCACTGGGGCTTCGGCGCGGCTGGCGTCGGCATGACGATATCGATGGTGCTCTTCTATCTGAACAGGCACGAGCTCAGAGATCCCGATGTCGCGAGCCCCGATTCGACGTCGTCGGTTGTCCGTCAGGGAATTCTTGTCAGCGTCGGATCGCTGGCTCTTCTCGCGATTGCACTGCTCTCCGACGTCGACGGCTTCCACTGGCTGCGTTGGCTCTTCGTCGTGCTGCCGCTCCTCGGCATCGCTTACGGCGCGACGCGCCACGACCCGGATGCGCGCCGCATGGCGGCTGTCGGCGTCTTCTTCATCGCCGCCATGATTTTCTGGGCGGTCTTCGAACAGGCCGGCACCACTCTGTCGCTTTTCGCCGACGCGCTGACGCGCAACGAAGTCTTGGGGTTCTCTTTCCCGTCGTCGTGGTTCCAATCGGCCAATCCCATCTTCGTCATACTGCTGGCGCCGATCGTCGCGGCGCTATGGATAAAGCTCGGAAAGCTGCAGCCGTCTTCGCCCGTCAAGTTCGGCCTCGGCCTGGTGTTCCTCGCGGGGGCGTTTCTCCTGATGGTTCCAGCCGCCACCTACGCGGCAGACGGTCGTGTCTCGCCGTTTTGGCTGCTCGGACTCTACCTTCTATTCACCATCGGCGAGCTGATGCTGAGCCCGGTTGGGCTTTCGACGATGACCCGCATTGCGCCGCCCAGAATGTCGGGCCAAGTGCTGGGGATCTGGTTCCTCGCAACCGCGTTCGGGAACAAGCTCGCCGGGGACATCGGAGGCGCCTTCACCGCGAGCGATCCGGACGCACTGGCGCTCTCGTTCCTGGCGCAAGCCGGGCTGGTTGCCGTCGCGGCGGCGCTCATGTTCGCGATCGCGCCAACGGTGCGGCGGCTTTCGGAGGGCGAAAGTTAAACAATCTCAGAGCCCGGCGGACCAGAACTGGGTGCCGTACGGCTTGACGCCTTGACACCCGCGGCCAGCCGTGGCGAATGTCGCGCGTGAAAAAAGCGCTTGCCGCACGCTTCAGTTGCACAGCAGAAAGCCAAGTTCCGTGAACGCTACGACCGCATTGCGTACCTACCTCGACTTCGAAAAGCCGATCCTCGAGCTTGAGAACAAAGTTGCCGAGCTCAAGGCCATGCAGACCGAAGGCAAGGGTCCGCACATCGCTGACGAGATCACCAAGCTCGAGCAGAAGGCGAAGGCCGCTCTGGCGGATACCTATGCCAAGCTCACGCCCTGGCAGAAGACGCTGGTTGCGCGGCATCCGGAACGGCCGCACGCGCTCGACTTCATCGGTGGCCTCATCGAGGAATTCACGCCGCTCGCGGGCGACCGGTATTTCGCCGAGGATGAAGCCATCGTCGGCGGCATCGGCAAGTTCCGAAACAGATCAGTCGTCGTTCTCGGACACGAGAAGGGCGCCGATACCGAGCAGCGCATCAAACACAATTTCGGCATGGCGCGCCCGGAAGGCTACCGCAAGGCCGTGCGGCTGATGGAACTCGCCGAACGCTTCAATTTGCCGATCATCACGTTCGTCGACACACCCGGCGCCTATCCGGGCATCGGGGCGGAGGAACGCGGACAAGCAGAAGCCATCGCGCGGTCGACGGAATGCTGCCTGCGACTTGGCGTTCCGATTGTCACCGTGATCGTCGGCGAAGGCGGTTCGGGCGGTGCGATCGCCATTGCGACGGCCAACCGGATTCTTATGCTCGAGCACGCCATTTATTCGGTCATCTCACCCGAAGGCGCCGCATCGATCATCTGGCGCGACAGCAACAAGAAAGAAGAAGCCGCGACCAACATGAAGATCACGGCGCAGGACCTCGATCAGCTCGGGGTCATCGACGCGATCGTGAAGGAACCGACGGGCGGCGCGCATCGCGACCGCGAATCAGTAATTATCGCGACCGGTAACGCGATTGCCCGAATGCTTTCGGAGTTCGACGGCAAATCGGCCGAAGATATTCGGGCTCAGCGTCACGAGCGGTTTTTGTCGATAGGGCGCTAGTCGCGCACGGAATTCCTGTCTGACATTCCGTCCAGCGGGGCCTACCCGCCCACTGTGACGCCGCATTTGGACACGATACTTGAGTTGACTCGGATCTTCTCCGATTTCAGTAATCGTTTGAGTTCATTGTGCTAACAGTCCGCCAGCCCGCGGCACGGGGAATTTGTTTGTTCGGGACGGGAAGGGCGTATTGGTGGGAACCAACACTGGCTCAACGATGAGAGCCGTTGTGCTGCTCATGACTACAATCGCCGCCGCGATGCTCGCGGCGTGCTCGAGTGCGCCCACAATTCCTCCGCCATCCGAAGTGCCGTTGTCGAACGAAGCACTGTCTCTCCTCGCGAAGAAGGGCATGCAGCCGGGGTCTCCGGTTTTCGTGCGGGTCTTCAAGGAAGAATCCGAGCTCGAAGTCTGGAAGCAGCGCGACGACGGCCGCTTCTATCATTTCAGGACCTACCCGATCTGTAATTGGTCGGGCGAGATCGGGCCGAAGCAAAGCACCGGCGACCGGCAAGCCCCTGAGGGCTTCTATACGATCACGCCCGTCCTGATGAACCCGAACTCGAAATTCTATCTGTCATTCAATCTCGGGTATCCCAACGCCTTTGACCGGTCTTGGGGCCGCACGGGCGATTCCGTCATGGTGCATGGCAACTGCCGCTCGGCCGGCTGCTACGCGATGACAGACGCCCTGATGGAAGAGATCTACGGGCTTACGCGCGAATCGTTGAAGGCAGGCCAACCGAGCTTCCAGCTTCACGCTTATCCGTTCCGCATGACAGAGGCGCGGATGGCCAGAGAGAAGTCCAACAAGTGGTATGGCTTCTGGAAAACCATGAAGCAGGGATACGACTACTTCGAAAAGTACCGCATTCCGCCAAGCATCACTGTCTGCGAACGCCGGTACGTTGTCGACGCCGTTGCCCGCAGCCGCCCCGATCCAGCTGGGCGTTGCCCGGCGTTCGATCGGCCCTTCGTCACGGCCTTTACGCCATTGCCGGAGCCTGCTCAGATGGATGTAGCGAGCGGCAACAAGCTCAAGGGAATTGCCAATCCCGATAACGAACCCTCGCTCGCCGAGATCAAGACTGCCAAGCAGCAGCAGAGTCCGCAATCGTCCCTTGCGAACGCGGCGAACTGATCCTTCGGCGTCGCGGGCTCTTCAATGACAGACAAAAGCGCGACCTCGTCCAAATCGCGACAGCCCCGGCGACGCCGGGTGGGCAAGGTGCTCGGCTTCAGCACCGTGCTTTTGGCGCTCGCTGCAGTCGCGATTGTTTCGGTGCCGGTATGGCTGCCGAAACTGCCGGGCGGCGACATTGCACTGATCAAGTACGAGCGAAAACTGCGGCGGCTTCGCTGGGATTTCGGTCTGCCTATGTCGGGTGAGCCGGATCTCGCGAACTATTCCGAGCGGCTCAAGAGCGCCGGCGTCGCCGAGGGCGCACCAGTGCTGATCAGGATCTTCAAGAGGGAATTCGAGCTCGAGCTCTGGATGCAGCGCGACGGTGTGTTCCGCCATTTCGCGACGTATCCGATCTGCCGCTGGTCGGGTGTTCTCGGGCCGAAGCTGCGAGAGGGCGACAGCCAGGCGCCGGAAGGCTTCTACACGGTCGATTCCTCGGCCCTCAATCCCAACAGCCGCTGGTACCGGTCGTTCAATCTCGGCTATCCGAACGCCTTCGATCGCGCCCATGCCCGGACCGGATCGCTGATCATGGTGCATGGCGGCTGCGCGTCCATCGGCTGCTTCGCGATGACAGACGCGCAGATGCAGGAGATTTGGAAGCTCGTCACCGCGGCCCTTTCGGGCGGGCAAAAGCGATTTCAAGTCCAGGTCTATCCGTTCCGGATGACGGACAAGCGGATGAACGGGCATGCCCAGAGCCCCGCTCTCGACTTCTGGAAAAACCTGAAGGCTGGCAATGACCTGTTCGAATCAAGCATGCTGCCTCCGAAGGTGAATGTTTGCGGGGGTAAGTACCAGTTCGCGCCTGGGGAAAAGGGCTCCGCCGACGCCTCTACGATCGGCGACAAGTGCGTCGGCGAAGACGCCAGAAGTTAACCGTTCAAAGCGTCGCTTATCTCGCCAGTGTTGGCGAAAAGTCACTTCGAATTGCGTGCTCGGGGCGTTAATGTTCCGTTCGCGAGAGGGCAAGGTACTCGGTCGCAAGTCCATGGTGTCGTACGGTTCAACGCGTCTGAAGCTCGTCGCGGCGATGATCCTCGGTCTCGTCGCGATCAGTCATGCCGTGATTGACCCAGCGAACGCGCTGACAATCGAACTCAAGGACGTTGCCGCCGATCGCGTTGAACGCCAGCGTGCAGCTGCGACGGGCGCGCTGCCGCTCCCCGGAACTCCCGACGTCGGCGTGCTGCAGCAGCGCTTAAAGGAAAAGGGCGTGACGCTATCGTCGCCCATCCTCATCCGCATCTTCAAAGCCGAATCCGAGCTAGAGGTCTGGAAGCAGAAGGATGACGCCTTCATCCTGTTCGCGACCTATCCCATCTGCCACTGGTCGGGCACGCTCGGGCCGAAGCTTCGGGACGGCGACCGGCAGGCTCCCGAAGGCTATTACACGGTGACGCGCGCGCAGGCGCGGCATGTGGGGCGTTGGCCGGTGTCGCTCGATATCGGCTTTCCCAACATCCTCGATCAGTCACAGGCGCGGACCGGGTCCGACATCCTCATTCACGGTGGATGCTCGTCAGTCGGCTGCTTCGCGATGACGAACCCGGTATCCGAAGAGATCCATCAGCTGACGATAGCTGCGATCGATGCGGGAGAGCAGCTCGTGCCGGTGCACATCCTGCCGTTCCGGATGACGGATGCGAACATGGCTGCGCAGAGTGCGTCGCCGTGGTCGCCGTTCTGGAACAATCTCAAGGACGGTTACGACGTCTTCGAGCGCACAAAGCGTCCTCCGCAGGTCGGGGTGTGCAGCGGCCGCTATATATTCCGCGAGGCGCGGGCAAAAGAATTGCCAGGTCAGCTCGACGCCTGCGGCCCGACGATCGCGTCCATCCGCGAGCAGGATCAGTGGCTCGCCAACGTGCCGCCGCCCTCGCGTGTTGAGCCCAAGGCTCAGGCGCAAGCGGCTCAGTCGACGGCGCCGCCCATTCCGCAAATTCAGACGAGCCTCGAAAGTGATGCGCCCCCGCCCATGTTCTCGTGGCGGCTTATTCGCTGACTTTGCCGCGCAGACACATAGTGCCGCTAACTGTAGCTGGTGCTTGTGATTTTGCCTCGCAATCCTACTTAAGTTAGCGCCTAGTCGCCGCACTGGCGGGCGCTTGCCTTGCGTGGCCAACGTTGCGATAGAGCAGATAAATTCACGGATTGGGGATCATCGATGGCCGAAAAAACAATTGCGAAGCGCGTAGAGATCGTCCTGGAGGGCTGGTTATTCAGCTCGCGCTGGCTGCTCGCGCCGTTTTATTTCGGCCTTGCACTGTCGCTCATCATTCTCATGATCAAGTTCCTGATGGAGCTTTTTCACCTTGCGGCCATGGCGTTCACGTCAACAGAGTCCGATGTGATCCTTGGCTTGCTGACGCTCGTCGATTTGACGCTGACAGGATCGCTGCTGATCATCGTCATCTTCTCGGGATATGAAAATTTCGTCTCGAAGATGGATCATTCGGACGACGGCGACCGGCCGGCCTGGATGGGAACGATCGACTTCGCCGCGCTGAAGCTCAAGATGCTGTCGTCGATCGTCGCGATCTCTGCCGTGCAGCTGCTCCGTCAGTTCATGTCACTCACCACGGTCACGCCGGAGCGCGAGAAAGAGCTGATGTGGCTCGTCATCATCCACGTGGTGTTCGTCGTTTCGAGCGTGCTCTTGGCGTTGTCCGACCGGATCGCGGGCGGCGGACATGACGAACCGGCGACGGAATCGACGAAGCCCTCAGGGCATTAAGGCACTACGGCGGGCAACCGCCAGGCCCGGGTTCGAAGACAGCGAGCTTCGGGGTGGCAAGACGCAAAAACAAAAAAGGCGCCATCCGGCGCCTTTCTTTTTTACTGATCTCCCGATCAATCCATCTTGCCGTGGCAGTGCTTGTATTTCTTGCCTGAGCCGCAGGGGCAGAGAGCGTTGCGCGAAACGCGGCCCCAGGTGGCGGGGTCCTTCGGATTGACCGCGCCCTCGTTCTTACGACTCTGCAGCGGTGCACGCCTCTCGGGCTCGGGTCCCGCTGCGCGGCGTGCACGGGCGCCTTCAATGGCGGCGTCGGCCATCGCCAGCTCGGGATCGCGCTCGAACTCGTCGAAACCCGTCGTCGCGTCGACGTGGTGGGCCTCCATCGGCGGCAGGTCGATGGGCTGCAGCGCGGGCTGATCCTCGGGTGGCGCCAGTTCGACGTGCATCAGCTGGCCCGTCACGTTTTCGCGCAGACGTCCAAGCATGCTCTCGAAGAGGATGAACGCTTCGGATTTGTATTCGTTCAGCGGATCGCGCTGACCGTAGGCGCGGAAGCCGATCACCTGACGCAAATGCTCGAGCGTCACAAGGTGCTCGCGCCAGAGGTGATCCAGCGTCTGGAGCAGCACCATCTTCTCGATCTGGTGATAGAGCTCCGGTCCGAGTTCCTTGGCTTTTTCCTCCGCCTTGGCGTCGGCGGCGGCCTTGATGCGTTCCTTGATCTCTTCGTCGGCGATGCCTTCCTCGGCAGCCCAGGCGTCGATAGGAAGATCGAGCGCGAGGACATCGCTGACCTGTTCGTAGAGGCCCTTCGTGTCCCACTGCTCGGCATAAGCTGCCGGGGGAATGAAGCGCGTGACGTATTCGTCGATCAGCTCATTGCGAAGCTCGACGACCGTCTCGGAAACGTCCTCCTGGCCCATGATGTCGAGCCGTTGCTCGAAGATGACCTTGCGCTGGTCATTCATCACGTCGTCGTACTTCAGGATCTGCTTGCGGATATCGAAGTTGCGCTGCTCAACTTTCTTTTGCGCGGTTTCGAGCGACTTGTTCATCCATGGATGCGTGATCGCTTCGCCGTCCTTGAGGCCGAGCGTCTGGAGCACCTTGTCCATGCGCTCGGAGCCGAAGATGCGCATCAGGTCGTCATCGAGCGCCAAATAGAACTTGGAACGGCCAGGGTCGCCCTGACGGCCGGAACGACCGCGCAGCTGGTTGTCGATGCGGCGGCTTTCATGCCGTTCGGTCGCGAGCACGTAGAGGCCGCCGGCCTCGAGCGCCTTTTTCTTATTGGCGGCGACGTCGGAGACAAGCTCAGCGCGCTTGCTGCTGATCGCCGTCTCGTCGGGTGGTGTTCCCTTTGCCGTTTCTTCGGCGATCCAGTCGCGCAGGCGGAACTCGGCGTTGCCGCCCAGCTGAATATCGGTACCGCGGCCTGCCATGTTGGTCGCGATCGTCACGGCGCCCGGCTGACCGGCCTGCGCAACGATGCTCGCTTCCTGCTCGTGATAGCGTGCGTTGAGCACCTGATGCGGGATCGGGTCGCCCTTGCCCTTGGCTTCGGTCGCCAACTTGTTCAGAAGCGCCGCCGTATCCGTCAAATGCTTGCGGAGTTCTTCTTCCTTGCCGGGCTTGATGGCAGCTGCCTGCTCTTCAAGCTGCTTGGCAAGTTCCTTGAAATACTTGTGGTCCTTCAGAAGTTCCGAAAGTTGCTCAGACTTCTCGATCGACGTGGTGCCGACAAGGATCGGCTGCCCGCGCGTTCTGGCTTCCGCGATCGACTGCACGATAGCGGCGAGCTTCTCGCGCTGCGTCCGGTAGATCTCGTCATCCTCGTCGATACGGCTGACCGGAAGATTGGTCGGGATGTCGATGACGTCGAGCCCGTAGATGTCCATGAACTCGCTGGCTTCCGTCATTGCCGTACCGGTCATGCCGGCGAGCTTCTTGTAGAGACGGAAGTAGTTCTGGAACGTGATCGACGCGAGCGTCTGGTTTTCGGGCTGGATCTCGACCTTCTCTTTGGCTTCGAGCGCCTGATGCAGGCCTTCCGAATAGCGTCGACCGGGCATCATACGGCCGGTGAATTCGTCGATGATGACGACCTGGCCGCCTTTGACGATGTAGTCCTTATCGCGCTGGAACAGCTTGTGCGCCTTCAGCGCCTGCGTCAGGTGATGGACGATCGTGACGTTGTCGATGTCGTACAGCGTGCCCTTCAGGAGGCCAGCGGCTTCGAGCTCGCGCTCCATCTTTTCGTTGCCGGCTTCCGTGAACGAGACCTGACGCTGCTTTTCGTCGAGTTCGAAGTCTTCGGGCGTGACGATCTTCATCAACGCGTCGATCTGCTGATATAGATCGGCCCGGTCTTCCAATGGGCCGGAGATGATCAAGGGCGTGCGGGCTTCGTCGATGAGGATCGAGTCAACTTCGTCGACGATTGCGTACGTGTGCGGACGCTGCACCATCTCGGTGTAGTTCATCTTCATATTATCGCGGAGATAATCGAAGCCGAGCTCGTTGTTCGTGCCGTACGTCACATCGCAGGCGTACGCGATCTTGCGGGACTCATCGCTCATGTCGTGGATGATGCAGCCGACAGTGAGACCCAAGAAGCGATAGACCTGACCCATCCAGTCGGCGTCGCGCTTGGCGAGGTAGTCGTTGACTGTAACGACGTGGACACCTTTGCCGGTGAGAGCGTTCAGGTAAACGGGGAGCGTGGCGACGAGCGTTTTACCTTCGCCCGTTTTCATTTCGGCGATGTCGCCTTGATGGAGAACCATGCCGCCGATGAGCTGGACGTCGAAGTGGCGCTGGCCAAGCGTGCGCTTCGCCGCTTCGCGGACCGTTGCGAATGCCGGAACGAGCAGGTCATCGAGCGAGGCGCCGTCGTTCAGCTGCTGACGGAATTGCTCCGTGCGCGCTCGAAGCTCCTCGTCGGACAGGTCCTGCAGCTCGGGCTCGAGCGCATTAATTGCCGCCACGCGAGACCGAAAGCCTTTGACTCTCCTCTCGTTCGAGGAACCGAAAATCTTCGAAGCGAGATCACCGAACGAGAGCATATTTTTAGATCCGTCCTACAAAATTCGTCTTGGCCGCACCCCCTGGCACGGCCGGCTCAGTCTCTTGTCGCCGGGCAGCGTACAGCCAAAAAATGCGCGGCAAGGGCCTCCCCCGCCACGCCTGCGTCGACGTCCCCACAGCGCTGCGAATTGCGCGGTCGACACGGGCTTTAACGCCCGACCCGATTAGGGGCAGACATAAGAACTAGCCCCCCCGACTGTCAATGTTATGCGCTATTACGCCGACGTAAGGGATTTTCTTCCTGTGGCCAAGAATTAACTTGGTTTTCTTGCCTTGGCCCGCTATCGAAACCCGCTTGTTGGCCGCCTGCCGCGGTCTTGCCGTCGTTCCCCAAACGAGCTCTGAGACGGCAATTTAAGGGCCTCAACCTCCAACGCGGAGCCAAACGCTGATGAAGCGTATCACCCTCATTCTTATGACTTTCGCGCTCGCGGGCATGGCCGCACCTTTCACGGCGGTCGCCGAGGACAAGGTCGTCGCCACGATCGACGGCAAACCCATCACCGAAGGCGATCTTGCGGTGGCCGAAAGCGAAATCGGCTCAGACATGGGCACAATGCCGGCCGACCAGAAGCGGACGTCGCTGCTCGAATTTCTCATCGACAATCAGCTTTTTGCGGAAGCGGCCGAAGGCCAGAAGCTGAATGAGGGCGCCGACTTCGAGACGCGCCTCAACTATTTGAAGCGCCGCGCCCTTCGGGAACTCTATTTCGATAAGGTCATCAAGGCTTCGGTCAGCGATGCTGACGCGCGCAAGATTTACGACGATCAAGTCAAGCTCTTGAAGCCGGAAGAGGAAGTATCGGCGAGACATATTCTCGTTGCGACTGAAGATGAAGCCAAGGCCCTGAAAGAAAAGATCACCAAGGGCGCCGATTTTGCTGAGCTCGCAAAAGAAAACTCCAAAGATCCGGGCTCCAAAGAAGATGGCGGCAACCTTGGTTACTTCGGTCATGGGCAGATGGTGCCGCAGTTCGAAGAGATCGTCTTTAAGCTGAAGAAGGGTGAAGTCTCCGATCCGGTGAAGACGCAGTTCGGCTGGCATCTCGTGAAGCTCGAAGATCGCCGTACCAAGCAGCCGCCGGCGTTCGAGATCGTCAAGGACCGGATCGTCCAATCCCTGCTTCTGCAGAAAGCTCAGCAAACGGCCGTAGGCCTCCGCACGAAGTCGAAGATCGAGATCGTCGATCCGGAGATCAAGAAGATGGTGGATGCTCGCAATGCGGCGATCCAGGCCCAGTCGAAGCCGGCCGCTGAACCGGCGAAGGACGCCCCGAAGGATGCTCCGAAGGACGCTCCGGCAGAGGCCCCGAAGCCCTAAGCTTCCCCGCAGTCGAAAAGTTCTTGCTCGGGCCGCTTGATTATGGCGGCCCGATCTGTTTCAGGGAGCCTCGCACCCTCTCCGGAGATCCCTTATGAGCAAAGCTTCGAGCGTTTCACCGTTCGCCCCTAAAACACTCGCGAAACTGCCGAGTATCGAGGGCGTTGCCTTTGCGACTGCGGAAGCCGGTATTCGCTACAAGAACCGCACGGATCTCTTGCTCGCCGTGGTCGACGAAGGGACCTCGGTTGCGGGCGTCCTGACGCAATCGAAAACCGCGTCGGCTCCGGTGCTCACGTGCCGGAAGCACCTGAAAAAGGGGGCGGCGCGGGCGCTCGTTGTGAATTCGGGCAACGCCAACGCTTTCACGGGGAAAAAGGGCAGCGAGGCGGTCGACATCACGGTTGCGCATGCCGTTGAGGCCGTTGGCTGCAAACCGCACGAAGTCTTTGTCGCTTCGACCGGCGTCATCGGCGAGCCGCTCGACGCGGAAAAGTTCGCGCATCTTCTCGGGGATCTCGCCAAGCAGACCGAGCCCGACGCTTTCGAAAAGGCGGCGCGGGCGATCATGACCACCGATACCTTTCCGAAGCTCGCGACGCGGACCGCGCTGATTGGGGATACCGAAGTCACCATCAACGGCTTCTGCAAGGGCGCGGGAATGATCGCGCCCGACATGGCAACGATGCTGTGCTTCATCTTCACGGATGCCGCGATCTCGTCCGATACGCTGCAAGAGCTGCTGGCCGAGCACGCAGCGACGACCTTCAACTGCATGACGGTCGATGGCGACACGTCGACGAGCGACACCTGCCTCATGTTTGCGACCGGGAAGGCGGAAGCTCGCGGGCAAAAGCTTATTACGAAGGCCAAGTCGAAGAAGCTGCAGGCGTTCTCGGAGGCTCTCTACGACTTGATGCGCGATCTCGCGATCCAGGTCGCAAAGGACGGCGAGGGCCTTACGAAGTTCGTGACGTTCGAGGTCGGCGGCGCCAAGTCATGGCACGCGGCGCGGGCGATCGCGCTCTCCTGCGCCAATTCACCCATTCTCAAGACAGCGATTGCCGGAGAAGATCCGAACTGGGGCCGCGTCGTGATGGCGGTCGGCAAGTCCGGCGAAGCCGCTGACCGCGACAGGCTCGCGATCTGGTTCGGTCCCCACTGCGTTGCGCGCGACGGGGAGCGCGCCGCGGATTACGACGAGAAGACAGTCGCCGCGTACATGAAGAACCCTGAGATCGTCATTCGCGTCGACGTCGGGGTTGGCAAGTCGGGAGCGCGGGTCTGGACCTGCGATCTCACGCACGAATACGTATCGATCAATGCCGATTACCGGAGCTGAAAAGCTGAGAGCAAATGGATAAGGCGTTCTGGCACGAGCGCTGGCAGCGCCGCGAGATCGGGTTTCATCAGCAGCGAATCCATTCGCAGCTTTTGCGCTTCTGGCCGAAGCTTGGATTGCCCCAAGAGACGGCCGTTTTCGTGCCGCTTGCGGGCAAGAGCCGAGACATGGTCTGGCTCGCGACGCAAGGGCATCGCGTCATCGGGGTGGAGCTGTCGAACGTTGCGGTCCGCGAATTTTTCGAGGAAGGCGCGCAGGTCCCAAATCGCTCTTCGGCGGGCGCGTTCGAGATTTCGTCCGCCGGGCCGTTCGAGCTTTATTGCGGCGATTTTTTCGAACTCGATCCCGATGTCCTGAAGGACGTGGTGGCAGTTTACGACCGCGCCGCGCTCATCGCGCTGCCGCCGGAAATGCGTGCCCGTTACGCCGAGACACTCGCCCGGATCGTGCCGCGTGAGGCGATCATTTTCCTCATCGCGGTCGATTATCCCGAGGGTGAGATTTCCGGCCCGCCATTTCCGGTTTCACGCGACGAGGTTCAACGTCTTTACGCAGATACGTTCGAGATCGAAGTGCTCGAAACGCGCGATGGCCTCGCCGACAGCGACAACCTGAAGAAACGCGGCGTCACTCGCCTCGAAGAGACCGCCTACCTGCTGAGGCGGCGCGCATGAAGCCGTTGGTTCTCGTTGCCGCCGTGGCGCTCATCGACGATGACAAGCGGGTGCTGATCGCCCAGCGCCCGGCGGGAAAGTCAATGGCCGGCCTCTGGGAGTTTCCTGGCGGCAAAGTGGAGCCGGGTGAGACGCCAGAGGACGCGCTTTGCCGCGAAATCAAGGAAGAACTCGACATCGAGCTTTGCCGGACGTGCCTCGCGCCGTTCAACTTCGCGAGCCATGCCTACGAGAATTTCCACCTTCTGATGCCGCTGTATCTCTGCCGCACGTGGGAGGGCGAGATCGCACCGCGAGAGGGCCAGATCGTGAAATGGGTCCGGGCGCTCGATCTCAACCGCTATCCGATGCCGCCGGCGGACGAGCCGCTCATTCCCTGGCTCAGAGATCTTTTGAGCGGGGCTTCAGCACATCTTTGAGACTGACTTCGGCCGATCCCGGCCGCAGCGGTTTCTGCTGGCTTTCGTGGGGCACCCAACCGGTCAGCGTGACGATCTCGAAGGTCGCCGGGACGCGGCCGCCAGGCAGGCCAAAACGCTCTTGATAGATTTGCGCCGCCCGTAACAGCAGTGTGCGCGTCACCGGCGTGCGGCGGCGCTCCGTCAAGACGTTACTCGCACCCATGGCCTTGATTTCCTGCATCAGCGCAAGAGGCGAGGCGTAGGTCACTTCGACGAGGTCGCTATCGGCGACCGGCAGCGCGAAGCCCGCACGCTGGAGAAGGCCGCCAAGCTCACGTACATCGGCGAATGGCGCGACGCGGGGAGACGCGCCGCCGAGGACTTCGTCCTCAGCCAGAATCCAGGCCTCCCGCAGTTCTTTCAGCGTTTCGCCGCCGAGCAGCGCGCCGAGAAACAGCCCGTCGGGCTTCAGTGCGCGATTGATCTGGATGAGAGCACCGGGGAGATCGTTGACCAGATGGAGCGCAAGGCCGGACACCACGAGATCGAGGCTCGCCGCCGCGAACGGTAGTGCTTCCTCGTCGGCAACAACTTTCAAGCCGCCTGCGGGCATCAGGGTCGCTAGAGACGATTCGACATTAATGATCGTGCCGATCGCCGGGAGCGTCCGGAGCCGTTCGGCGACGAGCCCGTTATACGCACCCAGACTGACGGCAAGCGGAAAATCCCGGCGCACGAGCGAAAGGCGTTCGGCGAAATCGTCGGCCACGCGCTCGAGCAGAAAGTCGGGAAGTTTCGCGCCGCCGGTCGCCTTGGCGATACGATCGCGGCGTATTCTCATAAATTTGCGGTCGAAAATCTGCGGTGCGCCGGGCATCGCTCGTCTTTCTCGTAGATGATCGGGACCGAAGCCTGGACCCTCGAAGGGCAGGCGTCGAAGCTCTCGCTGGCGTTAGCGCGTTGCGCTAGTGTTGTGCAATGTCGAACAATAACACGGTTGCGGACGACGACACGGGAGATGGCACGAGCGGCAGCTTGAGCCTGCTCTCGCGGCTTCGTCCTTTCCACCGGCTTCGGCGGGCAGCCCTCGATCTGTTGCTGCCCCCGGTCTGCCTCGGCTGCCGGACACGGATCATGGACCACGATTCCCTCTGTCCGTCCTGCTGGCAGAAAATCAATTTCGTCCGCCCTCCGGTGTGCGACAGGCTCGGATTGCCGCTCGCCATCGATACCGGCGGCCTGACGGTCTCAGCGGCCGCCCTCGCGAACCCGCCGGACTACGATCGCGCCCGGGCAGTGGCCAGCTTCGGCGGGCTCCTGCAGACGCTTATTCACGGGTTCAAATTTCACGACAATCATAACGCCCGGCGGCTTTTCGGGCGGTGGATGGCTGACGCGGGGCGCGAGGTGCTTGCCGAGGCCGACCTTCTCGTGCCGGTGCCGCTCGCTCGTTGGCGGCTGCTCGGACGGCGATTTAACCAAGCGCAAATTCTTGCGGCGGAGGCCGGGCGGCGCACCGGCAAGCCCGTCAATCCTTTCGCGCTCGTCAGAATCCGTTCGACGCCACATCAAATCGGCCTCACCCGGGCTCAACGGAGCCGAAATGTGGCGGGTGTGTTCCGCGTGCCTGCCCGTGAATTGCCGAATATCTCAGGAAAAGCCATAGTTTTGGTCGACGATGTCATCACGAGCGGTGCAACGGCATCGGCAGCGGCCCGGGCCTTGAAACAGGCGGGTGCGCGCAAGGTCGACGTGCTCGCACTTGCGATAGTTTCAGAACGTTATTCCTGAGGCTGCAAAGGGCGTGGCAAAGGCGCGGCACAGCGGCGCAAATCAACGATGCAAGGTTGCATGACCTCGCGAACGGTTTAGTTTTGATTCGAACTTTTCATATGGCGTGTTGAGAGGCGCCGACGAAATGCAGAAGGTGACGGTCTACACTGCTGGCAACTGCTGCTACTGCCACATGGCCAAAGACCTATTGCGGCGCAAAGGCGCCGCCTTCGAGGAAATCGATCTGTCGGGCCGCAACGATTTGCGTGCTGACCTTACCTTGCGCGCGGGCGGCCGCAGAACAGTTCCTCAAATCTGGATCGGCGATGTACACGTGGGCGGCTGCGACGACCTTTTCGATCTTGAGCGCAGCGGACGCCTCGATACGCTTTTGACCGCAGCCTGATCATGTCATCACGTTCCAAAACAGCATTCCGCGCCGCTCTCGTACAAATGCGAGCCGGGCGAAATATCGAGCGCAACGTCGCCGACGCCGTGTCGCTGATCAACGAAGCGGTGGATCGCGGAGCCGATTACGTTCAGACTCCGGAATGCACGACGTTGATGGAGCTTGACCAGGCACGTCTCATGGCGGAGACGAGGCCCGAGGACGGCAACGTCGCGCTCGCCGCGTTCACCGATGCCGCCCGCAAGCGCAAGATCTGGTTGCACATCGGATCGATGGCCGTGAAGGTCGGCGACCGGCGTCTCGCCAATCGCGCGTACGTCATTGCTCCCGATGGGACGATCTCGGCGCGATATGATAAGATTCATATGTTCGATGTCGATCTCGGCGGTGGCGAGTCCTACAGCGAGAGCGCGAATTATCAGGCCGGCCCGAGCGCGATTATCGCGGAGCTTCCATGGGGCCTTCTTGGCCTGACCATTTGCTACGATTTGCGCTTTCCCGCGCTGCACCGGGCGCTGGCAAAGGCGGGAGCCAAATTCATCACCGTACCGGCCGCGTTCACGCGGACGACCGGCGAAGCGCATTGGCATACGCTGCTCAAGGCGCGCGCCATCGAGACTGGCGCTTATATTCTGGCGGCGGATCAGGGCGGCCGGCACGAAAATGGCCGGGAGACGTTCGGCCACAGCCTCATCATCTCGCCCTGGGGCGAGGTTCTCGCGGAAGCGGGGGTTGATCCCGCGGTGATCCTTGCCGACATAGATGGTACCTACGTCGACCAAGTGCGGCGGAAGATTCCGTCGCTAACGCATGACCGCGAATTCGATGTCGTGGTCGCCAACTCGAAGGCGCCGTCACTGGTGCACGGATCGTGATCAAGTATCGTCTTGAATGTTCGTCGGGGCATGAATTCGAAAGCTGGTTCCGCGCAAGCGCCGATTTCGACTCTCAATCGCTTGCAGGCGAGATCGCCTGCCCGTTTTGCGGCTCGATCGACATCGAGAAACAGCCGATGGCGCCCTCCATCGTGACGAAGGCAGCCGTCGCTTCGCGGTCCGCCGGTCCCGCCCCGATGCTGAGCGGAGACGCGAAGGCCACTCTCGAAGCCCTGCGTGCCATCAAGAAGACCGTCTTCGAGAACACCGAAGACGTCGGGCCGCGTTTCGCGGACGAAGCGCGCAAAATGCATTTCGGCGAAATCGAAGAGCGGCAAATTCGGGGAAGCTCCACCCTTGAAGAGGCGCGCGAGCTCGTCGACGACGGCGTGCCGTTCGGCATCCTCCCCGCCCTTCCCGAGGATCTTAACTAAAGCTCGAGGGAAAGCTCCCGATTGCCGTTTTCCTTGGGCCTCACCAGCTCAGAGAGGCATTTTGGCGGTTGCTAGCCGGGGCGGAAGCGGTGCAAACATCTTCTCCGGATCGGGGCGGTGTCCGCCCCTGCGGAGATCGCACCTGAATGACCTCACCCGTTACCCGTCTCGATGCCTCTGCCCGTACCCGTGGAGGCCCGGCAATCCGCCATGACTGGACGGGCGCCGAAGCTATGGCGCTCTACGAGCTTCCGCTCATGGATTTGCTCTTTCGCGCCCAAAGCGTGCATCGGACGTCTTTCGACCCGAACAAAGTTCAGATGAGCCGTCTCCTGTCGATCAAGACGGGCGGCTGTGCGGAAGACTGCGGCTACTGCAGCCAGTCCGCTCACCACAAGACCGGCCTCAAGGCGTCGAAGCTGATGGAGGTCGAGCGCGTCATCACCGAGGCCAAGAAGGCCAAGGCTGCCGGCGCGACGCGCTATTGCATGGGCGCCGCTTGGCGCAGTCCCAAAGCGCGAGACATGGACGTCGTCGTCGCGATGGTTGAAGGCGTCAAAGCGCTCGGCATGGAAACGTGCATGACGCTCGGCATGCTTTCGGACGACGATATCGTCAAGCTGCGCGACGCCGGTCTCGATTATTACAATCACAACGTCGATACGTCCGAAGCCTACTACGACAAGGTCATCACCACGCGGACGTACGCGGACCGTCTCGATACGCTGGCGCGCGTTCGCGATGCGGGCATGAAGGTTTGCTCGGGCGGCATCGTCGGCATGGGCGAAGAGCGGCAGGATCGCGTCGACATGCTCGTGACGCTCGCCAACCTCGAAGAGCATCCGGAGAGCGTGCCGATCAATATGCTCATCGCCATTCCCGGAACGCCGCTTGGAGACACCGAGCGTATCGACCCAATCGATTTCGTCCGCACCATTGCGGTCGCGCGTATCATGATGCCGAAGTCTTTCGTGCGTCTCTCGGCCGGGCGAACCGAAATGAGCGACGAGATGCAGGCGCTTTGCTTCTTCGCTGGCGCCAATTCCGTCTTCGTCGGAGATACGCTGCTGACGGCGGATAATCCGGGCGAAGACAAGGACAGCAAGCTATTTGCGAAACTAGGCCTGTCGGCGCTCGACATTGAAATCGCCGATCCTCACGAGGCGGAGCTAGCGTCCACTGCGGTTCAACGGGATGCCCGGCAATCATGAGCGTGCGCTCGACGCGCTCCTCCGCCGCGGGCGTTTGAGGACGCTCGAAACGGCGCACGGCATCGATTTCACATCGAACGACTACCTTGGGCTCGCGCAATCGCGCCAGCTGGCGCAGGCGGTTGAGCGGGCGGTGGCTCGGGGCGTGCCGGTCGGCGCCGGCGGCTCACGCCTGCTGCGCGGCAATCACGAAGAGCACGAGGCGCTGGAGCAGGAAGCCGCGCGCTTTTTCGGTGGCGAGACGGCGCTGTTCTTCGGCGGCGGCTTCATCGCGAATTCGGCCCTGCTCTCGACGTTGCCCTCACGGGGCGACCTGATCGTTTACGACGAGTTTATTCACGCCAGCGCTCACGACGGCATGCGCTTGTCGAAGGCGAACTCGGTCGCGGTTCGTCACAACGATGCGCAGGCCTTCGAGGACAGCATTACGGCGTGGCGGCGCGATGGCGGCACGGGGCAGCCGTGGATCGTCATCGAGAGCCTGTACAGCATGGATGGCGACCGGGCGCCGATCAGCGATCTCTTCGATATCGCGCGGCGTCACGATGCGATGCTCATCATCGACGAAGCGCACGCGACGGGCGTGTTCGGCGCCCGCGGCCGAGGACTTGCAGCCGATCTCGAAGGCAATGACAACGTCATTAGTTTGCATACGTGCGGTAAGGCGCTCGGCGCCATGGGCGCGCTGGTGATTGGACCACGGGTTATTCGCGATTTTCTCGTTAACCGCGGAAGGCCGTTCATTTACGCAACCGCTCCATCCCCGCTGATCGCAGCGACGGTGCGCGCGGCACTCAAGATTTGTGAAACGCAGCCCGAACGGCGGGAGCGTCTCATGAACCTTGTCGCGCATGCGGAACGGGAGCTCACTGCGAAGACGCGCTTTCGTCCTTCCGGTTCGCAAATCCTGCCCCTGGTCGTCGGAGGCGATGTACCGGCGGTGACGCTTGCGAGATCGATGCAGAGCCGCGGCTACGACATACGCGCTATCCGTCCGCCGACGGTGCCCGAAGGCACGTCCCGGCTGCGACTTACGATTACGCTCAACGTAGACGAAGTCGCAATCACGCGGCTTGTCGACGATATCGCAGCGGCTGAAGCGGAGACCGCGGCATGACCATTCGTATCGTCATCGCCGGAACCGGAACGGATATCGGCAAAACCGTTTTCGCCGCCGCGCTCACGGAAGCGCTCGACGGATATTATTGGAAGCCCGTGCAGTCGGGACTTGCTGGCGACACGGATGCCGAGACCGTCAATCGGCTGACGACCTTGGCGGAGTCTCGAATTCTGCCGGAGAGATACCGACTGAATACGCCCGTCTCGCCGCATTATGCCGCCGAGATCGACGGCGTCGAGATCGATTCCAAGAAGCTGTCGCCGTTCGGGTTGCCGACCCCGCTGGTGGTCGAGACCGCCGGTGGCCTCATGGTGCCGCTGACGCGACGCTTGTTGCAGATAGACTTGCTGGCGCAATGGAGGCTGCCTGTCATTCTCTGCGCATCGACACAGCTCGGAACGATCAATCACTCGCTGCTCTCAATCGAAGCCCTGAAACGCCGCGCCATTCCAATTCTCGGCGTTGCTTTCATCGGCGACGAAAACGCCGATAGCGAGCGCACGATCGTGACCTTCGGGGCAGTCAGGCGGCTCGGCCGTCTGCCACGCATCGACAATCTCAATGCCGACACTTTGCAGGCGGCGTTCGCCGAGAATTTCGCGGTTGCGGACGTTCTCGATATCGGGGCCGTCGGCCCATGACGTCCTCCGCCATCTGGCATCCGTTCACGCAGCACGCGCTCGAACCATCCATGGCCCGCGTCGCCCGGGCCGAAGGTGCGTGGCTCGAAACTCCCGAGGGGAAGCGCATTTTCGACGGCGTCTCTTCGTGGTGGGTGATAACGCACGGACATCGGCATCCGAAGATCACCGAAGCCATTCGCGCGCAAGCCGAGTTGCTCGACCAGGTCATTTTTGCGGGCTTCACACACGAGCCTGCGGAAGCCGTTGCGGCTGGTCTGTTGAGGATCGTGCCGCAAGGTTTGCGCCACGTGTTCTTTTCCGACAGCGGCTCGACGTCCGTCGAGGTCGCTCTCAAAATGGCGCTCGGATACTGGAAGAATACGGGCAATCGCCGGACACGCATTCTCGCGTTGGAAGATGCCTATCATGGCGACACCATCGGCACGATGTCGGCTGGTGCTCGCGGCGTTTTCAACGCGGCCTACGAGCCGCTGCTGTTTGAAGTCGGCCGCATCCCGCTCCCCAAGCCGCATCATGCGCAGCCGACGTTCGACGCACTCGAAATCGCTTGCCGGAAAGGGGACGTCGCCGCGTTCATTTGCGAGCCGCGGATCCTCGGCGCAGGCGGCATGCTGATATACGATGCGGACGCCCTCAAGGAGATGCACCGGATCTGCAAGGCGCACGACGTGCTCTTCATTGCCGACGAGGTGATGACGGGCTTCGGCAGAACGGGGACCGTGTTTGCGTGCGAGCAAGCGGGAATATCGCCTGACATTCTCTGCATCGCCAAAGGAATTACCGGCGGATCCATACCGCTCGCGGTTACGATGTGCAGCGCGCCCATTTACGATGCTCATCTCTCGAAGGACCGTTCGCGGACATTCTTTCACTCAAGCTCCTACACGGCCAATCCGATCGCGTGCGCCGCGGCGGCGGCCAATCTCGAAGTGTGGCGTCGAGAGCCGGTCATCGAGCGGATTTTAACGCTGACGGCGAACCAGGCCCTGTGTCTTAAAGACTTGGAAGGCGACCCGCGCTTCTCGAACCTTCGGCAGCTTGGTACAATCACAGCCTTCGAGCTTGCCGATGCTCAACAAGGCTATCTTGCCGATATTACTCTCGCCATGCGCGCGCGCCTTCTCGAACGTGGCGTGCTTCTCCGGCCTTTGGGATCTACCGTTTACGTGATGCCGCCCTATTGCACGACCAAGGATGACCTCAAATTCGTCTATCGCAGTCTCGTCGAAACCGTCGATGAGGTGCTCGCATGACGGGCGTCGAAATCATCAGTTATGGCCATTACGCGCCGGAGCGCATCGTACCCAATCGGGAGATCGAGGCGCGTCTTGGTCTCGAGGCCGGTTGGATCAAGCGGCGTACCGGCATCGAGGAACGCCGATATGCGGCGGACGGCGAAGCGCTTTCAGACATTGCGGTGAAGGCCGGCGATATGGCGCTGGCACGAACTGCATTTTCGCGCGACGACGTCGGGTTGCTGTTACTCGCGACATCGACGCCGGACCATTTGCTGCCTCCGTCGTCACCGCTCGTCGCGCATCGTCTTGGATTGGCAAACGCCGGTGCAATCGACATGGCAGGCGCTTGCGCGGGCTTCATCTATGCGCTGACGTTGGCCGACAGTTTCGTGCGGACGCAGGGAACAGCGGTTCTCGTCATCGCAGCCAACATTCTCTCTCGCCGTATCAACGAAGCGGATCGCGCAAGCTGCGTGCTCTTCGCGGACGCTGCAGGCGCAGTCTTACTGGCGCCGTCCGCGCGGCCGGAAGCCGGCATTCAAGGCGCGCATCTGGCGGCCAAAGGCGAGCACTACGATCTGATCACGATACCGGGCGGCGGCAGCCGCAAGCCCTTTTCAAAAATCCGCGATCCGCAAGACGTGCTGATGGTGATGAACGACGGCAAAGCCGTCTACGCAGCAGCCGTCGATATGATGACGGAGTGTGCGGAAAAGGCGTTGGCAAGGGCCGGGATGTCCACCGGCCAAGTCGATCATCTCATCCCGCATCAGGCCAATGAGCGGATGATGAATACCTTGGCGCACCAGCTTGACGTTCCGCCCGAGCGTCTCAGATCGACGATCGAGAACTTCGGCAACAGCTCGGCTGCGACGATCCCGTTCACGTTGTCGGCCACAGCTACCGACCGGCCGTATGCGGCGGGCGAGATCATACTCATGACCGCGGCGGGCGCCGGATTAACCGGCGGCGCCGCAGTCTTCAGATTGTAGATCCGTTCGTTACTGACGAATGCCCTCGACGTTGAGCATGAGTTCCACGGTCTTCGAGGCGGGACCGAGATCGCGGTTGATGCCGAAATCAGCGAGCGTCAACTCCGTCGTTCCCGTGAAGCCATCGCGGTAGCCGCCCCAGGGATCTTTGCCGCCACCGAGGCGCTCGGCATCGATCGTGATTTCTTTCGTCACGCCATGCAGCGTGAGATTGCCGGTGATCTTTGCCTTGTCGGGTCCCGACGCTTTGACACTCGTGCTCTCGAATGTCGCCGTCGGGAACTTGTCGGTGTCGAGCAGATCGGCGGCGCGCAGATGCTTGTCGCGTTCGGCGTGATTGGTATCGATGCTCGTCGTGTCGATTTCGACTTTCACTTTCGAAGCGTCGGGGTTCTTGTCGTCGAAGGAAAAATTGCCGGAGAACTTATCGAAGCGGCCGGTCAGCCAGCTGAAGCCAAGATGCTTGATGCGGAAGGTGATCGACGCGTGGGCGTTCTTGGTATCGATGACGTAGTCGGCCGCCGACGCCGGGAGCGCCAGCAGCGAAACGGTCATCGATGCCGCAAGAGCCGCTATTCTGAAGTTCATTGACGATTTTCCTTTTCTTGGACGAGTGATTCAACTGGCGGCGGACCCGACCACATGCGCGTCAGGACCGGGCTCTTATCGAGGTAATGATGCTTCAAAGCTGCGGCCGCATGAACAGCGGCGAGCGCGATCGTGGCATAGGCCAGAATTCTGTGAACGTAACCGGCGCGGCTTTCGAGCCCGTGCATTTGCAAGATCGATGGAACTGAAAACCAACCGAAGACGCTGATCGGCTCGCCACCCGCGGTCGATATCAGGTAGCCGCTCGCCATCAGCACGAGCAGCAAAACATAAAATCCCCAATGGACGGCGTAGGAGGCCTTTTGCTCGAGGGGCGACAGCTCGCGGTCCGACGGCTTGACGTTCGCGACTCGCCAGATCCAGCGAACGAGGAGCGCAAATAGCAGGAGCATGCCGACGCTGCGATGAATGTCGGGCGCGGAATTGTAGTACGGGCTATAGTAGTCGAGGCCTACCATCCATAGGCCGAGTATGAACATGGCGATGATCGCGATCGCCATGAGCCAATGGAATAGGCGCGAGATTATCCCGTAGCCTTCCGACGTATCGCGAATAAACATCGTAGCCCCATGCTTGCGCAAAGGCGCGATGTCCCTCGGCGCCTCTGGCCCGGTACAAATGCGAGCGGTGCGCGGCTCCTTCAAGAGGGCACAAAAAGGTAACTACCCGTGACGTTTAGCGACCGCTCAGCGCGTCAGCCGGCGCGCCTGCTATCATATTGACGTCGACGCCGACGCTGACGGAATGCTCGCCGCCACCGCGCAGCACTCCGCTTATCGGGCTCACGTCATCGTAGTCGCGGCCGTAAGCGACCGTCACGTGCTCGTCACGAACGATGATGCCGTTGGTCGGATCGAAATCCACCCAGCCATATTCCGGCGACCAGACCGAAATCCAGGCGTGCGTCGCATCCGCGCCTTGCAGCTTCGGACGTCCCGGCGGCGGCCTCGTGTGGAGATAGCCGCTGACGTAGCGGGCGGGAATACGAAGCGCACGAAAGCACGCCAATGCAGCGTGTGCGAAATCCTGACAGACGCCGCGCTTCGTCTGGAAGACTTGCGTCAACGGGGTCGAGACGTCGGTTGCGTGCGGATCAAATGTGAAATCGTTATACATCCGCATGACGAAATCCATCGCTGCATCAAGGACTGGCCGTCCCGGCGCGAACGACGGCGCGGCATAGTCTGCGAACTCGAGCGTCGGCAGAGTGATGCGCGAGGCGCAGCGGTACATCAGAACGTGGACATCGCGCTCGCCGCCGGATTTCAGCAGGCAATCGTCGAGATGATCCCACGGCGTCGTTGACGCGAGATCAACGGGCGGCGGCGTTCGCTTCTCGACCGTGCTCCGCGCTAGCAGCACAAGCTCTTTGTGCTGCGACTCCATATCGAGAATGATGTCGATGTTTCCGAATGCGTCGATCCCGTCCTGCCGCGACGTCGGGACCGGCTCAACGGTCAGGCTGTGATGGCGGACGATCTGCCCCGGCAGCGAGCGCGGCGTCATGTGCACGATATGCAGTGACTGCACGACCATCGAGCGATAGCGGTAATGCGTCTTGTGGGTGATATCGAAGATCATAGCGAGGGTTCTACCCTCGTGTGGGTTCGATGGGGCGCTTCGTCCATGACGTTGAAGTAGTGCCTCGTTATTTCGTTGGAAAGCTCGGGCAGCATTTCCAGCTGATCCAGCAGGAGGCGTTCGAGCATTGCGCCGCTTTCTTCTTTCGCCATCGCTTCAACGTCGGCCATGCGGATCGACGTCAGCAGCGCGAGGATAAGCCGCCGATCTTCCGGCAATCCCGTGCCCTTGTACGTATCGGGAAGCCCTTCCAGATGCCGGGCGATTGCCGAGAGCTGATAGGCAAGGCTTCGCGGGTTTGCCTCGTCGAGCAGAAGAAGGTCCAGCACCAGCGCCAGCATCGGGTCGAGCCTGTAGCGCGAGCGATAGGTAATGAAGCTGTCGGCGAGTTCGAGCAAAAGCACCAAGCTGCTCTGCGTCTCTTCCTGATCCGGCAACGGAATAAACAGCGTGAGGATCGCTTCGCTGAGATTTTGCGCTCTCTCGATACGCCGCCCCATGTCGAGAAATGCCCAGCCCGAATTCCGCGTCATGTTCTCGTGCATGAAGCCGTTGAACGCGGCGATCGCCGCGAGCCCTTCATCCAACACATCGAGGACTTCGAGCGGCTGCGCGGAGCTCAGCGCCTCTCTCCAGCGGTCGCCGGAGCGGAACTTGCTCAGCGTCTGCCAGGCTTCGAGCGACAGACGATCTCGCACGAGATGGGCAACGCGATAGAGCCCATCGAGCGTGCGCTCAAGAGTGCGCGAACCGATGCCGCCCGTGATCAGGCTTTCGCATAGCCGCTCAATTTCAGCATCAGGCGGTGCGCCACGAGTGCCAGTGACGAGCCCCAGATCTTTACCGAGAAGGACTTCGAGGCATTTGCGCGCGGCGCGGCGGCCGGTGTTGGGCCCGCTATCTTCCTCGATCCGCCGAAGTGCGCCGCGAAGCACGCGCATCGTCCAGTCGGCGCGCTCACTGTAGCGGCCAAGCCAGAACAAATCATCGGCGACGCGGCTTTGAATGACCCGCTGCGAACGCTCGATGCGCGTCGTTGCCAGCGTCGGCCTCCAAAGGCTGATGTGCGGCGCGAGTTCGCTTTCCGACAGAACCCAGACGTCTCGCGTGCGGCCGTCAGGAGCGCTGAGGGCCACGGCGCGTTCGGGATCGATGCTCATTGCGAGCCCTCCCGGCATGACCTGATAGCCGCCGTCGGTTCTGCAAACGAAGAGGCGGACGGCAAAGGGCTTCGGCACGAGCCCGTCGCGGCCGAGGATCGGCGCTGAGCTGAATTCGACTTTCTCTTCCGCGACGAGCGTCGCGCCATGAAGAGCGATTTCGCGCTTCATTTTTTCGCGCTCGGGGGCGGAAAGTCCGCGGGCTTCCCAGCCGAGGGCAGCTTGACCAGGGCGCCCTGTGCCCTCCTGGGCCTTGCGGATGATGAACTTATCCGGCCGCGCGAAAAGCTCGCGGCGGGCGTCAGGATCGCCGAGCCAGCGGCGCGGTGCGTCCGCGAGTTCGAGTTCCTCTCCCAGAACATGACGGGCAAGCTCCGGCAAATAAGGTCCGAGGCCGCGGTTTTGCGCGAGTGCCGTTCCTATGGCGTTGACGACGATGCGCGGCGACCTGCGGCAGACGCGGAGGAGGCCCGAGGGGCCGATGAAGCCAGTCGGATCGAGTTCGAGCGGATCACTCGATTTGCCGTCGATGCAGCGCACGAGGAGGTCGATCTCTTTCAAGCCTTCGAGCGTCTTCAGATAGACTTGCTCGTTTCGCGTTTTGAGATCGTGACCTTCGATCAGCAAGTAGCCGAGGTAGCGCGCGAGATAAGCGTGGGAGAAATAGTCTTCGTGATGCGGGCCCGGAGTCATCAGCGCGATGCGCGCATTTTCGCGGCCGCTGTGCAGCGTCAGCGTCGACTGCAGTTCCTGGAAATAAGGCGCCAAACGGCGTGCGTTGCAATCTTTGAAGAGATCGCCAGCGACGTGCGTGTGCACGACGCGGTTCGCCAAAGCAAAGCCGATTCCCGCCAGGGTCTCGGTGTGATTGTCGATGATGTGCCATTTGCCGTCTTCGCCGCGGGCGATGTCGGCGGCGTAAAACATCAGGCCGCCGGCATTCGGCAAGATGCCATTAGCCGGTGCAAGATAGGCGGCATCGGAGAAGATCAGCTCGGCAGGCACCAGCCCTTCACGCAGAAGGTTCTGCTCGCCATAGACATCATTCAACAGCGCATCGAAGAGCCTCGCGCGCTGAATGAGCGCCGTTTCCAACCCTTGCCATTCGCTTGCCGAAATGACGACGGGCAAGAGGTCGAGCGTCCAGCGCTGCGGCGTGGTGTGAGGGTCGGCGAAGATATCGTAGGCGATGCCCGTTTCACGGACGCGAGAGGCGAGGCGGCCATACCGCGCCTGCCGTTCGGTTTCGGGCAGCTCGGCTAATCCTTCGAGCAGCCGTCGCCAATGCGTGCGGACCATTCCAGACGCATCCAGCAGCTCATCGAACCCCTTTATCTCCTTGCGCCTATAGGCGTCCAAGAGAGCGGATATTGGCTGTTCATTCATTGCCGCTGCTGTCGTCATTCCGACCGGTCCACGCCGCGACGTCCTCCCCCAAATCAATCAGCACACTATCGTGCCACGAGACGCGGTCCGCAAGCGACGGCGCCAGGCGAGGGGGAGCGAATGCGCTCTATGCACGGCTTGCCTTTCACACCGGACTGCGGCGCAAGTCCAGTGTGCATGGATAATCCGGGTTAACGTTTTCCGGCTTGATGGACATCGATCCGGCTGTGTGGCCTTCCGCGTCGAAACGCGCGAGGCGGCGGCCTTCAGCCTCGTAGGCATTGATCGGGAACACCTCGAAATTGCGGCCGCCCGGATGTGCGACGTGATATCGGCAGCCGCCGATAGACCGCCCGCTCCACGTATCGACGATATCGAACGTCAGCGGCACGTGCGGCGGAATCGTCGGGTGTAAAGCGGACGGTGGCCACCAAGCGCGATAGCGGACGCCAGCAACGGCTTCGCCCCAGTTTCCGGTTGGCGCCAACGGAAGCGGACGCCCGTTGCACGTTACGACGAAGCGATCGCCCGTCTGGCCTTTGACTTTCAATTCCACTCGCTCAAGCGAGGAATCGACGTAGCGCGCGGTACCGCCCGCGATGCTCTCCTCGCCCAGCACGTGCCAGGGCTCGAGCGCCTGACGCAATTCGAGCGTCAGGTTCGACGCCGACACGGTGCCGTAGAGGGGGAAGCGGAATTCGAAGTGCGGTCGGAACCATTCAAGTTCCACCGGCAGATTTGCGGATTTCAGGTCGGCAATGATCGTCGCTAAGTCGGACCAAAGATAATGGGGCAACATGAATCGATCGTGGAGCGCCGTACCCCAGCGAACCAGCTTTTGGCGATATGGCTTTTCCCAGAACATCACAATCAGTGCACGTAGCAGCAGCTGTTGAGCGAGGCTCATGCGGGCGTGCGGCGGCATTTCGAACGAGCGGAACTCGACAAGTCCCAGCCTGCCTGTCGCGCTATCGGGAGAATAAAGCTTATCGATGCAGATCTCGGCACGATGCGTGTTGCCCGAGACATCGATCAGCAGGTTGCGGAAGAGCCGATCGACGAGCCAGGGCGGGATGTGCCCAACTCCCGGATCCGGCACTTGCGAAAGTGCAATTTCGAGTTCGTAGAGCGATTCGTGACGGCCCTCGTCGGCGCGCGGCGCTTGGCTCGTCGGTCCGATGAACATGCCGGAAAAGAAATAGGACAGCGCCGGATGATTTTGCCAATAGGCAATGATAGAGCCTAATAGATCGGGACGGCGCAGGAACGGACTGTCGGACGGCTCCATGCCGCCGACGACGATGTGGTTGCCGCCCCCGGTTCCGGTATGACGGCCATCCAGCATGAACTTTTCGGCTGATAGGCGCGTCTCGTGCGCCTCCTCATAGAGCGCGGTCGTTATTGCGACTGTGTTCTCCCAGCTCGCCGAGGGATGAATGTTGACTTCGATGACGCCGGGATCGGGCGTGACCTTGATCACGTTGAGGCGTGCGTCTGACGGCGGATTATAGCCTTCGATCTGCACCGGAACGCCGGTGTCTTTCGCCGATTCCTCGATCGCTGCGACGAGCGCGGCATAGTCTTCCGCGTCGGTCAGCGGCGGCATGAACACGCAAATGGCATTGCCGCGCGGCTCGACCGTCAACGCGGTTCGGACCGAGCCTGCGATGTCCGGCGTGATCTCGATGGGTGTGTGTGGTTTTGCGGCTTCCAGCGTCACGACGCGGCGTTCCTGCAGCAGAACGGAACGCTCGGGCAGCGGCCGGGATCGGCCCATCGGATCGCGCGGGATGACGTTCGATTGCTCGATCGGCGCGAGTACCGGGAAGGACTGCAAGGGAAGGCGGAAGCCGGCGGGTGAATCGCCTGGTACGAGGAAGAGATGCTCGCGCCGGAGCGCCCAGCGCTCGGTGACCCATCGGCGGCCGCGGTCCGCCGTTTGCCAAGCTTGTATCGGAAGAACGTAACTCGCAACCTGGCCCAGTCCGCGATCGAAGACGCGTGCGATCCGTTCGCGCTCGGCGGGATCGTCCAGCCTATTGGCTTCGGCCGTGACATTGATCGGCAGTTTCCGTTCGACGAGCAGGAAGTGCGCCGGATCTTCATAAGCGGGGATGCCGCTGTCGATGGGTAGGCCAAGCTTCGCGCATAGGCCGCGCATCAATTTTTCGGCGTCTTCGATCATCGCGGGGCGCGCGACGCTCTCGCTGACGATAAGGTCCTGGTTTTCCCAGAGTGGCAGGCCGTCGCCGCGCCAATAAAGTGCGAATGCCCAGCGCGGAAGCTGTTCGCCGGGATACCATTTGCCTTGACCGTAGTGGAGCAGTCCGCCCGGCGCGAAACGGCGTTGCAGCCGGCGGATCATTTCGTCAGCGTAACGACGTTTTGTCGGTCCGACGGCCGCCGTGTTCCATTCGGCGGATTCCATATCGTCGGCAGCGACGAAGGTCGGTTCGCCACCCATGCTGAGGCGCACATCGCCTTTGACGAGCCGCTCGTCGATCGCGTTGCCGGTTGCGAGAATGCTTTTCCACGTTTCGTCGTCGTAGGGTTTCGTTACGCGCGGCGTCTCGCGAATGCGCGTGACGGCCATCTTGAAGTCGAATGAGACTTCCGCCTTCGTGTGGCTACCGCTGATGGGCGCGGCGCTGACGGGATGAGGCGTTGCGGCGAGCGGGATGTGACCTTCGCCTGCCAATAGACCGGACGTCGCGTCGAGGCCGATCCATCCGGCACCCGGAATATAGACCTCGGTCCAGGCGTGGAGATCGGTGAAGTCCGCGTCGGCGCCTGCGGGACCTTCGTGAGGCTTCACGTCCGGCTTCAGCTGAATGAGGTATCCCGATACGAAACGCGCTGCGAGGCCAACATTGCGCAGGATCTGGGTCAGAAGCCATGCGCTGTCGCGACAGGAGCCCGAACCCTTCGCGAGCGTTTCTTCCGGCGTTTGAACGCCCGGCTCCATGCGAATGAGATAGCTGACATCGCCCTGCACCATGCGATTGAGATCGCAGATGAAGTCGATCGTCGTCTGCGATTTGGGAACGATCTTCTTGAGATAACGCTCGAGGTTCGGCCCGAGAGGCGCCGCAACGAGGTAGGGCGCGAGTTCTTTCTTGACGACGTCATCGTAGACGAACGGCCAAGCCTCGGCCTTTTCCTCGATGAAGAAGTCGAACGGATTGATCACCGCCATGTCGGCGACGAGATCGACGGTGACGGAGAATTCCGTAGTCTCTTCGGGGATGACGACGCGGGCAAGGAAGTTGCCGAACGGGTCCTGCTGCCAGTTCAGGAAATGCGATTTCGGCGTGAGGGTGAGCGAGTAGCTCAGAATGGGCGTCCGGCAATGCGGGGCGGGGCGAAGCCTGATCACCTGTGGCGCCATGCTTACCCGTCGATCGTAGCGGTAACTCGTTTGATGGGTCAGCGCGACGTGAAGGACCATGAAGCAGCATCATCCCTGTTTGATCTGATCGCGGTGCCGGGCCTTCAGAGAAGGCCCCAGGCAACGAAATAGTCCTACCTGCGTTACCGGGCCGAAAGTTATGGTACAAGCGCGGGTTAGCCTAAAAAGTTCGCAGCCGCCAATTCTGCATGAGGTTTGAGCAGAGTGCTGAAAAAATTGGACCTCAGTGCGATTTATAAGGGCATCGACTTGTTTTATCGGCGAAGTCCAATGACCCAACAAGGAGCAGTCAGCCGTCGCCGGAAAACCCCGGTCGGGGCCATTTGCGCATTAGCCCACGGGCACCGGGGCGTTCGGTAGGCGGCATGAAAAATTTCGCCTGCTCGCACTGCGGAAACACCGTGTATTTCGAGAACGTGAAGTGCGTGGAATGCGGCAGCACGCTCGGTTTCGATACCGGGGAAATGGCCATCGTTGCGATAGCGGAAGCCGGTGACAGCACAGTTGCGCTCGACACCCCCATCTTTCGCAAGCTGAGCAGTACGCCAACCGACGTTCCGCTTCGATATTGCGCAAATGCGGAGTTCGGCGTTTGCAACTGGCTGACGCCTGAGTCCGAGAGCAACGTTTTCTGCAAGGCTTGCGACCTCAACCGCCTTATCCCGAACCTTTCGGAACGCGACGGGTTGCGCGCGTGGCGCGCGCTCGAGCATGCGAAGAAGCGCCTCGTTTATTCGCTTCTGCGATTTGGGCTGCCGTTCGATGGTTCGGCTTCGGCGAAGGGCCCGCTGACATTCGATTTCGTTCGCGACTCGCTGACAGGCCATCTCGATGGCGTCGTTACCATCGACGTCAGCGAAGCCGACTCCGTGGAACGGGAACGGCAACGGCAGCGGTTCGATGAACCCTACCGTTCGCTACTCGGCCATCTGCGTCATGAAAGCGGGCATTACTACTGGATGGTTCTCGTCGAAGAAACCGATCGGCTCGACGAGTTTCGTGCGCTCTTCGGCGACGAGCGCGAAGACTACGACGCGGCACTTACGCGCCATCACAACGCCGGCCCCGCGCCCGATTGGCAAGAGCGGCATGTTTCCGCCTATGCCAGCGCGCACCCTTGGGAAGACTGGGCGGAAACTTGGGCGCACTATCTGCACATGGTCGATGCTCTCGACACCGCTGCGGCCGAAGGCATGGAAGGCCATGGCGTTCATCTCGATCTGCGCGACGATATCTATTCGGGCGTAACGTTCGGCGCGCTGATGGCGAGATGGATACCACTGACGATCGCCATGAACAGCCTGAGCCGCAGCATGGGTCATGACGATTTTTATCCATTCGTAATTCCCGGCGCGGCTTACGACAAACTCGCATTCGTGCATCGCGTGATCCACGAGCGCGCTGAGCAAGCGGCGGCTACCGAGACCTCCAAAGTTTAAACTTGACTCTCGTAGTATACTTTCGCTTAATGGCCCCATTCGCCATTTGCGGGGCCTTGAACCTCGATATTTTGGATAGAAAACCATGAAACAATCGCACTTTAGCGGTGAGCGGTTTGACGCGCGCGATAAGTCCGGCGCTGTCCTGGCCGCATCGCTGTTCGCCGCCTCCGCGGGAATGATTTGGGATTTGGCGACCGGCCATGTCTCGGCATTCGACCGCATGCTCTCCGATCTTTCCGACGACGAAGGGGATGAGCGATAAATGCGGAACAAATCTCCGAAGCCGAACGACGGCAAGGCGACTGGCGGCGAGGATACCTGTGCGGGTCACGCACTCGGATTTCCGCTGCGCGCCGAACTCGAATTTCTGCCGATCGAAAACATCACGCTCGATATCTTCCGCTGCCTTTGCGAGGTGTACACCACCGGCTCGGCGCAGCCGTGGGAGATTGCGATGAAAGAGGCCGAGGCAAAGCTCGGCCCCGTCGAAGGTCCTCTTCTTGTCGCGCGCGTGACGGCGCTCCTCAGAGCGCTCCGGTCCGAACGCAAAGTCGGTTTCTCCTATCTCAGCATCGGCTGCCAGCATGTATCGCCCGACGAGCTTGCGGTGTCGGGGCTTTTGAAAGCTGCGCGCTCCGGCAACGAAGGCGCATTGGACCGTGGACTGAAGCTGCTGGTGGAGGATCCGCAGGCACCGGCGCGCACGCAGTTTGCCGCTCGCGCACTCGCCTCCATGCAATCGCAGCACATTGCTTCCGACGTGGACGTTCGTGACGATAGCCGCACGTCGCAAAAGAAGACTGCACCGGTCCATTATCTTCACTAGAGCGGATATTGAAAGATATGCCCGCTCCCAGCCACTTATCCTTGATCGAGCGAATGCCTCAGAAAAAAGAGATCGCAGCGTCCGTACTGCGGCAAGCGGGCCAAAGCCCAACTTCGACGACCGAATTGCCAAACACCGATGGCCCGATCGAGAACGGCGTCCGATATCGGGTTGACGAATTGCTCAAGGGTCACCGCGAAGCAACTCTCGTGCACCGAGGGCAAGAGTATCGCCTGCGCATTACCGCGACCGGCAAGCTGATCCTAACCAAGTAAGACACAACCAGGGACGCACGATATGGGCGTGGCGACACGACGATTTGCAATTGCTGGCGCAGCGCTCGCACTAGCCGGGTTATTGACTGAACTCGGCCTTGATCGCTCCCGCGCTGTCGCAGCTGATGCGGCCGCGGTACGGATTCTGTCTCTCGGTGGCGACGTGACAGAGATCCTTTACGCGCTCGGGCAGGAGCAAAAGATCGTCGCCGTCGATACGACGAGCCAGTTTCCCGCGAGTGCCCTCACCGACAAGAAGTCGGTCGGATACCTGCGCGCTCTCTCTGCCGAGGGTGTGCTTTCCATGAATCCAACGCTCATTATCGCGTCCGAGCAGGCTGGACCGCCCGAGGTCGTCAAAGCCATCAAGGGCAGCGGCGTCCAATACATCGATATCGCCGAAAAGCAGACGGCTGAGAGCGTGCCTGAAAAGGTTCGGCGTATCGGCGACGTTGTCGGCGCTCCCAGCGAAGCCCAGACCCTTGCGTCCAAAATCGAGGCTGATTTCGCGGCTCTCGAAAACGACCGCAAGCAGATCAAAGATCGCAAGAAGGTGCTGTTCGTTCTCGCCGTTCAAAACGGCCGGGCGACAGTCGGAGGCGCGGGCACCGGCGCTGATGCTATCCTGCAGCTTGCCGGCGCCGACAATGCAGCGACCGGCGTCAACGGCTACAAGCCGGTGAGCGATGAACAGCTGGCCGAGTTTTCTCCCGACGCGGTCGTCGTCATGAGCCGCGGCTCCGGCGATCGCCATGGCGCCAATACAGCGCTGACGCTGCCGGGTCTCAGTCAAACCCCGGCCGTGAAAAACAAAAGTCTCATCGAGATGGACAGTCTGTATCTTCTCGGCTTCGGACCGCGCGCCCCTTCAGCCGCGCATGACTTGATGAAGGCTCTCTATCCCGAGCCGGGCCAGACCGCTGCTACGCCGTGACAGCCATCGATGCCAGGTTTGCTAAAGTCGCCGGTGCGGTGAGGCCTGCGCGAGCCAAGGTTTTCCTTGCGCTCACGGGGCTGCTGCTCCTTTCGGCGATCTTGTCGCTCGCCATCGGGCCGACCGGCGTATCGCTGCAGTCACTGCCCCGCGCGCTCGCGGCGACCGCCGGCTTTGCGGCCGATTCCGCCGCTGAGCGAGACAGGCTGGTTCTGATCGATC
The DNA here is from genome assembly GCF_019753045.1 of Hyphomicrobium sp. Lineage (GTDB taxonomy): Bacteria > Pseudomonadota > Alphaproteobacteria > Rhizobiales > Hyphomicrobiaceae > Hyphomicrobium_B. Next base: position 92,924 of record NZ_JAIELN010000001.1, read on the forward strand.
TCAGACTGCCACGAACGTTGCTCGCTGCTTTCGTCGGCGCGGCTCTCGCAACGTCGGGCGCGATGATGCAAGGCCTATTCCGCAATCCACTCGCAGACCCGGGCCTTATCGGCGTTTCTTCGGGCGCAGCGCTTGCAGCGATCGCAACGATCGTGCTCGGTCACGGGATCGCCGCACCCTTGATCGCGCCTCTCGGAATTTACGCATTGCCGATCGCTGCATTCTTCGGCGGCCTTATCACGACGATCACGCTTGTCGCCATCGCGGCGCGCCGGGGACGGCTGTCGGTTGGAACGTTGCTGCTTGCCGGCATCGCTCTCGGAGCATTGGCTGGTTCGCTCGGCGGATTTCTTGCGTACGCGAGCGATGACCGGGATTTGCGAGATCTGACGCTCTGGTCCATGGGCAGCCTTTCCGGTGCGAGCTGGCAGAAAGTTTTTGCCGTTCTTCCGTTTGCTGCCGCGATCTGTCTCGCAGTTCCGCACCTCGTGCGCGGGCTCAACGGATTTCTGCTCGGAGAGTCGGAAGCGATGCACCTCGGCATCGATACCGAGCGGACAAAGCGGATTACCATCGCGACCACGGCTGCAGCCGTTGGCGCAGCCGTTGCCGTTGCCGGCGTGATCGGCTTTGTCGGCCTCGTTGCACCTCACGTCATGCGGCTGATTTCCGGCCCCGATCATCGTGTCGTTCTTCCGGGAAGCGCCATTCTCGGTGCGACGCTCGTCATCGTTGCCGACATCATCGCGCGCATGGCGATACGGCCCGCAGAGCTGCCCATCGGCATCGTGCTCGCGCTCGTCGGTGCACCCGTGTTTCTTCATCTCGTGCTGAGGCGCGGCATCGGTGGGGGAGAATAGGTGATGCTTGAAGCGCGCAGCGTTTCGGTAGTGGCGGGCTCGAAGCGGCTCATCGACGGCGTGTCGCTCGCGATTACGCCCGGCCGCCTCACCGCCGTCATCGGCCCGAACGGGGCCGGAAAATCTACCTTGCTGCGCGTTTTAGCGGGGGAGCTCAAACCGAGCGAGGGCGCAGTCTTCCTCGACGACACCGATCTCCGGAAAGTGCCGGTCGGCCGCCTCGCGGCACGCCGATCGGTCGTCGCGCAATCGACGACTCTTTCATTTCCGTTCACAGTTCTCGAAGTCGTCATGCTGGGCGCGACAGTGCCGGGATTTGGCATTCGCGATTGTGCTGCGGCGGATGCTGCACGCGAAGCACTAGACGCCGTCGGTTTGGCAGAATTCGAAACGCGGATGCTCAACGAGCTTTCGGGCGGCGAGCGCCAGCGTGTCCATATTGCTAGAGCTCTATGCCAATTGGCCACCGCTCCGCGGCAGCAAGCGGAAACGGCCGCAATCCTGCTCGATGAACCGACTGCGAGCCTCGATCTCAAGCATCAATGCGATGTGCTCGCCCTAATCAAAGCGCAGGCCGAAATGGGACGGGCAGTCATGCTCGTCATTCACGATCTCAATCTTGCCGCAGCATTTGCTGATGAAATCGTACTGATGGCGGCGGGTAGGATCGCCGGAAAAGGTAAACCCCACGACCTCTTGAATGAGGATCTGCTCAGCCACACGTTCGGGTGTCGATTGCGGGTCGTTACGTCCGAAGATGGCGGGCGACTGGTGTTACCTTCGGCCATCACAGGCAAAGCGATCATGGGAGCGGCTGCAGAATGATGACGTTACCTGACGAACTGGCTGCCAAAGGCGTAGCGGTGCCATTGGCTATCCCCGTCCTGCTTTCAACCAACATCGAACGCTCGGCTGAAATCTATGACAGCAAAGGTTTCGTCGTCGTGCACCCTGCGCATAACTATCTGATCCTGCGCCGGCGCGCTGTGGAGCTGCATATATCTTCCGTTGCGGTCATTCCCGAACCGCATTGCGTCTCCGCCTACATTCGCGTCAACGACGTCGACGAATGGCATTCCGCATTCAAAAACGGCCCGTCCAAGCGGCTATCGGAGGTTTCGGACAAGCCTTGGGGAATGCGGGAATTCCACTTCATCGACGATGACGGCAATCTTCTCAACATCGGCCAGATGCTGCCGACGCACACGGAATACCGCATAGGCGCAGCGTGACGATAATGTTGACTTTTTACGGACACAATAATAGCGTGCCGCCGCGGTAACGCTCCGCAAGCAAGAAGAATTCAAAATGCGTCTTAGGGCACAGTGACTTCCCGTCTCGTAGCTCTGAGATCGTCGGCGAACCGGAAATCCCAGCTCCCGGTTCGCCGTTTTTCTCACAAGAAAGGTGCCAAATGTACATCGCGATGAACCGATTCAAAGTTGAGCCCGGCCTCGGGAAAGATTTCGAGCAGCTGTGGATCTCGCGGGAAGTGCACCTGCATAAAGAGCCCGGTTTCATGTCGTTTCACTTGCTTCGCGGGCCCGAGCGCGAGGACCATCATCTCTATTCATCGCACACGGTTTGGCGTTCATTCGCGGATTTCGAGGCGTGGACGAAATCCGAATCGTTCCGCAAGTCGCATTCCGGCGCCGGAACGACGAAGAAGCTTTATCTTGGCCATCCGGAGTTTGAAGGCTTCGAGGCGATCCAGGAAGTTCGCGCCGACGGTTCGAAATCGGTGTTCGCAGCGGCGGCCGAGTGAGCAGCATGAGCGAAACTCTGACATCCGAAGCTGCCGCACGTCCGCCGCTCCGCGAGCGTTTGGCGAAGAATGCCGACGGTATCCTCGAGCAGATCGCCCGCGAATACGGCGTCAGCACGTTTGAGGCTGTCGAAGCACTTCCGGATGCGCACCGGGCCATTGTTCCCGGCAGCGCTTTCGAGACGATATTGACCGCTCTGACCGCCTGGGGGCCGGTGGTCTTCATTGTTCACACGCCCGACATCGTGCTCGAATGCGAAGGCCCGATCCCGCCCGGCACGATCGGCCGCGGATATTTCAATCTGCATGGCGACAGCCCCATTGGCGGCCACATCAAAGCAGAGAATTGCACGCACATCGTCTTTGTTTCACGTCCCTTCATGGGGCGAGAGTCGCGATCCGTTCAATTCTTCAACGGTGCCGGCGAAGCGATGTTCAAAATCTTCGTTCGCCGTGACGAGAAGCGCGAATTGATCAAGGAACAAGTTGCGCTGTTCGACGAGCTGAGGAAAAGCCTCGCGGGCTAACCACGCTTCGCTCAGAGCTACGGAAATTTCCAAGGGGCGCATCAAAATTGCGCCCCTTATATTTTTGCAGCCGCTGCCTCGGCTCACATGCTCGGGAATCTCACTTCGGCGCGCAGGCCCGGAGCATTGTCGAAGAGTTCGATCTTTGCCGAATGAAGCTCGACGATCGCTGCAACGAGGCTGAGGCCCAAGCCGCTCCCCTCGGTCGAGCGGGCTCGCTCCAAGCGATAAAGGCGGCGAAACACATTCACCCGTTCGTGCTCTGGGATGCTCGGTCCGGTGTCCGAGACTTCGACGACGTGCACGGCGCCGCGCGAAGAGAGGCGGATCGTAATTTCAGTACCCGCCGGGCAATGGCGAATGGAATTCTCGACCAGGTTCGCGACGAGCTGAACAAGAAGTTCCGGATCACCTCGGACGTATGCCGGGCCGATGCAATCACTGACGTACTTCAACTTGTCACCCGCGTCCTCCGCCACGACATCGTAGACGTCGCGGACATCGGCGAGGAGAAGCGAAAGGTCCACCATTACGAAGCGCGATTTGCGAGCGCCAGCTTCGATCTGCGTAATCCGCAACAGCGCGTCGAATGTTTCGGATATGGAATCGATATCGCCGAGCGCGGCATCGATTGCGTTTTGAAAGTCCGCCTTGTCTTCCCCGTTGCGTGCGTCATCCAGGCGTTGGCGCAAGCGGCCGAGCGGTTTCTTCAGATCGTGCGCGATGTCCGAGGATGATTGATTTACGTTCTCGATCAGTCTCTGCAAATCGCCCAGCATGCGGTTCACTTGCAATGCGACCTGGTCGATGTCGTCATGCTGTCCGGAGATCGGAACGCGGGCGGTAATCTCGCCTTGCGATACTCGCGCGAGGGGCCGGGCGAAGGCATTGATGCGATATTGAGCTTCACGTGCAAAATACGCCGCACAAAGAGCAAGCGCGAGGGCCGCCGCGACCACCCCATAGGCGAACAGCTTCAGCAGAAACGATTTCATCTGCTTGACTTCGCTATTATCACTCCCGACGAGGAGCCGCCCTTTGACGAGGGGCCTCCATATCGCCAGAAATTCGTCGTCGGGCTCGCCGCGATCGAGGGTGAGGAATACGTCGGAACGCTTCAGCGTCATCCATTGCTTCGAATCTTTAACGCCCCGAACATTGCCCGCCAGAAAATTGCCGTTCTTGTCGACGAGCTCCATGATGAAGTCGGGATCGCGGACGGATTCGCTTTCGCTGGCGACGAGGGCGACGAGATCGTCGAACGTGCGCTCGCCGTCGAGAGCTGCGAGGGAATCGAGTGTCGTCTCGACGCGGTCGCGAATGTCAGTCACGAGGCGCTCGCTCGCGACGAAATAGACGACCGTGAAAAGCGCCAATATCGTCGTCAGGAAGAACAGCGAGAACGTCGCCGCCAATCGGAATGGCGTGCGTTTGAACAGGTCACGAGCCGTCATGGACCGTGTATCCGCTCCCACGAATGGTATGGATCAGCTCTTTGCTGTAGGGCTTATCGATCTTGGCGCGCAGCCGAGAGATGTGCGTTTCGACGACGCTCGTCTTCGGATCGAAATGGAAACTCCATACGCGCTCCAACAGCATCGTGCGCGTCACGACGCGACCACGATTGCGCATGAGCACTTCGAGCAGGCGAAACTCACGCGGTTGGAGATCGATGATATCGCCCCCGCGCGTCACCCTTCTGCTCACGAGGTCGATCTCTAGATCGCCGACCTTGAGGCGCGTCTCCTCACCTTTAGTATGCGGGCGCCGGGCCAGCGCGTTGACGCGGGCAAGAAGCTCGGAAAACGCAAATGGCTTGACGAGGTAATCGTCGGCGCCGGCGTCGAGACCTTCGACGCGATCGTCTACGCCTCCCAGCGCGGTCAGGAACAGTACGGGCACGCCGCGTCCGGCGCTTCGAATGGTCTTGATGATCGCGAGGCCGTCGAGACCCGGAAGCATGCGATCAAGGATGATCACGTCGTAATTCTCGGCGACGGCTTGAGCGACCGCATCGCGGCCATCGGCGAGGTGGTCAACCGTATGGCCTTCTTCCTCAAGGCCCTTCAAAATATATCGTGCGGTATTCAAGTCGTCTTCAAGCAGCAGAATTCTCATGTCCGTACTGCCCTCGCGCCTCGGAATCGAGCCGTCAGCAAATGACCGTCGCCGCCGCAGCATGTAGTACACGACGCGATAGGTGGCCAGTACGAGATGGCTCCCAGGCGCGCGTTACATAAATTTTAGGTGGCGAAGCTCACTTTACGCCGGGCGGTTCCGTCCGAACAGACCCTTAGAGCCCTCGACATAGAGGACAATAAGGGCTGCAATTATACTGCATACTGCAAATCCCGCGGTTATCGGAAAGATCGAGCCGTCGAAGGATCCACCGACGATGCCGCCCGCGACGGCGGCGATGGCAGTCCCAAGCGAGCCGATGACCGACGACGCCATCCCAGCATTGTGACCTTGCGGCTCCATGGCGAGTGCGTTGAAGTTCGGCGCAATCAATCCGAATAGGAAAAACTGGACGCCGACAGCTGCCGCGAAGAGCCAAAATCCGGCCATGCCCAGAGCGGCCGCCGTCGCCAGAAAGACCGCAACGCCGATGAAGGCTACCAGTGCCGAGTGCGACACCCACCGCATTCCAAGCCGGCCGACCAGACGCGCGTTGGCGAATGACGCGAAGGCGATCGCAGACGCGAGCGCGCCGAAGACGATGGGGAAGTTCTCGCCCATGCCAAACACGCCCACAAAAACCTGCTGCGCGCTCGCGACATAGGCCAGCAAACAGCCGAACATGAAGCCGCCTGCCACTCCGTAACCCGATGTTTGCCGATTGAGGATGGCGGCCATCAGCGATTTTCCGAGCGTCATCGCGTGGTCTGTCCCGAGTGCGGGGCCGGCGGTTTCCGGCAATCTCGTACCGGACCAGACCGCAGCGAGCACCGCCATCGCCAGCAACACAGCGAAGATCCAGTGCCAGTCGCCGAAAAGAACGACGGCCTGCCCGATCGAGGGGGCGAAGACCGGGATCATGATGAACACCATCATCGCAAATGACATCACCCGCGCCATTTGCCGGCCGCTATACAGATCTCGAACAACCGCGACGGCGATGATCCGTGGAGACGCCGCGCCGAGGCCTTGAACCATGCGGGCGATCAGCAGCGTTTCGAACGTTCTTGCAAAAATCGCCCCGAGGGTTCCCAAAATGAAAATTCCGAGGCCGGTCATAAGCACCGGCTTACGGCCGAGGCGGTCTGAAAGCGGGCCAAACAACATCTGGCCCACTGCGAATCCAGCCATATAGATAATGATGACGAGCTGCCGGTCATTGTCCCTGGTGACGCCGAAAGTCGAGGCAATTTCCGGCAACGCGGGCAGCATGATGTCGATCGACAACGCGGTCAGGGCCATAAGCGCGGCGATCAGGAAGACGAATTCGACGAACGGAATCGATAGCGGAATAGCCGGGGTGTCCGGGCGCGACGCTTGAATGCGCGCTTCACGCTCTGACGTGGTCATGTGATGGTCCTGAAGCCTTTTGCGGCCGATACGGGGAACGCCCGTCGCTCAGCGTTGACGCGGCATCTGTCTCATTGCCGCTTTTTCGGGCGCTGGTTAGCACGCGGCTCCCCGTTCGTCACCCAGCCGGCCCATGGCATTTCTGCGACGAATGGGCGGATGGCCGGCACTACGCGCTCGCAAGCGTCCGCAGCTCCGGTCATGCCGAAATTGGCCGATGGCCACACCAATTTTGCTTTCACGACCCATATTTTTTTTAAAAACCGTGGAACCAATTGCCGGGTGCAATCAATGGAGCTGATCTCGAATTCCTGCTGCCAAATTGACCGAATTGGCTGGGACTATTCATTGGCAAATAATTGCCACTCCACCGAACGACGCGAGGCATCGATCAAAACGAACGTGACCGAGAGCCGACAACCATTGACAACCCAGGATATTGACTGAAAATACTCGGTGCGAGGATTCTTCTGCTGCAGGAGTCTGAAACCCCTCATGCATTTTTATCCGACCGAGCGGGTCGCATTATTTATCGATGGCGCCAACCTTTATGCCGCGGCGAAATTGCTCGGATTCGATATCGATTACAGGAGATTGCTCCGGCTTTTTAGGAGCAAGGTGCAGCTTGTAAGGGCGCTCTATTACACGGCGATTGCTGACGAGCAGCAATATTCGTCAATACGCCCTTTGATCGACTGGCTCGAGTATAATGGGTTTTCGATGGTGACCAAGCCATCGAAAGAGTTCGTCGACAGCGCCGGACGGCGACGCATCAAAGGCAATATGGACATCGAGCTTGCCGTCGACGCCATGCGCCTCGCGGGAAATCTCGATCACATCGTGATCTTCTCCGGCGACGGCGATTTTCGCAGTCTGGTCGCTGCTCTGCAGCAAATGGGCAAAAGGGTAAGCATCGTATCGACGCTGCAGACGCAGCCGCCGATGATTGCCGACGAGTTGCGGCGTCAGGCCGATCAATTCCTGGATCTCGCCGATCTCGAAAAGGAGATTGGCCGCGCTCTGAATGGCAAGGGAAGCCCGCAAGGGGAGCTGTAAGCGCTCAGTCCGCGCCGCGATATTGTTTTGCGGTCCCGCGCTTTTTAGGAAATTGCGGCACGCTCTCTCAAGACTCGCATACGCGCGGCAATCGTCACAAAACTGCAAGTCCCACCCACTTTGCAGCCGGGATCGATCTAAAAGCTTGCGGCAGATCAAACTGACAGTATCGGCAATCGGATTTCTCTGGTTTCATATGCTCGTCATTTGTCGATCTCTCGAAGTGCGTTAGCCCCTACCTGCCCAATTTGGCCGCCTCTCTGCCCGTCTGATCTCCCGCTCGGCGATTACGCAGCGCTTTTTCGATCAGTCTCGGGTGCAGCATTTTTCTCGGGGTTTAATTTCATTGAGAGTTGATCGCTGCGAGCGATCTATCATTGGGCATTTTCCCCAAACCGACGAGGGCCGAGCCGGCGTGAATTTCGGACCGTACGACATATCGCCACGCACCTCCCGGATGATTTGTGGCCGCAAAGATACGATTGTCGCCAGAAGAGGCCGTCAAAGCTGGCGAACCTCGCAGGGTTTCCTACTTTTCATCAGACGGACCCTCAGGCATCCGCATATTTACCTCGCCCAAAGATGGTCTCAATGGCTGCTTGAGGTGAGACAGATTTAAGGGCTTAAGAAGGGCAGGCGATCCTAGAACGGGACACCCAAGCCGCCATCTGCGGCTACCCGCATTAATGTGGACGGCGCATGGTCAACTTCTTCATCCACCGGCCCATCTTCGCCTCGGCGATTGCCGTCATCATGGTTCTGGCAGGGACCATTTGCTATTTCCTGCTCCCCGTCTCGCAGCTTCCTGACGTCACGCCGCCGCAAGTCGTTGTAAGCGCGATTTATCCGGGGGCCAGTGCGCAGGTTGTTGCTGATACTGTCACGACGCCGCTCGAACAGCAGATCAACGGCGTCGAGGGCATGACGTACATGTCGTCGTCGAGTTCCAACGACGGCTCGTCCAACATCACGATCACATTCGATGTCGGTTATCCGCTGAGCATCGCCGCCGTCGACGTGCAGAACCGCGTGGCGGAAGCCGCGTCGTCGTTGCCGCCCATCGTCAACCAAGCCGGCATCTCGATCAGGAAACAGAACCCGAATTTCGTTTTGATCGTCAATTTGACGTCGCCCGATCAATCCGTCGATCCGGTGACGCTCAGCAATTACGCCTACCTTCAGATCGTCGATCCGTTGAAGCGGCTGCAGGGCGTGGGCGACGTGCAGATTTTCGGCGAACGACGCTATTCGATGCGGTTGTGGCTCGATCCTGACAAGCTATCCCAGCTCGGGATTACGGCTGTCGACGTTCGGAACGCGGTCGCTGAACAAAACATCCAAGTCGCGGCCGGAAAGATCGGCCAGTCGCCCGCGCCGCCGGGGACGCCCTTCGAGATGCAGGTCAACGCGACCGGGCGCCTGAGCAATCCGGAAGAATTCGGAAATATCGTCGTACGGTCGAACCCGTCCACGGGCGCCATCGTGCGCCTTCGGGACGTCGCCCGCATCGAGCTTGGGGCGCTTCAATATTCGTCGTCGGCATTTTTCGGCAAAGACCCTTCGGTCGTGCTTGCCGTATTTCAGATGCCCGGATCGAACGCGCTCGATCTGCAGGAGCGCGTGCTGACCAAGATGGACGAGCTGTCCAAGCGGTTCCCGAAGGGGATCGCCTACGGCATGCACTATGACACGACCCGCTTTGTTTCAGCGGCCATGCATGACGTGGTTTTCACGCTGCTCGAGGCGTTGATCCTGGTCGTTCTCGTTGTTTACATCTTTCTTCAAAGCTGGCGCACGACGATCATTCCGACGATCGCGATACCGGTTTCGCTGATTGCGACGCTCGTCATCATGCACGTGCTTGGATTCTCGCTGAACATGCTCAGTCTTCTCGGCATGGTGCTGGCGATCGGCCTCGTCGTCGATGACGCCATCGTGGTCGTCGAGAATGTGGAGCGGCAGCTGGAAAACGGCCTCAAGCCGATGGCCGCGGCTTTGAAGGCCATGTCGGAAGTGACGGGTCCGATCATCGCGACGACCGGCGTGCTCATGGCCGTGTTTATTCCCGTGGCGTTCATCCCGGGCGTCTCGGGCCGTCTCTATAATCAGTTCGCGCTAACGGTCGCGATTTCAGTCGGAATATCGGCTTTCAACTCGCTAACGCTCAGCCCTGCGCTGGCCGCGGTCTTCCTTCGCCATCGCGGGCCTCCATCGTTCGTGCTCTTTCGCTGGTTCAACGCCGGCTTCGACCGGATCTCGCACGGATACGCTCACCTGGTGCGCTTCATGATACGCATCCACTGGGTGATGCTCTTCCTTTTCGCGGCCGTGCTCGGCGCCACGTATCTGATCTCCCAGCGCATTTCTTCGACATTTTTGCCCGTCGAAGACCAGGGATACTTTTTCGTCGTCGTCCAGCTACCGGACGGGGCATCGCTCGAACGAACCGATGCCGTCGCCAAGAAGGTCAGAGACGTTCTGGAAAACACCCCGGGTGTCGATATCGTTGGCTCGATCAGCGGCCTCAACTTCCTGACGAACGCGGCGCAATCGAACTCCGCCGTTGAATTCGCCATTCTGAAGCCGTGGAACGAGCGGCCGCCCGAGCAAAGCGCGTCGCGTCTGGTGCAGGCGGTTCGCGGGCAGTTGCTCATGATCCCCGAGGCCGTCGTGCTCAGTTTCGACCCGCCGTCGATACCGGGCCTCGGAACGACCGGCGGATTTGAATTCCAGGTCGAAGATCTGACGGGCCGCGGCAGCACTGCGCTCAACGACGCCACACAGGCATTGATCGCAGAAGCCCGCAAACAACCGGAGCTCGATGCGCAGCAGCTCTTCACTTCGTTTTCGACCTCGACGCCGCAATTCAACTACGATCTCGATCGCTCGAAGGCGAAACTGCTGGGGCTCAATCTGCCCGACGTATTCAACACACTACAGATCTATCTCGGTTCGCTCTATGTGAACGACTTCAATCTTTTCGGGCGCACGTTCCGCGTGACGCTGCAAGCGGACACCAATGCACGCTCCGATCCGTCGAGCCTCTCGCGGCTTTACGTTCGCAACGCGACGGGCGGCATGGTGCCGCTCAGCACGCTCGGCGCGCTGAAGCCGATCGTCGGTCCTGAGACGGTTCCTCACTACAACAACTATGCTTCAGCGCTGATCAACGGCGGCCCCGCGCCGGGCTACAGCACCGGGCAGGCCATTCAGGCCATGGAACGCGCCGCGGCGGCGGCTCTGCCTCGCGACTTCGGTTATGAATGGACCGGCATTACATTCCAGGAACTGAAGGCGGGTTCGATCGCCCTCGTCGTCTTTGCGTTGGCGAGCATTTTCGTGTTCTTGATCCTTGCCGCGCAATACGAAAGCTGGTCGATGCCGTTCATGGTTCTGCTTGCAGTGCCGCTCGCACTGTTCGGCGCGCTCCTCGCGATCTGGGTTCGCGGCCTGCAAATCGACGTCTATTCGCAGATCGGATTCGTCATGCTCATCGGTCTTGCGGCGAAGAACGCCATTCTGATCGTCGAGTTCGCAAAGAGACGACGTCTCGAGGGCTTGTCCATCGTTGAAGCGGCGATGGAAGCGGCGCGGCTCCGGTTGCGCCCCATTTTGATGACCGCATTCGCTTTCATTCTTGGCGTCGTTCCGCTCATGATAGCGAGTGGGGCGGGTGCCGCCAGCCGTCAATCGATCGGAACGACAGTCTTCGGCGGAATGTTGGCGGCGACGCTGCTTACACTGCTGTTCGTTCCGGTGTTTTACGCGGTTATTGAAGAGTGGCGGGAAGGGCGTGATGCCCACACTTCCGGGAAGGTCGACACATCAGGCAGTGATGCTTCGCATCCGGCTGCCGCCGAATAGACAGGGATTTCGCGATGCGCCTTTGGAAGATTATTGGCTTGGCTTTGCTGGTTGCCGCTGGCAGTGCGGCCTACGTTCACCGGCAAGAAATCGAGAAGCTTGTCGCTTCGCTCGAGAAGCCGGCGGCCGAGGCACCCCAGGCTGGCTTCGTCATGCCCGTACCGGTCGAGTCTGTCATCAAACGCCCGGTGAGTATTTATCTCGAATATCCGGCGCGGACGGAATCCATTCGTGACATCACGCTGCAGGCTCGCGTTTCGGGCTACGTCCAGAAGCAGAATGTTCCCGATGGCGCGGACGTGGCCGCCGGCGACCTTCTGTACGTCATCGATCCGCGGGATTATCAAGCGGCGCTCGATCGCGCAAAAGCTCAGAAGCAGCGCGATATCGCTGCGCGGGAATACGCCAGCTCCAGTCTCGAGCGCGGGTCGGAACTCACCAAAAGCGGGTGGCTCGCCAAGGATACGTTCGATCAGCGATCAAGTTCACTGCGCCAAGCCGACGCCGCCATAGCGATTGACGAAGCCGCCATCCGGGAGGCGGAGCTCAATCTTGAATATACCGAAATTCGTGCGCCGTTCGCCGGACGGCTGGGCAAGAACCAAGCGGCGATCGGTGCGCTCATCAACGTTGCGGGTGCTGCCCTCAACACGCTGGTCCAGATCGATCCCATTTACGTGACGTTCAATCCGAGCGAGGCGGATCTCGCCGCCATCCAGAAGGTGCATGCGAGCGGCCAAACGGCGGCGGAGATCTTCGTTCCCGGAGACGACAAGGCGAAGCACAAAGGCACGATCACGTTCATCGACAACAGCGTCGACCGGCTGACTGGGACGCTCACGGCCCGCGCCACCATCGCCAACGCCGATCGCGCGCTCTTGCCTGGGCAATACGTTCGCATCCGCATTCATGCCGGTGAAGACGCCAATGCTCTAATGGTGCCGCAGACCGCACTCGGCTCGAGCCAGCTCGGGAAGTATGTGTACGTCGTCGGCGAGAAGAACATGGCGGAGCAGAAACTGGTGACGACAGGCCCGACGGATGGAGATCTCATCAGCGTGGTCGGCGTGAGCGAGAAAGATCTCGTCATCACTGGAAATCTGCAGAAGATCGGGCCTGGATCTCCGGTGCAGCCTCTCACCGCTCCGCCACCGCAGGCCGGCGAGAAGCGCACTGTCACAACCGGCGCCGTCAATTAAGTTCGAATAGCGCTCAAAGAGAAAGGCGCGGCCGGCTCACGTAGAACTCAGCACGCGCCTTTTTTATTCGTCTCGGGCTTGGCCCCGCGCCGCGTCAGAAATCGACGCGCAGCATCGATCCGCCGTAAGCACCTTCGCCGCCGGCTCTCGTTTCGCCGCTGTTGTTCACGAACTGCTGGCCGACGTTGAAGGTCAACTTGGCCGGGAGACCACTCCACCAGAGATGGAATGGGATCGTTGCGAATGCGCCGACGCGTGTCGCGATGTTACCCTCGTCGCTGTAAACGGAGCTTTCAGGTCCGAAGATGAAAGTCTTCGCGTTGTAGCCCACGCGAGCTTCCGCGTAGTACGAGTTGAAGGCGGTCGAGTAGCTGCCTTCCAAGCTTCCGTACAGCGGGCTTTCATCGTCGGTCTCGAGTTCGACGGCGACTTTGAAGCCATCGGCGCCACCGCGGACGTCGTTGTTCGGGTCAAAGGGTGACAAATGGATGTTGCGCACCTCGTAGCCGAGGTAGGCAATGGCGCTCCAGTTGGAGAAGACCCATTGATAGCCGAGCATAATGTCCAGCGACCGGTCGTCCGCATCTACTGTTGAATTGACCGGCTCACCCGCCTTGTAGTTGTAATCCGCGATGATGCCCTGCGTGCGAAGCAGGAAGCCATTCTTGTAAAGATCGCCGCTCAAGCCGAAGACCGTGCCGCCGTAGTAAGCAACCGCGTCATTCGCTGCGTCGATTCCGTTGTAGGTAATGACCTTCGGGCCGCGATCTTCCGTGATCGGGTCGGGGTTCAAAACTTTTGAGCGGTCGAGTTTATAGACGAGCCCTGCCTGCACCGTCCAAATCGAGGGAACTTCGCGGTCTACGAAATCGACCCCGTCAACGGTCCCGCTATTCGTAACCCTGCCTGAGAAATCCGAATAACGCGCCTCGCCGCGCAGATAGAAGTTATCGGAAATCCGCCGCTCGATGCCGCCGCCGACAAAATAGCCGCCGAAGTACTGGCCGCCCCTGCCGGCAACCGGCGGTCCGCCGCCGTCTGGGTCTATGTCCCACCATCCATCATTGGAGAAGTGAGCCTGTGTGTAACCGCCGGTCGCGTAGACCAGCGTCCGCTCGTTGACCAGAACGCCAGCGCGCGCGCCGATCGCCCATGAGCGGTCGATCGTCATGGCGTTTTGAATGTCTTCGTTGCCGCGATTCAATTCGGAGACCGAGAAGTCGGCGAAGGCGCCGACAACGAAGCGGCTGCCCACCTGCCGGTCGATGCCGTAAATCAGCGAGACCAGGCCACCATCGGCGAATTCATTTTTGGACGAGGTCGTGCCCTCGCTATCGTGATAGTTGTTTTTCGAATGGTTCTGCCCGAAGCCACCGCTGACTCCGAAATATATTCCCGACCAGCTCGGCACTTCGACCTGAACTGGCGTGTCTTTCAAAGAGAAAGGTCCATCGGCGAGCGCGGGCGCGACCATTGCGGGCATCGCCGCTCCGCATGCCATCACCGCAAAAAGTTTCTTCATTGGTCTTCCTCAAGCACAAAGTCGCGAGCGCAGACGACCATCCTCAATACGAAGACGTCGAATCACGGTCTGATACTTCTCTCTACGGTAATGAGGGGATGTGATTCGCGTGCCAGAGTCGAGTTTGAACGTCAATGATCAAATGCGTAGGCGCCGCGGTGATGTCCGCGGTGCCACAGTTTCACATTAGTTGTACTCACACGGGGACGTGTAGCAACCCGATTTGCCTTTTCACCAGCCGCGCTGGCCTTCTAGGTTGTGCATAAGAGCGGCCGTCGACGACCCGCAGATTGTTTCTTACGGCGACCCTTGCCTTCGGCAAGGCAAGAGGCTCGCACGGCGTGCCGTGCCAGCGCGTCCCGGCCGGCAGGACGTCGCCTTTCATCAGGACCGATAGCGCACCGAGGTTCGACGCGGCGTGCATTTCCGTTCCGTAGAGAACGACCGCCATATTACCGACGGTGCAGCCGTCGCCGATTTTGATGTGATCGGCCTTGAAGACCCGATCCTCGAAGAGATGGTTCTGGATCGTCGCGCCGACGTTCAGGCACGCGCGGTCACCGATGTTGACGAGATCGAATTCGGAAAAGAGTGTCGTTTCGAGATAGCACCACTTCCCGATTTTGCAGCCCATCATATGCAAGCACGATGAGATGAACGGGGTCCCCATCAGCGGCGTCATGGTTGTCGCCGCCACTGTTTCGTACACGCCATTCACGAGCTCGTTGTTCCAGATGAACCGGCACCAGAGAGGCTTCACTGTCGGCGCGATACGGCCGACGAACAGCTGCTTGACAAGAGCCGTCAGTACAATGGACCCGGCCGCAAGAGCCGCCGCGACAAACGGAATGCCTGCGATCACGATCCAGAGCGGCCAGCTGCGATAGCCAATTACGAGATAGCTCGCTAACGCGATGCCTTCCGCGGCGACGATAAAGCCCGGCAATAGTATGCGTAGCGTATCGGTCATCGTCCGTGCGATCTTCGCGCGGCGCGTCGGCTCAAATATTTCCGCGTCGTTGAAGCAAACATTGGGCTGCGTTTGCGGGAGAGCAAACCCGGGCGAACCCAGCCAACGCGTATGGTCGGGAATTTCAGAGGCGTTCGCCGGCGGCGTCGACGCGACGCCAATCAACGCGTTGTCGCCGACAGCGTGACCGCCCGGAATGAGCGCGCTGTTGCCGATGAACGAGCGCGAGCCGATGCGCACTGCTCCGATCTCGACCGTACCAGCGTTGACCCGTTCTCCGCCGATGAGGCAAGCGTCGGCCAGGAAGCTGCCATCGCCGACATCGAGGAGACTCGGCGTAACATGGGAAACGGTTGAAACTTCCGAGCCCGCGCCGATCTTCGCGCCCAGAGCGCGGAGAAAGACCGGGCAGTAGACGGTCGCGTAAACCGGCAACAGGATGGTCTGCGTGTTCTTCAGCAGATAGCTGACAAACCAATGCCTCAGGTAGGCGAGGCTGAAAACCGGCATTTGGCCAGCCTCGGACGGCTGGAGCAGGGTAACAATCGTAATTGCGCCGATCGCGTAGGCCAGGACTCCGACCGGTACCGCGATGAACGCGCCGATCGCGCCACCGAGCGGACCACCGAACGACAGTCCAAGCGCAATGATAATGGCGGATGGAATGATCGTCGCGATCAGAAAATATCCCATCACGTAAATGAGCGCGAGATGCAGCGCTCCGAACGTGAACGTTCGCAGCAGCGTCGGCGAAGGCGTCGTGGCTTCAGGAGTTACGACTTCCGCCAAGAGCGCCGGCGATCCGCGGCGGCATTCGTAACTTCCCATAGCGGTGCCGTCGGGTAGCGACGACATATCGTCGAGCCGTGCGCCGTCGCCCATGCTCGTGCCGAGACCGAGATTGCAGTGCATGCCGATGAAGCAATTCTCGCCGATGTCGACCCGTTCGATAACGAGGTAACCGTCCTCAACGCGATATCCGAGGATCTGGCTTTCGAGACCGATGCTCGAACCGCGGCCGATCGAGACGACGTCGTAGGCGCCGCACAGAGATGTCGACAGCAAGACGTTGCGCCCAATCTTGGCGCCCATTGCGCGCCAATAGAGATTCATCAACGGCGTGCCCACGAACATTTCCGACCAGCTCAAGGCTTGGAAACGGGTCACAAACCACCACCGGAAGTAATAGAAGCTCCAGAGCGGATAGCGGCCAGGTTTGACACGACCGATGACGAGCCACTTGAGCGCGATGCTCAAGAACAGCATGCTCGGCCAGATGGCGAAGCCCACAACGGTCGAAATTTGCGCCGCGCGCTGCCACGTGATCTGACCGTCGACCACGGCGGTCGCGATCAACACCATATACGCGAGCGGCGCCAAAATAATGCTGTAATACGCCGCGACACTCAAAGCCTGGAGCGACACCGTCGTCCAGCGCATCAACGGATGCACGCTTTTGAAGGCTTCCTCCGATACGTCCGCCTGCGCCGGGTTTTCCTGTTTATCTGCGCCCATGCGGCTTTCGAGAACGGAGGCGAGAGCCCGTACGGAGCGATGTTCGTAGAAGTCGCGAACCGAGATTTGAACGCCCGCGATCGCTTCACGCACGAGGCTCGCGCACCGCGAAGCCAAGAGTGAATGTCCGCCGAGATCGAGAAAGAAATCGTCGGTGACCGAAATGCTCGGCAGGCGAAACGCTTCAGACCAGGCCGCCGCGATGCGCGCCTCGAGTTCGCTTGCAGGGGCGACGATATTGCCGGTGCCCTTCAGCAGCGTCTGGGGTTGGGGGAGATTTTTCCGGTCGACCTTGCCGCTCGTCGACATCGGAAGCTCGTCGATGACGTCGAGATATTGGGGCACCATATATGCGGGCATGCGCCGTCGCAGCAGTTCGTCGACCGCTTGACGATCGAGACTTTCGTCCGCTCCGTGACAGACGACGAAAGCCGCAAGCTCCTTGATGTCGTCTCCGACCGCGATGACGGCTGCCGCCGCGGCCTTGATTTGAGGATGCTCCATCAGGACGGCTTCTATCTCGGAAAGCTCGATGCGAAAACCGCGGAGCTTAACCTGATCGTCGAGGCGCCCGAGAAAATACAGTTCGCCTTCATGCCCGAGCCGCACATGATCGTAGGTGCGATACAATCGGCCTCGCTTTGCCGGTTCGAATGAATCGGCAACAAAGCGCTGATCTGTAAGCGCTTCGAGACGCCTGTAGCCGCGCCCGACACCACCACCGCCGATGAACAGCTCGCCGTTTTCTCCGGGCGCCACGGGCTGGAAATTTTCGTCGAGCACGTGCGTGGAATAGCCCGGTAGAGCCCTGCCGATGGCAACCGGCTCGCCGCTTACGCACTCATGCCACGTGGCAACGACGGTCGCCTCCGTTGGACCGTACGTATTCAGCATTCGGCGTCCCGGCTTTGCCCACCGCGTCACCAGCTCTTGCGAGCAGGCTTCGCCGCCAAGAACGAGCGTCGTCACAGACGGCAGATCGCGATCGATCATCGCGAGCATCGTCGGCACGGTCGAGAAATAACTGATTTGCATATCGTCGATGAATTGGGCGACGTCTGCCGGCGACCTTTCGACTTCTTCGGGCGGAACGACCAACGTTCCACCACGAGAAAACGCAGCCCAGATTTCTTCCACCGATGCGTCGAAGGCGGTCGAGAATCCTTGGTAGACGCGATCGTTCGCCGTCACCTTGTAGACTGAGCGCAGCGATTTGACGAAAGCGACGACGTTGCGATGTTCGATCATCACGCCCTTTGGGCGACCGGTCGAACCCGATGTGTAAATAATGTAGCTCAACGCACTCGGATGGATTTGCGCATCGAGCAGAAGGTCGACGGACTCGTCCGATTGCCCGGCCAGAACGTGCCGTTGCCGATCTGCCAGCAGGAGCGGTGTCGAGACTTTACCTTCGATCACGCCTGCGAGCGCGTTCTCCGAGATGATTAAACGCAACTGCGCGTCATCTTCTATTGCGCGGATACGCTCCAACGGCGAACGCGGATCAATCGGCACATAGGCGGCGCCGGCTTTCAAAATGCCGAGAATTGCCGCGTAAAGCTCCGGCGATTTCTTAAGATAGATTCCGACGAGATCCTCGGCGCCAATTCCGCAAGAAACCAAATAATTGGCTATGCGATTTGCGGCCGCATCAAGCTCTTCATATGTGAGCGTTTCACCCGCAAATTCGATTGCAGGATGATCAGGCCGCCGCTGCGCTTGGAATTCGAAATAGTGATGGAGGAGCCGTGGCTCTCTTATTCGCCCAGTTTCCAGCGAATGCCGATTTGGTTCGTATACTGACACGGGCTTCCTCGATCGGCTGACGCCACGAGCCCCCTTCTCCCTTGCGGCCGCCCATTGCGACAGCCACGGAAAGTCGATGCCCTTGGCATTTGGCGATCCATGTCCGGAACGTTACCGGTTCGCGCTGGCGGTTCTGATGTTCCGGCCAAAGGCGATCGTTGCGGGGATCAAATGCAACTGTTGATGCTTCAGCAATTCCGGTGCCAAGCATCTTGAGGTAGGCTTCTTTGAGCGCCCAAAGCCGAGAAACCGCCGTTTCCCGCTCCCCCACAGCCATCGATTTCAGTGCCGCGCGTTCATCAGTCGTGAAGACGTCAGAAAGCCATGCGTCATTCGTATCAGCGATGGCATTTTCAATATCGATACCAATTGGACCGCACGTAGATACCGCTACAACGGACGCCCAGCGTGTGTGAGAACAGCTGAAATTCAACGCATTTGCGTTGTTCGCTAACGTCGGCTTTCCCCACGCAGACCTTTTGAAACTCCACTCGTGCGGTGCCGTCCGGCCGCCAACACTTTCAGTCAATGCTTTTCGAAGAACGGCACGTGTCGCAAGCGAGCGACGACGCATTTCGACGTTGCGTATCGATGCGAACTCATCGATGTCGGCTTCGGTCGCCGTCCCGAAATGCTCCGCAAGGTTACTTGCGGTGGCGTGTGGCACGTACCAAATTCGTACACCCGGGAATTCGTGCTCGGCTTCGAACGCATTAACAGAGATTTCCACCTCTGCCCCGCGCGCGGGAGGACTTTGGGTTAATTTCCCCGGAAAAGAAAATAGACGAGCCATTTTTGCAATCAATGCAGTCGAACACAGACGCGCGTCGTCGCGGGTCGCATGCGATCTGCTCTAAAAAGAATTTGGTGTTAATGAAATGATAAACTATGCTTACTGATCAAATTGCTGATATAAAGGTAAACTGCATTTTTTTGTCAAAAAATCAGCGACACTTTCAAATCGGTGTCGCAAGGGTATTGGTATTGAAGATTCTAGCGAGTTTAAAGGGCGTGCTTTTACTTCGGTATGCGTTTTTTATCGTCGTTGGCTTCTTCGCCACGCTCGCGGCCACAATGGGAAATGCCGCTGATTCTGACGACGCACCTAGTGTTACACCTAGCGGCTTAAAACCGAATTACCCGGCGGATTACAATTGCACACCCATTTCCTCACCATATGGGAGTTGGATTGACGTCGACGGTACGCGCCGCGATGAAATTCATACCGGCGTCGATGTCGGCCGATTGGGCGAATGGATATTGGCGCCGGCGTCGGGAACAGTGCGCGCGGCTTGGAAGGCAAATTGGAAATGGGGCACCGAAGGCGCCCTCCTGATCCAGCATGATCGTGACGATCTAAATCTTACCAGTGGGCCGAAATTCTATTACTCCGAGTTCGATCACCTGGACTTCGACGAAATCAAACATTTCAGCGAAGGACAAAAGGTGAAGCGCGGTGACCGGCTGGCTCGCGTCACGCATCCCGGTGAAAACCAGACCTATCTGCCGGAGGTTCATTGGGAAGTCTGGAAAGCCGATCATGATGAACTGACGTGGCGTACCAATCGTTACGATGCACCTGATTGGTGGAACGACAGCGCGGAGCTTATCGACCCTCTATCGCTTCTTGGTCTGAATAATCCGCCGACAGAGGATAAGCGCGTTGCCATTGTCCCCTTCGTAAAAGGCAAAGACTACGACGGCTTCCGCGGATTTACCTATATTATGCCGTGTACTCCGAAGTGAGCCGTATTCCGCACCGAAAACCTCTGTGCGGGGTCGTGCTCATTGTTGGCATTACGCTTGCTTAGGTGTCTCCAAATTCGATCCGAACCAGGAGTGGGGTCCCATGTCCCAAATTATTTCGAAGCCGCGCATCGCCGTTATCACATTATTCTCGGCTGTATTCGCCGCTTTCTTTTCGCTCCCGGCCAATGCCCAGAACGCAGCACCAGCCGCACAGGCCGATAACGGAAGCGTGTGGTGGAACGAACTCATCAGCGCCAACCCGGAGCGCAGCCGCGATTTCTATGCGGGCGTGATCGGCTGGACGCCGAAGATCGTTGCGGCGGAAGATACCTCTCGTCCTCCCGCTGCCGGGGAAAACGAATACACTCTATTCATGCAGAACGGCAACGAGAGCGCCGGGCTCGCGAAGTATGACGGCAAGGAGCCGACCGATCCCAAGCCTGGCTGGCTAACCTACATTCAAGTCAGCAATGTCGACGATGCCGTTGTCGAAGCCTTGAAAAAGGGCGGTAAAGTTCTCAAGGCTCCGACCGATGCCAACAACATCGGCCGACTTGCGATTGTCGCCGATCCTGACGGCAATCCCTTTGGGCTCGTCACGCCATTGAGCAAAGATTCGACTGCCGCGGGACATTAGAGTTTCGAAAGTCACCGCGAAGATCGGAGCGTTCCATCATAGGCCCGGAGGGATCCGCAATCCCTGCCGGGCCTTCATGCTTTCAACCCACTCACGGGCAACCCATTAATTTCTGAAAGCCCTCAAGGGAACGCACCCTGCTCGGAAGGCGTTGCGAAATTGATCGGAATGCTCCGTCAGACGATTAGGAAGAAGCCAAGGAGGCAGGGATGGAAAACGGCAACGATCCTCCCAGAATTCCTTTCCCCACGCAGGAGCCCGGAGAGCTTCCGACCCTGCCGCCTGCTCCGAAGGAGCCGCCCCAGCCTTCTCCGGTGCCGCTCGATGAGCCCGAGGCGGCCAATCGATCTTATTTGCGTGCTTGGCTTTTCGAGCCGCCATTTACGAGCCGTGACGAACAAGCACGAAGTCCCTCGCGTATATGGGCGACAATAGTCTTGTCTGCCCGCGGAGAATGCACGGCATATGCAGAATAAGAAAATTCTGGTGCGCTCTTCACCAGAGATAGTCGCCCATCCCGCAAATAGGGATCGATGAAGCCACGTCTAAAATATCCGCGGCCGCCGACAGCCAAGATGTATTCAAGCGCAAGGGGACCGTAGCTGACGGCAACGGCAGAGGCGCCCTCATCGGGAAAGGTGGAATAATAAGCGCCGGCGAATTCCTCACCCCAATCGATTTGAACGGTTTGGATCTCGTCGATCGGCTGCGTGGGATGGCTCGACTCTGCCAACACTAACTTTTCCTCAAAAATGAGTTCAGCTACCAGTCCGGGGCGTCGGGGTGCCCCGTAGAGAATAGCGGCGTCGAGCGAGCCTTCTTGGACTTGGTCAATGAGCCGGTCAGAAGTATCGACACGCACCGAAAGCGCCAATGCAGGATAGGTTTGGCGCATCCAGACAAGCCACAGAGGAACGATCGGATGAGATATGCTGAGTTCCGCCCCCAACATCACGACTGCTTCTTGGGCTTGGGACAACCTGATGGACTGCGTCGCCTGGTCTGCGAGACGGACAAGGCTCACCGCGTATCTCTGAAACTTCTGGCCGGCCGGCGTCAGCTGTGTGCCAATCCTATTGCGAACAAAAAGCGGACATCCGAGCTCTTGTTCGAGGACTCGGATGCGCGCTCCGATTGCCGTTTGCGTAACATGCAAATTCGCGGCGGCCGCCACGAAACTTCCCGTCTTAAGAACCTCGAGAAATGTTCGAGCAGCAGTGATGTCCATCTTGTTCCGAATCCAACAAACGAAAATCTCGAGGCGATGCATAGGAACGCTGTCGCCGAGCCTTTTACATGCCCAAACGGAAAAAAAATATCGTAATGCGAGGAAACGGCTGACCCTGACCCCGCCTCGGAAGGTCCAACTTCAAGCATCAGATGCCGTTGGAAAGCGATGCGCACGGGAGAGACGAGAGTAGAAAGCCCCGCAATCAAGTTCCGTCAGCCGGACTTTCCCTGTGAAACCGCATTTCCGGACAAGCGCGATTTCTGCACCTGCGGTACCTGCCAACTTCCGCCCAGAGCCAGGAAGATTGCAATCTGGTACTGACTGACGTCCGTTTGCCCGGCGGCATAAGCTTGCTCGGCTGCCGCAAGACTGCGGTCGGCATCCAACGAGGTCAGCGCGTCCGCACTGCCTCCTTGCCACAACCTCCGGGCATCGGTCGCGACCTTGCCGGCTCGGTCCCGGGCATGCCTTAGGTTTTCCAACCGCTCGAGACTGTATGCGTAGTTAGTCATTGCGCTTTCAATTTCACGAAGCGCAACGAGAACTGTCTTGTCGAACAGCGCGAGGCTCGCATTGCTTCGCGCTTCAGCGCCGGCAACGCGCGCGCGGGCCACGTTGTGATTCACGTTCCAACTGATCATAGGCCCGACGCCAAAGCGATTGGTGAGCGGCCCAAATAGATCCGTAGCTGCGCCCTGGGTGCCGATGGATGCTCCGATTTTTACGTCCGGATAGAGTTCCGCGGTCGCGACGCCGATCATCGCCGTCGATGCCGCAAGCCGGCGTTCAGCGGCGCGAACGTCCGGACGGCGGCTGAGAAGACCGTGAGCATCTCCCACCAGGATCTTCGATGCCAATTTCAATGGCCGCCGACAGTTGAGTAGAGAACGATCGTAGCTTTCCGGAAGCTGCCCTATGAGCGTCGTCAATCGATACGCCGCATTGATTTGACGTGCCTCGAGCATGGGAATTTGCGACTTGAACTGCCGATAAAGGCCCTCCTCCCGATCAATGTCGAACGACGCGACGCGGCCGTTCGTTGCCATCGTGCGCGTCAACGAAATCGTCCGCAGCTGAATGGCAGCTGTTCGTCGCGCGGACTCCAATTCGCTTCCGGAGTTGCAAATGTCCGCATATGCGCGAGTCGTATCGGCGACAACGTTCACGCGGACAAGATCGCGCGCGGCAACGGCCGCCTCGTCATTTGCAGACGCCGACTCGGTGCCGCGCTTGATGCCGCCGAACAAATCAAGGTCATAGTTGATGGCGATCCCGAGATTGGCGATCTGATGCTGGGGCGGCTTGATGTGGCTAAGGTTGGCTTCGGCGGATTGCTGGACGTAACTCGTCTCGAAGGCAGCGCTTCCGTTGATCTGGCGGCCGGTCTCGGCTTCCGCGAGCAGCGCATGAGCTTGCTCAAGATTAGCTTCAGCGATGCGCAGGTCGGTATTGGCGCGCAATGCCCTCTCAACAAGATCGGAGAGCGTTGTATCATCATACAGGCGCCACCAGTCGGCAGCCGGCTCGCCGGAACTCGTCATCCCGGTTTTGGAAGCGAACGCCGCGTCCGCAGGAAGTGCATTTACGAGCGCCTGTCCGGGCAGGTGATAATCCGGACCGACGGTACAGCCGGCGAGAAGCGGTAGACATATCCCTATTGCCTGCAGGATGACTTTCACCACGGAAAGCTCCGCTTGACCGTCGGATTGCCGGGCCGCGGTTTGATTTCGACCGTCGCTGTCTGTCCGACGATCAGCTTGAGCCCCGCCGGAATCTCATCGATCGCGATGCGGACGGGAATGCGTTGCGCTAAGCGAACCCACGAGAACGAGGGATTGACGTTTGCCAATGCCGTTTCGCGCTCGCTGCGCTCGCGATCCGTGATGCCGGACGCTATGCTTTCGACATGACCATGCACCGGCTCTCCGACTCCCATGAGAAAGGCGACGGCTGTGTCGCCTACATGGATGGCCGGAATTTTGGTTTCCTCGAAATACCCTTCGATACGCATGGACTTCGCATAAACGAGCGCCGCGACTGCCTCTCCCGCCTTCATGTAAACGCCGGGCTGAAGGGTCATGTTGGAGACATACCCATCGACCGGCGCGCGCACGTTGGTACGATCAAGGTTGAGTTCTGCAAGATCGCGGGCCGAAGTCGCTTCCGCTACGCGGCCACGCAATTCGTCGACCTTGGCACCGCCCTGCTCAATCTTTTCGGCAGCGATAACGGTAGACATGGACCGATTGCGGCGATCCTCTCTCTCCGCCTGAGCATAGGTCGCCTGGGCGCTTGCAAGCGTGGCAACCGCGCGCTGTAGCGCCAGCTCATAACGCGGCCGGTCCATAACCAAAAGGATCTGGCCTTTATGGACATATTCATTGTCCTGAACTCGTACCTCGGTCACCAGTCCGGAAACGTCCGTTGCCACCTGGACGACATCGGCTCTGACCTTCCCGTCACGCGTAATGGGTTCGATCTGATATCGCTGCCAAAGCGCCTGAAGTCCCGCAAGTGAGAGCGCCACGAGGAGCAAGGTTCCGAGCGTGCGGCTCCAAAGCAAGCCGTTCATCATACGGGGAACCTTGTCGGCAAGAAGCGCCCGTCCGCGAGCACCGCAAGCCCCCACCAAAGAACCGCAAAAATTGCGATATCAAAAAGAGCAGGGCGCCAGCTGACCAAGTCTAAAGGCAAGCGATGAACCAACGGGCGCAACCAGTACGTCAGAAGGCTGGCGATGATTGCCCAACAAAGTGCGGCAGGAACATACACGCCGAAGAACTGTACCTCGTCGATCATGCGGCGATAGCTCGCTCTGTAAGGGATGTTGACGGAAGAAGGTTGCAACGAATGCCGACTGCGGCAAGCAGCGCCTGATGACGGATGGAATCATCCTCCATGGTTCGGATAGCTACAATTGCGTTGTCGAGCGCCGACCAGAAGCTGTCGTGCGGCGGCGACCAATCTCCAACGAGGCGACGTCTCCGAAACAATTGAGCGACTTCCGCCAGCAACGCGTCTATCGACCTCTCGATGCTTCCATGTGCAAATGCCGCTGCCCGACGCAGATGCAGAATATTTCGGCCAATACGGATGTCGCTGAGCCCGTCTGCGGCGTGTTCCTCGTCCCCTTCCCCTGTGACGGCGATGCGTGCCGCTATTTGCCCGGCGTGGTCGAGGGCATGTGCTGTCCAGCTTCCGAAATCAGGCTCGCTTCGCGCGTTCGCCAGGGATTCGAGCTCGCTCCATTGGCGTCTCACCATGCGCGCGCGGTCCACTCCGCACCGACGGACCGAAAAAGGCGCGTGACGGCAATCGTCACGACAATACCCATGACCTGCGCGATTCCGGTGTTCACGAATGAAGTGAAATCCGGCTGAAAGGAGTCGACGAAACCCAATCCCACGATAAGGCACGAGAACATCGGCAGCGCGATTGTCGAGCGCGCAGGATCGGCTTGGATGTAGCCGATCCCAATCATCGCTGGCGCGAGCGCTAAGGATAACATCGCGTAGCCATCCACGCACGGCAACACGACGAACATGTAGATCGCAGCGATCGGAAATGTAGCAAGCGTCGCCAAAAGATAGCGGCGGATCGCAGGAGCCGGATCCTCTTGCGCAGCGAAGGAGCATGTGACAAGAGCCGCGAAAGCCGCCGTCGCCGATCCTGCCGGCCAAGCGAGCAGGATCCATATCAAGCAGTAGAGAACGATAGCTGCCGCCGTGGCTGCCCCCGCGAGAACTGCCAGAGCACGATCCTGCGACAGCTGCCGAGGCTTCTCGTTCCCGTTCCCCAACGTTATGCGAGCTGGCTTCCCGTCGAGGGCCATGACGAGAGTCTCCGCCTCACGCACCGTTTCGATGAATTCGGCCAGCCGCTCCGCCAAGCTCGCCGCAATCAATGCGGACCAATCCGCGCGCGAGCTGCTTTTTCGACCTAACAATCTTGCGCGCGCTATGAGCTCGTCGGCATTCTCGTCCGCCCGCTGTCTATCTCTCTCTTGAAGCCAGTCGCGAGTATCGTCGATCAATGCCGCCAAGTCTTTGTCCGTTGGCTTGCCACTCAACAAGTCGACGCGGTGCGCAACAGCGGATGCAAGCGAAATCAGCGACGCGAGGTTCCGTTGCAGGGCATAGACCACTGCCCGCGTACTTGTGAGCCCGGGCATGTCGTACGGAAGATGGATCGCGACAATGCCGAGTTCCGTCACGTCGGCGGCTACGCGTTGGCGCCGCGAGTTGCTTAGATTTTTATGCTGAGCATCGAGTGCGCCATCCGCCCACTCCATCGCATCGCGGAGAAAGCTCCGCGCGCGCTCCTGAATGATTTCCCGAACATTCCACGGACGCATCACGGAATGAACCAGCGTGACAGCCACGATCGCGACAGTCATTTCCTCGACGCGCGAAATGGTGGTGGTGAAGATGTTGCCCGGATCGTCGAGGTAGGGAAAGCTGATGACCGCTGCGCTGAAGCCAGCCATTTGAAACAAAAAAGCACGCGGGGTCCGATCGGAGACAGCGAGATAGATGCATGTCCCCGTCCAAGCGGCAAGGCTGAGAACCAGAAGCTCCGGGGAATTTTGCAGATTCGGCACGAGCAAGATTGACGCGATTGCGCCGAGGACGATCCCGATCAGCCGATAGGAGACCTTAGGCCGAAGCGCACCGGACATCGGTTGCGCGGTTACATAGACTGTCAGGATGGCCCACCACGGCCGCGGAAGCTCTGCGGCGAACGCGATTCCCAGCGTTACGACGCAGGCAAGATAGCTGCTCAGCGAAAACAGGAGCTTGTGAAGATCGCAGAGGAAAAATCGATGGTGCCAAGCGGGCGCGCGAGCCGGTACGGACATGAGTGAACGGAATGCAATTCCCCCTTGGCGAGCGAGATCACGTCGAAGCCGTGCCGAATCCCGCTCACGTCACACGCGAAGCTGTCTCACATCCATCCAGACCATTCAAAATCATATAATTGCGGGGTGCCGGCAAAAAATGTTTTGCAACGCTGGTGAGGACGTTCGTCCTTCGGCCAGCCGACACATCGCAGTTCTGAATGCGCCCGTATCCTTCGCAGCTTGCCGGCGCGGCACTGTGCTTGCTCAACTGGATCACCCAAATAATCGCTAACTGGACGTACCATGTGAGCCAGTTTGGCGATAGTTTCGACTGGAGCCAGAGAGAGACAGGGAGTGGACGAGCCCGAGTGGTGATAGATCAACGCGATATCCGGATGTCGACCGCGGACATCGAACGCTTCGGCCGCGATCCACTCTCCAGCTTCCGAGCCAATTTGGCGTCGGTCGAGGAACGTATCGATAAAGCCCGCATGCGCGCAGGACGCGACTGCGGTTCTGTGCGATTGCTGCCAATCACCAAGACGGTGCCGGCGCATATTCTGCGGATTGCCTATGAGGCAGGTATCCGCTCATTCGGTGAAAACAAGATTCAGGAAGCGACAGCGAAACACGACGCACTTGCAGAGCTCGACATCGGCTGGTGTATCGTCGGCCATCTCCAGACCAATAAGGTGAAATACCTCGCGCGCTTCGCCAAAGAATTTCATGCACTCGATAGCTTGCGACTCGCCGATCTCCTCAACAGCAGGCTGGAGCGAGAGGATCGCTTCCTCGACGTCTATGTCCAGGTCAATACCTCGGGAGAGGAAAGCAAGTTCGGTCTGCACCCGGATACCCTGATGCCGTTCGTCGACGCGCTCGGTCAGTTTCCACGCTTGAAGCCGCGCGGTCTGATGACCTTAGCTCTGTTCAGTGCCGATACGGCGAAGGTTCGGCCCTGCTTCGCATTGTTGCGCCGTTTGCGCGATGAAGCCGTCAAGCGCAACGCCGCGCTCAGCGAACTCTCGATGGGCATGTCCGGCGACTTCGAGGAAGCGATCGAGGAAGGCGCCGACGTCGTGCGCGTTGGTCAGGCAATTTTCGGGAGGCGCCCGACCCCTGACAGCCACTATTGGCCAGGATTTGGGGGAGCTGCATGACGCGCGTCACCTCAATCCAAAGCCAAGTCGTCCACGGGCATCTCGGCGACAGCGCCGCCATCTATCCTCTGCGGGCGAAGGGGGCCGAGGTCGTCGCTGTCCCGACGGCGTTGCTCTCCAACCATCCGCACTATCCGACGATGCGGGTGCGGGTGCTGGAAGCGGAGCTGGTTGCAGAGCTGTTGTGAAAAGATGCGTGCGAGGCGTGTCATTCTCTACCGTGCTTCGCACGTGTTCAATAAGAGCCGCGAGCGAGTGCTTCGGCTCTTTTAGTGCTGAGGCCTTTCCTTTTTTCCGGCTTCAGCAAAAGGCGCGTCGGTTTTCAGATCTTCGATCGTTCGACGTTTCCACGCGGCGGCGAGACTTGTGACGCCAAGTGAACGCTTGATGAAGCGTCGGCCGATTGCCTCGGCGAGTGCGTCCGGAACACGACGTTAGTAGTGCCAAATGGCTCCGCGGCGTTGAAGATGATGAGTGTCGGCCACTGCTTTCATGTCCCGATGGATCTAAAGGGGCATACGTAAGTGACTGATTTGGTTGCCAAGTTAACAATTGTAGGTACTTAGCGGGTGGCTGGTGGAGCCGAGGGGAATCGAACCCCTGACCTCTGCAGTGCGATTATTGCCGGACGGGTTTTCCGGCGTCCATCGATGCTCGCCCAGGTTCAGTTCTAACGTATTGTCTTATAACAAGATTATGCCGCTATCATGTGATTCTTTGAACGCATCGGTGAACCTCAAGGCCTGCATTCCTGCGTGAACCCGGCGTGAACAGCAGGTCGCGAAAGAGGTCACCTGCGTGAACAGGATCTCTGCGCGATGCCGACACTGAAAGCCAATCATAGA
>NZ_JAIELN010000016.1 GCF_019753045.1 Hyphomicrobium sp.
TGTTGCACAGGAGGATCGGCCGCTCGAAACCCTGAGGTCCCGGCAGCCGCCCGAGCGCCGCGCCGAGGAACGACGAGTTTTGATCGTTGAAGAACCGAATGAACTGCTTCGGATACATCGCCCGCGAGAGCGGCCATAACCGCGTCCCCGACCCGCCCGACAAAATGACTGGGTAAATATTGCTCACGACGTCCCCTCACGACTGTCAGCGCGGAATGTACTTTTTCAGTTGGTCAAGCATTGGTGGCGCCGCGCCGCCCGGGAAGGGGCGCGGCTCGACGAGATAGGGATAGTTCTTATCCCACCAGGGGCCCGCGGCCCAATACGTGAAACCTATGTAGCCTCCCTCGGATGGCGTCGCCATCGCGCTCTTCCAACTGTTGAGCATATCCTCGCCCTCGTGGAGACAAAGGAAATTATTGGCCCACCCCGCCTCGCCGATGATGCCCTGCATCTTGTACTTCTTCAGCCACGTCGTGAACGGATCGAGACGACGCGAACCGCTGAATGGCATGCAGAAAGAGGATGTTCCGGAAGAATCCAGGTCAAGGTATTGATGAGCTTCAACGGCGAAGTTGTTCAGAGGATCGTAGGCCTTGAGAACCTGCACGCTGTTGTCCGATGAATCCCACGAGTGCGCACCATCCCAGTACGAACCTTGAAAGACAATCTTGTTGGGCGCGCCGGCGTCCCGAATGGCCAAAGTAATTGTGTTCGCCGTCTTTATCCACTCGAGCGCCGACTGCTCGTGCGGCTCGTTCATCAGGCCAAACCAGATGTACGGGTTGTTCTTGAAATGCACAGAGAGCTTCGCCCAGAGCTCCGCCAACTTTTGATTGGAAACGCCGTTGGAGCCAGCCAGTCCCGTCCCCTTGCCGTCGTCGCTGTAATACGATCCGTAATTGTGCATATCCAAGATGCAAACAATCTCGTTTCGCGCACACCGTGATGCCACGCGACCGAGTTCCTGCAGATCCTGAGGGCGAATTTCTTTGTCAGGACCAGGCTGGATGTTTTGAAACTTGAACGGGACGCGAAGGATCTTGAACCCCTGCTCCTTGGACCAGTCGATCCGCGCATTCTCCGGATAGACGTAATCCTTGTTGAACGTCGTGCCCTGACCGAATTCACCGCTCGCCATATTGACGCCCATCGCGGGCTTCGCCGGAGGCAAAGTCCAGTCCCCGAGATGAACGCCTGCACGGCCCGCATCGATCTCCCCGGTCTCGTTGTCTTTAAGACCGAGAACAAAATCTCCGGATTTAGGATCATCGCGCGCGGTCAGCGTGAACTTTATAGGAAACTTCGTTTGAGCATCGACGATCAAAACGCCGCTCGATGGATCATACGTTCCCGGCGGCACCGCTGCAGCTATCGCATCGCCGACCTGACCCTGAAAGGCACCCTCATCCACCGTACTGCTCGGATGGATACTGATGCGAATCTTGGTCGGCTTCTTGATCGCGGCTCCGCTTTCATCAAGCTCGAAGGCAACGCTTTCACCGGCCGCAATCGCCGGAACGGAACGCAAAATAGACCATCGGACAGCGCGATCATCGCCGCCCGCAAAGCGTGGGCCCTCGGTAACAAGCTTAAAGGTTGATGAGTCATGAATAGTCGCCGGATTGACCGACCCCGGAGCAATCATGAAATCGATTTGCTCCTGCTTCCCTGGTGCCCACGGAGCCGCATCGCTGCCCGTAAAATTTCGCCCGCGTGCAAACTTGAACGGGAAATTCAATTCATAGGTGCCGGCGGGCAAGCGATATTCAAAATTATGCGATGTCACCGGTCCAAGTGACAGACCGGGCCGCGATGAAAGAGCCTTCTGCGCGACGACGTCATAGGACTCTTCCAACAAATTGTCGTCGCTCGCCACGCCCGAAACTTGCATCTGAACCGTTTGCCCATCGGTCACACGGCAGGCGAACAGATCGACATTGAAGCGCTCGCCCTCCGACAAGACGAGAGGGTCGGCACCGATGACATAAACCCCATCCTGCTTGTTCCGGCAAAAATCATCCGGTGACTTTTCGCTAGGCGTATCGCTAGCGGCGAGATCGCTTCCGGCTGCCAACGTTTGAGAACCGCCCACTGGCGTGAATGCAGCTGTCACGAACGCGATTACGACAACGGAAGGCAGCTTGAAGTAATCAAGCATCGATCTCACTCCCGGATGCCTGCTGTCATCCGCCCTGCAAATCACGCCCTGCACTGATGACTGCAGCGAGACAAAAGCAGCAACAACACCTACTCCTGCTCTCGAGGGAAGTTCCTGCCGACGAGCCTGAAGTCACTTTTCCTGCTGCGCCGTTTATGCGGCATTGATTCTGAGCTGCCGAACCGGCTTGATCGTCATCGACGAGAACGAAACACCTGAGCCCCCCAGGGAACGCTGCCGCACGTTGCCGCAGACGAATTGGAGGATCGAATGTCAGATCCGGTCAGTGTGTGCATCCCGACCTACGAACGGCCTCGGCTCTTACAGGCTGCAATTCACTCATGCGTAACGCAGGCCTACCGGCCGTTGCGCATCGTCGTTGGCGACGATTCCCGCACGACAGAAACCAACGAAATGCTCGATGCCTTCGCTGTTCCCGACGGTGTGAGCATTGAATATTTGCCAAGGACGTCGGTCGCGTCCCAACGCGACAACATTATTAGGTTATTCAATCACGTCGCCACGCCGTACGTATCGTTGCTACACGACGACGACATGTTCGCACCGAGCGGAATGGACCTTACAATAAAGGCCGCCTACGAAAACCCCTCGGCTATTGGCGCATTCGGCGTCCAGCAAATTGTCGACGCAAGCAGCGCACTGCTGCCTGCGGAAACAGAGCAATTCAATAAAACGTACCTTAGAACCAAAGAGTATTTGGACCGCATTCATAGCATTTGGTTTTCGGTTTTATCCCTACAGCTGCCAAGCAACGGCTTTTTGCTAAGGACTGCCTTGGCAAAACGTGCAGCAACGGCCTTGCCCGCCAACCCCGGCTCTGCGGTTGACGTGGCATTTGCTCTGCGATTGGCAGAGTTGAGCGGCGACGCATCGCTCTTCCTCACCTCCAGCGTAACGCATCGCTACCGGTTGACACCGGGAGCCGAAACCGAACGCCTCGATCATCTTCCGATTTACACGTTCTTGCGCGAGATCAACATACCCGCCGCCTACCGCGATCTTCAAAAGCAGCGCTTGGCAATTTTCTTAGTTGCGGCCATCAACGAACGGCTAAGCCGCGGAGACATGCAAACCGCGCGCGAATTGATACTTTCGAACGACTATCCGGCGGAGCTTCGGTTGCGGCCGATGGGCATCTTTCACACGGCCGCAGCGCACCTGAGATTGCCGCCCGCTGTCGCTCGCCTGCCCTATGCGATCAGCCGCAAGAGACGATTTACGCGCCAAACTGCCGTAAGGGTCTGAATCAGGCTCTCGACATTCGGGGCGCATGAGCTACGAACCGTTGCGGCGAACCAAAGCATCCAGCGCCGCGGCGTAAGTATTTCTGCCAAGATATGATAAGAACTCGACCTTTGCCTCGCGTGCCCGCTTGATCGAACCGGCACGATCGCTTCTCACTTTCTGAAGCTCGTGCGCCGCAGCCTCGACGGACGGCTCTGCCCACACGGCATCGGAAACGCCGTGATACGCCGGATCGTCATCGGCAAACGCAACGAGCTTGTAGGCGACCGCCGACAGCTTGTCTGGCGAGCAAAAATCAACATTACCGGACCAGCCGGTCGCGATAACGGGAACCTCCATAAGTATCGCCTCTGCGATCGTCAGCCCGAAACCTTCCGAGCGATGCAACGAGATGTAGGCGTCTGAAGAACAATAAAGTTCTGAGAGTTGCTCATCCGACCAGACTTGATCGATGACGCTGATATTCCGGCTCTCGCCGATCTCGCTCCTGATCACAGCGAGATCTTGCGGGTACCGCTTCCCCTGTGACGTCTTCAAAACGAGTTCGACGCCCTCTTCATCGCCGAATGCCGCTCTAAACCCGCGTATGACCGCGAGCGGATTCTTCCTTTCGAAGGAGGAACCCAAATTGAAAACGGAAAGAACCCGGAAAGTCCTGTCTTTCGGCCTCACGGGAACCACATTGCCCATATCTAACTGGATCGGATGAGGCACCGTAAGCACTGGCTTCATCGTGTAGCGCTGCATCGTTCTCTGGCAAAAACGACTTGGAACCATGAACGCATCGACGTACCGCATAGCGTCGATCCAGTCCTTAGGCAAACACTCGAGTTCCCACGCCCAGTACGCAATGTTGTATGATTTGTAGTAGGAGCGGAGCCCTGCCGTGATGATGCCGGGTAGCAGCATCGGCGCGTTCAAATGAAATATCGAAACATTCGTTCGAAGGCTCTGGGAGCCACGTTGATACGTTACATCGTCTCCGCTCGCGTAAAGCCCCGCCACGTCACACGTCGAAATTTCGCAGCCGTAATTCTCAAGCTGCTGAATGCAGAGCCGCGCCGAACGGCCAAGCCCTGAGGCCGATGACAGGAGTCCCACGACCATGATCTTCGTAGGCGGATCACGAAGAGAACCGCGCGCAGGCGGCATGATCCTCGGCAAAATATGACGGCGGGCAAAGCGGACAGGCTTTCTGAAAAGTTCGCTTCGCAAGAGCGGCAGCCATTTCAAAACTGGATCAAATAGGCGACTGTGATCGCAATGCGGATCGACCCACTAAACTACGACGCCTACGGACAAAAAGACGCATTAGCCAAGCTTTCACTTCTGCGGTTGATAGCTTAGATTTTTGCGGTGCTACCGTGAACCTCCGCTGAAACGCATAAAGCGGAGAACGGGTTTTTCTTATTTAGAAAATAGTAGCGCAACGAAAAGCCAAACAACGAGCGACACGCCTCCGACGAATAGAAGCCCTAACAATCGGGCTCTTCCCCTGCTGATCTGAGCAGGAGCCACCGAATTGGCGGCATCGGCAGTCGAACGAATATCTTCCTCCGTCGGATCGTTTTTTCGTTCGCCAGAATTGATCGATGAATGAGTGGAATTCATTTTTTCTAATACCTGAGCAGATCTCAGATCTGCGCTGAGTTACCTCATTTTGGAGGAGCGTGCATGCATTTCCGCACCGTCTCTGACGCCGAAACAATTCTTCTTAACGATCAATTTCAACATCGTGAGCTTGCCATCTCCGCAGAGCCCGGCGCGCAAGCACTGCTTCATGCGCGCGCCCACAAGGCCAATACCGCTTTCTTGAAGCGCTCATTGGATATCATTGTATCGGGCGCGTTGCTAGCGTTTCTGGCGCCAGGTCTCATACTCATCGGGCTTCTCATTCGCCTGGAATCCGATGGACCTGCATTGTTTCATCAAAAGCGCTTCGGTCGGAATGGCAAAATTTTCACATTGATGAAGTTTCGCAGCATGAAGGTGCAGGAGTCCGATGGCGCCTTCGTTCAAGCGAGAATCGCCGATCCGCGTTTCACTGCTCTTGGCCGATGGCTTCGTCGAACCAGCGTCGATGAGCTGCCCCAACTGTTCAATGTGTTGATGGGCGACATGTCATTGGTCGGCCCTCGTCCTCACGCTATTGCGATGGACCAGCATTACGCCCGTATCATTCCCCACTATTCAGATCGACTTCTCGTCCGACCTGGCCTGACCGGACTGGCTCAGATCTCCGGCCTGCGCGGCCCGACGAACACCTACGAAGATATTTCGATGCGCGTGAATCGTGATCGTGCCTACGTACGGCGCTGGTCGTTCCTGTTGGACCTCAAAATTTTGGCGCGCACGCCTCTTGCCCTGTTCGGGCCAAACGCTCTCTGACCAAGCACCTCCTGAGTACTCGGGCATAGAAAGGCGCTTTGATGCTGGTTCGCAACCACGATGCGCGAAGGGCGCCACCCCATTCCAGCCAATTTCTTTGGGATACCATCTCGCGCCACCGGACTATTCTGGTCGCTCTCCCGGCACTCTTTCTCGCGATGGCCGCGGCCTACGTATTGACGAGAGGATCGAGCTATACTGCAGCCTCGCGCTTGGTCATCGATAATCGAATTCTTCAATTCAATCCCCAGGAGGCCATCCTCCCGACATCGTCGATCAGCTCTCCATTGCTGCAGAGTCAGGTAGCGATCCTGCTGTCCGATAAGATCGCCCGCGATGCAATGAAATCATTGGGCTTGATCAACGACCCCGAATTCCTGCCCAAATCCTCCGCGTCAGAAACGGAGCAAAAGCGGGAAGCCCGAGTCCTCGACAAACTACAGAACAAGATACACGCGAGCCGCATCGGCGAAAGCTATCTGATCGACGTGCGCGCAACATCCGTTGATCCGGTTAAGGCCGCAAAAATCACGAATGCCGTGGTCAAGGCGTACCTGGACGATCAGGCAAATTCGAACGCTGACGTTGCGAACTCCGTCAGCCCGTGGTTGCGCAGCAAGGTCGCGTCACTCGGAACGACGGCTCGCGTGGTGAGCGAAGCAACACCTCCGTTGAAAAGAGACCAGCTGCCGGACGGGTTCATCCTCGCCCTCGGCCTGGCATCCGGATTGGTCTTTGGCTTCACGTTGGCCTTCACACTCGACTGGTTCGACAATCGGATAAAAACACGCGAGGCCGTTGAACGGGTGTGCGATGCGGAGTGTTTCGGCATGTTGCCGTGCATGAAAAAAGCGCCATGGTACTCGAAACTGGCCTCCCGCAAACGTTCACTCACGAACCGCCATACCGTTGCGTCGGATCCGTCTCTCCTTTGGGCAATAACCAATCCGCGAAGTCACTTCGTTCATGTCCTGAGAAATACCCGAGCGGCCATTCTCGAGCACAAAGACAGCAATCCCGTCATTATTGGCATTACTTCTCCTGCGTCTGGCGAAGGCAAATCTGTCGTGGCCGCCAACCTTGCGAGACTTATGGCCATCGCAAATCAGAAAGTCCTTCTGGTCGACGCGGATCCATATAGCGCTGGCCTTACCGCGTTGCTTTCCCCTGGAGCTTCCGCTGGATTGGCCCAAGCGCTCGATGGCCGCAATCTGCCGGACATACTTTGGACATGCGATAAGACCGGCCTCGAATTTCTACCTAACCCCGCGAGCGAGAACGGCTCGCACCCGGGTTTCCTCCTCAACGCGACGAACGAAAAATTCTTCACCGAATTGACGCGGGATTACGACAGGATCTTCATCGACCTGCCCCCTCTTGATCCGGTTCCAGACGTCCGCGAGGCTCAACCGATTGTGCACGGAATACTGCTCGTCATCGAATGGAATAAAACTTCGGCCGAACAGCTGGCGATGATCTTGGATTCAGCAGGCCCCGTAAGATCCAAGCTTATCGGCGTACTCCTCAATAAAGCCGGCGACAAAATGTTCCGAGGACGACGTTCGCCGCCGCGGCAACCACATGCATCAGCCCACATGAAAAGTAAGTTCAATCCGTCGTCGAGAGGCCTTGGAATGGACCCGCCCGGAGACAACATCGGAAAGGGCACTCCACCGGTCCCTCATATTGAATGGACAGCGGGAGAATGAAAATGTCGAACCCCCTCATGCGCGCATTATTTGGCCTGACGTTACTTCTCGTTGCATTGCCTGCAACGCCGATCATTGCAGCTGATTACACCCTCGATACGGGAGACAAAGTTCGCATTGCCGTTCACGACTGGCCCGACCTTTCCGGCGAATTCAATGTCACCGCGACCGGAACGATCTTCCTTCCTCTGGTCGGTGAAGTTCCGGTCAGAAGACTCACCGCCTCGCAGGTCGCTACCAAGGTCGCAACCGAGTTACAGCGGCGGCAGAAGTTGAACGACCTTCCGAGCGCGACGACGGAAATCGTCATTTTCAGGCCGTTTTACGTTCTCGGCGATGTACAAAGCCCAGGCGCCTTTCCATTCAAACCGGGCTTGACGGTTATGCAGGCCGTCAGCGTCGCAGGCGGATACTATCGCCTCGTTGACGTCGCCTCCTTGCGCCTCGAACGTGACGCGATAGCCGCGAAAGGCGACATAGACGTATTCCAGACGCGCATGAAACAACTTGCCGCCCGCCAGATAAGATTGGCAGCAGAGCAAAGCGGCACAAAGGACTTGGTCTTTCCGCCCGAATGGAACAAGTTGGACAGCACTTCGCCTGAAGCGCGCCTCGTCGCCGAGGAACGAGGCATCTTCGCGACGAATAACGACAGCTTCGAACAGCGCAAGGCAACGTTCGATCGCTTTCATCAGATCTACGAGGGCGAGGTCACGTCAATAAAAGCGCAAATCGAAAGCGAGAGAGAACAATATCGTTCAGTGCAAGACGAACTCGCAAGCGTCACAGGGCTCGTGGCGCAAGGCTTGACGCAGAAGCCACGGAAGCAATTGCTCGAGCGCACGCTCGCGCAAGTATCCGGAAATATCCAGGGCATGAATACGCTCGTCTTGCAAGCGCAGCAGAACATCAGCCAGACCGAGCAAGCGAAACTCGATTTGGTGGTTCAACGAGCCGAACGCATCAATCGAGACACACAAGCGACTCGCGCCGAAATAGATGACACGAATGCAAAAATCGCGACTGCCAAGAGATTGGTCTTCGAAGCTCAAGTGGCGACGCCGGACACCCTGCTTCGCACAACCAAGGGCCACTTCACGATTGCGAAGCAGGGCCATGGCGAACCAATGCCGGCGAGCGCGGGCACACAGCTCGAGCCCGGTGATGTGTTGACAGTTGAGCGCTCCCATTCCCCAGAGCCGACCCAATCCGCCCAAAACTAAACAGGAGCACCAATCACGAAGCCAGATCGCCAGTCATATCATCTTCAGCCATCGGCTTGATCGCCGCTCCATACAAGAACCATAGAAACGCGGCGGATTTGATTGAAAACAGCGAATAGCTGACAAGAAGGTTGAGCCCGATGAAAATGGCGACCGCATGTGTTGCACGCCGAATGCGGAGTCGGATTTCCATGTCCGGAACATGATCGCTCGCCACGAGCGTTGTGAACAACCACACGAAACCGCCCCCAAGCGCGGTTTGCGTAACGATCAGGTAAGTCAATCCACTATCGAGATTGTCGTTGATCTGGCTCCATTCGGCCATGCCAAGCACATCGTAAAAATTAAGATTTCCCGCAAGTTCCATCGTTTTCGCTACGCGACCGCCGAAGTCGTCACTCAGAGGATCTGGGTGAAATGCATAAACCCCGATTGCGCCGAGTATCACGATCGTCGGCAAATAGAAGACCGCGGCGCGCGACGGCAGCTTGGACGCCAGTGGTACACAAAGCAGGATAAGGGCCGAAGTGACTGT
The DNA here is from genome assembly GCF_019753045.1 of Hyphomicrobium sp. GTDB lineage: Bacteria > Pseudomonadota > Alphaproteobacteria > Rhizobiales > Hyphomicrobiaceae > Hyphomicrobium_B. The sequence goes on from NZ_JAIELN010000016.1 coordinate 9,283, forward strand.
CGCAAAACGCCCATCGCAGGCAACCAGCAGAGAAACGGTCGAAACGACAAGCCAGGTCCGCATGATCAACGAAAGTGTCGACCAGAAGCAGATGAGCAAGATGACCATGATGCAAACGTAATTGCCGAGCGAAACCGGCTCGAGAAATATCGAGGACACGCGGTGAATATCGACAAAGGAAAAAAAGCGCTCGCCCGGCCGTGTCGCACTGACGAAAAGCGACGAATCCGAGTTCCAGAAGTCGTCAGCCGTGAAGTTGCGGGAATTTATGTAGTAACTCCTGACATCAAAGATGTCTGAGAAGAGATCGGGATTGGCGACCTCCAGGAGAGCAAAGAAAACGACAATGAATTGCAACTTGGAAAACAATGATACGGGACTGCTCGAATACCGCAAACCGAGCATCACGAAGACCGGTATCGACAGCACGTCGCGAATGTTCTTTGCAACCAACTCATCTCTAAACAGGCTTACGACCAACCCCATACCGATGAGCAGGAACATGAGCGCAAGCCACGGGCGATCATGAGGGGCAAGCGTCAATGCCAGAAGAAGGGCGCTGCAGAAAAATATCAGCAACTCCGCGGCGATCACCTCCCCATTCGTCACGGCCGTCACGTGTGCATTGACTGCTGCGAGCACCGCGTTGAACAGCAGAGTTGCGATCATTATCACAGCGATCAGCTTATCTACGGCTTCTCGCGTCAGCACGTCGAATGGAATGTCTACATGCGGATCATACCGCTCATAACTCACGCCTCAGCCTCCCCCATCGTGAAGAGACCGTGATGCGATCGAGCACAACAGCAGCAAGGAAATATACGACCTCGATTGTATATCGTCGCCACAGCCGCGACGGCTCCTGAGTTATCCGGAATACCCATTCGCACTTTAAGTTCCGCAGCCAGCGGGGCGGGCGATTTACGCGCCCGGTTTCGACGTCTAGATAACCGCCGACACCCAGAGCGAGAACACCGCACGCCGAGTTCTTCTCCGACATCCACTGTTCCTGCTTCGGATTCCCAAGAGCAACGAGCACAACCTTTGCATGCGCGCGCTTGATAGCGTCTACAGCCACATCTGGGTTATCGCAGTACCCGTCGCACACTCCGCATATTTCGGATTGGTATTTCTGACGGAGGATCTCAGCCGCACGACAAACGACCGCCGGACGAGAGCCATACAAAAACACAGGCGTCTGTTTAGGCAGTCTCTTGAGCAGTTCCGGCGTTAAATCCGAGCCATTCAAATTCTCAGGAAATCCTTTTCCGTACAAAATCCGCGAAGCGATATCGACCCCTACGCCGTCGTTCAAAACAAGCATTCCATCGAGCTGACGTTGAAGCAGCGGATCTCTCCGCGCCTTCATCAACAAATTTGCGTTCGCAAACGCCACGTTCATGGATCGGGAAGTCCGGAGCCCATCGACAATAACGTCCAGCGCCTCGGACTTGCTGAGTGTGGCGACATGCACACCAAATATCTCTCGGCTTGGGAGCCATGGCAAACAGCTTTGCGACATCCCAACTCCTCAGTGTTAAGTCTCGCTCGCAATAGCATCCTGGTAGGTCGTTTGAATTCGGGCTGCAGCAGGAGGCCATGCACACCCCAACGCAAAACGACGCGCGCGTTCTCGATCTTGAATATTCTGTGTCTTCTCCCACTGGAGAAACCGCTCCGCCGAAATCGCGGCATCGGTAAAATCAAGCAGCAAACCCGTCGCCGAACGTTCAAAAATTTCTTGAAATGCGGAATTCTTTTGCATGACCGGCAACAGCCCGGCCGACATCCCCTCCACCTGAACCAAGCCGTAGCCTTCGTACTGCGACGCCGACACCGTGAACCCACAATCCTTGATCAACGCCTGAAGTTCGGGGCAATCCAGATACCCAAGGCGATGAATGCTGTCCGTCAACTTCGCGGCACGAATCTTGTTGTTCAAGCGATCCTCATCGCTGGCCGTTCCTGGCCCGACGATGAAAAGCTTTCTCGTGCAATCCGCTCTCATCAGGTGCGCAAAAAACGGAATAAGACGGTCGACGGATTTGTTTTCAGCAATCCGGCCCCAATAAATTAGGTTACGACCGCCAGCGTAAAGCCACGGAAACGGCTCGACGGGGTTCAGCAACACCTCCGACCGGATCCCGATCTCTTGAAGCCTGCTCTGATCGTTACGGCTCACCGCGAAGATCTTTTTCGCCTGTGACAGCGTCACTCGTGAAATTGTCCTGAAGTAGAAATTTTTAAGTTTGTCGAACTTGTGCGTATGAAAAAAGAGACCGTGCGAGGTCACAATCAGCGGCGGAACGCCAAGTCTTCTATAGATGCTGATGAGATCGGTGAATTGATCCAAAGAGTGCAGATGAATGATATCGTATCTGCGCAAAAATTTCGGCGATAAGAGCGGAATGAAAAATCGGCTGAAGCCGACATAAGGCACGCGCACGACAATCGAACGATTGACTCGCTGCACCTTTTTCAATCTGCGCGACGTGCCGAACATCCGGTCCAAGGTAAGGACCGTGACGCGAGAAGATCCGGACTGCCTTTCGACAAGTTGCCTTACATATTCTTCCAGACCTCCGACCGAGGGAGGGTACTGGCGCACAACATGCAGCACGCGAAGCGGCGGCTTTGAGTAGGCATCCATGGCAGCTACTCGCCTAGATAACTACGAAACGCGCTGCCCACCGATCATCACCGTAACCCGGAGCAAAACGAAAGTAACCGTGCACAGCTGACGCAGGGCTTTGAGACGTTCGATCACTACGGCAATAATGATCCGTACACATTTCCTCAGCGAAGCCTCACTGCTCGAAACTTGGCTTTTTGGCGTTTGATGCGAGCAGCGCTCAAATGTCCAGTTGCCCGTCCCACCAATGCGCAGTCTCATCGGCGCGCATCGAGCCAGTGTCACGGCGACGTTCACTCATCCGATAGGCCATAGGCCTCTCAACTCAACGATGCAGCAGGGCACATGGGCACCGCGAAACATTCGTCTTTCGCAGAGTGGAAGCTGCTCGTAACCTACGTTTCCCGAGAGCGAATAGAGCAATCGTCCGCGCTGTTCTTACGGATATGCAGCGCGGGGCTCGGCTATATCATCATCGCGCTCGCGGCCCGCATAACGACCGCGCAAGGCTTCAGCGATTTCGTTCTGCTGATGTCATCCGCGGCACTTTTTGGCGGCGTCGCAACGATCGGCCAAGAGTCGATTTTGCTTCGCGACCTGCCCCTCGTAGTCGCACGCGGAAATCATGGGTTTCGCCCGCTATTGAAACGCTGCTTAATCATAGCGGGCGCAGGGCTGCTGTTCTTCGCGGCCGTCGGGATGCTCTACGGTTACCACTCGCTTCGGTCATCGGACTTTGAAATTCTTGGCGTCCTCGGCGGCCTCGTTGTCATGAGCGGATTGAACGAGCTCAACTTCGCAATTCAGCGAGGATGCGGACATACGTTGCCGGCAGTCTTCGTAAAGGAAATCGCCTGGAAGCTGATCCTCGCGGCGGGACTGGTCATCATCGCTTTCGGCAACGCGCATCCCAACGCGACGCTCTTGGGTTGGCTGCTTCTGGTGGCCTACCTCGTCCCCATCACAGTATCGGCGGTGTTTGTGGCGCGTGCCTGGTACCGAACTCCACAAGGCGATGCCGCCGCACTGTCGGAATATCCGAAGCCCAGCGGCGTTGCCTTCTTTGCGCTCAATTTTATTAGCCAAGCGGGAACGCAAATCGACATTCTCGTTCTCGGCATAATGTCTTCTGTCTCGAGCATGGAGCTCGGCGCGTACTACGCAGCCCAGAGGACTATACAGATCCTGTACCTGCTGCCCTATGGAGCTGCGATCACCAGCGCGCCCCTCATTCCGTTGGCATACAGCGAACATAATCCCCGCGAGATCGTGAGGCTGTCGCGGCAGATCTCTCGAGGCGTTGGATCGATCGTCTTGTTCCTGTCAGTTGTCATGCTGATCTTTCGCACCGAGATCATGTCGATATTCCGCCCGGAATTCGCGAACTACGCGATCCTTCTCCCGGTTCTTGCGCTCGGGCCCCTGGTATCAGCAATCGGCGGCTTGCATAGCCTCGTCGCTCCGATGTGCGGGATGGAGCGCGAATACTCACGCGCGCGCATCTGCATCATCGCGGCGGGAACAGCCGCCAAGATCGTTCTCGCAAGCCAAGGTCTGCTTCTTGGGATTGCTCTGTTCAACGCGTTCGAGGCGATCGTCACCGCCGCGGTCGGAGTGCTGATGGCCCGCCGGCGCCTCGGCGTTTGGATCGTCTAGCGGCTTTCGACGCCGTTGCGCAACAAGCCTTCCCCGACAAATGTTGCATGATTAAACCGCAGCAAGGCGTGGAGACATCTCGACGCTTGGCAACGACCGGAACCGCAGCTAATCCAACACAAAGCACGCTGCAATCCTGCGTTGGATGCCCACGCATTCGCACAGTAGCATAAACCCCGGGGCACGGCAGTCGATGAGGCGAAAGGAACATGCGGCGGACGAGGTAACCGGAATATGCGCCGCGGACCTTCCAAGCCTTCCTTTTGCCCTCTCCCACACGCAACGGCTCCTGGTCGCAAGCTTCCATGAGCCTCAGCAAATGCTGAGTTGGTCGCTCACAAGGCCGGGATTTCAAATGGCTCGGCGAGTGGCGTGGATCGAAATCCGTGATGCCGATTTGCCTGCCGGTCAGGATGCCGAGCAGATCATCACCATCCGCATCGCGAAAGCCAAGCTGGCGGATGCCATCTCGCTAATCACCTCGCGCGACGTGAGCAGACATCACACGTCACAGGTCACGATTGACGACGTCGTCGCGACGTGCGTCACCACCGTCGGGCTCTCGAATGGGGAGAGAGTAGGCCAGCGGTTCGCCACCACACGGACAGGCGTAGGTACGATCAACACGATGGTGCATGTATCAAAGCCGCTTTCGGAAGCCGCTTTGATCGAGGCGATTACGATTGCAGCTGAAGCAAGAACGGCCGCTATTCTCGATGCTGGCGTGCGTCGGTCCGGCGTGGCCATTACGGGGACGGGGACTGACTGCATCGTCGTGGCCGCACCGCGTGGCGGCTCCGTACGGTTCGCGGGCATGCATACGGCCGTCGGCGAAGCTCTCGGAGCGTCGATCTACAAGGCAATGCGCGACGGCATAGCTACATGGCTCCAGGATATGGAGGCCATGGAGCTCGCCGCCGGCGTTGAAGGGTAGAATTCAAGCTGCTGCCGGCTAAGCAGACCGCGGCTCGAGCGTCCAATCCGACCTTCCCGAGGGCCTCCGGAATAAGGCCGTCAGTGGTACAACCGGAGCAGACTCGCCGCCGACGATAACGAGTCAATGCAGAAAAGCTGCCACACTCGGCAGAATGCGGAGACCCAGCTCACTTTTCGTTCGAACCGTCAAATTTGATTGCATCCCGAATCGGCGCATCGAAATAATGATCGCAAGGCGCGGCTGGCAGCGGCGGAGGCGTGAAAGGATATGCGGTTAGCAATTCGCACATTGCAGCGGATAGCTATTTTCGGCCTCGGCGTCTTGAGCGTCTGGCTGATTGTGGATGTCTTTGAATTGGTCGACCGCAGACTGCCGTGGATCCTCGCGGTGAGCGCCACGTACGTCATCGGCGCATATCTCATTCTCCCGCGCGCCGTCCGGATGGGTCTCAAAATTCTCCAACGTCAACACGTGCCGAGCTTCACGATCACGGGAGATGGCCTGCCAGGCGACCCCGTGAACTTGGCATTGGCGGGCACCGCGGCTCAACTCCGCGCTGCATTCGCGGCCACGGGGTGGGTCGAAGCGGATAAGTTGGACATCGCCAGCTCATGGCGAATGGCTCGGGCCTTCGTCCTCAACACGTCATACCCGACAGCGCCATTTAGCACGCTCTATCTTTTTGGACGCGGTCAGGACGTCGGGTTTCAAAAAGCGATCGATAACAGCCCCCGCAAGCGCCACCACGTTCGCTTCTGGGCCCAAAACCTCAAGAATGGCGAGACGGACTGGAACTCAGCCGCCTTCTGGCTGAACGACGAGCGACCAGCGGACGATGAGCACGTGCTCTGGGTGGGAGCCGGCACCAAGGATACCGGCTTCTCTTTGACCCGCATGACGTTTCAAATGACACACGCGACCGACTCCGACACCAACGCCGAACGGAATTTCATCGTCGAGGAATTGAGCAAGCGCGGCGTCATAGGAAACGTGACCAACTACAAAACCGGCGACGAGCTGGTCACGAAGCACGTGAACCACTACGTCACTGACGGCGATGTCGCAGTTGCCGAGTTGGCAGCTCCAACGAATTGATTGGAATTCAGGCCGCCGCGTCTGCAGAAAACGAAAAAGAGGACCGCGAGCAACCGCGATCCCCTGGCCTCAATAACCCAGCGCTCAAATGAGCTTTGGGTTAGAAGTGAACGTCGACACGGGCTGAACCGATGTGCGCCAGGTAATCCTCGCGAACGTTGGCGTCGTAGTTCAGTTCGAATGTCGTTTCCGCGCTGATCTGAGCGAGCATTCCGACGCCGAGTGCCGCGGTGTCTCGTCCAACCGCCGGTCCGCCTGCCGCGAAGGTGCCGCCGCCTGCTGCAAAGCTGGCCGTGACGTTCTGTGCGTCGTCAGCGAATTCATGCAGCCACAGTGCGCGACCTTGGATGACGGTATCGTTCGCGATTGGAACGAGCGCTTTCAGACCGAGGCCGGACACCAGTGAGTCGTTATCCTGGCTGGCGACGTCGAGCGCCATGCCGCCATCGCTGCTCTCAGTATAGCCGCTCTGGTGAAGCCGCGAATACGTCAGCGATGCGACAGGCGCAAGGATCGTGCTAGCGAAACGCATGGGAGCACCCACTTCGATCGCGGCGTTGAATTGACCGCCGTCATGGTTGCCCTCTGCCTTATCGGTGAAGGGAATGGTCAGCACACGGGTCGTGTCGTAGTCATTCCAAGTGAAGCCCGTGCGCGCCGACGCGTACCATCCAGATCCCTTGACCGCACCGTAGGCTTGGAACAGGTAGCTGTCGATTTCGGTGTTGTTTCGCGAAGTATCTCCGTCACCGGTGATCCGGGTATTTGCATAACCGCCGGCGACACCGACGCGAACTCCGGGCGAGATCCAGTTGTCGTAGCCGGCAAGGGCGCCGTAGATGCGGGCATCATAGCCGTCGACTTGTTCGCGCGTGTTTTGGTTCAACCCGGCTCCGAAGGCCTGGCCCCAGAGCGCCGCGCTGCGGGGAGCAACGAAGTCGGCGTCATCCTTGAGACCGCCACCGAGGTTCGAACGGTTCGGGTCAGACGGCTGCTTCATGCCGAGCCCGGACGGTCCGGATGCGAAGGACGGGGCTCCGCCGGTGGCACCAACCGCATTGAGGCGCATATCGATGTGCTGGCCGACCGCGTTGTTCAAAGCAATCGCGGCTTGCTGGGTTGCAAAGTTCGTTTCAGGCGCAAGCTGATTGGCAGCTTTTGCAACATCGGAGTCGTCCGCCAGTTGCTGGACGGCGCCACCTAGCGCATCGAGAACCGGATCCGCACCCGCTGCATCCATCAATACATTGACTGCTACTGCACCCGGCTTGGATATGCCCTCGATGTCGAACGCGTCCTTGACATCGGCTCCGATGACAAGTGCGTTCCTCGAGTTTTTGGCCGCTTCCCAGCTGACGAGAGCCGAGCCTTCGACTTCCGGAAGAGCCGTACCGAAGAGGGTCGTCGCGACCGTGTACCATTCACCGCTCTTCACCGTGGCGTCGATGACAGGTGCAAGCGTCGTCGTGCGTGCGATCGAAGAAGTTCCGCCAGCACCGTTGCTGATACCGTCCGCAATCTTCAGCGTGCCATCGATCAGACCGATCGTGCCTGCGCCGCTTGCGGTATTGGCGGTTGCGCCGCCGCCGCCAAAGATGTGAGGCGCAATGGTGACCTGGCTATCACGCACCGCGAACGAACCGACGGTTGTTGCCGCCTGCGTCTCGACGGTCAGATTTCCGACATAGGTTCCGGCATTTTCGAATGTAAAGGACTTCGCGCCCCACATGCTCAGTGTGTAGGTGGTCGAAGATCCTACTGCTGCGCCGGCCGTTATTGTAGATGCCGAATTCTCATTGAATGCTTCTGCGGCAGGATTGCCCTGATACGTCGTGCCAGTCGTGGTCGCAGTGGCGAAGCAACCGTTAGCGCCGACCGTGCAAGAACGCCCAGTAACAACTTGCATGCGCTGATCAACATCGATATTGCCGGTCAGCATCGCGCCCTTTTCGTTGATGAGCGTATGTTCGCCATTGCCGTAATAGATATTGCCGTCGATCGTTCCCCTGTTCGTGATCTCGGAGTCGAGCTGGCCGAATTGATTATTGATGTTCAGTCGAGCGTCGGTTTGCGTACCGCCCGTTCCCAGCCCGTTCGAGAGAGCCCACCAGCGCACCGCGTTGCCGCCTACGGCAACGATATCGCCGCTGATCGTTCCGTTGTTTTCGATCGTAGCCGACCGAATCTCACCGCTGTCCGATACGATGCCAAGGGCAATTCCTGCGCCGCGGCCCGCCGTATGCGTGACCGTTCCATCGTTTTGGAGCTCGAATTCCCCAGCGCGGCTGTAGATGCCAGCTGCCAATTGGCCCGACGCAGAAATGGTTCCGCTGTTATTGATCGAGAGCTCTTCAAGTTCCTCTTCCGAGAAAACACCCGCAGCGGCCGACAAGTTGCCGCCGCTCGCCTGTAAAGAAGTGGCAGTGACAGTAGTCAACGTCAGCGGCCCGCGCGTAATGGAGATATTGCCTGTATTGTTGACGGTCATTTCTTCGGTATCACCATTGCCGGCAATACCATAGAGCTGACCACGGCCCGCGCTCGTGAGCGTTATATTACCTGAGTTGTTGATGACATATTCACCCTCATCATCGGCATTGATACCGATGATATTGACCGCATTAAAGGTGTTATTGTTGATTGAGATGTTGCCGAAATTGGTAAGGCGTGCTGCCTCACCCAACGGCACGACTTCTATGCCTGTGGTTGCAGGAAGATTGCCCGGTCCCACCGAAATATTTGTGGTGTTGGTACTGGTGCCGTCACAAACGATGACATTTGGCGCGCTCCCAGAAGTACAAGCTGCTAGCGCCTGCTGCGACACACCCATACTGAGTGCGGCCCCAAGGGAAGCAAGTATCAATTGCGCGGCCGGACGCCTCAAAACGTGAGTTGACACAGACATGACTTCCCCCCTCCAGCCGGACGCTTTCCGGATGGCCCCTTGTTGATTGATTGTCTTTTGAGTGGATCTGGCTGCAGCTCGTCAGCCGGTCACGGTATTTAGATGTTCGACATTTTCATTCGCGGTACCTGTTACTGCGACCCATACGAATTTCCGCGCTTTTAACGGTTTGTAGATATCTGCTGGCGGAGGCGCGGAGATATAGGACTAGTTCCCACAAGCGAAATAATGCGGCGAATGACTTTTACCGTGGCAACTTAGTTACAGCCGATTCAAATGTATTCTGTGCGCCAAAGCGTGGATTCACATCGGATGAGGCAAGCGGATCTCTGCCAATAGCTCCGAAAGGAGGTTGTGCGCGACGCGCGCTCCGAGCCTCTGTTGGCGGACGGACTATTTTTGCCCCTGGGCCGCCCTTGTAAGAGCCCGGGGCGAGTACGTACATATCTATCAGTACAAAGCCGAAGATACGGTCATTCGATCGCCAAGTGCTACCCCGATGGTCCAGATGTTGAAATTCATCGCTGCGAGCTGCGCAGCAATCTTGACGATGGCCAGCGTACCGCCGGCTATGGTCGCTCAAGACATGACCGGCCTCGACACTTCCTCTCCCGCCTTCACGAAATCTGAGATGACGAGAGCGGATATAGAATCCGGTCTGACCAAGCTTCGGGGGGCGGAGATTCTCGATCTCAGCGGCAAAAGTTTGAATGGCCTCGACCTCTCGGGCATGGACCTCAGGCGGACCAAGTTGCAGTCCGCAAGAATCAACAACGTCAATTTCAAAGACGCCAACCTTGAAGGCGTTGTACTGGATCAGGCCTGGGCTCTGAAATCCGATCTGACGGGAGCCAAGCTCAAAGGCTCGAGCCTTTTTGCGACGCAGTTCGGTGGGTCAAAGCTTGATGGCGCCGATTTCTCGAACGCCCACGTCGCAGCGGATTTCAGTAACGCCAGCGTCACGGGCGCAAAGTTCGACGGAGCAGATCTGTCGGCCGACGAAAAAAACCAATCGATGGGACTTATGCGCGGCGCCTTCAAGAGCGCCAAACTTGATGGGTCTTCGTTCAAAGGCGCCAATATGGCTCGCGTCATGATGGAGTACGCGTCGCTCCGCGGAGCGGACCTGACAAACGCAAACTTGAGAAAAGCCGAACTCGCTGCAAGCGATTTAACTGACGCGAATGTTCGGGGCGCAAATTTTGACGGCGCAGACGTCGACAGCGCTCGGATCGGCCACCTCATTAATGCAAATGAAGCCAAGAACTTCGATAAGTTGAAAAATGCTGATCGGAGCGTCCGCGACTGAACGCGGCCGCTTCGTACCCCTTCAACCCTTCAACAGTGCACGGCCATGGCGATTGGCATGAGATGTACAGATGCCACCCAGCGCATCATTGCCCCAACTCTATAAAACTAGGGCTTGGGTTGGCGCAGCGACATTATATATGCCGCGACGTCGCCAAGCTCCTTCCGCGTTAGATGAGCGTTCGGCATCGGCCCATGAGCATTGTGCAACCAATTCGATATGCGCTCGGCTGACTGGTCATGAATATTGGCAATCGCTACAAAGCTCGGCACGTCAGCGTTCACAGCCGAGTTCGGCTGATCTCCGATCATGTGACAGTTCGTGCATAGCGCACGAGCAACGGCGCGCCCGTTTTCGGGATCTGGCTTCTTCGCCTGTATCGCATCGGGTTTCTGAACGGGCTCGTTCTCGTTGGACTGACCATTAGCCAGAGACGTAAAGGCACAAGCAGCGGCGGCAATCGCCAATAGTCTGGCAGCAACAGGGGCGCACCGTTGGATGGGCCTGACGCGCCAAGTAACTGTTCGATGGGACATAGGCACGTCGTGAACTCCTGTTGGTTCAAGTCGAACGAAACCCTATCGAGGCGCGGGCCATTTGCCATTGACGTGGCGCAAATAGAGCTTACCAGCGTTCGAAATCCCTCCGTCGAATTGTATGCCGAATGAAACATATATTCTAAAATCCCGCCCGTCGAGTTCACCCAATCGCGTACATTCCTCGAACATTCTTCTCTGCACATTCAAACATTTGGTAAGCCTTCTCCAGAGGCCAATCAGCCAGAGGTAAGACCATGGCAACCATCGCGCCCGCGAAAGCCAAGCGAGCCTACGCAGGAATCATCATTGCCGCGCTTCCGATTCTCGTCGCGACGGCAGCTGGTGCGAATTCGCCGGCGACGACGGAAGCTTCGTTAGGGCAACTCTTGTTTGCAGGGCATTGTGCTCAATGCCACGGCGCCGACGGGAAAGGGCACGGGCCGGTTGCCGACGTGCTCAAGGTTGCGCCATCCGACCTGACGACCATCAGCATGCGCTCCGGCGGAAAATTCCCGGCCGAACGCATCGCCGAAACTATCCGTTACGGAGGCAATGTTACCGCCCACGGTACGCGCGACATGCCGATCTGGGGCAAAGTATTTAGCGTCCAAGGCGGTGGCGGCAAACGCGGAGGCGCGTTCTCCCGGCAAGCCGTAATTCAGCTGAAAGACTACCTGGAATCCATTCAGCAGAAATAAGCACCGGTTTTCGCGCATTCAAAAGGCGTATCTCACGCCTAGAGGTAAACAACATCCTCGAGATGCGAAGCTACGTCGTCGTTAGGAACCTTGGTCAGGTCCTTGTCGACCTCCGCGATCACCTTCGAGGTAACCTCCGTCGCCAGGCGCTTGCGCAGATAGCCAAGCATTGTTGGCGGCGCCACAATCACTAACCTGTCAAAGGCGTCGATCGCCACGTACTGGCGAAGGTGATCGGCGAGTTGATCGGCGAACTGCACTTCCAGAGAATCGTGCGGATCACTTTTGGGTTCGATGGCATGCCGCGTATACCCGACGGATTCATGAACCCGGCCCGGCTCCGCTCTTCCCAGAAGGTGGCTCGGCGGATTATGCAGCCGCGTTTCGGTTCCCGCCACTTCATGAAGGCCATGCCCCTTGCCGAGGGCCTCAACCATCCGCGCATGAGCGCCGTCCGCAATGAGGATCCATGTGCGTGTTGGTTTCATTTTCGCAATTCCCTGAAGCTCAAAAATGTTTGACTCAACTGTCCAGTGCGAGCCCGGCAAACGGCAACGGATTGGCCGCGGCCCATTCGAGGTAAATTTTGCGTTCGATTGGAGCAAGAGCCTCACGCAACACAGGCAGAAGCAGAACGTGTTCCGCCTCGATGTGATCCCGCCGCCGCTCTGAAACATGCCGCAAAAGATACGCCAACGTATCGCTTGCCTTCCCGCCGGACACGGCGACGCGAAGCGTCTCGATAAGTTCATCATTCGCGAAACGGATTTCGCTGTGCTGACGATCAAGTAGCGCCGCACATCCGCATTGCCCACCGCCGTTCCGGCGTTTGAGAAGCGGACAAATCACTTCGTCTTGAAAGCGGACATGCCCCAGCCAAGCTGCGTTGAATATTTCAATGAGGCGTTGAGTGAGATTGTGGTCGGCCGTTTTTGGCAGTCCGTCCGCGAGCGCAAGCAACCCACGGCACACTTCAAGTTGTAGGGCATGGTCAGCAAGAAACCTTGCCCCAGGATGGTCCTCGTCGAACTGTGATGTTGCTGTTTGCTCGGCCAACGGCGTAAAGGCTCCTATTTCGGACCGCCATTTTGCGGCGACCGCGCCATTCGGGCCTTGATCGAGATCAGTTCTGAGCCGCCTCCGCCCGAATATTTTGCGACGCTCTGATCCGGCGGCGTCTGCTGGATTGCCGAATGCCAAGGCGGTAAGGTGCAGATGAGCCAAGCAATAATCTCAAGGTCATCAATGCTCCAGGCGATTCTGGATTCCGCGGTTTCCGCCATCCTGGCGATCGACGACACCGGCCGCATCCGAAGCGTCAATCCGGCGACGGAAGTGATGTTTGGTTACCGTGCCGATGAAATGCTCAACCAAAATGTTAAGATGCTCATGCCCGAGCCTTATCGCACGGAGCACGACGATTACATCGGCCGGCACGTCAAGACAGGCGAGAAGCGCATCATCGGCATCGGCCGCGAAGTCAAAGGCCAACGGAAGAATGGCAGCATCTTCCCGATCCACTTGGCCGTCAGCGAATTCATGGTCGACGGACGGCGGTTCTTCTCGGGCATCATCAACGATCTCAGCGACCGCGCCAAGTTGCAGGATGAGGTGGATCGTCAGTCGCGCCTGTTCGAGACGGTCTTCGAACACGCCCCCGAAGCTCTCGTCATCTCGTCCCCCGACGGGAAAATCCTTCTCTTCAATCCAGCCGCAACGAGAATATTCGGGTACGACGTGGCCGAAGCCACCGGCATGGCATGGTCGAATTTATTTGGAAATCCCGAAGGCCTTCCCCAGATCGAATTCGATATTTCTCGGTCGAGCGAGCGAGCGCCGGACCTCAACCTCTCCGTGATGTTACGCCGGAAAGACGGCAGCAGTTTTCCGGCCGAAGGGATAATCACTCAGGTCGCCGATCAGCATGCGAGGCTGAGTGTCCGGGTGAGCGTCTTTCGGGATGTCACGGAAAGGCTCAAAAACAAAGAAGCGGCGGTCAAATCGCAACGCCTTGAAGCCATCGGACAGCTCACCGGCGGCATCGCTCACGACTTCAACAACCTGCTCACGATCATATCGGGCAACCTGGAGCTTCTCGAAGAGCAGCCCTTGAGCGAGCAGGATCGCAATCTTCTTGATCGGGCAGCACGAGCGGCGGATTCTGGCGCGCGGCTCACGAAGCGCCTCTTGACCTTTGCACGCCGGCGCCATCTCGCGCCCGCGGTCATCAACCTGAACGACCAAGTGCGCACCATGACGGAACTGCTCCGTCGCACGCTCGGCGATATGATCGAGCTCCGCACCCAATTCGCGTCGCCTTTATGGCTCGTCCGCGCCGACGCCGGAGAAGTCGAAGCGGCGGTCTTGAACCTCGCCATCAACGCACGTGATGCGATGCCGGAAGGCGGCACCTTGGCAGTGCGAACCGATAATGTCGTTCTCCAAGAAGGAGAGACCGGCCTCGAGGATTCGCTCAGAGCCGGAGACTACGTGCGGATTTCCGTTTCCGACAACGGCATCGGCATGAGCAAGGATGTTCTGAGCCGCGTGTTCGAGCCATTTTTCACGACCAAGCCTGTAGGACGCGGCACTGGCCTTGGCCTCAGTACGATCTATGGCTTCATCAAGCAGTCGAACGGCAATATCACGATCAACAGCGAGCCAGGCATTGGCACGACCGTAAATATGTACCTGCCCCGTTGCGACGAAGAAGCCGCGCAGCACGACGAAACCTTATCGCTCGCCCCGGAACCGCATGCGAACGGCGAGTGCATCCTGGTTGTCGAGGACAACCGGGACGTTCGCCAGTTGACCGTCAACCGGCTCAAGCGGCTGGGTTATGATACAGTCGAGTGCGCGAGCGGCGTCGAGGCAAAGGCGGCCCTCGAAAGCGGACAACAGGTCAGCGCAGTATTCACCGATATCGTGATGCCCGGCGGCATGACCGGTATTGAACTCGCGACCTGGATCTCTTCCCACTTGCCGGACCTACCGGTCATTTTGACGACGGGTTTCTCCGATGACGCAGCCGGCAAGAGCGAAGCCGACGCCTTCTGGCCAATTCTGCGCAAGCCATACACGCTGAAGCAGCTCTCCAACGTGTTGCGCACAACGATCGATAAGAATGCCGCCCGCCAGGCGTCGCTGCGCGACTGACAGCCTAAACAGACCGGCGAACGTCGCTCGCGAACATATACCCGACCCCTCGGATCGATTTGATATGCTCGACGTCCGTCTCGTCGT
Organism: Hyphomicrobium sp.; assembly: GCF_019753045.1. Taxonomy (GTDB): domain Bacteria; phylum Pseudomonadota; class Alphaproteobacteria; order Rhizobiales; family Hyphomicrobiaceae; genus Hyphomicrobium_B. The sequence goes on from NZ_JAIELN010000016.1 coordinate 24,297, forward strand.
CGATTTTCCTGCGTAACCGGCTGACGAGCGCGTCGATCGAGCGATCGAGTGGCGAGTAATCGTGCCCCTTGAGGAGATCCATAATCTCGTCTCGGGACAGCACCCGATGCGCGTGCCGCACGAACAGCTCGAGCAAATTGAATTCGGCCGTGGTCAACTCGCGGCGCTCGTTCAACTGCCCCTTGAGCTCACGGCTCGTTATGTCGAGCGTCCAACTACCGAAGCGGAATACTTCATGCGCGGAAGCAGCCGGTCGAGCGGCAGGCGCATTGCCGGCCTCCCTCCGTCTCAACACCGCGCGCACGCGCGCCAGAACCTCGCGTGGACTGAAAGGCTTCGCAATGTAGTCGTCGGCGCCGACTTCCAGCCCGACGATGCGATCCACCGTATCGCCCTTGCCCGAAAGCATCACGATCGGCACGTCGCAGGACGCTCGGATTTCTCGCGCGAGGCTTAAACCGTCATCGCGGCCGAGCGTCAGATCCAAAGTAATGAGGCTGATGGTGCCGCGCTCCAGCGCAGCCCGAGCGTTCCGGGCGTCAGGCGCTTCAATGACCTCGTAACCTTCCCGCTCGAAGCACGTCTTGAGTAAGTTTCGGATCTCGGGATCATCATCGACAACGAGTATTTCTGTCACGACGCGGGGTTCCAAATGTCAGGTCGGTTACAATCTATTACAATTGATTACACAGAACGCAAATGCCCGGTACGTTAATCCTGTCTTATGCCCCCGACTGACGCAGGGCAGAAGGGATATACGGGACATGTATAGTGCGCCACAAACCGAGCAGGTCACGGGCTTCAAAACCGGTCGGAAAGCGCCCAACCGCCATCCCGTTGACGGTCTCGACGGCTTCCATTCAGGGACCGTCCGGCGCGTCGAAGCGAAAGAACATGTCTTTTGCGAAGGAGACCCCCGGACGCATGTATATCGCATCGAAGACGGTGTGATTGCTCTCTCAAAGGTCCTGAGCGACGGCCGCCGCCAGATCATCGACTTTGCTTATCCGGGTGATTATATCGGCCTAGGCATGTTCGGCGACCATGTCTTCGACGCGCAAGCCACGTGCGCCTGCAAGGTTAAGTGTCTGCCGACATCGCAGCTCGAACATGATGCGGCCCGGGATCCTGCCCTTGCCTTCCGGCTCTATAATGCCGTTTCAGCAGAACTCTCGGCCGCGCGCCGGCTGCTCGTCAGCGTTGGTCAGGGCACCGCAATGGAACGGATTGCTTCGTTTCTTATCGAATTGAAAGGCCGTGGCGGCCACACGGGAGAAGATCTTATTAACCTGCCAATGCGTCGCTCCGATATTGCCGATCTGCTCGGCTTGACGATCGAGACGGTCAGCCGCACGCTGACGAAACTCAGGATGATGCGCGTCATCGAGATACAGAATGGAAATGACGTTCGCATTCTCGATTCCCACCGCCTGGAAGAGATCGCCGGCTGAAGTAAGATAAGCTGCCTCTTCTGCCTGGCTACAGCCAAGAATTACGAGCTGGAGTTTTCGCCATGCCATACCGGACGATGCTGCTGCACTTGAATGACGAAAAGCGCGTCCCTCACCTTATAAAAACGGCCACCACTTTAGCGCGGAGTGGCGGAGCACATATCATTGGCCTCTACGTCATGCCGTCGGCTGCTCCTCCGCCAGATCTCGTAGGCCCGTTGGCGGTGACGTGGATGGAAGATCAGCTCGCCGCCTATCGTGACCAAGAACGTCGCATCAAGCTTGCGTTCGAAGCCACGATCAAAGACGCAAGCAACATCACGCACGAATGGCGAACAGACGATTCGAGCTTCGATGCCAATATCGCCGATGCTGTCATCAATCATGCGCGCTCGGTCGATTTAGTCATCGTCAGTCAGGGAGGCCAAAATCCCTGGATTGACGACGTCCCGGAACGCGTCGCCCTCGAAAGCGGCAGGCCCACTCTAGTCGTTCCGCAAGAAGGCGATTTCGAGAAAATAGGCAAAGACGTCACCATCGCCTGGAAGCCGACCAAAGAAGCCGCACGCGCTGCCTTCGATGCATTGCCTATTTTGAAAGAAGCCGAGCGCGTTCGCATTTTGACCGTCACGGAGGATGGTGACACCCCGTCAGACGGAAGCAACCGAACATCAAGCGACGAACTCGCTTCCTCGCTGCTGCGCCACGGCGTCCATGCCGAGACCGAAACGGTTGCCCAGGATGATCTATCCGTTGCCAATCGGCTTCTCGTGCATACGCGCCGCACGTATCAAGACCTCATTGTCATGGGTGTCTACGGTCATTCCAGATTTCGAGAATTCGTTTTGGGCGGCGTCTCGCGAGATGTCCTGCAACATACAAAGGTGCCGGTGTTGCTCGCCCATTAGCGCTTACAAGCGCTAGAAAACTCGACGCTGCGGCTCACCGCATATCTCATTTCGAGGGGTGAAAGCATGACGAGAAAAGTCTTTGGTGGGACAAAGTCATATTACTTGCTTGCGATGACTGTGGCGCTTCTTACGCTGGCGGAGGCACACGCTGCGGAGCCCGGAAATCCGAACGTAGGCCACACATTCGCGTCGGATCATTGTTCCGAATGCCACGCCGTCAACGAAAATGAGGCGCTATCGCCGAATGCTGGCGCGCCCAGTTTTACGAGCATCGCCAACACATCGGGAATGACGGGCCTCGCACTTTCAGCGTGGCTCGATACCGCCCACCCGACAATGCCGAACTTTATTCTTTCAAAGCAAGATCGCGATGACGTGATTGCTTATATTATAAGCTTGAAACGCAAAGCGTCCCAGTAACGGCCTAGGCGCTCAGCCCTGCTTGCCGCGCCCGTCAATCGAAGCGTGCGCCGGCCTCATTGAAGTAGCAAACGTCTTCAAGCGGAAAGCAAACATCGATTGCCTGCCCGGGCTCCAAGTTGTTGTCCCGCCACTCGGTCAAGGCAACGATCCGGCTGCCCGCCGTCTCGAGGTCGACCATCATGGATGCTCCGAGCGGCTGGAGCGATAGAATTTTCGCCGTGAACGCGAAGCCGCTCGCCGATCTGGCGCCGAGGCGCACGTTCTCCGGTCTGCATCCCACCAGCGCGGCGCGTCCGGCAGATAGAAGAACGTCTTCGCCACTGCCGGAAAAATCCTGCCCAATGATGGGCCGTCCGATCTCCACCGCCGGCACGAGGTTCATACCTGGACTTCCGACGAAGCCAGCGACGAACGTATTCGCCGGCTTCTTGTAGACCTCCTTCGCCGTCCCGATCTGCTGGATGACACCCTCGTGCATAACGACGATACGCTGTGCCATCGTCATCGCCTCCACTTGATCGTGGGTCACGTAGACGATTGTCTTGCGCACGTCCGCATGGAACCTGATCAGTTCCGAGCGCACGCCTTCACGCATGTTCGCGTCGAGATTTGATAACGGCTCGTCGAACAGAAAAATGCGGGGCTCACGGATGATCGCACGGCCCAGCGCAACGCGTTGGCGCTGCCCGCCGGACAACTGCTTCGGCTTCCGCTGAAGCAACGCCGAAAGCCCGAGCAAGGCCGCGACTTTCTTCACTTTGGCGTCAATGACGGCGGAAGCCTCGCCGCGCACCTTGAGTGGAAAACCTAAGTTGTGCGCGACGCTGAGATGGGGATAGAGCGCATAGCTCTGAAACACCATCGCAACGTCGCGTTCGCTTGCGCGCGTGTGCGTCACGTCCTGTCCGGAAATGACGATTTCACCGCTCGTCACCTCCTCGAGGCCGGCAATGATCCGCATCAGCGTGGTCTTGCCGCAACCCGACGGTCCGAGCAGCACTGTGAACTCGCCGCTTCGGATCGTTAGATCGAGTTCGGGCAAGACGACCAAATCGCCGAAGCGCTTGGTGACCTTGCGGAGGACAATGTCGGTCATGGAGGTATCTTGATACAATGCACTATCCGATGTTCTCGGCTCATTTCTGATACTTGAGCTGCTTCAGCAGATCATCGAGACCGCTGTGCGCGGCATTCATCGCCTCTTCCGAGTTCTTTTTGCCGACCCACGCCGCAGAGATCTGGTCATAGACAGTTCGTTGCATCTCGACATATTCCGCTAGATCGGCCGTGAGAGGCAGAAGAACCTCGGCACTCTTGATAGGCGCCAGGAACGGATAACGCGTCAGCCATTTCGTATTGTCGTAGGCTTGCGTGCGATAGGCTCCGGGCGCACCATTTTCCAGCATGATCTCCTGGCCTTCGTCGCTCGTAACGAAGCTGATGAACTGGTAAGCCAGATCAGGCTCCTGAGCCTTGGCGCTGATGGCGATCTGGAAACCGCCGAAATAGTCGCGGCGCGGGCCATCGAGCGTCTCGCGCGGAGGCAATGCATAAGCCGCTTTGCCAACGATCTTGCTTGCGGACGGATTTTCGATGTCTGCGAAGAACGCGTACCAGTTGATGTTCATGGCCGCTTGCCCCTGCGCAAAGGCATTGGTTGCCTCGGCGTAACCCATCGCAGCAGCACCGGGTGCAGTATAGGGCTTGATCTCGAGCCAACGATCGAGAGCCTTTTTGCCGTTACCCTCGTATGCGATCGTCGACTTGAAATCCTTGTCCCACACGAACTGGTTGGCGTTCGGCGGCATTTTGAGGCCGGCTAAGCGAACCGTCCACTCCGAATAGGCGCCGTCTTGCTCGGCAGGCATGGTCGCGACGCCGTAAACTTCGGACTCCGGCGCGTTGAGCTTGGCGGCATAGTCCCGGAATTCGTCCCATGTTTTCGGCGGCTCGGTGAGGCCCGCCTTTTCAAACAGGTCTTTTCGGTAACCGAGGACCTCGATGAAAAAATCGACCGGGGCCGCATAATGTTTGCCGTTGAAGACGTTGTAGCTATCGACAATGCCCGGGAAAAACCCGTTCCAATCGATTTTCGTCGTGGCCTTCGCCTCGAGCGGCTCGAAGGGCTGCACCCAATTGTTCTTCACGAAGATCGGCAGCCAGATGCAGTCCAGCACCATGATGTCGTATTCGTCGGAGCCGGCAGTGCCGAGCAACACTTCTTTATTATAGGCGTCGGCGTAAGGCAGCTGATCGATCTTCACTTCAATCCCGGTGCGCTGCTTGAAAACGTCGGCAGCAGCCTTCATCGCCGATCCGTACGCTTCGCCTGTCGCGATAACGCGGACCTCTTTGGCCTCGGCAGAATTTAGCGGCGAAAACGCGAGAACGCCCGCCAGTGCAGTCACAGCCAGTTCGATGCCCACCCGATTCCAGATCATGGTTTTTCAGTCCTCCGTTGCCGAAATCTGCGCCCCGAGACGACAGATTAATGGCAATCAATCACAAAACGCAATAGAATGATTGTTAGTGATTGACTTTCTGGCACCGAATGAGTGTCTTTTCATCATGAGATCCGAAAAGCGAAATCCCTCCGGACGACGAGCAGAACTCCGGCGACTGATGCTGGCTCGTGAAACCGTATCGGTGGAAGAGCTTTGCGAAATGCTGTCCGCGTCGCCCGCCACGATTCGGCGCGATCTCGCAGCACTCGAAGCCAACGGTGAACTGTCCCGAACCCACGGCGGCGCAGCGCTTCAAGACGTTCGCATGGCCGATCAGGATTTTGCCCAGCGCGAATTGCAGGACGTCGATGAAAAGCAGCGCATTGCTGATGTCGTTATCCGCCTGATCCCACCCAAAAGTACGGTCTTCATGAATGATGGCTCCACGATCATGGCGGTCGCAAGAGCCATCGTGTCCGCTGGATCGGAGTTGTTCGTCGCGACGCCGGCCGTGAATGTTGCAACGAAGCTCGCGGAAAATCGCGCCGTCACCTCATGTCTGCTCGGCGGCTTCGTCCGAACGACGTCGCTTGCAACAAGCGGACACTTCACAGAGGCAATGACCGCTCAAATCAACGCGGACTTCGCCATCATCTCGGCGGACGCCGTGAGCGTCGAATGCGGACTGGCGTTCGCCGATCCTCACGACGCGGGGCTCGCGCAGAAAATGATGAGCCAGTCCAAAACGACAATCGTCGTGGCGACGGCTCGTAAACTGAATGCCCGCGAGCGCGTAACGGCGGTTCCGTTGTCAAAAATTTCCAAACTCATCACCGGACCATCGGCATCAGTTCGCGAACTGGTCGCCGCCGGACTGCGCGTCATCGAGGCCAAGTAACGCCATGTCGAGGCCGGCAATCAAACAATCAAAAGACGCGTGGAAAGGAATGGCGTTCTTGGCGCCGGCACTCCTTTTCATTACCGCGCTCACCATTTACCCCCTCTTCTATTCTCTTTGGGCGAGCTTTACCGACCTCCGGCTGACAAGTCCCGTTTGGCGTTATGTCGGATTTGAAACGTACTGGCTCTCGCTCACAAACGATATTTTTCGACACTCGCTGGTGGTCACCGCCTTCTTTCTAGTCACGGCGGTCAGCCTCGAGTTCCTGGTCGGCTTCGCACTGGCCCTATCCTTCAGACAGATGCGCGGCCAGCACCCGATCATGCGCGCGCTGCTGATGCTTCCCGTCATGGCAACGCCCGTGAGCGTTGGCCTGATTTGGAAGCTGATGCTCAACAGCGATTTCGGCATCATCGTGCATGCGGGTTCGGTGCTTGGGCTCGGCGACGTGCACTGGCTCTCGGACACGATGATGGCGGTCGTCTCGATCATTGTCATGGACGTCTGGCAATGGACGCCCTTCATGTTCCTGATCCTTTTGGCGGGTCTCGAAGGGCTTCCCGCAGACTTGTTCGAAGCTGCTGAGATCGATGGAGCGAAACGCCGGCACGTACTCTTCGGCATCACGCTCCCGCTGATGGCTCCGATCATCGCCGTCGCCCTGGTATTCCGTCTCATGTTCGCGATCGCGACCTTCGACAGCGTATTTGTGCTGACCAAGGGCGGCCCCGCGCTGTCGACGGACCTCATCACACTCTTCATTCAGCGCGAAGGACTTATGAACCTCAACGTTGCATCCGCCTCGGCCGCTTCCTTTTTGGTCCTGATCATCGCGTTTGTCGTGATCAGGGTACTGTTCAAGAAAGGCTTCGCCGGTGCGCACTAAAAGCAAGCTCGGTGCCGAGTGGCTGATGATTGCGGCCAACGTCATGCTCGTGGCGCTGTTTATATTCCCGCTCGCATGGATGGTTCTGGGCTCGTTCAAGTCCGATGCCGATCTGCTGTCCCCGAGCCCGGTATGGTTCTTCAGTCCGACCTTGGATCACTGGCGATTCATCCTGTCCAACTGGGATGTCGAACGCCATCTCACCAATAGTGTCATTGTGAGCCTCGCAACGACGTTTCTCACCTTGGCACTCGCGTTGCCGGCAGCATACGGGCTCTCCCGCTTTCCGGTCTGGCGCAAGGATGCCATTACTTACAATCTGCTCAGCCTCAAGATGATCCCACCGATCGCATCGATCGTGCCGTTGTTCGTCCTCCTGAGACAGGTCGGGTTGTACGACACGTATCTGGTGCTGATCCTTCTCAACACGTCGTTTCAACTGCCATTCGCCATCTTGGTCATGAAGTCCTTCGTCGACGAAATTCCCCGCGAGATCGACGAAGCGGCGAGCGTCGACGGGTGCAGCCCGCTCGGCGTTCTTTGGCGCACGATCCTGCCGCTATCGGTTTCAGGGCTCGTCTGCATCGGCCTGTTCGTCTTCATATTCACTTGGAACGAATTTCTTATCGCGAACACGATGGTTGGCGGCAAGCTGCGGCCCCTGCCGCCGGTGGTGGGGCTCGCCCTCACCCATCGCGGCATTCTCTGGGGACCCGCACTGGCGCTCGGCACAGTCGTCCTGGTTCCCGTCTTTTTTCTTGCATTCTCCCTGTCGCGTTACATGGCGCGCGGTTTGACTTTTGGCGCGGTGAAGGGATGAGCGAAATCGAAATGTTAGAAGCGCTGCCGCTCTGGTCGGCACCGCCGCGTATTGTGCCGATTGCAGGAGGCCGCACGAACCGGAACTTCGCGGTTCACGACGGCGAACGCTCGTACTTTGCGCGCATCGGCGAAGACTTGCCGCATCACAGGATCGACCGGCAGATAGAGCGTCAGGCCGTGACGCTTGCGGCCGCCGAAGAGATAACGCCGCCACTCGTCTATGCTCGCGATGGGCTGCTCGTAACCGGCTTCATCGACGGCACGACACTTCACAAGCATCTATTCGAGGATCGCCATCTCGAGGCGATCGCGGCACTGCTGCGTCGCCTGCACCAGATCCCCGCCGAAAGTCTGCCGGCGTTCTCGCCGACGGATTCAGCATTGTCCTATCTCGACATGCTTCCGGACGCCGCCCTCCCGATTGAACGCCAGCGCCTCGCCGCGAGGCTTTCGATGCTGCCCGCTGGCGCCCCCCTTTGCCTCGTTCATGCTGATCTCATCCCCGAAAACTTCATCGAACGCACCGGGGGCCTCCAGATCGTCGACTGGGAATACGCGGGCCGCGGCGTTCCCGAAACGGATCTGGCATCCGTCATCGCGAATTTTGACCTCGATGATCGCCAAACCTCAACACTCCTGGCCGCCTATGGCCCCTATTCATCCGGACTACTGGCTGCAATGCGCGAAGCGTCAATCATACGCGAATATCTTTGGTGCCTCATTCAGGCGCGGCACACTGACGAGTTGGGAGATTTGATCGAATACACGAACCTTTGCCGGCAACGCCTGCTGGAGATCGGACTATGACATCCGACTTCGACATCGTTGTGATCGGCGCTGGAGTCGTCGGCACCGCCATCGCGCGCGATCTTTCACGATTTAAGCTCAAGGTCGCATTACTCGAAGCGCGGCCGGATTTCGGAGACGAATCGAGCAAGGGCAACTCGGCGCTGATGACGTCGGGCATAGAGATTGCTCCCGATAGCCTGGAGTATCGTCTGGTTCAGCGTGGCTATGCCCGCTATCTCGAAGAAGCACCGGCTCTCGGTTTGCCGATGCGCAAAGTCGGCGCTCTGACCCTCGCCTGGAGCGATGAGCAGTGCGCGATCCTCGAAGAAGAGTTCGAGCGAGTTCGCGCACTTGGGCACCAGGATTTTTACAGGCTGGAATCTGCCGAGATCTATAGCCGCTGGCCGAATTTCGGCCCAGGCATCCGCATGGCGTTGTGGGCTCCCGAAGAAGGGATCGCCGACCCGTTCTCGACTCCCTACGCCTATGTCCTGGACGCGGTCACGAACGGCGTCGAATTCCGTCATTCATGGCCGGTGCAATCCGTCGATCGCCTCCAGAATGGTTGGGCTCTCCACAGTGCGGACAGGAACGTCGTTCGCGCGAGGCTGGTAATCAACGCGTCTGGCCTGCGCGCCGACATCGTCGAAGCGCTAGCGGGGTACAATGACTTTGAGATGCGCCCCCGCCGGGGCCAATACCTGGTTCTCGATAAGGCCGCCCGCGCAATTCACGACGTGATCGCGATGCCCACACCCACTCCCAAGGGTCGCGGGATCCTCATCTCACCAACGATTTTCGGCAACGTCATTGTCGGACCGACAGCCGAAGACGTGGACGATCGCGACGACCGCGCAACGACCGTCGACGGTATAAAGCTCCTCAAGGAAGCGATGGCGACCATGGTTCCGGGCCTCACAGCCATCCCGGTGAACACCGCCTATGCCGGCATGCGACCGGCCACGAACTACAGCGACTATCGGATCATTCCGCGCTTCGATCACGACTGGCTCACCGTTGCGGGTATTCGCTCGACGGGCTTTTCCGGCGCGCTCGGCATCGCCGAGCACGTCATCGGGCTGATCGTTCCGCACGTCTTCGATGTCAGACCCAAAGGCAGTCTCAGTCCCGTCAGCGTGCCCGACCTATCGGAACCGTCGAACCGATTGCTGAAGAACGGCGAGCGCAGTGGCGCCGATCCCGCCTATGCCGAGATGCTCTGCCACTGCGAGTGCATCAGCGTCGGCGAGGTCCGCGATGCCCTCGCGTCTCCCGTCCCGCCGCAGACGATCAAAGGATTGAAGCGGCGCACCCGCGCGATGTTTGGCAGATGCCAGGGCTTTTACTGCGGAGCACGCGTGCAAGCGATGTTCGACGAAAGATCGAAACCATGAAGGCGGCAATCGGAAATCCGCGCGTTTTGATTGTCGGCGCCGGACCTGCAGGCTTGGCGGCAGCGGCTGAACTCGCCCGTTCCGGCGTAAGCGACGTGCTCATTATCGATCGCGACGACAGCCCGGGCGGCTTGCCGCGCTTCTGTCACCATCCTGGCTTCGGACTTGAGTATGCCCGCTGGCCATATTCCGGCCCGGCGTTCGCAAAGAAGATGCTGGGACAGCTGCAAGACACCCCCGTTCGGATCAGCATGGGCACGACGTTGCTCTCGATTGAAAACGGCCCGGTGTGCGAGGTGATTGGGCCCGAGTTCGGACATGCCCAATTGGAGCCTCAGGTCGTCATCGTCGCAACAGGCATTCGCGAAGCCAATCGGGGCAATCGCGTCGTCCCAGGTGTACGGCCGGCCCAAGGCATCCTGACCACCGGCTTGCTTCAGCAGTTGGTACATCGAAACGTCAGTCTGCCATCGTACCTGCGCCGCCTAGTGGTCGTCGGAACCGAGCACGTGTCCTTTTCCGCGATTCTGACGGCAAGGCACGCCGGCATCCGCGTCGTCGCATTGATAGGCGCCGACGAACGCGTGCAATCCTACTCGGCCGCAGGCTGGCTTGCCCGGGCGCTCGGGATCAACATTCATTTGCGAAGCGAGATCGTCTCGATTGCGGGCACCAGCGAACGCGTCGAGGCTGTGAGAGTTAGGAAAGACCGTGTCACCCGCGACATTGCTTGCGACGGCGTCCTTTTCTCAGCCGGTTGGATCCCCGAAACGGTGGCGCTGGCGAACGGGCCGATGCTGATCGACGCGATGACCAAGGGGCCAATCGTCGATCAGGCCATGCGTACGAGCATTCCCGGTGTCTTCGCCGCCGGAAACGTCCTCCGCGGGGTCGAGACGAGCGGCTTCGCGGCCCTCGAAGGGAAGCGCGCCGGGGCCATGGCTGCCATGGCTGTTGCAGGAAAGATCCCCAGCGGACAAGCCCGCGAAACGAGAAAGATGGCCCAATCGCGCGTTCCGCAGCATTGGGATCATTCACTCCCCGAGCCGTTGGAACTTTCCGATCGGTGGCGGCCCGCCCGATTTCGAGATGCCTACGAGCGGCAAACCTGAGGAAATTCGCCGGAAGCGGACGCTGCACACGGAAAGTCTGTGAAAATCCCGGTCCAACACTGCGGTTCCCCCGCAGTGTTGCATTATTGTCCTTGTCCGCAAGCGTAGCATAAATCACTGGTACTCGGGTCGATTAAGCTCAGCGGGCCCAGATGCATCCAGAAATCGTCTCCATAGTGATCGATAAGCTGCGAAAGATGAGCCCTGAAAAGGCTTCAGACTTAACCGCACAGAACGCGCAATTCACAACGCTGCGATCACTGGATCTCGACAGCCTCGACACGTTGCAGCTCGCGATGGACATCGAGGACGCGCTCGGGATGAGCATCGAGATCGTGAACTTTCCAGATACGTTGACAATCGCGCAGCTTTCCGAGCACCTCGGCGAGATGAAAGCCGGGCTCCGTCAGTCAGCGTAGCTTCACTTCAGGTCAGACCAATTTGAATTTGTGCCGGCATCAAGAATGGGTCGTTGTGAGGACTCATCGTGATGGTGAGAGGTTCCGCCTTAAGATCGCTCCGAGAAAAGGTCTCGACCACAAGTCCCCATACTTTTTCCGAAATCGACTTTCCCAAACACGTGTGCGCACCGTATCCGAACAAAGCGCGCGCGTTGTCCTCATCCGAATAATCCGCACTCTGCGTGAAGCACCTTACCCGTTCACCCGGACGAAACTCGGACTTGGCGACGTCCGCTTCCTTTCCGCAAATTCGGTCTACAAAACGAAGTGAGCTCGACGGGTAGAGTTGCGGCCAGGCGAGATCGCACATACGAGCTTTGGGATTTTCTCTGAAGACCTCATAGAGCGACAAGCTCAATGTCCCGACAAAGGGCCTCGCACCTAACGAAGCGAGACAGAGAAGGATTAGCCGATCATCCCCTTCTTCCGGATGCGCGCTTAGATAATCTCTAATTCTGTCGCTAATCCTGGCTCTCTCCCGTATGGATAGGATCGGACTGAATAGGGCCGGAATCTCATCAACAAGGTCCAAAGTCTCGCCGTTCGGCGGAACAATGGAAGCCGAAATTGACCGCCATAGCGGTTGAGAAAACTCCCCAACCAATTCTAGTTGCGTATTCTTCCGGAAAACCCGCTCGAATAGAATGGTCAGCTGTTCCCGGCTGGCGGTAAGTTGGCAATCCTTTGTCTTCGAGATCTGCTTGGCCATGGCCTTGCGGATTCTCTGATGAACGTCGCCATCGATAAAAACCGGCAAGCATTCAAGCAATCTGATGGCGGACGAAAAATCAAGCTTGGTTCGCACCGCCAGCTCGCGATAGCGACTTGCCATGGAGTAGGTGTTGAAATCTGGGGACAGGATAATTGCCTTCGCAATCGCTGCATCCTGCACAGACTTCATATTCGGTTTTCCCCAAGCCCATTTGAATTTCGGGCAAGATAGCGAAAGAGTTTACGAAGTAAACGGGATAGCATAGGACTGCGTCACTCACGCAAATCTTATCCGCCATCAAATCGTCTGTGGAATGCCTACCAATCAGCTTCCAATCGATATCGAAGTCATCGAGACAGATGATGGCGCCTTGCTGAAAAGCCGGGCCGGCGAGATCCACGTAACGACAAGCCATCCCGAAAAACGCGGCCGCGAAGCGATGGCCGACTTTGCTGCGTGGTATTTCCTTCCCGTTGGCATGCGGCTCAACACACCTCTTCGCATCAATGGGCGCGGCACACCCGAGACTGTTGCGAATTTTCGCAGGATTAGCGAGATTTGGCAGTCGTGGCTGCCAGGCCATTTTTACGCGACAGACGTGAGCTTCGCCGAACTGATTTCGAGGCAAACAGAAGTTTCACATCAGAACCCGGGCCGCGACCTTCTCTATTTTTCCGGAGGGCTCGATGCCGCCTATACCGCACTGGCGCGCCTTAGGGATGGTCGCCGACCGGACCTTCTGACGATTCACGGCATGGATTACAGCCTGAGCGATAAGACGGCTTTCCAGGCACTCCTCGACAAAACACAAGCATTCGCGGAAGAGCTTTCCGACACGCGCATCGTCGTCAAATCGGATGCTTACGCGCTTTACAACGAGTTGAAAGTCAATCTAAAGCGGCATCATTTGAGCCATATCTTTGCGTTATCCGGAGCAGGCTTCTATCACTCCGGTGCATACCAAAATCTCATCCTAGCGGCCGACGAACGCCTTGACGGACAGTTTCTGCATTTTCCATGGGGGTCGAACTCGGCAACCGATCATCTCTTTGACGACGGCTGGACGAAGCTGGTCACAGCAGACGACGATTTAACGCGAAGCGAGAAGTTGGAATTGATCCTGAAATCCAAGACAGCGCTGGATTCGCTTGCTTTCTGCTGGAACAGGAAGATACAGCCTGAAAATTGCGGGGTCTGTCAGAAATGCTTGCGGACGAAGATGACGTTTTTGGCGGCAACGGGTGCGGTCCCCGGCATCTTCAAGGATCAGTCGATCCCGTCCGACTGGGCAAGGCGCCTTCGTTATCGGGATCCCGCCGGCTTTCATGCGGTTCAAGAGATTTTTAATTCCGCGCTGGCCCTTGGACATGCTCGCACGATCCCGAACTTCAACAAGACGTACGAGGAAGTATTCGGCTTTTACCGGCGGCTGAGAGTCATTCAAGAGTCGAAGTTCGTCACGTATAACAGCAGGTGGATTAGATCGGCCATCAACAAATTGGCGTCGATTGGAACAGGTCTGTAGGTCTCGATGAACCGCCGCGAGAAACTCAAAACCGACCTAAAGCACCTGCGGTTTATGGGTCGAAATCTCCGAGTTTTCACATTCTTGATGCGTAACCGCAGCCAGCCGGCCGACGTGCTTTTCAGAGACGCCTGGAAAAAGCTTGACCGGAATAGCTCCGCCGTCGCCGCCAAAAATTTCCGGCAAATCCCAGCCCGAAACATTCGGCACCATCATTTTCGTCAAGTCTTCAAACATTTATTCCCGAGCTTTTTACCGGAAATCACCCTTTCCGATCCTGGCGTCATCGATGAACTGCGCTCCCGCCAATCCATCATCGCAATGATCCATTCGCAAGGCGAATACGCGATCCTCGCGGCCCTGGACCGGGCCGGCCTACGAAGCGCTATGATCACGGCGTCGCCTATCAACCCGACAAGGCTGGCGAACTACGGCGTTCGAAACGTGCCTCTCAACATATTGAGAACGTCTTCGACATTCGTTGAGGCTCGCGCTGCTTTGCGTGATGGCTACACGCTGGTATGCGACGTCGATTATGTGCTCGACAAGAAGAGTGCGAACGCAGATCGCTACATCTCCACACCCCTCTTCGATTTTCAGCGGCTCGTGAAGGCAGAGCTGTATTTCGCTCACATTCGCATCGGTGAGGATGGTGAGATGGAATGCGTCATCGAGCGCGCACCCGGCAACGACAATCCTAACGGGTCCGCAGCTCTGACCGCTGCCGAATTCATTGAATTCATCGACAAGGTTCAAGACAAGCCATCGAAATTCAAGGTGGCCAGTTGGTCGATGCACATGAACCAAAAGGCTGGCGGTCACCAGGAGTAAGGTTCAATCCGCGCGACTTCTGCATCTCGCGCCAAGCGGGCTTCCCGCGTGGAGAACTTATATTACAGCAGGCCGGGCATGATTAACCGATGCGAGATAGGTATGAAGCGCGGCAACAACTTGCGCTCCCTCGCCTACGCCAGCCGCCACGCGTTTGATTGAGCCTGCGCGAATATCACCTATGGCGAACACCCCCGGGACGCTGGTTGCCAATTGGCTCGAACCATCGCCGGCTGCTGCGCCGGTCAGAACAAATCCCTTCGGATCGAGCCGTACGCCAGATCCCGACAGCCAATCCGACTCCGGATCGGCTCCGATAAAAAGAAAGAGATGATGTATTTCACGGCGAACATCCTCCCCTTTCGCCGTTCTCCAATGGATGGCTTCGAGAACACCATCGCGTCCTTCGAGACCCGTAACCACTGCCTGCGTTTGCACTTCAACGTTTGCAAGACCACGAATACGATCCACCAAATATTGCGACATGCTTGCGGAGATGTCGCCACCGCGCGCAAGCAACCAGACCTTGGCGGCCCGGCTCGCCAGGTAAACCACGGCTTGCCCCGCCGAATTTCCGGCGCCCACCAGAACGACTTCCTGTTTGGAGCAAAGCCGGCCTTCAACGGGCGAAGCCCAGTAATGGACTCCGCTTCCCTCGAATTCGTCGACATTCGCCACATCAAGGTGCCGGTACCGAACCCCACCGGCAATAACGACGGAACGCGTGGTGACGCGTTCGCCATCTTTCATGGTCAGAATGAAGCCGCGTTGATCCGGGTCGTTGCTGGATTCGAGCCCCACGACTTGGGCTGGAATGGCAAATTCAGCACCGAACTTCTGCGCCTGATTGTAGGCGCGTGCCATCAACGCCATACCCGTAATGCCGGTCGGAAAGCCGAGATAATTTTCGATGCGAGATGACGCGCCGGCCTGCCCACCGAACGATCGGCAGTCGAGCACGAGAACCGACAATCCCTCCGAGGCTGCATAGACAGCGGCGGCCATTCCCGCGGGTCCCGCACCAACAACAGCAACATCGTAAACACGCCGTGCATCGATGGGCCCCACAAGACCGATGCAACGGGCAAGCGCCGTCTCGGACGGATTTTGAAGAAGTTGACCGCCAGGACAGAGAACAATCGGCAGCGTGTCTCCGTCCACATGGAACCGTTCGATAAGAACGCGCGCCTCGGCATCGGTTGTGGGATCGAGCCACAGATGGGGGTGACCATTGCGCCTTAGAAAATTCTGGAGACGCAGCACGTCGCTGTTATCGGCAGGCCCGATAATAACCGGACCGCCTCCGCCCGTCTCAAGCAAGCCCACGCGGCGCAAGATAAGCGCCCGCATAATGCGCTCGCCGAGTTCGGCTTCCGCGATGAGCAATGCGCGAAGTTTCTGAGGCCCGATGATCAGCGCCTCCACTTCGTCATGCGCGCGCGCGTCGACCAAAGATGGCCGGCCAGAGAGCTGAGCAAGCTCGCCCAAGAAAGACCCCGGCTCGTGTGTAACGATCCGCACGCGGTGACCGCTCGTATCCTGCTGCGTGACGTCAACTTTGCCGTCGAGGATGATCGCTAGACCGGCGCTGACTTTTCCGATTTCCGCGAGGGCATCACCTGTGTTGAAAGACGTGAGATTACCGAACCGGCGGAGACGGTCGATCTCCTGGGGCGCCAGTACGGGAAACATCTGCTCGCGTCGCTGTTCAATGATAGACTGCGCTTCCGACATCATCCCCACTCGCACTCCCACGTCTTGTCGAAATGATCGTTACGGGCTTGTCCAGTTGAGTTCTTGGACCGACTTACGGAACATCTAGCTTTTGCTTGGCGAGGAACGTGCGCGTCAGAGCCGCTATCTGATCAACCGCCTCGTCAAGGGCAAAGTGTCCGGCATCGAGGATGTGAACCTCCGCATCGGGAACATCTTGCGCGTACGCTGCCGCCCCTGCAACCACGAATGAAGGATCGTATTTGCCCCAGACGACAAGCACGGGTGGCTTATATTGGCGCAGCCACGCCTGCCAGCGCGGATATGAGGCTACGTTGTTCTGGTAATCATAAAAGAGATCGGCCTGAATCTTGGCTTGGCCGGGCCGTGACAGCGCCGCGAATTCCTCGGCCCAGATGTCCGGATTGTAGCGCTCGATGTTGGGGCTCGTTCCGATGTGGCGTTGCCTGCACGCTTCGAGCGAGGTGAAGCTCGATATGAAGGCCGCCTCATGTGCCTCTCGGTTCTTCCAATAGGCTCGTCGGTCCTCCCATATCGGTCCAAGCCCCACTTCATGCGCCACGGCATTTTGGACGATCAGCGCCTGAACGCGTTCCGGATGAGCGACCGCAAGCCGGAAGCCGACGGGGCCGCCATAATCCTGCATGAATAGAACGTACTCTTTAAGACCCAGCGCCTCGATGAAACCCTCAATGACTTGGGCTTCATGATCGAAAGTGTAGGCGAAGGCCGATGCCGGCGGTGCATCGCTTTGCCCGAAACCCGGATAATCCGGAGCAACGACGTGATAGCGATCGGCGAGCAATGGAATAAGCGTATCGAACATCCGCGACGAAGATGGAAACCCGTGCAAGAGCAGCAAGGTCGGAGCATGGCGCGGACCAGCTTCGCGATAGAAAATCTTCACGCCATCCACCGCGACCGTTTGATAAGTCGTAGTTGCCGAAGTCGAGGACAAAGACATGGGCTGTGCCTGAGTTCCGTCGCCGGCAAGGATAAACGCAACCGCAGCCGCAACAAGCGACCGCTTTAATATCGTTAGAACTCTTTTACGACCCGGCATCGCCACTGGCTATTTCCAACAAAATCCAATCGATCAGCTACCGGGCGTCGCCTCGCGCCAACGCGATACAAATTCACGAAGTTCCGGTTCCGGCACGTCCGATACGGCAAAATACTCGAAATCCCGGCCGAACCAGCGGATCACGGAATATCCGTCCTTGGTCGTCTGAAGAGCCGGAGCGGTGCTCGTCATCTGCCCCGCACG
This sequence comes from Hyphomicrobium sp., assembly GCF_019753045.1. Lineage (GTDB taxonomy): Bacteria > Pseudomonadota > Alphaproteobacteria > Rhizobiales > Hyphomicrobiaceae > Hyphomicrobium_B. Next base: position 41,960 of record NZ_JAIELN010000016.1, read on the forward strand.
CGGCACCGCAACCACACTGATGACGTGGGCGCGGCGCTGATAAACGAGAACGGGCACGGGCTTTCCGTCAACGATTTCCACCCGCCCGCCTGCAAGCGGAAACCCTGCTCCCGCCAAATCGACGACCTGGGGCGAAATGGCGATCTTGCTGTCGAACCATGGCTTGACGGTATGCCTGTCACTCGATGCGATATCGAACGGCTGAGCCGCCAATAAAGCACGCTGATGATCGGCAACGATGGCCGCAATTTCGTTCGCACCAGAGTTCTGACGCAGAACTCCGTACATCCCACCTGCCGTGATGGCGGCGGCAACGACTGCGGCGGCAGCCATCTGACGCCAATCGTAGGATCGAGATTGCCGCGACGGCAGCGCTACGACAACATCTCGCGACGGATCGGCAATCCCCGCGATACGCCGCTTGAAGTCATCCGATGCGCGCTGCGCTGAGAGATGAGACACCAGCGTGCTCCGCAATTCAGCGATCCGGTCGCGTTCGGCCCGCAGAGCTGGATCGGCCGCCAGACGCCGCTCGACGTCCAATGCCGAAGCCGCGTCGAGTTCGTCGTCAAGATAAGCATTCAACAGAATGAGGGACTCTTCTCGGGAAGACCATGACGAAGGCTTGATCATGCAGCACCCGCCTTTCCCTCGCCCGCCATGCCGATGCGCTGAATAAGCGAACTCCTCGCGCGCGCCAATCGCGACATCACGGTTCCAACTGGGATGGATAAGACCTTCGATATCTCCCGATAACTCAGGTCTTCGATCTCTCTCAGAACCAGAACCTCGCGATAGGCAAGCGGCAATGCGGAGATCGCATTCTCCAATTGCGCGGCATCGGCTTTCCTTATCAAGATCGCTTCGGGCGATGCCTGTGGTTCAGCCATCTCAAGCCCAGCCTGTTCAAAAATCCCCGCGTCATCCGTTGTCATGATGGCCTTCGGCCGGTTCTTTGCCATCCAGCTGAAAGCAGTGTTGCGAACAATTGCGAGAAGCCAAGCCCGCGCATTGGCGTTTTGGACCGAGGCGATGGCGCCGAAAGCTCTGAGACAAGCCTCTTGAACGACATCTTCGGCGTCGGCGGCATTACCGGTCAGCCAACGCGCAAGAGACAACGCATCGTCGACGTACGGGAGCACCGCCTCGCTAAATCGTTGCCGTTCGTCCATCACACCTCGCTTGATTGCGCGGTCTGGCACCTACTTCGCCCGTTCCTTCAAATACTCGATAACGTCGGCTCGATCTTGGGCGCCATCGAGGTGAAAGAACATTTTCGAACCCGGCACGAGCTTTTGCGGATCCGTAAGCCATCGGTCGAGGCTGTCTTGATCCCATGTAATACCCGACTTCTTGAGCGGAGCGGAATAGCTGTAATCGGGAACCGAGCCGGCCTTTCTGCCGAATACCCCCCGATGCTTCGGGCCGACATCGTTGGAATCGAGCGAATGACAGTCCTGACAGCTCTGGTAAATTTGCTCCCCGTGCGCGGCATCTGCGGCCGCGTGAGCGGCGGGTATCAGCAAGACCATTCCTAATGCGGCAGCTGCCAGCCCGGCAGCCGCCAGTATCATTTCGAGCTTCATGGCATTACTCCGCCAATGAGGTGTCGGTTATGGCGAGAGGCGACTCCGTTCTTTTGAACCCCACGCTCGTTATCCCGAGCACACTTCGGAGCTTCTCGGCCGGTACGACCATCGGACCCGGAGAGGGCGCCGTTCCCGGCGCCGGTTGCGGAAATGCCGTCGAACGCGCAGTGTGAAACGTGATGTTCCCTTCGACTTTCTGCATCAGCTGGTGGATGTGGCCATTGAGGACGGTCACCGAGCCGAAGCGCTTTAGGTAGCCAAGCGCGATCGCGGCATCGTCGGTACCCCATCCCCAGTTCGGATAGACGGACCACAGCGGGATGTGCGCAAAAATGACAATCGGCGTTGATGACTTGAGATCGCGAAGATCGTCCTCGAGCCATTCGAGCTGCTCAGTGCCGAGATAGCCGAGACCGAATTGCTTCAGGTTCACGACGTTGTTCAATCCGATGAAGTGCACGCCGTTGTCGTCGAAGCTGTACCAGCCTCCACCTTTCGTGCCCTTGCCGTACCGTTCGAGATAGGCTTTCTCGGTTGTTTCGTCCGTGATGTCATGTTCGCCCGGCACGTAATGCACATCGACGCCGGTGCTGCCGATAACCTGGTCTGCAAGGTCGAATTCCGAGGGCTTGGCACTGTGAGTGATGTCGCCCGTATGCAGCATGAACGTGGGTTTCACAGGCAGCGCATCGATCCGGCCAACCGCCTCCTTGAGCGTATCGAGCGCGTGCGGATTGGCCGGCTTGTTGAAGCCAACATGACTGTCTGAAATCTGCAAAAACGTAAACCCGCTCTTCGCAGCTTCGGCGGCTTGGGCACCATCAAGCAGCGATAACGATGTCGGAACACCGCCGGTAACCGTCCAAAGCACACCTGTCCCCGCCCAGATCATGCATTCCAGCGCATGCCGCCGGTTTACGCCCTCGTCGTCCTTGCTGTCGCTCATGACAATACCTTTCTGAAGGTCCGCGACTTGGCGGATCGAAAGGGTAGACTCGAGCAACAAGCAATTTATTCCCGGGTGTGCGTAAAAAAATTCGGACCCACACCTCCCGCGCATGGGAAGCAGTAAATTCAGAACAATTCCGCACGCGAACGATGTTAAACAAGGGCCCCATTAACGAAGTCGGCAGTGTCGAGCGAGACAATCTGCAATTTTGATCCATAGGAGCCTATGGATTCTGGTGCTCCGGAATGTCACTATCGTTGCTAGATATTTTTCTTCGCGCGGCGAGCCTCACCAAATCAACCACGCGACGCACACCTCCTCAATCACCAGCGTTTGGAACATCACAAACTTCGACTTGCCAACTGGAGCAAAGGGGTAAGCCATGCATGTAAATCAATCGTGGCCGATCGTGATCCTCGCGGCATCGCTGACACTCGTCGGCGGGCTGGCGATTGCCGCTCAGGATAAGTATGCGGTGAGCGTCCCGAACGGGCTCGCCTTCTCCGAGTTCAAAGGATACGGAGATTGGGCTGCTGTGTCCGTCAGTCACACGGAAGGCGCTATTGCTGTCATCGTAGCCAACCCAGTGATGATCGAGGCCTACAAGGCCGGAATTCCCGAAAACGGCAAGCCTTTCCCCGATGGCTCAAAGATTGCGAAAGTCCATTGGAAACCGGAGAAGAGTGCGGAAGCGCCCGGCCCAACGACAGTGCCCGGCGCCCAGCAAAACGTTGACTTCATCGAGAAGGATAGCAAGCGCTTCGCCGATAGCGGCGGATGGGGATACGCCGCGTTTATATACGACGCCAAATCCGACACGTTCACACCCGCGACCGTCGATGATCAGCCGCCGCAGGAGAACGACGCCAAGTGCGGCTTCGCCTGCCATACGCTCGTTTCAGCAAAAGATTACATCTTCACGGCATACGGAAAACGCTGACAGGGCCCAGCCTCACTCTATTTGTCGTAACAACCAGTCCGGCAAGTCATCTAATTCCTACTCGCCGACCGCAGCTCGAGCGAGCATTCGGATCACGTTGTCTTGCGTCCGAGCATCCCTCGAAAGCGCGTCCATGACGTCGCCCCAAGACAACTCGATCCAGCCGTCAATCTTTCGCTTCGCTGCAAAAACCCGACCCGTGTCTTTCCTCCTCACGAGCGCCAGTCTTCTCTCTTCGGGAGCAGCGTTCTCCCAAAGAACGACGGAACACCATTTGGAGCCACAGGAGCACTCAACCACAACTTCGCCGTTACCCCGCACCATTCGACGTTCGCTCATCTTCCGTTCCTCCACTCAGTGCTCGCAGTGAACTCAATACCTGACGATAAATCTCGGATCATACACAAACCTGAACTCACTCGGTTCAAACCAATTTCAGAATTCGCGGCAGCCGAGACACTCGGCACGTTCCGCCGATATTCAAGCCTCGGACCATAAGGTCTTTTGTGGATAACCATATCGCGACCGTCTGATTAAGCCAGATGGCAACTGTTCGACACGGCCTGCGCTGTGCTGTGATTGGAAACATTCATCTCACTGAGCATTTCATTTTCAGCCACCACCGACTTTGAGTCCACATCTATTTTTGCTCTATCGGGCGCCGATATTGGGAGCCGCTCATGCGTCACATAATAAGCCTTCATGGTCGCGCGATGACCCGCACATCTCAGAAGGCGGCCTTGGCCTCGTCCTGGCTCTGAATCGCGAGCTCGGCTCCAGAAGAGTCCTTGCAAGATATGAAACAAATTCGCTTTGACGATCCCGGCTCGGTCCAGCAACGAGCGCTTTTGCTCGGCCATTTCTCAACGGTCGGCGATATTCAATGTCTGGAGTTCGTCAAGCGATGTCTTACGAACACTGGACTACGCTATGACGTCGCGGCCTTCGGGGCCGATGTTCGCAGCGAGCTTAAGGGCGCCATAAGCCCGGCAATGGCAGAGCCGCGTTCCTATACTCATCTCGTCATTATTTGCGGCCCTTGCTGGCCCGGCCTGCTTCAGAACCACAATTTCGATATCGACAAATATGGGCACTGCAAATGCATCGGCATCAATCTGACGATGGTGGAACCGCTCTCCATCTGGAATCCATTCGATGTATTGCTTGAGCGCGATTCCGATGCTGCCACGAGGCCCGATCTCACCTTTCTGGTCGGCACGAACAAGGTTCCAGTGTTGGGCCGCTGCCTTATCAAGAGCCAGCACGAATACGGCTCTAGGCAAAAACACAGCAAAGTCATCGACAGCATAAACGATTTAATCGAACGGCGCGGATTGCCGGTTTTCGATATCGATACGCGATGGCCTAAAGCGTCTAACGCGGGCCGCATTGGTTCGCCGGAAGGCGTCAGCGCGCTCATCGGTGTTGTAGACACGTTGATTACAAATCGATTGCACGGGCTTGCATTCGCGCTTCGAAACGGCGTGCCAGTCATTGCTGTCGACTCCGTTGCCGCCGGCGACAAAGTAACCGCGCAAGCTCGGACCCTTGAGTGGCCGGTGTGCTTGCAAGCTGATGAAGCAACGCCCGAAGCGATGGATGCGGCGTTGAACTGGTGCCTGACGTCTGATGCACGTGCTGCAGTGTTGCACTCACGGGAACGGGCTCAACGTCTCCTAGCCGGCATCGAACTTCAAATTTCCGAGATGCTTGCGCCAGTCAATCATCCGATGTCCATCAGCTCAGATGAGATCGTCCACCCTGGAACATCAGGTTACTTTTCGCTCCGGGTGCCGCCTCCAGACAAGCCGACATCTGCCAAGCCGCACTTTAAATCGTTTGGAGCCGGTGACGCCGCAAAACAGAGCGGTTGGATTGAGCCGGATCAACTGCAAATCACCCGTAGCGTCGGAGCAAAACCCGCCACCGACCGAAGCGCTCTACTCCGTGAGTTAATTGGACTTGTCGGCAAACCGGAGCCTACCGAGCCAGCCGAGAACGATGAAAATAAGCGTGACACGATCAGCCCCCGGCAACTATCGTCAGAAATCGAGTTCGACGCCGATGGCGACTGTCGCTATGCCCGAAATGACACGCACTTCGCACGCGTCGCCCATATATTTCATCAGAATTGGCACGGGATACGTTCTGCCGCTGGCGTGCAGCCGGGTCACAAGGTTGCGATCCCTTTGCAGCGCCCCTTAAGCAGGGGCGATCTAATGAAACTCGTTACGCAGCTCGAAGAATGGGGCATCCGGAAAGCTGTATTTCATGGCTTCTCAGATGCCGCCGAGCGCGCTCTCCGGTTAGTGCGTGCAGCTGGGATCGAATGCTACCTCGTTTGGCATGGAAATTTGAGCCAACTTGCGTGGAACCCCGAAGCTCAGTTTTTCGACCGCGCCATCGCAATCTGCCGGCGCGGCATCGTTCGGCGCGTGCACATGATGAAGTCCGGCATGGGCATGGTATTCCCGCGGAGCTACGAACCAATGCTCCTCAACTGTCCCCCCTCGACGAACCGGCGCCGGCTTGTTCCGGCCTTTTCCGGAAACCACAAGATTGCTCTGGTGCCGGCTTTTCCTGATATCCGCAAGAACTTGCACACCAGTCTCCTCGGAGCCGCGCTATCGAGCTCGATTCAAGAAATTCTCCACTACGGAAAAATTCACGGGGGCATGCCAGAGACCGCGAGATGCAAAAGGGTGCTGTATGCGGGTCATCACAACCACATCGCATTCCTGCACGACATAGACGTCAGCGTAAATGTCACGACGATCGATTGCCATCCGATGGTCGACATGGAGGCGCTTGGAGCAGGAGCCATGGCCCTTTCAGGGCCCTTGTTTCTCGACGCCCTGACAGAGCATCCGTTTACGGCGCTCAGCGTTATAGCAAACCCATTTAATGTGCGTGAAATCGGAAAGCGCCTCGATTACCTGAGCTCGATGAACAATTCGGAGCTGCAGGCAATCATGTCGGACTACGCAGCGGAAATTACCCGCGTTTCGAGAATGCGTTATGCCGAATTTCTCAACCTCTAATTTTCAAGAGATCGCTTTATGGCCATTCGCGTCTGCATTGCAACGTTCGAACTGAAGCATTTTACATCGGGCGGCATTGGAGTTCTGGTTCACAATCTACTCAAGACATACGCCGGTGATCCCGGTCTCGAATTTTCAATCCTCTGGTACGGCGAGAAGGCCCTGAGTGAAGGATTGTTCCGGCGCATTCACCCGGTGTGTGCATTCTTCGATGCCAAGGCGTGGGCTTCCCGGACTTCTACGGACAATATCAGCTATCCGCCTGCCGATGCTTTCATGCTGGCCCGTCACGGCCAATCCGCCGAACTGATGAAAGCGCTTCGTGCCATCGAGCAAAGCACGGGCCCCTTCGATGTGATCGAGTTTCCAGATTTTGGCGGCATAGCGTTTGCCACCCTGCAGGAAAAGTTGATGGGTCGCGCCTTCGCACGTTCAACGATCGCCGTACGTATCCACAGCACAGAAGCTGTTCTACGCAGCCGAGACCACCGGCCTGCGCATTGTGGAAATCTGGTGATCGCCGACATAGAAAGGAAAGCGCTTTCCGACGCCGATGTCGTCGTTGGTCACCTTCACCCGATCATCGATGATGTCGCTTCGCATTTTGGCTTTAGCGAAACATGGCAGCGAAAAGCCGTCGTTGAAACGCCGCCGGTGCTGCTGGAATCCGACGAACGCGAAGAGAGCGCCAAATTCACTGAGACCACCCCGCTCGTATTCACCAGCAAGATACAGTGGGTGAAACGAGCTCACGTGTTCATCAATGCTGCCGTCGGCTTCATGGACTCCACCCCGGAATATCAAGGCGATGCATTGCTACTGGCTCACATCGTCAACGACGAACTGTACCGGCATTGTGAAAGCTTGATTCCGGATCATCTCAAAGCACGCATCAAAATCCTGGACAATCTGCATAACACCTTGCGGGAAGAGACCATCTCCAATTCGGTCGCGATATTCCCCGCTGCCTATGAGAGCTTCTGTCTTGCCGCATATGAAGCAAATCTCCTGGGTGCACTCGTCATTCTAAATAGAAACAATCCGGCCTTCGGTCATAAGACGCCTTGGGCAAATGGAACCAGTTGCGAGAAGTTCGATGGTACTGCACACGATCTTGTCGGCTTGCTCCAAGATATGTGGTCACGCCGCCATGGCCTGAAGCATGAGCGGGTAGCATTGAAGCCCGCCTCAGCGCCATATTGGATGCATACCGCGACAAGCAAACCATCGCTGGCGTCCGAAGCTGAACTGAAACGGCTCTCGATCATCGTTGCGACCAGCGATGAGTATGGCGATCCAATGGATACGATCTATTCGGCACTTCAAGTGGAAGGGCTGAACGTCGAAGTTATCTTCGCATGCGATCGCCTCCCATCCGCGACCGAACGAGCAGCTGTCTTCGAACGTCTAAAGGCGTCTTCGCTCGTTTCCAACGGGACGGTCAAAATTGTCGAACTCGGCTTTCGCGGCGGCCTGGCGGCACTCTGCAATCTGGGGATCCGCAGCACCGAGAATGACTTCGTTGCAATTTGCAGAGCCGGAACATCGATCGGCGCGGCGTTCCTGATCGATGCCGTAGAGGCGCTGAACGCGCAACCCGATTTTGACTTCGTGATTCCGCAATTGATTTTCGAGAAGCTGCCGTCGGAACCGGCAGCTCTGTATCCCGATAGAGTTCGCTTAGGTGAGGCGCTGAATACCGGGGTCGTGGCAAATCTCTTCGGCACTATCGAAATGGTAGGACGACGCCCAGCAATCGAAGCCATTGGCTTCGATGAGTCTTTGGACCGAAACGTCGATTGGGACTTCCATATGCGAGCATGCGCGAGCGGACATCGCTACATCGTAAGCAATCGGGTTGAAGCTCGCGTCGAGCTATTCCCGGATGCTACGCCCATTAGCTTCAGAAGTCATATCGATGCGGTTCTCGTCAAACACGAGGCGAACTCGCCCGGCGGAAAGGTAACGCTTGCTGCCGCACTCGATGCGACTGACTTGAGCTACAAAACTTGGAAAGGAGTGGGTGAAAACGAGGGAGAAGAGCCTGATATTTCGACGGCAAATTCTGTGCTGATCTCTCGACGGCCGATCTCCTATTACTTCCACGAACGAAGGCCTTGGTGGAAAATCGCGCTGAAAAATCCAAACAAACCTGTGAGGTGGCTGCTGTTGCGGGAAATGCAGGCGCGCGTGCGAAACCGTCCACAGCGGGGCAATTGAGACATCACCGGATCTAGGGCTGCCGGATGCGAGGCCGGCAGCCCATGACCCGATTGCGCGACGAGGTTATACGTGACTTACGATTTGAGTATTCGACGCGCTGCTCACCACAATGCTATCGACACCCGTCCCGTTGACATCGGCAACGCCACGGAAATTCTGAGAGGGTGAGTACCCTTCATTCGTTCCGTAAGCATGCAGGCTTTCGCTGATCGCAAACGTGACATGCCCCGTCGTCGCATCGACGGTCGGCCTTGCGACAAAAGTATAATCTGCACCAAATCCGATAATGTCGACCTCGCCTTTGTTGTAAACATCGCCTAACACGCGCGTGTTGACCTCTGCGCTCCACCCTTGCTGCGTACCGAAGTTTGCCATGGCAAGGTAGGCTGCGCCGAACGCACCGCTTCCGTCGGCATTTGCCTGCTGGCCGAGAGAGACCCAGACGCCCGCGTCACCGAAAGCGACGACGTCGAGCCGTCCGTCTCCATTGATGTCCGCGAGAATGCGTTCCGACGTCGATGTATCCCACCCCTGGTCTCGCCCGAAATCAATATTCGTACCGGTAGAGCCCTTCTGAATGGCGCCGAGCGAGTAAACTTGTGAGCCCGCCGTCGCACCGGCGGTAAACTGACCATAGGCGTACTCCATTCCGGTCGGACCCATTCCGACGAAGTCAGCGATTCCGTCGTTGTTCAAGTCGATCATGTTGCCTCGGTAATCGCGGAACGTTTGGATATCCAACGTGCTGTCCCATCCCGATGCGCCGCCGAGCGTTTGCGAGCCAGCTGCAATATAGCTCGCCGCCGGCGTCGCTGTTGGGTTGAACGCCTGTTGTCCAACCCAAAGACCAGAAACGCCAAACCCGAGGATTGAGGCATAGGTATCGGATTTGGAGAGGAAGGCGACCTCGACACCGTATGTCTGCGTCCAACCTTGGGCGAGCCCGAAGTTGTTATAGACCTTCGACGACGTTGCTGCTCCGGAACCGGTAACAGAAGCGTAGTGAAACCCATCCGCGCCGACCGCCCAGAGCGCCTCGAAGTGATCCGTCGGAGAACTCGAGAGGTTTCCGACGAAATCGATTCCGCGCTGGTTCGCCGACGTGTAGCCCTGAGCGATTGTAAAGTCGTTGGCCAAGGCTGTGAGACTTGCCGAAAAGCTTGCCCCCCCGTTGTACTGCGACGCGTCGCCGAGAGACGCAGAAGCGTAGACCGTCGAGGCACCGAACCCGACGATATCGGCGCGGCCGTCACCGTTGAAATCGGCGAGCGTACGCATCGTATCTGGCGTCGCCCATCCCTGCGAAACGGCAAAATTACTGTAGAAATCCGTGATCGAAAAATTGGGGCTAAGAAGCGGATGCGCAAGATTGGCGACGTCATCCACCGAACGCGCCAAAATAGTATAGGAACCCGTCGCCGCGGGAGTCCACGCGTAGGTCCAACTGACGTTCGCGGCGGCGGCTGCGAAATCGGCTTCGTGCCAAGTATTGCCGCCGTCGGTCGATACTTCTACGCCCGCAACGACGCCACCACCCTGGTCTGTTGCCGTACCGGTGATTGTTGCGAGTTGCCCCGCAACAAACTGTGCGGCCGTATCTGTTGATATGACCGTCGTCGGCGGCAAGAAGTCTGTCGACTTTGAAGCCAAGACCAAGCTCGAATCCAGGGATTGCGGCTGAATTCCCTCTTGGGCAAGAAGATTGACCATCGCCTGTTGAAAGGCCGCATCGGCTGGAGCGTCGGTCGGCGACCCATCCGGCCCCGGCGTATGCAAGGACGAGAGCGACCACGTCCACATGATGCTTCCCGCGGCGAATACCAACGCACCGCTGGGTGCGCGATACATGGTCAGATTGTGGGTTACAGTGCCCGTAATCAGCCCCGAGAGTATGTAGGCGTTGCTCACCGCGTCGGACGTCACCGTCGTGGAGGATAGAGGCACGAGCCCGGCCGGACTGAACCCATTGTTCGCCACGTCGCTTGATGTGGCGTTGACGTCCCATTCGTATCCTAGGTAGTCGCTCTGACTTGTATATGTTTCGCCAGGCTGAAGATTAGCGACATCCGTATTTTTCCAAATGTTGAGTTGAGCATACTTATAAGGGACTGTGATTGGATTGAGCGGAGTGTTGTGATCCCAATCCACGTAGTACATCTGGCCGGAAAGTCCGTTCTCGGGAATGAGGCCGCCAGCGGGATCACGGGTCGCCCCCGTCCATACGCCGTCGGGATTCTGCAATCCGGTGGCTGATGTTTTGTAGGTCACCAGCGTGCGATTGGGATCTCCACTTCCGTCGATGCTCGGAAGAAGCTCAGTCGTCCAATAGCTTTCGTTGCCGCTCCAAAAATTGAGACTGACACCCGCGTCGCGAGCCGCCCGGACGTTGTCCTGCTGCTGTGCAGTCCAATATTCATCGTGGCCGACCGACAAAAATGCCTTGTGGTTAAGCAAGAGGCTGCCGTTCGTCGCCGTATCAATTCCGGATTGATAGCTGACGTCGTAACCGTTCTTCTCGAGGAAATAAATCGCCGGCAGTTCCTCTCCGAAAACGAAATCCCAAGGTCCCGACGCGGTCGTATCGTCAGGCCCGGCGGGAGTTTGAATCGGCCGGTTGTAGCTTATGTTCTGTGCCGTATCGGTGTAGAAGCTTCCGCCACCCCAGGCATTGTAAGCTTGCCAAGTCGAATCCGACGTTTGAAAGATGATGTCGGAGGTGCTCGCATTGTTCGTCACAACGAACGGGATGATATTTTCGCCGCCCGTTCCGTCCAGCCTGGTCAATTTAGCAATGTAGACGCCAGAAGTCGCATTGGTTGGGATATTCCATGAATCCGTGACGCTCCAGTTCCCGGCGTCGATGTTGCCGGTGGTCGGGTCAGTTATCGGATTGGGCTGATTGACCGCCCCCTGGTGCTCCATCGACGTGACCAACGTGGCCCCATCGCCGCCGTAGTACCCCAAGCGATAGATATCGATCCGGTAATCATTGGAGTCTGTGTTGATTTTGAAATTAACAGTGCTCCCCAAATTCGTGCTCATCGAGGTCGTGAAACCCTCGATACTCGAACTCGCCTCGCCCGGTTGGAGCATCCATTCGCTTTGGGGAGCTCCCGGCTTCTGATTCTCAACTACAATTGCATTCGACATCGTACACCTTCAACAATTTTTGAAAAAACATTCTGACTACTGATCTATGATATTTTATTCCAGACTTTCATGATCACCGATATTGAGTACCTAATTCGATTAGCGTTCCTGCAGCGAAGCGGATTGAATTTCGCGGAGCGGAGACAATACGTAGTCGATAGCGCGGCGCTGTCCCGTCTTGACCTCGGCACTCACCGACATCCCAGGACGCAGCCGAATTTTGTCACCATCGACATCGATTGTTTCTCGCGAGATGGTTATTCTGGCCGGGAACGCGAGCGTCTCCGCTGTGGCAGCATTGGCTGAAGTGGGCGCCCCTTGCGGTCTCGTCAGGCTTGCGGCGTCGCTTAGATTTGCAGCCGTCTTCTGGTCGACGCCATCGTGCGAGATGGTCGTCACGGTACCGTCGAGCGTCCCATATCGCGTGAATGGAAACGCATCGACCTTGATCGTCACGGGTTGCCCAACTTTCACGAAGCCGATGTCGCGATTGAGGATCATGGCTTCAATTTCGATTGGCGCATCATCCGGCACAATCGTCATCAGCGATTGCCCGCTCGCTACGACTTGACCGACTGTCGTCACCGAAAGTTGCTGAACCATTCCGTCGATGGGCGCCGTTAACCTGGTCTGCGTCTCCTTCTCTGTCGCTTTGATGAGATCCTGCACCAGCCCGTCGCGTTTGCGCTGAGCCTCAGCGAGCTTGGCCGTTTGCTCGGCAATGAATTGTGCCATAGCTTCGTCAATTTTGGCCTTGGCGGAATTCTTAGCTGCCTGGACCTCAATAAGCTCACCCTGATCGCTCGCGAGATTCGTCTTTTCTCGCTCATATTCCTGCATGGCATCGAGGACCCTTGCCCGATATCCACCGCTCTGCGTGTCGATCTCATTTCTTACATCCACGCGTTCCTTCAATACGGCGAGCAAACCGTTCCTCGCCGCAACCGTCATCGTCGTATGATCGTAGCGCGCGACCGCCTCTCTCAACTGTGCTTCAAGGCTGTCGCGCGTTGAAACCAAGTGAGCAACATCCGCTGCGAGAACGTGCTCTTCCCGATCGCGCAGGACATCGCCGAGGCTCTCGTCGAAAGGAATAGGCCGCAGCGCAAGGGTGTCGCTGCGAGCGATTGCAACGGCGACCTCGCGCCGCGCGATTTCTGCTCGCGTGGCCTGCAGTTCCAACGCTTGCGCTGTCTTATCGGCCGCCGTTTCCGTCGGATCGAGTTCGATGAGAAGATCGCCTGCTTTGACATGGCTGCCGTTCTCAACGTGCATCGCGATGACTTTACCCGGCAGCAATGGCTGAACGATTTTTGAGCCGCCTCTGGGCTGAATCTTTCCGCTCGCCGTCGCATAAATATCGAGATGGCCGAAATACGACCACGCCAGCACGGACGATAAGCCGAGACAAATGAACCAAAGCAAAGCGACGACGATCGGCGACGGCGGAGTTTCAACAAGTTCGAGCGCCGCCGGTAGAAACTCCCGATGCGCCGCCTCCATTCGTCGGCGTGCGTCCGCGGATGCGACAACGGCGCGGCCTTTGAGAACCGGCCCTAAACCGCTTTTAGTGAAGAACCGCGCAATCGCGTTGGCGCGGCTGCGGAACGGATCGCGCGACCTCAAGAAAAATATCGCAAAGAAAAGAGCCAGCGTCACCGGAACCGAAACGAGCAGCTCCACAAATGCCAACACCAATGGCTCCCCATTGAACGCGTCACCGGCGTTACGGGACGATGCCATGATGGCGGACGGAACGTCCATCCACCAGCCCACGACGGATGGGGATGACAGGAGCCCGCCCCAAGCGCCACCTGCAAAATGCAAGAAGAGTTGATGGATGATACCGAGAGTGGCGGCGAACAACGACAGGCACCCGATCCAACGGACAGCGCGCGCTTTCAATTAAGCCTCCATCGTAGAAAATTGAAGTTTATGAAGGGTCGCGTACGCGCCGCCGACACACTTGCGAAGTTCGATGGGCGCGCCGTCCTCGACTATGCAGCCGTCTTTGACAACGATAATTCGTTCGCAGCACTGCACCGCTGCCAGGCGATGTGCAATGATAATGACGGTGCGCCCCTTCGTCATTTCGCGCATATTGGCGCGAATGATCTGCTCACTTTCGTAGTCGAGCGCGCTCGTCGCTTCATCGAGGATAAGGATGCGTGGCTGAGTGACCAAGGCTCGCGCGATGGCGATGCGCTGTCGCTGTCCCCCGGACAGGTTGGCGCCGCGTTCCTCGATCAATGTGTCGTAGCCAAGTGGCAGCTTCGAAATGAATTCATCGGCGCCCGCAAGCTTCGCGGCGGACATGATCGCACTGCGCGGCAACGCCGGATTGGCAAGCGCGATGTTGTCGTGGATCGAACGGTTGAACAAAAGGTTCTCTTGCAGGACAACGCCAATTTGGCGCCGCAGCCAGCTCGTATCGACGTGTCCGATATCGATGCCGTCCAAGAAGATCTGTCCGCGCTCGGGACGATATAACCTCTGGACCAGCTTCGTCAGCGTCGACTTTCCGGACCCGGAAGGCCCCACGATGCCGATGACTTGCCCCTCCGGAATTTCAATATTGATATCCCTCAGCACATCGCTGCTGTCGGGCGAATACCGGAAACTGACGTCGCTGAACTTAATGGCGCCCCGCAAAGGCCCGAGGCTCATGCACGCTTGAGGTTTGTTCTCGACCGGGCTTCTCAAAATATCCCCGAGCCGGTCGACCGAAATATGGACCTGCTGGAAGTCTTGCCAAAGTTGCGACAGCCGAAGTATCGGCGCAATGGCCTGATTCATGATCATCGTGAAGGCAACCAACGCGCCGATGCTCATCTCGCCGTTCATTACTGCGCGCGCGCCAAATAGGATGACAAAGGCGGTTGTCGCCTTTCCCACGTACTGGATCGCGTTCTGCCCGAGGTTGCTTAAAGTGACAGCCTTGAATGATGTGCGCACATACGAAGCAAGCTTCTCTTCCCACTCATTGCCCAAGGTAGGCTCGATCGACGCGGCCTTGAGCGTCTGCATGCCGACGATGGACTCGACCAGAAACTGCTGGCTGGCCGCGCCACAGTTGAAGCGCTCGTCAATCCGCTGACGCAATATGGGCCTGACCAGGACGGCAATCGTCACGTAGAAAGGGATCGAAGCCAGTACGATTGTTGCGAGCAGCGCCGAATAGCAAAACAGGACCGAAATGAAAATGACCGCAAAAAGCGAGTCAATGATCGACGACAACCCTTGGCCCGTGAGGAACGACCGAATCGTCTCGAGTTCCCGAATGCGAGCAACAGTCTGCCCTGTCGGGCGCGTTTCGAAATATGAGAGCGGCAGGCGCAGCAGATGATCGAATAACCGCGCTCCAAGCTCGACGTCGATCCGGCTTGTCGTGTGGTTGAGAGCATAGGAACGCAAATATTGGAGCGTGACGTCGAACGCACCCAGCAAAACCAGGCCGCCAACAATGACCAACAGAGTCGACTCGCCTTTGTAAGGGAGAACCTTGTCGATGATCACCTGAAAGAACAGAGGAGTGATCAATGCAAAAAGCTGAATGAATAAGGAAGCCGCCAGCACATGAGAGAGCGGACGGCGATACCGCCAAATAGAAGCGAGAAACCAGCGATAATTGAACGCGACCGGGCTCATACCAGCACCAGCCAGTCGACGCCGCAGAAGGATGACTTCGCCCGCCCAGCATTCGGCCAGCGCGGCCGAGTCTGCGACCTTCACCGCACGCGTCATTGGGGATACGAGCCGGAACCGGCCGTCGGCAAGCCGATTGGAAAGGACGATATGCTGGCCGTCATTCAGCCGCAAAACCGCCGGCAGCGGCACAGCATTCAGGCGGTCGATATTCTGATGCTTCAAAACTTTCGACTTCAAACCTATTTTTTGAGCGCCGCGAACAATATCCTCGCTACTGCAATGCTTCCCGTAAATGCCAAGCGAATGAGCTATTTGCTCGGGCTGAGCTGAAATTCTGTAATGCGCCGCTATCGCAGCCAGCGCCCAAAAGCCGCTCGCCGATGAGGTCGGCGTCATTGAATTTGCGGCATTGGCTCCTGCTTCATCGCGGTTGAGGTAGGCAACATTGTCGAGAGTCTTCGTATGGGCGCTCGTCTTCGGTGCAGCGTCCTTCCCCGTATCGACTTCCCCTGAGAGGCCAACAGCCCCCGCCGAAACACTCACCATGGAATGCCCCCTTGAATTGGAGAAAAAATCAGTTTTTTTCCAGCGTGGGCCTCAAAGGCGGATGCCCCGGACGCCTCTAGATTTTCTAATGAATGCAACAAAAATCATACGTTCGCGTCGAACATTGCCGCCGCGCAGAAGTAATGATGGACAGATCTACGAATTCGAGAACAGCAGCTTGGCGGGCTGCGAAATCAAGAAATCAACTGGCAATTATCTCTGCGAGAATATGAGAACTAAAATCTGCGCTGCTGTGAATTCAAACAACCGCGAAAGGCGGCTTACACTCATCGATAATTTTTCGACACATTAAATTGCGACGATTGTTTTTATCCGGCGGGGGTGAAAGAAGGATTAATGTTGATTCAATATTCCAACATTCTTCGGGGAGCCGCATTCGGCCGCACGGACAAAAATCCAGTTAGCGTATTTGAGAATTCGGCGAATGCAGCGGCCACCGGCCGACGCCATTTTTATTCGGCGCGGAATCCGCTGACATAATCGCCGAAGAAGGCCAGTTCACTATAGGCCAAGTCGCCAAGTCGGGGGGCCCTCTGCCCTTTGAAGAATTTCGGCTTATTATCCATGAAATGCCCGACCAATCCCTTGATGGGGCCATTGCAATCAATCGCCAGAAGCGGGATTCCGCGCGTAAGAAGATGCCGGCCGATAGGCCCCGCGTATTTGATGATGTCGGATGGTTGTCGGCAGTAGATCAACTGCGCATAGGAAACATATTGCCTGCGCCTCAGGAATACGAACGGAAGTGCCTTATCGGGCGTCTCGCACACCAGACTGATGCAGCCGTAATTTCTGTGATCGGCCAACAACGCAGCATCTGAGGGCGAAAGCTTTGAACCCTCTGAGTTGTAAGCGGCATAATCCCAGATCCGCGCTGGCCCGCGAGTAGGACTGGCAGCTGCTACTGTCAAAAAATGTCCTCTGCAATAAGGCGCGAACCCAAGATGATCGAGGACCGGACGCGTGCCGGCGCCAGGTGTTGGATTGAAATAAATGACGTCGTTGAATTTGGCTGCTTGCCGCGCCAAGCGGAAGCCTTGGCCACGAAACTCCGACTCGACATACCAACTGGACGTACTGCAACGAATCTCAACCCGCCGCTCGACGGGAACCGCGGTGAAAATTGTGAAGATGCTGCCGACGACACGGCCTTTGCTTTCCAACATCCATCCAAATCTTGGAAAGCCGCCGGGCCAGGGCCGATCGGCCAAACGCCGACAGAAACCTTTCCAAACTGCACGATCGTAACTTGGGAAACCTCTCGCAAGAAGATCTGCAACCCCGTCGAGATCTGCTTCTTCGATTTCCCGGCAAATGGCTCTGGTCAATGGCGCATTGCCGTTCATGGAAGGTCCCCTGTTTCAAATTAAAAAACAAAATTGCAAGTTACAACGGCTTTCGAAATGCGAACTGCCAAGCCCACGGAAGTATCCCAAGGCGCGAATGAATGGCCGCGAGCCAGTGCACCGATTTTGGTATCGCGCGTACCGAGTAGTTGAAATTTCGGACAGCAATAACCTCAAAACCGCAAGCCTGCGCTCTACGTTTGAGATCGTTCATCGAGACGCTGAAAAAATGCGCCTTGTCGAAATCCCACCCGGTGGGCGTCAGCCGCCAATACACGCGCTGAAACGGTCGAGGCAACACACCTAGGAACGGCAGGCGACTGTGCGACTCGATAGGAAAGTACGGGTTGGGCAATTGTCCGACTAGAATGCCCCCTGGCGTCAAACAGCGGTAGATCTCCGCTAAAGTCGCGGCGCGCAGTGCAGGCGGCACATGTTCGTATACATTCGCGAAGGTGACGCAGTCGAAGTGGTCATTGGGAAAAGCCAGCTGGTGGCCAAATCCGGGATAGAGACGCGCGCCATTGCGTGAAATTTTGCTTTCAGGAATATCCGGATCGATGCCTGACCAGCTGAGATTCAAGCCTTCGCCATATCGATCTGTCAGCTCGCCCGACATACAGCCGACATCCAGGGCATTGTCGGTCCTGGCGAGGCGGTACCTCCGAATGAGCTGGTTCAACGAAGCTGACAGCTCGTCGTTGCGAGCTTCCCATTCATCTCTGGACTGTAGAAGACCTGTGCCTCTTAAGGCATCGATCTCTTGGCGCGTGCCACGTGGATTGGCGTTTGCAGTATGTTCCATCGTCATAAGATACTCGCAGTATTACTGTTCAGAATGATTCAAAAAATTCGCCGCGACAAACGTCGTTAGTCTATTTGGTTGATGGATATTGAATTGAAAAAGAAAGAGTGGGCTTTGAAATTTGCCGCACGGCTGCTGACTGCATAAGGCGCCACAGCGGACTATCATCGTTGTGAATATCGAAGCCGTCGACAGAATCATCCGGATACTTCCCGCTGTCCTGCCGCGAAACAAGACGCCAGACCATCCAGCCGGAGCAGTCTTGGTTCTGATAGATGGTATTCAGCCAGTTTTGGTAGACCTCGATCTGGTTTTCGTGAACCCTGGACCAACCGAACTCCTCAAGCAGCACAGGCTTGTTATACGTCGCGCCCACAGCGCAGAACGCGTTGATGCGCTCGTTCATTTCAGCCGGAGTAATAGCGTTGAAACGCGGGTAGCCATGCCAAGTACCAAAATCAATGCCATCGGTTTGGAGATCAAAGAAATCGCCGTTTGAATTGCCGTGACCGCTCGCGAGCAAGTGATTGCTATCCTGCGATTTCACGAATTGAGCCATCTCCGCGAGCCACGATCGCAGAAGTGGAACCGGATGGATGTCCGGTTCGTTCATCAGTTCCCACGCAAAGATGGTCGGATCGTCGGCATAGCGTTTGCCATTGATACTATTGACCCGCGTGATGACTGCCTGCACCCAGTTCTTGTAGTCGGCAGTTGTGCGCGGGTCCTTCGCAAAAAACGTGTAGGTGTCGTCACTGCCGTACCAAGCGCGCATCTGTTGGGCGCCGCCCGTGTATGACCAGAAATCGAGAAATGCCAAAATAACCTTTAGGTTGCGCTTGCGAGCTTCCTCGAGAAGAAAGTCGATGCGGCGCATGCCGTCCACGCCGTCGTTGATCGCCATCCGGGATTGTGTTGCGTCCCAATAGAGCATGTAGACGCCGTGCACGCCGAGATTGCTCGTCTCAGCCGTGCTTTTCCAATCCCAAATGGCAGGCACATTATTGTCGAGCGATCCTATGACCGGCTGAATGAATGTCCGTATGACATTGGCGTGCATCGCAACGGCGTCATCAAGAACGTCGGTTACCTCCTGCAGCGATCCGTAGGGAAGATAGTGATTGTTGACGCCGGCGACGTAGAAAGGAATCCCATCGACAGCAAAATGAGTTCCACTCCGAGTTACAAACGGCGATCGATCCACACCGTAAGAAAGGTGAGCCGGCATCAGCAAAAGCGATAAAATGACCAGCGACACCAGAACAAAAATTGAGCGCCTTTGCATGCCCCACTCCTCAACTCTGCGCCACTGGCGGGCCGAACCGTAGGGTCCAGCCTGCAGCGTTGATGATCGCGGGAAGTTGCATGAGTGACTGCAGCGTTACGGCCACCAACCAAAGAGCCGTGAGACCGAACAGGCCGCCGCTCAGGCCGCCAACAACGACGGCAACGATTTCGATGAGAGCCCCGGCGAACATCATGAGCGCGGCGGTTGTCATTCGACGCTGCAAACGCATGACCGCGATATAGTGATACTTGATCATGATCGGCAGCAAGCTGAAGCCCAGCCAATCCAAGCCAGCGCCAGCAATTTCAGGATACCGCGGATTGAAAAAACCTAGAATTGGCTTCAGGAACAAATAACAGGCCAGGCCGCCAAAGATGCCAAAAGCCGCCGACAATCCCAATGAAAACCGCAAACGCTGTGCTGCTGTATCGGGATCGGAGGAAGAGGTTGCGAAGAGCGCGGTGCCAACCGCCGCGGGCACGAGCATCGCAGCCTGCAGCAACATCCATGCCGCATAAAAGACCGCGTTGACTGTCGGCGATAAAACCACTGTCACAAGAAACGGCAATGCGATCGATGGTCCGAGTGCGCCAAGATTTAGAATGTGATGGCCGAGGATGTCTGCGGCATAGGTTCTAAGCCCGGCAAAGTCTGGCCAGGCGAGCAGTTCTCTATGATAGACGGCATAAACAAGGGTGCAGCCAAGCGAGGCGACCAGCGCCGCAATCCAGACAGATACAATTGCTGATGCTTGAGGTGCCAAGGAATATGAAAGCACGAAAAACAGCAGCAGCAAGCGCAACAACGAAAAGACGATTTCGCGCACCATACGGGCCCAGCTCGCAAGCAACCCGATGGCGCCTCCATCGGCCGTAATTGCGATCGCTGTTGCGACCACTCCCGTAAGAAACACGATGCTGTAGCTGCTAAGCACGGATTGAAGTTGCGGAGACAGCCAACTGCTACAACCAATAAAGATGCAACCTACCGCTAGGCTCGTCAGCGCGCCACACAGTATGGCTGCGGTTATTAATCCGTACACACCTCTCCCGGAGTC
Organism: Hyphomicrobium sp.; assembly: GCF_019753045.1. Lineage (GTDB taxonomy): Bacteria > Pseudomonadota > Alphaproteobacteria > Rhizobiales > Hyphomicrobiaceae > Hyphomicrobium_B. The sequence goes on from NZ_JAIELN010000016.1 coordinate 62,563, forward strand.
CGGCCGCCCCATTAAAAGTGTGCCAAGACTAAATTCGCCACAGAACGCAATAAGGTTCATCGCCGAAATCGTCGCGGCAGCAAGTCCCTGCCGTTCCGGAGAAAGGATACGCGCCGTCCAGACCCAAAACAGAAAACCCATCAGGGCGCTCGCCGCAGCCGCAGCCGTCAGAAAGCCGGCATTGGTCAAGAGCGTCTGGTTCACGATCAGATCGCTTTTCAGACGTGGCATCCAGAAGCGGAGCAGCCTTTTCATCGCGGCTCTCCCGACCCGTGCAGAACAAGCGGGTGCGCGAAACGACCAGCCTTGCAAAATCCTATGCCGCTCACATAGCCAACGAACGTCGCGATGAAGCCGCAGATGATTGCGCTGGCCCGGCCGAGACCTCCTATGTCACCGTGAAAGCATGCAGACATTCCACGTAGAACCCCGCGTGGAAGCACACTCGCAACATACCGTCGTTCGGTTGAAAGCGCCGCCGACGGCAGTGCGACGTCCGCAAGTGCAGCCTTTGATTTGCCTTCCGCAAAGCACCTGCGAATGAAATAGCCGAATGTCAGGCGTTCATCGCCGACGAGGTGGAAAGCACAAGGTTTTGCATCGAAGACAAACGCGCTTCCTGGAAATGCTGCCCCTGCGCGGATGCAGAGCTCCGTTTCTTCACAGCCCATCGGCAGCCGGCCGCTGCTCCTGCCAAGATGATTGTTAAAACCGCCTACGCTACCGAACACATCGCGCCGGACGCACATGGCGGCACCGATGAGATTCCTTACAGCTCCGGGCCGCATGCCTTCATAGGTGCAGCCCACGACCCAAAGAAACTCCTCGGGGAACCAAAATGGTCTGATGCCTTGCCATCGCGGTACGATGCGGCTCGTAACGCCCAAAGTCCTGCCGCTGTCGAAATGCTTCGCAGTTTCGCGAACCCAATCGGGTTCGAGAGCCGCATCATCGTCGAGGAAAAGCAGGAAGTCGCCCTTCGCAAGAGCGACTCCGGTGTTGCGGGCGCCGGATAACCCCCGATCCTGGCTATTGGGAACGACAGTGACACCCTGAAACGATTCTTCGAGGCGCCTTTCCAGTTCGGCGTTGTGATCGACGATGATCAGAATTTCCAGGACGGGACGGCTCTGAGACCGGACCGACTCGACCGCCCCGAAAATGGCATCCCAACGCTTGAAGGAGTGGACGCAAATGATCACGGAAACGCTATCATACGCTGGCATTCGCGGACTCCTGACTGGCTCGAAGCGCTGAGGCCTGGTCGCAGACAGAATTTGATTTCACCTTCGCAACCGGCAGAAATGTCAAATCGATCGCGTCGTCTGAAGGAGCGCCGTAGACGTCGATCGCCTCAAAGCTGCCGCTGCGGTTATAGGTGTGAGCGCCGCGGAATGAGCGCGCATCTCTAGGCGACAACGTCGCAATTTCGACTTGCTGGAACGGCCTCTCGAGCGGCAGGGAGAATTGGCACCAAACGATGCCGCCACCGTACAACCTCGAACAATCTTGCGTCGGTCGGTAGAGAGCGCCACCGACGCTGAGGATGTGGCCCGCCGGGCGAGAAGTGCGCGCATCGATGGCGAGTGGCTGCTGTCCACATGGCCGCCAAGGCCCATGCAGCGTTGGAGCGTGATAAACACAGAGACGATCGGATGGCGACCCCGCCCCTTCGCACGACGTAAAGATCAGCCAATAACCTGTCTGGTCACGGTAAAGCGTTGGGTCGGACGCAGCGACATCGATAAGCGTCGCTTCATATGTCCACTTCAAGGGGAACTCTTCGCAACGATAAAGCACGATCCGGTTGCTGGCACCTGACTCCGGAATCATCCACCATCGGCCGCCATCGGCGAACACCATCGGATACGAGAGATGATGCGACGCTTCGATGATGGGGCGCGCCACACCAGCAGGATCGTCGAGATCGATGACTGATATAATTCCGCGTCCAGTTGCGTAAGGATACTCCTCGCAAAATAGCCACGAGCGACCGCCGGCAAAGACTGGAAATGGATCCGCGAGAAATCGCTGCCCGTCATCACGAACCCGGCGATAACTCAGCGACGCTCTGCCCCCGTCAATCTCCAGCGGCCTATTGCCCGCGTGTCGCCAACCGATCATCCACCGGTCGCCGCCGCGGGCAAACATATCGAGCCGCCGTAAAAGACGCTTCGTCAGCGTCGCTGCCGCATGCGGAATGAGCAGTGGCGAGTTGCTCATTCGGCAAAGTTCGATGCTCTTCGAGCCGACTGGTAGGCTGCGGTTGGACGTGCAGTGCCAAGCTAATAGATCAATCATACGAGCACACGCGTTGTCGAGTGTCTTGCCTATGATCGTCGGAAGTTCAGTTTCGATGGAGTACCCATTCGCATGCGAACTTTCACCAGAGCTCTGCACGCCAATCATGACGTCGTGGCCGTCTAGGATGGCGTGAACGGCTCCAACTTCGCTTTGAATGCCGTTGAACACTGGATGAAAAGATCTTGCGCCACCGGGCGCCGAAGATACGTCTCCGTCGAGACGCAAGACGATATCGAAGCTTTCGTTGACATCGTCAGTACGCCGGATCCCCTCGAATGAGTTATCGACGAGGATCCCGGTCAGCAACGACTTTGCGGAGATGCCGTAGACCAGACGCTCGAAAGCCAATGTCGTCGCGAGAAGTGACGGAAGAGCTGGACCTCCTTCGTTAACAAAAATAGCGACCTCGTGCTGATCGTGAATCAACCGCCTCGCAAGCAGGCTGTGCCACTCGCGCGCGCAAGGCCGGCCGATGACGACACAGATTCTCATCATCGCGCCTCCGCTGACTGCGAGAATTCCGAGCTCTCGTAGATACGTTCGATGCGCGGAATGATGGCATCCGGCATGTAGCCCTCGGAGTGCGCCAGGCTCGCTGCACCCATCCGCTTGCGAAGATCGACGTTCTGCAGCATGGTGAGCAAGGCCCCATGCAGGGCATCGACGTCACCCGGCCGAATTAGAATGCCGGTCTTGCCATCGATCACAGTCTCCGACAGACCACCGGTGCGGCTAGCAACGACCGGCTTCCCGAAAGCGTTGGCCTCCATAACTACGGTTCCGCAAGTTTCGAGACCCTCCGACGGCACGATCCCAAATAGGCATCGGCTCCAGGCATGCATCACGGCAGCATGCGGCCAGCTCTCAAGAAGCGTGACGTTACCGGGCAGCTCTGTCGGCGTATCCTTGCAGCGTCTTCCGATCAGCACGAGCGGAGGTGCCCCTTGCATTCGTCCATACGCTGCAAGCAATGTGTGAATGCCCTTCAGCCGGGTCAGATCACCGACGAAGAGTAGAAAGTCTGATTTCGGCAGCTTGGCCAGATGCGCATCTTGCCCATCACGAAGCTTCGTTACGTCCCTCGAGATGAAGGTGGGAATGACTTGATATTGGTCACGCTTGCCATCCAGTCCACACCGCAAAGCGACGGCATGACTGACCGGAATGAAGGCGTCGACTTCGCGAAGGCCGAACTTGCCGAGCGAGGAATTCGTCAGCCACGTCACGGCGCCTTTGAGATTGCCATAGTGCTCGCCGGCGCAAGGCAGACATTTGAATGTCGAGGGCCCACCACAAGGGACGCCCGCGTGGATCATATTCTTCTTGGCGCAAACACTGCTGTAATCGTGAAGCGTCACGACCAACCGCTTCTTGTAAATTCTTTGCAGCGGCAGATAGGAATGGAGCAGCCAATTATGCGCGTGCACGACATCCGGATTTTCCGCCCGCACAACGCGATTGAGACGAAACGTCAATTCGGGATCGGGAAAGGGTGGAGCATGCCGCCGTTGACCTTCCGTGAAAAGGACGGCGTTTCGCTGGAGCATACCCTCCAAGCGGTAGATCTTGACGCCGGAGATGATATCGAAGTCAGGCTGGTCGCCATGCTTGATCGTGGCGACGCTCACGTCGTGTCCTCGTTGAACGAGAGCTTCGCTCAGGACTTTAACGTGCCGCTCCTCGCCTCCAATGATCGGCGGAAAAAACTGGCTGAGCATGAGAACCCGCATCAGTGCGTTCCCTCGATGTCGGGCCGTTCGTCAGCGGCATCTATGTCGCCCACTTGCACAAGCTTCGCCGCAGCGGTAGCGGGAATTGACGCCCACACATGCTGCATGGACGCCGACGGATCGCCATGTCTGTAAAGACGCGCCGTGAAACGCTGTTCGACGGCCTCATTCCGCTTAATCGGCAACTGAATATCACGCTGCCAAGTCGCTCCGGCGGCGAGCGGGATATCATTCCAAGACGCAATAACGGCGTTAGACGAGACGACTTCCAAGTCGTAACGCATCGCGCTCTGCTCTTGGTTTGTGATGCCGAGACGATAGGTCGGCGCGGTTTGCGTCGGCACCATCCACAATTCGGTAAAATGAAACTCTCTGAGCTGGCTATACCCAATGCCTGACAGCAGCACCGCCGACACGGCGAGCAAAGATCCAAAGGTCAAGGAGAGCTTTTGCCTGCCGCTCAACACCGGCAACGGCGCCGGCTCGGGTGCGCCCCATTTCGCAAACGGTAGCATGAAGAGTGTCAATCCGCCGAGCCCAACAGACCAACCGGCAACGTTCATCATGTGAACCACATTCAAGAACAGGCCGATGAGCACGGTGAAAGCGAGGCTCACACCAACGGCGAAACACAGCCGCTCCAAATCCAAAGGCTCTCTCGGAAACGCGACTTTCGTGGCCACATAGCCTGGGACCAGAAGCACCATCGGAACTGCGACGAGCACCCGGACGGCTTCGGGTAGAAACGACGACACGAGGAGCAGAACGGCGAGCATCACACATAGAGCCGCTTTAGTGGGCATCGGCGCTATCCCGGGCTTGAGCAACGTTGATGATCGACTGGTAGCCGTTGTCGAAAACGCGGCTAATTCCGGCGACATTATTAAACTTGAAGAGCGCCTGTGGGTCCGGCGGCTCCCGGTAAACCGGTCCGGGATCGAAATAGAATCCCATCAACGGCAGCTGTTCGGTCAACCTGAAGTCGAGAAGAAAATAATCGACAGAGGCTTCACGAATCGCCTCACGCTCGAGCGGCCCAAACTTTGGCGAAAATTCCACGTCGCCGAGATCTCGCTTGTCGTACAGCAACGTAATCACCTGCTGTCCGCCATAAGCCGCCAGCAGCAATCGGTTCGTGCGATCGGCAAAAAAGCGATTGCGGGTTCCGAGCCGCTGGCGCGTCCATGTTGCAGCGCTAATCGCCATCGGCTCGACCGATGCGGAATCGGCCGAAACGCGATAGCGGGGGCTACCGAGGATATAATTGCCGCTGCCGCTGAAGATGCCGCCGATCACGATGATCGTCATGGCGGTGCCGATGAGGCCGGACCGCAAGCGGCTTGTCGAAGCTTTCTGCCAGAACGTCACGATGCCGATGGCGACGACAATTCCAACGCCGAGGAATGCAAATGGGCCGATGCGATTGCCGATTTCCCAACCCGCACGCGTCATCCGCAGCAGGATGCTGATCGGATACGCAAACGTCACCAGCGTCAGGATGACGAGGCTGCTGCTGTCCCATTTGAGAAAGCCTCGCCAGCCCATCGGAAATTTGTCCCACAAGACCGGCACGCCGGCACGAGCCAAAGCGCGAAAGAAGCTCGACGCTAATCCAGCGCATAGCATAACCACCGAAAGAACCGTCGTTACCCGCAGCCAAAGAGGAGCCGTCGTTCCATCTTCGGCGACGAACGGAATTCGTCCGCCCTCGAAAGATAGAAAGCGCGAGGCTTCCGATATGGCTTGGCCGAAAACGGGCCCAAGATAGTCTTCGCTCGGATTTCCAGTCCAAACGCTCCAGCCGAACGAAAAAATAAGGGCCGCGGCCGGCACGGCAATCACGTAACCGAAAGACTGCGTCCGCTTGCGCCCTGCGACCTCGAAAGCCGCCATTCCAGTCAACAGGGATGCCGTAATGAACGCGGTGAGATGGTGCGTAACAGCGAGCGCACCAAGCACGGGGATGGCGACAATAAAGAAGCACCGCCAACTGGCCGCCCTTCCCATGCGATCATCAATCAGCAGCGCGATGACCATGAAAAACAGCGCGAGGCTACCGTAGGAAAACGTCGTGTCGAAAAAGGCGAAGCTTGATGCTCCCATGTAAACCAACACGCCCAGCGACCCGACCCGCGACGAACCGGAGAGCCGTTCGTAGAAAAGAAATAGGGAGATGACGAAAATCATCCGACAAACAAACATCAACAGCTGCCCGCAGACGAAAATCGAGAGGGTCGTCAACTCCGACAACGCCGTCGCGACGATCTCGAGGCCTGGATAGACCGGCGAAATGGGCAATAGCGGGTTCGGCGTGAAGAGCTTCCCCGTCCTCATAATGTCGTTAGCCGTGGCCCAATGAAGAAACGCATCGTGATCCACGAACGATATCGGTTCGTGGATGAGGCGAAGGCAGAACAGTCCGATAGCAGCGAGCAAATTGGTCGCTATTCGTTCGGTCCGCGAAACGCCAGGCCAGACCATCCGGCTTGCAATAGGAAAGATGAGGGCCGCGATTGACGCGTAAAATAACGCTGATGCGAACGAAAATTCCCGCCGATTGGCTTCAGCCGCTACGGCCGCTACCGCAATCGCCATGCCTGAACATAGGGCCAGAACGGGGAACCAACCCCAATCGCTCTGCGCCTCGCCGGCAAATTCATCCGGGTAATCCACTTCCGCGGAAAACAGCGGTCGCGCCAAGCGGAACATGGATTGCAGCCGACCCGTCATCTCGCCTCGCATGGCGTTGGAAGGCTGGACGCTTCAAATCGCTCCGCAAGAAGATCGTTATAGACGCTCTCGAGGGTTGTCGTGCATTCATCCCAAGTCGAAAGCGCGAACGATCTGGGCTTCGGCTTGACATCCATCGCATTCGACATTGCCGCAGCGATGATCTCGGCTCTCGCGTCAAGAGGAACGGCGTACGCGAGAGACCGGTCGGCAAGCTCGCGCAATCCCGAAGTCGCTGTCACGACAACAGTCTTGTTCAGAGAGAGCGCTTCGAGGACAGCAACCGGATGGGCTTCGTAATCGCTGAAAAGAACAGCCAAGCGCGCCTGGGCCAACAGGGTTGCCATGGCGCCACGGTCCGATGCTGGGATAGAACCGATAGTGACATGGTCATCGAGGCCAAGCCGATGGATGCGCTGTCGCAATGTGCGTTCATACGGCCCCGTGCCGACGATCTGCAGTCGCGCGTTAGGGCGCGCGCGCAGGAGAAACGGCATCGCGTCAATGGCGCGGTGGTGACCTTTGTAACGTTCCAGCCTGCCGGTCGAAAGGATCAGATTCTCGTCTTCCGGAACGTCGGGCTTAGGTAGCGACGCGTTGAGATTGGCCCCATTCGGCACCACCAGAAACTTGTCGGGTGGAAGCGACATCGCTTCGGCGAAATGTTCAACTTCGAACTCCGAAACGGCAATATATCGACGGGCCGGTCGTGCCAAAGGCTCAATCATCCGCGCTTGGATATGGCGCAAGCGGTTGCGGAACGGTGATGAATGCCCGCCGCTATGGAACGATAAGACAAACGGAATCGCATGACGCCCCGCGGCCCACATCGCTAAGGGTGCGAAGAATGTATGATAGCCTTGAACGTGCATGACATCGCATCCCGATTGTCCGATGACGCGAGCGAGACCCGGCGCAAATTGCCAATCGCGGGATTTCGGCCAGCTGCGGACTCGTACGATGTGAATACCAGAAACAATTTCGTGCTCGGGTAGCGCACCACCAGGGTTGGCGGTCACCACCGAGACCGCGTGCCCACGCCCGACGAGGCGCGTAGCGACTTCGTGGACGTGCATTTCTGTGCCGCCCGCAAATGGGAAGTAACGAGCTGCGACCATCAGAATACGCATCACCGGCCCCGCACTCTGCCTACGCGATCAGGATTTAAAAAAGCCATTTACGGTCGACGAGGCGTTCAGCTGAGTTGGCGAAGCTTGCCGGCGGAACATCTCTTTCATAATTGTCCAGAGCACCCGGAAGCCGTCGGTAAATGCATTGAGATTGCTTTGCCCGTGCACCCGGTTCTTTTCGAAAGAGGGAATTTCGACAATCTTCACGCCCGATCTGAGCGCACTGAGATTCAAAGCGGTCTCAATCTCGAAGCCGTCGCAGGCGATATTCAACAGCGGCAAATGCTTCTTCCAGAAGGCATTGTAACCGTAGCAAAGATCAGAAAAGCCGGAGCCATATAATACGCGAACAATATGCGTGAGCGCCCAATTGCCCAGCATGCGAAAGATCGACATGTCCTCAGTGCCGCCGCCCTGGATAAAACGTGACCCCTTCACGAAGTCGGCGCCCGACATCAAAGCGGCAACGAACAAAATCAATTCGTCGGCGCTCATCGAGCCATCGGCGTCGATGGACACGATTATATCGCCGGTAGCCGCGCCAAAGCCCGCTCTGAGCGCCGCACCCTTCCCTTTTTTCGGCTCTTCGAGAATGCGAACCGCATGATGCAATGAGAGCGCAACCTCGCGCGTGTTGTCGGTTGATCGGCCATCGACGATGATGATTTCGTGTATCCATGCAGGCATTTTGGCGAAGACAATCGGAAGATTGTTGGCCTCGTTCAGCGTCGGCATGACGACGCTGACCTTGGGAATGTCGAGCTTGCCTCCGGGAAACCTAAGCGGAGCGTCGGTGACAGCCTGAGAATGAATGGTGGCGATACTCAAGGACCTGACTCCAGGAACGCGGAAGGAATACGGAAAATTAGGTAGAGCCTTTACATCGGGGATTTGCTGACCGGCGGATTGACCAGCACGCGGACGAGATCCCCGGGATTGACGGACTCCATCCCTGTCGCATTGATGACTTGCCGGTTTGTCCTCGGACCCCGAACGATCTGGAACATCGTTGCACCGTCGGTGCCATCGTCATTGATTGCCAACGCCGTCCGCATCGCATCGAGCGCACCGCTACTCGCAGACGTCGTGCTGGAGGCCTCGGCGATCTGAGACTGCAGATCCACGATCTGCTGCTGCAGATCGATTTTTGTCTGGTTCTCGAATGTCAGCTTGTCTTTTTCCAGTTGCGAAACCTTCGCCTCTGCCGCGTGAAGAGCGACTGCCGTTTCCTGGGCACGCGCCTTTGTATCGCCGAGCTCCGCCGCAACTTGCGAACGCAATGGCCGGCCGATCTTGTCGCCCAGACTGTCTATATCGGCGAGCCTTTGTGTTCTGACGGAAATGCCGGATTCGACCTGATCCCGAAGTCTTTGATGACTTGCCAATTCGTCACGCGCTGACTGAAGAGACGCGGCAAGGTTAGCGGCCTGAGCTTGGCTATTGCGCAGCGCCAATTGACGGACAGAGTTCTCTGAAGCGATGAGACCGAAAGCCTCGCTGTCGCTGCACAATCGCAGAAGATTTCGAGACGGAGCAGCCGTTGTCCCATCGCGCTCGGCTTCGAGAACATTCAACTTAGCCCACAGCCTCTTCAGGCGGTCGCCTGTCTTCTGCTTCGTCTCGACTTCACGGATCGCCTGCAGCATGTGGTCGAGATCGACCGATGTCCGTTCAAAGCCGCCAGCCAACGCCACGACGTGAAATACCGTCAGACCTTCCGTGAATTTATAATAGCCCGGCTTTTTCACCGGCCCGACGACATAGACAGGCCGGCGATTGATCGTGACGCTCATGAATGCAAAACGGCCGACGAGTTGTTCGAAGGCTTTCTTCGCGTCTTCTTCGAATTGAGCGACCGTACGCTTGGCGACTGGGAAAGCGCCGAGAAGCGGAATAATGACAGTGCCATCTTCGTGGACTTCATACTCTCCCGACAACTCCGTCCGCTGCTGGAAGCTGATTGCAGGTCGTTTGGAAAAGCTTCTTGCCGACCATTTGTCTTCCTCATTGATCAGCCGCTCATAGAACGCGACCTGCAGCGTGTCGCCGATCGAAACCAAGGAATTGTCGCCGGGCCGAGTTACGGGTTGTGCCGGCGGTTCCCATCGATCGAGGAACTTTGGTGTTGTCACCGAAGCAATCTCCTCCTTGCCGCTGAGGCTCGGCGTCGTGCTGATGGCGGTCGACCGCATCAGGCTCGGCTCTAAAAATTTTGGATAGGCAATCCAGGCAAAAACCGTAAGGAAAACCAGAGGAAACATCAGATTGAATAATGAGGATGCACGACGCACAACGCTCAGCAGCATATTCAATACCTTTTCAGGCTTTGGACAGTGAACGAAAACGACGTCGCGACCGGCAGCACTGTGGGCGATCTCAAGAGACCGAAATGCTTCCACTAATTGCTTGACCTACTCGCCGTGTTAGCGCTGCTGTCGTTTCTGACAGGACCCGGCAGGCCAATTCCGGTGCGCTGAATAGAAAGTAAATTGCGGGCGCTAGAGATTGGGAGACACGGGCCGCGCAAACCCCAATTGCGAATTGACGACGATCGCGAATCGGCTGGTCTGATGCTGACGGTTATTTCGCCTCATGATTACGCCGTATATTTTTCAATACGGCGCTTTCAGCGACGTTCGAAGCAGCTTCAACAAACGCCGCCCATGTAGATGGATCTCTTCAGTAAATCGCCACTTACGGACTACTTATCAACGGCGCGAGAACTACAGCGATTGTGACAAGAGATTTTCAGGCCGAATATCTCCAGCACACCCCCCCAGAAAGGTAAGCAACACGCTTACCCGCGCGTCGGACTAATTTCTATCAGGACCGATAGAGATTGGCCGTTGGACTGGCCGCCGTATCGAGAGGCCCTCGCTTGAGATCGCTGAGGTGACCCCCGCGACGCGATCAGCCAAAGTATCGCAGTTATCCCTCATCAAACATGTTGCCGCGCGACGCGTGAACACCATTGATATTGGTCAATGCTCTGGACCGGGCTATGTAGAACTGATCCGGCTGGAAAGATTCGGGCAATGGCGCTGCTTGCCGCCGCGGCCCGTCGGGAGAAGACAAGAAGTGTCAGGTCCTTTGGACATCGCCACGAACAAAGCAAGCGCAGCACTTCAGATCGCAGCATCGTTACTGTGGTTGCCCCAGGCGGCGTTGATCGCCGTCGCGATCGGCGACATTGCAAATGCTGCTGATTCTGAGCGCATCGGCTGGCTTGCCCTTGGTGTTCTTGTAATCGGGATATTGAGGGCCTTTTTTGAAAGTACGGGCAGCCGTATGGCGTTCCGTACAGCGCGCGCGGCCGTGACCACATCCAGAAATGGAGTGGTCACCGCACTCGCGGCTCACTCCCCGCTCGACCAAGCGCGTCCGGCGTCTGGTCGCGCAGCGAGCGTGGTCGTCGAACAGGCCGAGATGATCGTGCCTTATCTCGCACGCTTCGAAATCGCGAGAATGCGGGCAGTTTTCGTACCGGTTGTTATCTTTGTATCTGTCCTGACGCTCTCTTGGGCAGCAGCTGTTGTGCTGCTCATCGCTGCGCCGCTCATTCCGATTTTCATGGCGCTGATTGGCTGGCGCGCTCAGCAAGCGAGCGAGGCACAGCTCATCGAAACGGGCGGCATGAACGCATTCCTTCTCGACCGGCTGCGCGGCATCGCGACCATCCGCTCCCTCGACGCTGTCGACGTGACGGCACGCAGGCTTCGCGCCGACGCTGAAAGTTTGCGCCAACGAACGATGGCCGTACTCAAAATCGCATTTCTGTCATCGGCCGTTCTCGAGCTTTTTTCGGCTCTCGGCGTTGCGATGGTCGCTGTCTACGTCGGATTTCATCTGCTCGGCCAATTGGGTTTTGGCACCTGGGGTGCCCCATTGAGTTTGAGCGAAGGACTTTTCATTCTCCTGCTTGCACCGGCCTTCTTCGAGCCTCTGCGTGAACTCTCGTCTGCCTGGCATGACCGCGCCGCCGGCCGCGCCGCCCGCGAGGAACTCACGCGCTTGGCGACGACGAATGGACCCAGAATGCTCGGCACCGGTTGTGACGTTCAACGGACCGCGCACGTTGAACGCCCCGCACCCGCCGTTTACATCAAGGACTTGAGCTTTCGATATCCGGCAAGCGAAACACCCGTATTCGATCACTTTGACCTATCCGTTGCACCCGGCGAACACGTGGCGCTGTTAGGTCCAAGCGGCTCAGGCAAGTCTACGCTTCTTGCGCTGTTGGCTGGCCTTACGACTTCGACATCCGGCGCTATCGCCATCGGCGGCTACCCGCTCACTGACGAATCCGCTGCAGCTTTACGGGAAAGCATCGCTTGGATCGGCCAGCGGCCGCACGTCTTTGCGGGAACACTTGCCAGCAATATTACCCTCGGACGGAGCAGCGATCCCGAGAACGTCGCGAGCGCGTTGCACTTTGCGAGACTCGATGAAATCGCCAAGGTGCGCGGCTTGACCACCGTCGGTGAAAACGGCATCGGACTTTCGGGCGGCGAAGCGCTACGTCTCGCGCTCGCGCGTATCGCGGCCAGCGCCAATGTCGCCCTTATCCTCGGCGATGAGCCGACCGCGCATCTCGATGCCGTTACGGCGCAAGAGATCACGGACAACCTGCTGACTCTCGCCCGCAACAAGACGCTCATCGTGGCGACCCACGACCTGAGGCTCGCGGCGCGCATGGATCGGATCGTCGACTTCCGCCACTTACGCCTGGAGAAGGCGGCATGAGCAGGACCTTTGATGACCTGAAACCCGTTCTCGAACTTTTTTGGCGCGGGCCGCGCCGGAAGCTTCTCCTTGGAATGCTGATCAGTGCCGCGACCATTCTGAGTGGCATCGCTTTGCTCGGACTCTCGGGTTGGTTCATCACAGCGACGGCAATCGCGGGTATGAGCGCAGCGACGGCGCTCGCATTCGATGTCTTTTCTCCCTCCGCTGGCATTCGGTTCTTTGCGCTTGCACGAACGGCGAGCCGATACGGCGAGCGCTTGATTACCCACGATGCCACGCTCGGCACTCTTGCCGAACTGCGCGAGCGCCTTTTCCGGGGGTCGTCCGAAAGGCGTGCCGCGGAAGAACTACGCATGCGTCCCGCGAAGCTTCTGTTTCGCATCACGCAGGATGTCGACGCGCTCGATTCTCTTTATTTGCGCGTACTGGTGCCGTTGGGCGCGGCGTTCGCCGCTGCTTTGGCCATCGGTATCGCCCTTGGACTTCTTCACCCCATCGTCGGCATCGCAGCCGGTGCTTTTCTCATCGCGACAGGCCTCGCGGTTCCCCTTTTAGCCGCACACGCTGCTGAACGCCCAGCCCGGCGCCGCGCTCATGCGCTCGAAGTGTTGCGCTCGCGCGTGATCGATCTTGTTTCCGGCCAAACGGAACTCGTCATGGCCGGACGGCTAACAGCTCAATGCCGAAAGATCGCCGACGCCGACAGAAAACTGGCTGACGCCGATGATCGGCTGAATCTCGTCGAAACAGGAGTTGCAGCCGCATTCGGAATAGCGAACGCCGTTCTGATCGCGGCGATGCTTCTCGTCGTTACAGCACTCGCAAAATCCGGCGACATCAGCGCTCCGGTTGCATCTTTTGCCGTGCTGATTGTCGTCGCCGCACTTGAGCCCTTCGCCGCTTTGCGTCGTGGTGCGATCGAACTCGGGCGGACGCGTCTCGCCGCGCGACGCATCGGCCCGCGTCTTTCGATAGAAACGTCCCCGCAGCGTTCCGATCCGCCGAACGGGATAGCCGTAAGCTTGGATCGTGTGTCTGTCCGGCATGAACACGCGCCTCAATCGCTGCTCCGCGGGCTTTCGCTGTCACTTCGGAGCGGCGAGCGGTTGGCTCTGATCGGAGAGAGCGGAGCCGGAAAGTCGACACTGTTGGGAGTAATTGCCGGCGAGATCCCGATTGAGAACGGCAGCATCAAGAGCGTTCCGGGAACTTTGCTGACGCAGCGGACCGAGCTCTTCGCGGATTCGCTGCGGGATAATCTACGCCTCGCTGATCCCAATGCCGATGACAGCGAGATTTCGCAAGCACTCACCGCGGCCGGATTGGGCGCCTATATCGCGGGACAGCCGAATGGCCTCGATACGCGGCTCGGCGAAGGTGGCCTCGGTCTTTCCGGTGGTGAAGCGCGCCGCCTCGCGCTTGCGCGCCTCTTTCTGCGCGACACACCTCTTTGGCTTTTGGATGAACCGACCGAAGGCCTTGATGGCGCAACCGCTCGCGACGTCATCGGGCGCCTCAAGGCCAACGCAAACGGTCGCACGCTCGTCATTGCGACTCACATACAGCGGGAAGCCGAAATCGCAGACCGGCTGCTGATCATGAAACGAGGGCACGTTGTTGCGAGCCCACGACGCGGCGAGGCGGCTTTCGAGACCGCGCTAGCGGCGTTGCGACAGGATTGAAAGAACAGAACCAACGGCGTCCGGTTTGACGCCGTCAATTCGAAAGGGGGCCGGCTGTAAGGCCGGACAAAAAGCAGATGGAACTCGACATCGTCGCGCTGTCGCGCCTGCAATTCGCGGTGACCGCACTTTATCATTTTCTATTCGTACCGTTGACGCTTGGTCTTTCCGTCCTCCTCGCCATCATGGAGACGGTCTACGTGATGACCGGCAGAACCATCTGGCGGCAGATGACGAAGTTCTGGGGCACGCTCTTCGGCATCAACTTCGTTCTCGGTGTCGCGACCGGCCTCGTCATGGAATTTCAGTTCGGCATGAACTGGAGCTACTATAGTCACTACGTCGGCGACATATTCGGCGCACCGCTCGCCATCGAGGGGCTGATGGCCTTCTTCCTCGAAGCGACGTTCGTCGGCCTTTTCTTTTTCGGCTGGGACAGGCTTTCGAAGGTCGGGCATCTGATGGCGACGTGGGCCGTTGCGATCGGCTCCAACTTGTCAGCGCTTTGGATTCTCATTGCGAACGGCTGGATGCAGAACCCGGTCGGCTCGGCATTCAACCCGCAAACGATGCGGATGGAAGTCACGGACTTTTTCGAGGTTTTGTTCAACCCGGTCGCCCAAGCGAAGTTCGTGCATACCGTTTCGGCGGGCTACGTCACCGCTTCCATATTCGTCCTCGGTGTTTCCGCCTGGTACTTATACAATCGGCGTTACGTCGATCTCGCCAAGCGCTCGATGACGGTCGCGGCATCGTTCGGGCTTGCGTCTGCCCTGTCCGTCGTCGTGCTCGGCGACGAAAGTGGCTACCTGTCGACGGAGCATCAGAAGATGAAGCTCGCCGCGATCGAGGCGATGTGGAAGACCGAACCCGCTCCGGCCGCGTTCACCCTCTTCGGATTCCCCGACCAGGAAACACGTGAAACTCACTTCGCCGTGCACATCCCTTGGGTTATGGGTTTGATCGGCACGCGCTCGTTGACGACCCAAATTCCCGGTATCGAAGATCTTGTCGAGCACGCAAAGGTTCGCATCCGGCAAGGCATTTCCGCCTACGACGCCGTCCAGCAGATCCGCGCGGCGAGCGATCAGTCGGCCGTTCCGCAAGCGGCACGCGACACGCTCGAGAAAAATGGCCGAGATCTCGGCTACGCTCTACTCTTGAAGCGCTATGTCGATGATCCGCGCAAAGCAACGGACGCCCAGATCGATAAAGCTGCGTGGGACACGGTGCCGAGCGTCCCTTCCCTCTTCTGGTCGTTCCGCATCATGGTGGGTCTCGGCTTCTTCTTCATCCTGCTGACGGGCACGTTCTTCTACCTGTCGGCGCGGCGCAGGCTCGACCATTACCCATGGCTTCTGCGACTAGCCGTATTTGCCATACCACTTCCGTGGATCGCAGCCGAACTCGGGTGGGTCGTAGCGGAATTCGGCCGGCAACCTTGGATCATCGAAGGGATTCTGCCGACCGCAGCAGCCGTTTCGAGCCTCGGCGCCATGACCGTTCTCCTGACGCTGCTCGGTTTCATCGTGATCTATACCGTTCTCTTCATCATCGAGATGGGCCTTATGTTGCGCGCCATTCAAAGCGGCCCCAAGCCTGATGATGAACCCGAAGCCGTTCTCGTTCCTCCTTCACTCATCGCTGCGGAGTAGACAAATGATCCTCCACCAACTCATCGATTACGAAACCCTCCGCATCATCTGGTGGCTTCTTCTCGGCGTGCTCCTGATCGCATTTGCGGTCACCGACGGCTTCGATCTCGGAACCGCAACCCTATTGCCGTTCGTTGGGAAAACCGACCTTGAACGCCGGGTCGTCATCAACAGCATCGGTCCGACGTGGGAGGGCAATCAGGTCTGGTTGATCCTCGCCGGCGGCGCGATCTTCGCGGCATGGCCGCCGCTCTACGCTGTTTCGTTCTCCGGCTTCTATCTTGCGATGTTCGCGATCCTCTTCGCCCTTATCCTGAGGCCGGTGGGGTTCAAGTACCGGTCAAAACGAGAAGACGCGACCTGGCGCACCGCCTGGGACTGGGCGCTGTTCGTGGGTGGCGCCGTACCGTCGCTGATTTTCGGCGTCGCGGTCGGCAACGTCCTCAAAGGCGTACCGTTTCACTTCAACGACGAATTGCGCATCTTCTACGAAGGGACGACCCTGTTCGAACTGCTCAATCCATTCGCCTTGCTCTGCGGAATTCTGTCAGTTGCAATGCTCGTTATGCACGGTTCGGCGTGGCTCACGTTGAAAACCAAAGGTGTCGTGGCGGATCGCGCCCGAGGTTATGGCAAAATCGCCGCCCTTGCGACCGCCGTCCTCTTCATCCTCGGCGGCGTTGCGCTTTGGGCTGGCATTGACGGCTATCACATCACGAGCACGGTGAACCCGCTCGGTCCCTCGAATCCGTTGGCAAAGACAGTCGCGAAGGTGCCCGGAGCATGGTTTGATAACTACGGTTCGCATCCCTGGATGATGCTTGCTCCATTGCTCGGCATAGCCGGCGCGGCTGCAGCGTTTGTCTTCATGGGTGCGCGCCGCGAGATCGCTGCGATCCTTGCAACCTCGCTTTCGATCTTCGGCATCATCGCGACGGTCGGGCTCTCGATGTTTCCGTTCATCCTGCCGTCGTCCATCGATCCGCGATCGAGCCTGACTGTCTGGGATTCCTCATCGAGCCACATGACGCTTTTCATCATGCTGGTGGTGGCGGTGATCTTCGTGCCGACCGTCATCGCATATACGACCTGGGTCTATCACGTGATGTGGGGCAAGGTTGACGAAAAGGCGATCCGCGACGATCGCGGCCACGCGTACTGAGACCAACGAAAGGAGAGATTGATCATGTGGTATTTCGCTTGGCTGCTCGGTCTGCCGCTCGCCGCCGCCTTCGCCGTGCTCAATGCAATGTGGTACGAGCTGATGGAGGACGCCGCAGCGGCCCGCACCCGCCCAGCGCCAACTGCTGGCAGCGGTAAAAGAAAGTAGAACGTCTCACGATTTCGGGGGCGCTGCCTTCACTGAGAAAACCTTCAGCGACTTTCACGGCTGAGCGAATGCATACGTCGCATTTGCTCAGCCCGCAGCTCGACTGAAACCAACCAGGCGCTTTTTCCTACGACGCAGCGGCCGTCATAAAACAGTCATACAAGAACAAAAATACCTCGCCCTTTCAATGCATTAGTAAATCCAAAACACTTTTTGCCTAATGGCGTACCGGGGCCACCGGTACATTCACGCCATGAAATTCACGACCACCTTTTCTTTCGGCATCGCTGCAAAAGCTGCATTGCTCATCGTCACCCTCGGCGCACTTTCTGCATTGGCCAATTGGTATGTCCTGCACAGCGCGCAAAGCCTCGATCACGTCAATCGGACGATGGTCGAACGTGTAGCGCCCGCCCGCCTCGCATTGGCCGAAGCCAAGGCCGCTTTGAACAATGTCGGCCTGGCAGCCTACAAAAGCATGGCCGCCTCAGAACCCGAGGCGGCACGCGCATCAAGCAATGAGATCGCAAATCAAATCGCCGCGGTGCGCCAGTGGCTGCACGCGGTTTCCGACTATTTCCCAGCGCGCACCCAAGATAGCGACGTTATTCGGGACAAGCTCCGGCACGTCGAAGCGACTGCACGTCAGATCCGTGACGCCATAGAGTCTGGCGACAAACAGCGTCGCATCGATGAGAAGCTTGATCTCCGCTTCGAGGCCGCACTCGACGACACGCTTGCACAGATGAACCGCCTCACGAACATTCTGGGCGGAGAATCCCGAGAAACGCTGGCTGAGGCACAGAACGAGCAGGCCCGCGAGTTGAGTATCATTATCGCGGCACTGGCAATGGGCACGATCCTCATCGTCATGCTGGCACTTGCGCTCGCACACTATTCCGTAGCTCGCCCGTTGCGGCGGCTTAGTGAAACGGCACTACGCATTCGCGAGGGCGGTGCACGTACTCTTCCACACGGAGATCGCACCCTCGTTCGCGCCGACGAGATCGGCACGCTCGCACGCTCCTTCCAATCGATGATCGCCAAACTCGCGGCTGCACAGGAAACCTTGGCCGTTCAATACGCGCGCGTCGACGCCGCGATCAACAACCTACCCCAGGGCCTCTGCATGTTCGATGCCGAGCAGAATCTGATCGTCTGCAACCGCCGTTATGCCGAGCTCTATGAATTAAAGCCCGAACACACCGTGACCGGCACGCCGCTTCGTACGATTCTTCAGGCTCGCCACGCAAACGGCCGCCTTCCCCAGGCCGAAGGCTTCTCCGCAGACGACCGCATAGCGGCGGTTCGGGAACGCAAGCCCATCTACACAGTCGATGAGCTTGCAGGCGGCCAGTTCATCGCGATCTCCCATCAACCCATGCTCGATGGCGGGTCGGTCGCTATTCACGAGGACATCACGGAACGCCGGGAGATCGACGCAAAGATCTCCCATATGGCCCATCATGATGCCCTGACCGATCTGCCCAACAGACTGCGCTTCCGCGAGGCGATGGAAGTCGCGCTGAAAGGCGTTGAGCACGGACGTAGCGTCTCAACTTTGTGTCTCGACCTTGATCACTTCAAAACCGTCAATGACACGCTAGGCCACCCCGTGGGCGATGCATTGCTCCAGGCGGTGGCAGACAGGTTGCGTGCATGCGTTAGGAAGCACGACCTCGTCGCGCGACTTGGAGGCGACGAATTCGCCATCGTGCAAGTCGACGCGGACCAACCTCACGGCGCCACGATCCTCGCTCAGCGCATCATTGCAGAATTGAGCGCGCCCTTTGAAGTGCTTGGCCACCAGGTTGTCGTCGGCGTGAGCATCGGCATCGCAATGGCGCCGGAAGATGGAGAAACCGCTGACCAGCTGATCAAAAATGCTGACATGGCCATGTACAAAGCGAAGGAGGCAGGCCGCGCCACCTATCACTTCTTCGAACCCGGGATGGATGCCAAGCTGCAAGAACGCCGTGCGCTCGAGGTCGATCTACGCAAGGCAATCGAAATGGACGAGCTCGAGCTTTATTATCAGCCTTTGATCCATCTCGAAACCAATGAAGTCAGCGGATTTGAAGCCCTCATCCGCTGGCAGCACCCGACTCGGGGAATGGTCTCTCCGGCCGATTTCATTCCGCTCGCTGAAGAGACCGGCCTGATCGGCGCCATCGGAAACTGGGTGTTGAACCGCGCCTGTGCCGATGCGACGGCATGGCCATCTCACATCAAGGTCGCCGTCAATCTCTCGCCTTTACAGTTCAAGAACAACGCGCTCGTGCTTCAGGTGGTCGCTGCATTGGGGAACTCCGGGCTCTCGGGCCAGCGCCTCGAACTCGAAATTACCGAAACGGTCATGCTGCATGATACCGATTCAACGATCGCAATGCTCAATGATCTGCGCGCACTGGGCGTTCGCATTTCGATGGATGACTTCGGCACCGGATATTCGAGCCTCGGCTACCTGCGCAAATTTCCATTCGACAAAATCAAGATAGACCGGTCGTTCATACAGGATCTCTCCGCCAACCCGGATTCGATCGCCATCGTGCGAGCGGTTGCAAACATCGGAAGCGCACTTGGCATGGCGACGACAGCCGAAGGCGTCGAAACCGAAGCGGAACTCGCGCAGCTTCGCCATGAAGGCTGCACCGAGGTTCAGGGCTATCTGTTCAGCAAGCCTCGGCCGGCGAGAGACATTCTTCCTCTCTTGGCGCGGCAGACATCCACGTTGGAGCAGGTGGCGGTTTGACTGAAATCAGCGCCGTAGACAATCTAGCGCCCGCGAGGCACCGTATGCCACCGAACGCATACGTCGCCATGCCACCGTCGGCATCTGCGTAGTTCACGTCGGACGTGGCGAAGGGTGGTCCGTGCGACGCAGACGCCATTAACGCGTACCCTGCCCGGGCCGCATCCTTCCCGTACTTGCAGGATCCCGCCGTCCGGCTGATGAAGCGGCGCGAGCGGAATCGCATGCGCAGATGTTGAGACGGCCAAAGCAAAAGCAACAGCGAACAACCTGATCATTTTCATTCTCCACGTCGCGCCGTTCTCGAACGCAATCGAGCCTTTGCTCGATTGGCTCAGCCACCTGTTGGCACAGCGCCAACAGGTGAGTGAAAACTCACGACACTCCTCAATCGTCAAAGCAATCAAGGGGAAGAACGGGCTATGGTGATTGCGTTGCTTGCGAAGCGGCTCAGCTTTGAGGCGATTGGACTTGTATTTTCTCACCGCCCGTTAAGTTTGCGACCCTGCGCCAGCGTCCTTGAGCGCTTGGATATCGACTTTGGTCATCCCCATTATCGCGGCCATCACCTTGCCGCCGTTCGCACCGCTGATGAGGTCGGGCAGACCCGCATAGTTGATCTGCCATGACAGGCCGAAGCGATCTTTGAGCCAGCCACAGACACTATAGCTGCCGCCTTCACCCAGCGCCGACCACAGACGGTCGATATCCTCCTGCTCGGTACAATCGACAAGCAAGGAAAAGGCTTCGTCGAGCCTGAAGTTCGGTCCACCGTTGAGCGCAACGAGGCGCTGGCCTGCAATTTCGAAACCCACGACCATGGCGCTGCCTTTTTGTGCCGGCCCTGCATCACCGTAACGCGAGACATTCATAATTTTCGCGTTGGGGAACAATGAGACATAGAAATTTGCGGCGTCTTCAGCCTCGGTGTTGAACCACAGGAACGGCGTGATGCTTCTGATCGTCATGGCGGCCTCCTAGAGCGTTCGCGCCAAAGCTTCGAGCTGATCGGTGCATTGGCCCAGCCCTTATGAAAACCCATTTCCTCATGCTTTTTCTTGTCGGCCTCGCTCCAATGGCGCACGGTCGCGACATAGCGAGTCTTGTCGCCTTCAGGCTCGAAGGTGATGACAGCCACCATGAAAGGCTGCCCGTCGCGCGGCTGCCAATTGCCGGTGAAGGCATCGGTGAAAACGAGCTTCCGGTTGGGGACGACTTCCAGATACTGGCCGGTATTGGGCATGTCCTGGCCTTCGGGGCTACGCATCGTGATGCTGCTGGCGCCGCCCGGCCGCACATCGAACCGGGCTTCCGGTGTCGTCCACGGTTTAGGCGCGAACCACTGCTGCAAGAGGTCGGCCTCCGTCCAGCAACGGAACAGTTTGTCCGGAGATGCGTCGAGCAACCGGGTAAGAACGAGGTCGTAGGTGCCTTGTGTCATGCTTTGTCTCCAGCTTTCCGCACTAGGACGCCGCCAAGTTGGGCTGCCCGACACCGCCATGAAGATTTATTTTTTCGCGCTCCTGTCGGGACAGGGCATAGTGAGCCGTCCTCGGGACGCTGCAAAGGAAACGCCATGCTCTACACCCTGCTTTGTTACAACAAGGAAGATGTCGTCTGGTCCTGGAGCAAGGAGGAAGACGATGCCGTCATGAACCGACTGAATGTGGTCCATGAAAGACTTGTGAAGGAGGGCAAGCTCGGCCCCGCCCTGCGCCTGTTGCCGACCACGGCCGCAACGACCCTCCGCGGGCCCGACATGGTCATCGATGGTCCCTTCGCCGAAACGAAAGAACAGCTGCTCGGCTTCTATGTGATCGACGTCCCGGACCTTGATGCGGCCCTCGCTGTCGCGCGTGAGCTTTCCGCCGCGAACCCCACGAGTGTGTACGAGATCCGCCCCGTCGCCTTGTATCTGCCGGAGGCCCGGCCCAACGCACCCAAGGATCGCATCAAGGCCTATTGAGATGAACGAGGTGATCCATGACCCCGCCTGGATTCATGGCGCGCTGACAGCCGCAAGGCCTCAGGCCGTCGCGGCGTTGCTACGCTATTTCCGCGACATGGACATAGCCGAAGAGGCTTATCAGGAAGCCTGCTTGCGCGCGCTGAAAAGCTGGCCTCAGAAAGGGCCGCCCCGCGATCCGACGGCTTGGTTGATTCTGGTCGGGCGCAACGCGGCGCTCGACGGCGCGCGCAAACGCAGCCGCGATGTCGAACTCCCCTCCCCCGATATCATCTCAGACCTCGAAGACGCCGAGGCGCCGCTGATCGATCGGCTGGATGGTTCGCACTATCGCGACGATGTACTCAGGCTGTTGTTTATCTGCTGTCATCCTGAGCTTCCGGCGACGCAGCAGATCGCATTGGCATTACGCATCGTCTCGGGCCTGACCGTGGCCCAAATCGCCCGCGCCTTCCTCGTGAGCGATGCAGCGATGGAACAGCGCATCACGCGCGCCAAAGCCCGCATCGCAAAAGCCGATGTGCCATTCGAGTCGCCCGGTCCCATCGAACGCTCAGAACGACTCGCGGCGGTCGCCGCCATGATCTACCTGCTGTTCAACGAAGGATATTCGTCGGGAAACGATCCAGACCGCGCGCCGCTTTGTGACGAGGCGATCCGGTTGGCGCGACTGCTCCTGCGCCTCTTCCAGACCGAACCGGAAATGATGGGGCTGATTGCGCTGATGCTCTTGCAGCAGTCTCGGTTGCCGGCGCGCTTTGATGAAGACGGCGAAGCCGTCCTCCTCGAAGATCAAGACCGCACGCGCTGGAACGCCAAGCTGATCAGCGAAGGATTGGCTCTGATCGACAAGGCGATGCGTCACAACCGTCCGGGTCCTTACCAGGTGCAGGCAGCCATTGCCGCAATACACGCCCGGGCAGCCACGGCCGCCGATACCGAATGGGCCGGAATAGATGCACTCTATGCGGCGCTCGAAAGGATGCAGCCCTCGCCCGTCATCACGTTGAACCGCGCCGTCGCGACAGCCAAGCTGCACGGCCCGGAAGCCGGCCTCACGATGATCGCACCCCTGGAAAAAGCATTATCCGGCTATTTTCATTATTTCGGCGCACGCGGCGCATTTCTGTTGCAGCTCGGACGTTCCACTGAAGCCCGCACCGATTTCGACCGCGCCATCGCACTCGCTGGAACGCCCGCGCAAGCCGCCCACATTCGCCGTCACATCGATCGGCTGATGCAAGAACCGAGATAAAATTTCGCGAGAAGGGTGTCGGATCGGCGCCTGCACGTCCGTCCTAGAGACGCAGCACAAGGAGGTTTTGATGTCCGACTATCCCCACCCGCAGGTTAAAGGTGGCGCCGTTTGCTATCTTTCCGTCGACGGCGCCATGAAAGCCGTTGAGTTCTACAAGAAGGCGTTCGCCGCCGAAGTTGCATGGGTTATGCCGCCTGATGAGAAGGGTCGCACGATGCACGCTCATCTCTACATCAACAACGCGTCCATAATGATGAGCGATTGCTATCCCGAGCACGGCCATCCTTGGGTCCCACCCGCGGGCTTCAGCGTCATGCTCAAGGTCGATGACGCCGATCGTTGGTATAATCGAGCCGTCGACGCCGGCTGCACCGCCATTATGCCTGTCGCCAACATGTTCTGGGGCGATCGCTACGGTCAGTTGAAAGATCCGTTCGGCGTCCTCTGGGCGGTCAACGGTCCTCTGACGAAGGAATAACAGAGAGCGACACCGGATGTTCGGCGGATCGATAGATGCCTGAACATCCGCACCGAAATCCAATCATTGGAGCATCGATATGAAAACCTATCTCGCCATATTCCTTGGCAGTGCGGAAGCGATGGATGCGTGGAAGAAACTACCCGAAGCCGAGCGCAATGAGCGAGGGCAGAAGGGCATCGCGGGGTGGCACAAATGGGTCTCAGACCACAAAGACTCCATCGCAGAAATGGGATCGCCTCTCGGCAAAACGAAGCGAACGGACAAGAATGGCGTTTCTGATACCCGCAACGACATGGGCGCATGGACGCTCGTGAAGGCGAATTCGCAGGACGAAGCCGCCAAATTGTTCCTCAACCATCCGCATTTCATGATTTTCCCGGGCGATCGGGTGGAAGTGATGGAGTGCTTGCCTATCCCCAGCGCGCAATGATCCAAGCTTAACGCGCTGACCAGAAATGCGGAACATCCACGTCACCGCTTGGCGCTGACGCGGATGGTTCCTGTCATCCCGGGATGCACACGACAGAAATATGTGATCGTCGCAGCGTGATCGAGCTGCACCTGTCCCGACTTGCCAGCCGGAACCATGACATCCCACTCTCCGCTCTTTGCGGTGGCGGTATGATCGATGAAATCCTCGTTCACCCATTCGACTGTATCGCCGACATTCACGGTTATTTCCGCGGGAACAAATGCGAGATCGCTAATTTTAACTTGTACAATCTCTCCCGCCGGCGCCGCTACGGCCAAAGCTTGCGCCAAGACAATCAAGGCCGCACGGCGCCCAACGAACAGCATAAGATGCTCCTATCAATGAAGCGCATTCGCAAGGTGCTCTGCATGCTCCAGGTGGCCGGTGAATATTTTGAGGCCGGTCTGTAGCAGGCTCTTGAGTTCGAGGTTGTCGGACGACGGAATGAGAGTGGATTGAAGAGCGCCGTCGACGGTCTTGTGATAGGCGACCTCGTTGTCGATGTAACTCTTGTCGAAGTCCGGACCCGACAGCTTCGCGAGCTCCGCCTGCTTTTCACTCGATTGTTTGACTAGACCTTTGCTGGTGTCATTGTCCTCGGGAGTAACGCCGAGCTTCTTCACAAGAGCCAACGCCTTATCGTTCACAGCCTGGTGATCCCGCACCATGTCGTTGGCAAACGCGAGAATCTCGGCATTTTTGGATTTCTTCAAAGCCAGCTGAGCTGCTTTGATATCAAGGTCGCCTGCCGTATACGCGACGTGCGCGATCTGTGCGTCTGATGGTTTATCGGCTGCATGAACCGGCGTCGTCACAGCCACCAATACGATAGCAGCAGCGACGCCGCTGATCTCAATCATTCGCATTTTTAAAACCTCCGGGATCGTCTTGCCGTGAGTGGCATGTCGACGTCACGAAGGATTGGATGCCATTGACTGACAAAGGTTCCCGCTATCGGGATCCTGGGATGAGTTGCTTTATGACGGCATTTGTCAGTCTCTCGCAGCGCTTGCCTTGGAACGGAAAAACATCGCCGAAGAGTGAGTCCATGTGCTCGGCAAGTGCAGCCTTCAGAAGACGGCGGGCGCGATGCAGCCGTGTTTTCACCGTTTCAGCGCGAAGCCCCAACAATTCCGCCGTCTCCTCTATGCTCATTTCCTCTATGGCGCGCGCGATGAGAACAGTGCGAAAGTCTTCAGGAAGTTCGTCGATCGCTCGTTCCAGTAGGCGACAAAGTTCGCGTTGAGCCATGGCGCGCTCGGGATCTATGGATGGATGACCGGATAGCGGGAACGGAATGACCTCGCCTTGAGCTTGGGGAGGATCGATCGCCGAGTCGGGAATTTCGGAGCGGCGGCGAAGATGCTGCAATGCCTGGTTTAGGACGATGCGAGTGAGCCAGGTCGAAAGAGACGATCCGCCCCGAAATGCAGGGAGGGCTGCAAATGCGCGAAGATAGCCCTCCTGCAGCACGTCCTCGGCAGCGCCATCGTCGCGCACGATACTCCGCGCGACGCGGTAGAGACGGCGGTTGTTCGCCTGGATGATCGCACGTATTGCAGACTCGTCTCGCGCCACGGCGCGGCGAATAAGATCGGCCTCCCGGTCGTTCCCTCTGCCGTTTTCGACATGCGATAGGACCATCAGCGACATCTCCGTACGTTTGGCAACTTATCAGAGATTAGATGGCGGAATTTCTCAAAGGTTCCCGGATCAAACGAAGAGCGTCACCTGAAGCGCAACGACGCAGCCCGGCTCTCGCCTCATTCTGACGTTTGTGCAGCGTGTTCTCGCGGCTTGTTGAGAACGGAATTGTCGCCCCGATGGAGGCTTATGCCCATCTGTAGCGACTCGGCGATCCGCGCCGCTCGATCGATGAAGAGAGATGCCGCAGCCGGCGGACAAACAGCCAACGCTGTCTTTCCGAAAAGATCGAGCCATCGCGCGAAATGCTCTTTGGAGATTTCCTCGATGGCAAGATGCACGGGCATCGGCCGGCCTTTATAGCTTCCAGTCATCAAAACGACCGACGACCAAAATGACCTCAGCTTCTTGAGATGATCGTCCCAATCTTGGATGCGCTTTTCGAATACCGGGCCAAGCACCTCGTCCCGGCGGACGGCCGCATAGAACCGATCGACGAGCATGCCGATCATCTCCTCGTCGACACCGGCATCGAGTCCCGGCGCTTTCGGATGTGGTGGTCTTTGCATAACAGATACCTTGCGCAATCTCCCCTATAAGATGTATGATGAATACATCTTTCGTCAAGCGAGCAATATCGACCCACTTTTGTTTGCGCGGAACCCCCATGCGCCTGACCGTTCTGGCCGACTATTCGTTACGCGTCCTCATGTACCTTGGGGCTCATCCGGACCGGCTTGCGACGATCGACGAGATCGCTGAAGCGTATGGGATTTCTGCAAATCATCTGATGAAGGTCGTGCATCGGCTCGGCCAGCTCGGCTTCGTTGAAACGCAGCGCGGTCGCGGAGGCGGACTTCGCCTCGGCAAATCGGCTGAAAAAGTGACGCTCGGTGAAGTTCTGCGTGCGGTCGAAGACGACTTTCAACTCGTCGAATGTTTCGGAACCGGGAACACCTGCCGCATCACCGATGTGTGTCGATTGAAGCGTGTCCTTCATCGTGCGCTCGAGGCCTATTTCGAGGTGTTGGACGATTGGACGCTGGCCGACATCATTGCCAACCGTAAGGCTCTCCTCGGCGTTCTCGACAACGCTGATCAAATCGGCCGATAGAGGATACGACAGTGCTCAAAACACGCCTGACCGAACAGCTGAGGTTGCGCCACCCAATTATCTCCGCACCAATGGCATTTGCAGCCGGCGGACGCCTCGCTGCGACTGTCTCCGCATCGGGCGGTCTCGGCCTCATCGGTGGCGGATATGGCGATGCGGACTGGATCAACGAGGAGTTCCGGGCCGCGGGAAATCAACGGGTCGGATGCGGCTTCATCACCTGGTCATTGCGCAAACAACCGGCGCTGCTCGATTTGGTCATCAGTAAAAATCCAACGGCGATCTTTCTGTCGTTCGACGATCCGGCGCCGCTCGCCAACCGCATCAAAGAACGCGGCATCACGTTGATCTGCCAAATCCAGACGCGCCGCGATGCTGAAAGGGCACTCGCGTGCGGCGCCGACGTCATCGTCGCGCAGGGTTCCGAAGCAGGCGGTCACGGGGAAAGACGCGGCACGTTCAGCCTTGTTCCTGAAGTCGCGGATTTGATTGCAAAGGAAAAGCCGGACACGCCTCTATGCGCGGCTGGTGGCATTGGAGATGGACGAGGGCTGGCGGCGGCTCTCATGTTGGGCGCCGACGGCGTTCTGATCGGCTCGCGACTTTGGGCTTCTAAAGAAGCCAATGTCGGCCAACGCATGCATGACGCCGCTCGGGCGGCAACAGGCGATGACACCATTCGCTCGCAAGTCATGGATCTGGCGCGCAAACTGGATTGGCCCTCGCGTTATACCGCCCGGGTGCTCAAAAACCGGTTTATCGAACGTTGGCACGGCCGTGAGCAGGAACTGCTAAGGGTTGCCGACCAAGAGGCTGCCAAATATCGCAAAGCCTGGGCCGATGGCGATCCCGAGGAGAGCAACACCTTCGTGGGCGAAGTCGTCGGTTTGATCCATGACATTGAGCCGGCGTCAAATATCATCGAACGTATCGTGCGTGAGGCGGAGGAGCTTCTGCAGTCGAAATCAAAGCAACTGGAGCAAACCCAGTGAGAACTTGCTCTATGTCTTACTGCCTAAAATGAAATCACCACGTCTCCGGAAAGAGGGATGAGATCGATGGTTGTATCGCTGTACGAACGGATGGGAGGCGCAAGCCGGGTACAAAAGCTCGTCGACGTTTTCTACGACATTGTGGAAACGGAACCGGAAGGTGAAATTTTACACCTGCTGCATCTCAGAGGACACGGCGTTGCACATTCGCGAATTGAGCAGTTCAATTTCCTTTCTGGATTCTTGGGCGGACCAAAACTCTATGTCGAAAAATACGGCCACTCAGATGTTCGCGAAATGCACCGCCATGTCGAAATCGGAACGGCGGAAAAGGACGCCTGGCTTCTCTGCATGTCGAAAGCGATTGATCGGGTTGGAATCGCACCCGACATCGGAGCCACGTTGATGAAACACTTTCGCGCCGTGGCGAACGCTCTCGAAATCCAGCACTCAACCATGACGCAAATGCGTTGAGGCCGGTCCTCAAAAAATGAAAGGCCGCCGAAGCGGCCGTTATCCTATTGAAAGCGGGGCAAGCCTTCATTGAGACTTGCCCCACCTTGAATGCTATCTCAGGTCATCAACCCTAGAAGCAGCGACGCTCCCGCCATAGCCCCGATAGCGCCCGTTGCCCTCTTGAGCGTCAGCGCCAGCGACGGTTTCAGCTGATCGAGGCAGAGGCTCGAGACCATTCCCGAAAGGTGCAAAAGCGCCGTCGCGACAACGAATCCGGCAGCATAGGGAAGGAAGGCGAAGCCGAGCCCAGCGCCCTCGTTACCATGGGCGTGACCATGGAAAACAGCGAAAAGCCCAACAGCCGCCATCGCGATGACGGTCGGCGGCCGAACGCCGACGGCCACCGCCACACTCAAGGCAACGACGGACAAGCCGATACCTTGTTCGACCATTGGCAGCGGCCAACCCTCATAGCCGAGCCAGCCGCCAAACATCATCGCCGCGACGAATGCCGCGGGCACGAGCCAACGTCCTGCCCCTCCGACGTTCATAGCAAAGAACCCGACCGCCAGCATCGCGATCATGTGGTCGATGCCGTTCATGGGATGCAGGAAGCCCTGACTGAACGTGTGAACTGCGCCGAGCCCGACATGTGCCGACGCTGGCGCAACCGCAGCCACCATCAGGATCGAGCCTGCGCCGAAGGCTTTTAGAATGTGCTGCACGCGTGAATGTCTCATCATACGCCCTCCTATTTCATGACTTTGTTGCGATGGCCGAGCTTTCCATTCGCCACCAGAGTTCCAAGTACATCGAGCACGACTCGGCAGGCGAGTTGCGCCGTGTTGTCGTTGACGTCGTATGGCGGCGACACTTCGACGACTTCCATGCCGCACAGGCCTTCCGCCGCAATCGTATGGATCATCTCGAAGGCTTCACGCGGTAGCAGCCCGCCGGGCTCCGGCGAACCGGTGCCGGGAGCAAAGCCCGGATCGATCGAGTCGATGTCGAACGACAGGTAGACGGCCTTGCAGCCTTCCCACGCCATCTCGAGCGCGATTTCCGCGGCCTTCTTCGGACCGTGGTGCTGCACATCGTGCATCGTCAGCACGCTCGTGCCGCGCTGCTTGGCAACCGCCGTGCCCGGACGGTTGCCGTACCAGCCGCCGATCCCGATCTGCACGAGATTCTTCGGATGGCAGTTGGGCAAGCCGACATCGTGCATGTGGCTGTGGTCGCGATGCGACGCGTGCGTTCCTTCGTTCGTCGTCCAGAACCACGGCGTCGTATGCATGCGCTCATCCATATCCTTTTCCTGAATATCGATGTGGCGGTCGATGTGAATAATGCCAACGTTGCCGTCGATGTGCGGAGCAATGCCTCGCACGTTGGGAAAGCCCAAGCTGTGATCGCCGCCGCAAATGATCGGGAAAACGCCCGAAGTGTAGATGTGCGACACGGCCTTCGTCACCTGGTCGAACGTCTTCTCGATGTTCCCCGGAATGACGAAGATGTCGCCGGCGTCGCAAAGATCGAGTTCCTCATAGATATCGACACCGCCGTCGAACCAATAGCCGTCGTAGAGCGCCGAGATCCGGCGGACCGCCTGCGGCCCAAAGCGTGTGCCGGGCCGATAGGTCGTCGCCGAGTCGAAGGGCGCACCAACGAAGGCCGCCTCGAAGTTGCCGATCTTGCGAATGTCTTCGCAGTAGGGCGCCTTCATGAAGGTATTGATGCCGGCGAACGCCGGCTGATGGCCACGGCTGAACAACGAGATGTTGCGATCGATGACGGAATCGGCCGCCTCGAGCCCGTACTGCAGCGACCGAGCCGTTTCCTCGTCCTGCTTGGTCTGCGAGATGCGAGACAACGTCTCCATGCTCTTCGCGCCATGCGTGTCTTCGCGCCGGACGCCATGCGAATGGCCGTGCCGATGCGTATGAGGATGGTCGTGACCGTGATCTTTAGGACTGCGCGCCATTTCAGAATGACCTTTACTGTTTAGATATGCAGACAATTGCGGAGTTGATGAGCCCTGCCCCCCTACTGCGGGCCAAGCCGGCCTATCCATTTGTTCGATGGGTACTTGGCCGCAAAGCCATCGGCCGCGAGCCCCTTGAGAAGCGACATGTCGAACGCCTCGCTCGACTTGACCTTCTTCTGAGAAACGCCGGCGGCAAGATACGTTTCACTGAACAGATCCCAGGTCTGCTCCGCATAACCGGCGGTGCAATCCGGCCCGTTAAACAGCGAGCCCCAGCCTTTGCCATCGGGAGCACGAGGAGCTTCCTCAGGCAGGCTTTCGCAGAGAGGCTTGCCGCCCTCCAAACCAAGCGCGCCCATGTTCTGGTTGATGTTGAGCATGATCGCGCCGTACTGATTAAGCTTCACGTCGGCGATGGGCCATGAAAGACCTGCAGCGACGATCGCATCGCCTTCCTCCGGATTCTCTTTCCACCAGTTGACGGCCTCGAACCAAGCACGCAGCAGCTCTTTGGCGACCGCTGGCTTTGCCGCGAGCCAGGATTCGTTGCAGGCGATAGCATCGGAAATGAGCCCGCGTTCCCATGTCCGGTCCGTGAGGCTCGACTTGAATACCTTGGCGCCATCCCGCTTTAGGGATTGAGAAGCGAAGGGGTCGTAGTTGACGTCGATGTCGATGCCGCCACTCGCGAATGCCGCTGCGCTCTCCTGCGGAAGCATGACCGCGTGCTGCAGTTCCTTCATGTCGATGCCTGCCCGCTTCATCGTGAGCAGCATCCACATATGGTTGAGGAAGCCGTAGTCGGCGCCGAACTTCTTGCCCTTGAAATCTTCGACGGTATTGATGTCCTTCGTCACCACCATCTTGTCGAGGCCGTAGGACATATCCGAAAACGCGACGACCTTGACGGGAAGGTCGCCTGCACGCGCCAGCACCATGCTGTCCATGGTGTTGTTCATGCATTGGACCTGACCCGACGTGATCGCCGCGTTCTTTTCCGTGATGCCTTCGATGATCTTGACGTCGAGATCGATATCCTTCGCGAGGCCCTTCGCCTTGACGATGTACCAGGGCGCATAGGGCGAGAATGAAATGATCGCGACACTGACCTTTTCGGCAGCACTGGCCAATGGTGCCGCAACCGGTGCAACCGCTGCCGCCAAGCCGAGAGCGAGCAACGTGTTCGTGAACGACTTCGTTTTCATTTTTTGTCGTCTCCCTGAACGATCTTCGATCCCTGGAATTTCTCGTCAAAGCAATTTGGCTATTTAATTTCCTCGCGCATCATCGCGAACAGCTGCCGCTCGAGTTCCGCATATCCCGGCATTTCGAGAAGCTCTTCCTTTTGCTTGATGCGCCGTCCGCCTTTGAAGGTGAGCGGGATGTCCGCTTTGATGCGGCCGGGCTGACGGCTGAAGAAAATGATGCGATCGGCCAGATAAATCGCTTCCTCGATATCGTGCGTGATTGCGACGACCGTCTTTTTCTCACGCTCGATCAACTCGATCATGAGCTCCTGCATTTCCCATCGAACCTGTGCGTCCAACGCACCGAACGGCTCGTCCATCAGGATGATCGCCGGATTCTGCGCCAACGTTCGAGCGAGCGCGACGCGTTGCTTCATGCCGCCGGATAGACTGCGCGGATAGGTGTCGGCGAACTTCTCGAGATGCACGAGCTTGAGAAAATTCATCGTGCGTTCCCGCCGTTCAGCGGCTGGAACTTTCAGAATCTTCATGCCGTATTCGACGTTCTGCATGGCGGTCAGCCAAGGGAACGACGTGTAGGCTTGGAAGATCATGCCGCGGTCGGGACCAGGCCCCTGCACGTTCTTGCCGAAAACTTCCAGCCGTCCGCGTGTGGGATATTCGAGACCCGCGATGATCCGCAGCATTGTCGTCTTTCCGCATCCTGACGGGCCGACGAACGCTGTGATTTGGTTCTCTTGCAGCTCGAACGAAACGTCGTCGAGCGCTTTGAACGTTCCGCCCAGATACTCCTTGCTGATGCGGGACGCCTTGAGGGGTGGAACGGTTGTCACCGGCGTAAAATCCTTTGCGACGATGTTCATGTTACGACCTCCGCTCGACGTTCCACGGGAACAGCGCGCGGCAAATGCCCCGGAAAATGAGATCTGTGAGCAGACCCAATGCACCGATAGTGACGATGCCCGCCATGATCACGTCGACGTTGAGAAAACGTCCGGCACGCATCATCACGGCGCCAATGCCGTCCTGCGCGCCGACGATTTCGGCGATGACGAGATAGGTCCAGCTCACCGCGATCATGTTGCGCATGGAGTCGAAGATCGCCGGAAGTGCAGCCGGCACCACGATGCCTGTGAGAATGGTGCTGCGTGACGCACCCATCGTGAGGCCCGCTTCCACAAACTCCTTCTGGATGGCGGTGGTGTTATCCAGCACCAGCGAGATCAGGAAGAAGATGACACCGATGAAGAGCAGCGCAATCTTTGCCTGGTCGGTCGGTCCAAACCAAACGAGCAGCAGCGGAATGAAGGAAGCGGCCGGCAGATACCGCCAAGCCGTCAGCGTTGGATTGAAGAGCGCGCGAATGTTGCCGAAGCTTCCCATCAGAATGCCGATCGGCACAGCAATCGCGGAAGCCGCCATGAAACTGATGAAAATCCGCCAACAGCTCACCGAGACGTCCTGCAGGAAGTTGCGCTCGGCGAACAAGACGTAAAGGGCGGAGCCCACCTCACCGATGGACGGAAAGAACTTCCGGGCCGATGCCGGCGTCAGATAGTGGCCAGCCTCCCACAGACCTAGAAACATCAACGCACCAGCGAACGCCAACACCGAAGCCCGCTGTGCACTCGGCTGCCTTCGAAACTCTAGGAATCTTTCTTTCGGTGGAATATAAATTGGCGCGGCTTCGATGTTCTCACTCGGCAAATTTTGTTGCGAGAAAGACGAGGCGTCGCGCGATTTCGATATCGCACTTTCCAAGGCTCTACCTCCCGACAAAGACTGCAAAATCTACGTTTTGCTCGATCTAAGTTGTCGCGAGGAAGGTAGCGGCGCGGAGGCGCTGATTAAAACGCCCAAAATTCAAATGGAAAGCATTGACAGTACCTATGCTGCAGCGCGAACGCTTTCTTGCAAGCGACCGCACTCTGACGCGCGTGCCTTCTAGAATTCAGCGTAGAAAGACCTGGAATTTAGCTAGTCAGTCGGATCGTCAGCGCCAACGAGTGAGCGAACTCGCTTTGCTTCGCAGATAATCGCTTTCAACTCTTCGATGAATAAGATGTGCGCCATGTGCCAGGGCCGGTCTGGATTCGAGATGATGAAAATCTCCATGGCCGGCGCGTTGCGCTTACCAAGCAGCGGCCACAGTCGGCCCGAGGAAACATCGGGTGCTGCATAACCATCGGGGAGGAAGCAAAGCCCAACTCCCAGGATTGCCAATCGGCGCGCCTCTTCAAGATGCTGAGAAATTCCGGAAACCTTTTGCCCAATTCCGTATCTCAGCCGGAAATCTGAGAGCTGGTCGGGCTCATCGGCCCCCGTCAGGATGAAAGATTCTTGCGCCAGTGCTTTGGGATCGAGAATTTTCTGACCATAGAGGCGATGGCCGCGCCCACAATAGGGACGATGCGTCTCGCGAAACAACGGATGATAGATCAGATCGGCGCGCTTGCTGCGCGATGGCGCGACGCCGATGTCGATCTCCTTCCGAAGCAGCGCATTGATGACATCCGACCAGCTGGCCACATCGACGATCAGTTCGACATTCGGACACTTCCTGTGAAACGACATGATGACGTCGTCTAAAATTTCGCTGACGACATTGCTGATCATTTTGATGCGCACTGGGCCGCTGACAGTGTTTAGCGTGTCGGCCATCGCATCCGGAATGCCGCGAACCAGGGCCTTCAGCTTCATGCACGTGTTGGCGAGCGCCCGGCCCTCATCAGTCAGCTCGAAACCGCTCGGACCTCTTTCGCAGAGACGCACATTGAGATGACCTTCGAGACGCTGCAGTGCGAGACTTATTGAGGGTTGCTTGCGACGCAAAAGCTCCGCCGCCGCTGTGACGCCCCCGGTTTCAGCAATGATGCAGAAGATCTTGAATAGGTTCCAATCGAGATTCCGGAAAAAATCATCGTGCCGAGTGTTGTTCGAGGACATATTGCACCGCGGTAAGAACACCCAAAAGATCGCGCGCGGAAAGATAGCCTTCCCCACGAGAACTTTAAGTGACTTCGACGGCGAGTTGCAAGCTTAGGCTGAAGACGAAAGTTCGTGCAGACAAGTGTGCCGGTCACCGAACACGAGTGACCGCATGCGTCCGTTCAGGACACACACGCGGTCATGCTTGGCGCATTCAGCTCAAATGCCCGGTGCAGCAGCATAAGTGGAACGGCCGAGCATTGGCTGATGACCGGCGGCATTCACAGAGCGTTCGGCCGAGTTGATCGTGTTGACGAGCAACATCGTCACCGTCATGGGGCCAACGCCGCCCGGAACGGGCGTGATCATCGACGCGCGTCGGCTCACACCTTCAAAATCACAGTCGCCCACCAGCTGACCATTGGCTAAGCGATTGATGCCGACATCGATAACGACGGCGCCCGACTTGACCATCGGCGCGGTGATCAGATTGGGATACCCCGCTGCCACGATCAGAATGTCAGCCAGAATGGTGAATTGCGCGAGATCCCGCGTCTTCGCGTGACAGACCGAGACTGTCGCCTCGCGCTGCATCAACATCAGCGCCATCGGCTTGCCGACGATGTTGCTGGCGCCGACGACGACCGCGTTGCGACCAGAAACCTCGACGCCCGCGCTATCGAGCATCAGCATAACGCCGTAAGGCGTACAGGGCGGAAACACCGTCTCACCGATGACCAATCCGCCGACGTTGTAGAGATGAAACCCGTCGACGTCCTTCTCCTGATCGATGGCGCCGAGCACCGCTTTGACGTCGAAATGTTTCGGCAGCGGCAACTGCACCAGGATGCCGTGGATCGACGGACTGGCGCTGAGCTCTGTAATTTTGTCGATGACGGCCGATTGTTCTACGTCGGCTGGAAACAGAAACTTGCGAGAATCGATGCCGACGTCGGCGCAGGCCTGTATTTTCTTTCGCACATACACGGCCGATGCCGGGTCTTCTCCGACCATGATGACCGCAAGGCCAGGCGACACACCAAATTTCTTTTTGAGAACGTCAACCCGCTGGCGGCACTCTTGACGAACACCAGCTGCCACGGCCTTACCGTCGATAATTTTGGCTGTCATTGTGTTGCTCGCTGAAGTGTTTTTGCACTCTCAGAAGGACCCTGGAGAGCGTTGGCAGAAGCTTGATCGAGACATTTCGAGCGCGTCTGGCGCATCATTTTTTGGTTGGCGCCGGCGACTCCCCTTCCGGGGAGCCGGCCGCCGGCGCCTGCTGTTAGAACAGTCCCTGAA
>NZ_JAIELN010000022.1 GCF_019753045.1 Hyphomicrobium sp.
ACTCCCCCAGCGGTCCGCGCACGCTACATCGAAAGACTGGGGTTTCGCTAGACTTCACTCCTGAACAATAGACACCGGCGAAAATACTGTGCTTCAGTCGTATCCGGTTATCCTTGGAAGGATCGGTGACCCGATCGAATGAACTAGAAAAAGGCACCGACTATTCACAGGTCGGACCTCACTCAACCGCACTCCACGCTCACTGCACGAGAAATGTGAAACATGAAAATGCACGACGCCGACCTGATCCTTTTTCACGGCATGAAGCGCAGCGGCAATCACGCGGTGCTCGATTGGATGATGGACAACGTCCGCGGCATCAAGCACTTCAACAACGTGTTTCCGCTTCGGGTTGAACTAGAACAACCCGGCTCTTTCAAGTTCCCTGTGGTCCTTGGAGATGTCCTTCGCAAGCAGAAGCGGTGGTCGGATTTCTTTGCGAAAGCGCCGGCGCACACGATTTGCAGCATCGAAGACTGGGACTTCGGCCGAAATTACTTTTCAGGCGCAGAGCACACGCTCAACATTTTATTACTGCGGTCGGCTGAAAACCTGTTCTCGAGCCGGATCCATAAGGCCTTCAAGATGCACATGGCGGCTTATCCTCGCGAGTTCGACCATGTGATGCGCCGGGCCATGAACGTATGGGTCGATCACGTGGACGCGTTGCTCGAAAATAGCGGTCGGCCTGATTTCGTGGGCATCGTGTTCGATGATTGGGTGACGAAGCCAGCGTATCGCGATGCAGTCGCCGACCGGCTAGGCTTCAAAGCTGTCGTGCAGCCGAGAGCTTCACGTGCCAAGGAGGGAGGCGGAAGCTCGTTCGACGGTCACGCGGAGGTCGCCGGGACGGACCCAAGCTCGCTCTTGCAGCGCAGTCAGCGGTTGAGCCCTACGGAGCGCGATTTGCTGGCGCAAGTTCTCGCTGACGCGGCCATCGTCGAAGCCCAGCGCAAGTTGAGCGCATTTCTGCAGAGCGAGAAGCACCTCAAGGAGACGTCGAGCACTACCGATCATCAGGCGAATGCGTCCAGAGGTCCGGGAGCGGTCATATCTGCCGTTTTTCCTGCCGTTTTGGCCTACCCAAGCCTTGAAAGCTGGAGCTCGCTGATCATGATTTCCGGATAGAGCGGTGGCCATCACCATATTGCCCGCCGTCAAACGTCGTGACCGAATTGGTCTTGGTTCGAGACGCTGAAATCGCTTCTGCGGACGATGATACCGTTTCCGTCGCCGGAGTACCGGCGAAGCACGGGCGGCGACGCTCCATCGCGCTGATCTCGGCGGCGACGCTGATGTTGTAAGGGCGCTTTATTCGGGACGCTGGGCGCTGATCGGTCGCCTTCCGCGGCGCCACTCTAACCCATTGAAAGCATTGGCTGGGATGCCAGGATTCGAACCTGGGAATGGAGGAATCAAAATCCTCTGCCTTACCACTTGGCGACATCCCAATGCGGAGACGGGGCGATAGCAGTGTTTAGTCCGGGTATCAAGGTGCAGTTGCGGGCGGCCATTTGATGCACAAAGGGAAAACAATGCGATCCCGCGCTGCTCAATCGCAAGTCTGCAATGCGGACGGCATGATGGTCTGCGGGAAGACGTAGCCGCCCTCGAACGTGATGATGCCCTTCACCGTGTCGCTCTTGAAGCGCGCCATCCAGCCATGGATGCCCCGACTGCGAGTGCGTTACGAGGATCGCCGGGCGGATCTTATCGAAGGAGCGCGACGATGGCCTGGCGGCGCCGGTCATCGTGGCCATGCCGACGAAGAGCGCCGCGGTCGCGGTACTCAGACGTGATTTAATAGCGTGTCCTCGTTCGATCCCGAGGTATCTCCCTGTTCCACCCTTTAAAAATGCTGTCCGGGTCGTTGCATGAGGAACCTGCAACATTCCGCGAAGAGGCGCTTGCGGGACGTGATCGGGGTCGCTATAACCCCGGTCTCCCTGGTGCCCCCGCGGTGCCGGGGGAAGCCTTTATTAGGCTGACGGTCGGGCGGAGCGTAGCGCAGCCTGGTAGCGCACTTGCTTCGGGAGCAAGGGGTCGGAGGTTCGAATCCTCTCGCTCCGACCAGTTTCCCTCGAAACCATCGATATGGGTTCGTAAGATCGGCTTGCGGTCCGGGCCTGATGGGCTTTTCGGACTTCATTTCCGTTGTCGAGTTGGGGCTGCGATCCGGCGTCGCGCCGATTGCCTCTCCATCGGTGAATATCCTCATCTCACGATGGCCGGTTCGGGGACGGTCGCCATTTCTCTGTGATATCGTGAAAGCCAGCATAACCGCTTGGCCGCGCTAAGGATCTCGCATGAGGGGGTTGATTTCCCGCCTAGCCCGGCGCCTCAGAGGCTGGCGAAATCCGAGCGTCACGGTTTGCCTGATCATCAAGGATGAAGGCCAGTATCTACCGGAATGGATCGCTCATTATCTCGCTCTCGGGTTCGATCGCATCGTCATCTATGACAATGGTTCCAGGCCCGAGACGCTGGCTGTCGAACGCGTCTGCGCTCAACAGGACACGCGGATCACCGTCATCCCCTGGCCCGATGTTCCGTCGCAATTCTCGCAAATAACGGCTTACGAAGATGCGCTCGCCCGCTCAGCGACCGATTGGATCGCTTTCTTCGACACAGACGAATTCCTCGTTCTCAAAAAGCACGCCTCGATCCAAAGCTATCTCAAATGCGCGCCGGCCGATGCCGGGGCTGTCTGCATCAACTGGGTCATATTCGGCTCCAGCGGAGAAGCTCGTTATCGGCCCGAGTTGGTCGCTCGACGGTTCCGACGATGCTCGCTGACGGCGGACCCCAACCTACATGTCAAATGTATCGTGCGAAAAGCAGGCGCGAATCGCATGTCCCATCCCCACTCGCCCGAACTGAGGAAAGGATTCACATACGTCGATAGCGAGCTGAAACCCATCACGCTCGAACAGCGCGCTTTCAACGCGAACTACACGTATGAAACGGCGCAGCTCAATCATTACGTCTTGAGATCACATGAAGAGTTCCAGTGGAAAATGGAACGCGGGACCGTCGAACCGCGAGAGGGAGGATTCAAGAACCGGAAATTCGCCGACCCCGAATCCTTCTGGGCGAGGCACGATTTCAACGACACCGACGACCGATCGATCGATGTCTGGGTCGACAGGGCGAGCGAACTCCGGTCGAAGTTCAGCAAGGCGCTCGGCGAGCCTGATCATGTCACCGAAGAGCTCGCTGCTCCGATCTCCTCTTAGGTCTTCGGTTCCATTTCGTGCGGCTCTTTCCAGACGGAACCTCTCACTGAGCCAAAAACGCACGCGCGGAGTGATGGACGGGATTTGCCGCCCAATGGCTTGGGGCTCAAAGCGCCGGCGGCAAATTGAACTCTATCGATTCGGCGACGGCTAAAAGCTCCGCTGCACTTGACGCCGATCCTGTCGCTTCGGCGTCGATCCGCAATAATGCTTCGCGTACTTCCTCGACGGTGAATGTCCGCGACGGGCCTTTTGCCGTCAATTTCAGCCGCGAGAGAACGTCGAAAAGTTCGACCTCGTTGGCGATGCGCGTCACCCGGCCGGACGAAAATTCGGAGACATAAGCGCCGGCGGCGCTCGACCATGCCTTGCTCTCGTCGCCAGCGACAATCCAAAACCAGTTTTTGGGCGTGAATTCTTCCATCAATTGTATTGCGCTCCTGTCGCTACGCTGCCCGCCGAGCTTCCAGGGAAATAGCTCGCGCCGCCGCCACCTGTTTCGATTGTCCCGTTTAGTGTCGCTGAATAGCGGAGGCCCGTTGCACTTCCCGAGAACGTCAATGCGCGCATGAGGATGCCGCCAAGCCGCGTCGCCAATACGAACATAGATATCGCAAGCGTGCCCGTGAGCGTGATCGTCGTACTCTCGCATTGGATTTGACTTCCATCAGCCGCGACCGCGAAAGCGCCCGTGTTCCCTGCGATCGTGAAGGCACCCGTGCATTGAATTTTTGCGCCCGGGGCCGTCGCGTTGAGGCAGTAGGTGGCGCAAGCGCCGAAGATGACCGTCCCGAACTGCACCAAACCGGCCATCTGCATCCAAATACCGGAACCGCTTGTGGTCGTTTGCATTGTCACCCGATCGACGGTGAACGGGGCGTTGCCTGTGAAGCACGACGTGCTCGTCGTCGAGATCGTGACCTTCGTGGCGTCGGCACTCGTCGACGTGAAGCGATAGTTGGCCGGTCCGGCCTGCCCGACTTTCTGTCCGACAGTCACACCCGCCGTATACGTTCCGTCGCCGATGCTGACCGTGACCGTGAAGCCGTTGAAGTCGATCGTGCGGGCGACGTTTTCGGCTTTTTGGAGCGTTGCGAATGCGGAGCCTGTCGATAGGCCGTCATTCGTCGAGTCGCTGCCGGTCGTGCTGACGTAGTAAGTCCGGTTGGCTGTCAAAACTTCGCGCGGGCCGCCCAATTGGGGAAACGTGACT
Source organism: Hyphomicrobium sp. (assembly GCF_019753045.1). Taxonomy (GTDB): domain Bacteria; phylum Pseudomonadota; class Alphaproteobacteria; order Rhizobiales; family Hyphomicrobiaceae; genus Hyphomicrobium_B. Next base: position 4,450 of record NZ_JAIELN010000022.1, read on the forward strand.
TTCCCCGTGGCACGATCGATCTTTATCGCTTCGCGCCACGTCGAGCCGTCGGCGCTGACCTTGAAGTGAAAGTCGTCGTCGCCGGTCAGGCCAATTTCGGCGCGGCCCGAATAGTTCGTTTGATAGAGCTGGCTCGCCGTGTCGCTCGCTGCGGCCTTGTTGATTTTCTGCTGATGCCCGTTGCCGGCGTTATCGAAGAGGCTGGCCGCGCTTTTGATGGCGAGCTTGTTCGTTGCATCCGCGGTCGCGTTGACTCCGATGAGCGGGACATTGCTCATGTCTCGCCACGTCCCATCCTCACGCAAATATCTGGCCGTTCCGGCAGTTGCGCCGGGATCCGGGACAAGACCTTTCTTGTGACTCGCGCCGGAGCCCATGAAGACATCGAGAACCGCCGTTGCCTGCGCCGCGCTCAAGTCTTCCGGCGAACCGCTCCCGGCGCTCGCACGGCCCTTGATCGTGCCTGACGACACATTGGCGAGATTGGAGTTGGTGACGGGTCCAGTGAGGCCGCTGCCGCCGCCTGAACCCGCAAACAGCGACCAGGCCCCGGCGTCGTAGATAACGAGTGCGCCTTCGTCCGCTACCCACGCGATCCAACCGTCCTTCGGTCTATAGAAGGCCCACGCGCCGTCCTGAAATGCTGCGATCTCGCTCGCATGGCCGGACCATGCGCCGGTCGGCGACGCGGCTATCAGGAACCTGTCGCCATTGGTCGGGGCCGACGGCGGCGCCGTCAGCGCCCGGTTTTCGACGGACAGCTGGACGAGGCAATCGAGCGCGCGAATCGCCTCGTTGTGCGTGACATGCTTCTGCGCCTGGGCGGCCAGTATATAGGGCAGTGCGAGGTTCGGCGTATCGTTCATGTTCACGCTAATGTCTGCAACGAGGCTCCCACGCAGGAAGATACGTGCAGGCGAATGGGCGGGGATAAGTTTTTTGGGTGAGTGCGCGGCGCGAGAGTCTTTATTTGGCGCCGGCGACTCCCCTCCGGGGAGCCGGCCGCCGGCGCGGCGTTAAGGCTCGGCCATTGGGCGTGATTGACAGTTTGAGCGGACCTACTAAACCGGGGTCTTCTCGATCTCCCCGGGCCAGAAATCAGACAAGGACTCGCTCGCCAATGAAGTTTCTGGTCACTGGCGTTGCCGGCTTCATCGGCTATTACACGGCGGCTCGTCTTCTCGACCGCGGCGACGAAGTCGTCGGTGTCGATAACATCAACAGCTACTACGATCCCGCTCTCAAGAAAGCGCGGCTGGCGAAGCTCGGCGGCCGAGAGGGCTTTTCGTTCCTGCATCTCGATATTGCCGATCGAGCGCCCATGAATGAGCTGTTCAGGGTGCAGCGGTTCGATAAGGTCATTCACCTCGCGGCTCAGGCTGGTGTTCGCTACGGCAGCGAAAATCCGAGCGCGTATATTGATTCCAATATCGTCGGCACAGCGAACATTCTCGAGGGATGCCGCCATAACGGCGTGCAGCATCTCGTGTTCGCGTCATCGAGTTCGGTGTACGGCGCCAATACCAAGCTGCCGTTCAGCACTCACGACAACGTCGATCACCCTGTGAGCCTCTACGCTGCGACGAAGAAGGCCAATGAGCTTGCCGCGCATGCCTATGCCCATCTCTACCGCCTTCCCGTCACGGGTCTTCGCTTCTTCACGGTCTACGGGCCGTTCGGACGGCCGGACATGGCGTACTTCACCTTCACGCGGAAAATTCTCGCGGGCGAGCCGATCGAGGTTTTCAACAACGGCCATCATGCGCGCGATTTCACGTATATCGACGACATTGTGGAAGGCGTCGTTCGTACAGCCGACCGGATTGCCAAGCCCGACCCGAATTGGAATGCCGCGCTTCCCAATCCCGCCAGCTCGAACGCTCCCTACCGGCTCTACAATATCGGCAACAACAATTCGATCGCGCTGATGGATTTTATCGGCGCGATCGAAAAGGCGACCGGGCGCGAGGCGAAGAAAGTCTTTCTGCCGATGCAGCCCGGCGACGTCGCGAAGACGTACGCCGACGTCGACGATCTTGAGCGTGATGTCGGCTTCCGGCCCTCGACACCGATTGCCGAGGGCATCGGCCGCTTCGTCGATTGGTATCGATCGTACTACGGCGTGTGACGCATCGTTCCAATGTCATCCTCGGGCTTGGGCCGAGGATCCATCTAACAGCAGGCGCAAACTGAACCATGGATCCTCGGCATGAAGCCGAGGATGACAATGTTTGGGGAGACGTGACGTCAGAGGCTGTCTGACAATCCGGCAATCCGGCACGCGATCAGAGGTTCACACCGCCCGAAACTTCGAGGCGCTGCGCTGTCATCCAGCGGTTTTCGTCAGCCAGCAGCGTTGCGATCATCGGTCCGATGTCGTCGGGAACGCCGACGCGCCCCAGCGCCGTCACCGATGCGATGTGCTTGTTGATTTCGGCATTGTCGCGCACGAGGCCGCCGCCGAAATCGGTTTCGATTGCTCCCGGCGCCACGACGTTGACGGCGATGCCGCGCGGTCCGAGTTCCTTCGCCATGTAACGCGTCAGCACTTCGATCGCACCCTTCATCGCGCCATACGCGGCATATCCCGGCATCGTGAAGCGCGCGAGGCCGGACGAGAGATTGACGATGCGGCCGCCATCGGCCATCAGCGGCAGCAGCTTCTGCGTCAGGAAAAACACGCCCTTCAGGTGGATGTTGTAAAGCTGATCGAAGTCGGCTTCCTTCATACTGGCGATAGGCGCATTCAAGCCGATGCCGGCATTGTTCACGAGATAATCGAAATTGTCGCGGCCCCATTTGTGTTTCAGAACCTTCTTGACCTCGGCGGCGAAGGCATCGAACGACGAACTGTCGCCGGTGTCGAGTTGCAGAGCGACCGCCTTGCGGCCGTGCTTTTCGACTTCCGACACCGTCTTATCGGCTTCTGCGCGATTGGAACGGTAGGTGAAGATCACATCGACGCCTCGTTCCGCGAGGCTCGTCGCGGTGTTCTGTCCAAGCCCGCGGCTGCCGCCCGTGACGATGGCGATCTTGGGACCCGATCCGGTTTTTGCCTGTGCCATTGCTTGCTCCTCAAAGGAAAATTTGTGAGCGCACTATCTATGTCGCGAAGGCCGTCTCCTGAATACCGGAACTCTCAAATTTCTTGCCTAATCCTCCAAGCGGGCTTGGGCAGCACGCGCGCCCACTCTATAATAAAGTCCAGTTCGGCATGAGGTTGTGCGCAGAGGAAAGGCTTCGCGATGCTCGATTTGAAGACGGCGCTTAGCAGCTATGCCGATGCGAACGGCGGCGGCGAAGGCGTTTTCGACACGCCGATTCCGGGCTTCACCTTCATGCGCACGAGCCGCGCCACGCTTCCGCGTCACATGGTCTACCGGCCGTCGCTGTGCATCGTCGCGCAGGGCGAAAAGCAGGTTCTGTTCGGCGAAGAGACACTCACCTACGGCGAGATGCAGGCGTTGGTCTTCAGCGTCGAAATTCCGGCACTCGGGTGGGTCTCGAAGGCGAGCGCGGAGAAGCCGCTTCTCGGGCTCATCCTCGAACTCGATCTCGGCATCATGCGCGAGGTGATGGAAGAACTCGAAGCGCCGCCTCAGCCCAATGACGACGGCGGCGTCGGCGTCTTCGTCAGCAATCTGGAAGGACCGCTTGCCGATTGCACGGCGCGGCTCTCACGATTGCTTGCGACGCCGAACGCCATTCCCGTCCTCTATCCCACGATCATGCGCGAGATCTCGTTCTGGCTGCTGACGGGCGAATACGGCGGCGAGTTCTGCAAGCTCGTCTTGCCCAACAGCCGGACGCGGCGGCTCGCTCAGGCGATCCAAGTCTTGCGCGAGGATTTCTCTCGTCCGATCCGGATCGAGCAGCTCGCGTCTGTTGCGCGGATGAGCCCCTCGTCGTTTCATGCGCATTTCAAAATGCTGACATCGATGACGCCGCTCCAATATCAGAAGCAGTTGCGCCTGCTCGAAGCGCGGCGGCTGATGGCGGCCGGCGACATCAACGTGGCGGGCGCTGCGTATCAGGTCGGTTACGAAAGCGCGTCGCAGTTCAGCCGCGAATACGCGCGCATGTTCGGCACGTCGCCGAAGCGCGACGTCGTCGATCTCAAATCTTTGGCGCTCGGGAGTCCGGTATGATGCTTGAAGCGGGCTCTGCGCCAGGTCCGAGATCGTCAGAAAGCGAAGAGGTCATGGCGGCGAACCCGGAGATCAGCACGACGTGCGCCATCGTCGGCGCGGGACCTGCAGGCCTTATGCTCGGCCTCATGCTCGCGCGTGCGGGCGTCGATGTGACCGTCGTCGAAAAGCATGGCGATTTCCTGCGCGATTTTCGGGGCGATACGATCCATCCGTCGACGTTGCAGGTGATGCACGAACTCGGTCTTGCGGATGAACTTCTGAAGCTTCCGCATACTGAAGCGCGTACGCTCCATGCGGAGGTCGACGGCAGGAACATCAAAATCGCGGATTTCTCCTGGCTGCCCACGAAGAACCGCTTCATCGCGTTCATGCCGCAATGGGACTTTCTCGATTTCCTGGCGCGCGAAGCCAAGCGCTATCCGAACTTTCGTCTACTAATGCAGAGCGACGTGACGGACCTCATCATCGAAGGCGACCGGGTCACCGGGCTTCGCGCGACGACAGCCGAGGGTCCGCTGACACTCCGTGCATCGCTCGTCGTCGGTGCTGACGGCCGCAATTCGGTGACGCGCAAGCTTGCAGGTCTCGAAGTCGAGAGCTTCGACAATCCGAGCGAAGTGCTCTGGATGAAGCTTTCGCACGCCGCCGGGGATCCGGCGCAGACCATGGGTCATGCGGGGCCGCGCCAGGGCTTCGTGATGATCGACCGCGGCGAATACTGGCAGTGCGGATATATCGTTCGCAAGGGAACCTATGCGGATATCAAGTCAGCCGGGATCGATGCATTCCGCAAAATGGTCGGGGCGGTGTCGCCGCTGCCGCCGGAACGGCTCGATGAAATTCGCTCGTTCGACGACGTGCATCTTCTGAGCGTCAGGATCGATCGCTTGAAGCACTGGTGGCGGGCGGGCCTTCTCTGCATCGGCGACGCGGCGCATGCGATGTCGCCGATCGGCGGCGTCGGCGTTAACCTCGCAATCCAGGACGCAGTTGCCGCAGCGAACATTTTGACCGCGCCGTTGAAAGAACGCCGTCTTTCCAACGCGCATCTCGCGGCTGTGGAAATGCGCCGCACATTTCCGACGAACGCCACACAAAAGCTGCAACTCATGATGCGCCGAGATCGTAGGAAACGGGAAGCCAAGGAGGCAACGAAATCCGGTCCACCTGGGTTTGTGCTCGGCATCGCCCGATGGCCCATCCTGGCGCATCTTGCAGGCCGTTTGATCGGTCTCGGGTTCCGTCCGGAACATGTGCGAAATCGAACGCGGCATTAACCTGCGTCGAATTTCGGGGTATTCGTCGTTTGCCGGTGTTCCCTATAAGCGGGCCATAATTCAACGAGGGGTCACGGGGTTTGGATTCACTTAATTTCAAAACAGAGATGGCCTTCACCTACGGCGCGCCGTCTCCGATGGGTCCGGGGGTCATCCGTCTCGTCGCCGACAATCCGAGCCCTTTCACTTTCAAGGGCACGAATACCTATCTCGTCGGCTCGACGTCGCTCGCCGTCATCGACGCCGGACCCGATAGCGCCGAGCATCGCGCGGCCATTCTGAAAGCTGCGGGCGGCCGGCCGATCACGCACATCTTCTCGACGCATGCCCATCGCGACCACGTCGACGGCATCGCCAAGCTGCAGGCGAAGACCGGCGCCGTGACCGCCGCCTATGCGCGCGATCCGTCCACGGGGAAAATGGCGCTCGAGAACAGTCCCTCGGGAAGCTACTTCGTCGACTACGACTTCATGCCCGATATCGCGCTCAATGGCGGCGACACGATCGCGGGCGCCGATTGGGCGCTGACGGCGATCCACACGCCCGGGCACGCGCCGGATCATCTCTGCTTCGCGCTCGAGGGCCGCCGCGTCGTCTTTTCCGGCGATCATGTGATGGCGTGGAATACGACCGTCATCGCGCCGCCCGAGGGGCGAATGGCCGACTACGTCGCATCGCTCGAAATTCTGCTCGATCGCAACGACGACGTATTTCTCCCGGGTCACGGCGACCGTCTCAACGATCCGCAGCGGACCGTGAAAGCCTATCTCTTGCACCGGACGTGGCGCGAGAAATCCGTGCTCGATGCGCTAACCGGCGGTGCGACGACTATTCGTCGAATTGTCCCCGAGATTTACCGCGGCCTTGCCCCGCAGATGATCCCGGCGGCGACGCTTTCCGTTCAAGCGCACGTCGAATATCTGATCGAGAAAGGTTTGGTCGCTTCCGATCTGCCTTTGACGCCTGACCGCGACCTTTCTCCGCTTTGAGCTTGTTCTTCTTCTCGACGGCGGCTTTGGTTTCCTTGTCGACGTCGGGAACGGAAGCTTCGAAGCGGCTCGCGACTTCCTTCAGGATCGTGCGCACGTGCGCGGCGTTGCGACCGAAGTCGTTCGAGCCGTAGCGCGACGCCGATCTGATATCGACGCGGGATGAACCGTCCTCGCCCAGCACGCGAATGACGATGTCGTCGACGAGGCCGAGAACGGGCGATTGGTCCGCGAGCTCGATGAAGCCCGGCGCGTCCTGCTCGTCCTCCGGCGGGACTTCGAGGGTCGTCTTCAGCTTGAGCTTGGTCAGCGCCTGCAGCACCAGCTCGTAGCTTTCCTCGGTCGAGCGCGGAAGGATCAGGCTTTTCAGATCGGGATAATGCTGGCGCTGGAGCGCCGCGAACTCGTCTCCCGGATATTCGGTCGGATTGGCGTCGGCCGCGCGCTCATCCTTCGCCTCGGTGAACTCCGGCGGCTCGGCGAGATCGGTCGAGACGTCGTAGATCGGCGGCCACTTGACGCTCATCGCCCAAACGCCTGCCGGAATGGCGAGCAGCCCAAGCGCCACGATCGCGCCGCAGAACACGCGCGCCGCGCCGAGCCTTCCCGTCACCCAGATATCGAGACCGGCGACGAACGCCATCAGGAGCGACAGCGCAGCGCTGAAGATGACGATGTAGGCGATCGTGAGCGCGACCGGCGTCGGCAGCAAATGGAGGCGATGCAGAACCGCCGTCACGAGGGCGGCGACGGCCGCGAACAGGGCGATGCGGCTCGTCCATTTCGCGAGAAATGACGGCGGCCGACCGGCCGCGTAATAGATCCGCGTCGACTGATAGCGGTCGCGCACCCGCCTTCTCGGGCGGCGTTCGTCGATGCGATCCGTTACCATTCAAGCCTCAAAACTCGAACCTCGCCACCGTTCTTCCTTATGGCACAAGCCGCGCCTTTTGTGGTCACTCAAGGATAGAGGCGGGTTTTCTGCCAGGAGTCGCGTGGGGCGTCGCGGCGGAAAACGATGCGGTCGTGCAGGCGATACGGACGGCTCATCCAGAATTCGATCTCCACGGGGAGAACGCGGAACCCCGACCAGTAGGCGGGGCGCGGAATCGAATCTTCCGGGAACTTGGCTTCGAAATGATGAACCTTGGCTTCGAGCACGTCGCGCGACGACAGCGGCCGCGATTGATGCGACGCCCAGGCGCCGATCCGGCTCAGCCTCGGCCGCGTTGCGTAATAGGCGTCGGCCTCGCCGTGTGAGACGAGGGAGACGGGACCGCGAATGCGGACCTGCCGCTCCAAGCTCTTCCAATGAAAGAGCAGACCGGCTTTCGGGTTTGCGAGCAGCTCGCGGCCCTTCGCGCTTTCGAAGTTCGTGTAGAAAACGAAGCCGCGATCGGCGCTCTCTGCGCTATCGAGGCCCTTCAGCAGCACCGTTCTCACGTTCGGCATGCCGCCTGCGTCGACGGTTGCGAGCGCCATCGCGTTCGGATCGTTCGGCTCGGATTTCTCGGCCTCCGACATCCACGCTTCGAACAGCAGGAACGGATCCTCCGCCGCTGAAAAATCCGGCGCCGCGACTGGGGCCGAGCCTTGGGTCGTGCTTGGGGCCGATTGGGAGGCGCTTTCGCTATCACTCATGTTGCATGCTCAATGCTTGATCTTAGTTTCCGCGGCGCGCCGTTACAGCACACAGCGACTGCAGGTGTTCAGTACCTTTTAACCATACTTAGGCAGAGTACCCTTATCGTCCTGTTGGGCGAAACAGAGTTCAGTCCGCGTAAGAAAGTAGCGTCATGTCCACAAATGCGTCTCTTTTCTCACTAGCCGCGGCCGGCGCAACGGCTTTCGCGCTGGTTGCGGCGATTTTCGTACCATACGGGTTCGCCTGGGCCGGAGACCAGCCCCTGGACCGGGCCCTCGCGGCGGCGGCTTGTCCGAAAACCGGCGCGACCGCCGACACACCCAAATTCACGGACATCAAGGTCGCCCTCAACCAGGATGACGAAGATGCGGCGCTCGAAAGCGTGCAGTTCGCCCTGACGGAGGTCGCCGACGGCTCGAGCTATGTCTGGCACCGCGCGCATGGCCGCCTCTCCGGCATCGTCAAACCCATCTCGTCGTTCAAGGACATGCGCGGCAGCGTCTGCCGCCATGCGATGGTCTCGCTGACCGGCCTCGACGCGACGAAGCAGACCGAAATCGTCGCCTGCCGTTTGCCGACGGGCATCTGGCAACTCGAATCCTGATTTTCCCCAGACTTACCAATCCTCCCAAACGAGAATGAAAAAGGCGGCGCAAGCTGCCTTTTTTATTTGGCGCACGGCGGCCGGCTCCCCGGAGGGGAGTCGCCGTGCGCGGGGTTGGGGTGAGAGAGGGTATTGGTGGGGTGATTAAACTAGGTTCAAAACCATCTGCCGCTCTTCAAGTTGTCTCAAAGAGGCTTCGATAACTGCGAGCTGCTTCATGATTTCGGAAAATGGCGGCGGAGTGCCAAACATCATGCCCTTCATTGCCTGATAGTCTACTTCCAGCATCTTTTTGACGGCCTCTGTTGGCACGATTGCAATCGTGTCAGGCTTGGCAAGGTCATAGCGTGCAGCGCCTCCTGGGAAGGTCATCGCAGAATGCGATACGACGTGGGCAAAAAGCTCTGCATCTTTGACAGCTTTTTTGCCGTGTTTGGTCGGTGCTATGCGTGCCACATCATAGAAATGACGAGAATAGCGGTTGGCGTCCATTGGCCTTTTTGATCCATCTTCGTGCGCGCACTTGCTATTGAAGGCGTGTATTGCGACCAATTTTTCAAGCATCGTGCGTTCAGGCTTAATCATCGTAATATTATTGATTCTGAAGTCGAATTTTTGTTTTCCCGTTAATGCGTCCTGGACATATGGAACCACCGACTGTTCTACAATTGGCACCAGTGCGCCACGCGCCCCGCCTTCAATTTTTATTTTCGGTTTCGCATAATCGTCGGCGTCACAGGCTGTCTCGTATGCGACCAACACCGCGCCTTCTGCTTCTTCGTAGGTTACTGTGCAATTCGGCAAAGCCTTGGTGAGCTTTTCGAGCAGCTTCCCTCGCATATGATCAGTGCTCTTGGTTTTCACTTCTTCGAGCTGCTTTTTGCGCTGTGTAGCGGACATCTTCCTATTCGGATCCGTCGGGTCGCTATCACCAGAAATTGCCAATCCGGCCCGTGAAAAGACAATGTCGATATCTTCAGAAAATCTATCTATTAGCCCGAATCCCTTAGATAGTGAGGTCCCACCCTTGAAATAGCATTTGGGCTGATACGGAGGCTCTTTCATCAGGATGTCGAGAACGCGACAGACCCAAAAATCCTTCTCGACATAAGCCGAGCGCAGTCCGCGTTTTTCAGCGACGATTTCGAAAATATCGCGACGGTCCCGTCGCGATATTTTTTCAAACCGCGAGTACTCTTGAGCTTTCATGTCACCGCAAGTGTCAGAACCCTAATGGGTTCACGCAATCTATTAGGAACCCGCTTGCTTTTTAGAGCACGCGCAATATTGGGCGTCATAGAATTGCGTAACTTCTCCACTGCGTCGTCGTCAAGATCGTCGCCAAGCCAATTAAGCGCCTGCACAATAGGCATTGCCGCCGTTCTCCGGAAATCCAACAGCCAAGCAGGTGCGCGCTTCAGCTCGATCGTGCGATTTCCTATCTCTCGCACACGACTTTGACCCGCCGTCAAATATGCCGGCCGCACTGACACCGCGGTCGTGACACCGAGCGCGTTCGCGGCAGCGAGATCGTCCTTCGCGACTGCGCCCAAGGCAGCGGCCACCGCATCTGCCGATGCGGGAACCGCAGTATCGAGAAGCTTGCTGTGCCGAGGGTAATCGTAAAGTCCCCGTGCAATCCGTCGCAATTTTCCTGCCTTCTCAAGCCGCGACAATGCTTGCCACACTGCTCCTTCAGAACCGAGATCGCGAAAATGCGCGGCTGTATACACTCGCGCACCACGACCGTGCCGCGCGACTCTATTCATAATTTTCAAAGCAATACCAGTCATTTGCTTTATCCTACTGCTTTTATTATGTCAGGAATCTATGTTTTTTTCCTTACATCGTCAAGGACCGATCGGACCTGTCCACTGAATGCTCCGCCAATTCCCCCCACTCAAAAAACTTATCCCCGCTCTTTCCGCCCCTCACATAATCGGCTCGCCCATCCGGCAAAGGGCTCGTGCGCAAGGCGTTGCGCCGGGCTCGGGTGGGGCAGCCCGACCCGGGGCGTGACGCGCGCTTCCGGACAAGGCGATCGACCGGTTCGCACAGGGTGAGAAGCCTGTGTGCGGAGCATCCCGCTGACGTAAAGTGATCGCGCTCGAGACCCTGTTCTCGGTCTGTCACGGAGCGGATCGGTTCCGAGACTTCATTGCTGCACGACCCAGCCGCGGAACCCGTCCGCTTCGTGCTTTTTTGATTGCGCACGGCGACTCCCCTCTGGGGAGCCGGCCGCCGTGCGCGCTTGATGTTGCGTCGTTCTTTATTGTGGGTGCCAACGCTCGGCCACCGCGGAGCAGGCCCCGGGGGCGGAAAAGAGACCTACGCGATCAGCGTCGAGAGGAAGCGTGGAAGCTCGGGATGAAATGGTGTCCGGCGCGGCCGCCGGTGACGGCGTTGGCGATGAGCGTTCCGAGAACGGTGACGATGACGCCTATGACGATCTGCGAGAACCAACCCTGCATGGCCCGACAATTCCCGCTCAAACAGCCCATAGCCCCAACTGCGCGTCCGGTGTTCAACCGGCGGCGACCGGGTTTCCGTCGCACGGCACGCGTGCTTTTGCGCGGCCGCGTCGCGGCGGAATTCGGGCGACCCAATTGGCGCGGGCTATTCCGGCTCGGTCTATTCCGGCGCGTCTATTCCGGTTCTGGGGCCGCCGGCTTGCAGACGAGATCGATCTGCGTGCACGTCGCGTCGCGCACGTCGATCAGCGGCTTGCACTCGGCGGTCGACTGCTCCTTCGTACATTTCAGAGCCTTCGCCGTCGCTTCCTTGCAGAGCGCCTTCATGTCGTCGCAGCCGTCGGCGCGGGCCTCACCTCCGCAAAGCGCCAGCGCCGCGATTGCCGCCAGGAGCGGCCGGGACGACTTCGTCTGCATTGCGCGTTCTCCCTCCCGTTGCTGCTCGTCAGCGGAGATTGGATTCGCTGTGCCGTTCAATTCGGCCGGCTGGATCCAGCCGAATGGCCATGCGAGGCATTCGAGCCACTCGCGCGTTGCCATTGACGCTGCGGAATGGGGATAACGCGGGGCGCACTTGCAGAACGAGACAAGAACGTGTAGCGTACATACATGATTTGTACCGTCATTCAGCGGGTTTCCGATCGGTGGTCAGCGTTTCGGCCCACGGTCCCCGCGCAGCCACGGAAGGCTTGAGACGAAACGCGATGCTTACCGAGAAACAGAGAGACCTCCTGCTCTTCATCCATGCGCGCATGCAGGAACGCGGCGTGCCCCCCTCCTTCGACGAAATGAAGGACGCACTGGATCTGAGGTCCAAATCCGGCATTCACCGCCTGATCACGGCCCTGGTCGAGCGCGGCTTCATCCGCCGCCTGCCGCACAGGGCGCGGGCGATCGAAGTGATCAAGCTGCCGGACAATCAGACTGGCGGGCAGACGGGCGCCCCGAATGGCGGGCAGAACGTTGCGGCTAATGCCGGCCAGCCCGCGGGCCACAATTCAGGTTACAGTTCCGGCGCGTCCGTCGCCTCCATGCCGCAACGCGGCGGCTTCCAGCCGAGCGTGATCGAGGGCTCCGGGCCACGGGCGAGCGTTTCTCCCCCGCCGCCGTCGCACATCATCGATGCGCGGACGGTGTCGATCCCCGTCATGGGGCGGATCGCTGCCGGTACGCCGATCAGCGCCATTCAAAACCACACGCACGACATCGCCGTGCCGCCCGATATCCTAACGAACGGCGAGCATTTCGCGCTCGAGGTCAAGGGCGACTCGATGATCGAGGCGGGTATCCATGACGGCGATACCGTCATTATCCGCCGCTGCAATAACGCCGAGAACGGGGACATCATCGTTGCGCTCGTCGAAGGCGAGGAAGCGACGTTGAAGCGGCTTCGCAAGAAGGGCTCGACGATTGCGCTCGAAGCGGCCAACCCAGAATTCAAGACGCGCATTTTTGGGCCCGACCAGATCGATATCCAAGGCCGGCTCGTGGGGCTTCTCAGGCGCTACTGATCTACACCGGGCGCTAGAGCGCCCTACGGGGAGTCGCCGGCCGCCGGAAGAGCATTCGTGAACTCCGTCTCGAAGTCCGGCTCCTCGCCCGGATCGCTCTCCGCAAGCGTTCGCGGCTCGGCTTCGGCTTCCGCGATTGACCGCGATGGCGTCGCGGCCGGTGACGTTGCGCCGGGTGTCTCCAGGATGCGGGGTTTCGGGAGGCCGCCCGGTGTTTTCCTTTCGGGCATGACGCTCCACGGGCGCTCGCCGCGATGGGATGCGACTGTCACAAGGCGCACGCGCGGCTCGGGGTTATCATCGCTTCGATCGATGTAGAGGGCGTAGGCGCCGTTGCGCCAGCGGTCGAAGACGTCGATGACGGTCGCGGGCACCGCGCAGTCTTCGGGCTTCGGATCGTTGATCACCAGCACATCGGCGTTGAGGCAATCGTCGGTCACGGCTGCCGGATGCCGGGCGACTGCAACGGTTGCACCTTTGACGTGGGCAATGCAGCCGACCGCGTCACACGAGAACGCGTCACCGGACTGCGCCTCGCGCGCCGTCCGGCCGTCGCCATCGTATTCGAGCCAGCGATCCAGGTCGTATTTCGCGCCCTTGTTCGGCAGTGCGGAGAGTTTTCCGGACGTATCACGCACGGCGATCAGGCCTTTCTGGCCGATGAGGATATCGGGGCGCGTCATCAAGGGCGCTCCGAGCAGGCCCAGAACGCAGAGCGCAACGCCGAAGAGGCGGATTCGCGTTTGCCAAAGCGAAAGCCAAATTCCGCCGGCGAGCATGAGGATGAACGCGAATGCCGGAATTTCCGGAAGGTGCCCGACGGCGCCGGGCAGCGCGCCGACCTTGTTCGCGCACCAGGCCATGCCTTCGATGCCCCAGCCCATCGGCTTCAGGCCGAACCATTCAAGTCCGAACGGCATCAGCACCATCGCCAGCAGGGCGGAGGGCATGACGATGATGTTGCAGATCGGAATGGCGATCATATTGCCGAGCACGGCATATTGCTGGCTCTGGTGAAAGTTATAGGCAGCGAGCGGCGCGACGGCCACGCTCGCGATGAGCGTCGAGGCGACGATCTCGCCGAAGAATTTCAGCACCTTCATGGCCGGGTGCGGCCTCGACTGACGTCCGAGAAAATTACTCAACGTTTCGTGCGAGGCTATCAGGGCCGTGACCGCGGCAAATGACATCTGAAAGCCGGCGTCCAGCAAGCTTTCCGGATAGACGATGAGGATCAGGAATGCGGCGAGAGCGACGTTTCGCAACGCCAATGCGGGGCGATCGAGAAGGACGGCTCCGAATATGATGAGGATCATCAGGGCCGAGCGCACGGTTGCAAACTGTCCGCCGGAGATCGCGAGATAGGCAATCGCGCTTATTATTCCCAGCGCCGCCGCGATTTTCTTGATCGGCATCGTCAGCGCAATCAGCGGAATGGCTGCGAGCAACAAGCGGACCGAATAGAATACGGCGCCGGCCGCGATCACCATATGCAGGCCCGATATCGACAGGATGTGGAAGAGGCCCGAATTCTTGAAGGCGTCATTCGTCGCTGCGGTTATCCCGCCTCGCTCTCCCGTGATCAGCGCCAGCGCGATCTCGCCGGTCTCTCCCGGTAGCGCCTGGCGAATGCGCGCGGCGATTGCTTGGCGAATGTTTTCGATCGAGCGGCGGTACCACTGCGAAAGAGTGCCTGTATCGCTCTGGCCCTCGATCTGAGGCGCCGCGAACGCATAACCAACGGCGCCGACGGAATCGAACCATGCCGTGCGGGCGTAGTCGAAGCCGCCGGGCAGCGGCGGTTTCGCGGGCGGCGACAGGTTTGCCTTTATCCGGATGAGGTCGCCGGGCGCCGCGGGCGAACGCGCCGACATCGTGCGCACACGAATAACGGCTGGCGTTTGCTCGGGCGAGAGGCCCGCGATGCTCGGCGATTTGATCGTGAGTCGCTGGCCGCGCGGGATCTTCGCTTCCACCATCGTCACGGTGCCGGTGATCTCGACGCCGTGGAGCGCCTTGGTGAGAACCGGCGCACGCACCGCTTCGACGCGCAGTTTTGCGATTGCAAAGCCGGCTCCGGCCAAGACAAAAGCCGTCATAATCGTTGCAGCGAGCGTTCCTCCGCGGACAGTCAGGCGCAAGATGAGCGCCAGCACGAACGGCACGCACGCGGTGATCGTTGCTGGCTCGATGGGTAATGCGAAGTAGGCCGCGATGCCTGCGCCCAGGCAAACCGGAGCCCAAAGAAAAAAGCTTTCACGCTCGGCTTCGAAAAGAAGCGCAGCGCGGCTGATCCCGCGCTCGGGGAGCGCCGGAAATCCGATCTCTCTTGCCGCCTCCCGACCGAATTCCGGTCCCGCCGCCTCGACCGACATGCCCCGCCCAACGCGCTGCCGAAGGCCGGTATTTCCGCCCTCTTAACTTGTCCCACCTCACATGCTACGAGCGGAACCTTATTCCCTCAATGGCAGGCGAGCAAAAAGGTCCAATGTCCGTGACCACTACACCGAGTGCGCCCATCGTACGATTTGCCCCCTCTCCTACTGGGTATCTGCATATCGGGGGGGCCCGCACGGCGCTTTTCAATTGGCTCTACGCCCGCGGCCACGGTGGACGGTTCCTTCTGCGCATCGAGGATACCGATCGCGAGCGCAACAACGAGGCCGCGGTTGCCGCGATCCTCGACGGCGTCAAATGGCTCGGCCTCGACTGGGACGGCAATGTCGTTTCGCAGTTTTCGCGGGCCGACCGGCATCGGGAGGTCGCGAAGGAACTCTTGAAGCGCGGGGCTGCCTACTACTGCTATTCCTCGCCCGCCGAGATCGACGCGGCACGTGAAAAGGCCAAGGCCGAGGGCCGGCCGCAGATCTTCCTTTCGCCCTGGCGGGATCGCGATCCGCAGGATGCACCGAAGGATGTTAAGCCGACGATCCGCCTCAAGGCGCCGCGCGAGGGCGAGACGATCGTCAACGATCACGTGCAGGGCCGCGTCGCGTTTCCGAACAAGGATCTCGACGACCTGATCATTCTCCGGTCGGACGGCAATCCGACGTACAATCTCGCCGTCGTCGTCGACGATCACGACATGGAGGTTACGCACGTCATCCGCGGCGCCGACCATTTGACCAACGCCGCACGCCAGACGCAGATCTATCAGGGCATGGGGTGGACGGTTCCGGAATTCGCGCACGTGCCGCTCATTCACGGTGCGGACGGCGCGAAGCTCTCGAAGCGTCACGGCGCGCAAGGCGTCGAAGAATACCGCGATATGGGCTACCTGCCGGTCGCACTGCGCAATTATCTCGTGCGCCTCGGCTGGAGCCACGGCGATGACGAGATCATCTCGACCGACGATCTTATTCGCTGGTTCGACATCGACGGCATCAACAAGAGCCCGGCACGGCTCGACTTCAAGAAGCTCGACGATCTGAACGGGCACTACATCCGCGCATCAGGGGACGAGGAACTCGAAGCGCACGTGCGTGGAATGCTGCCTCATCTCAATTTTCAGGCGCTCGTGGAAATCCCGTCCGATCCGAAAGCGCCGGCACGCCCCGACATCGCGCTCGCGCGCGAAGTGTTGCGCCAGCTTCCCGCGGTTTCGACGGGCAAGGAACTCGCAGATCTTTTCGCCGCCAAGGGATGGGGAAAATTCACGGCAGCCATTCCGTCTCTTAAAGAGCGCTCGAAGACTCTCGCGGAACTCGTTGGCGGAGCACTGTTCATCGTTGCGGAGCGGCCGCTCAAACTCGAGGATAAGGCAGCGAAGCTTCTCGGACCGGAAGGCCGCGCATCGAACGCCGAGATTCTCAAGCTGCTTTCGGCCGTTCCGGAGCAGGAATGGTCGGCGGCTTTCTTGGAAGCGAAGGTAAAATCCTTCGCCGAGGAAAAGGGGTTGAAACTCGGCAATGTCGCGCAACCGCTTCGGGCGGCGCTCACCGGACGGGCGGTTTCGCCGCCGGTGTTCAATGTCCTCGAAGTGCTTGGCCGCGACGAAAGCCTCGGCCGTATCGGCGACGCCGCCGGTTAATCCGGAATCGCGATCTCTTAACGATCCCTTGCCGCACCGCAAAAAATCCGTTAAATCCTTCAATAGCCGACTGCTTTTTTGAAGGCCGCCGACAGTTCTCCGGGCCGCCGACGTCCTGGTCTATGCGACGGGGAATGCGAAAGTTAACTTCAGACGTCGGCAGTGTCTTCCGGGGCGAAGGTGGCGAACATGAACATTCACGACAAAGCTTCCAAGGGCGGGACCAAGCCGAACGCGACATTGACCGTCGACAACAAGCAGGTCCAGCTTTCGGTGCGCTCTGGCACGATTGGCCCTGACGTCGTCGACGTCGGCAATCTCTACAAAGACACCGGCTGCTTTACGTACGATCCCGGCTTCACATCCACCGCGAACTGCAAAAGCTCGATCACCTACATCGACGGCGACAAGGGCGAGCTGCTCTATCGCGGCTATCCGATCGATCAGCTCGCGGAAAATACCAACTTCCTGGCGGTCTGCTATCTGCTGCTCTACGGGGAACTGCCGACCAACGCCGAGTTCATCAATTTCCGCAAGACCATTACGAACCATACGATGGTTCACGAGCAGATGACGCGGTTCTTCACCGGCTACCGGCGTGACGCGCATCCGATGGCGGTCATGGTCGGAACGGTCGGTGCGCTGTCATCGTTCTATCACGACTCGACCGACATCAACGATCCGGCGCAGCGCGAAGTCGCGAGCCAGCGCATGATCGCGAAGATGCCGACGATGGCGGCAATGGCCTACAAATATTCGATGGGCCAGCCCTTCATCTATCCGCGCAACGATCTCGACTACACATCCAATTTCCTGCAGATGTGCTTCGCCGTTCCGTGCGAGCCCTACATCGTCAATCCGATCATCTCGCGGGCGCTGGATCGCATCTTCATCCTGCACGCCGATCACGAGCAGAACGCCTCCACCTCGACGGTGCGTCTGGCGGGCTCGTCGGGAGCCAATCCGTTCGCGTGCATCTCGGCCGGTATCGCTTGCCTTTGGGGGCCCGCACACGGCGGTGCCAACGAAGCTGCACTGAACATGCTGAAGGAAATAGGCACCGTCGATCGCGTTCCTGAATTCGTGAAGCGCGCCAAGGACAAGTCGTCCGGCTTCCGGCTGATGGGCTTTGGCCATCGCGTCTACAAGAACTACGATCCGCGCGCCAAGGTGATGCAGAAGACCTGCCACGAGGTGCTCGATGCTCTCGGCCACGGAGACGATCCTCTGCTCAAGGTCGCGATGGAGCTCGAGCGCATCGCGCTTCAGGACGAATATTTCATCGAGAAGAAGCTCTATCCGAACATCGACTTCTATTCGGGCATCACGCTCAGGGCGATGGGCTTCCCGGTCGATATGTTCACTGTGCTGTTCGCGGTCGCGCGCACGGTCGGATGGATCGCGCAGTGGAAGGAAATGATCGAGGATCCGGAGCAGCGCATCGGGCGCCCGCGCCAGCTCTACATCGGACCGCCGCGCCGCGATTTCCCGGCCGCTTAATCCGCAACAACCGACAGCACGACTTGGAGCACGACCTGGGCCGCCGCGTCGCTCGGACTCGAGGCGGCGAGGCGAAGCTTTTCGGGCGCCAGGCTTAGTCCATGGAGTTGCGCAGAGCGTGCGTCCGTGTCGCCAAGAAGCGGCTCGATGGCGTTTGCCAGATTTTCGGCCGTGCACGCTTCCTGCAGATATTCGGGATAGACGTTCTTGCCGATCACGAGGTTGGCCAGCACTACGCTCGGCACCTTCAACAGGAAGCGCAGGTTCGACATGATCGCGTCGACCTTGTAGGCAACGACCGTTGGCGTGCCCGCGAGCGCAAGCTCAAGCGTTACGGTGCCCGATGCCGCGAGGGCAGCGCGTGCGAGGCGCATGGCGGCGTATTTATCGTCCGTGTCGACGATGTGCGGTTTCGGCGTCCATGCAGACGTCTTCTCGGCGATGCGATCTCTGAGGTGGCGGACCGCCGGGATAACGACCTCGATCGGACCCTTGGCGGATGAGACGCGCGCGACGGCCTCGCCGAACACGTCGATCAGACGCTCGACCTCTGATGTCCGGCTTCCGGGCAGGACGAGAAGAACCGGTCGATCCTGTGCAATTCCAAGGCGTGACGCGAGGCTCGTCGCATCGGCATTCTGGATCTCATCGAGCTTCTCGATCAGCGGATGGCCGACATATGTGCATGCCGGGCCGCCGAGGCGTGCGTGCGCTTCAGGCTCGAACGGGAGCAGCGCCAAAACGTGATCGACGTACGGGCGCATTTTCTTCGCGCGTCCCGGCCGCCAAGCCCAGACGCTCGGACTGACATAGTCGACGATCGGAATATTCGGCGCACGCTTCCGGATGCGCTTCGCAATCGGGTGCGTAAATTCAGGGCTGTCGATGATGACGACGAGGTCAGGCGCGAATGCGACGGCGGCATCGACCGTCTGATAGACGCGGCGCATGATGCGCGGAAGCTTCGGCAATATGGACAGCGGGCCCATGACTGCCACGTCTTCGATGGGAAAGAGCGAGCGAAAGCCCTGCTCCGCCATTTCCTCTCCGCCGACGCCCGAGAAGTCGATCGGACCTGAATGTTGCTTCTTGAGTGCACCGATCAGCTTGGCGCCCAACGCGTCGCCCGAGTGCTCACCAGCCACGAGGAAGATTTTCAAGGGCTTCGGTCCTGATCCGAGGTTTGAAGTGGCGACAAACATCGCGGACCTGTTTGCCAACTGAATGACTGGGGAAGATTTTTCAAGATGCGAGCCGTTTCCGGTGATCGCTACGCCGATCAGGTGAGCGCTGTGAGCCGCACCGATCAGTGCTTCGTCGAGCCGCTCATCCGATCCGACGACCAGGACGCCACGGCGGCGCGTATTGCTGCCGCGAAGCGTTCGCACGCGTTCGACGACGGTCGTGGGTGTTTCCGAGGCGCCGACTGCGAGGATGCGTCCGCCGTCGATGACGACGGCCGAACTGAGGCCGAACGATGAGAGCGCCGATAAAACGCCGCCCGCTCGTGCGATATCGGCTTCGGCTGAGGGATTGACTGGAAGTTCGCCGACGGCGCGGACGCGGTGCTTCTGAGCTTCCCGTGAGCCAGGC
Organism: Hyphomicrobium sp.; assembly: GCF_019753045.1. Lineage (GTDB taxonomy): Bacteria > Pseudomonadota > Alphaproteobacteria > Rhizobiales > Hyphomicrobiaceae > Hyphomicrobium_B. The sequence continues at coordinate 24,221 of NZ_JAIELN010000022.1, forward strand.
TTGGTTTCCTCGGCCGTGATGCCCTGGACGAATATCCCTCGCTCGTCGGCGAGCGCGATCATCTCAGAACGGTTGGCGGCGAGGACGTGATCGGCCATGACGGCGATGCCGCAAAGCCCGGCTGCGTCGGCCTGGGCGACCGTGTTCGGTCCGATCGCTGGTAGATCGACGCGAAGATCCTGACCGGGCTTCGGACGCTTGACGAGAACGCCGTAACGTTCGCGATCGCCTCGGGCCCGACGCGCTTCGGCGACGCGCTTCAGCATCCGATCGGTTCCCTCGGCGCCTTCAATTGCTTCGATGCGGCCGCGGCTCACGACCACCGCCTGACCGATATCGTATCGGCCGAGTGCGGCGACGAGATCGAAGCCGCGCGCGATGTCTTCGGCGTTCTCGGCCGACGCTGAGGCTTTCGTCAGATTGCCGTCGCCGACGAGCAGCTCCGGCGCGACTTCATCGACGCCGACGATGCGGAGGCCGAGCGCTTCGAATTGGGCCAGAACGCCCCGCAGGACGGCATCATCGCCGCCGGCCTTCAGAAGCTTCACCACTGCCGGCGCGAGACGCAGAAAAGCGAGATCGGGACGCGCCGTCGCGAACGATGGCCGCCCGTAGGCGCCAAGCAGCAACGCGTCGCTGATGCCAGCCCGCCGAAACGCTGCCATCGCGCGTCCGGGCTGAGCCCAGTTGACGACCGTATGTGGAAATGCGCCGAGCGCCGGATCGGCGGCGCCCTCAACCATGACGACGTGAACCTCGCCGCCGCGGCGCGTAACACTTTGGGCGACTTCGAGAGGAAGCGAGCCGGCGCCAGCGATGATCCCGATGCGGTTCATCGGACCGTCCATGGGCGGTTTCAGCTCTCTTCGCCGTTCTTCGGCGTGCACAGTGATCGCTTGCCGCCCTGGCGGATGAACGCGAGGATTTCCTGCACGGAGGCATGGCCCGCGAACTCTTCCGCGACGTCTTCCATGCGCTCGACCAGCGTGCCTTCAGCGGCGAACAGCAGCCGGTAGGCGCGGCGGAGATCGTGAATATCGTTGCGGGAGAAACCGCGCCGCTGCAGGCCGACGATGTTGAGGCCAGAAAGATATGCGCGATTGCCGATCGCCATGCCGTACGGAATGAGATCGTTCTCGAGGCCCGACATGCCGCCGACGAAGGCGTGGTGGCCGACGCGAGCGTACTGAATAACCGCAGCGCCGCCGCCGATGATCGCGAAATCGCCGACGTTGCAATGGCCCGCAAGCATGACGTTATTGGAAAAGATTACCCCATTGCCGACGTGGCAATCGTGGCCGACGTGGCTGTTTGCCAGGAAGGCGCAGCCGTTGCCGACGCTCGTCACCGAGCCGCCGCCAGCGGTGCCCGGGTTCATCGTTACGCCTTCGCGAATGATGCAGTCGGACCCGACGGTCAGCGAGCAGGGCTCGCCCTTGTATTTCAGATCCTGCGGCTGATGGCCGATCGACGCGAACGGAAAAATGCGTGTGCCGGCGCCGATCTCCGTCGTTCCGGCGACGACGACATGGCTCACGAGTTCGACGCGCTCGCCGAGCGTTACCTCGCGGCCGACGACACAGAAGGGCCCAACCTTCACCCCCGCGGCTAGCTTTGCCCCGTCTTCGACGACAGCCGTCGGATGGACTTCCACTTCAGCCATTTTGGCTCGCAAATGCGCGCGCATCGGCGGTGTCTGCCAGCATGGCGCTGATTTCGGCCTCGGCCACGGTTTTGCCGTTGACCTTCGCTTCGCACTTGAAGCGCCAGACGCGGCCACGATTGCGGATCTTGCGCACGTGGTAGTGGAGCTGGTCGCCCGGCAGCACGGGCTTCCTAAACTTGGCGTTGTCGATGCCCATGAAATAGACGAGCTCGGCCTTGTAGTCGTGGCCGACATTCGAAACGCAGAGAGCGCCTGCCGTCTGCGCGAGGCCCTCGATGATGAGCACGCCCGGCATTACGGGAAACTGCGGGAAGTGGCCTTGAAAGAACGGCTCGTTGATCGTGACGTTCTTGACGCCGACGCAGCTCTCGTCGGCATCCATGTCGTACATCCTATCGACCAGGAGGAACGGATAGCGATGCGGCAGGAGCTTCATCACCCGGTTGATATCCGCGGTGCCCAGGGTTTTGACCGCCGTTGCCTTGCCTTCCATCGTCGTGTGCTCCAAAAAATTATGCTCGATCGATCGAGCCTGCCGGGCGTCAGCCTTCTTCAGGCTCCGGCGTCCCGTCCTCATAGCTGCCTTTATCGCGCGCGACGAGCCGCTTGATCATGGCCTGTTCACGGGCGGATTCGCGCAGTGGCTTTGCCGGAGTGCCGAAATAACGGGCGCCCGGCGGCACGTCGTGCGTCGGGTGCGAGGCCCCGCCGACTTGTGCACCGCTTCCGATCTTGATGTGGCCCACTGTTCCAGACTGGCCGCCCATGACGACAAAGTCGCCAAGTTCGGTCGAGCCCGAGATGCCGCACATTGAGACGATCACGCAATGGCGACCGATGATCACGTTGTGCCCGATCTGGACCAGATTATCAATTTTCGTGCCCTCGCCGATGATCGTATCCTTAAGGGCACCCCTGTCTATGGTTGTATTTGCGCCAATTTCCACGTCGTCCTGGACGATCACCCGGCCGATCTGCGGCACTTTCAGGTGACCTGTGCGCCCCATGGCGAAGCCGAAGCCATCCTGGCCGATGCGGACGCCGGAATGGATGATGACCCGGTCGCCGACGAGCGCATGTGTCACGGTCGCCAGCGGGCCGATGAAGCAATCGCGACCGATTGTGACGCGCGCCCCGACCACCGCACCAGCCGCGATTCGCGTTCCCGCCCCGACCTGAGCCTCAGGCCCGATAATGGCGCCAGGCTCGATCATTACACCTGCTTCGAGGACTGCCGTCGGATCGATCGGCGGCGCGCCGGCTGTCGCCACCATCGGCTGCATGGCAGCCGGATAGAACAGCGCTAGGGCGCGGGCAAAGCCATGGTAGGGCTGCTTGGTAATGAGCGCCGTCGTTCCGGCCGGAACGCGGTCCATGATTGCCGGAATGACGAGACAGGCACCGGCCTTCGTCGCGGCGAGCTGGGACAGATACTTCTTGTTGTCGATGAAGGAAATATGGCTCGGGCCTGCTTCGGAAAGCGGGCGCACATCATCGATCTTGACCGCCGGGTCTCTGCCGTTCGCGATTTCCGCGCCCGCAGCCGCCGCGACTTCCGAGAGTGCATACGGCCCGGCACGTTCAAAGAATCCGGGATGCTCCATAACGCCGCCTCCGGTCCGCTTCTGTTTCAGATCTGTCGATGTTGGAAGCGTTGAATGAACGACGCGAGGGATGTTGGCAAGACCCTGACGAAAATAGCCCATTCAACTAGGTGATAACTCAATGAAAAAGAGCGGCGCTTTTGACGCCGCTCTTCAAAACTCAAGTCGCTCGGCCCTTTGGCTCAGACGTTAGAACTTCGTCTGAGCGCCGAAGCGGAAGAACTGCGTTTCGTCGTAAGCCTGCTTCGTCAGGACCTTCGCGAAGTCCATACGCAGCGGGCCGACAGGCGAGTTCCACATCAAGCTGCCGCCGACCGACGAACGGACGGAGTCGCTGTCAGCAAGATCGCCTGTGCCTGCCAGCGCCTTCCTGGCACCGCCCGTCGCGTCCCACAGCGAGCCAGCGTCGGCGAAGACCGCGGCGCTGATGCCGAGATCGTCCGGAACGTATGGGATCGGGAAGCGGATTTCGGCGGTCGCGGCCCAATACTTCTGGCCGCCCAGCGCGTCTTTGTTTTGGGAACCCAAGTCGCGCGGACCATAGCCTGAGCGGTCGAAGCCGCGGACCGTTTCGCCGCCCTTGAAGAAGGCGTCGAGCAATCGGACGTCCTCGCCGCCCCAGCCCTGGATCATACCGCCGATGGCGCGGCCGACGAAGGTGATCTTGTCGGCGATCGGGTAGTAGAAGCGGCCTTCCGCATTGACGCGCCAGTACTGAGCGTCACCGCCGAGGCCAGCGAAGTCGTTGGCGACCTCAATGTAATAGCCGCGGTTCGGGTTCGCCGCATTGTTGCGCTTGTCGTAGCTGATCGTGGTGCCGACCAGCGACGTCCAGTAGCCGGAGTCTCTGCAATTTACTTGGTTCGGATCAGTGCTCGTGTCTCCGCAAGCTTCCTTGATTGCACGCGAAGCATCGTCTTGGACGTTGAAGATTTGGTCACGCGAAATCGAGTACGCCGTCTGCATCCAGAGGCTTTCGGCGATCGGGAAGCCAAGACGGACCTGACCGCCCATCTTCTTCTGTTGGAAGCCGGACTGCTGGATGTAATTAAGCTGCTTGTAGAAGAGATCGAAGCCTGCGGACAGGTTGCGATCCAGGAAGCGCGGCTCGGTGAACGAGAAATCCGCCTGCATACGCTCGAATGAACCTGCGAGTTTCAGTCGAACGAACTGGCCGTTGCCGAACAGGTTGCGCTCGGTGATCGACACGTCGCCGATCACGCCTTCACTCGTCGAATAGCCGGCGCCGAACGAGAGTTCGCCTGTCGACTGCTCTTCAACAACCACATCGAGAACGACGCGATCGGGTGCCGATCCGGGACGCCGCTTGACGTCGACGTTCTTGAACAGGCCGAGCGACTGCAATCGCTTCTTCGCGCGGTCGACCATGAGGCTGTTGAAGGCATCGCCTTCAGCCAAACGGAATTCGCGGCGGATGACGAAGTCTTTGGTGCGTGAGTTGCCGATGATGTTGATGCGCTCGATGTAAACTCGCGGGCCTTCGTCCACAACGTAGGTGATCGCGATCGTGCGGCTCGCGGCATCCGGGATCGGACGCGGACGAACACGCGCAAAGGCATAGCCCTTATCCGCGATGTTGAGCGTCAGCCGCTCGGACGTCTTGTCGATCTGAGAGGCGTCATAGACGGCGCCAGCTTGCGTCAGCAGGTCGCTCGAAAGACCGTTGCCGTCAATGCCGGGCAAAGAGCTTTCGACATTGATTGCGCCGAAAGTATAGGGCTGGCCTTCGTCGATCGCGAACGTGATGAGGAAGCCCGAACCATCGGGATCGATTTCAGCATTCGCAGCCGTGACGGTCGCGTCGGGATAGCCGTTCTTGAGATAGTACTGACGAACGAGCTCGCGATCGAGATTCATGCGGTCAGGATCGTAGACCGCCGTGCCCTTCAGGAAGTCGAACCAGCCGGCCTGCGTCGTCGAGATGACGTCGCGCAGCTGGCTATCGGAGAACGCGTGGTTGCCCACGAAGTTGATGCCCTTGACCTTGGTCGCGTTGCCTTCGTCGATTTCGAAGACGAGGTTCACGCGGTCTTGCTCGAGCTGAATGATTTTCGGCTCGACGCTGGCAGCGAAGCGGCCCTGCCTGCGGTAGACGTCCAGAATGCGCTGCACGTCGCCCTGCGCCTTGGCGCGGGTGAAGACGGAGCGCGGCTTCAGCTGGACTTCACCAGTCAAGGTCTTGGTGTCGACCTCGCTGTTACCTTCGAAGGCAACCTGGTTGATGACCGGATTTTCCTTGACCGTGATGACGACGGTCGAGCCCTTGTAGTCCATCGAGACGTCGGCGAAGAGGCCCGTCCCAAACAGAGCCTTGATCGACGCATCGATCTTGGAGGCACTGTATGCGTCACCCGCACTGAACTGCAGGTACGAGCGCACCGTTTCAGGTTCGACACGCCGGTTACCGACGACTTCGATGTTCTTGATCACGCTTTGGGCCGACGCAGCACCTGAAATCCAGGCGGCGTCACCCATGGCGACCACCGGCGAGAGGACTACAAGCGCCAACGCAAGGCGCAGTCCCGCCAAGATGATCTTAAATTTCTGCATACGCGGAATAGCCCCCGTGTGCCGCCGACCCCCAATTTCACATGCGCGCTGTCGGCGGCAGCGTCACACTCATGCGTAGTGTTGTTTTTCGAGTTTTTCTTGTTCTTGTCGGTCGTTTCTTATGGTCGTTAAGGCTCTTAGTTCCCACCGCAGCCAATCGAAGTCTTCAACTCGGCCCCCCGATTCGAAGACTTAACCTGCTGCGCACCATACCGCTTTTAACGATTCAGAAAGCCTCCGGAAAGTGGTAAGTTTACGTCACTCTACAGGGAATCTGCAGGCGTTCAGCCGGTGCCGACCAAACGTCGCCAAACGTTCAAAATGTCGTTGAAATTCACGAAAACCATCAACATCATCAGGAGCGCCAACCCGACCTGGAAACCCATCTGCTGAAGGCGCTCGCTCGCGGGCTTTCTGCGGATGGCCTCGAACGCGTAGAACATAAGGTGACCACCGTCGAGGACGGGAATCGGCAACAGGTTCAGGAAGCCGATGTTCGCCGAGATGAAGGCGATCCACCGCAGCATCGGCTCAATTCCAAGCTCGGCGACCTTGGCCGTCACCTCGGCCATCATGATCGGACCACCCATTTGCTCGGCCGACTGACGACGCGTGACGATGTCCCGCAGTCCGGCGAGCGTCTGCGATAAATTGCCATAGGTTTCGGAAACGCCGAGCGCCACCGCTTCCGGCAGGCTGACCTGGACCGTCTTGACCTTGTCCGGGGAAATCGCGCGCTGGATGCCGATAAGACCACGCCTAAACGTCCGGCCCATCGCGTCTTTTTGCTCGTCCACGTTTGGCGTCGCGTTGAGCGTAAGCGTGTCGTTACCGCGTTGCACGGTAAACTTCAGCTCTTCGCCGGCGCTCGAGCCCACGATGCGCTGGAGGTCGTCGAACTTGTCGATCTTGGTGTCATCGATCGCGAGGATCGTGTCGCCCGACTTGAAGCCCGCCCGCTCGGCCGGAGAATTGGCGACGACCGCATCAACGAGCGGCGGCAAGATGCGGATGCCGACCGTGGCGTTGATTGCCGAATAGAGCACAATGGCCAGCACGAAGTTGGCGATCGGTCCGGCCGCGACGACAGCTGCACGTGCACCGACGGATTTCGAATGAAACGCCCCTGCCCGCTCGGACGGCTTCAGGTGCTTCTCGCCACCAAAAGACGATGCGTTTTCGTCGTCGATGAATTTGACGTAGCCGCCGAGGGGTATCCAAGCGAAGCGCCAGCGCGTTCCGTGCTTGTCGAAAAACCCAAATATTTCAGGCCCGAAACCGATCGAGAAGGTTTTGACAGTGACGCCGCACCAGCGCGCCACCAGAAAATGCCCAAGCTCGTGGATGAAAACGACGAGCGTCAGCACCAGGAGGAACATGATCCCGTATTGCCAGATCCCACCTGCCAGCGACGACAAAAATTCCATTTGAAAATCCCTTGAGTGCTGAATCGAACAGCGGAAAACCCGACCCTAAGCGCGAGCCGCTCTAATAGCCACTGAGTTTGTCTTCCGACAGATAGCGAGCGAGTTCGTCCACGGCCAGTATATCGTCCAGTGTTTCTGCAGGGCAAATGGCACCCTGACGCTCCGCCGCCTCGAGCGTTTCTTCGACCAGGGCGGCGATGTCCAAAAACTTGATCCGGCGCTCGAGGAAAGCCTTAACGGCGATCTCGTTTGCGGCATTCAGTACCGCGGGGGCCGTGTCGCCTCGCCGCATGGCTGCGCGAGCGACACGAAGGGCCGGAAAACGGGCTTCATCGGGCGGCTCGAACGTCAACGTTGCGAGACGGGCGAGATCGAGCTTTTCAGTCGGCGCGATCATGCGGTCGGGCCATGCCAGTGCAACGGCGATGGGGGTGCGCATGTCGGGCGCGGCCAACTGGGCCAGCACCGATCCGTCGACGTAGCTCACAAGGCAATGAACGATCGATTGGGGGTGTACGATGCAATCGAGCGCATCAACCGAGACGGGGAAGAGGTGAAATGCCTCGATCAGCTCGAGACCCTTATTCATCAGGCTGGCGCTGTCGATCGTGATTTTTGCGCCCATCGACCAGTTGGGATGCTTCAAAGCCTGCTCAGGTGTTGCCGCCGCGATCTGTTCGTGGGTCCAGCTGCGAAAAGGGCCGCCCGACGCCGTCAGAACGATCTTCTCGATCGAACCCGGGTCGGCTCCCGCCAATGCCTGGAAGGCTGCGGAATGTTCGCTGTCGACGGGCAAAAGCTCGGCACCGGACTGGGCGACAGCGGACGTGAAGACGTGGCCGGCGGAGACGAGACATTCCTTGTTTGCGAGGGCTACGCGGGAGCCCTGGGACGCGGCTGCAAATGTCGGCCGCAGCCCGGCCGCGCCGACGATTGCCGCCATGACGCAGTCGGCTGGCTCCAGAGCCGCTTCCACGAGCGCCGAGGCGCCGCCCGCTGTCCTAATGCCGGTTCCCGCGAGTGCCTCCCTGAGTTCGCCCAAGCGGCTTTCATCGCCGATGACCGCGAGCTTGGCTTTGTGAAGTCGCGCGAGGTTGGCCAATTCCTGGGCGTTCGATTGCGCGGTCAGAGCAACGATCTCGAAGCGCTCCGGCGTGCGGCCGACGAGATCGAGCGTGCTCGTACCGATTGACCCTGTCGCGCCGAGAACGGTCAGCCGCATAACCTGAGACGCGGCGGTCGAGCCAAGTCGAGCCGCTGACGCTTTCTCAGGCAACCGGTAAGGAACGCTCGTTGTCACTGCCATTCGCTTAAGACCCGTAGAGAAGAGCGCGCGCCGGCGCATAGGCATCAATCGCAAAGCCGATCAGGGCCGCCAGAACGCTCGCGGTCACGATGCCGTCCATGCGATCCATGAACCCGCCGTGGCCCGGTATCAAGCCGCCCGAGTCCTTCAATCCGAAGTGCCGTTTCAAGGCCGATTCCGCCAGATCACCGCACTGGGCCACCAATCCTGTGGCAAGACCGAGGCCCGCGAGCCAAAGTGCGGAGCCCGAACCGGTGAAAAACGAAAAAAGCAGGCCCGTAAAACCCGCGGCGGTGACGCCGCCGAGAAGTCCCGACCAGGTCTTGTTCGGGGAAATCGCCGGCCAGAGCTTCGGTCCGCCGATTGTCCGCCCTGAAACGTAGGCTCCGATATCCGTTACTGCGACGGCGATCAGAACGAACAGCGTTGCAAGGAATCCCAAAGGTTCGTCCGATCTCAGCCAGATGAGCGCAATAATCGGCAGCGCCGTGTATATCACCCCGGCGCCCGAGAGCCGCGCCCGGCCGGATCCTATTGCAAGGGCTGCGACAACGGCGGCGCCGATTACCGCCGTCAGGACACTCAGGCCGGCCATATCGTTGGTCACAAGGACCGCCGCGAAGAAAACTGCGATGACGTGGACGACGAGGGCGCGATCCGGCATTTCGCCTCGAACGATCCGGCCCCACTCCCAGCTCATCGCCGCCGCAATCAGAAACGTCAGCACGGCAAAGGCGACGGGGCTCCAGTAGAGCATGGCGAACGCAACGACACCGATGGCGACGCCCGACGCGATGCGCAGCCTCAACTCGTGCGGGATGAAATCGAGCGCGCCTCCGAGAAACGGCCTTTGATTGTCGGGATTATCGGCCGGCATTTTCCAAACCCTCAAGCTGTCGAGCGTTTGGACAAGCCGCCGAAGCGACGTTCGCGCGAGCGAAATTCTGCGAGGGCGACTTCGAACGCCGCCTTGTCGAAATCCGGCCAATAACAGTCCAAAAACACAAATTCCGAATACGCCGTCTGCCACAGCAGGAAGTTGGAGAGCCGCATCTCGCCTGACGTCCTGATCAACAGGTCGGGATCGGGAATGCCCGACGTATCGAGAGCATTGGCGATGCGCTCGACGTTGATGTCGGACGGATCGAGTTCGCCCGCCGCTACTTGCTCGGCGAGCTTCCGCGCCGCTCCCGCGATCTCGGTGCGCGAGCCGTAATTGAAGGCGATGACGAGCGTCAAAACATCGTTGCCGCGGGTCAGCTCGACGGCTTCGTCGATCAACGTCGTCAGCTCACTGTCGACGTGCTGGCGCTGCCCGATGACGCGAATGCAGACGCCCGCCTCATGCAGCTCGGCAAGATCGCGGCGGATGAAGCGCTTCATCAGCCCCATGAGATCGTCGACCTCTTCGACCGGCCGGTTCCAGTTCTCGGAGGAGAAGCTGAAGATCGTCAGGTAAGTGATTTTGAGTTCGATCGCGGCACGGACGGCGCGGCGAACGGCCTCGACGCCTTGGCGATGGCCCAGCGCTCTCGGCAGCCCTCGCTCCCGCGCCCACCGCCCGTTTCCGTCCATGATGATCGCGACGTGACGCGGAGGGGCCAGTACGCCGGACCCATCGTCGGTAGGCTTAGCTGCTGGCGCCACTGTCGAATGGCCTCTGGGATCAAAATCTCAAAATCAGTTATACGACTTCCTGCCCCCGAAAGGGCCCGGAGATCAAACCTTCTGAATTTCGGCTTCTTTTGTGATGAGCGTAGCGTCGATCTCCTTGATGAGGCGATCTGTCAGCTCCTGGACCTTTTCGGAATTGCCCCGATGGTCGTCCTGGCTCATTTTGCCGTCTTTCTCAAGTTTCTTAAGAACGTCCATTGCCTCGCGCCGGACGTTGCGGATCGAAACCTTGCCCTGCTCGGCATACTTATGCGCAAGCTTGACCAATTCCTGGCGGCGGTCCGCCGTCAGCGCCGGGATCGGAAGGCGAAGAATCTGGCCGTCCATAATCGGATTGAGACCGAGATTGGCTTCACGGATCCCCTTATCGACGGCCATGACGTTGCTGCGGTCCCAGACCTGAACGCTAATCATTCGCGGCTCGGGCACTGAGACCGTCGCGACCTGATTGAGCGGCATCCGCGAGCCGTAGACCATTACCTGGACAGGGTCGAGCAGGTTGGCGCTGGCGCGCCCAGTCCGAAGCCCTGAAAACTCGCGCTTCAGCGCGTCGATCGAGGCGCGCATGCGCGTTTCGATTTCTTTGATGTCGTGAACTACCGATGCCATTTTCCTATTCCTCCCAGCGCGCGAAACCTCAAACCACAGCTGCCGTCAACGAGGCGGCGCGAGGATGGGTTTTCAGCGGCGTTCAGCCGGCTCCCTCGATAAGGGTCTGGCGAGCTTCTCCGCGCAGAGCTTTCAAGAGATTTCCCGGTTCGTCGATTGAAACCACAATTAGCGGAAGTCCATTATCCCGGGCAAGGGCAATGGCCGCACCATCCATCACTTTGAGATCCTTGGCCAAAACTTCCGAATAGGTCAGCTGGTCGTAGCGGACTGCGTCCTTGTGCTTCTTCGGGTCGGCCGAATATACGCCGTCGACCTGAGTGGCCTTTAGAACCGCGTTACAGTTCATCTCAATGCCACGCAGAACGGCCGCCGTATCGGTCGTGAAAAAGGGGTTTCCGGTGCCGGCCGCAAATATGACGACGTTGCCCCGGCCGAGGTATGCGAGCGCCTTCGGGCGAACATAGCTTTCGCAGACCGTCGGCATCGGAATTGCCGAGAGAACGCGAGACTGGACGCCGCGGTGATCCAGCGAATTCTGGAGGGCCAGCGCGTTCATCACGGTGGCGAGCATGCCCATGTAATCGGCCGTCGCGCGGTCCATCCCCTTGGCCGCACCACTGAGGCCGCGGAAGATATTACCGCCGCCCACGACGATGGCGATCTCGGCGCCTTCGGCCACGGCGGCCGCGATATCGTTCGACAAGCGGTCGGCGACGCCCATGTCGATGCCATAGGGCTGCGCGCCCATCAGAGCTTCGCCGGAAAGCTTCACCAGCAGCCGCTTATACTTGAGACCCTGCGCTCCACGCATCGGCGTCACTCCCATAGGCACTTCTATTGGCACGACAATCTGAAATGGCACAAAAAACGGCCGGTCGCGAGGACCGGCCGGCTGATACCTAACGCTCTGGAGCGATTCCAGCTAGCGTCTACCGGGCCATTTGGCCCGGCGAGAGCTTAGCCGCCGCTTGCGAGCTTGCGGACTTCCTCGCCGAAGTCCTCTTCCTTCTTGTCGATGCCTTCGCCGAGCGCGAAGCGGACGAAGCCTGCGACCTTGATCGGTGCGCCGGCCTTACCCTCGGATTCCTTGACGGCCTGAGCGACCGTCTTGGTGGTGTCGTGGATATACTGCTGCTCGAGCAGGCAGTTTTCCTTGGCGAACGCCTTGATGCCGCCGGAGATGATCTTCTCGAGAACGTCCGGCTTCTTGCCCTGGTTCTTGTCGGCGAGAATGGCTTTCTCGCGCTCGATCACATCGGCCGGCACCTCGGAAATGTCGAGTGCGACGGGGCTTGCGGCTGCGACGTGCATCGCGATCATGCGTGCCAATTCGAACAGCGTCGGCTCGTCGCCGGCACTTTCGAGGGCGACGAGAACGCCGATCTTGCCGAGGCCATCGGCTACGCGGTTATGGACATAGTCGGCGACGACGCCTTCCTTGACTGCAACCGCTGCCGTCCGGCGAACGGTCATATTCTCGCCGATGGTCGCAACGGCTTCCTGGATCGTCGTTTCGACGCTGTTCTTGGTGCCGGGATAAGTTGCAGCCAAAAGCGCCTTGAGATCGCCCTTCGCGGCCGGAGCCAGCGCGGCGATCTCGCGGACGAGCGTCTGGAACTGCTCGTTACGCGCAACGAAGTCCGTCTCCGAGTTCACCTCGACAACGGCGCCTTCGCGGCCCTTCGCGACGATGCCGATGAGGCCATCGGCGGCGACGCGGCCGGACTTCTTCGCGGCCTTCGAGAGGCCCTTCTTACGCAGCCAATCGACGGCGGCTTCGATATCGCCGTTCGTCTCGGTCAGCGCCGTTTTGCAATCCATCATGCCGGCGCCGGTCATATCGCGCAGCTTCTTCACATCTGCAGCGGTGATCGTCGTCATTCTGTCACCTATGAGGTTCGAGGCGCCACGATGGGCGCCTCATATCAGTTCATTCACAGTCGCGCTTCAACAGCACGACAGTTCGATGTCGGACACCAACGCCGGAATTAGACGGTGGCTGCCTCAACGAGCTTCTTGGCCTGAGCGACCCAGTCTTCCTTGGCGATCTGCCCCCTCAGCTTGAGCTGACGGTCCAGCGACTCGACGTAGTCGGGCGTGAGGTCGGCGATCTGCCAGAAGTGGTAGACGCCGGCATCGTTGAGGCGCTGCTCGATCTTCGGATTGATGCCCGTGATCCGCTTGAGATCATCAGCTTCGCCGCGCGGCGCTTCGATGCCCTTGAAGACGACCTTCGGCAGCTCTTCTGCCGGCGGCGTCTCGGATGCACCGACGTCAACGCCGGATGCGCCTTGCGAACGCTCGAGACCGTCGAGGGCAGCGCGAGCCATCAGATCGCAATAAAGGGTGATTGCACGGCCAGCGTCGTCGTTGCCCGGAACCGGATAATCAACGCCGTCCGGATCGCAGTTGGTGTCGACGATCGCGACGATCGGGATGCCAAGCTTGCGCGCCTCTTGGATGGCGATCGCTTCCTTGTTCGTGTCGATGACAACGAGGAGATCGGGCGTACCACCCATGTCCTTGATGCCGCCGAGCGACTGGTTGAGCTTGTCGCGTTCACGCGTGAGGTTCAGGACTTCTTTCTTCGTGCGGCCCTGCGGGTCGGCCAGGATCTCATCGAGCTGGCGGAGACGGCGGATCGACTGCGAAACGGTCTTCCAGTTGGTCAGCGTGCCGCCGAGCCAACGGTGATTGATGAAGTACTGGGCGCTGCGCTTTGCGGCGTCGGCGATGCCATCGGAAGCCTGGCGCTTCGTCGCGACGAAAAGAACGCGACCGCCGCCGGCGACCGTGTCGGAGACCTTGAGCAGCGCCTGATGCAACAGCGGCACCGTCTGCGTCAGATCGAGAATGTGTATTTTGTTGCGCGACCCATAGATGAACGGCGCCATCTTGGGGTTCCAGCGGTGTGCCTGGTGGCCGAAGTGAACGCCAGCTTCCAATAGCTGACGCATGTTGAAGGCAGGAAGTGCCATCGTATCGTTTCCTTTTCCGGTTAGACCTCCGCGAGACTTAAGAAGAGATTTGCTAGCCGTTTCATGGGCTTAGCGCTTCTCCACCGGAGCGCGATACGGGGCTTTTCATCCGTATTGCGCGAGCGTCTCGCGTGTGAGATGGCGGCTATATACGGGGGATTGTCCGAATGCGCAACCCATGAGGATCATTTGGGCGGCCCTTGCATCCGGCGCGGGAGGACCCGCCCGCCCTCCCCTCCAGTTAGCGGCCGAAAAGCAGAACGCACTGCGACCGACCAGCGTGGTTCGGAAGGCAGTGCGTCCATGATTTTTCAGGGCATTTTATCAGCCGTCGCGGATCGCTCCGCTACGCTACCGGCTGCGTCTTCCGGCTTTCGCCGTTACTTGCACTTGCCGTCGAGCAACGCGACAGCCCCGTCCATCGCGTTTGCTTCAGGAGAACCGTCGGCTGCGTTCTGGCCTGCATCCCAGGCGTTCTCGAAATCGTCGCCAAGCGTCTTGAAGTAGCCGTCGATTTCGTCGCCTGCAGCTTCAGCCTTCTTCTCGTCGTCGCCGATCTCGTCCATCTTTTTCGACATCGAACAATAGGCTTTGAGCTTCGCGGGGTCGGATGCGGTCGCCTCGAGGTTTTTCTTGATATCGGGCGCGGCCATTTTCTGGTCGGCGGCGTAAGCAGCGGGGGCGAGCAGCAAAGCAGCGACCAGGGCGGCGTAGAATTTCGACATTTTTGCCTCTTATTTGGCTAGCTCAACAGAGCGGAGCTATGGACGCAAACTGTGTCAGAAGAAGGCAGCGCTTCCGCTACCTTCAATAGAGTTGCAGGCGCTTACCGCCAAGCGCAGTGACGGCGTCCAAAACGGTAGCGGCAGACCCACTTCTGATTGTTTCCGCGGTAGTGCCGCTTGTAACCCCGCCTGTAGTCACGCTTATAGTACCGCTTTTTTCTGTAATCGACGTGTTCGACAACAGATTTCTCGGCGTGAATGCCGATGCCGTTGAGAGTGGCACCGGCCACGCCAGCATTCGCACTGCCGGCAGCACCGAGGGTGATAGTTGCGAGCGTCGCTGCAGCGATCAAGCTCATTTTCATTGATAGGCTCCTATCGAAACTAGACGCGTCTCTCACGTCTGGTCCCTTAACGCCTATCTGAGGACAAAGCCGTCGCTAATTTGATTAAAATCTTCACGGGCCGGAGCGGAACAGCCGATTCGCAACCGCTGGTTTTAAATTTCGATGATTTCCGACACGATTGGCAGCGCTTCAATGCGAAGGGCTTCGCGTGGAGAAACGTCATATCGGCCGGGCAATACGAATTCCATTTCGCGATTGCGATCATCGAGCGCAAGCACGATGCGAATTTCACCACCCCGCGCATTCGGCTTCAAAAATTTTCCGACATCTGAAACGGGCGCAGCTTTTGCGACAACCGACCGGCGATCGAGCACGAGCTTCAGATTGCGCGGAACAGCGGCCGCGGCCTTGTCGAGTTCTTCGATCGATTGCACACGCAGTTTCATCGTGTCGCCGTCACGCTCGGCTTCGACGGAAACAATGACGGGTGTTCCTGGCTCGAGAAGGTGGCGGCTCGCCGCCAGCGTGTCCGAGAAAATGATCGCCTCGAATTGTCCAGTCGCGTCGGAGAATGTGGCGAACGCAAATTTGTTACCTTTCTGGGAGCGCCGCTCGCGGGCCGCGATCACGATACCGGCAAGACGTCCTGCGCTCGCTCCGCGCATCACTAGCGCCTCGAACTCGCTCACCCGTTTGACGCCGAGCTTTCCCAGCACCCGGTCGTACTGATCGAGCGGATGACCGGAAAGATAGAAGCCAATGGCTTCGAATTCAGCCGACAACTTCTCCATGCTGGTCCAGGCGGGCGTCGCCCGCAGCACAAGGTCGGCGGGCTTTCCGCCCGAGCCAAAAAGATCGGTGATGCCCTGCGCTGCGTCGGCGGTTCGGCGCTGAGCGGACGCAAGGATGGTGTCGGCGTTGGCTGCAACGAGCGCGCGATTGGAATTCAGAGAATCGAAAGCTCCGGCTTTGGCCATTGTTTCGACGGCTCTCTTATTCAAAGCCTTGGCATCGACACGGCTCGCGAAGTCGCCGAGGCCGCTATAGAGTCCGCCTGCGGTCCGCTCGCTGACGATCGTTTCGACCGCGGCCGCCCCAATGTTCTTCAAAGCCGCGAGCGAATAGCGAATAGCGCCGCATTTGGAATCGCCGGACGGCGGCTCGACGCCGAAATCGACGCCCGATTGATTGACGCACGGCGGCAGCATCTTAATTCCGGACTTTCGCGCTTCGGACGCAAACATCGCGAGCTTGTCGGTATTGCCCATATCGAGCGTCATCGAGGCCGCGAAGAATTCCTCGCGGAAGTTCGCCTTCAAATAGGCTGTGTGATAGCTGACGAGCGCGTAAGCGGCTGCGTGCGATTTGTTGAAGCCGTAGCCAGCGAACTTATCGACCAGCTCGAAAATGTAGATCGCGTCTTCCTTTTTGACGCCGTTGGCGAGCGCGCCTTCGACGAAGCGGGCTTGCTGCTTCGCCATCTCGGCCTTGTCTTTCTTACCCATGGCGCGGCGGAGCAAGTCGGCTTGTCCGAGCGTGTAGCCGCCCATCACCTGAGCGATCTGAATGACCTGCTCCTGATAGATGATAACGCCGTACGTCTCCTTCAGGATGCCTTCGAGCATCGGATGCAGGCAGTCGACCGGCTCTTCGCCGTGCTTGCGGTTGATGTACGTCGGGATGTTGTCCATCGGGCCCGGGCGATAGAGCGCAACCATGGCGATGATGTCCTCGAAGCGGTCGGGCTTCAGCCGCTTCAAGCTTTCGCGCATGCCCGTACTTTCGAGCTGGAACACGCCGGCCGTATCGGCCTTGGCCAGCATCTCGTAAGCCGGCTTATCGTCGAGCGGCAGCGCCGCCAGATCGATATCGATACCGCGGCCGCGCTTGATCAGTTCGAGTGCCTTGGCGAGGACCGTCAGCGTTTTGAGGCCGAGGAAGTCGAACTTCACGAGGCCCGCCGCCTCGACCATTTTCCAGTTGTATTGGGTGATCGGGAAGTGGGACTTCGGATCGCGATAGAGCGGCACGAGTTCTTCGAGCGGCCTGTCGCCTATCACCATGCCGGCGGCGTGGGTCGAGGCGTGGCGATAAAGGCCTTCGAGCTTCTCGGCGATTTCGAGCAGCCGCGCGACGATCGGTTCGCTGTCGCGTTCTTCCTGAAGCTTCGGCTCGCCGTCGATCGCCTCGCGCAGCGTAACCGGATTTGCGGGGTTGTTCGGCACGAGCTTGCAGAGACGGTCGACCTGACCGTAAGGCATTTGCAGCACGCGGCCGACGTCGCGCAGCACGGCGCGAGCCTGCAGCTTTCCATGCGTGATGATCTGCGCGACGCGATCATCACCATATTTCTTCTGCACGTAGTCGATGACGCGATCGCGCTTTTCCTGGCAGAAGTCGATGTCGAAGTCCGGCATCGAGACGCGCTCGGGATTGAGAAAGCGCTCGAAGAGCAAGCCGAAGCGCAGCGGATCGAGATCGGTGATCGTCAGTGCGTAAGCAACGAGCGAACCCGCGCCCGAACCGCGGCCGGGTCCGACGGGCACGCCGTTGGCTTTCGACCACTTGATGAAGTCGGCCACGATCAGAAAGTAGCCGGGGAACTTCATCTGCGTGATGACGTCTACCTCGTAGGCGAGGCGCTTTTCATAATCCTCGACCGTGAAGCCTTGCGCGGGACCATGCGCATCCAGCCGGCGCTTCAATCCTTCGATGGCTTGGTTCTTCAGCTCTGCGGCTTCAAGACGGAAGTTTTCGATCTCGCTCAAGCTGTCGTCGGCGGCGACAAAGCGCGGTAGGATCGGCTTTTTTCCCTCAGGGCGAAATGCGCAGCGGATGGCGATTTCAACGGTGTTCGCCAAAGCCTCCGGGAGATCGGCGAACAGCGCCGCCATCTCGTCTTCGCTTTTCAGGTAATGCTCGGGGCTTGCGCGGCGGCGATTGTCCTCGACGACGTAGCGGCCGTCCGCGATGCAAAGAAGCGCGTCGTGCGCTTCGTAGTGGCCGCGCACCGCGAAATAACATTCGTTCGTCGCGACGATCGGCAGGTTGCGTGCATAGGCGAGTTCGATGAGCTGCGGTTCGACTTCGGCTTCTTCAGGAAGGCCGTGGCGTTGGAGTTCAACGTAGAGCCGGTCGCCGAAAATCTTCTCGAGCGTCTTCAGCCGTTCGACAGCCTGCTCGTGCTGGCCGTCACGAAGGGCTGCATCGATCGGACCCTGCGGGCCGCCCGTCAGCGCGATGATGCCTCCCGACAGTTCTTCGAGGCGCGCGACTTTGACGTGCAAAGGTTCATCTGCCGACGGCTCGAAATTCAAAGATTTCGAAAGCCGCATGAGGTTGGCGAACCCCTCAGCGTTCATGGCGAGCAGCGCTAGCTTGCCGGCCGGCTTAACGCGCGGCTCATTGCTCATCGCCTTGAGCACAACCGTACCGTTGTCTCGATTGTCCCCAAAATCGATATCGAGCGTCGTGCCCGAAATCGGCTGCACGCCCGCGCCCCACAGCTTTTCAGAAAATTCGAGTGCGCCGAAGAGATTGTTCGTATCGGTCAATCCGAGCGCGGGGAGATTCATCGCAGTCGCGAGTTTGGCGAGCTTCGTTATCGGAAGCGCGCCTTCGAGCAGCGAGTAAGCCGAATGCACCTTGAGGTGAATGAACTTCGGGTTTCGCGCGGGTGGCCGAATCGGGTGTTCCATGTGCCTACGTTATGTACACGACGGCATGCCGCAAGTTAAACGCGCCGGCGCCGCACAGCTCTGAACGAGCCTTTGTCGGCAGACTTGCAAATCCGTGGATTTTCAGCGCGTTTGTGCCAGCGAGATCTCGACAAGGCGGCCTTCATGAACCTGCAGAACGCGGTCCATGCGGCTTGCGAGTTCAAGATTGTGGGTCGCGATCAACGCTGCAACCCCTTGGCGGCGAATGACATCGATCAGCTGACGGAACACATGTTCAGACGTGTGCGGATCGAGGTTTCCGGTCGGCTCGTCGGCTAGCAGAAGCCGCGGGCTGTTCGCCAGTCCACGGCAGATGGCGGTGCGCTGCTGCTCGCCGCCCGATAGCTCGGCGGGACGATGCTCGGCGCGTCCGGCGAGACCTACGCTTGCGAGAAGCTCGCGCGCGTGTTTATCCGCCGCCTTACGGCTCGTGCCGAGAATGAGCTGCGGAATGACGACGTTTTCGAGCGCGCTGAATTCCGGCAACAGCTGGTGGAACTGATAGACGAATCCGATCTCTTTCCGACGGAGCTTCGTGCGCTCGGCTTCGGTGAGCGTCGCGCAATCGTGGCCGTTGATGATCACGCGGCCGCTCGTCGGGGATTCGAGCAATCCCGTTATGTGCAGAAGCGTAGACTTGCCGGCGCCGGAAGGCCCGACGAGCGCCACGGCCTGACCGGGCCAAAGAACGGCGTCGACGCCCGTTAAAACCGTGATCTCCTTTTCGCCTTGGCGAAAGGATCTCGTGACGTTCTCGAGCTGCAGGATCGGCGCGATGGGTGTGGTGTCCATGGGTCTCACTCGTACCGCAACGCTTCAACGGGATCGAGCTTCGACGCTTTCCAAGACGGATAGAGCGTTGCGATGACCGACAGTGCAAGCGCCATCAAGACGATGCCTCCCGTTTCGTGCACATCGATCTCTGCGGGCAGCTTCGTCAGATAATAGACGCTCGGATCGAAGACCGTCGTACCGGAGACCCACGATACGAAGTTCTTGATGTTCTCGATGTTCCAACAGAAGACGACGCCGAGCACCAGTCCGGCGAGCGTGCCGACGACGCCGATGGAAGCGCCGGTGATCAGGAATATCCGCATCACGGCGCCCTTGGTTGCTCCCATCGTCCGCAAGATCGCAATATCGCGGCCCTTGTCCTTCACGAGCATCATCAGGCCGGAAATGATGTTCAGCGCCGCGACGAGCACGATCAGCGAGAGGATGATGAACATGACGTTCCGTTCGACCGCGAGCACGTTGAAGAACGTCTCGTTGCGCTGACGCCAATCGTTGATGGTGATCGACGGCCCCGTCGCCTCCTGGATAAGCCGATTATAACGATCGACATCTTCCGGATTGTCGACGACGACTTCGACGACATCGACTTCGCCGTTCTTCGAGAAATATTTCTGCGCTTCGCCGAGCGGCATGAAGATCATCATGCGGTCGTATTCGGACATGCCCAATTCGAAGATCGAGGTGACCTGATAGGCTTTAGATCTGGGCGCTGTCCCGAACGGGGTTGCAGCTCCGCGCGGCGAGACGAGCGTCACCGTATCGCCGAGACCGACGCGCAACTGGTTCGCAAGGCGCACGCCCATTGCGATGCCGCTCTGACTGTCGAAGCCATCGAGCGTGCCGGCGCGAACGTTGCTGGCGACGAGCTTCAGCGATTTCAAATCGTTCTCGCGCACGCCGCGAACGAGACCGCCGAGCGCCTGCGAGGTCGAGGAGACCATCACCTGGCCTTCGATGACGGGCATCGCCGTCTGGACGCCGGGCACGCGCGAAATCGTGTTGGCGACATCCGTGTAGTCAGTGAAGGGATCGCCGAGCTTCTGGACGATGACGTGGCCGTTGAGGCCCATGATCTTGCCGAACAGATCGTGCCGGAAGCCGTTCATCACCGCCATGACGATAATCAACGTCGCGACGCCGAGCATGATGCCGAGAAACGAGAACCCGGCAATGACGGAGATGAAACCTTCCTTCCGCCTTGCACGCAGATAGCGGCCGGCGATCATCCATTCGAAGGCCGAGAATGGCTTCGTCCCGCTGGACGCTACCCGTTCGCCTGAAAACCCAGCCGACGCCTCGCTGTGCCCTGAAACAGTCATCGTGGCCTCACCGCCGTTTCCCCAATCGCGCGCCGCATCGCAGCTCCCTGTGTCGCAGTTAAGGCCGTTTGACCGTATTCCAGCCGTTTTAGTATGCGCGTGCGATCAGCACGTACTCCTTCGCCGGTTCGCCGGTGAAGAGGCAGGCCCCCGCGACCGCCTCCTGCGCCAGGGGCGCGTTGCGGATGGTGAGCTTCAGGGCCTTCAGCTTATCGGCGATGGCGTCGAGCGCTGCACCTTCCGGACGCGACCAAGGAACGCGTACCCAGCCCTTGAACGCTCCGGCTTCGTCGTCGCCTTCGGCCGCCGGCCCGAAGTACTCTTCGAGTTCCTTGAACGACTTAATGTTCGTGATGATGTTGCTGTCGAGTCGCGCCTTCGCCTCGCTATAGAGCGTCGACTGAATCTCTTTCAGAAGCGCGGGCGCCTCGGCCACGAAGTCGGCGCGAGGCTTCGTATTGGAAATGACTTTGTCGCCGTCGCGCAGGCGGTCGCGGCGCATGAACGTGACGTTGCCGCCGGTCGCATCGCGACCGCCGATCTCGACAATAACGGGGGCGCCACGGCGCACCCAGTTCCAGCGCTTCTCGGCGGATTTCGTCAGTTTCAAATCCACAAGCGTGCGGATGCCGGCTGCCTTCAGCTCTTTTTCGAGCGACTTGCAATATTCGATCAGCTCAGCGTCTTCCGGCTTCTCGCGGAGCATCGGCACAATGACGATCTGGCGCGGAGCAATCATAGGCGGCAGGCGCAGACCATCGTCGTCGCCGTGGGTCATGATCACGCCGCCGATCAGCCGCGTCGAGACACCCCAGCTTGTCGTGTGGCAGTGCGTGAGCGCGCCTTGCGCGTTCTGGAATTGGATGTTCTGCGCTTCGGCGAAGTGCGTGCCGAGATAATGCGACGTTCCGGCTTGCAGGGCTTTGCCGTCCTGCATCATCGCTTCGATCGAATAGGTATTATCTGCTCCGGGGAAGCGTTCGTTCGGCGGCTTCTCGCCCGCCACGACAGGCATCGCCAGCACGTCTTCCGCAAACGTCCGATAAACTTCGAGCATCTTCAGCGTCTCGGCAACCGCATCGTCGCGGTCCGCGTGGGCCGTGTGGCCTTCCTGCCAAAGAAACTCGGTCGTGCGCAGGAACAGACGCGTGCGCATTTCCCAGCGCACGACGTTGGCCCACTGATTCACAAGCAGCGGCAGGTCGCGATAGCTCTTGATCCAGCGCTGGAACGCGTCGCCGATAATCGTCTCCGACGTCGGGCGGACGATCAACGGTTCTTCAAGCTTGGCGTCGGGATCGACCACCAGCTTGCCGCCCTCGTTTTTCAGGCGATGGTGCGTGACGACCGCCATCTCCTTGGCGAATCCCTCGACGTGCTCCGCCTCCTTGGCGATGAAGCTCATCGGGATGAACAGCGGGAAGTAGCAGTTGTCGTGGCCCGTATCCTTGATGCGGGCGTCGAGTTCGGCCTGGATGCGTTCCCAGACGCCCCAGCCCCACGGCTTGATGATCATGCAGCCGCGAACGGGGCTCGTCTCGGCCATATCGCCGTCGCGGACGATCGCCTGATACCATTCCGGGAAGTTCTGCTCGCGGGTGACGGAAAGGGCGCGCTTGCTCATCGTGCGGCCTCCGGCGCATGTGCGCGCTTACGAGAGGGATTGCACGGAAAGCCTTGGGAAATTCGCATTGCGAGCTCGCTCGTTAAATTCGCGCGGGCGAGCCGCGCCTTAAGTCTCTCGGCACTCAGGAATTTAGCCCAAGCCGAATAGCCTTTTCATGCGGGCGTTGCAACGGAGCAAAGCCGGCGCGCGAAGGGTTCAACCTCTGAAAGACTTGCGGCATCGGGCCCGCGCGAGGGACAGGGCGCAATAGCGGGTCGGCGTTGCCCTGGCAATCGGCGGTCACGTCGAAGTTGTGGGCAGTGATGGCCGGGCTTATCCCGATCCTAGATGGCGGATAATCTCAGATATTCGCGATCACTGCGTAGACGCCCGCGAAGGTGACGGCTGCGACCAGCGTGTTGACCCACACAAGCCTGAAGACGTTCATCTTGTGAGGCGCGCTTTCAGGGGTGCCTGGAACGATGTCGCCCGCCTCGTCCTGAGTTTTCGCGAAGAAGGGCAGCACTGCGAACAGCGTGATGAACCAAAGGCAAAAGAACGTTGCCACCGCTACCGACGTACGCATAACACCATCCCTTATTTCCTAGGCATCGCCAGGGCCGGATTCAGATCTCTTTCAGATCTGCCTCAGACCTGCTCCAACTCGACGAGGGTGCCGCAGAAATCCTTCGGATGGAGAAACAGCACGGGCTTGCCGTGTGCACCGATCTTCGGAGTGCCATCGCCGAGCACGCGAGCCCCCTGAGACTTCAACTGGTCGCGTGCTGCGATAATATCATCTACCTCGTAGCATACATGGTGAATCCCGCCGTCGGGGGATTTTTCGAGGAATTTCGCGATGGGGGAGCCTTCACCGAGCGGCTCAAGCAGCTCGATCTTGGTGTTTGGAAGCTCGATGAAAACAACGGTAACGCCGTGCTCTGGCTGAGCGAGTGCGGGACCGACCTTTGCGCCGAGAGCATTTTTATAAACCGCGGAGGCCTTGGCGAGATCTTTGACGGCTATGGCGACGTGGTTAAGGCGTCCAATCATGCTTCGGTCTCCAGCACGGCAAAGGCGGGCAAATTGTTGAGGCGATCAGTTTCTGCCATCCACCACGGAGACAAGCACTTTGACAACCGGTTTCTTGCCCCAGGCCTCGTTGATGGCGGAACGCACTGCGCGAAGCACTGCGTCCTGAACCATGCCGTGGTCGCTGCGCCGTTTCGGCGGAATTGAGCGGAGCGTTCCGTCGATAGCGTCAAGCACGATTTCGCGCATCGATTCGCCGTTGCGGTCGGCGGCCGGAATGCCCTCGAGAACAACGCCCGGTTTACCAACGATTTCGCCGCGCCGCGATAGCGCCATCGCAATCACGGCGATGCCCACGAACGATAGTTTGCGTCGGCTCTTCACCGGTCCTTCGGCGTCCGGAACAATGAGGTTGCCGTCACGATAGAGGCGGCCGACCGGCGCTTGATCGATGACGGCTGCGGGCCCCGGCCACAGCTTCAAGACGTCTCCGTCGACGATCGTGAAAGTTTCGCTGACGCCGCACGAGCGCGCGAGCTTCGCGTGCTCTCTTAGATGCCGCGCCTCGCCGTGCATCGGAATGGCGATCTTCGGACGAATCCAACCGTACATGTCCCTGATCTCGTCGCGACGCGGATGGCCGGTAACGTGCACGAGCTCTTCGCTGTCAGTGACGATATCGACGCCGAGGCGGGCCAGTCCGTTCTGGATGCGCGAGACGGCTTTTTCATTTCCGGGAATGGTGCGCGAGGAGAAGATGACGAGATCGCCCTTGTCGAGCGAGATATCCGGATGTTCGTCTTCCGCGATGCGTGCCATCGCAGCGCGTGTCTCGCCCTGACTGCCTGTGCACAGAACGAGGACCTTATCGCGCGGCAGATCGGAGAACCGCTGCTGGTCGAGATACGTGAAACCCTGCGGGAGGTAGCCCGTTTCGATTGCCACCTCGATGATGCGATGAAGCGCCCGGCCGGCGACGACGAGCGTGCGCCCGGCGGCATGGCCAGCCGCTGCGATCGAGGCAACGCGCGCTACGTTCGATGCGAAGAGCGTAACGGCGACACAGCGCGGCGCGTCGGCGATGAGCTTCCGCAGCGTCTTGGCGACATCAGATTCCGAGGCGGATCTGCCCTCCCTCATCGCGTTCGTCGAATCGCCGACCATCGCGAGCACGCCTTCATCGCCGAGCGCCTCGAGCCTTCCGGCATCGTGCGGACGGCCAACGACGGGCGTCGGATCGAGTTTCCAGTCGCCGGTATGGAAGACGAGACCTGCGGGCGTTCGGATCGCGAGACCATTGGGCTCGGGAATCGAATGCGTGACGCTGACAAATTCGACTTCGAAGGGGCCGGCATTGAAGCGGCCGCTGAGCGGCACTTCCTTGATCGGCAGCGAGAGCGACCCGCCATATTCACCGACCTTCATCTTCAGCATTCCCGCCGTGAACGGCGTCGCGAAGATCGGGCATTCTAGTGACGGCCAGAGATCGATGATGGCGCCGACGTGATCCTCGTGCGCGTGCGTCAAGACAAGGCCGACGAGGTTTTTGCGTTCGGCAGTGATGAAGCGGAGGTCGGGCAGCACGACGTCGGCCCCCGGCTCGCTTTCATGCGGAAAGGTAACGCCCAGATCGACCATCAGCCAGGAGCGTGCTCTCGGCGGCCCGAAGCCGTAGAGATAGACGTTCATGCCGATCTCGCCGAGACCGCCGAGCGCCATGAATACGAGTTCGTCTGGTCTCAAACTTCCCGTTCGCGAAGAGGGTGCGCGTTCGCTCATGGAGTTCCATCGCGCGCAATCTGGTCAACAAGCATGACGTCGCCGTAGCTGATTTCTTTAATGGTGCCACCAACGTCGGCACGCAGCGCGCCGGTTTCGGAAAGCCCTTGATAAGTTGCAGATAAGAGGCCCGCGGCCGTATTTATCGTGATGCGTTCACCAATGGCGCCTGCGCGCTCCATCCACGCCTCGCGGATTGCGGCGAAGCCCTCCCCCGCCTGCCAGCGGCCGAGCCAGAAAGCGACCTTTTCGGAAAGCATCTCAAGGAAGACGAGCGGCTCGGGAGATTTGCCGTGCTGGCTGAGCGCCGTGACGGCACGACCGAGGCTGTCAGGTGCGCTGATCAAATTCAATCCAAAGCCTAATATTGCTAAAAAACCAGGGCCAGCGCGAACGGAAGTGCTCTCGACCAGAATCCCCCCGGCTTTGGCGCTTCCGATCAAAATATCGTTCGGCCATTTGAGGCGAAGTTCGGTTCCCGGCGCAAGATCCATTGTGGCGCGAACGGCGTCTATCACCGCAATTCCAGCGAGTAGTGACAATTGGCCCGCCTTTTCCAGCGGGGCATCGGAGCGGAACGCGACGCTGGCGTGGAGGTTACCGGGCTCTGATACCCAGGCCCGGCCGGAGCGTCCCCGTCCGCCGGTCTGAGTATCGGCGATGACCCATAGGGGAAGCTCCTCGCCGCTCAGGCCGAGACGCATGGCGTCGGCGTTCGTCGACGCAGTCTCAGCGAGATGGACGATGCGCGGCATGACTAGGGATGGGCCGGCACAAGCACCGAAGCTGCAGCCGTTGCCGCGTCGACCACCGTTCCGCCGACGAAGGGCAGAACGAACGCCACAACGAAGGCTGCCGAAAGCGCCATGACTGCAAAGGTCCGGCCTTCAGGCGGCGAAAAGCCCTCCGCCGTCTCGTCGAAGAACATGATCTTCACGACCCGCAGATAATAGTACGCGCCAACGACGCTCGTTACGACGCCGATGACGGATAGCGGATAGAGCCCTGCCTTGATCGCCGGCAGGAAGACGTACCATTTCGCCCAGAAGCCGGCGAGCGGCGGTATACCGGCGAGCGAAAACATCAGAACGGCGAGGATCGTTGCGAACGTGAGGTTGGTTTTCGCGAGGCCCGAAAGGTCGGAGATGCTCTCAACGTTGCGGCCGTTGCGCTGCATCGCGAGGACGCACGCAAACGCGCCGAGCGTCATCGCGACGTAGATCACGAGATAGACGAGTACGCCGGCTGTACCTTCGGTGTTGTTCGCGGCAAGCCCTATCAGGGCGAAGCCGACGTTGCCAATCGAGGAGTAAGCGAGCAGGCGTTTAATGTTGTTCTGACCGATCGCCGCGAAAGAGCCGAGCACCATCGAGGCAATCGCGAGGAAAATGACGATCTGCTGCCACTGTGGCGCAATGCCCGGAAGTGCTGCCTGGGTGAAGCGGAGCAGGAGCGCCATGGCGGCAATCTTCGGTGCGCCGGCGAAGAACGCGGTAACCGGGGTCGGCGCACCCTGGTAGACGTCGGGCGTCCACATGTGGAACGGCACGGCTGCGATTTTAAACGCCAAGCCAACGAGGACGAACACGAGGCCGAAAGTCAGGCCGATATTCGTCGACATTTCCGGGATCGTTGCCGCGGCTGCTATCGTTGCGTAACCCGTCGAGCCCGTGACGCCGTAGAGCATCGACGCGCCGTAGAGCAGCATGCCCGAGGACAATGCTCCGAGGACGAAATACTTGAGGCCCGCTTCGCTGGATTGCACGTCGTCGCGCTTGAACGCGGCGATGACGTAGAGCGCCAGGGACTGCAGCTCGAGGCCGAGGTAGAGCGCGATGAGGTCATTCGCCGAGACCATCATCAGCATGCCGAGCGTCGCGAGCAGAACGAGCACCGGATATTCGAACTGGAGAAGCTTGGCGCGGCCGAAGTTGTCGAACGTCATCAGCAGCGTCAACGCGGCGCCGATGAGGATGACGATCTTCAGGAAGCGCGTGAATCCGTCGGAGACGAACGCTCCGCCGAAAACAAGCGAGCTGCCGCTGCCCTGGAAGACGGCGATGGCGGTCGCGAGCAACAGGCCGATCGAAAGCCACGTCACGGTGCGGCCCGCCGCTTCGCCATTGGATGTAAAGACGCCGAGCATCAGCAGCGAAATGGCGCCGATCGCGAGGATCAGCTCCGGCAAAACGACATTTAGGACCGAGCTATCCATTATTGGGTTCCTTGTGGCGCCGCCGATGCAGCCGCCGTCCCCTGGGCGGATTGATAATTCTGCACGAGGTTCTTCACCGACGTCGCCGTCACGTCGAGGACGGGAGCCGGATAGACGCCGTAGAAAATCGTGAGCAGCACGAGCGGGGCGAGGATCGCGATCTCGCGCGGAGAAAGATCGAGCAAGCCCTTAAGGTTTGCCTTTTCGAGCGCGCCAAAAATGACCCGGCGATAGAGATAGAGCGCGTAGGCTGCCGAGAGGATGATGCCGGTCGTCGCCAGGATCGCTACCCAGGTGTTGGCCTTGAAGGCCGCCAGCAGCGTCAAGAATTCGCCGATGAAGCCGCTGGTCCCGGGCAGGCCGACGTTCGCCATCGTAAAGACCATGAAGGCGACTGCGTATTTCGGCATGCGCTCGACGAGGCCGCCATAGGCCGCGATTTCACGGGTGTGCGTGCGATCGTAGATGACGCCGACACAGAGGAAGAGTGCAGATGAAATGATGCCGTGCGACAGCATCTGGAAGATCGCGCCGTCAACGCCCTGCTGGGTGGCCGTGAAGATGCCCATTGTCACGAAGCCCATGTGCGCCACCGAAGAGTAGGCAATGAGCTTCTTGATATCTTCCTGCACGAGCGCGACGAGCGACGTGTAGATGATCGCGACGATCGACAGCGTGAACACCAGAGGCGCGAGATCGGCCGAAGCGTTCGGGAACATCGGCAGCGAGAAGCGCAGGAAGCCGTAGCCGCCCATCTTCAAGAGAATGCCGGCGAGAATGACCGAACCCGCAGTCGGCGCTTCGACGTGCGCATCAGGAAGCCAGGTGTGGACGGGCCACATCGGCATCTTCACCGCGAACGATGCAAAGAACGCGAGCCATAGCCACCACTGCATATCCGGCGGGAACTTCGTCTGCAGCAGGGTCGGGATATCGGTCGTTCCGGCGTGCCAGTACATCGCCATCATGGCAAGCAACATCAGCACCGAGCCGAGCAGCGTGTAGAGAAAGAACTTGAAGCTCGCGTAGACGCGCCGCTTGCCGCCCCAAACGCCGATGATGATGAACATCGGGATGAGGCCGCCCTCGAAGAAGAGGTAGAAGAGAACCATATCGAGCGCGCAGAACACGCCGAGCATCAGCGTTTCCAGAACGAGAAACGCGATCATGTATTCCTTGACGCGATCCTGGACCGATACCCAGCTCGCCAGAATGCAGAGCGGCATCAGGAACGTCGTCAGGATGACGAACAGCATCGAAATGCCGTCGACGCCCATTTTATATTTCAGCGGACCGAGCCAAGCGTGCTCCTCGACGAACTGGAAGCCCGCCGTGTTCGTATCGAAGTTGATCCAGATGAGAAGCGAGACGGCGAACGTGACGAGCGTCGTCCAGAGCGCAATCCAGCGCGCGTTGCCCTTGGCTTCCGAGTTGAGCGTCGCGATCAGCAGCGCTCCGACAAGCGGCAGGAATGTCGTGACAGTCAGAATGTTGCTCATTTGAGCACCCCGCCAAAGAGCCCGTTGTAGGTGAGCCATGTCAGGATGGCCGCAACGCCGATCAGCATCGCGAAGGCATAGTGGTACATGTAGCCCGTCTGCAGTTTGACGACGCGATCGGTAACGCGGACGACGCCCGCCGCCGTTCCATCGATGGCGCCATCGATGACGGCCCCGTCACCGCCCTTCCAAAGGAAGCGGCCGATTGCAAACGCGGGCCGCACGAAAATCAGATTGTAGAGCTCGTCGAAGTACCACTTGTTCAACAGGAAGAGGTAGAGCGGGCGGAACGCGCGCGCCGTTGCCTCCGGCAGCCAAGGAGCACCGATGTAGTAGACCCAAGCGATCGCAAAGCCCGCGAGCATCGCGATCAACGACGAATAGGGGACCCATCCCGGCACTTCGTGCATTTCGTGCAGGATATGATTGTGCTCGCCGCGGAAAATCGCAGCGCCCCAGAATTCGCTCTGGTCATGCCCCATGAAATACGGCGCGAAAACGAGACCAGCGAGAACGGCTCCGAGCGACAGGACCGCAAGCGGCACCATCATCGTCGGCGGGCTTTCATGGGCGTGGTCGAAGGTGTGATGGTCGGCGCGTGTTTCGCCGTAGAACGTCATGAAGATGAGGCGCCAGGAATAGAATGACGTCATCAATGCCGCGACAACGAGGAGCCAGAAGGCGTAGTTGTTCGGCGTGTTGGCGGCATAGGCCGCCTCGATGATGGCATCCTTCGAATAGAAGCCGGCGAAGCCCGCGAGATGGGGAATGCCGACGCCCGTCAACGCGAGCGTGCCGATCATCATCGCGGCGAACGTCCACGGTATTTTACGCCGGAGGCCGCCCATCGCGCGCATATCCTGCTCGTGATGCATGGCGTGAATGACCGAACCCGCGCCCAGGAACAACAGCGCCTTGAAGAAGGCGTGCGTAAAAAGGTGGAAGATGCCGACGCCGTATGCGCCGATGCCGCACGCAACGAACATGTAGCCGAGCTGCGAGCACGTCGAATAGGCGATGACACGTTTGATGTCGTTCTGGACGAGGCCGACAGTCGCGGCGAAGAAGGCGGTGATGGCGCCGATGAACGTCACGACGATGAGCGCATTCGGCGCCAGCTCGAAGATCGGCGACAGGCGCGCGACCATGAACACGCCGGCGGTCACCATCGTCGCGGCGTGGATGAGCGCGGAGACGGGCGTCGGGCCTTCCATCGCGTCAGGCAACCACGTGTGCAGCAGGAACTGAGCGGACTTGCCCATCGCGCCAACGAACAGCAACAGCGAGAGCGTCGTCAGGATATCGACTTCGTAACCCGCAAAGCTGAAGGTCTTGCCGATGGCGCTCGGCGCTGCTGCGAACAGCGCGTCGAGGTTCACAGTGTGAAAGACGAAGAAGAGGCCGAAGACGCCGAGCGAAAAACCGAAGTCGCCGACGCGGTTGACGATAAACGCCTTGATGGCGGCGGCGTTGGCTTCGGGCTTCTTGTACCAGAAGCCGATGAGCAGATAGGACGCCAGGCCGACGCCTTCCCAGCCGAAGAACATCTGCACGAGGTTGCCGCTCGTGACGAGCATCAACATCGCGAAGGTGAAGAGCGAGAGATACGCGAAGAACCGCGGCCGCGAGTCATCTTCGTGCATGTAGCCGATCGAATAGAGATGCACGAGCGAGGAGACCGTCGTCACGACGACGAGCATGACGGACGTCAGCGTATCGATCTTGAGCGCCCATGAGACGTCGAGTTCGCCCGACGTGATCCAGCGCATCAGGGTGATTTCGCGGGTTTCGTGTCCGAGGCCGACCTGGACGAACACGACCCAGGACAGCACGGCGGCGATCATCAGGAACGCGGTCGTGATGATCTCGCTCGGCCGATCGCCGATGACACGGCCGAACAGCCCGGCAATCAGCGCGCCGGCAAGCGGCAGAAAAACGATGGCGGCGTAAATCATTCCCGCCTCACCCCTTCATCATGTTGATGTCTTCGACCGCGATGGAACCGCGGTTGCGGAAGTAGACGACCATGATCGCGAGGCCGATGGCGGATTCGGCCGCGGCGACGGTCAGCACGAACAGCGCGAAAATCTGCCCGACGAGGTCGCCGTTGAAGTGCGCGAACGCGACGAAGTTGATGTTGACCGCAAGCAGCATCAACTCGATCGAAAGCAAGATGACGATGACGTTCTTCCGGTTCAGGAAGATGCCGAAGATGCCGAGCGTGAAGAGACACGCGGCGACGACCAGATAATGCCCAAGACCGATGGTCATTCCGCAGCCTCCGGATGTTTGGCGGGTGGCGGGATGACCGAGCCGCCGCTCGGGACCTTGACCACTTCAAGGCCGGTCGCCGGCCCCCGCGCGACCTGTGCGCTGATGGACTGGCGCTTGACGTTTTGGCGGTGCTTCAGCGTCAGGACGATAGCGCCGATCATCGCGACGAGCAGGATGAGGCCCGCTCCCTCGAAGTAGTAGACGTACTTCGTATAGAGGATTTCGCCGAGCGCCCGGGTGTTGGTGATGCCCGCCGGCACGGGCGACGTTGGGCTCATCACGGGCGAGACCGCAAGGCCCTTGTAACCGACGAGCGCGAGAAGCTCGAGCAGAACGAGGCCGCCGATCAGAGCGCCGATCTTGGCGTTCTTGATGAAGCCGGCTTTCAGTTCGGCGAAGTCGACGTCGAGCATCATCACGACGAACAGGAAGAGCACCGCAACCGCACCGACGTAGACGATGACAAGCAGCATCGCCAGGAATTCGGCGTTGAGCAGAACGAACAGACCCGCAGCGTTGAAGAACGCCAGAATGAGGAACAGGACGGCGTGAACCGGGTTCCTCGTCAGAATGACCGACGCGCCCGCTGCCACCGCGAGGACAGAGAAGAGATAGAAGAAGAGAGCCGATGCCATCGCCTTGCCTTCTATCGATACTTCGCGTCGAGCGCGATGTTCTTTGCGATTTCGCGTTCCCAGCGGTCGCCGTTCGCGAGCAGCCGGTCCTTGTCGTAGAAAAGTTCTTCGCGCGTCTCGGTCGCGAACTCGAAGTTCGGCCCTTCGACGATGGCGTCGACCGGGCAGGCTTCCTGGCAGAGTCCGCAATAGATGCACTTCGTCATGTCGATGTCGTAGCGCGTCGTGCGGCGGGTGCCGTCGTTGCGGCGCGGGCCGGCTTCGATCGTGATTGCCTGAGCCGGGCAGATGGCTTCGCAGAGCTTGCAGGCGATGCAGCGCTCTTCGCCGTTCGGATAGCGGCGGAGCGCATGCTCACCGCGGAAGCGGGGCGACAGCGGGCCTTTTTCATAAGGATAGTTCAGCGTCTTCTTCGGCGAGAAGAAGTAGCGCATCGTGAGGAAGAACGCCGAGACGAACTCCAACAGGAAAAGCGACTTTACTGCGCGCGCTACGCTCATGAGAGGAAGCCTCCGAATTGGAGCACGGCGGCGGTGATGACGACCATGACGAGCGACAACGGCAGGAACACTTTCCAACCGAGACGCATCAATTGATCGTAGCGATACCGCGGCACCATCGCCTTCACCATGGCAAACATGAAGAAGACGAATACGACTTTGATCAGGAACCAGAAAATGCCCGGGACGGCGTTGAGCGGCCAGATGTCCAGCGGCGGCAGCCAGCCCCCCAGGAAGAGGATGGTCGTCATCGCGCACATGGCCGTTATCGAGACGTACTCGCCGAGCATGTAAAGCAGGTAAGGGGTCGAGGAATATTCGACCATGAAGCCCGCAACGAGTTCGGATTCGGCTTCGACGAGGTCGAACGGCGGCCGGTTCGTCTCGGCGAGCGCCGAGATAAAGAACACGACGAACATCGGGAAAAGCGCGAACCAGTTCCAGTCGAGCAGCGAGTTCGTCAGGCCGATGTGCGTGCCGATCCCGGTCTTCTGCGAGTTGACGACATCGGTCACGTTGAGCGAGCCGACGCACAGCAGCACGCAGATAATGACGAAGCCGATCGAGACCTCGTAGGAGACCATCTGCGCGGCGGAGCGCAGCGCGCCCATGAACGGATATTTCGAGTTCGACGCCCAGCCGCCCATGATGATGCCGTAGACGCCGAGCGACGAGATCGCGAGCAGGTAAAGAATTCCGACGTTCATGTCGGAAATCACCCACCGGCCCCAGCTATTCTCGTTGACGGGGATGACGGCCCACGACGCCAAGGCGCACGTTGCCGTTGCGAGCGGCGCCAGTAAGAAGACGACCTTGTCCGAGCCCGATGGGATGATCGGCTCCTTCAGGACGAACTTCAGAAGGTCGGCGAAGGATTGCAAAAGGCCGAATGGTCCGACGACGTTCGGGCCACGGCGCATCTGGACTGCGGCCCACACCTTGCGATCCATCAAGAGCAGGAAAGCGATGATGACCAAGAGCACGACCAGCAAGAGCAGGGAAAAGCCGATCAGCACCAGCAAGTTCCAGCCGTAGTCGTTCATGAATGTCTGCAGCGTGTCGAGCATGTTCCCTATTCCGCTGCGTTGAGTTTCTGTTGGTGAGACGCCCGAAGCGCGCTCATGCCCGCCATTACGGCGGAAGATCGCGCGATCGGGTTCGTCATGTAGAAGTCAGCGATCACCGGCGCGAACGGCGCTGATGACGGCTGCGCACCGAGTTTGGCAAGCGTCTCGAGCCCGGACACGGCGCGAACTTCGATCGTATCGAGGGCTGCAAGCTGCGGGCTCGTCCGGTACATCGCGGCGCGAAGCTCTTTCAAGCTGTCGTAGGGCAGTTTGCTGCCTGCACGCTCGGAGAGCGCCCGTATAATCGTCCAATCTTCCTTCGCGTCTCCCGGTGGAAACACGGCCTTCAGCGTCTGCTGCGCGCGGCCCTCGGTGTTCACGAAGGTTGCGCTCTTTTCAGTATAAGCCGCGCCGGGAAGAATGACATCAGCCCGTTCGGTGCCTTTGTCGCCATGCGTTCCCTGGTAAACGACGAACGCGGACGGGCTCACTTTCGACAGATCACATTCATCGGCGCCAAGCAGATAGATGAACTCTGAATCGGGCCCGAGAATTCCGGCGACATCCCTGCCGCCCTTCCCCGGAACGAAGCCAAGATCGAGACCTGCGACGCGGGCTGCTGCCGTGTGCAGGACATTGAAGCCGTTCCAGGCTGCGTCTTTCCCGGCAGATGCCGCGAGGAGGATGCGTGCTGCGAGCGACAGCGTAGCGAGACCGTCGGCACGGGCGAAGGCGCCCTGCCCGACGATGACCATCGGCTTGCTCGCGGCCTTCAATGCTTCGGCGAACGGGTGCTTGCCGTTTGCGATCTCGGCCAAGGTTTCTGGCCCGGCGCCCAGATATTCATAAGGGTACGCAAGATCCACCTTGGCGCCGACAAGCGCGATTTTCGTCGGCGCGCTGCGCCAGCGCTTACGGATACGTGAGTTGAGAACCGCAGCTTCGAGACGTGGGTTGGCGCCGACGATCAGGATCGCGTCGGCCTCTTCGATGCCTTCGATGCCGGAGTTGAAGAGATAGCTTGCGCGGCCGAGCTTCGGATCGAGCTTGTCGCCTGCCTGGCGGCAATCGAGAGACGTTGCACCCAAGCGCGTGAGAAGGTCTTTCAGCGCGAACATTTCCTCGGCACCCACGAGGTCGCCCGCTATGGCGCCGATCTTTTCCGGCGAAGCCGCTTTCAATTTCGCGGCAACGAGACCCAGCGCTTCATCCCAGCTTGCGGGTTCGAAGCGGCCGTTCTTGCGGATGTAGGGTTGATCGAGGCGCTGCGTTTTCAGGCCGTCCGCCACGTGACGCGTCTTGTCGGAGATCCATTCCTCGTTCACGGCGTCGTTGTTGCGCGGAAGGATGCGCATGACGGCTGCGCCGCGGACGTCGGCGCTGACCGAGGAACCGACCGCGTCCATCACGTCGACGGTCTCAAACGTTTCCATTTCCCATGGCCGGGCGGCGAAGGCCCAAGGGCGATGCGTCAGCGCGCCGACCGGGCAAAGATCCACGGCGTTGGCACTCATTTCGGAAAGGATGCCTTGCTCGAGATAGGTCGTGATTTCAGCGTCTTCGCCGCGGCCGATCAGTCCGAGTTCCTCGACGCCCGCGACTTCCGTCATGTAGCGAACGCAGCGCGTGCAATGGATGCAACGCGTCATCATCGTCTTGATGAGCGGACCGATGTGCTTTTCTTCGACAGCGCGCTTGTTTTCGGTATAGCGCGAGCCGCCCATGCCGAACGCCATCGCCTGATCTTGCAGATCGCATTCGCCGCCCTGATCGCAGATCGGGCAGTCGAGCGGGTGGTTGATGAGCAGAAACTCCATCACCCCTTCACGCGCCTTCTTCACCATCGGAGAGGCGGTGTTGACGACCTTCGGCGAGCCGTCCCTGTTCGGCGGCAGATCGTTGACGAGCATGGCGCAGGACGCGACCGGCTTCGGCGAACCTTCGACCTCGACCAGACACATGCGGCAGTTGCCGGCGATCGACAGCCGCTCGTGATAGCAGAAGCGCGGAATGACTGCGCCCGCCAATTCGCAGGCGTGCATCAGTGTCGTGCCGTCTTCGACCTCAATCGGCTTGCCGTCGACAATAAGTTGCTTGGCCATCGTTTTTTCCGCAGCCTACTCTGCCGCCATGCGTGAATGTTTTGCCTGGTAATCGTCGATACGTGCTTCGATCACCGAGCGGAAGTTGTTGATCAGGCCTTGAACGGGCCATGCCGCCGCGTCGCCGAGCGCGCAGATGGTATGGCCTTCTACCTGCTTCGTGACATCGAACAGCAAATCGATCTCGCGTTTTTCAGCTTCGCCGCGCTCCATACGCTCGAGCACACGCCACATCCAGCCGGTGCCTTCGCGGCACGGCGTGCACTGGCCGCAGCTCTCATGCTTATAGAAATAGGCGATGCGCCGGATCGCGCCGATGATGTCCGTCGATTTGTCCATCACGATCACGGCGGCGGTACCGAGACCCGAGCCGAGCTTGCCCAGCGCGTCGAAATCCATCGTCACCGCTTCGGCTTGCTCTGCCGTGATGCAGCGAACGGACGATCCGCCCGGGATGACGGCGAGCAGATTATCCCAGCCGCCGCGGATGCCACCGCAATGCTTGTCGATAAGCTCCTTGAGCGGGATGCCCATCTCTTCTTCGACGACGCACGGGCGCTCGACGTGTCCTGAGATCTGGAAGAGCTTGGTGCCGGTGTTGTTCGGCTTGCCAAGGGCAGCGAACCAGGCCGATCCGCGACGCAGGATTTCGCCCGCGACGGCGATGCTTTCGACATTGTTGATCGTCGTCGGGGCGCCGTAAAGGCCGACGTTCGCCGGGAACGGCGGCTTCAGGCGCGGCTGGCCCTTTTTGCCTTCAAGGCTTTCGAGCATCGCCGTTTCTTCGCCGCAGATATAGGCGCCGGCGCCGTGATGCACGAAAATGTCGAAGTCCCAGCCGTGGACGTTATTCTTGCCGATTAGCTTGGCGTCGTAGGCTTCATCGATGGCGCGCTGGAGCGCTTCGCGCTCGCGAATGTATTCGCCGCGCACGTAAACGTAGCAAGTGTGTGCGCGCATCGCGAAGGAGGCGAGTAACGCGCCTTCGATCATAAGATGCGCGTCGTGCCGAAGGATCTCGCGGTCTTTGCAGGAGCCGGGCTCGGACTCGTCGGCATTGATGACGAGATAGCTCGGCCGCGCATCGGCCTTCGGCATGAACGACCACTTGAGGCCCGTCGGGAAGCCCGCGCCGCCTCGGCCGCGCAGGCCCGACTTCTTCACCTCGTCGATGATGTAGTCGTGACCTTTGTCGATGAAGAACTTGGTGCCATCCCACACGCCCCGACTCATCGCGCCTTTGAGACTGACGTCGTGGAGGCCGTAAATATTGCGGAATATGCGGTCGCGATCATGCAGCATGCGCGCTACCCTTTCGGCCTTTTGCCGGCTTTGCTTTCCGGACGCGATCCGGATGCGAGCTTCTGCGCCTGCTCGATCCATTTGTCACGCGTTACGCGTCCCATGAAGCCATCGAACTGGACTTCGAACCACGCGATGTTCTGCGGCGTCCACTTGGCGATCTGATCGAAATGCCAGATGCCCATTGCGCCAAGCTTATCGCGCAGGTCGGCGGTGATACCTGAGATCAGCGTTAAATCGTCGGCCTTGCCGTCGCGCGGCGTTTTCAAAAGCTCTGGCTCGACGGACTGGCTTGCGGCGGCGCCTGCAATCGCCCTGTCGCGGATCATGTCCGCCTTGATCTTATCAAGTTCGCCCGCGGAAAGCGCCTTGCCGCCGCTCCGCTCTTCGAGCTCCTTGACGAGGCCGGCATTCGCCATCGCGGTCAGCGCTGCAGGGTGAACCGGTGGGGGCTTTCCAGCCGCTGCTCCCGGTGTTGCCGGGGATGTTTCGTTGGCCATGTCGGGGGCGCCCGACGTTTCTTCAAAACGCTTCTTCCAGGCGCCGATCGTCGAGCCGTCGTAAAGCGTCGGATCGGTCAACGTGGTCGGGCCGGACACCGGGCAAGACGCAACGCGGCCGATCTGAGATCCGGCCTTCGGTTGCTTACCGGCGAGGAAGCCGTCAATAATCTTGTTCAGCTGCTCTGGCGTCAGATCTTCGAAGGTATCCTTGCCGACCTGAACGACCGGAGCATTGGCGCAGACGCCGATACATTCAACCTCTTCCCACGAAGCCGTGCCATCGGCGTTCAGCGTGTGCGAATGCTCGTCGATCCGGTTCTTGCAAACGGCGATGAGATCGCGCGAGCCGCGGAGCATGCATGGGGTGGTGCCGCAGACCTGAACGTGGAGTTTTGTTCCGACCGGCGAGAGCTGGAACATCGTATAGAAGGTGGCGACCTCGAGGCCACGAATGTGGGCCATTCCCAGCATATCGCAGACAAGTCTGATCGCGGGCTCCGGCAGCCAGCCGCCAGCCTGCTCTTGTGCACGCCAAAGCAGCGGAATGATCGCGGAAGCCTGTTTGCCTTCGGGATATTTCGCGATCACCTCGCTCGCCCACGCTAGATTTTCGGGCGTGAAAGCGAACTGTGCAGGTTGCACTGGATTTAGTCGGCGAACGCCCATCCACGGCTCCTCGAACGTCGGTCGTATGGCGCCGAATACACAACGTGGCCGTGTCACAAACTGTGATTCGGCACGTCGCGCGCAATGTCGACTCTCAGAGTGACATTAAACCCTCAGCCACCAACGCGGTCCAGTACGAGGAATGCCGCGCCAAAGCAAGCATTTGCCGATCCATGAGGGGCATCAAGCGCTGTTCGCAGTGGAGATTTAGGTGCGACGAAAAGCGCGAAGCTATGGAGCCGATTTCGGCGGCGGCGTTGGCGACGTCGCGCCCGCATCCGGCGCGAGAATTCCGCGGCGCTGAAGCGTTTCGGATGGGCGCTCCGTTGCCCACCTGCGTTCGGAAAAGCCGAGTGGCACGGCGAGCCAACCGAGCAGCAGAAGAAACGTAGCGATTGGTGCGAGAAACAGCGCGAGCTGCGAGCCGACGCGGAGGCAACCCGTCCAAATGCCGGCGAACAGCAGACCCAGCGCAATGATCATCCAGCCACCGTCGTCGGCACCGCGCGCCGTCGCGAACAGCAAGCCGGCGAACAACCCGCCAAGCCCGATCAGAACCGGAATGAACGGCATGTCGGCTTGCAACGCGCCCATCGGCCAGCTCCGAGAGCGGGCAAAAAGCCGATAGGTTGCAAGGCTCAAGCCCCAGCCGACGGCGGCGACCGCCAGCAGAAACAAGTTGTCGACCATCGGCGCAGCACCGGGCAGCATACGCGGCTCCTTTGATTTTGACGCTCGGCCCCGCCCGCAATCTGCCAGGGCTTCGTGACAAGCGCCAGCGCGTTTCGCCGCAACTCCGGCCACGATGGCAGGCCGAAACGGATGAACGCGCGATCTCGTTACGGATTGGCGACAAGCCGACCACAAGTGCGCCGCTATGGTGTGTCACCCGCCTAAAAACTGAAGGGGGACAGCCGCTTGCAAGCCGACATCACTATCGTTGCGACCCGCCGGCCCGAACTTCTACGGCAGATGATCGCGAGCTTTTCGAAGAACGTTTTTCCGAGGTTGGAAATCGGCCACGTCTACGCCAACGTGGACCCGGCCTTCGGATCCAAAGACGATCAGGCGGAAGCCGTCCACATCATCCGGCAGCGTTTCCCTACGGCGACGGTGTTCGAGCCCGAGACACCGGGCTTCGGCGCAGCAGTGGTCCGCGTCTGGGCTGCGACCAGCTCCCCTTTCGTGATGCATGTGGAAGAAGATTGGCTCGCCATCAAAGATGCGGGAGATTTCTCCGCCCCCTTCGCTAGCCATCCGAAACTCGCGCAGGTCGTTCTCTCGATGCCCTTCCAAGAAAAGCGGTCGGGGATGCGGCGCAAGTTCCTGTCCCGAAGGTTTATCGGCCTGACGGCCCCATTCACCCGCCAACCGTGCAACCATATCGGCACTTCGCCCGGCATTTTTCGAGGCTCATTCTGCCGCGAGGCGGCTCGAATGATGGACCCGGCACTCGACCCCGAAAAGCAGTTTTGCGGCGGCCACAACCCGCCGCTCGAGCGATACGCGAGAGACTTCGACAGCTTCATTCATTCGCCTGACGGCGATTGTGTTCTCGCCGATCTCGGCCGCGATTGGATGAAGGCGCACGGCCGCCAGAAACAGATCGTCAACGGTGTCGTGACTTGGCCTGAAATATAAGATTCCGCCCCCGCCGGGGATGATCCGAAGCGCTCGCCAGCGCGTTTTGCGGCAACTCCGTCCTGCCGTTACCGAGCTTCGGATTTTGCCTTCAGCGCTTCGTTCATGGCTCGAAAACCGCGCTCCGTGACAGCCAGGACGTTACCGAAGAAGGGGATGAGCATCCCCGAAAACTGTTCCGAGTGCTCGAAGCGGGTGTTCGGACCTTCCGCGCTGAGGGCGAACCGATGCACCCCTACAAAGAGACCCGGAATTGGGAGCGATCCGCGCCAGGAGAAGACCCGCTCGGGCTCGACCTCGACAACGATAGGCCGAAACGTCTGTGCTTTAAGCCCCGGGGGTTCGATACTGACCTCTAGCCTCGCACCCGTTCGCTGTTCACCCTTGATGCTGCGGATGAACGGGTTCCATGCGGGGTAGCCGCCGAAGTCCATCAACACAGACCAGACGCGTGAGGCCGGCGCCGCGATCAAAATCGATGTCTCGATCGCGCGGGCCATGGGCGTTTTCAGCGATCGATTTCGCCGAAGACGATGTCGAGGGATCCCAGGATCGCAGAGACGTCCGCCAACATGTGACCGCGGTTGATGAAATCCATTGCCGCGAGATGCGGGAACCCGGGAGCGCGGATCTTGCAGCGATAGGGCTTGTTCGAGCCGTCCGACACGAGATAGACGCCGAACTCGCCCTTCGGCGCTTCGACCGCGGCGTAGACTTCGCCGGGCGGCACGTGGAAGCCCTCGGTGTAGAGCTTGAAGTGGTGGATCAGCGCTTCCATCGAGCGCTTCATCTCACCGCGCTTCGGCGGCACGACCTTCTTGTTATCGGCGACGTGCGGACCCTGACCGCGCGGCGATTTCAACAGCTCGCAGCACTGCTTCATGATCTTGGTCGATTCCCGCATCTCCTGCATCCGGATGAGGTAGCGGTCGTAGCAGTCGCCGTTCTTGCCGATCGGAATATCGAAATCGAGATCGGCATAGCATTCGTAAGGTTGGGACTTGCGCAGATCCCAGGCGGCGCCGGAGCCGCGGACCATGACGCCGGAAAAGCCCCACGCGA
Organism: Hyphomicrobium sp.; assembly: GCF_019753045.1. Lineage (GTDB taxonomy): Bacteria > Pseudomonadota > Alphaproteobacteria > Rhizobiales > Hyphomicrobiaceae > Hyphomicrobium_B. The sequence continues at coordinate 64,847 of NZ_JAIELN010000022.1, forward strand.
AGGCTTCATCCAAAGTGACGACGCCGATATCGACGTTGCGCTGTTTGAAGATACGGTTTTCCGTCAACAGCGCGTCAATGTCGTCGATGACTTTGTAGAACGGGTCACACCAAGCGTAGATATCGTCGATCAACGCCTCGGGCAGGTCCTGGTGGACGCCACCCATGCGGAAGTATTTGGCGTGCATGCGCGAACCTGAGGCGCGCTCGTAGAAGACCATCAATTTTTCGCGTTCTTCGAAACCCCAGAGCGGCGGGGTCAAAGCGCCGACGTCCATGGCCTGCGTCGTGACGTTCAAGAGATGCGACAGCAAACGGCCGATTTCGGAGTAGAGCACGCGGATCAGCTGGGCGCGGTAGGGCACCTCAAGCCCCAGCAGCTTTTCTGCAGCAAGGCAGAAGGAGTGCTCCTGATTCATCGGGGCGACGTAATCGAGACGATCGAAGTAGCCGATCGCCTGCATGTACGTTTTGTGCTCGATAAGCTTCTCGGTGCCGCGGTGAAGAAGGCCGATATGCGGATCGACGCGCTCCACGACTTCGCCGTCGAGTTCGAGAACGAGGCGAAGCACGCCGTGCGCCGCCGGGTGCTGCGGCCCGAAGTTGATGTTGAAGTTGCGGATTTCAGTCTCGGCCATGGTTCAAACGGTCCCGCGGGTAATCGGTGCAAGTCTGGCGAGCTTCGCCTTGTCGTTCACTCGCTGCTCGAACTTATCCCAGTTGACGACGATACGCTGATGCTCGCCCTCGCCGATTAAATCAATCCCATCATGCGCTTTGACATGAAAGAAAAGCCGGCGACCTGCGACCTTCGTGCACTCGGCGTCGACTGTTACCGTTTGTCCGGGGACTGTGGCAGCGGCGTGTGAAACATTTACGTGAACGCCAAGCGAGCCCTCTCCGTCGTCGAGGTGCGGCGCGATGATGTGCAGGCATGTCCATTCCATCAGCCCGACCATGAAGCCCGTGGCAAAGACGGTCGGCATCAGCTGGAATTCGTGCGCCTCGGGATAGAGGTGCGGCACAGTCTTCGTCGCCGGCACACGATAGGAAAATTGCGTTCTGGCGCCAGCGTGAAGCGTGTCTTTCACGGCCTCAGTCCTTACAGCCGGTCTTTAAGGTTGCGTATCGTAATATAGAGGCTCGAAGCGGTGCCCGCGACCGCAAAGAGACCGAAGAAAAAGCTCCAGAAATGCGGCTCCGTCGTGCGGCCGAACCAGGGATAGAGCAATTCCGCCGCGCCCGAGACGAGGATGACGCCAGCCGGAATGAAGATCGTCCCATAGGGCAGATATCGGCAGATGATGCCCAACGCCAGTCCCGCGACCGCCCGCGGCCAATCCAGAATGAAGGCTCCGACCATGATTGCTGTCGCGATTGCGACGCTGACCTCGAATTGCATTGCGATTCTGGCCCCACGAATAAATCCGATTTCCCGGCCGGCGCACCGTCGAACGGCGGCGACCCGGCTGGAAGCGAAGGTCGCGCTGAACCCATTGCACTCAAGGCCGATTCCCTCTTCGAGTCTTCTCCCTCGAACGACAGCCCGCGAATGCCCGCCATACCGGCGCCAGGAAAACGGGTTCAGAGGCCGTGCGCAGACTTACGACCGCTCACGACTTCGGGCCGGCTTTCTCATCGCCCGGCAGGACGTGGCTCGGGCTTTCCCAAGGGCTCTCGAAATCGAAATCCCGAAATTCCTGAGTCAGCTTCACCGGCTCGTAGACGACGCGCTTCTTCTCGTCGTCGTAGCGCACTTCGACGTAGCCGGTGAGCGGGAAATCCTTCCGTAAAGGATGGCCCTGGAAGCCGTAGTCGGTCAGGATGCGGCGAAGATCTGGATGACCCGTGAAGCGGATGCCGTAGAGGTCGTAGGCTTCCCGCTCGTACCAATTGGCGGCCGGAAATACGTCGTTGACGCTGGCGACCGGCGTCCCCTCGTCGGTCGAAATCTTGACCCGCAGCCGTTGATTGAGGCGCGGCGATAGAAGGTGGTAGACGACGTCGAACCGCTCGGCGCGTTCGGGATAGTCGACGCCGCAGATGTCGATCAGGACCTCAAACTGGCATTTCGGATCGTCGCGAAGCTTCGTGAGGATTTCGACGATGTTTTCGCGGGCAACGGTAATCGTGAGTTCGTCATAGGAGACGCTGGCCTGTCGTAGGGCTCCGCCCGCGATCGCCTTCGCAGTGTCCTGCAGCGCGGTTAACTCCGTCATCTAGCGGCGGTCTCCAAGAATAAGCTCGACTTAGCGCTCGATCGTGCCGGTGCGGCGTATCTTTCGCTGCAGCAACAGAATTCCGTAAAGGAGCGCCTCGGCGGTCGGGGGGCATCCCGGGACATAGACGTCGACCGGCACGATGCGATCGCAACCGCGCACGACAGCGTAGGAATAATGATAGTAGCCGCCGCCATTGGCGCAACTTCCCATCGAGATAACGTAGCGCGGCTCCGGCATCTGGTCGTAGACCTTGCGGAGCGCCGGGGCCATCTTGTTGGTCAACGTGCCGGCGACGATCATGACGTCCGACTGCCGCGGCGACGCGCGGGGGGCGAAGCCAAATCGCTCGACGTCATAGCGCGGCATCGAAGTCTGCATCATCTCAACGGCGCAGCACGCGAGGCCGAACGTCATCCACATCAGCGAGCCCGTCCGGGCCCAGGTTATCAGATCGTCGACGCTCGTGACGAGAAAGCCCTTATCGGCCAGTTCGTTCGAAACGTCGGTGAAGAAGGGGTCTGCGGCGGGCGCTACCAGGCCTGGCGAGCCTTCCTGAGCGCGGTCGAAAACGCGATCCAAGAGCAGGCCACCCGGACGCTCGTCCTTAATGATCACTCCCATTCCAGCGCGCCCTTCTTCCATTCATAGATGAAGCCGATGGTCAGCACGCCTAGGAACACCATCATCGACCAGAAGCCGAATACGCCGATTTCCCTGAACGCGGCGGCCCACGGGAAGAGAAATGCGATCTCGAGATCGAAGATGATGAAGAGAATCGACACGAGATAGAATCGCACATCGAATTTCATGCGCGCATCGTCGAAGGCGTTGAAGCCGCACTCGTAGGCGGACACCTTCTCCGGATCCGGGTTCCGAACCGCGACTAGAAATGGTGCAATCATCAGGGCGCCGCCGATGAACAGCGCGACACCGATGAAAATCGCGATCGGAAGGTAGTGGGAGGTAAGATCCATCATCGCCGTCAATCCGCTAGCGTGGGAGAGTCCGAGCGCTTTCGCAGCTACGGGGGTGTTAACCCACGGCGTTCTAAGGCGCAACTCCCCACCCGCTCCTCTCCATCTGAAGACTATGGGAAGCGCAAGTGCCAACTTTTAGCCCCCAGGCTTAGCACCCGAGCCTGACGGCAATCTGTCACACGGCAGGCGTCGGTTTTCTGGAAGAGGCGCGCCAAATGCGATTTGCCGGTCCGGAGTGCGATCGCACTCGAATCGGCTGCTTCCTTCTGGGACACGCGCGCCCCAACGAGCGCCGTTAACAGTCTGCGCTCTACGGGGTGATCCCAGCGCAAAGCTTCCGCCGTGTCTTCGGGCCGGATCGTACGGTCTCCGTCGCGCCGATTGACCGAAGGAAGACTGCAGTGCGTGCGGGCGAGATCGCAGTGAGATCGCGGGTATCAGAGTTGCTGAGCGGATCGATCCAAACGGCGGGTCTTATTCAACGCGATAAGCGCCGCTACCGGAATAGATCTCATTATTCATTTGCAGGAATAATTCGAATTAGCGGGCGATATCCCAATGCGCGCCAATACATGTTTCGTTAAGCGCTTCTGCCAACCCTGTCGCCGCTTTCCAATGTTCTGAGCAATATTCTTAATACGGATCAACTCCATCAACTTGACCTCACTCGTTCAGCAACCATTCACGGGTGGTGGCGTTTTTTGAAACCACTTATGCAGGGAGCATTTTCATGAGAAATCTGATTTATGCACTTCCCGTGCTCGCCTTGACCGCCTTTACGCCTCACGCGTCGAACGCGGCGGATCTCGGCGGCGAGTGCTGCGAAGGACGTCCGGCCGTTGTCGAAGGTCCGCCGGTCTATCGAGACTATTACGAAGATGAACCCGTTTATTACGGCCGTCCTTATTACGGTCCCGCTTATTACGGTCCGCGATATTACCGGCCATATCCCTACTACGCCGGATATTATCCGTATCGCTGGGGGCCAGGACCTCGCTGGTACGGTGGGCGCGGTTGGTACGGCAGCCGCGGCTGGTACGGTGGCGGCTACGGACATCGCTTCGGCGGTCACCGGGGCTGGCGATGATCCACTTCAGCGAGACCATCTGACCTGGAGGAACTTCCTGCTCTCCATGCCGATCGCGGGCGGCATGGAGATCGTCCGTCACTGGGGCGCACCTAGCCTTTTCTCTTCGTCGCCTGAACTGCGTTTTCGAGCGCCTGCAAAAACTGCGACCGGTCTCGCGGCGTGAACGAGGGATTGAAGCCGCGGCTTTCGCCGGTTTCACGCAGGTGGCGCTGCATCTCCCGCATCGCGACCGCCATGCCGATGTTGGCGTCGCTGAACGTCTTGCCCGTGGGCCCGATACATTGCGCCCCCGCTTTGAGACAGCGGGCGGCGAGCAAAATATCCGCGGTTACGGCGATGTCGGATGGACCGATGCGTTCGGCAATCCAGTCGTCGGCCGCGTCGGGGCCTTCTTGAACAACGACGAGCTTGACCAGCGGGTTCGTTTCAATCCGCATCCAGCTGTTCGACACCATGTGCACGGGGAGCTCGTGCCGCGTGGCGACGCGCACCACTTCTGCTTTCACCGGGCAGGCGTCCGCGTCGACGTAGATTTGCATCGTGCATCATCTTTCCAAGCGCCGCACCGCTCGACTGCGCGCACGGGATTGTTTTATTCACGAGCTGAGCTTAAGCGAGCCGCCAATGCCGAATCGATGTGGAAATGATCCGATCCATCGGGACGGCCTCGCTCTTGCCCAGACTCTCGGGGTACGAGGGAGATATGGACCATCTCTGCGCAACCGGGAACCAAGGGATGTACATTTCGCGCCGTCGCGCACCTGAGTTTCGGGGTAAGCGGACGCGCGGATTCGAATGGACATCCGGGTTTCACGCTTACTCCAAAATGCCCATGGATCGCATGAAAGCGGCGCTGCTCGCAGCGCTCACCTGCCTCGTGCTGATGTCGAATTACAGCCATGCACAGCAACCGGTAAATGCGGAAGCGAAAGCGGCCGCGGGCGCGGCGGCGGGTCAGATCGCCGACTTCTTCGGGGAGGTTGGCGATCAAATCTACGAAGACTGCATCTTCGAATTATCGCAGGAGCAGATTGAAGTTCAGCAGGCGCTGATCCTCGCCTACATCAAGGCTGGGGCCGAGAGTTCGGTCGCGCGGCGTTTAGCAGTGAAGCAAATTCAGCCGCCGAAAGTCTCTGCCAAATGCGAGCAAATCCGGCACCTGCCGAAGGTCGTCGCGCCGGTAGTTCCCGATTTTCAACCCCCGGTCATCCAGAAGCCGACGGTCGCGGTCGTGCCGCCGTCAAAAACGGTGCCTCCGCCGGTCGTCGTCGCGAACAAGAAAACCCTGCCGCAATGGGACTGCGCACCGGGCGTCGATTACGTGACCATCCAGCTCAACGGCTATCCGCGAAAGCTGACGGGGGGCGAAATCTGCAATCCCTTTGATGATGTCGTCCACGAAGTTCCACCCAACGTTCAGCGCTTCCGCCTCGGCTATACGATCCGGACCGGCCGGCTTTTCATCATTTCGGATGACCCGGGCGTACGTGGGCAAACCATCACCTGGGCAATTTCAGGCAGAGACGTGTGCAGGAACAATCCCGATCCCGACTGCCTCGCGACGCGTGCGGTCGGACCGCTGCCGCCGGGAGAATATTCGTTCGGGTCGGATAAGGGCCCGCGCATTACCTGGGGTCCGAAGACAAAGCGCAACGTTGCCGGGATCTACCTGACCAAGCTATGGAACCGGGACAAGTTCAACCTGCAGCAGACGGCTGCAATCCTGGCGCGCGGCAACATTGCCATTCATGAGCGCCTCAAGGGCGAGATGTCGGAAGCGTGTCTCGGGCTCGAGCCGAAGGGCTGGGCCTACGTCGCTTCGCTGATCAAGGAGATGCGGGCAACGGGCGTCAGCGTCTATATCGACGAACCTTATCCGCAGGTCGCTGAAAACCCGCCCATCGTCGTCGCCTCTTCGTTCTCACTCACATCGCTGTTCAAGTGATTCGCAGGACGTCGGGCGGTTAAGGGACGGCCAGTTACTGCGCGCCTTTCAAACACGGTTGTAAGGTCGTGACGGACTGCTCTCGAACTCGCTCCGTCTTTCGTTGAAGCCATCGAGCGTCGAGGTCGTCGCCAGAGATCTTGAGGTGCGGTTAGGTACGGCGATTTCACCGAACGATAGCACCGCGCAAACAAAAGCCGCCGCACGGGGGCGTGCAGCGGCTATTCAGCTGGGCGTTGAGAGAGATCAAACTCCAGCGTCCTCGGCCGCGTGAGAGCGCGGCCGAAAGCTCGTTACGGAAGAAGGTTCACACCTGCCGAGAACACGAACCGATCGTCAGAAAGTCCCCTGTAAATTCCACCTGCGTTGTTCTGGTCGATTGTCGTGCCGGAGTAGCGGAAGTCCATGAAGTATTTGTCGACGTTAACCTTCACGCCGGCGTTCCAGTAGGTGTAGGACTGTTGACCAACCCAGTAGCCCTCAGTGTAGGTACTGTTGGTTCCGGAATCGGAGTAGCCGACCAACCCGGTAAACTGAGGAGCGAACACGCCATACTTCGGAAGATCGTAGGAAACGGAGCCCTCAACCGAGACGTTGCTGGTAGCTGCATAGCCCTGATCCGGCATCAGCCAAACGGTTGCACCCACTGTCAGCCCCTCGCGGAGCTTCGTTGTCGCGCCGATCTTGAATTCGAGATAGGAAGTGTCGAACACAGAGTTCTTTGTGGGGGCGTGATTGCCGTAGAGATAATAAAACGCTGCGAGGTCCCACGATACTGGACCAGTTGTCGGCCGAATGCCGAGATAGATGTCCTGCTCCCAGGGACCCAAACCATTGTCGTACCCGGTGTCTGAGTTCTTATAGTTGATCGATGAGGTCCACAACCCGAGGTACGCTATGCCGTAGGTCAATTCCTGGTAGACGTTGGCCGTTGGGCTATTGTTCGTGTACGAGATGCCGCGGAACAAGTAATCCGAAGAGCCCGTGATTGTCAGCGCGTAGCCGAACTGTCTGTCTTCTGCTGAAGCGATGCCAGCGGTGGCAAACATTGCCAGAGCTGCTGCACATACCCCACCCGTGACTTTGCATCCGAACATCTAAATCCCCTATTCTGCAGAGGAAGCGGCCCCGCGCCCTCTGTCCCCGAATTCACCCATCACCCCGGACTGCGTATCGCCTTGGCGACTCGCCCCAGACCGGACATACTTTTTTGTAATGGTACGGGTGCGCCATTCAATCAAATAGTACGAATGTGCGTTGCACTCGGTACAGAGTGTGACGCCTCTGCAACAAAGCAGGATCTTTTGCCTAAATACCGTTCGGTTTGCCCGCGCTAAGGGCCCAAAAGCAGGTCGCTTTGAGGGGTTGGGAGCGCCGTCACGAATGGGCGCGCAGATCGGGATTGTGCGGAGACGGGCTTGATGACCGCCTCCCAATATGTTCGACTGTGTACAGATTATTAGCGACTCGGGGGTCGCCTCCGATAACGTTCAGCAGTTCTTTTTTTGCCCGCCAGGGCGTCATTTGGTTTGCGCGATAGCCTCTTCTTTCAAGCGGCTTGGAATTAGCACCCGTTTATTTCGCCAAGAGAACAAATGGATCAGTCATTTATTCGACCAGAAGGCGCCACTGCGGTCCTTGACCTGCTGGCTAAAAGCCTTGGCGGCCTGACGCCCGAACTGAGGAAGGCTGCCACGCACGTTCTGGAGCACTCCAACCTCATCAGCGTCAGCTCCATTCGCGAGATGGCCGAGCAGGCGAACGTAAAGCCAAACACCCTCGTGAGGATGGCCCGAACCATCGGCTTTGAGGGATACGAAGATTTCCGCAAGCCATTCCGGGAAAAGGTCATCAAGGGCCAGGAGGATTTCCCCGACCGAGTCCGCTGGCTTCAATCCCTCGCCCAAGACGGCAAACTCGCGGGACTTTATTCCGAGATCGCCACGGCCTCGATCGCCAACATCGAACGGCAATTTTCAGGGACGACATCAATCGCCATCAAGGCCGCGGCAGACGATATCGTCCATGCGCCGACGACCTACGTTTTGGGTACGGGGATGGCCAATTCGATTGCCGCGTACTTTGCCTACATCGCGAGCCTGGCCATCGGCAAAGTCACAGCCATCCCGCGTGACGGCCTACTGCCTACAGATGGTCTGGCGCGGGCGGCGACGAGCGACGTCCTTCTTGCCATGGCATTCAAGCCCTATCAGCACGAAGTCGTCGACGCCGTGGAGTTGGCGGTTTCGCGGGGCATCACGGTCATCGGCATTTCGGACAGCCCTGCCTCCCCCATTCTGACGGGGGCGGGTCACCGGTTTGTCGTTCCGATGATTACGACGCAATTCTTTGCGTCGAGCGTCGCGCTGATGTCGCTTCTGGAGACGATCATTGCATTCGTGATCGCGGCGGCCAGCCCGGAAGCCGTCAAGACCATCGACATGCTCCAGCACCGGCACGAGTTCCATCGCTCTTGGAGCGACGGTGAGCGATGATTGATTTCCGCCGTTGACCGCCGCCAAAGCGCATGCCGGGACCTGACGATTGCCGACTTGGCTAAGCCGTGCGTGCGGCTTCGAACGGAAATCTAAGCTTTCGCGGTGTCGGGATGGTCTTGGGCGGCTCCGCCGAGGATCTCGCCAGGATTGAAGCGCCATCTCCATTCAGAAAGGAAATGGCGCGAGAGACGGGACTTGAACCCGCGGCCTCCGCCGTGACAGGGCGGCGCTCTAACCAACTGAGCTACTCCCGCAATCCAGAAAGTGACGGGCGCCGAAGCGCCCGCCGTCACGACGCTCGGAATACGTGATGGCCGTCCGGCCGTCAAGCCGGAGATCGCATTCCAAAGACAACAAAAAATCGCGGTTTGTCGCGCGGTTGCTCACGTCCGGCCGAGAAAATCCCGCTTGCCTACCTCGAGGCCGTTGTGTCGCAGGATGTTGTAGGCGGTGGTGCAGTGAAAATAGAAATTCGGCAATGCGACGTGGAGCAGGTAATCGCGCCCGCTCAACGTCACATCGGTGCCGCCGAGCTTGAGCGTCAACTGCCTGGTATCGGACCCGTCGAGCTGCTCGGGCTTATACGCGGCCAGGAGAGCCTGGACCTTCGCGACGCGCGCCTTGAGCTCGGGCAGCGTCGTTTCCGTATCGGGGAAACTCGGAACCTCGATACCGGCCAGCCGGGCCGGCGCCGCCTTGGCGAAGTCGGTAGCGAGCTGCACTTGGCGGGTGAGGTTGAACATATCGGGATAGAGCCGCGCAGCGAGCAGCACCGCGATATCAACTTTTTTTGCCGAGGCGTAGGCCTCGGCTTTGTCGAGGATCGCATCGAGAGCGCTCAGCTGCTTCTGAAACGTCGGGATCGCAATGTCGTACATCGAGACAGACATGGGTGTTCTTTCTTCGTTGGACGTGGCGGACGATGGAATACGCGAGTAGGCGCTTCACTTGGGAGGTTTAGTTCGAATTAAAAGATGCGTGGCGACGCGCGCCGAAGCGGGCCGTGGCCATTCGCGCCGCTGTTATCCACCTTATCTGATCGAAGGAACATCCACCTACCGGCCTAGTAACGTGCCGTTGCGCGGTGGAACGCAAAAAGTGTCCGCAATTAGGGGACACATCGCAGCCGACAGCAATTTCATTGAAAACATGGTGGGCGGTGAGAGGGTCGAACTCCCGACATCCTCGGTGTAAACGAGGCGCTCTACCACTGAGCTAACCGCCCGACGCGCCTTTGCTAATCGGTCTGCAAAGGCCTGTCAAAAACAAACACGCGCGCCGCTCACGCGACGCGCGCAAAAAAAATCGCCGATGCGGCCTAGTTCAAGTTCAGCGCGTCCTTAAGACCCTTTGCCGGCGTGAACTTCGGCACGCGCGAAGCCGGGATCTGAATGGTTTTGCCCGTTGCGGGGTTGCGGCCTTCGCGCGCCTTGCGGGCTGCGACCTTGAAGGTGCCGAAATCGGGGATGCGCACTTCGTGGCCATCCTTCATTGCCGCGCGAATGTGCGCGAGAACGGCGTCAACCACGCCACCCGCCTTTTCTTTCGTCAGCTCGCAATCTCTCGCAACGGCATCGATCAAATCTTTCTTGCTCATCTCGTCTTTCCTCTAATGTGGGAGATTGGGTTTCAGCTCAGGGCGCGAGGCCCGAGGCGGCCACATCGGGGAGTAGCCGGCCGCGCATGTCCGGCTAGAAGCGCCCAATCGCCCCTTCCGTCAAGCAGAAATCGCCCGTATTTCCGGACAAAATCACATCAAAGTGCTCAATCGGTTTATAAGAAAATACCCCTGCACGGTTACCGCGCAGGGGCATTTATTTCGATAAATTTTCTGTTCAGGGAGGCTTAGTGGGCGGTGATCCGCGCACTCGCTTTTCCTGACTCTTTCGCCTCGAGCGCCTCGGCTTCCGCCGCCTCGTCCCAGGTAATGGGTTCCGGCACGCGAACGAGAGCGATCTTCAAGACTTCATCGAGACGCGAGACCGGGATGATTTCTATCTTGGTCTGCACCTCGGCCGGAATTTCCGCCAAATCCTTGGCGTTTTCTTCCGGAATGATGACCGTCTTGATGCCACCGCGGAGGGCCGCAAGGAGCTTTTCCTTGAGACCACCGATCGGGAGCACGCGTCCGCGCAGCGTGATCTCGCCCGTCATCGCCACATCCTTGCGGACAGGAATGCCGGTCAAAACCGAGATGATCGCCGTCGTCATTGCGATACCTGCGGAAGGCCCATCCTTCGGCGTCGCGCCTTCCGGCACGTGCACGTGGATGTCGCGCTTCTCGAACAAGCTCGGATGAATGCCGAAGTCGATCGAGTGCGAGCGCACATAGGCGTTCGCGGCCTGAATCGATTCCTTCATCACATCGCGCAGGTTGCCGGTGACGCTCATTCTGCCTTTGCCCGGCATCATGACGCCTTCGATCGTGAGCAACTCGCCGCCGACCTCGGTCCAGGCAAGGCCCGTCACGATACCGACCTGATCTTCGAGCTCGGCTTCGCCGTAGCGATACTTCGGCACGCCGAGGAAGTCGTGGACGTTCTCTGCCGTGACGACGATCGAGGTCTTCGACGACGTCAGGATTTCCTTCACCGCCTTACGTGCAAGCTTGGCGATTTCACGCTCGAGAGAGCGCACGCCTGCTTCGCGCGTGTAACGGCGAATGACTTCCTTCAACGCTCCGTCTTCGACCGACCACTCGCCCTGCTCGAGCCCGTGAGCGGAGTACTGCTCGGGGATCAAGTGGCGCTTGGCGATTTCGAGCTTCTCGTCTTCCGTGTAGCCCGCAAGACGAATGATCTCCATACGGTCCATCAGGGCCGGCGGGATGTTGAGCGTGTTGGCGGTCGTCACGAACATCACGTTCGAGAGATCATAATCGACCTCAAGATAGTGATCGTTGAACGTACCGTTCTGCTCGGGATCCAAGACTTCGAGCAGCGCCGCTGCCGGATCGCCGCGGAAGTCCTGACCCATCTTGTCGATCTCGTCCAAGAGGAAGAGCGGATTGGTCCGCTTCGCCTTCTTCATGGACTGAATGACCTTGCCCGGCATGGAGCCGATGTACGTCCGGCGGTGACCGCGGATTTCCGCTTCGTCGCGAACGCCGCCAAGCGACATGCGCACGAACTCGCGGCCGGTCGCGTTCGCGATCGACTTTCCAAGCGACGTCTTACCGACGCCCGGAGGCCCGACGAGGCACAGGATCGGCCCCTTCAGCTTATTCGTACGCGCCTGCACGGCGAGATACTCGAGGATGCGTTCCTTGACCTTCTCGAGGCCGTAGTGCTCCTGATCGAGGATCGTCTGCGCTTCGGCGATGTCCTTCTTGACCTTGCCCTTGATCCCCCACGGGATCGACAAGAGCCAATCGAGGTAGTTGCGAACAACCGTCGCTTCAGCCGACATCGGCGACATCTGCTTGAGCTTCTTCAGCTCAGCCAGCGCCTTGTCCTTGGCTTCCTTCGACAGCTTCGTGTTCTCGATCTTTTCCTCGAACTCGGCGATGTCATCGCGTTCGTCGGAATCGCCAAGCTCCTTCTGAATGGCCTTCATCTGCTCATTCAGATAGTACTCGCGCTGAGTCTTCTCCATCTGGCGCTTCACGCGCGAGCGGATCTTTCTCTCGACCTGGAGAACGGAAATCTCGCTCTCCATGAGCGTGTAGACGCGTTCCAGCCGCTCGGAGATGCTGGCGGTCTCGAGCACGTCCTGCTTTTCGGAGATCTTCACAGCGAGGTGTGAGGCGATCGTATCGGCGAGCTTCGCGTAGTCCTCGATCTGGCCGACGTTGCTCAGAACCTCGGGCGAGACCTTCTTGTTGAGCTTCACATAGCTCTCGAACTGCGTGACGACGGAGCGCGCAAGCGCCTCGAGCTCGTCCTTAGCGCCCGGAACTTCCGCGACGCGCTCGACTTCGGCCTCGAAGTAATTCGCGTTGGTGGTGTAGCGCACGATCTTGGCGCGCGCGTTACCCTCGACGAGGACCTTCACGGTGCCGTCGGGAAGCTTCAAAAGCTGCAGCACGGACGCGAGCGTGCCGATCTCGTAAATGGCGTCGGGCGCCGGATCATCGTCGCCGGCGTTCTTCTGCGCGGCGAGCAGGATCTGCTTGTCGGCGCGCATGACTTCTTCGAGCGCCGCGATCGATTTCTCGCGACCGACGAAGAGCGGCACGACCATGTACGGGAATACGACGATGTCACGAAGCGGCAGAACCGGAAACAGCTCTTTGCCGCCGGCTTTCTCTTTGGTCTTTTTGTCTTCGCTCATTTCACTACCTATTCGCCGTGCGACGGAAGACTGTCATAGCCTTCCGATGCATTCCACACTCGTTCCACTTAGGAGCCACGCTTCCCGCCCCTTTTTGTGGCGGCGGTCGGCATGCTCGTGAGCGCGAGCGCGGGGTGAGACCCAAGCTCAAGACACCGGTTTCAGGATTCCTCGGCTGGCCGCTTGATGCCATTCCCTCCGAACAAATGGGGACCGGCGTCCCGCAAACAAGTCCCGGGACCAAGCCCCCGGAAGGCCGTTATTGTCGCGATGGGCTAAGCCGTCGAGCCCTTTTCCTCGGCCCGATCGGAGTAAATTCTGAGCGGCTTGGCCGAGCCTTCAACGACTTCCGGCCCAATGACAACCTCTTCAACGCCCTTCAGCGTCGGAAGATCGTACATCGTGTCGAGCAGGATGCCTTCCATGATCGACCGAAGACCGCGAGCACCCGTCTTGCGCTCGATTGCCTTGCGCGAGATCGCCCGCAACGCGTCGAGCGTGATCGTCAGCTTCACATCTTCCATTTCGAAGAGGCGCTGATACTGCTTCACGATGGCGTTCTTCGGCTCGGTCAGGATCTGGACCAGGGCTGCCTCATCGAGGTCTTCCAGCGTCGCGATGACGGGCAGACGGCCGATGAATTCGGGAATGAGACCGAACTTCAGCAGATCTTCCGGCTCGACGTTGCGCAGGATTTCGCCCGTGCGACGTTCGTCGGGTCCCGTGACCTTCGCGGAGAAGCCGATGGAGGAGCCTTTGCCACGACGTGAGATGATCTTCTCGAGACCGGCGAAGGCGCCGCCGCAGATGAACAGGATGTTCGTCGTATCGACCTGCAGGAATTCCTGCTGCGGATGCTTACGGCCACCCTGAGGCGGAACGGAAGCGACCGTGCCTTCCATGATCTTCAGAAGCGCCTGCTGCACGCCCTCGCCCGATACATCACGGGTGATCGAGGGATTGTCGGACTTGCGGCTGATCTTGTCGACCTCGTCGATGTAGACGATGCCGCGCTGCGCGCGCTCGACGTTGTAGTCGGCCGACTGCAGGAGCTTCAGTATAATGTTCTCGACGTCCTCGCCGACGTAGCCCGCTTCCGTGAGCGTCGTGGCATCCGCCATCGTGAACGGCACATCGAGGATGCGCGCCAGCGTCTGCGCGAGCAGCGTCTTGCCGGAGCCCGTCGGGCCAACCAGCAGGATGTTCGACTTCGCGAGTTCGACGTCGTTGTTCTTCGAAGCGTGGTTGAGGCGCTTGTAGTGGTTGTGGACCGCGACGGAGAGAACGCGCTTCGCGTGGAACTGCCCGATGACGTAGCTGTCGAGCACGTTGCAAATCTCTTGCGGCGTCGGAACGCCGTCACGAGATTTCACGAGAGTGTTCTTGTTCTCTTCGCGGATAATATCCATGCACAGCTCGACGCATTCATCGCAGATGAACACCGTCGGACCGGCTATCAGTTTACGGACCTCATGCTGGCTCTTGCCGCAGAAAGAGCAGTAGAGAGTGTTCTTCTCTTGAGCCATTTGTTCTCACCTTCCGTGCAAGACCCATCAATGCGATGTTCTTGCTTTGGCCCGCCATTCACGCCCGGCACTGAGCCGATTCTACGGCGACGTGAACCTCATAACCAATCTGAGCACGCTAACGTTCGCGAGATCAAGATTGGATTAATGGAGCCCAGGCCGCCATGGGCTGCAAGCGGCGCTATTGCCACAGTTGATAAATGATCAGGCAACTACGCCAATTCAATGCGATAATTTACCTAAACGTCCCACTGACGTGCAGCGTTTGTTCTTGTCCGCCCAGGCGCGCGCTCCGTCGAAAGAAGTCTGCGCACGCGCCCGGCGATTTAAGTGTTGTCTCTGCACTCGTCAACTTGACGATTTGCTCTCGAATACGCCGGCGTCGACCTCGTCCCGGTTTTCCAGAACCTTGTCGATGAGGCCGAAATCGCGGGCCTGATCGGCGGTCATGAAGTAATCGCGGTCGAGAGTTTTATCGATCATCTCGTAGGTCTGACCCGTGTGTTTCACATAGGTCTCATTGAGACGGCGCTTCATCTTGATGATGTCCTCGGCGTGGCGCTCGATATCGGACGCCTGACCAGAGAACCCGCCCGACGGCTGATGCACCATGATGCGCGCGTTCGGGAGCGCATAGCGCATGCCCTTCGCACCGGCGCAGAGCAGAAGCGAGCCCATCGACGCAGCTTGACCGATGCACAGCGTTGCGACCTGCGGCTTCACGAACTGCATCGTGTCGTAGATCGCCATTCCCGCCGTCACCACGCCACCCGGCGAGTTGATGTACATCGAGATCTCTTTTTTCGGATTCTCGGATTCGAGGAACAAAAGCTGCATGCAGATCGATGCAGCCATGTGGTCTTCGACCGGTCCCGTTACGAAGATGATCCGCTCTTTCAACAGGCGCGAAGGCAGGTCGTAGCCGCGCTCGCCGCGCGTCGTCTGCTCGACGACCATCGGCCAGAATGTATTCGTCAAAGTACTTACCGGATCGCGCATCGCCTTCGTCTTTCCTAATTTCGGCCGGCCCGTTCAGCAGACCGGCCAGACTCGCACGCTTCAGTCTCTAGCTTTCACTGCTCTGCAGATGAAGGCAATCAGCGTTCGGTCGCTTCTTCGACGGCCTTCAACAATTCGTCCCGCGTGACTTTCTTCTCCACCGGCTTTGCGTTTTCGATGACGTGGTCGATGACCTTGTCTTCGAAGATCGGAGCGCGAAGCTCGGCCAGGGCGCCCGGCGTCTTCTCGTAGTATTCGTAGACCTGCTTTTCCCGACCCGGGTAGCGGCGAGCCTGCTCTACGAGCGCGCGGCGCATCTCGTCCTGGGAAACCGTCAGATTGTTCTTTTCTCCGATCTCGCCGATCACGAGGCCAAGGCGAACCCGGCGTTCAGCGATACCGCGGTACTCGGCGCGAGCCTCGTCCTCGGTTTTGCCTTCGTCGGCGAACGTCTTGTTCGTGGCTTTGAGATTGTTCTCGAGCTGTGTCCATATATTGTTGAATTCGAAATCAACAAGAGAGGCAGGAAGCTCGAACGTGTGCGCCGTATCGAGGGCGTCCAGAATCTCACGCTTCAGCTTCGCCCGCGACGCTTGGTCATACTCGCGCTTGATCTGCTCGGTCACGAAGCCGCGCAGCTGCTCGAGGCTCTCGGCGCCCAGGCCCTTCGCGAAGTCTTCGTCGATCGCCGGTGTTCGGGGCTTTGCGACCGCCGTCACCTTCACGTCGAACTGCGCTGTTTTTCCGGCCAACGCCTGCATCGGATAATCTTCGGGGAACGTCGCGTCCACGACCTTCTCGTCGCCGGCCTTCAGACCGACGAGGCCTTCCTCAAAGCCCGGAATAAACTGCTTTTTCCCGATAACGAGGCTCTGGCCATCGGCGGAACCGCCTTCGAAGGCTTCGCCATCGATCTTGCCGACGAAGTTCATCGTCACGAGGTCGCCCTCGGAGGCTGCGCGCCCGTCTTCGGGATCGTAGGCCGTGTTGCGCTCGGCGAGACTCGTCAGCGCCTTCTCGATTGCGGCATCGTCGACTTCGGCGACGAGGCGCTCAAGCTTCTGCGAGGACAGGTCTGCGAGCGGAATTGGCGGCAGAACCTCGAACGACATTTTGTATGCGAGATCGCCTTCGCCGTTGGCGATCTTCTCGAACGTCTGCTCGTTGAAATCGACAAGCTCGACCTTCGGCTGCTGCGCCGGGCGCTCGTTGCGATCCTTGATGGCCTGAGCGCTCGTGTCGTTGAGCGTCTGCTCCATCACTTCCTGCATCAACGACTTGCCGTAGACCTTCTTCAAGTGCGCCAGCGGGACCTTGCCGCGACGAAAACCTTTGATCTGCACACGGTCTTTGAGTTCATCAAGGCGAGACGTGAAGCGCTCGTTGAGCTCTGCCTTGCCGACAACCACCTCGAGAGTGCGCTTCAATCCGTCTCGTGCCGTTTCCGTGACTTGCATCGCCGTATCCTATTGCAGGTGCATGCCGCTGCACCTCGCCGTTCAACTAATATTTGGGGAGACGCCGGCGCGTCTACAAAGCGCTAACGCCGCCGGCTGCGCAATACCGGTGCGGGCAGACGTTGCCCTCCAGCTATTGCGTTGAATTTGCTACGTTTTTTAAACCACCGCGTGCCGCGGATTCATAACAGTCCCGGGAGGGGTGCCAGCATCGCGCGCCTGGAAGCCTAAGGGAGGCCTTAAACAGCCTTTCAGCGAGATTGGCAATACGCTGTCGCGATTGCTTCAAATTTTGAACCCTGCGCCCGATCGCGGCTCGGAGCCGCGGCCGGCCGGCCTCGTCGCAGCGGGCCATCGAGCAATTTGGGAGATGTACAAATTTTTAGGTAAGACCCAGAGGACACTAGAAATTTTTCGGCAACCTTCACCGTTTCTGATATGTTGTTCATGCACGACAGCGTTTGCATGCATGAGACGGAGTGCCGGCATGACTCTGACACGCAGAGGCTTCATCAAGCTGTCCGGCGCGACACTCGCGTCATCGAGCTTGAGCGCAATGGGTTTCGGAGGGTGTGGCGCTGCGCTTGCCGAATCCGTCCGCCCCTTCAAGCTCGCCGCGGCCAAAGAGACGCGCAATACTTGCACCTACTGCTCGGTCGCCTGCGGCATCCTGATTTACGCCTCGGGTGACGGCGCCAAGAATGCGCACTCCAACATCATGCACATCGAGGGCGACCCGGATCACCCGGTGAACCGGGGCACGCTTTGCCCGAAAGGTTCTGCCCTCCTCGACGTCGTGCATTCGCCCGGGCGGCTGCAGGTGCCGAAATATCGCGCGCCGGGAAGCAACGAGTTCAAGGAAGTTACGTGGGATTTCGCGCTCGATCGCATCGCCCGGCTGATGAAGGACGATCGCGACAAGAATTTCATCGCGAAGAACGAAAAGGGCGAGACCGTCAACCGGTGGCTCACCTCCGGCATGCTGGCGGCATCGGCCTCATCGAATGAAACCGCGCTGCTGACGTGGAAGGTGGCCCGAGCGTTCGGCATGCTTGTCTTCGACAATCAGGCCCGTGTCTGACACGGGCCGACGGTAGCCAGTCTGGCTCCAACATTCGGTCGCGGCGCAATGACCAACACTTGGCAGGATATCAAGAATGCCAACGTGATCATTGTCATGGGCGGCAATGCCGCCGAAGCCCACCCCTGCGGTTTCAAGTGGGTTATCGAAGCCAAGATCGAGAATGCCGCAAAGCTCGTGGTCGTCGATCCTCGCTTTACGCGCACGGCATCGGTTGCCGACTATTACGCGCCGATCCGGCCAGGAACGGACATCGCGTTTCTGTCCGGCGTTATCCGATATCTTTTGGAAAAGGATCAAATTCAGCACGAGTACGTGCGCGCCTACACCAATGCCAGCCTGATCGTCAAAGAGGGCTTCAGCTTCAAAGACGGTCTCTTCAGCGGCTACAATGCCGAGACCCACAGCTACGACAAGACCGACTGGCAATACGAGCTCGACGATCAAGGCTTCGCGAAGATCGACGATACGTGGCAGAACCCGCGTTGCGTCATCAATCTCATGCGCCAGCACGTCGATCGCTATACGCCCGAGATGGTGTCGCGGATCTGCGGAACACCGATCGATAAATATCTGCACGTTTGCCAGCTGATCGCGTCGACATGCCTTCCCGACAAGGCAATGACCAGTCTATTCGCTCTTGGCTGGACACAACATTCCATCGGCTCGCAGAACATTCGCACGATGGCGATGGTGCAGCTTCTGCTCGGCAATATCGGCGTCGCCGGTGGCGGCATGAATGCGCTGCGCGGCCATTCCAACATTCAGGGCCTTACCGACGTCGGACTGCTGTCGAACCAAATTCCCGGCTACCTGACCATGCCGAAGGATCAGGAGCAGACGTTCGACGATTACATGGAAACACGGCAGTTCAAGCCGCTGCGTCCGAACCAGATGAGCTATTGGCAGAACTATCGCAAGTTCTTCGTCAGCTTCCAGAAGACGATGTTCGGAGACGCCGCGACGGCCGAGAACAACTGGGCTTACGACTACCTGCCGAAGCTCGACATTCCGATGTACGACATCATCAAGGCCTTCGAGATGATGGTCCATGGCGAGATCAACGGTTATATCTGCCAAGGCTTCAATCCGCTGCAGGCCTTCCCGGAGAAGAACAAGATCCGGCGCGGATTGAGCAAGCTCCGGTACCTCGTCGTCATGGACCCGCTCGACACGGAGACGTCGCGCTTCTGGGAAGACGTCGGGCCGTTCAATCCGTCCGACCCTGCGAAGATAGAGACGGAAGTCTTCCAGTTGCCGACAACATGTTTCGCTGAGGAAGACGGGACGCTCGTCAATTCGGCGCGCTGGCTGCAATGGCATTGGAAAGCCGCCGAACCTCCCGCCAAAGCACAATCCGATATCTGGATCATGGCCGGCATTTTCCACCGGATGCGCGAACTCTATCGCAAAGAAGGTGGCGCCTTCCCTGATCCCATTCTGAAGCTCACGTGGAATTACACCAATCCCGTCGAACCGAGTGCCGACGAGTTAGCGAAGGAAATGAACGGAAAGGCGCGCGCCGACATCAAGGACGATTCAGGAGCGATCTTACTCAAAGCAGGCCAACAGCTCGACAGCTTCGGACAACTTCGCGACGACGGCACGACCGAAAGCGGCTGCTGGATCTTCACGGGTTCCTACACCGAGAAGGGTAACATGATGGCCCGTCGCGATACGCACGATCCGCGCGATCAGGGCATCACACCGGGTTGGGCGTGGGCTTGGCCGGCCAACCGCCGCATTCTCTACAATCGCGCCAGCGCCGACGTTGCCGGCAATCCGTGGAACCCTGCTAAGCCCATCATCCAATGGAACGGCAGTCGCTGGGTGGGCATCGACGTTCCCGATTACGGGCCGACGATCAACCCGTCGGAAGGCGTCGGCCCCTTCATCATGAACGCGGAAGGTACCAGCCGCTTCTTCGCTCTCGATCAGATGGTGGACGGACCATTCCCCGAGCATTACGAGCCGATGGAATCGCCGGTTGAAAACCTGCTTCATCCGAAGGTTCAGAACAATCCGGCGGCGCGGGTCTTTCCGGACGATCGCGCCGACTTCGGAACGTCTGCCGACTTCCCGTATGTGGGCACCACCTACCGTCTGACCGAGCATTTCCACTATTGGACAAAACATGCGCTGATCAACGCGATCCTGCAGCCGCAGGAATTCATCGAGATCGGAGAAGTCCTGGCGAACGAAAAGGGCATCGCAAACAACGGCTGGGTCCGCGTCAGCTCGAAGCGCGGATACATGATCTGCAAGGCAATGGTAACCAAGCGGATCAAGCCGATGATGGTCGCGGGAAAGGCAACGCACGTCATCGGCGTTCCGCTCCACTGGGGCTTCACGGGCCAGGCGAAGAAAGGCTACGGCGCCAACATACTCACGCCGTCGGTCGGCGACGCCAACACCCAGACACCGGAATTCAAGGCGTTTCTCGTAAATGTCGAGCCGAGCAACGGACCTGAAGGCGAGGTCTGACGGAGTAGCCGATGACGAATTATCAATCGCAGAACTACATCCGTATCTCGGCGACAACGATCACGCCGCCCGCTGCTCGCAATCGCGAAGCGGAGATGTCGAAGCTCATCGACGTCACCCGATGCATCGGCTGCAAGGCATGCCAAGCGGCGTGCATGGAGTGGAACAATCTCAGAAATCCCGTCGGAACGTTTCATGGCACTTTACAAAATCCCATGGATCTCGATCCCGAAACGTGGACGCTCATGCGCTTCACGGAATGGGAGAACGACAAAGGCGATCTCGAATGGCTGATCCGGAAGGACGGCTGCATGCATTGCGAGGACCCCGGTTGCCTCAAGGCCTGCCCTGCGCCCGGAGCCATCGTTCAGTACGAGAACGGCATCGTCGATTTCATCAGCGAGAATTGCATCGGCTGCGGCTACTGCGTGAAAGGCTGTCCTTTCGACATTCCACGCATCAGCCAGGTCGATCACAAGTCGTATAAATGCACGCTGTGCTCCGATCGCGTCGCCGTCAACTTGGAGCCGGCCTGCGTGAAGGCATGCCCGACCGGCGCGATCCTGTTTGGAACGAAGAAAAATATGACGGACTGGGCCGGCGAGCGGATCGAAGATCTCAAGTCTCGCGGCTTTGAAAATGCCGGTCTTTACGATCCACCCGGCGTTGGCGGGACCCATGTCATGTATGTCCTCCACCACGCCAACACGCCGACGATCTACGCCGGGTTGCCCGAGAATCCGACGATCAGTCCGACTGTCGAATTCTGGAAAGGTCTCATCAAGCCGGCGGCGCTCATCGGCGTTGCGGCAGCAGCCATCGCGGGCTTCATGCATTGGGTTGTCGCCGGTCCGAACGAAGTTCAGCCCGAAGATGAAGAGGCAGCCGAGCGCCTCATCGAGGCCAAGGCAGCAACCACCCGACCACCGCCTGATACCGGCGGGAGGCCGCAGCGAACAGAGCCAGTGGAGCCTCCAGTATGACCAGGCCGCCCGGAGCATTGACGCGAAACGATACGGTTACGCGGATCAACCATTGGATCACTGCGCTCTGCTTCATCCTATTGGCGATCTCCGGACTATCGATGTTTCATCCGTTTCTCTATTGGATGTCCGGCCTGTTCGGGAGCGGGCAATGGGCACGGGCGGCCCATCCATGGATCGGCATCGTACTGTTCATCAGCTTTAGCGGTCTGATCATCCAGTTCTGGCGCGACAATTTATGGAACAGAGACGATGTCGCCTGGATGAAGGCGATCGATCGCGTTCTCGCCAATGACGAAGAAGATATTCCGGAAGTCGGGCGCTTCAACGCCGGTCAGAAGTTCGTCTTCTGGTCGATGGCGCTGCTCATTCCGGTGCTCCTCATTACCGGTCTCGTGATGTGGGAAGTGTACTTCGGGACGGCCACGTCGATCCCGACGCAGCGCGCTGCGCTGCTCATTCATTCCATGGCCGCCATCGCGGCGATCATCATATGGATCGTCCACGTCTATGCGGCGATCTGGGTTCGCGGATCGATGCGGGCGATGACCCAAGGTTACGTGACACCGGGGTGGGCTTGGCGTCATCACCGCAAATGGTTTCGTTCGCTGGTGGCTACGGGGTCCAACGGACCAAGGCCGAATGTCACAACGCGAGAGACGCGCGAATGAGGTTGCGTTCATGAAGCAAGGTGGATCGCCGCCAACCGGCAAGTGGATCGGTAACCCGCAGGGCGGCGTAACAACGCCAGAGGCGTTGTTGCTGCCCAATCCGATGTTGCGCTTTTCCGCCACCGCGGATCGGATGAGAGCATTGTCGCCCGATCATCCCATGGCCAAATGGCTGACGTTCATGGCCGATCTTTCGGATGCGCAACACATCGCGGCGACGACGCTCGCGCCGATGCCGCCCATAGACCGCTCGCTGATCGACCGCTCGGTGGCGGGGCGGATTCCGCCACTCGCGGCGGACGGGCATCACCGCAATTCGGCGTGGCGCGACGGTCTCGCGCTCATGCTCGACGCGCTCGAAAGATGTTCGCTTCCCGCGCCCGCTCGCGAGACGATCACCAAAGTGCGCAGCTCGACGACCGATGCAATCGAAGATTTGGCTGATGGTTTCCTTCGCGATACCGTCCGAGGCGCTGATGCCGGCTCCGCGCTCTATGTGGCTGCGGCACTTCAAGTTTATTTCACGCGGCTCGCAGGGTCGCTCGACGCTTCGGCGTTGCGGCTCCTGCCCCAGCGTGGACTTTGCCCGTGTTGCGGTTCGACGCCGGTTTCGGGATTGATCACTGCATCGGGGGACGCGCCCGGAATTCGCTACCTCTATTGTTCCCTCTGCTCGACGGCCTGGAACCACGTGCGCGCAGTATGCATCACCTGCGAGAGTTCCCACAAAGTTTCACTCAAAGAGATCGAAGGCGGCCCGGGCGTCGTCAAAGCAGAGATCTGCGACGACTGCCAGACGTACGCAAAGTTGATTTATCAGATCAAGGATACGAAGGCTGATCCTTACGCCGATGACCTCGCGACGCTCGGCCTCGACATCATGGTCTCCGAAGCGGGTTGGGCACGGCACGCACCCAATCCGATGCTTCTCGTCGGGTAGATCGATCTTACAATTTGAGAGCAGCGGCGATCAGTCCGGCGATGATGCCGAACGCCACGACCCCGCCCGCCACCGTGAGAAGCGTTTTCGTGCGGAACGACCCGCTGACCATCGCAAGAGATGGCAGGCTCACCGGCGGCAGGGTCAGCAACAGGGCCGCCGCGGGTCCCGCCCCCATGCCGAGCGCGAGCATGGCTTGAACGATCGGCACCTCGCCTGCCGTCGGGATCACAAACAGCATTCCGGCGACCGCGAATGCCACGATCCAACCGATGTTGTTGTCGACGGCGGGGCCGATCTCGGGAAATAGCCAAGCGCGGGCTGCTCCGAGCAGCAGGACCAGGATTAAGTATTCCGGGATCAGGCGCACCGACATGCGCACGAAAATTTCGATCCAGCGAACGAACGCGTTCGGGCCCGTCGCTTCCGATGTCGCCGACTTGGCTGTCAGCTCCGCAATGCGCGCTTCGGCTGCCGCGGCCTCGTTCGGCGTTACCATCAGGTTCACAAGGTAGCCGAGACCAAACACCATCGGCACCCCCAAGAGGATGCGCAGGGCTGTCCAATTCCAGCCGAGGACAAATCCCATGAACACCAGCGTCGCGGGATTGAGCACCGTATTGCCGAGCCAAAAGGCGATCGCGGCGCCGGGAGATGCCTGACGTTCACGCATTCCGACGACGACAGGAGCCGCACAGCACGTGCACATCATGCTCGGCACGGAGAGTATTCCGGCGGTCGCAACAGTCCCGAAGCCGGTCTTGCCCAGCACGCGTGCCACCCAATCGGCCGGCAGGAGCGCTTGTATCGCCGAGCCCAGCAAAAGGCCGAGCACCATGGCCTGCCAGATGGATTTGCCGTAAGCCAGGGCATAGCTGAACGCGGCGTCCCACGATGGTGCGGGCGGCGCTGCTGACGTTCCCATCAGTATCGAATTTCCGATCGAATGGTTCGCCGCAGCGACGAATGCGCGGTTATAGTATGGAAACCATTTTACGTAGAAAAGTCCGACAAAAGCCAACGTCAGAAAGATGATCCACCTCAGCGTCATCCCGGATTGGCGAGTGGCGTTCATCCATTCCTCCAACTGACAGTTCGGTTGGCAATGCGGGTGACGTATTTCTGCCGTGGCGTATACGGATCGTCTACCCATATCCTGGCATGAGGCAAACAGTTTTGTGTCATATTCGGTTTCTCATGAACCTGCGCTCCGCAACGAGGCATGAAATATGCTAGGCTCCGTAATTCGCTTGACTGATCTGGCGCATGGCGGCGGCTGCGGGTGCAAGCTCGCTCCTTCCGTCCTGCAGCAGCTGCTCGCCGGGCAGCCAGGAGCCGGTCCCTTTGCGCAACTGCTCGTCGGAACGGAAACCGGTGACGACGCCGCCGTCTGGCGTATCGACGACGATCAATGCGTTATCGCGACGACCGATTTTTTTATGCCGATGGTCGATGACGCGCGCGACTTCGGCCGCATCGCCGCGGCCAATGCCATTTCCGACGTATACGCCATGGGCGGGCGGCCGATCATGGCGCTGGCGATCCTCGGAATGCCGCTCGACAAGCTTCCCGTCGAGACCGTGCGCGAGATCCTTGCAGGCGGCGCGTCCGTTTGTGCGGAAGCAGGGATTCCCGTCGCGGGCGGCCACTCGATCGACACGCCAGAACCGATCTATGGGCTGGCAGTGATCGGGCTCACGAAGCATCAAAATGTCCGCCGGAATTCCGGCGCGATGCCGGGGGACGCGGTGATCCTGACGAAGGGGATCGGCGTCGGCATCTATTCGGCGGCATTCAAGAAGCGCTCGCTGCCCGCGGATGCCTACGCCGAAATGATGGCGTCGACGACCTTGTTGAACCGCATCGGCCAAACGCTCGGCGAGGTGCCGTCTGTGCACGCAATGACGGACGTGACCGGCTTCGGACTTCTCGGTCATGCTCTCGAGATGGCGCGCGGGAGCGGCGTCAGCATCGATATCGCGTATGACCGCATTCCATTTCTATCGTCCGCCGAAGCGTTGACGGAAGCGGGGTTTGCGACGGGCGCATCGGCGCGCAACTGGGCAAGCTATGGGGACGAGGTTGTTTTGCCGGCGAGTCTACCGGCTTATGGACGAACGCTGCTGAGCGATCCGCAGACGTCGGGCGGTCTCTTGATCGCATGCGCCGACGAGCACGCTGAAGATATCCGCAGCACGATCGAAGAAGCCGGTTATCCATCGGCTCGCATCATAGGCATGGTCAGAACCGGCGAACCGCGGATCAATATTTTCTAGCCAGAAGTCCAAGCGCTGTTCACACGCGCTTTTTCGGCAATGTTGGCGGAGGCGAGTGGGAGTCGAACCCACCTGGGACAGGCTCGCTGCCCCACTCGGATTTGAAGTCCGAACGTCCCACCGGGGACGCTTCACCTCCGTGCACGTCAGCGGACGAAAGCACGACACTTCCGAACAAGTCCAGCCGATGGACGTTCATGCGTCGGAGATCGCCCTTGCGCAGCGTCACGCCGTGCCGGTCCAAGAATTCCAGAATCTGGATCGCGACCTTGCGCCCGTTGTCGAGGCGATCGCGGAGTTCCGCAGCGTTGAAGGATTTGCTTTCCGCCCGCGCCGCTATGTCAGCCGCAATGGCCACGATCTCGCGGATGGTCTCGCGCAGGAAGAAGTGGTCGTGCGCCACCTCATCGACCCATCCCAAACGGCCTGCGAGTTTCAGCAGCCGGCGAACATCGCGCTCAGGGCTTCCCGTCGCGGTCGCGATATCGCGCACGCGCGGCGGACGAAAGCGCTCATCGCCACCCAGAAGCTCCGCGGTGGCTATCCAGGCGGTTTCGTCGCCGGGTGCAAGGCGGACGTTGTGGGACGTGAGGCGAACGAATGCGCCGTCGCGTGCGATGCCCCCTGCTTCGGACAATCTCTGAAGCGCCACCGCGAATGCTGCCTTGCCGAGACGCGGCTGCAGCATGAGGCGGAGTTGCTCGCGTCCGATACCCTGGAGATCGGGGTTCGCGGCGTGATACTCGGCGACCTTCTCACTCAGGCTTCCGCAAAAGGACTTCCATCGTAGCGGCGACAGGGCCGTGCGGGTATCGCGGGTTTCCAGGATCATCAGTTCGAGGCCGGACGCGAGCCGTCCCATTTGCGCGATGGAAAGCGCCCTATCGCGTGCGAATGCCGTGAGTTCGACAGAAAACGGCGCCACTTCAAGAAGCGCCGACAGTGACGCCGACGGATCATCGATCGCCATTGCTTCGCGTTGCGCATGCCGCTCTGGCGTTCGCCGCTTTCGGGACGGCGCATGGAGATCGATGAACTTGCCGCCGCCGATGGTGCGTTGCGCGGAGACATCGCGCACCACGAAGCGATCATGCACACCAGCGGCGATCGGCTGATCGAGAACAAGCTGGACGTAGGCTGCGGCTCCGGGCTCAAGAGATTTGTCGTCGAGCAGAACGATACGCGCCCCGACTTCGGTCGCCGCGTGATGCAAACGCACGGGAAACCATTGTCCAATCGGCTTTTCTTCCGATGGCAAGACACGCAACACCGCGTCGATGCGATCTGTCGGCGCGTGAAGCTCCGGATCGAGCACGACGTCACCGCGATGAATTGAATCTTTGGAGATATCTGCTCCGCTCAGGTTGAGCGCGCTGCGGTCGCCGGCTTTTGCGAACTCGGCGGGTTTGTTTTGAGCGTGTATCGAACGGACGCGCGCCGGTAATCCCGACGGACTGAGTTGCACCTGGTCGCCGAGGCGCACGATGCCGGAGAGCACAGTTCCGGTTACGACGACGCCCACGCCGGGCAATGTGAAGACGCGGTCGACCGCGAGGCGAAATCGCCCGTCCGCCGATCGCGCATGGATCACAGAGGCCGCCACAATAAGATAGTCCCGCAGTTCATCGATGCCCTGTCCCGTGATCACCGAGACGGCCATGACATCGGCGTTCGCGAAAGCCGTATCGGCAATCGCCTCTTTGATTTGGCCCGTGACTTCGGCGATGCGCTCGTCGCTCGCGAGATCGGCCTTCGTCACAACAGCGACGCCCTGGCTGATGCCGAGGAGATCGAGGATCGCAAGATGTTCGAGCGTCTGAGGTTTGATCCCGTCGTCGGCGGCAACCGTGAGCAGAGCAAAGTCGATGCCGCTTGCGCCTGCGAGCATCGTGTGCACGAAGCGCTCGTGGCCGGGCACATCGATGAAGCCGAGGATTTGGCCCTCCGGCGAAGGCAGATATGCGAAGCCGAGGTCGATCGTGATTCCGCGCGCTTTCTCTTCCTTCAAGCGGTCGCCGTCGACGCCGGTCAGCGCTTTGACCAGCGCCGTTTTTCCGTGATCGATGTGGCCAGCGGTGCCGATGATCATCTGTTTTGTCGGCTGCGTTGCCCGTTCCCGGATTGGGCCGGGGCGCTGCGGTCGAGCGTATTCAAAACAGATAGAAATGCGGCTTCATCGGTCAAGCATCGGAGGTCGAGAATGAGGGAGCCGTTGTCCAGTCTGCCGATAACGGGGCGAGACAAGCCGCGCAACGCAGCAGCCAGATGCTCGAGCGCGCCGCCGCCGGCGTTCGATGCGATGGCGAGGCCGGCGCTCGGTATCTTATCGAGCGGCAGCGCACCTGAGCCGATCTGGCTTTCGCATTGGCAGATCGTCACGGTGAAGTCTGGTCCGACCGCGTGCCGCACTGCAGGGAGAAGACGCCGCGCTTGATCTTCGATTTCCGAATGCGGGCGCGCAAGCAGCCGGAGCGTGGGCAAGCGTTCGGCAAGGCGATCCGGGTCGCGATAAAGCTTCAGCGTCGCTTCGATCGCCGCGAGGCGGATCTTATCGACGCGCAGCGCGCGCTTCATCGGGTTGCGATTGATCGCTTCGATGAGGGCGCGCTTGCCTACAATGAACCCCGCTTGGGGGCCGCCGAGAAGCTTGTCGCCCGAGAACGTGACCACGTCCGCGCCTTGCGCGATGGCCTCGCGCACTGTCGGCTCCTTCTTCAGGCCATACCGGGACAGATCGACTAGCGTGCCCGATCCGAGATCATTCATCAGCGCGACTTTCGCCTCCGCAGCAATGCGGGCGAGTTCCGTGCCACCGACTTCGGACGTAAATCCGAGAATGCGGTAGTTCGAGGTGTGGACCTTCAGAATGACGCCGGTCGCTTCGGTGAGCGCGGCCGTAT
>NZ_JAIELN010000019.1 GCF_019753045.1 Hyphomicrobium sp.
GCGCCTTATTCGCGACGAACAGGCCAGGGGCAAGCTCGTTGCGATGTGCGGCGACGGCACCAATGACGCCCCTGCGTTGGCGCAGGCCGACGTCGGGGTCGCGATGAACACCGGCACCGTCGCCGCGCGTGAGGCCGGCAATATGATCGACCTCGACAGCAACCCGACGAAGCTCATCGAGATCGTGGAGATCGGCAAGCAGCTCTTGATGACTCGCGGCGCCTTGACGACGTTCTCCATTGCAAACGACGTCGCCAAATACTTCGCGATCATTCCCGCGATGTTCCTCGCCTTCTATCCGCAGCTGCAGGCTCTCAACGTCATGAACCTCGGCAGCCCGCAAAGTGCGATCCTGTCGGCGATCATCTTCAACGCGCTGATCATCATCGCCTTGATCCCGCTCGCGCTCAAAGGCGTCGCCTATCGCCCGATCGGCGCGGGCCCGCTGCTTCGCCGGAACTTGCTGATCTATGGCCTTGGCGGCGTCTTGATCCCCTTTGTCGGCATCAAGGCGATCGACATCGCGGTCAACGCTCTGCACCTCGTTTGATAGGGAACTCCAATGTTCAAACTCTTACGCCCCGCGTTCGTATTGCTGGTCTCTCTGACGGTCATCACGGGCCTCATCTATCCACTCGCGATGACTGGGCTTGCGGGCGCACTCTTTCCAAAACAGGCGCAGGGCAGCCTGATCGTGCGCGACGGAAAAATCATCGGCTCGGAACTGATCGGGCAATCCTTTACGAGCGACCGCTATTTCCGCGGCCGGCTGTCGGCGACCACCGGCACCGATCCGTCTGACCCCAGCAAGACCGTGCCGCAGCCGTACAATGCCGCGAACTCGATGGGCTCGAACCTAGGCCCGACGAACAAGGCGTTGATCGATCGCGTCAAGGGCGACGTTGAAAAGCTCAGGGCGGAGAACCCTTCCACGCCCGTTCCGCTGGACCTCGTGACGACCACCGCCAGCGGGCTCGATCCGGACATATCGCCCGCCGCCGCATACTTCCAGGTGCCGCGTGTCGCCAAAGCCCGCAATCTGCCGGAGGCCGATGTTAAGCAACTGGTCGAGAGCCATATCGAAAGCCGTCTTTTTGGTTTAATCGGTGAACCCCATATCAATGTTCTAGCGCTAAACCTCGATCTGGATCGCGTGGCGGCGCGATGAAGGTGGAGCGGCGGCAGTCGCTCTCGGGATAGCCTCGATGGCAGAAGATACCTACGCGCAGCACAAACGGCCATCACCAGACGCGCTTCTCGAGATTTCGCGACGAGAAGCGCGCGGCCGGGGCCGGCTCAAAATCTTTCTTGGCGCCGCGCCAGGCGTCGGAAAGACCTATGAGATGCTGCGCACGGCTCGCGCGAAGCTCAAGGAGGGCGCTGATGTCGTCGTCGGCGTCGTCGAGACGCACGGCCGCAAGGAGACGAAGGCGCTCCTGCGCGGCATGACTGTCATCCCTCCCAGAAAGGTAGAATACAAAGGCAAGGAACTCGACGAGCTCGATCTCGATGCCCTCATTGCGCGCCGCCCGCAAATCGCGCTGGTCGATGAGCTCGCTCATACCAATGCGCCGTCGAGCCGCCACCCGAAGCGGTATCTCGATGTCGAGGAATTGCTGGATCAGGGCATCGACGTCTACACGACAATCAATATTCAACATATTGACAGTCTCAACGAAGTCGTCGCGCAGATAACGGGCGTCCGCGTGCGCGAGACCGTTCCCGATTCCATTCTCGCCCGTGCCGACGACGTCGAGCTCGTCGACATCACGCCTGAGGATCTGATCCAGCGACTGAAGGAAGGGAAAGTTTATATTCCCGAGCAAGCGCAGCTCGCGCTCGAGAATTTCTTCTCGCCCGTCAACCTCACGGCGCTTCGCGAGCTCGCCTTGCGGCAAACCGCTGAACGCGTCGATGAGCAGCTTGTCACGCAGCTGCGCGCTAAAGCGATGCTCGGGCCGTGGGCCGCGTGCGAACGCGTGCTCGTTTGTATCAGCGACGATCCGCGCTCGGCGGGGCTCGTGCGGTACGCGAAACGGGCTGCCGATCGCCTGCACGCACCGTGGACCGCGTTGACGGTCGAAACGCGCCGGAGCATCCGCCTTTCCGATGAGGAGCGAAACCGTGTCGCCGAAGCGCTCCGGCTCGCCGAGCAGCTCGGCGCTGAAACTCTCACTATTCCTGGAAGCTCGCGGAAGATCGCCGACGATATTATGGCCTACGCGCGAGCACATAATGTCACTCAAATCATAATCGGCAAATCCGAGAGGCCGCGCTGGTTCGAAATTCTGCACGGCTCCGTCGTGCACGATCTCGTCAGGCAATCGGCCGATACCAGCGTGCACGTCATTTCGGGCGAGCAACTTCCCAACGGCGCGCAGCCCAGACCGGTCGTCCGCGCCGCTCCCGAGAAACCCTCCAACAATCTCCTTGCCTACACGTTTGCCGTAGCGGCCATGGCGACGTCACTCGGATTGTCGTGGCTGATCCGGCCGTGGATCGGCGTCGAAAGCGTCGACCTCATTTTTCTGACAGGCATTATCGCCGTCGCTGTTCGTCACGGCCTGTTGCCCTCGCTCGTCGCCAGTGTCTTGGGATCGCTCACGTACAATTTCTTCTTCCTTCCGCCGCTCTACACGTTCACCATTTCGGACCCGAAGAACGTTGCAGCGTTCGTATCGTTCGCGGTCGTCGCAATCGTCGTATCGAACATCGCGGCCCAGACGCGCAGTCAGGCAGTCATTGCCGTCAATCGCGCCAGCACCACGGAATCGCTTTACGGCTTCAGCCGGAAGCTCGCCGCAACGGCCACGCTTGACGATGTGCTTTGGGCGACCGCCTTCCAGATCGCGTCGATGCTGAAAGTTCGCGTGGTGCTGTTGCTGCCGGACAATGGTTCCATCGCGGTCAAAGCAGGTTATCCGCCGGAGGATACCCTCGACGCGTCTGATTTGGCGGCAGCCACGTGGGCATGGATGAATGATCGTCCCGCTGGGCGCGGAGCGGATACGCTGCCCGGCTCCCAGCGCCTCTTTCTGCCGTTGCACACGGCGCGTGGCGTCGTCGGCGTCGTCGGCATCGATAGCGACAATCCGGGCCCGTTGCTGACGCCCGATCAGCGGCGTCTGTTCGATGCCCTGATCAACCAGGGAGCGCTTGCGATTGAGCGCGTACGGCTGGTCGAGGACATCGAGCAAGCGAAGCGCACCGCGGAAACCGAGCGGCTTCGGGCGGCGCTGCTGACTTCGCTATCGCACGATCTCAAGACACCCCTCGCCGCAATCCTCGGCGCGGCAAGTACATTACGCGACGTATCGGACAAGCTTGATGAGGCCTCGCGGGATGAGCTTCTCTCGACAGTCATAGATGAATCCGAGCGTCTCAATCGCTTTATCGCCAATCTCCTGGACATGACCAAGCTCGAGGCGGGCGCCGTCGCGCCGAAGGCTGAGGTGCACGACGTCAGCGAGATCGTCGATGCGGCACTCAAGAGAGCGAAAAAGATTCTAGCCCATCATAATGTGCGTTACACGCCTGCCACGGACAATCCGCAAGTGAGAGCCGACTCGGTCCTTCTGGAGCAGGTGCTTTTCAACTTATTGGACAACGCCGCCAAATACGCGCCGGAGGGCACCGCTATACAAATCGACGCCTGGCAAGACTACGACCGGATTACTTTGCAGGTATCGGATGAGGGCCCGGGAATTCCACCGGAAGACCTTGAGCGCATCTTCGATAAGTTCTATCGGTCCTACAAAGGTGATCGCGTGCGCGCCGGAACGGGGCTCGGGCTTCCCATTTCGCGCGGGTTCGTCGAGATCATGGGCGGCACGATAAGGGCCGCAAACCTGCTCGATCGCAGCGGCGCCGTGTTCACGATTTCCCTGCCGGCGGGCTTCGAGAGCGAAACGTTGGATCACGCTGCATGAGCGCGCCTCTCAACGTTCTGGTCATAGACGACGAGCCGCCCATTCGTAAGCTGTTGCGCATGGGTCTTGCGACACAGGGCTATCAAGTGACGGATGCGCCCAACGCCCGAGCCGCGTTGGAACTTATCGATACGAAGCCGGATCTCATCATCCTGGATCTTGGCCTTCCCGATATGCAGGGTCTCGATCTCCTCAGCGCCATTCGCGCGAAGAATGAATCCGTTCCCATCGTGGTGCTCTCGAGCCGGGCTGACGAAGGCGCCAAAGTTCATGCTCTCGATCTCGGCGCTGACGATTACGTTACGAAGCCTTTCGGCATAAATGAGCTTCTGGCCCGCATCCGCGCGGCGCTACGCCACCAGTTGCAAAGCCATGGCGAGCGTCCCATTTTTCGTGTCGGAGATCTGACCGTCGATCTCGTCCGGCGCATCGTTAAAGTCGGCGACCGGGAAATTAAGCTTTCTCCCAAGGAATACGATCTGCTGCGGCTGTTCGTTCAGCACGCTGGAAAGGTTCTCACACATAACTTTTTACTTCGGGAACTCTGGGGCCCGTCGGCGGATTCACAGTACGTGCGTGTCTATGTCCGTCAACTCCGGCAAAAAATCGAAACGCATCCGGAAAGCCCTGAATACATTCTGACCGAAACAGGCGTCGGCTATCGCCTGCGAATTCCCGACGAATTATAGAGCGACCCTAAATGCCAACCAGCATCAGCAGCTTTCTCTCGCCCAGTGACGTCTTCCTCGATGTCAGCGAGCCGGATAAAATCTCTCTGCTCAGAGATCTCGCGCGGCGCGCGGCGCCGTCCATCGGCTTGAGCAGCGACGTCATCGTCACTGAGCTCATGAAACGAGAACAGCTCGGATCGACGGGCATGGGCGGCGGCGTTGCAATTCCGCATGCTCGCTATATTGGGCTCAAAAAGCCGTTCGGGCTCGTTGCACGCCTTAAGCCTCCGGTGGATTTTGAAGCGATCGACAACATGCCGGTCGATCTCGTTTTTCTTCTGCTCGTGCCGTCTGCTGCCGAAGGCGAACACCTCAACATGCTCGCCGCGGTGTCGCGGCGGATGCGCAGCCGTGAGGTCACGCAGAAGCTGCGCACTCTTCAGGGCAAGGATATCTTCTACAAACTGCTTACGGCCGAGCCTGAGAAACATTGATCGCGCCGATCGGCGACCGATCTTGCTACGACATGATCGCTTCGATCAGGCGCGGTCCCTTTTGAGCGAGGGCTTTTTCCAGTTCGCGCGCCAGCGCTTCTGAACTATCGACTGCGACGGACGGCACGCCGAAACCTTCTCCGATCCTGACCCAATCGAGATAGGGACGATCCAGCCCCGTCATCGAGCGGGCGACGGGCCCGGGCGCCGTTACTCCTGCCCGCTGAAACTCCACGTTCAAAATGTTGTAGCTGCGGTTGGAGCCGATGATCGTGACGACATCCAAGTTCTCGCGCGCCTGCGTCCAGAACGCCTGCACGGAATAAGCGCCGCATCCATCGGATTCGAAATTGATGACCTTGCGGTCCGGACATGCGATGGCAGCACCTGTTGCCGCGCCTGGACCTTCGCCGATGGCGCCGCCCGTCAACATCAAATGACTGAAGCGTGGTGCGTTCCTGGATGCTTCGAAATACGGCGTGCCGGCGGTCAACGCCTCGTCCATGACGATGCAGTTTTCCGGCTGCAGCAGCCCGATGATTGCGGTAACGGACTGTGCGTCGAGCCCCCCGCGCGGCATCGAGAGGGGCGCGCCAGGCTGACGGCTGACATCTTGTGAAGCCTGAAGCTCGGCTGCGACTGCCTCCAGCGCTCCGAGAACATCCTCGCCGCGAGCCGCCAGCGTGACGGTCTGTTCTTCGCTGGTCAAATAACTAGGTTGATCATGATATCCGAAGAAGGTAACGGGGCGGCGCGTGCCAGCGAGCACCACGTTTTCGTAGCGGCGTGTCAGCGCCAGCGCCTGATCGGGAAAATATGGGAGCCTCGTCGCTGCGGGTAAATCGCCCCCGCGCTCCATGCGAGCGAAGAACGTATCGCAGAGAAGATCGGCGCCGGTCGCGGCAGCAATTCTGCCGGCGAGCCGCATGCCGGATTCCGATAAGCCCTCGCCGCCCAACAAGATGGCTGACTTTCCGCGCTTGAGCGCCCGTGTCGCCGCGGTCATATTCGCCGGCGAGTAGCTACCTTTCGATATGGCGCGCCGATGTGGACGATCGTCACCGGCGTCGCCCAGCTGGCAATCGTGGGGAACGATCAGGGTCGCGATACCGCCCGCTCGCGCGCGCTCTACCGCTTCGGCCAGATCTGACGCTATCGCCGCCGCACCCACGTTTCGCTTCGTATACGCGCTGACTGTGTGGGCCAGCCCTTCGATGTCGGATGCCAACAACGGATCGGCCGCGCGATGCCACGTCGCATGTTCGCCGATGACATTCAGGATCGGCGTTCCTGCGCGCCGCGCGTTGTGCAAATTCGTCAGACCATTAGCAAGGCCGGGTCCCAAATGGAGCAAGCACATCGCCGGCTTGGACAGCATCCGGCCGTAGCCGTCGGCCGCTCCGGTCGCGACGTTCTCGTGGAGACAAAGGATGCCACGCATCCCGGCAACCTGATCCATCGCGAGAACCAACGGCAACTCCGTCGTGCCCGGATTTGCGAAACAGACCTCGATGCCTTCGTTCAAAGCGGTGGTGATGAGTGCCTGCGCACCGTTCATGGTCCGGTTCCTTTGGTTCGCCGCCGAGAATCAGGACCCGACTTCAATCTCACCACACATGTACGCTGAGAACGCCGATTGTTCGACGCTTCGATTGCTTGTGCTCGCGGGGAAGGGCTCAGCTGCGCAGGCCCGGAGCTTCCTGGCCGGTCCGCTCGACGTATTCGGTGTAGCCGCCGCCGTATTTGTGGATGCCCTCGGGGGTCAGTTCCAGCACCCGATTGGACAGCGCGGCGAGGAAGTGCCGGTCGTGCGAGACGAACAGCATCGCGCCCTCGTATTGCGACAGCGCGACGATGAGCATTTCCTTGGTCGCCATGTCGAGATGGTTTGTGGGCTCGTCCAGCACCAGGAAATTCGGCGGGTCGTAGAGCATCTTCGCCATGACGAGGCGTGCCTTCTCGCCGCCGGAAAGCACACGGCATCTCTTCTCCACGTCGTCACCGGAGAAGCCGAAACAGCCGGCCAGCGAACGCAGCGAGCCTTGGCCCGCCTGCGGGAACGAATCCTCCAGCGACTGGAATACGGTGCGGTCGCCATGAAGGAGGTCCATGGCGTGCTGGGCGAAGTAGCCCATCTTCACGCTCCCGCCGATATTGACTGTGCCCGCATCGGGCTCCGTCGAGCCGGCCACGAGCTTTAGAAGCGTGGACTTGCCGGCGCCGTTGATGCCCATGACGCACCAGCGTTCCTTCCGGCGCACGTGGAAATCCAGCCCTTCATAGATGCTGCGGCTGCCGTAGCTCTTGTGCACGCCCTTGATGCTGACCACGTCCTCGCCCGAGCGCGGCGCCGGCTGGAACTCGAACATCACCGTCTGGCGGCGCTTCGGCGGCTCGACGCGGTCGATCTTCGCCAGCTGTTTGACGCGGCTTTGCACCTGAGCGGCGTGCGAGGCGCGCGCCTTGAAGCGTTCGATGAATCGAATCTCCTTGGCGAGCATCGCCTGCTGGCGGTCGAACTGTGCCTGCTGTTGCTTCTCCGCGAGCGCGCGCTGCTTTTCGTAGAACTCGTGGTTGCCCGAATACGTCGTCAGCGAGCCGCCGTCGATTTCGACGATCTTGGTGACGATGCGGTTCATGAACTCGCGATCGTGCGAGGTCATCAACAGGACGCCCTCGTAGCCTTTGAGGAACTCTTCCAGCCAGATAAGGCTTTCCAAGTCGAGGTGGTTGCTCGGCTCGTCGAGCAGCATGGCGTCGGGACGCATGAGGAGCACGCGAGCCAGCGCCACGCGCATCTTCCAGCCGCCCGACAAGGCGCCCACATCGCCGTCCATCATCTCCTGGCTGAAGGAGAGACCCGCGAGCACTTCGCGCGCGCGGCCTTCGAGGGCATAGCCGCCCAGCTCTTCGAAACGGCCCTGCACCTCGCCGTAGCGCTCGACGATCTCTTCCATCTCGTCGGCCCGGTCGGGATCGGCCATGGCGGCCTCGAGTTCCGCCAGTTCGGCCGCGACTGCGCTCACCGGGCCAGCGCCGTCCATCACCTCGGACACGGCGCTTTTGCCTGCCATCTCTCCCACATCCTGGCTGAAGTAGCCGATGGTGATGCCGCGATCTGTCGAGACTTGGCCCTCGTCCGGGTGCTCCTGGCCGATGATCATCCGGAAGAGCGTCGTCTTGCCGGCGCCATTCGGACCCACGAGGCCGACCTTCTCGCCCCTGTTGAGGGCGGCGGACGCTTCGATGAAGACGATCTGATGACCGTTCTGCTTGCTGATGGAGTCGAGACGAATCATATGCGCGCTTTGTTTGGCGCTGGCTGCGACAGCACATGCTGCCGAGTCACCGTGCGCACAGGACAAACGGTTGTCGGCACCATTAGGCCATGCGTCCAGCCCACGGAAGAGCCTTCCGGGCGGCCGCGACATTCGTTCTCAAATGGTGGGGTTGGGGAAACGCGTTGCGCTCTGCGTTCCTGGCGTTCGCCAGTTCTCAGACCCGTCTTTCAGATTGGGGTTAGGTTTCCTGCCGGAATTTCTCGCGGGGTAGGACGCCGCACCGGCCGGAGGCTAAAAAAGCCTCCGAGTTCGGTGCCGACCGATTCCAAGCCTCTTTTTTTCAGGCGGCCAATTTGACCTGAGCTTCAGGACACCCGAATGCTCGGCCGGGCTATCTATCTTCGCGCGTGGCTGTTCCAGCTCCAGGAGTTGTAAGCCAGGGCGATCCCGAATCCGACAAACGCCACAAGGCACATCCCAAGATAGTATTTTTCAAATGCCGTCATTATCGCCTCCCTCAGAAGATTGAGGCGAGTTTAGAGCGGTGCCCGATTGATGAATTGATGTACGTCAATTGCGCCGCTGACAGCTGTCGATCGCTCTCTTACGCCAACTCGGGCTGAGGTTCGAGCTTAGCCCTTGGCTTGAGAGAAATGACGAGCAATGCGGCGACGATGCACATAAAGCCAGCCACGTAGAGCGCCGGAAGATACGTGCCGAAGATGGTGCGCGTCGCCCCCGCGCCGAACGCTGCGGTTGCTGCCCCGAGCTGGTGCCCGGCGAAGATCCAGCCGAACGTCAAAGTGGCTCGCTCTGGTCCAAAGCGTTCAGCCGTCAGCTTCACGGTTGGCGGCACCGTCGCCACCCAATCGAGGCCGTAGAAGAGGCCGAAGATCGACAGGCCAAGCACTGTGAACTCGCTGAAGGGCAAGTAAAGGAGCGACAGCCCGCGCAACCCGTAAAACCAGCAAAGCAGCCAGCGATTGTCGTAACGATCCGATAGCCAGCCCGCAAAGATCGTACCCATGAAATCCAAGACGCCGATCATGGCGAGCATGCTCGCTGCGCCGACCGGCGCGATCCCGAAATCTCCGCACAGCGATATCCAATGCGTTTGGATGAGCCCGTTGGTGCTGAGGCCGCAGACGAAGAAGGTCAGGAACAGAACCCAGAAGGTCGGCGTACTCGACGCTTCGCGAAGAGCCATGAGAGGAGACGACAAGAGCGATAGGAGACGGTGATCACGTTTCGGCGGCTCGACGATTTCCTTTTCGCCAAATGGCGCCAAGCCGACACTGGAGGGGTAGTCGCGCATAAAGAGCAGGACGGCAACAAGGGCCAGAAGCAGGACCGCCACAACGACGAGAAGAGCGGCGCGCCATCCGATGCGCTGCGTCAGCTCGGCCAGGAGAGGCAGGAAGACCAGCTGGCCGGTGGCGGTGCTCGCCGTCATCATGCCGACGACGAGGCCGCGGCGTCGTGAGAACCAGCGGGTCGCGACTGTCGCACCGAGGACGAGCGCCGTCATGCCCGTGCCTATTCCTACGAGGATGCCCCAGAAGACGACGAGCTGCCACACAGAGATCATCGCCAAAGATCCGAGCAGTCCAGTGGAAATCAGCGACAGCGCGGCGATGACGACATTGCGAACGCCGAAGCGGTTCATCAGCGCGGCTGCAAACGGGCCCATCAAACCGAACAGCACCAAGCGAACAGCGAGTGCGAATGAGATATCGGCATTCTGCCAGCCGAAATCGCGTTGGAGCGGCTCCAGCATGACGCCGGGAGACCCGAGCGCTCCGGCAGTTGCAAGCATCGTCAGGAACGTCGTTCCGGCGACGACCCATCCATAGTGGATGTTCTTCGTGTCGAGCCATGATGCAAGCCGAGCAGAGATCATCGCAATTCCTGACATACGGTGAAAGACATGAGGGTATATGCCCGCATATCGTCAAATGATTAGAGTGTCTGAAGAAGCGTTCTCAAGTGCCTGGCAGCAACAGTGCCTAACGTTCTCTCGATCTTCGTCTGCGCTTCGTCCCACAGCTTCGCCCCGTCGACAAGCACGCTTCTGCCACGAGCTGTGAGCACTACTGCGGCCTCACGCTGGTCCTCGCCATGAAGTGTCTTCACAAGAGCCATGCGCTCAAGAACCTTGACATTGCGGCCAACCGTCGAGCGATCAAGTTCTGCCAATCGGCCAATTTTACTCAGTGAGACGGGCGCTTCCCGTTCGATCGTCCGCAAGAGGCTGAATTGCGCAATATTAACACCAGCCGGCTTCAGGGCTTCATCGTAGACCGACGTCACCCTTCGCTCGGCCTTACGAAGCGCGATGCAATAGCATTTCGTTGCCATGGTGCGGGTACATACCCGTAAATGGCACGTCATGACAAGAGGCTGAATTGGAGCGGCAGCCGGATAGACTTAGCATTTCCCGGTGGTTATCGCGTGGGCAGTTACCGGAGGCATGGGAGTTTATATTTGGATGCTATCCGGCCCTTTATGCAGCGCGGTGGGATTACGCTTGATTGACGTAAGCGTGTGTGTCTTTCCATCGAACATTCGCGGGCTTATTCGCCTAAAAATCAATTCTTAATTTTCGACCGGCGTTCATCACGAAGGCCGGTTTGCCGCGCCGCCGCGACGTATTCGTTTGACTATTTGAGGTGCTCGGCGTGACATTCGTCACGAACGACGGGCAGGTCACTACGCGTTACCAGCGACGGTTATGCGTATTTATCATCTATTTTCGACGCCGAATGTAAACATCCTCGCAGCCAGACATTGGGCCGGTCGCATTCTCGCGCGCCTCGATCGTTGCTCGAACGCAAGCGCTTTGGTGAGGACGATGAGCGCCATCGATAGACTGGTGGCGCCTTCACATACAGTAACCACGCTGCGCTTGTGCGCGGCCTCATCGCGGTGCCTGGTGGCCGATCCGCCGCGCGCCGCGACGCACCTATCAACACGTCAAATCCGCAACGCCTGGGCTCGATGAATCAAGCGAGCGGATCCGAAGGCTAACGACCGTAGGAGGGAGTTTATGAAAACAGTTTTGATGTCTTGGTTGGTGTTGATCGCCCTCGCGATCAGCGGCCAAGCACCTTTACGAGCAGAGGACCAAAAATTTTCCAAGCAGCAGCTCGACCAGATGTTGGCGCCAATCGCGCTTTATCCGGACGATCTGCTCTCGAACGTCTTGATGGCGTCGACGTATCCCCTCGACGTCGTCGAGGCGGAAAGATGGCGGAGTGCTCAGGAAAACGTCAATCTTCAAGGGAACGCGCTGGTCGACGCGCTCAAATCAAAAGATTGGGATCCGAGCATCAAGGCGCTAGTGCAGTTCCCCGATGTCCTGAAGATGATGAGCGATCAGCTCGATTGGACGCAAAAGCTCGGCGACGCATTCCTTGCCCAGCAAGACGACATCATGAATGAGATCCAATTGCTGCGGTCGAAAGCAGAGGGGAGCGGACATCTCAAAAGCAATTCGCAGCAAACCGTCACGCGCGACGACGGTGCGTATGTCATCCAGCCCGCCAATCCCGATACCGTATACGTTCCGGTCTACGAGCCGTCTGTCGTGTATGGTCCGTGGTGGTATCCCGATTATCCGCCCTACTACTGGGGTTATCCCGGCGCGGTGTTCACCGACGGATATTTCTGGGGCGCTGGCGCTATCGCGATCGCAGGCGGCATCTGGGGCTGGAACCACTGGGACTGGCGCCACCGTCATATAAACGTCGATGGGAATCGCTGGAACGCGATCAACGGCGGCCACCACCGGTTCACGAACAACGTCTGGAAGCACAATCCCAATCACAGCGGGCGCATCCCGCGTGGGGACAAGAATTTCAATCGCTCCGATATCGAGCGACGTTTGCAGAAGACGGACCGTCCGGCGCTCAACAATAAAACGCCCAATCGCGGCGCGCAGTTGAGAAACGACGGGCAGCGCGTTTCAAAAGTGAGGGATGGCGGCGGCAAATCGATTAAGTCCCGCGGCGGTTCGGGCGGCCGCAACTTTGTCAAACAAAGGCAGCCTCAGTCCTTCCGCGGAGGCCAGCGTGTAAGCCGTCAGGCGTTTCACGCCAATCGTGGTGGCGCGAGGCGTGGGGGAGGCAGAAGGCGGTGAGGCCGTCAGATAACTCGGGTGAT
This sequence comes from Hyphomicrobium sp., assembly GCF_019753045.1. GTDB lineage: Bacteria > Pseudomonadota > Alphaproteobacteria > Rhizobiales > Hyphomicrobiaceae > Hyphomicrobium_B. The sequence continues at coordinate 12,537 of NZ_JAIELN010000019.1, forward strand.
GTGAAGGATGCAGGAGCCGTCTTGGAATGATGGCGGCGTCATATCATCAGCTTCGTCGGCAGGGTGACGAAGAGCGGCGGTGCGGACTTGGTGCTTTAAGCACAACGCATCGCCGTCTTTGACAAAGATGGCATTCTCATACGCACGGTCCTCGCCAGCGCGCTCTTCGCCGATCCGCGTTGGACCGGATAGACGTTAGGAGAACGGTCTCGTTCACAATCCGGGCAAGCGGCCTTCACACGCCGGGAGCGCTGCCAGTGCTAGCGGAAGCATCCGCAATGTTCTCTGTGCCTGCAGTGACTTTGCTTTTTTATCTCGCTGCCCAAATTTGAATGCGCTAAATCATAAGCCGGCAATCGGGCTTTGATCGCGTTTTGCCTGGCGGCGCGGCCAACACAGCTCCCTGTTAGTATTGAGATTTTCCAGCCGGCAGAGTCGACAACAATGAATATGTCCGGGAGGAATGGCGGTCACGCCGAACTTGTCCGCGAAGTCGCGGAGTCGACCTCGTCCGCCGCCCAATCCGCGTTAGCGGCGTCCTGGCGGCGTTCGCTCCTTTACCATCGGCTCGATCCCGAAGCGCAGGGTCTGCCAGACCGTGAGACTGACATTACTGTTCGAAGGGCGCGGGAGCGTCTGGGTACACTTGCAGCGACAGCCGCTCCCGTCATCGAGCGTGTTCTCAATGCTGTGGGTCGCGCGGGCTGCTGCGTGCTCCTTACGGACGCCAATGGATTGATTGTCGATCGGCGCGGCATGGCTTGCGACGATCAGATATTTGCGGAAAGAGGGCTGTGGACCGGCGCAGTGTGGAGCGAGGCCAAGGAGGGGACCAACGGTATCGGGACCTGTCTTGCAGAACAGCGCCCAGTGGCCATTCTACGCGATCAGCACTTCCGCACGCGCAACACGTCAATGAGCTGCGTCGGTTCTCCTATCTTCGATGAGCATGCAGAACTCGCCGGCGTGCTGGATGTCTCTTCTTGTCGCGACGAGACGATGTCGGATTTTGCTCCGCTGATCGCCACGGTTATTTCGGACGCTGCACGCGAAATCGAATCCCAGGCTTTCCGCGCCGCATTTCCTGATTGCCGGATTCTCATGGCGCCCGCCCACGGGTATCGCGGCGCAGCATTGCTCGCAGTCGATAGTTACGACCTGGTCCTGGGCGCAACGCGGCTCGCACGACAAAGCTTAGATCTGCCTGATGGCTTTCTGCCGCTACCGGTCTCCGACGTTCTCGCGCACGGCCGGCAGGCCTCCGATCTTCGGGCCGCAGAGCGCGCCGAATTGCAGCGCGCCCTCGCCCGAACATCGGGCAACGTTTCGGCAGCCGCGCGCGAATTGGGCATCGGCAGGGCGACCCTCTATCGCCGGATGAGACGAGCCGGATTGTCGAGCGAATTTGATATCGCGCCTACCCGCGGTTAGACCGCGTTACGCTCCCGGTTAGGGGTGTCTCAGAACTGAGACAGGTTCCCCCTGCTGCGTGCTGGGCCATAGTGACGCTTGGCGATTGTCCCCGCAGATTGGCGGCCACCGTAGCATCGAAATCAACTGCATTCCAAAAAGCAAAAAATAGCGGCGGACTTTGCATATCTGCAAATCCGCGCTTTTTCCCCAGGGAGCGAGCCTATGATTCAGCAAACACTCGAAGAGCTTTCTCAGAAAATTCGCATTCGTCCGCGGTATGAGAATTTCATCGGCGGGAACTGGGTCCCCCCGGTGAAAGGCCAGTACTTCACCAATTTGACGCCGATTTCGGGCAAGCCATTGTGCGAAATCGCCCGCTCCACCGCTGAGGACATCGAGCTTGCGCTCGACACCGCGCACGTCGCGCGTGAGAAATGGGGCAACGCTTCGCCGGCTGAGCGCGCGTCGCTCCTGAATAAAATTGCCGATCGGATGGAGAGCAATCTCAATCTTCTCGCTATGGTGGAGACGCTGGACAACGGCAAGCCGATCCGTGAGACGACGGCAGCCGACGTTCCGCTCGCGATCGACCACTTCCGCTACTTCGCCGGCTGCCTGCGTGCGCAGGAAGGCTCCATCGCCGAGATCGATCACGACACGGTTGCCTATCACTTTCATGAGCCGCTCGGTGTTGTCGGCCAGATCATCCCATGGAACTTCCCGTTGCTCATGGCATGCTGGAAACTCGCTCCCGCGCTCGCAGCGGGAAATTGCGTCATCTTGAAGCCTGCCGAGCAAACGCCAATGTCGATCATGGTTTTGATGGACCTTATTGGCGACATCCTTCCGCCAGGCGTCCTCAACGTCGTCAATGGTTTCGGCGTCGAGGCGGGCAAGCCTCTTGCGCAGAACAAGCGCATCGCCAAGATTGCATTCACGGGCGAGACGACGACGGGCCGTCTCATCATGCAATATGCCTCCGAGAACATAATCCCCTGCACCCTTGAGCTGGGTGGCAAATCCCCGAACATCTTCTTCGAAGACGTCATGGATGCGGACGACGAATACTTCGACAAGTGCCTAGAAGGCTTCACGATGTTCGCACTGAACCAGGGCGAGGTGTGCACGTGCCCTTCGCGGGCGCTCGTTCATGAGAAGATTTACGATCGCTTTATCGAACGGGCGATCGCGCGCACCAAGAGGGTGAAGCAGGGCCATCCCCTCGATCCGTCCACGATGATCGGAGCACAGGCGTCCAACGATCAATTGGAGAAGATCCTTTCGTATATCAACATCGGAAAAGATGAGGGCGCGAAAGTGCTGGCTGGCGGCCGCCGTGCGAGCCTCGATGGAGAGCTTGCCAGCGGCTACTATGTCGAACCGACCATCCTCGAAGGTCACAACAAGATGCGGGTCTTTCAGGAGGAAATCTTCGGACCGGTCGTCTCGGTCACGACATTCAAGGACGACGAAGAAGCGCTCGCCATTGCAAATGACACGCTCTACGGACTTGGCTCGGGCGTATGGACGCGGAACGGAACTCGAGCCTATCGTTTCGGACGCGCTATCCAGGCGGGACGCGTTTGGACCAACTGCTACCACCTATATCCGGCCCACGCTGCTTTCGGCGGCTACAAGCAATCCGGAATTGGGCGAGAGACCCACAAGATGATGCTCGATCATTACCAGCAAACGAAGAATTTGCTGGTGAGCTACAGTCCGAAAGCGCTCGGTTTCTTCTAAACCGAGTTGTCGAGCCACGCGCCAAGCCTACGGCGCGTGGCCGCCAAAATTGAAAGACCCATTCGGAACCTTGCCGAAACCCGCCACGACGAAAAGACGAACGATTAACTTCGCGCCTTGAGTTGGCGCAGTCGTATACGGACGCGACTGGACATTAGACTAACCGACAGTCAAGCAAAGTTGCTTGATGCTCTCGTCGAGGCAACTTGCTGTTCCGTGGGTGCGCCCTGGCGAAACCAGGCGCACCCGCATTATTGTTCCCTTTTCCTCACGCAAGCGCTGCGAGTTCCTCCTTCGGCCCGAAGAATTCGAAATGTTGCTGCGCATGCGGCACATTCCACGCATTCAGAAGACGATGAATTTTGGCGAGGAAAGCCGTCGGGCCGCAATAATAATACTCTGCGTCGCGCTTGCTGATCATCGTCTCGATGAGTTTCTCGTCAATGAAGCCTTTGCTGGCCTCAATCCCATTGCTGTCGAGAGGCTTCTGCGGATCGATATAGCGAAAGTGCGCATTCAAGTTGTCGTGCTGCGCCTTGAGCTCTTCGACGGTCGTCTTGAAGGCTTGCACATCTTCATTCTGACAGCCGTGAATAAAGGCGACTTCGCGGTTCGGATAAGTTTGCAGAGACGTTTGCAGCATGCTCATCAGCGGCGTAATTCCGATACCGCCTGCGATGAGAACCAGCGGCCGTTCGTTCTCCTCGTCCTGCAGAAAGAATTCGCCGCATGGAGGCGCGACCTCCAATGTCGCGCCGACGGCCAACGAGTCGTGCAACAGATTTGAGACATAGCCCGGGGGAACTGTTCCGCCGACGCCATCTTCCCGCTTCACGCTGATGCGCAGCCAGTCCGAATTGGGTTTGGCGGAGAGGCTATACTGGCGCATGGTCGTCTGTCCGTCGTCAGTATGCACGCGAACGGTGATATACTGACCCGGCTTGAACGACGGCAGCGATCCTTTGTCTTCCGGCGTAAGATAGAACGACGTAACGACGCTGCTTTCCTGCTCTTTCTTCGATACGACAAAGCGCCGGAATCCTTGCCAGCCACCCGGGACCGACGCGGCCTCGCGATATATCTGATCCTCGCGCTTGATGAGAATATCGGCCAAAAATCCATAAGCTTCGCCCCACGCAGCGACGATTTCGTCGGTCGCGGCGCTTCCTAGGACCTCGCGAATGGAAGCCAAAAGGTTCTCGCCGACAATCGGGTAGTGTTCAGCCTTGATCTGTAGCGACGCATGCTTTTGCGCGACAAGCTCCACCGCTTCTTTTAGCGCGCCGAGATTATCGATGTTCGCGGCATAGGCGCAAATTGCGGACGCCAAAGCGGCTTGCTGCTTACCTGCCGTCTGGTTCGCACGGTTGAAATAGGGAAGCACCTCCGGATTGTGGGAGAACATCCGGTCGTAGAAGTGTCGGGTCAACGTATTGCCGTGCTCTTGGAGAACAGGAGCAGTTGCCTTCACGATTTCAATGGTTTTCTGACTTAGCACGGTGCCTTCCTTCGATGCTTTTCGGCAAAGATTTTGCCTGGTGCCTAGCTCAACGATAAAAGATATATTTTCTCTATATCTTTAAGGTCAAGCGTGGTTGAACGGCCAAATTGCCACGCATGCGGTACGCTATTTGAAATCGTCGGGAGGCAGCGCCATCGCGGTGGCGACCGTGACCGGCCCCGTGCGACGCGCTCGCGCAAGTTGCGCAGGGGATCGACAAAATATACCTTCAGAATGTTCTAATATTCGCGCGAGGCTCGGGTGTAACGATGCAGTTGACGGATTTTACCGACTACAGTCTGCGCGTGCTTCTTTATGCAGCGAGCCAAGGAGACCGCCGGATCACCATTGAAGAGACCGCCGGCATCTACGGCATTTCTCGTGCCCACTTGATGAAGGTCGTGAACCAACTCACGAATACCGGCTTTCTGACGTCGGTCCGTGGCCGTTCGGGCGGCGTCGTGCTTGCCAAGCCGCCAGAAAAAATCCGCCTTGGAGATGTCATTCGCGCAACCGAGCCCGACTTTGCGCTGGTCGAATGTTTCGGCTCCGAGAACCATTGTGCAATTACGCCCCGCTGTAAATTGCGCGGAGTACTCAGCGAGGCCCGAGCCGGATTTCTCGCGACGCTGGATCGCTATACCCTGGCGGACATCGCACTCAAGCCGAGGGATTTCCCTCCCAAGACGTGATGAAGCGGGTGCACATTCCCGTCGATCGCGTTCGACAGAAGGACGAGCTGTGGCCGGACTTCGTCAAATGGGATTGAGCGGAAGAGTTCTTGCGGTTCGACTCAATACACCAACGCGGCCTGAGTTTTGCCGCGCGTGAGTGACGTGGTTCAACGTCCCTCCTCTTCCTCACCCGACTTCCCGCCCCACGACTGATTTGCGCCCTTTTACGGTTTCCTAACCGCGTTTGGAACCGGGAGGATCGGCCGCAATCATTTTAACAGGAGGCCAGTACGATTCGGATAAACGGCTCGCGGTATTGGCGCTGAGCCTGTGAATGAGGGGTTGATCCGCAATGAAATTGTTCTCGCGTCTTTCAGCAGTCGCCGTATTCGGCATCATCAGCTACGCGAGCGAAGCCCTGCTACCCACGCCGGCAGCTGCAACCAGCGATGCCGCGCGCAACTCTCTGGCTCGGAAGGACTGCAAGCGCGGTACTTTCAAGGACTATTACCTTCAGGGCGAAGGCGGCGATCCACCTGCCGATTACAAAGGTCGCGTCTATAAACTCAGCCAGGATTATCCCTCCGAGCTTCCCGCGAAGGAAGCGTATCCATGGCTAAAGATCCCTTTCAAAGACGGCGGCCCGGTAGACCCAGCCGCTTATCTTCGCGCGCTCTTGGATTATGGCCTTGAAGGCAACGTCGCCGTCGATTTCTACGTCGAGGACAACAAGACGCGTAAATGGTTCGGCTCGCCGTGGATGGACTGGAACACTGAAGTCGCGTCCGACTGGCCTGGAACCGACGGCCGCGAATTTGTTCACGGCTTGACTCATGAGTTCGACTCCGCCGGCAATACCTTCGGCGAAAAGCAATCGGAGTTCGTCGATACTTGGGCGCAGGCCTACGTCAATGATCGATATGCGTTTGCGCTAGGACAGGTTTATTGCGATCCCGACGATCCGAAGCCGGGTGCGCTTAATCCTGATCCAACTGGTTTGAATACCATGCCGGACGGCGCCTTCGTCATCAAACTTCTTTTTTCGACCGTGACCGAGGCGGAATTGCCCACGGTCAAAGGCGCCTTGGAATGGGATGCCCACATCTTCGTCAACAAGAGCCCTCGCTTCCGCAACGAAGGCCCGTTGTCACGCTACGAACGCCGCATTGATAAGGTGCGCCTTATCCAGATCGATCTTCAGGTTCGCGACGAACGCAGCACGACTGGATGGTTGCTCGGAACATACGGCTACGATGGGAACGCGAAGGGCAAAACACCCTGGGAGCGCATGACGCCGCTTGGTTTGCAGTGGGGTAACAATCCGACAGTCACATTTGCCGAAACCTGCAAGGGTCCAAACGGTCCGTGTGATTACGATAAGCTCACCGAACAGTGGATCAATCGTCAGGCCGTGAAAGACTTGGCAACTCCGCCGCTGAGCTTCAATCACCTTGGCTACGGTGGACGTCTCGCCGGTCCTGTCGACAATCCCAAAAGCTCGTGCATGGGCTGCCACCAGACCGCTGGTTTTCCGATGGTTCCGATTCTCGCGGAATTCGCTCCTAACGGCAGTGTGCTTAAGCTCGACGCGGAAAAGCAGCCTGAAACGGCTCAGGGTCTTCGAATGACCTACTTCGGCAATGTGCCGGGTGGCTCGGTCTTCAGCGATACGCAACTCTATTCGAGCGATTATTCGTTGCAACTTGCTATGGGGCTGCAGAACTTCGCCTCGCGCCGCTGCGCGAAGAATGCGGCTCTGCCTCGTCCGACGCTGTGCGATGAGCTCGCCGAGTGGGCACGCTTACAACAGAAGGCAATCGACGCCATCCAGGTGTTCGGCACGCCCGGCGTCGGCGGTGCGCCGATAAGACCGGAGTAGTTGTGGCGCCGCCTAGAACTTGCCAGCCACGAACTAACAACATCAACCGCAGAACGCGCAGCCATCACCGAGATTGCGCGTCGTAGTGCGTGGCCGGGGGATCGAGGATTGCCGGCCACGCACTTGTGCCACCGCCTGAATGCTCGCTTTTGGGGGGTAGGAGGCGGAGCGTCGGCAGCACGCATGGTTAGACTCTCGCGACCACAAATTTATTCCCGCGTCCTTCATCGAAGGGCGGCAAAGGAAGCGAAATGTAATTTTCGCCGCTACGGGGAAGACCTTCCGCGCATATTTGATGGCGGAATGATTGGATCGCATCAGGCGCATTCGTTGCTCGAAGCGCGGGCTTGTTCGGAATTGAACCACTGACGCGTCGAGGCGATCACGCGCTCGGCTTGCAAGGAGCCGGCGGATGACTTGGCTCATGATGAAAATATTTGAGCGTTATATAAGCACCGATCCAAGAGCCGACGATCGCAAATCCCACGTAGACCCAGTTGTTGGTATAGCTGATGACCGCGAACGAAGAGAGCATGTACCAGATGCCGCTCCAATTGGCCGCCGCGAGAGGACGCTTGGAGACCACAGAGGCTGTGAACTTCACATAAGCCGCGTCGGTTGCGGCCGTCGCTATCAGTACTCCAGCTCCGATCCAGGGCTCGAAGATCATTGGGTGCTCCTTTTCTGGGCAATTTGCTCTGGGCCGGCAACATCGCCTTAGCGGCAATTCAGAACGCGCGATCAATCGACAAACCAACTTACTTGGAAGCTCTGCATGAAGATCGCGTGCCTTGATGATCTCCAAGGCGAGTCTATGCGAGATCTCTGAGGGTTGCGGCTTAAATCCAACGCCGGCAGTTTATGCGGTGACGACTTGATCTGCTCGGCGCGCTGCGAGTACCGCGCCGGCATGCCGAGCGACCGGTGCCAATTGGCCGAAGCGACCTAATCTTGAACGAAATTGATGTAAGAATGGTGTTGTATCCGTTCTGTAGGGCATCTCGTATGCGCGCCAGACTTTTGTTCACCCTGATCCTCCTTCTGCTCAGCAGCTTCGTTGTGCTGGCGCAGGTCGGCCTACTCACGTGGCCCGTGGAGCTCACAGTCACCCTGGACCTGGGGATACAAAAGAAATGGAGACAAGAGGCGGGGCGCGATGCCACGACGCCCAGCGCAACGGCCAAGCGCGTTGCTAAGGAGAATGCGCCTCCGCAGCAGTCCAAATCAGAAACACCTGCAACCACAGCCGCAAAAGAAACCGGCGCATCCGATGCGCCGTCTAGGCAGACTCCCACACAAAAAAATTCAGACGCTCCGGCTTTGACGATCGCACGCATTGCCTCGAACGGCCCATCCGTGTTCGGAGGTACTGCAGCCCCATTTTCAAACGTGACCGTTCTGGATGGCTCGACGCGGATAGGTACTGCCACGGCCAACGACAGGGGCGACTGGTCGATCGTGACGGAATACCAGTTCGCGAATTCCTCACCCAATATCAGTTTGCGCGTTGAAGCAAATCCTGAGACTGCCGCAGCGACGGCGTCCGAGCCGCCCAAGACTGCCCCCCCTCCGCCACTGACTGCGTCAGGTCATGAAACACCAGCAACTCAGCTACTGAAGAAGTTCGAAGGCGTCGTAGCCGCCGCTCGAGAGGAGTCGACGCATCAAACCACAGCAGTGACTCCAAGCGCGACGAGCGAACAGGGCCGAGCGGCTGACGTTCAGTCCTCTCACCCGACGGAAGCGCAGGCAAGTCAGTCGCCGGTCACGCAGCCGTTGCTTTCGCCCGCTTCGCCTCCGGCGCAATCGGCATCACAACCTCCACTCTCGCAAATGACTGCTACGACGATCCCTGTCCCGATTACCTTCGTCTACAATGAAGCAACTCTGACGCCGGAAGGACGTAGCGCCGCCACCCTGCTGCTCGAATTTTTGAAGTTGAAGAAATTCGCGTCTGTCATTCTGTCCGGCCACGCCGACGAGCGTGGCCTACCCGATTACAATATGGAACTCTCCCACGAGCGGCTCGTCGCCATTGAGCACGTGCTTCGCAATGGTGGCTATCAAGGCAAGCTTCAGTTGGTGCCGAAGGGCGCGACCGAACCCTTCACGGGAGTCGACAGGAGCAAATATCCGCTCGAAGAGTTGTACCAACTTGACAGGCGTGTCGAACTCCGCGTTGCGAACTGACGGAGACGGCAGGCCAATGAACGTGCGAAGTGTGCCGCAACGGCCGAACAAATCTGGAGCAAACGTCAGAATGGGACGCCGGACGAGAACTCAGGATGGGCGGAAAAACAATGACTAAGTCATTGAAAATATTTGGCGCTCCCTAGGGGAATCGAACCCCTCTTTTCAGAATGAAAATCTGACGTCCTAACCGATAGACGAAGGGAGCGGCCCTCGGCTTGAGGAGGCACCCTATAGTCGGCTTTGACCGTCTTTGGCAAGCCGACCGCGCGCGCATTTTTTGCGACAGGATGGGCATAATCGCCGCGGGTCATATTTTACTGGCTGCGCGGGTCGGCGGCGTCCTCAATTTGCAGCTCAATACGCTCGCGGCCGCCCCAGGTATCGCGGCGCAGGTGGCCTGCGACGTGAAGCGGCATCCCGCTCGCCGACATCAAAAGATCGCCCAATGGCTGCCCGGCGGCCCGGAATGCGACGCCATCGAGTCTCGCGCCATCGCCGCCTTCGAGAATGACGCGGATGTGGGCTTCGGCGATGAGCTTGCCGAATTTGACGCGATGTGCCGGCAACGCGAAACGCGCTTCCGAGTTGCCCTGGCCGAACGGGCTGACGCGCTCGATCAGATCCATCAGTTCGCGCGTCGCTCCGGACGCGACGATCGAGGCGTCGATGTCGAGATGCGCGGTGTCGCCCACGCCCTTTGCAGCCGTGCCGAGCTGGCCGAGCAGAAACTGCTCGAGCGCCGGGAGCCCTTCTCTGCCGACCGTCAGGCCGGCTGCCATTGCGTGGCCGCCGCCCTTGGCCAACAGGCCTGCAGTCACGGCCGCGCGAATTGCGGCTCCGAGATCGATGCCGGGGACGGATCTGAGCGAGCCCGTACCCATTGCCGAGGCCTCCCAGGCGATGACGCACGCGGGTCTGCGAAACCGTTCGACAAGGCGGCTGGCGACGAGACCGACGACGCCTTTGTGCCACGTCTCCGAAGCAACGATGAGGATTGCACGGGAGGGATCATCGGCGACCTGACGGTCGGCGATCGCAAGCGCCTCTTCAAGCACGAGCGTCTCGATGTCCTTGCGTTCCTTGTTGAGCCGATGGAGCAGCTCGGCGATGCGTTGCGCTTCGACGGGGTCCGATGTCGAGAGCAGTGTAGCCCCCAGCGCGGCGTTGCCTATGCGGCCGCCGGCGTTGATGCGCGGCCCGAGAATGAAACCCAGATGGTAGGGCGTCGGGGCGACCGTCAGTCCTGCTGCGTCTGCCAATGCCGTGAGGCCGACATTCTCCCTCGCGCGCATCACCGCGAGGCCCTTTTTGACGTAGGCGCGATTGAGCCCGATCAAGGGAACGACGTCCGCGACCGTTGCGAGCGCCACGAGATCGAGCGACGCTAAGAGGTCGGGTTCGCGTGACGCGCCGTAGTAACCGCGCTTGCGCAATTCCCGCGCCGTCGCGACGAGCACGAGGAACACGACACCGGCGGCGCAGAGCATCCCCTGCCCTGAAATATCATCCTGACGGTTCGGATTGACGACCGCCTGCACCTCCGGCAACCGCTCATCCGCCTGGTGATGGTCGATGACGACGACGTCCGCGCCGAGTTTGCGCGCGACCGCCAGCGGCTCGTGACTTGTCGTTCCGCAGTCGACCGTCACGATGAGCTTTGCGCCTTCCTTGACGAGCGTCTCGATGGCGGCTGCGTTCGGTCCGTAGCCTTCGAAAATGCGGTCCGGGATGTAAATGCGCGCGGGAGTATCGTGATGCTCGAGAAAGCGCTTCATCAGGGCGGACGAACACGCGCCGTCGACATCGTAGTCGCCGAAGATCGCGACGTTCTGTTTCGCTTGGATAGCGTCTGCGAGGCGCGCTGCGGCTTTCTCCATGTCGCGGAGCGAACTTGGATCGGGCATCAGCGCTTTGAGCGATGGATCGAGAAAGGTTGCGACGTCGTCGAGCGCCACGCCGCGCGCCGCGAGTACGCGGCCCATCAAATCCGGCAATCCGTGCCGCTGACTGATGGCCGTTCCGAGCGGCCTCAAGTTTTGCGGCAAACGCTCGCGCCAGGCGAAGCCGCGCGCGCTTTTGTCGACGCCGAGAAACGCACGCTCTTCGGCGCCGCCGTCCAAATCAATCGCCGCGAGATTCGTGCGCAATCGAGTGCCCTTTTGTTTGCGCACGTCGACTCCGCTGCGCGGAGCCGGCCGCCGTGCGCATTTGATGAGGTTCAGGTTGTAGGTCGATTCGGTCGGGGCAGCGGCAGGCGGCTCGCGTTGTATCCACAAAATATGCGAGCCGACGATGCCGGCGAAGCTTTACATGAACCGCGATCCGACGTTGCGGACGGTTGACTTAATGCGGCGGACGGTGCCCGTCTTCGAGCGCATCACGACCGTTTCGGTCTCGGCGAAGTCGCCGCTGATCCTGACGCCCTTCAGAAGCGAGCCATCAGTCACGCCGGTTGCCGAGAAGACGACGTCGGCCGATGCCATGTCCTCGAGCTTGAACTTCCGATTGATGTCGGTAATGCCCATTTTCTCGGCGCGGACGCGTTCCTCGTCCTTCATGGGAACGAGACGGCCCTGGATCTGGCCGCCGATGCAGCGCAACGCGGCGGCTGCGAGCACGCCTTCCGGAGCGCCGCCCGAACCCATGTAGATATCGATGCCGGTTTCCCGTGGATCTGTCGTCCAGATGACGCCTGCGATGTCGCCGTCCGGAATGAGTTGCACGCCGGCGCCGGCTTCACGGACGGCGCGGATCAGTTCGGCGTGGCGGGGCCGGTCGAGAATGCAGGCCATGATCTCTTGGATCGGCACACCCTTCGCCTTGGCAAGTGCATTCAGATTTTCGGCGGGAGATGCATCGAGATCGACGACGCCTTCGGCGTAGCCAGGGCCAATGGCAATCTTGTTCATGTACATGTCGGGCGCGTGCAGCAGGCCGCCCTTCTCGGAGATCGCGAGGACAGCGAGCGCGTTTGGCATCGATTTCGCGCAGATGGTCGTGCCTTCGAGCGGATCGACCGCGATATCGACTTCCGGCCCCTCGCCCGTTCCGACTTTCTCGCCGATGTACAGCATCGGCGCCTCGTCCATTTCACCTTCGCCGATGACGACGGTGCCCCTGATCTCGACGCGGCCGAGTTCGCGGCGCATGGCATCGACCGCCGCCTTGTCGGCTGCCTTCTCGTTGCCGCGGCCGCGCAGATGCGCCGCCGCGATTGCCGCGGCTTCGGTGACGCGGGCGAGCTCGAGCACCAAAATCCGATCGAGACCCGGCCCGTGAGTGCCGTTCGATTGCTCAGCTCTGCTCATATCCTTGTCCTTCTCGCGGGGGCTAAATGTGAATCCTAAAGCTCTTCAATTCGTATCATCTGCGGACGCTCGGTGACGTTGCCGTCCTTCTCGATCGTTTCGAGAGCCAGGCGCATCGCTTCCTCGGTCGTCTCATGCGTAATGATGATGACCGGCTGATCCGCGCGGTTCTGGAACCGCGAGCTACCGCGCGGCGCATGCAGCGTCTGCGGGCGGTGTTGTACGATACTTTCGAGCGAAATACCCCGGTCGCCCATGCTTTTTGCGACGTTAGCCATGGCGCCGGGCTTATCGTAAAGCGCCAGCCGGACGTAATAGGACCCGTAATGCTGGTCGAGCTTGGCGCGGCGGTGCGCTTTCAGCTGGGCGACGGGCGTGACGAACGGCGGCACGACGAGACCGCGCGCGATATCGAGAATGTCTCCTGCGACTGCCGAGGCGGTCGGCTTCGCGCCGGCACCCGGACCGACAAGCAGAATATTGCCGGAGAAATTACCGTCGATCGCAACGGCGTTCGTTACACCGGAAACTTCGGCGATGGCGGAATCCTTGTTGATCAGGACAGGCGAAACGCGGGCTTCGATGCCGGTTTCGGTTTCCATCGATACGCCGAGCAGCTTGATGCGATAGCCGAGGCTGTCGGCCGCCTCTATGTCCGCCTGGGTGATCGACTGGATGCCCTCGACATGGATCTGCTCGAAGGCGACCCTTGTTCCGAAGGCGAGGCTCGTCAACAGTGCGAGCTTGTGAGCGGCGTCGAAGCCGCCGATGTCGAACGTCGGATCTGCCTCGGCATATCCCAGCGCCTGCGCTTCCTTCAGGACATCGTCGAAGGCACGATTTTCACTCTGCATCTGCGTCAGGATAAAGTTGCAGGTGCCATTGAGGATGCCGTAGACGCGCTTGACGCGATTGGCGCCGAGAGCTTCGCGCAGCGTCTTGATGACCGGAATGCCGCCTGCGACCGCCGCTTCGAAATTCAACGCGACGCCGTTCGTCTCAGCGAGACGCGCAAGCTCGACGCCATGCTTCGCGAGCAGCGCCTTGTTGGCGGTGACGACATGCTTCTTGGCGCCCAACGCCGCTTCAACAGCTGCCTTCGCGACGCCGTCTTCGCCACCGATCAGCTCGACGAAAACGTCGTTCGAAGGATCGCGCGCGAGCGCGACGGGATCATCGAACCATTCGACGCCATCGACCGCAATGCCGCGCTCCTTGCCTTTGTTGCGCGCGGAGATGCCGGTGACGCGGATCTCGCGGCCGACAATGTTCGCGACGTGAGTGCCGTTGGCCTGAAGAAGCCCCAGCAGGCCACCGCCGACCGTGCCTAGTCCGGCTATACCAAGTTTGAGAGGTTTCATGGCTTATGATTATCGGCTTGCGGATTTTCTGGGATGAGACACGGGCTGCGTAGGTTCGGCTGATTCCGAGAAGAGCTTTTTGATCGACCGCGCAGCCTGACGAATGCGCTGCTCGTTTTCGACGAGAGCGATGCGAATGAACCCCTCTCCATATTCGCCGAAGCCGATACCGGGCGATACGGCGACATCGGCTTTTTCGATGAGCAGTTTCGAGAACTCGACCGAGCCCAGATCGCGATAACGCTCAGGCACCGGCGCCCAGGCGAACATCGTTGCGGGAGGCGGCGGAACGGGGAAGCCTGCCTTGCCGAAGCTCTCGACGAGCACATCGCGGCGGCTCTTGTACATCGCGCGAATTTCGTCGACGCACTCCTGCGGACCGTTGAGAGCGGCCGTCGCCGCAACCTGGATGGGCGTGAACGCGCCGTAGTCCAGATACGATTTCACCCGCGCCAGCGCTCCGATGAGCCGCTCGTTGCCGACGGCGAAACCCATCCGCCAGCCCGGCATGTTGTAGGTCTTCGACAGCGACGTGAATTCGACGGCGATGTCTTTGGCGCCCGGCACCTGCAAAATGGAGGGCGGCGGCACGCCGTCGTAATAGAGCTCGGCGTAGGCGATGTCCGACAGAATGATGATGCCGAGCTTCTTTGCGAGCGCGACGGCTTCTTTGTAGAAGTCGAGGCCCACAACCATCGCCGTCGGATTGGACGGGAATGAAATCACGACCGCGAGCGGCTTCGGGATCGAATGCTTTATCGCGTGCTCGATGGCGCGAAGAAAATCGTCGCCATTGCTCGCCGGGAGATGGCGCACGGAGGCGCCGGCAATGATGAAACCGAAGGTGTGGATCGGATAGGTCGGGTTCGGCACCAGAACGACGTCGCCGGGCGCGGCGATGGCCTGCGCGATATTGGCGAAGCCTTCCTTCGATCCGAGCGTCGCCACGATCTCGGTTTCGGGGTCGAGCTTCACGCCGAAACGCCGTTCATAGTAGGCGGCCTGCGCCTTACGCAATCCGGGTATGCCTTTCGACGCCGAATAGCGATGCGTACGCGGCTTATTGATCGTTTCGATGAGCTTGTCGACGATATGTTGCGGCGTCGGCATATCCGGGTTGCCCATGCCGAGATCGACGATATCAGCGCCGCGCGCGCGTGCGGCCGCCTTCAAACGGTTCACTTCCGCAAAGACGTAAGGGGGCAGGCGCTTTATGCGGTGGAACTCTTCGCTCAAAGATCTTTACCCCTCGGCGCCGCAGCACAGGCGGCAGTTAGTGTCGGCTCTCGCGCGAAGTTCGCAAGTGCCGGCTGGAACCAATTCAGACCGGGCGCTCCTTCGCGACAGGGCCCGGCGAATGCCTCTTTACGCTTGCGCCCTACGTCCCGTCCAGTCCGCAGCGCGCCGCAATATGCAACGGCCTCAAATCCCGCTTCCCTAACTTTTTTTCGCATCGCGGGAGCAAACGTGCCGCGGCCACGGTAATGCCATCTCCGCCTACCTAATCGGGAAACGCCGGCATGTCCGATTCGCCCTTGATTCCACGTCTGCCTTGACTGCACTGTCGGTTGGGGTTTCAGCAGAAACGGGCCCCTAGCCTGCGTCGACGGGACAAGAATAGAAAGCCTCTGAAGTCGCCATGCCGCAAGACAGCCACGAGCAGCCGCCCCACTTCTCTCCGTATCATATCTCGGACCCCAAAACGTTTGCGTCGAACCTCCTCCAGGCATTCGAGCGGGGAAGCGCGGCCTTTGCTCAGCTCGCCGAGCGCCCGGACGCGAAAATCGGCCCCTACACGCCGGCGAGCGAGTTTTCCGCGGCCACCGAAACGGTTTCGGCGCTGGTGAGGAAATGGCTTGCCGATCCGGTCAAGCTTTCCGAGGCGCAGGGGGAATTCGTCAGGCAGTTCGCAGCGCTTTGGAACAACGTGCTTCAACGCATGATGGGGTTCGGCGTGCCGCCGCTCATTCAGCCTGCTACCGGCGATAATCGTTTCAAAGATCCGGAATGGGACAATAATCCGTACTTCGACTTCTGCAAGCAGGCGTATCTCCTTGCCTGCAAGTGGGCAGAGGATCAGTTGGCGGCGACGCCGGACCTCGAGCCCTATGAGCGCCACCGCGCCGAGTTCTATTTGCGGCAGCTGACGAGCGCCTACTCTCCGTCGAATTTTCCCGCGACCAATCCCGAAGTTTTACGCGAGACGATCGCGACCAACGCTCAGAACCTGCTCAACGGGGCGAACCTGCTGGCCGAGGATTTGAAGCGTTCGGGCGACCTGATGAAAATCAGCCAGACCGATCCGACCGCATTCGAACTCGGCCGCAACCTTGCGACGACACCGGGGAAGATCGTTTTTCAGAATGAGCTTTTGCAGCTCATTCAATACGCCCCGACCACGGAGCAGGTTCGTTTCCGGCCGCTGATCATGGTGCCGCCGTGGATCAACAAATATTACATCCTCGATCTGACATCCTCGAAGAGCCTCATCAAGTATGTGGTCGATCAGGGCTTCACGGTTTTCGTCGTGTCGTGGGTCAATCCGGACGAGCACCTCGCCGATAAGACATTCGAAGACTACGTGCTCGAAGGCATTCTGGAAGCTGTGCGCGCCGTTCAAGAGGAGACGGGCGTCGAGCAGATCAACGCGCTTGGCTATTGTGTCGGCGGCACGGCGCTTTCGACGGGCCTCGCTTATCTCTCCCAGCGCGGCGAAGAGCCTTTCAAATGCTGCTCGCTGCTGACGACCCAGGTCGATTTTTCGCTCGCCGGCGATCTGCTTCTCTTCACCGACAATTCGCAGCTCGAGGGCCTCGACGCGCTGATGAACGAGCGCGGTTTTCTCGACGGTTCGCGCATGGCCAACGTCTTCAATATGATGCGGCCGCGCGACCTCATCTGGCCTTACGTGGTCAACAACTATCTCCTCGGAAAGAAGCCGTTCCCGTTCGACCTGCTTTTCTGGAACCAGGACTCGACGCGGATGGCGGCTGCCAACCACAAATACTACTTGCGGGAATTCTATAACGAGAACCGGCTCGCGAAGGGCGAGATGACGCTCGGCGGCATCAAGCTCGACCTCAAAAAGATCAAGCTGCCGATCTTCTCGGTCGCAACGCGCGAGGATCATATCGCGCCGGCCGCTTCCGTCTTCCGCGGCATTCAGATGTTCGGCGGACCCGTCGAATTCGTGCTCGCCGGTTCTGGGCATATCGCGGGGGTCGTCAACCCGCCCGAAAAAGTGAAGTACCAGTACTGGACCGGCGGCAAGGCGATGACGAACGTCGGCAGTTGGGAAGCGTCAGCCACGGAGCATCCCGGATCGTGGTGGCCGTACTGGATCGATTGGCTGTCGCAGCAGTCCGGCGGCTGGGTTCCGGCCCGTGTACCGGGAGCGAAGCTCGGCATCATCGAGGATGCACCCGGTTCTTACGTCAAGGCTCGCTAGGCTTGGTTCGCGGCCTGCGGCCGTTTTGGCCGTAGGCTCGCCCAAACTCGCGGTGCCGATCAGGCCAGTTCGAATTCACCTTCGTAGTCGACGGGCCAGAGCACGGTGAACTCTTCGCTGTCGATCGCCCGGAAGGCGACGGCGTTGACGTCGAGTTCGTCGGCCGCGTCCTCGACGATCGGCTCGATCTTTTCCCAGACCTTCGCTGCGTTCTTCGCGAGCAGGATGAGATTGATAACGCCGTCTCCCGGCTCGTGGCCGTCGACTTCCGCCGAGGTCGAGTTGCCCAGGGCTTCGATCAGGCGATCCTCGAGCGCGATGACCCTCTCGAGAGTGTCGTCGTCGTCGCCCTGAAATTGGAGGACAAGCTGATGGTTCATGGTTCCTTTCCTACCCGGCGTCTAAACGGCGTTAAGCGCCTGTTCGAGATCGCCGATAATGTCGTCTATATCCTCGATACCGATCGATAGCCTCACAACGTCCGGCCCCGCTCCGGCGGCTATCTGCTCGTCATCCTGTAACTGTCGATGCGTCGTCGATGCCGGATGAATGACAAGGCTTCGCGTATCCCCGATGTTGGCGAGAAGACTGAAGAGCTTCAACCCCGAAACCAGCTTCACGCCCGCTTCATATCCGCCTTTGACGCCGAACGTGAAGACGGCTCCCGCACCTTTTGGACAAATCTTTTTCTGGATTTCGTGGCTCGGGCTTCCCTCAAGCCCAGCGTAGCTGACCCAGGCAATTTTGGGATGGGCACGGAGCCATTTCGCTACGGCCAGAGCGCTATCCGACTGGCGTTGCATTCTGAGCGGCAATGTCTCGACGCCGGTCAGCAGGAGGAAGGCGTTGAATGGCGAGATTGCGGGGCCGAGGTCGCGCAGTCCGAGGACGCGCGCGGCGATCGCAAAGGCCATCGGGCCGAAAGCTTCCGCCAGCTTCACGCCATTGTAGGAGGGGTTTGGGTCGACCAGAGATTTATAACGATGGCGGCTTCCCAGCCAGTCGTACGTTCCGCAATCGATGATGGCCCCGCCGATCGAGTTGCCATGGCCGCCGATGAACTTCGTGAGGCTGTGGAGGACGATATCGGCGCCAAAGTCCTTAGGCTTGCAGAGGTAGGGCGTAGCAAGCGTGTTGTCGACGATGAAGGGAACCCCGGCCTTTTTGGCGATCGCCGCGATGGCTGGAAGATCAACGATAACGCCGCCGGGATTGGCGATGCTCTCGCAGTAGATGGCCCGCGTCCGGGGCGTGATCGCGGCGGCGATGGATGCTGGATCCGTGGCATCGGCCCATTTGACCTGCCAGCCGAACTTCTTGAACGCGTGATTGAACTGATTGACCGAGCCGCCGTAGAGCTGCCGTCCAGCCACGAACTCGTCACCCGGCTCGAGAAGCGTGTGGAACGTCAAGAGCTGTGCGGCATGCCCGGACGCGACCGCGAGTGCCGCGGAACCGCCTTCGAGCGCTGCGAGGCGTGCCTCCAGCACGGATTGTGTGGGGTTCGTTATGCGGGTGTAGATGTTTCCAAACGCCTGCAGCCCGAACAGCGCGGCGGCGTGGTCGACATCGTTAAATACGAAAGATGTGGTCTGGTAGATCGGCGTTGTGCGTGCGCCGGTCGTCGGATCAGGTGTCGCCCCTGCATGAACTGCAGCAGTCGCGAATTTCTGGGTTGGCGTGGACGACATAACCTTTGAGCTCCTGGTCGCGAAGTTGCCGCGAAGGAGGAGCCGAGTCAGGGCAAGCCTGTCAACTGGTTAAGCTCGTCCACACCGATTCAAAGTTTTGCGAATTGCCCGGCAATCCCGCAGTGCCACTTCTGAATGGTCCAGTTCGGGTGTTCACCGATCCACTTCGCCATCTCGATCTGTCCGGTCGACATGCACTGCTGCGCGCTGACGTTTTCGCCCTCGAAATTCAGGGTGACATCTCTGCAACGGGACGGCTGATCAACCATGCAGACGGCGACGACAAGCTCAATCATAGGACCTCCAGGTGTAGATCTCACGACCGCTCGTTAAAGCGGTCCGTCAAGCCCTGGGAGTTTCCTCGAGTCTGCTTTTTGTTCGTTCGCGGGAAGAATAGGCAAAGTATGAAGGAAATAATGCATTGCACAAGAACGCGGCTGTCGCAGTCCTTGCCTATTTCGGCGTCACGTGAAATTTGTCGCGGCGATGTTGCCGAAACACCCCGCATCGGGCGGCAAATCGTATCGCATGCGCCACACTTTTGCCTTGTCAGAATGGGCATCGCATTCGATAAGCAGCGCGAAGGCAACAATTGATTCGAATTTTGCCGGAACGACCACGACTGATCTTGTGCGAAGTCGGGGGTCGGGGCGATGTGACCGGGGTAAAGTCGCGGGGCGGACTTGTAAGGCGGCAGATCGGCATATGATTAATCAAGGGGCTGAGGCAGCCCAAAGTGCAGCGTTCGATGGCGTACGCGCATCTCAAACACCAACCGTCGGGTGGTTCGTCCGGCGTTCAGCGCTCTGGATGGGCATCATCATCGTCGCCATCGTGCTTGCGTGCACGCTTTACGCGCTCGCAAGCCAAGTCGGAGCCGATGACATCCGCGATGCGCCAGGATACACCGCGGGGCCGACGCTGAAGGTTTAGCCGAGCCTCAGGTTTTATCAGCCACTCACGACTTGCCGGTCCACTCGCCGATTGCCGGGATGCGCCACGTCATGCGCTCCACTTGCGATTCCTTATGCCATTTTTGGCTGCGCGCCGTTTTTCATGCCGCGTTCAGCACGGGCTTGTTATGCTACAATCCAGTTTTGTATCTTCCTGGATGGTACGGGGGCTTTTGCTTGCAATTAGTAGTGGGTTGTTCTCACCGCATTAGACCAATTTTTGAAATAACTAATCTTTTCTCGCGCAGCCGGATAAATTTGCCTGCGGATTTATTATTGTTGCTGCGGGGCTGTCACCGATACCTTGAATTTGGGCTCTCCTTACTCCAATCATCTGCGATCGGTTCGAGCCCGAGGGACGCGTCGGAATGACGGAGCAGCAAAAGAAGTTTCCAGAGTTCTATGTAACCGCTCCGCAGCCTTGTCCTTATTTGCCGGGCAGGCTCGAGCGGAAGCTCTTCACCCATTTGACTCACGACAAGCCGCCTGAGCTGGTCGACCGCCTTCTGACGACGGGTTTTCGGCGCAGCCAAAACATTGCGTACGTGCCCTATTGCGAAGGCTGCCAAGCCTGCATCTCGGTGCGTGTGCTCGTCGATGAATTCCAGCCGGACCGCTCGATGCGCAGGAGCTGGAACAGAAACTCTTCGCTGATCGCACAGCGCACGGCGCCGACTCCGACGATGGAGCAGTTCAAGCTCTTCCGCGCATACATCGATGCGCGGCACAGCGACGGCGGAATGGCGGACATGACGATCCTCGACTATCGGATGATGGTCGAAGATACGGTGATCGAGACTTTCCTCACCGAGTACCGTCAGAAGCCGGCGGACGCGACGGATCTCGATTTCGACTCGTGGCCACTGAAGGCCGTCGCGCTCTGCGACCGGCTCACGGACGGCATCTCGATGGTCTACAGCTTTTACGATCCCGCGGACGTCGACGCCGGTCTCGGCACCTACATGATCCTCGAGCACATCGCGTTCGCCCGCCGCATCGGGCTACCGCACGTGTATCTCGGCTACTGGATCGATGGTTCGCGTAAAATGGCCTACAAGACCCGCTTCAAACCGCAAGAGCGCCTTGGGCCCGACCGGTGGGAACGTGTCGGCGACGGCGAGGAAGACTGAAGCCGAAGTTCCTATTTCGCGAGTTCGGCATCGAGTTTTTCGAACATGTAATTCCACTTGGCCGACTGCGTATCGACCAGCATCTTCATGCGTGCGCGAAGCTCGAGCAGCAATGCACAGTCGGGTGCGGCCGCAGCGGCGCCTTCCTGGCCCATCGACGCGATCGCGGATAGCAATTCGTCCGTCGTCTTATCGTAAACAGCCGTCTTTTCGTCTCTCACGAACGGCCTTGCCTGGACGATGAAGTCGTCGTGCGTCCAGTTGCGCTTTTCCTTGAGCTCGCGCAGCTTTTCCTGAAAAATGGGCCGGTTCTGGTTGTTCAAGTCGCGCAGACTGCCGGACGCCGTTTCGACGACGGACTCGAAATCTTCCTTGGCACACGTCGCCGACGTTTCGTCTGCCCGAAGACCGGAGCAGCACGAAACAATCCCCAGACCTATTCCAGCGGCGATGGCCGCCCGTCCTCTGAACCCACCCATGCCGGCAGTCGTAGCTTCGCGCAGGCAAAGCTACAAGCGCCGTCAATCAACACCCTGAATCAAAAGCGCGGGCCGAATGAATTGGAGCGTGGGAAACCCTTCGGCGCCACCTTGCCCGCCTGCGCGCGCTCGCCTGACCACTCCTTCAATTCGCTCCACGACAGAGTAAATTCGCGGCCTGCGCTGTCGAGCCAGGTTAGCCCCGCGGATTTCTTGAAGACGCGGGCATCGGACAGCGCACCGTCCTTGAAGCGCTGAAGGATGACGCCTTTACCGCGCGTCATTTCGTTGACCTCGTCGAGCTTGAAGATCAGGAGCTTGCGGTTTTCGCCGATGGTCGCGACGTGATCGCCCTCGACCGGAACGCAGACCCGCGCCTCCTCAGGCTCCGTGACGTTGAGGATCTGCTTGCCCTTGCGCGTCGAAGCGATGACTTCCTCTTCGGGGACGATAAATCCATAGCCGCCGGTCGACGCCACGAGCAGCTTCCGCGATGAATCGTGGACGAAGATCTCCGCGACATCGTGATTTTCTTCGAGGTCGATCATGAGGCGCAAAGGCTCGCCGTGTCCGCGGCCGCCCGGAAGGGCGTTGGCTTCGAGAGTGAAGAACCGGCCGTTGGTCGCAAACAGGACGAGCTTATCTGTCGTGAAAGCTTTCAAGGCGCGCTTCAGCTCATCGCCCTGCTTGAATTCGAGCTTCGACAGGTCGTCCTGATGGCCCTTCAGCGCCCGCACCCAACCCTTTTCGGACAGGATGACCGTTACCGGTTCCTTCTCGACAAGCGCTGCAGCGAGATCGACTTCAACCTCGGGTGCGTCATCGAACGTGGAACGGCGCTTACCGAGAGCCGTCTTCTTCGAATATTTCTCGCGCGTTTCCTTGACCTCTGCAGAGACGTGCTCCCACTGCAGTTCTTCGGATTTCAAAAGCTGTTTCAGCTCGCGGCGCTCTTTCGAAAGCTTGTCGTGCTCGGCACGGATCTCGAATTCCTCGAGCTTCGACAGCGAACGCAGTCGCAAGTTCAGGATGGCTTCCGCCTGGACTTCGCTGAGGCTGAACTTCGAGATCAGCTTCGCCTTCGGATCGTCCTCGTGGCGGACGATGCGGATCACCTCGTCAATGTTGAGGTAGGCGATCAGATAGCCGGCGAGAACTTCAAGACGGTGCTCGATCTTTTGCAAACGATGTGTCGAGCGGCGAACAAGAACCTCGATGCGATGCTCGAGCCATTGCCAGAGCACGTCGCGCAGATCGAGCACGTTCGGGATCTGCCCGCTCGACAGCACGTTCATGTTGAGGCTGACGCGGACATCGAGTTCCGTCACGCGGAAGAGGCTTTCCATCAGCAGAACGGGATCGACCGCACGCGTCTTCGGCTCGAGGACGAGACGGATCTCTTCCGCACTTTCGTCACGCACATCGCCAAGAAGCGGCAGCTTCTTCTCGCTCATCAGATCGGCGATTTTCTCTACGAGCTTCGCCTTCTGCACGCCGTAGGGAATTTCAGTGACGACGACCTGATAGCCGCCACGCGTGGTTTCTTCCTTCGCCCATCGCGCCCTGACGCGGAAGCCGCCGCGGCCTGTCTTGTAGGCTTCGAGTATCTGCTCGCGCGGTTCGACGATGACGCCGCCCGTCGGGAAGTCGGGGCCCGGGATCAATTCGACGAGCTTCTCGATCGTCGCGTTCGGGTGCTTGATCAGATGCAGCAGCGCTGCGCACAGCTCGTCGACGTTGTGCGGCGGAATGCTTGTCGCCATGCCGACGGCGATGCCGGTGGCGCCGTTTGCAAGCAGGTTCGGGAACGCCGCCGGCAGCACGACCGGCTCGTCGACGCGGCCGTCGTAGTTCGGGCGAAAATCGACCGTGTCCTCGTCGATGCCCTCGAGGATCAGCGCGGCAGTCTCGGTCATGCGCGCTTCGGTGTATCGCCCGGCGGCCGGGTTATCGCCGTCGATGTTGCCGAAGTTTCCCTGCCCGTCGACGAGCGGATAACGAACTGCGAAATCCTGCGCGAGGCGCGCCAGCGCGTCGTAGATCGCCATATCGCCGTGCGGATGGTAGTTACCCATCACGTCGCCGACGATCTTAGCGCACTTGATGTAGCCACCCTCGGGATTGAGGCGCAGTTCGCGCATCGCATAGAGGATGCGGCGGTGGACAGGCTTCATGCCGTCGCGCACATCCGGCAGCGCGCGGTGCATAATGGTCGACAGAGCATAAGCCAGATAGCGCTCTTCGAGAGCGGTCCGGAGTTCGACAGGCTCGATCGGGCCGTCGCCCGGAAGAATCGGTTTTGTGGTCATGGCGCATTCCCTACAGTGCCTCCGAGGCGCCCTCAAGCCTCGGCGACCTTGGGCGACCTTCGGTCGTTACCACCAACAGCTAAGACTTCAGCCGCCGCGCCATTTGGGCGCAAGCCGGCATTTGCCGCTGCCGGTGCCTCGCGGCCACTCTTCCACAATGAGGGGATTTGCATCTGGACGTGACCGATGGCGCCAAGGTATCCCCGCGGCTAGATTTTCGACGATAAAAGCTCAGCAGGATCGCAATTCGTAATGGCTGCACTGGTGCCCGACCTGCCGCAGGTCGAACAGCACATCGTCGATCTCACGAATAAGGCGCGGCAAGAACAGAAGCAGCCGGCTTTAAAAATCAACGCGTTGCTGGCGAAGGCGGCGCGTGCCTACGCCGAGCGGGTGGCGCGCAGCGGCACGTTCTCCCATACAGCCGACGGCCGCACGCCGGCTCAACGCGCGGAAAGTGCAGGCTATAAGCATTGCGATATTGCCGAAAATCTCGCGATGGATCAGGACAGCCAGGGCTTCGATACCGGCGCTCTTGCTCTCCAAGCGGTTGCGGGCTGGATGAATTCACCACCGCACCGCGCCAACATCATGAGGGCTTCCGTCACCGAAATCGGCGTTGGCGTCGCGCGTGCCCCTGGACCGAAGCCTAAGTTCATTGCCGTCGAACTCTTCGGACGGCCTCAGACAGAAATCTACAGCTTCAAACTGTTCAATTTATCGAACACTGGCGTCAGTTATTCGTTCGACGGCAAGACGCGCGACTTGAAGCCCAACACGTCGGTTTCCATCACCGCCTGCTCTCCGGGCGAACTTGTCCTATCGAAACAAGGCGGATGGTTTTCGGAGACCGCAGAAATCGGCCGTACACGCCCTGAGAACAAGAAGGTTTACACGTTGAAATCGAGCGCCACCGGCGGGACGACGCTCGAAATTTCCGCCCCCAGGCAAACGCCTTAGGGGCCAGTCATCTCTCCCGGCGAGGAACACTTTCCGAGCCCGCGCGTTTCCACTTATTCCTTTGAAGCAGGAATGAGAGACATCATGGAAGCACGCCACCTCATGATTTACCTGGGTCTCAGCACCCTGGCCGTCATTGCAGTCGTCGGCGGAGTTGCCGCGTACCAGCGCACTCAATCCGACGTTCTAATCGATGTTCCCGCCGTTCGCGTCGAAACCAACAAGGCGACCGGCGAGACGAAAGTCGATGCGCCCTTCACGCACGTTGAAAAAGACAGCCTGGGAACGCGCGTAGAGGCGCCCGGCGTAAAAATCGAAGTTCCTAACCGGGCGCGCTCCGCTGACCCCGAACCCTCCCACTAGGCATTCGGTCACTAGGCATTCGGTCGAGCCGCGCTTATGAGCCGCCCGCCACAGCGACGGGCGGCTTTTTTTGGGGCCTAGCCGATTGTTCTCAGGATGCCGCCTTCGACACGGAGCGCCGCGCCGTTCGTGGCGGACGCTTCCTTCGATGCGGCGTAGACGACCATATTCGCGACTTCCTCCACGGTTGCGAAGCGCTGGAGGAGCGACGCAGGCCGATGAGTTTGAACGAAGGTTGCAGCCATCTCGTCGGGCGTCTTGCCTGTAGCGGCGGCCATCTCGTTCAGAAATTGCTCGACGCCCTCGGATCGCGTCGGACCCGGCAGTACGGCGTTGACGGTGACATTCGTTCCGGCCGTCAGCTGAGCGAGGCCTTGCGTCAGCGAGAGTTGAGCCGTTTTCGTCAATCCGTACTGGATCATCTCCGGCGGGATATTCACGGCCGACTCCGACGATATGAAAATGATCCGGCCCCAGTTTCGTTCGAGCATGCCGGGCATGTAGGCGCGCGACAGACGCACGCCCGACATCACGTTCGTTTCGAAGTAGCGCGACCAGTCGGCGTCTGTAATTTCGAAGAACGGCTTCGGTTCGAAGATGCCGGCATTGTTGATCAGGATATCGACGGACGGAACAGCCTTCGCGAGCGCGTCACAGCCTGCGGCTGTCGATACGTCGGCGGCAACTCCGGTGACGGCCGCTGCGTTGACGCTGGCGTGGATTGCCGCGATGCCTTTATCAACCGTTTCCTGCTTCCGGCCGTTGACCACGACTTTCGCCCCCGCTTGCGCCAAGCCCTTCGCGATCGCGAGGCCGATGCCGCCCGTGGACCCCGTAATGACCGCCGTCTTATTCGTGAGATCTACCTTCATGGGATCAATCCAATTGTCATTGATGCTGCTTCACGCCGGAATTTGAATAATTTCAAATGGCTGTCAGGCTTTCATGGCGACGTGTATCCTCGTGAGCTCTAGCACGGGCGAAGTTTCGGTATCATGCCGATTTACCATCACGGCGGATACGCAATCTTTGCATACATCCATTACGGTGGACTTCGGCGATAGGCGCCCTACCTGTCTGGAGGCGTCAGCCATTTAACACGCGCGGCTGGCCGGAGAGCGAATGGCAATCGAGATTGAGCGAAAATTTATTGTACGCGACGACGGCTGGCGGCAATCCGAGATCGGCTCTGCGCCAATCGAGCAGGCCTATTTTGCGCGCACTCCGCAGGTCAAGTGCCGCATCCGCATCTTTGGCGACAACGCCTACATCACGTTGAAGAGTGCGGCGGGGGGACTGTCGCGCCACGAATTCGAATATAAAATCCCCGAGGCCGACGCCGTCGAGATGATACGAGAGTTCAGCATCGAACCGCCCATCACGAAGGTTCGCTACGACGTTCCCTTCAAGGGCAACATCTGGACCGTCGACGTATTCGGCGGCGCGAACGACGGCTTGGTGCTAGCCGAGATCGAATTGAAGAGCGCCGATCAGTCGGTTGCCCTTCCTCCATGGATCGGGGAAGAGGTGACGAACAATCCCCGCTATGAAAATTCGAGCCTTGCCCGCACGCCATTCACGACCTGGGCGAAAGGTGACTAGTCGCGGAATCCCGACTTCAGATGCGGGGCGCCGCCTGGCGATAGGCACTCGGCGATAGCCCCGTCCAACGGCGGAATGCACGGGTGAAATGCGCGGGGTCGGAATAGCCGAGCCTCAGCGCGATATCGGTGACTGCTGTTTCGCTCTCCAGCAGCAGCCGCTTCGCGTTGCGGCTCAACAGATCATCCACCAGTTCGACGAACGAGGTGCCATGCGCGCTCAACCGGCGTTGAAGGGACCGGGACGTCGTTCCAAGCTTGGCGGCAACCCAATCGATGCGGGGATAGCCCTCGTGCAACGCAAGTTCGGTCACCGCCGCCGCCGTCGCCAGGACGTCGCTTTGGCGGGGAACGGGCGGCTCGCTGCCCGCATCGCATTGATCCGACGCCGATCTTCCCGAATAGATCGTGTTTTCGAGGATGGACGCTTCGAACTCGATGGCCGGAACGGCGTGGCCGTGCGAGATGTTCGTCCCGAAAATGTCTTCAAGCGGAGCGCGGGGCGAGCCAAGGGGTAGCGCCGTCATCACCCCGCTCGGGCGCCATCTCGGTCCCGCATACACGCGCACCACATCGATGGCGTATCCCAATGCGAGAAATTCGTTGTGGTGGCGCCCTTCCGTCTCCGGCTCGATGAACTCGATCGACCAACGGACGCGCGCTCCGTGACGGGAGACGGTGAGGACCGTCGACGTCTGCAGCATCACGTTCAGGCCGACATGAGCGCGCAGCATCGCCTGGCCCAGTGTCTCGGCCTTACATACCCAAGCTCCGAATGCGCTCAGATCCTCGCTCCTCACGGCTTGGCCGAGACGCGCGCCGAAATAAGCGTCGCCGGTATCGCGAGCCGCCTTCTCGAGCAGGCGAAACTGTTCCCGAAGCGGCACAATCAATTCCCGCTGCTCGAGAATTGCGAATGGCAAATCGACCTTGCGAAGAACGCGTGCGATCGAACCGCCCTGACATTCCATGAACGTCGCGATCGGGCCGAGGGAGCTCGCTCGTGTTACTCCTGAAAGACGAGGCGCCATGCACACTGCCTAATGTAAATTAGGACGAATTTGGCGCAAAATGGCAAGCGGGCGAAAGGCCTTCAAGTCACGTTGGCGTTATGAGCGAGCATCATTGATGCGTGCATTCACGTCTAACAAGGAACCGGGGTGCCCCATGAACACTGTCCTACACCCAACGCCCGCGATGACCGTTCCGTTCGAAGATCATATTACTTGGCACACGCTCGACGGTTTTCCGCACCTCGCCTATCACATTTGCGCAGTCGATGAGCAAAAACGCATCGTCGATATTCTGTTCAAGTTCGACGCCAATGCCCAGATTGTGCTGCACCGGCACAGGGCCGACTACATCACGCTGACGCTCCGCGGGGAGCTGCGCATTTACAGCGCCAACGGCCAATTAAAGGAGATCCGCCCGACGGGGGCTTATGTTGCAGGCGCCGCGAACGGTGAGCCGCATCGCGAAGGCGGGGGCAATGAGGACGTGATCGCGTTCTTCAGCAACCGCAATGTCGAAGGCGTCGTCTACGAAATTCTAGACGACAATCTCAATACGATTGCGACGCTCGGCATGGAGGAATTCAAAGCCCTCCACGCCGCGCAACGCGCTTAGTGCCAGCCGTTGTAGGGATCGTAATCGTCAGCCGGCGTCGTCGCACCACGATTATACGTTCGCGGAGGCGACGCCGCTTTTGCTGTCGCCGCTCGAGGCGCAGAGGCTTTTGAGTTTGACGCGATCTTGCCACTGAGCGACCGGATGACCGTCACTTCGGTTCCAACACGCACGAGCGACGCGAGATGCAGAACATTTTCGTTCAGCATGCGGAAGCAGCCGGAGGATTCCGCTTTGCCGATCGACTTCGGGTCATTGGTGCCGTGAATCCGATAAAGCGTATTGCCGAGATAGATGGCTTTTGCGCCGAGCGGATTGCGAATACCGCCGAGCATGCGCTCCGGCAGCTCAGGCTTACGCCGCCGCATGTCGGCGGGCGGATACCAATCCGGCCAATCGGCAACGCGCGAGACCTTTTCCTTGCCTGTCCATGTAAAGCCCTGGCGGCCGACGCCGATGGAATAGGCATAGGCCGACGTCGCGCTCAGCACGTAATAGAGCTTGCGCGCCCCGGTATCGATGACGATCGATCCTGGTGAATAGGGTCCGCTGAATGCCACCTGTGCCGGAGCAACGGCGCGGATGTAGGGCTTGTCGCCGCCATTGCTTCCAGGTGTCTTGCTGAGACGGGCTTCTTCGTCAACGGAGGGCGCGGCGTCCCAGGCACCGTAATCATCGCGTTCGTCGTAGCGCGACGCCGGATATCGCGAATCGTTGAAGTAATCGCGATCGGTCGGTCTCGGATCGCTGTAACGACGACCGTCGTAACGGGCGCCATCTCGATCGTCGCCGTAATCGGGATCGCCGTTGTAACGCGGATCGTAGCGGCGCGGATCGTCGACGCGATTGCCGGCACGATTGTCGGCGCGGGTGTCGCTTCTCGGCCCATCGCGACGATCGAAGTAGCGATCCTCAGCATCGCGATCGCTCTCCGCGGGATCAGCGTAGCGATCATCGTCGTCCGGCACGACTTGCAATGGCGGACGGCGTGGGCCGTCCCAAGGGTCCCATTGCTGCGCCGATACTTGGCTTGCACCGCCGGCAATCGCCGTCGCCGCAGCGAACGCAAAAAACAAGGCTTTCATAGAACCCCCGCAACTTTGCTTAACCCATGACCGGAATACACGTCACTCAGCCAACACCGGCGTCGTCTGTCCGGTTCCGCAAGTCGCGACGATGGTGGGTGATGTCGTCATTCGCGTGGCGAACCGATGGCGGCGCGCGCGGTTGGATTACAAATCGCGTTACGAAACCCGGAGTTCGGGAAAGATGTTAGGTCAACGGGTGCACAAGAATTTACCGACGCAAGCAAGCGTTGTTGTCGGCCTTATTTGCACGCTCGTTTCCAGTCAGCGCGACGTTCGCCCTAGCACTTCCATCAGCTCGGCAACCTTCCGGCGCTGATCGGCTGTATCGCCGCTCTGGATGGCGTGCTCCACGCAGTGGGCTACGTGATCGCGCAGAACCTCTTCCTCGACGCGGCGGAGAGCCGCCCGGACGGCTGAAATCTGCGTCACGACGTCGATGCAGTACCGCCCCTCCTCCACCATTTTGGCGAGGCCGCGAACCTGACCTTCGATGCGGTTCAGGCGCTTTAGACAGGCGGCTTTGGTTTCTTTTTCCATGCCTTGACGTATACCCTATGGGGGTATATCTGTCAATGCCGAACAACGATGGTCTCGGCGCCCCCGCACGCGTCGAGTTCAGCAAGGAATTGCATCATGACTGCTGACGAACCGAGAACAGGACCCGAGCAGAGCGTTCCTGCAAAGAGCTGCTGTTCGCACAATCACGCAGCGCCCACACACGCCGGCCATGTGAAAGACCCGGTGTGCGGCATGACCGTTGACCCGCACACGGCGAAGCATCGCGCAGATCATGCCGGGAAGCCCTATTATTTCTGCAGCGCCGGATGCCGGACCAAGTTCGTCGCTGACCCAATCAAGTATCTGAAGCCCGAAACGGCAAAAGCGGAGCCCGTTCCCGCCGGCACGATCTACACGTGCCCGATGCATCCGGAGATTCGGCAAGTGGGCCCAGGCTCGTGCCCTATCTGCGGCATGGCGCTTGAACCCGAACTCGTTACCGCCGAAGCTCAACCCAACGCCGAACTTGAGGACATGACGCGGCGGCTGTGGATTGGCGCGGCGCTCGCCCTTCCCGTTTTCATCCTCGAGATGGGCAGTCACCTTTTCAACTTGCATCACATCATCAGTCCGACGGTGTCGAACTGGGTGCAGTTCGCGCTCGCGACACCCGTCGTGCTCTGGGCGGGATTTCCGTTCTTCGAGCGCGGCTGGAAATCGCTCGAGACGCGCAATCTCAACATGTTCACGCTGATCGCGCTCGGCACGGGCGTCGCGTGGATCTATAGCGTCGTCGCCACGCTGCTCCCGGGCCTCTTCCCGCCGTCGCTTCGGGGGATGGATGGCGCCGTGCCGGTCTATTTCGAAGCGGCTGCCGTCATCACTGTGCTCGTTCTCGTCGGGCAGGTCCTGGAACTTCGGGCCCGCGAGCAAACGAGCGGGGCTATCCGCGCGCTTCTCAATCTCGCTCCGAAAACGGCCCGTCTGCTCAAGGCCGATGGCTCGGACGAAGAGGTACAGATCGAGGCGATTTCGGTCGGCGACCGTCTGCGCGTTCGTCCTGGTGAGCGCATCGCCGTCGACGGCAGCGTCGTCGATGGCAAGAGCAACGTCGATGAATCGATGGTGACGGGCGAGCCGCTTCCCGTTTCGAAAGGTGTCGGAGCGAAAGTCATCGGCGGCACGATCAACGGATCGGGCGCGCTTATCATTCGCGCCGAAAAGGTCGGCCGCGATACGATGCTCGCGCGCATCGTGCAAATGGTCGCCGAAGCCCAGCGCAGCCGTGCGCCCATTCAGCGCCTCGCCGATCAGGTCGCCGGATGGTTCGTGCCGCTCGTCGTTGCCGTTGCGGTACTTGCGTTCGCGGCCTGGATGACGTTCGGCCCCGAACCGCGCTTCTCGTACGCGCTCGTTGCTGCCGTTTCCGTGCTGATCATCGCCTGCCCTTGCGCGCTCGGGCTCGCGACGCCGATGTCAATCATGGTCGGCGTCGGCCGCGGCGCGCAGTCCGGCGTGCTGATCAAGAATGCCGAGGCTCTCGAGCGCATGGAGAAAATCGACACGCTCGTCGTCGACAAGACCGGCACACTGACGGAAGGCAAGCCGAAGGTGACCGCGATCCGCACCACATCGTCGATCGGCGAGGCCGATCTCTTGCGGCTCGCGGCCAGCCTCGAGCAGGCGAGCGAGCATCCGCTCGGCGCAGCCATCGTGCTCGAAGCCAGGGATCGAAATATTGCACTATCGGATGTTCGCGATTTCGCTTCGCCATCGGGCAAAGGCGTGTCCGGCCTCATCGACAATCGCAACGTCGTCATCGGCAATCGAACGATCTTCGAAGAGGCTGGTATCGATACGTCGGCTCTTGCCGGCGATGCGGACAAACTTCGGCGCGATGGCGCAACGGCGGTTTACGTCGCCATCGACGGCAAAGCCGCGGGCATCATTGCGGTCGCCGATCCGATCAAGGCGACGACGCTGTCAGCTGTTCGCAAGCTCAAGGCCGACGGCGTCCATGTCGTGATGCTCACTGGCGACAACGCGACAACGGCCAAGGCCGTCGCCGCCAAGCTCGGCATCGACGACGTGAAGGCCGACGTTCTGCCTGAGGATAAGGCCAACTTCGTCGCTGAACTGAGAAGCAAGGGCCGCGCGGTGGCGATGGCCGGTGACGGCGTCAACGATGCGCCGGCGCTCGCCGCGGCCGACGTCGGCATCGCGATGGGAACGGGCACGGACGTTGCCATCGAAAGCGCCGGCATTACCCTCGTCAAAGGCGACCTCGAAGGGATCGCACGAGCGCGGGAGCTCTCGGAAGCAACGATGTCGAATATCCGGCAGAACCTGTTCTTCGCATTCGTCTATAACGCGGCGGGCGTGCCGATTGCTGCGGGCATTCTGTACCCGGTCTTCGGATTGCTGCTCTCCCCGGTCATCGCGGCGGCGGCGATGGCGCTGTCGTCGGTAAGCGTGATTGCGAATGCGCTTCGGCTTCGCCACACCGACATCGGCTAGTTGCGATGTATCGTTGCGATGTGCCGGCAAAGGACGCACGCATTCAGTGCAGTGCCTCTCTGATCACCTCGAACGAGCGCACTTCATAGGCCGGATGGAGATTGTTCAGGATCTCGAGTGGCGGCTCGTCGATTTCGGGCCGCCTCCAGCGGAGATCGAACGTGAGCAGGGTGCGCCCCGGCTCCTTGACGTGATCTACTCCCTGAAATCGCGCTCTGAAGCCCGAGCCGCGCAAAAGCTCGACCAAGTCGGGGAACGGAGGACGGTCGGCGGTCGACGCAACGACGAGCTGCGCCCGCTGATCGCGGGGGATGCGGATGTCGATCCAGGGGAGCGCCGCGAGCGTCAGGATTATCAAAACCGTTCCAACGCAGCCGAGTATCAGCTGGCCGCCGCCAAAGCAGATGCCGAGGACGCTCACCGCCCAAATTGTTGCAGCGGTCGTGACGCCCGAGACCAAATTTTCGCGTTTCAGAATGACGCCGCCGCCGATGAAGCCGACGCCCGTGAGGATGCCGAGCGGCAGGCGCATCACGTCCATGGTCGTGAACGTGTCCGGTGTCTTGCCTGCAAGGCCGAGCAAGATGTTGGCTTGGCTCGTCGCGATGCAGGCGGCAAGGCCGACCAGGACCGTGGTGCGCAGCCCCGCACTGTGGCTGGCACTCTCCCGGTTCAGACCGATCAAGAAGCTCGCAATCAGCGTTAGTATCAAACGCACCGTGATATCGAGAGCGGTAGGATGTAAGTGCATTTCCATCGATGAATTTCCTCCCGCCTTAAGACCGGTACGTCACATTTCGGATGCCGTCGCGACAATCAAAATCATTAACTTCATCAGCGTAAATTTGGCGCCCTCTGGCCGTTTGAGCCGCTGTCATTTTACCTCTCGTAGATGAGCTTCGGGCCCGCTATTTTTCCCACACCAACAATATCAAGATCCGGTGGATTGCCATGACACGCCACCGCCTGCTGCTTATCGGACTGCTCGTCTGGGCTCTCGCGATGATCCTGCCGGATTTTGCGCGCGTGGTGCGTCCGCTTGGATCGTTTGGATTTTACGCCGACAGCAACGGCTTGATCTATGACGTCAGGGGGCCTTTCGAGAACGAAGCCAAGTCCCCTGCCTGGCAAGCGGGCGTGCGCCCCGGAGATCGCCTCGACTTCTCGCGGATGCGCTGCATCCCCTATGATCCGTATGTTTGCACAAGCACGATAACATCCGTCGGTGGCAACGAATATGTGCTGCCAGGACGGCAGACGACCATCGACCTCCTCCCGACAGCGACCGAGGGCGCGCGCGACGTGACGCTGATCGCCGTGCCGCGCCCGACGAATTGGTACGCTCGTCTGGTTTTGCTCCTCGACCAGATCGCGGGCATTGCGGTCATCCTTGGAACCGGCTGGCTCGTCTGGACGCGGCCAAGCCGCATGACGTGGGGCTTTTTCCTCTATGTGATCTGGTACAATCCCGGGCAGGCCTACGAGTTTTATGCGCAGTTGCAGCGCTGGCCCCTTTTGCTTCTGGGGCAAAACGCACTCGGAAGCATTTCACAAGCGGCGGGCTATGCGGGTCTTCTCGTCTTCGTGATGCGGGCGCCGACGGGCTCGATCCAGCCGCAGTGGGTGCGTTTCGAGAGGGCCATTCTCGCGCTTACTCCCGTCGTTGCGGTCGTGCTGATGACGGCCTACGGCAGCTCATTCGGCTTTCAAACCGAGCTTGTGAGCCGCCTGACGATCCTCTTCGGTATTATCGTCAGTATCACGGCAGTCGCCATCTTGCTGGCGAGACGGCGAACACTTTCCCCCAAGGACAATCAGCGTCTCAGGTGGGTTATGTGGGGCTGTCTGATCGGGCTGCCGGCATTCGTCCTTGCCGATCTCAACGAGTACACGACGCTTCTGACCGCCTGGAACGGGCTCGTAATGTCGGAGGACGTTGCCGGTCTTCTCTATCTGCTCAACGGCGTCCTCTGCCTCTTCGTCGTGGAAGCCGTGCGTCGCGACCGCGTCGTGAGTGTCGCGATACCGCTGCGGCGCGTCACCCTCCTCGCCCTGTTGATGAGCGTTCCGGCGCTCATTCTCCATCAGCAGGCGGAGCATCTGCATGAGCTCGTCGAACTGCCGGGCTGGTCGTGGTTCGGCATCGGCGCCGTCGTTCTCTTCGTCATCGGCCGGCTGCATGAATGGTCGGTCGAGCTGGCCGATCGCTTTTTTAACCGCTCGCTCGACAAGTCGGCGAAAGCGATCGGAGACGCATTGTCGCGTGCTAAGACACCGGCCGAGATCGACCGGCTTCTGGCGGACGGCGTCCTGCGGGCGTTGAAATTGTCGTCCGCGGCGACCTTTCGGGAGACGGACACGGCCTTTCGACGCTTCGATAACAGTGCCGGCTGGGATGATAAAGCCGTGCGCGATCTCCGCATCGGCGGCGCGACAATGGAAAATCTGCGCCAAGGCGAGGCAAGCCGCCTCGATAAGTCGGCAGCCACGGCAGCGGGTTTTCCGAGCGGGCTCGATTTGCCCATCCTGGCGGTTCCGGCTGCGAACCGCGTCCACTGCTATGCGGTGATGCTTTACGGCCCGCACGTGTCGGGGACCGATATCGATTCCAACGAACGGGACATGCTCGTGGAACTTGGCCAGCATGCGGCGGATGCCTATGCGCGCGCCGAGAATGAGGAACTCCGGAAGACGATTGCGGAGCTCAAGACTGCACCCGGCTTACAGCCCGGGCGGGCGTGACGGAGACCGGGAATGCAAAAAGCCGCGATTACGCATGCGTACCCGCGGCCTTATATCATCTAACTCGAAAGCGAAACGTGACTGCTGGCCAGACTTTTGGCCCTACCAGCAGCTGGACGTCACTTAAGCGTTCTGAATGACGCTAACGGCGATCTTGCCCGAACGGCGATCGGTTTCCGTTTCGAAAGCGACCTTCTGGCCCTGCGAAAGGCCGCGCATGCCGGCGCGCTCAAGAGCGGTCGCGTGCACGAATACGTCGTTTCCGCCCTGGTCCGGAGCAATGAAGCCGAAGCCCTTCTGGTCGTTATAGAATTTCACGGTACCCGTGATCATAGAATGTTCCTTTTAAGCCGTAGTTTTTGAGGCTGACGCATGCGTCAATATGATCGCGTGCGCCGACCTCAGTTCGATTTTGGAAAGACGTCTGTGCGCTTGGCTGCGCCAGAGGCGGAGTGCCTCGCAATATCCGGCCAAAGTTCGATGGGTCGTCGATAGCACGCATGAGCCCGGTTGGATACCGCTACTTTTTGGCTTCCGATCAACTTTTTACCTCAAGCAGGGTTCCGTTTGCCGGCTCTGGAACAAACCATAAGGCCTAATTGTCTATTCGGGAGCTTGACGGGTTGGGCGAAGCTAGGTGCCGCCTTTCCGCGTTGTAGCGGCCGAAAAACGGGCCGTATGCTCTCCCTCAAGAGGCACCATCTCAGCTGCGAGGCTTCATGAACGTCGGTTTTATCGGACTGGGCCATATGGGCTCCGGCATGGCTGCGAATCTGCTCAAGGCCGGACACGATGTCACCGTCTATAATCGGACCCGTGCAAAGTCTGACGCGCTGGCGTCGAAAGGGGCGAAGGTCGCCCTGACGCCCGGAGACGCGTGCAAGGGCGACGCCGTTTTCACGATGCTCGCAAATGACAGGGCCGTTGAGGAGGTGGTTTACCAAGACCACGGCGTGCTTGCGTCGTTGAAACAGGGCGCCGTCCATATTTCGTCGAGCACGATCAGCGTGGCGCTATCGAAGAAACTCGCGGATGACCACGGCAGACGAGGCCAACGCTACGTTGCGGCTCCCGTGTTCGGCCGTCCGGATGCTGCCGCCGCCGCAAAGATCTTTGTCGTCGCCGCAGGAAAAAGCGATACGTTGAAAGGCGTGTCCCCTCTCCTCGACGCCGTCGGGCAAAGGACGTTCACGATTTCCGAGCAGCCGGAAGCGGCGAACATCGTCAAACTCAGCGGCAATTTCCTCATCGCAACGGTGATTGAATCGCTTGGCGAGGCGATGGCCCTCGTCGGGAAAGCGGGCGTCGATAAGCATCAGTATCTCGAGGTACTGACGTCAACGCTGTTCGGCGCTCCAATCTACAAGACTTACGGGACACTGCTCGCCGACGCCAAGTTCCAGCCCGCGGGCTTTGCGGCTCCGCTTGGATTGAAGGACATCGAACTTGCTCTGGCTGCGGGCCAGGAATTGCGTGTCCCTCTGCCGATCGCCAGCCTGCTCAGGGATCGCTTTCTGACATTGCTCGCCAACGGCGGCGACAATCTCGATTGGTCCGCCATCGGCGGGCTTGCAGCAAAGGACGCAGGGGCCATGTAATTTTCCTTTGCATCGCGGCGCTCAAAACCGGATATTTTGCATCGACAGAGATAGCGGACGCAGTCGGCGGCTATCTCGATTTTTTTTTAAATTCTATTGGCCTTCGATATTCAGAAGAGGGTCGTGTTCTTCTGATCGCCGGAGTTTTCTGCTGGGACGGTGCCGTCATGAGCAGGTCCATTACGATTGCAAAAGCTGGGCTTCCGCCGGGTCCCAAAGGCACCCTGATCGGAGGCAACATCTCCCAGATCGGGCCGCGCCGCGTCGATTTCTTTCTCGACCTTGCGCGGACATATGGCTCCATCGCCAGTTTTCGTGCCGGCCGGTGGCGCCTCTTTCTCGTCAGCGATCCAGAGCTTATCCAGCAGGTTCTGGTCACCGATGCGCGCCACTACATCAAGCACTTCGGTGCTCGCGCATTCAAGCCCATCCTCGGCAACGGCCTCGTGACGAGTGAAGGCGGTTTCTGGCTCAGCCAACGCCGCCTCATGCAGCCGGCATTCCTCAAGGCGCAAGTGCTGTCCTACGCGCCGATCATGGCCGAGCTTGCGAACGCGATGGTTTCGAAATGGTCTCCCGGTCAGGCTGTCGATCTCGAGTACGAATTCAGCATACTGACAAGCGCCATCGCCCTCAAAACGCTTTTCGGCCTCGATGACCGGGGCGATCACGAAGGCGTCTATCGAAGTCTGATGGAGGCTTTCGATCTCCTGACTATACGGCTCGACGCGACTTTCACTCTACCGATCTTTTTTCCTACTCCGGCCAACATCAAGATACGCCGCGCCGTCGCGCGCGTCATAGATCTCATCGATGACTTCATCGCGCGGGGGAGATCTCGCCCGCTTGGCAACGACCTGCTTTCAACGATGATCATGGCCCAGCGCGAGGACGGCTCGCGGATGACCGACCAACAGCTTCGTGACGAAGCGATGACGCTCTATCTCGCCGGTTACGAAACGACGGCGCTGACGCTGACCTGGAGCTGGTATCTCCTCTCGCAACATCCGAGCGCCGAACGGAAACTCGCCGACGAGTGGGCTCGCGTGCTCGGCGGACGAACTCCGACAGCCAGTGACCTCGCAGCCCTCCCCTACACTGCGGCAGTCATCAATGAAGCGATGCGGCTCTATCCTCCCGTCTACGCCATCGGCCGCGAAGCGACGACTGATCTCGAACTCGGCGGATACCGCGTCAAGCGCGGCTATACGATCCTGATGAGCCAATGGGTCAGTCACCGCGATCCAAAATATTTTCCGGAACCCGAGCGGTTTTTGCCGGAGCGATGGCTCGATGGATTGGCGACGCGTCTCCCGAAATTCGCTTATTACCCGTTCGGTGGTGGCCAGCGCCTTTGTATCGGAAGCCATTTCGCGACGATGGAAGCGGCGATTGTCCTTGCGGCCGTCGGGCAAAAATACGGGTTTACGATTGCCCCCGACGCGGTGATCGATATCAAGCCGCAAATCACATTGCCGCCCAAGTACGGCATGCCGGCAACGCTCGAACTTCGTTGACGCATTCACGCAACTCGCGTCATTCACTGCGCGTCAATGCACATCGCCGCGTCCGCAGCCAATCGGGATTTCACACATGAGCGCAAAGGTCGTTGCAATTACAGGCGGTGCTCAGGGCATCGGCCGTGCCATCAGCTATGCCTTCGCCGCAGCGGGATATGCCGTCTCGATCGCCGATCCCGCGGAGGATGCCGGCGAGGAAGCGGCGGCGCATATTCGAAACCTCGGCGCACGGTGCCTCTACGAACGCGCGGACACATCGCAGGAGATCGACGTTCAGCGCTGGATCGCCCGGACCGTCAAAGACCTTGGTTGTCCGCATGTGCTCGTCAACAATGCGGGCATCCTCGCCAATCGGCCGTTCCTCGAACTTCCGATTGCGGAATTCGATCGCGTGCA
Source organism: Hyphomicrobium sp. (assembly GCF_019753045.1). Taxonomy (GTDB): domain Bacteria; phylum Pseudomonadota; class Alphaproteobacteria; order Rhizobiales; family Hyphomicrobiaceae; genus Hyphomicrobium_B. Next base: position 51,528 of record NZ_JAIELN010000019.1, read on the forward strand.
GGCAGTCAACGTCCGCGGCACGGTGCTTTGCTCGCAAGCCGTCGCGCGAGAAATGGTGAAGCACAAGCACGGCGGCGCCATCATCAATATCTCGTCGACGCGCGCTTTCATGTCGGAGCCAGGCACAGAAGCCTATACAGCGTCAAAGGGTGCAATCTCCGCGCTCACGCACGGCATGGCGATCAGTCTCGGCCCCGCTGGCATTCGCGTGAATTCGATAAGCCCGGGCTGGATCGAGACGAGCGACTGGCAATTCTCGGGGCGAGCGAAAAAACCTCACCATTCGAAGACCGACAACGATCAGCACCCAGTCGGCCGCGTTGGCGTACCGGAAGACATCGCCAAGGCGTGCCTGTTTCTTGCGGACAGCGCCGATTTCATGACCGGGCAGAACATCACCATCGACGGCGGTATGACTGTGAAGATGATTTACGCATGATTTGAGGGGTTTGAACGCAAAATCGTCACGGGAATTTGGGAATAAAGAATCGCGCCGCATATTGATCAGGGCAAACCCTCGTGACGAACACCATTATCGAGAACGTCTCTGATACCGCTTTCTGGGTCGCGCATTACCGGAGCATCGAGACGAGCCGGAACGATGCGCTTTTTCGCGATCCGCTCGCAGGTATCCTCGCGGGACACCGGGGAAAGTTGATCGCGGACTCCATGCCCCGGGGCTTCATGACGTCATGGGTCATCGCGATACGGACGCGCATCATCGACGATTTCATTCACGATGCCGTCGCTCAAGGCGTCGACACCATTCTCAATCTCGGCGCGGGGCTGGACACGCGTCCGTATCGCATGGATCTCCCCTCTTCGTTTCAATGGATCGAAGCCGACTATCCCGACGTGATTGCGTACAAGGAAGAGCGGCTCTCGGCAGAAACGCCGCGTTTCAAGCTCAAGCGCATCAAATGCGACCTGGCGGACGACGACGCACGGCGACGGCTCTTTGCCTCGACGAATGCGCAAGCCGGGAAGTTGCTCGTTCTGACCGAAGGGGTCATTCCGTATTTGACCCCCGAGCAAGCAGGGGCCCTCGCCGAAGATCTCAGAACTCTCGATCGTGCCGCAGGTTGGATCGTCGACTTCTTTTCGCCGGAACTGATCAAAACGCGCGAGCGGATGATGGCCGGACGATTGAAGAATGCGCCCTTCCGATTTCAGCCAGCCGACTGGTTCGGGTTCTTCGAAACCCGCGGCTGGCGCACAGACGAACTGCGCTATTTAGGCGAGGAAGGCGACCGCCTCGGCAGGCCGATCGAGATACCGCCGGTCGGCAAAGCGATAGTCATCATACAAATGCTGTTCATGTCGAAGGCGCGCAGGGAGCGGTTTCGCAAAGCGGCTGGCTACGCGATGCTTAGACCCACTTCGAATTAGCTCGAGATTGAATTGGGACATAGGAAACAAGGCCCCGGCACACTGCTGCGCCGGGGCCTCGAGCGGTTCCATCGAACAACCGCACCTTTGGCTCGTCACCAAAGATATCTAAACGCCTCTCCTCAGAACGCTTGCGAGAAGGCCCACAACGATGAACACGACGGCAACCACCAGCAGCAGGTGCGCGCCAGACATCGCGGTGCCCGCCACGCCGCCAAAGCCGAGGGCAGCGGCAACGATCGCGACAATTAGAAAAACGATCGCGTAATAAATCAGATTACCACCCATGTGGTCCTCCATATCAATTCATTCGAGGAGGCAACGCACGCCGGACTCATCGGGTTCCGTGGGCGTGGAGGGTCAATTTCTGCACCGCAATGGGGAACTGCAAACCCTGTACGGACCAAGTTCCAGCTGATGCCGCTGCAGCGTTAAGGACTACCCGTAAACGCCCTTCGGAAATCCTCGGACGATAGTTCTTCGAGGACAGCGCGAAGATCGGCTGCTCGCTTATCGCCAAACGTCTTTTCGAAACGCCGTTGCGCATCGGCCCAAAGCTTGCTCGTCTGCTCGAGCTTTTTCCGGCCGGCCTTCGTCAGCGTCACGCGCTTGACGCGGCGATCGTTCTTGTCGGGCACCAAGGCGACGTAGCCATCACGGATCAGCGGCTTGAGCGTGTGGCTCAGTGCCGACAAGTCCATGACGATTTCCGCCGCGAGTTCGCGGAGCGCCGGCTCTCGCATGATGTCGATTTGGGCCAGCAGTCCGAACTGAGTTGCGCGGAGACCGCTTGGCGCGAGCGCGTCGTCATAGACCTGCCCCAGCATGCGGCTGGCGCGGCGGAGCATCGAATTATTGCACTCGCGTGTCATTTGGAACCTCGGCCAAACAATCTGGCGTAACGGCAAAAAAATCTCAAGGCATATGCCACTGATTTTCTTCGCCTAAATCGTGTGTGGCTTTGGTGAATGTCTGACCGCGATGAAAATGCGCTTGATTTTCGTCCGTATCCGCCCTTCATTGCTGGCATATGCCAGTAATATTATCGGAGATGTTTCATGCTCGGCAAAGTGACCGCGACGACAGTTGCAACGCAGACAATCGAGGGCGCCAACGGCGTTCGCTACGCCTATCGCCGTTTTGGCAATGGGGGCGACGTTCCGCTCGTTCTATTTCAGCATTTTACGGGAACGCTTGATTTCTGGGATCCGGCGTTGCTCGACGCGCTCGCGGCCGAGCGCGAGGTCATCATCTTCAACAATACCGGTGTCGGCTCAACCAGCGGCACTACGCCGAGCACGGTCCAGCAGATGGCGCGCGATGCGTTGACCTTCATAGACGCGCTGAAACTTCGCAAAATCGACGTTCTCGGGTTTTCGCTCGGCGGCTTCATCGCGCAGGACATCGCGCTTGCGCGTCCGCGCCTCGTCCGCCGTCTCGTTCTGGCAGGAACCGCGCCGCAGGGCGGCCCCGGCCTTCACGGTTGGCGGCAAGACATCTATGATGCCACGCATACGGATAATCCTGGCGCGGGCACCCTGCTCTACATCATGTTCAAGCAGACGCCGACCAGCCAAGCGAAGGGCAACGAGTATCTCGGCCGCTTCATGGAGCGGAAGGATCGCGACGCTCCCGGAACACTTGCTACGCGCGACGCGCAGTACGATGCGGTGGTGGAATGGGGCATCCCGGACCACAACAAGCTGGAGCGCCTCGCGGCCATTACCCAGCCAACGTTCGTCGCGAACGGCGACGCCGATTACATGTGTCCGACGCGCCTTACCCATCTGATGGGCGGCCTCATTCCGAACGCCCGGGTGAAGATCTACCCCGACGCCGGACACGGCTTCCTCTGGCAGCACCACGGGGAGTTCGCAGCCGACGTAAATGCGTTTCTAGCGAACTGAGGAGCGCTTGAAAATGAAGGCCGAGGCCAAGATGGAAACACTTCCGTTCACCGGCAAGCGCATCGTCGTTCGGACCCCACGTGGTATTGACGACGTGCTGAACCGGCTTCGCGGCGTCATGGGATCTTCCACCGTTCCCGACATCCTGGCGTTGGCGAAGTCACAGCCCAGCGAAGCGGAATTCGCTCGACAAGTCGAAGAGCGTTTCGTTGGTGAAAGCGGCTTCATGCTGTTTCATGTCATTGATCACAGCGGCTGGCTGCCGATCTACGGCATCAAACAGCGGGCCGTGCGATGGATCCTCGGCAATCCGCTGTTGGCGATCACGATGATCCGTCACGACATCACCGCAGGGCTTTTTGCGCCCGTCGAGCTGCTCGTGACGGACAATCCCGAAGGCGGAGGCTCGACGATAACGTACGTGTTGCCGTCGTCTCTTATGGTCATCGAGGAGAACAAGCCGCTGCTCGATGCGGCGCTCGATCTCGACAAGAAGCTCGCCGCTTTGGTCGCACACGGCGCCGGAACTCATTGAGGTGTCGATTGCGGCGGGCATCATCCATTCGAGCAAAACCCGATCTTCCAATCTTTTCGGGCGCATTCGATCGTCGCCCGAGAAACTGGTTAACGCGTTGAAACCATAACGCCGCGAGCAGGTTTGCTTTGAGGTTGCGCAGACCGCAAAGGAGATGATGAATGAAGCTTGCGACAACGGCTGCACTCTTGGGCGCTAGTATGCTCGCGTTCACGGCGACGACGGCATCGGCCGATATCGTCTGCAACGGTGACGGCGACTGCTGGCACGTCAAAGAGCGCCACAAATACTCCCCGGATCTGCATCTTCAGGTGCATCCGGACGGCTGGAAGTGGCGGGAATCCGACGCTGCGCACCACAGATGGCGTGAGCACGAGGGCCACGGCTATTGGCGCAGCGGCGTGTGGGTCGACTTGTAAGATTTACGAGATCGCCAAGCGCACAAAATAAAATGTCATCCTCGGGGTGAGCCCGAGGATGACATCAACGTTTCGTCTGCTCGCGATGTCAGGGAAGCGTCACAACGGAATGTTGTCGTGCTTCTTCCACGGGTTCTCGAGGGTCTTGTTCCGCAGCATATTCAGCGCGCGGCAGAGACGCTTTCTCGTTGCTGACGGCGTGATGACTTCGTCGATGTAGCCGCGCTCGGCCGCAACGAAGGGGTTCGCGAAGCGCTTTTTATATTCGTCGATGCGAGTCTGGATTTTCACGGGGTCAGAAAGCTCGGAACGATAGAGAATTTCCGCCGCGCCCTTGGCACCCATGACGGCAATTTCAGCGGTCGGCCATGCGTAATTCACGTCGCCGCGGATGTGCTTCGAGCTCATCACGTCGTAGGCGCCGCCGTAGGCCTTGCGGGTAATGACGGTCACTTTCGGCACGGTCGCTTCCGCATACGCAAAGAGCAGCTTTGCGCCATGCTTGATCAAGCCGCCATATTCCTGAGCGGTTCCGGGCAGGAAGCCCGGCACGTCAACGAAGGTTACGATGGGGATATCGAAGCAGTCGCAGAAGCGAACGAAGCGGGCGGCCTTTCGCGAGGCGTCGCTGTCGAGAACGCCGGCGAGGACCATCGGCTGGTTCGCAACGATGCCGACGGTTGAGCCTTGCATGCGCGCGAAGCCCGTGACGATGTTCTTCGCGAAGGCTTCCTGGATTTCGAAGAAGTCGGCTTCGTCGACGACCTTCAGGATCAGTTCCTTGATGTCGTAGGGCTTGTTCGGGTTGTCCGGGATCAATGTATCGAGCGAGTGATCGAGCCGGTCCGGACTGTCGTGGCTCGGAATTTCAGGGACGCCTGCCTTGTTGCTCGACGGCAGGAAATCCATCAACCGGCGCATCTGCAGGAGCGCTTCGAGATCGTTCTCGTATGCCTTGTCGGCGATCGACGACTTCGTCGTGTGAACCTTGGCGCCGCCGAGTTCTTCCGCCGTCACGTTCTCGTTCGTGACGGTTTTGACGACGTCGGGACCGGTGACGAACATATAGCTCGTGTCTTTCACCATGAAGATGAAGTCGGTCATCGCGGGCGAGTAGACGTCGCCGCCTGCGCATGGGCCCATGATCACCGAGATCTGGGGAATGACGCCCGATGCCAGAACGTTGCGCTGGAATACTTCGCCGTAACCGCCGAGGGCATCGACACCCTCCTGAATACGGGCGCCGCCGGCATCGAAAACACCGACGATCGGCGCGCGGTTCTTGAGCGCCATATCCTGGATCTTGGTGATCTTCTTGGCGTGCGTCTCTGAGAGCGAGCCGCCCATGACCGTGAAGTCCTTGGCGAAAACGTAAACGACGCGGCCGTTAATCGTGCCCCAGCCGGTAACGACGCCGTCTCCCGGGACTTTCGTCTTTTCCATTCCGAAGTCGGTGCAGCGGTGCTCGACGTACATGTCGAACTCTTCGAACGAGCCTTCGTCCATCAGAAGCTCGATGCGTTCCCGCGCCGTCAGCTTGCCTTTGGCGTGCTGGGCGTCGATCCGGGCGCGGCCACCGCCGAGACGGGCGTTGTCGCGACGCTTCTCAAGCTCATCGATAATGTCTTTCATGGAACCCCTGGGCTGGCTCGGGAGAAATATGCTGGAACGGCTCTCTAGCATGGCTCCGATGCAGCGCAAACGGTGAGTTGTCGCGAGCCCCGGGATGGGGTTCCGGCAGTCGCCTCAGGCTTGAAATCAGCCGTTTTTCAGGGGTGCGAGGCCGGGTCAGTGGCAAGACGGGTGGCCAGATCTGCGATCTTTACCTCAACGAAGCCGGCGCCTCGGATCGGCTCAATCACGATCGCATGCCCTCGTCCGGCCGCCCAAGCCAACGTCGAGCCCACGAAGTCGGCGATCGGATCGGCGACGACGCGCTTCCCGGCCAGCTTTTTCATGTGGGCTTCGGCGTCGGAACGGGCGGAGAAGACGTGCAGCCGTTCGGCCGACCGCGGCTTCTCCGTGCCCGGCGTCAACATGGGGCTGTCCTCCCCGCCAACGTAATAGACCTCGCCTTTTTGGCGGGCGGCGGCGGCGTAAAGAGGCACGGCCTCCAACTTCAGCCGGATGATGAGATCTCGCGGATCGATCTCGGCCTCAATCGGGTCCGAAACCCAATCGGTGCCGACGAAGCCTTTCGCCGTCGCGATACCCGGCAGGATGTCGGTCACGAAGACTTCGAGCGTGATGTCCTGAAGCTTGCCGTTGCCGGCCAGCGCCTCGGCCCAGCGCTCGGCTTCGATGGGGCTCGACCAGAAGAGCTGGACCGTGCGCCCCGAAACTTTCTGCGAGGGAACGGAAGCGATCTCTTCGTCGGCGAGGGTTAGCACGCGACCTTCGGCCACCGCCCGGCGGATGAACCGGTCGCGTTGCGCGAGCTCTGGAATGCGTGGCGCATTGAGCATGAGTGTCGGTTCCGTCACCCCGAATCAGTGTGGGAAATGTTGGCGCGAAATGCGCGTTAAGAGCAAGCCGGTCTCGCGTGCAACTCGCCGATTACCAAATATTCCGATCGGGCAACGGCGGCCCCCGCCCTTGATTTGCCGTCCGCGACGCCATAAATTCGGTTCTTCAATAGCTTGGAGTGGCTTGGACGCGATCCGTCAGCCGTGCATCGCGTGACCGAACTACTGATTGTTCTGAGCCTCATTCTCCTCAATGGCCTTTTTGCGCTTTCCGAGCTGGCGGTCGTCTCCGCCCGGCGTCCGCGCCTCCAGGCCATGGCCAACTCAGGCCGGCGCGGCGCTCAGAGCGCCCTGGCGCTCTCTGCCGATCCCGGGCGCTTCCTATCTGCGGTTCAAATCGGGATCACCCTGATCGGCATCATCAACGGTGCTTATTCGGGCGAGACCTTCGGTGAAAATGCGTCGGCTTACCTGCAGGAGCTCGGCTTTAGCACTGCGGTGGCCGATCCGGTGGGGTTCGGTATCGTTATTGCGACCATCACCTATCTTTCAGTCATCGTGGGCGAACTGGTGCCGAAGACTTTGGCGCTCCGCAATTCCGAGGCCATCGCCTGCGTCGTGGCGCCGATCATGACGGCGTTCGCAAGTGCCGCGGCGCCGGTGGTTTGGCTGCTCGACAGCTCGACCCAAGTGGTCTTCCGCGTTTTGGGACTTTCACGAGAAAGGGAAAGCCGGGTCACCGACGAAGAGATCAAGACGTTGATCTCCGAGGCTGAGACCGCTGGCGTGCTCGAGAGCGGCGAAGGCGAGCTCATCTCCGGCGTCATGCGCTTGGCTGACAGGGCCGTCATCGGCCTCATGACGCCCCGAACGGACGTCGACTGGATCGATATCGATGCGTCCGAAGCAGACATGAAAGAGCGGCTGATTTCCACACCGCACTCGCGGTTGCCTGTCGGCGAAGGCTCGACCGACAAATTGATCGGCGTGGTGCAGACGCGCGAACTGCTCGCCGGACTTCTTGCGGGCAAACCGTTCGAGGTCGCTGCCTATATCCGCAAAGCGCCGATGATTCCCGAAACGACGTCGGCGCTCGACGTCTTATCGGTATTGCGGAATGCGGAAGTGCCGATGGCGCTGATACACGACGAGTATGGCGAATTCGAAGGCCTGGTGACGCCGGCCGACATCCTGGAAGCGATCGCGGGCGTCTTCAAATCCGACGCCGAAGGTTATGAGCCGCATGCCGTGGAACGCGACGACGGTTCCTGGCTTTTGTCGGGGTCCATGCCGGTCGACGAAATGGCCGACAAGATCGGTACCGAGCTTCCGGAAAACCGTTCGTACGAGACTGTCGCGGGGTTTGTGCTGGCGAAGCTGCAGCATATCCCGAAAACCGGCGAGCACGCGGATATCAACGGATGGCGATTTGAGGTCGTCGATCTCGACGGCCGGCGAATAGACAAGGTGCTTGCTAGCCGCTTAACGCAGACGCGCCGTCGCGCGCCTTAGGACGCCGAAGCAGTCAGTTCCAGGAAGCGGTTTGCGGAATCGAATTCGGCTTTGCGGCCGCGGCGTCTCGCAGCGGCTTCGGCATCCTCGCCCCAGACCGAGATCTGATAATCTTCATCGACGTGCGCGGCTTTCCACGCGGCGTCGGGGCTCAGCCACTGCCGGAACACGGCCAGCGTTATCAGAGCCGATCCCGTCAACGTCGTCAGCACATGAAGCGCCGTCAACCGGAAGGCGTCGTGCGGTAAAGCCTTCGAGAATGCGGCGAGCGAGGCTTCTGGCTGGGCAACATGCACGACGCCCGCCACGACCTCGAAATGCGCTGGAAGCGTCGTGTTCGCCCAGGCGACGATCGGGTCCCAATGCTCGGATTGGCTTTCGACAAGTTTCGGAGGCATCGTTGCCCGGTAACAGACGAGATCGCTTCCCGCATAAGCGGTGATGTCGGCTGCGACCGCTTCGAGCGTATCGGCGACGGCGTCGATCGCCGTATTGGCGAAGCGCGTCAGCGGCATCTTTGCCGGATCGATAACGTCGGCCTGTTCCCGCCATTCGACTGCGATGGCTTCGGCCAGCGCTTGCGTTGGAAGGGCAAGCGGCCGCTTCTTCGGCGTTTTGATCGCGCGGCCATCCAGAAGAACCTGAAACGGCGCAACGTCTCCGACGCTCACATCTTTGTAGAAGCGCTTCGGGAGCGGTTTCTTGAGACTATCGGTGATCGCACTGCGAGGGCCTCCCGAAGGGCGATCCGCGCCGGTGCCGCCAGCTTCACCCTTGCCGTTCCCGGTGCTCATGCTTCGCATCTTTCTGTCGCCAATACGTGTTCGATTGCGGCGGGCAGATCCTCGAAGCGTTCGATGATCACATGCGCGCCCGCTTCGGTCAGCATGGGGACTTCGTGATAGCCCCAGGCGACACCGATCGCTGCCACTCCCGCGGCGCGCGCCATCTCCATGTCGTAAGTCGTGTCGCCGATCATAACGGTGAGATCGGGCGTCGTGCCGGTTTCGAGCATGGCGCGGAGCAGCATCGAAGGATGCGGCTTCGACGGATGATCGTCCGCAGTCTGAATTGTCGAGAAGCTCTCGTGCCAGCCTTCGCGACTGAACAGCCGGTCGACGCCACGGCGCGACTTACCCGTCGCTATCCCCAAAAGGTGATCGTCGCGCAACGCAAGTTGCGCGATCGTTTCCTTGGCGAGAGGGAACAGGATCTCGGTTTCCGACGGATCGTGCTTCAAATCACGGAAGGCCGACTTGTAGCGTTCGGCGAGTTCCGCTCGCGTTGCGCGGTCATGATCGGGCGCAAGAGCAGCAAAGGCTTCAGGCAGCGACAAGCCGACGACCGAGAGCGTAGCCGCCCGCGTCGGGGCAACCAAACCCAGCGATGAGAATGCGTGATCCATCGACAGCACGATGCCAGCCTGGCTATCGACGATCGTGCCGTCGCAATCGAAAACTACGAGCTTCATGCGGGGTATTTAGCGACGCACGCGACGGTGTGCAACGTCAGCGCTCTTCGGGCGGTATCTTTTTGATTTCGGACAAGAATTTCGCGTGCGCGGCAATATCCACCGGCCTGTGCCTGATCACGGTGCTGGCGGGGTCCTTCCCAAGATAGTTGTCGCCCCGCCAGTTTACCGATGGACGGACCGGCCGCGGCGCAAACCCGCCCCCGCAATTGGGGCATACGTTTTCCAGGACACCCTCCACGCACGCCGCGCAGAACGTGCATTCGTAGGAGCAGATGCGCGCCTCGGTCGATTCCGGGGGTAAGGCTCGATTGCAGTGCTCACAGGTTGGTCTCAGCTCAAGCATTGGGCCACCTTTTATGCGACGAGCTTGTCGAGTTCCATCCCTAGGCGTTTCGTCCGTGTGCGTGGAATACTTTTTCAGACGCAGCGGGGCGCCCGAGGCGATGCTGGAGCCAGAGCAGCAAAAAGCCGAAAAGCGGAATGAGGAAATCCAAATAGAAGATCACGCCCGCATTGCCGGGCGCGAAATTATGCGCCGTCACCATCTGGTAAATGTGTCCGAATCCCGCGCCGAGGGCAAACAGTGCCGGTCCTACGATAGCGGCCAGACGAAGGTCGAAGCTCCGGAACGCGGCAAGAAAACCGACGACGGCGAAGCCAAGGCTCGCTGTGCCCACTTCAAATTGAAACGGACTATCGGCCCAGCCGATGAAAGCGGCGGCCGTCTTCCCGAAGATGGAATGCATCACGAAGTTGTAGAAGAAGCAAACGCCGATCGACCAGAAGACGTGCCAGCAGATCAGCTTCTCGACCACGACTGCTGCGGTGACGGGCTTTGGTGCGCGCGCAATCGCGACGAGCGAGAACAGAAGGCCGATGATGAGAAACGTGAGGGTAAAATTCGAAAGAATGAACCTTATGACGTCTTCCATCATGGCTGCTTTCTTCCGCTATTCGAACTTCTCTTCATCAAAGCCCAAAAGCTCCCACGTCGCTCGCATGTGCGCGGGCAATGGTGCAGTGACGTCGATCGTCTTGCCGCCCTTAGGGTGCGGAATGACGAGGCGGCGGGCGTGAAGATGCAGCTTCTTCTCGATGTTTTCGGCCGGCATGTTGACGTCGCCTTCGTACTTGTTGTCGCCGACGATCGGATGGCCGATAAGATGCATATGCGCACGCAATTGGTGCTGGCGGCCCGTTACGGGTTTTAGGGATACCCATGAAGCTTTGTGCGCGACGCGATCGATAACGGAATAATGCGTCGTCGCGTGCATGGCGACGTCCTGCTCGCCGGGCTTCGCCTTACGCACGCGGTCGCCGTCAGGACCCGAGGCTTTGACGAGCGCGGCTTCGACCTTGCCTTGCGGCGGCTTCGGCACGCCTTTGACGAGCGCCCAATAGGTTTTTGCTGCGGAACGCGTTTGAAACGTCTTGCCGAGTTTCGCGGCGGCTTCGCGGGTTTTCGCAACGAGCAGCACGCCGGTCGTATCGCGGTCGAGGCGATGGACGAGGCGCGGGCGCTCGCCGCCGAAACGGTCCGCCATACCTTCGAGCATTCCGTCGATGTGCTTCTTCGTGCCGGTGCCGCCTTGCACGGCCAAGCCGAACACCTTGTTCAGAACGAGAACGTGCTCGTCCTCGAAGATGATCATTTTCTCGATCAGGTCGCGGTCGCCCTTGGAGACGCCGGGCGGCGCTTGCAATCCGGGTGCCGCCTTCTTGGGCTGGCGGATGATGGCGGGCACGCGGATTTCCGATCCGGAGCGCACGCGGTCGTTGGCCTGGGCGCGTTTGGAATCGATGCGAATTTGGCCGGAGCGCAAAAGCTTTTGCAGATACGTGTAGCCGACTTCCGGGAAATGCACACGGAACCAGCGGTCGAGGCGCATATCGTCCTCGCCCTCGGCGACTTTGATTGTTTCAACACTCATGAGTAAGGGTGAGCCCTGATTTTATCCGGAGGTCAAGGGTCACGTTGTCAGGACCGACTTGCCGATCGCCGGCTGTGGCCTTAGGCAGCACCACCCGGCCGATTTGACTTCGGCCGTCTACTCTGACTTCTGTCTTCTTTCCGATCGCCACTCCGTTAACGACGCGGCACCTTTATCCCGCCGCTAGGGGAAATATCAGCTCCAAATCGGTTCGATCATGCAAAACTATATATGGATCGCCATCGGCAGTGCTATCGGCGGGGTGGGACGCTACTGGCTCTCAGGCGTGATCGCGGTCCTTGCAGGCGAAACATTTCCTTTGGGCACGCTGATCGTCAATATTACCGGGTCGATCGCCATCGGATTTATCGCGACGCTGACTGGGCCTGATGGACGCCTGTTCGTATCGAGCACGACGCGTCAATTCATGATGATTGGACTGTGCGGCGGCTACACGACATTCTCCTCGTTCAGCCTGCAAACGCTCAATCTGATGAATGACGGGCAGTGGCTATATGCTGCTCTCAATATCGGCGCGTCGGTTTTCCTTTGCCTTGTCGGGGTTTGGCTAGGGCACGTCGCTGCCGTCCACGTCAATTCGCTGAAATGGGTGTGACCATGCAGATCCCTCGCGATGCCGTGCTGCTCCGGATCTTTTTCGGCGAGGACGACAAGGCCGGCCGTCAGCCCCTTTACGAAGCAATCGTCCTCAAGGCGCGCGAGATGCATCTTGCCGGTGCGACCGTCTTGAGGGGGCCTATGGGCTTCGGCAAATCGAGCCGTCTGCACACGACGAAAGTGCTGCGTTTATCGGAAGACTTGCCGATCATCATAGAGATCGTGGACTCCAAGGAGAAAATCCACGCGTTTCTGCCGGAGCTCGAGAAACTGATGGGAAGCGGTCTCGTCACGCTCGAGAACGTCAAGGTGCTGCGCTATGGCGACGGCGAACCGGCCGCATAGTCAATTACGGCAGTTCCCGTCGCTAGAGCCCTCCTCGATAGGTGGCGGGGAATTCGAGGGCAAGCCGAAGAAGTTTAAACCGCGTACCCTGAAAGATGGCCGATAGCTGCCGTCAGAGCCATTGCGAGCGCTCCCCAGAAGGTGACCCGCACGGTTGCACGCCAAACGTTGGCGCCGCCGATGCGGGCTCCCACCACGCCCAGCGCCGCAAGGCATATGAGCGAGGCGACGGTTACAATCAACGTCACGCGACCACCGGAGGCTGCAATCGCGGCCAGCAGCGGCACTGAAGCGCCAACAGCGAATGACGCCGCCGAGGCAAGGGCAGCGGTGATCGGGCGGGCGATCGTCACTTCTGAAATACCAAGCTCTTCACGCGCATGGGTGCCGAGGGCATCGTGCGCCATGAGCTGTTTGGCAACCAGACGGGCCAGCGCCGGCTCGACGCCGCGTTTTGCGTAGATATCCGCGAGTTCTTGCAGTTCGAATTCCGGCTGTTCGACAAGCTCTTTGCGTTCGCGCGCGAGGTCCGCGGATTCGGCATCGGCTTGCGAGCTGACGGATACGTACTCGCCCGCTGCCATCGAGAGGGCGCCCGCGACGAGCCCCGCTATGCCCGCAATTACAATTGCTTTGGGTGAGGAATCGGCGGCCGCGACCCCGGCGATCAAGCTCGCTGTGGAGAGGATGCCGTCGTTTGCGCCGAGCACGGCGGCGCGGAGCCAATTCAATCGTTCGACGACGTGCTGTTCGGCTGCCACCACGGCTTTTTTCCCCTCGATTTCTGACTTCATGGCCTTGGTCTACGTTCTCGCGTGCGGGCCGCACCATCCCGGCAGATAGGCGGCGTCGGGACTCTTGGCGAACTCAAGCGATTTCTGCAATGCCGTTTCGAAATCATCTTTGGCTGTCTTTGGGTCGACCCGGCGGCGCAGCGCGTCGGCCCAGAGAAATTCGCTGAAGGGCGTCGTGTCCTTGGCGTATCCGCCCGCGAACCGCAGCTCGCCCGCCAAACTGCGATAGGGGTCGTCTACGAGATCTGCGACGCTTTTGGGTAGGGCAGTGCGGGGGTGGCGCTGGCCGTCGGCATCGAAGGGATGCATCCAGCCGCGATTGTCCATGAACGTCCAAAACTCATCCTTCTCGAGGGCGCGGAGATCGGCGACCGGCGAGACGAGAATCTGCTCGACCTTTTCTTCATACAGCGCACGCGCAAGATGGTGATGATCGACGACGTAATAGCGGCCTTTCGGACCGCGCACGACGGGTATCATGTGGCGGCCAAGGAATTGGCCCGACTTGGTTGGCGCGAGACCGCGCCAGTCCTGTCGTTTTTGCTCGACCTCCCGCATGCCGACGGTCATTTGCGTCGGGCGGAGCTCGGAGATTGCAACGGGGTGAAGCGACGGCGTCGGCGATTGAGACGCGGTCGTGGAATCAGCTTGAGCCATCATGACCATCCAGAAAAACGCGGAGACGCAAAGGAAGCACGGAAGGTATAGTATAGAAAATTTGCAGGCGTATTTCGCCAGCCGTTTGCTTGTAGCGGAATTCGGCCGCTAACGGACTTACCAAAACTTAAAAATCGCCGGTACGATGGGACGCTTGATCGGACTTTGTAATTATTTATTCCGTTCGGCGCGGAGCTTCGCCCAGTAGTCCAGGCGCTTCCTGATCTCGCGCTCGAAGCCGCGCTCGGGCGGATCGTAGTATCGCGGGCGCTTCCGGAACTCGTCCGGAAAATAGTTCTGGCCCGAGAATGCGTCCGGCTGATCGTGATCGTAAAGGTAGTCGGAGCCGTAGCCCTCCTCCTCCATCAGCTTCGTCGGCGCGTTCAGGATCGTCTTCGGAGGCGACAGCGAGCCGTGCTCCTTCGCGGCCCGCATCGCAGCTTTGAAGGCGACGTAGTTGGCGTTTGATTTCGGCGCCGTCGCTACGTAGATGACCGCTTCGGCCAATGCCAGCTCGCCTTCGGGGCTTCCGAGAAAATCGAAAGCGTCCTTCGCCGCATTGCAGACGACGAGTGCCTGCGGATCTGCGAGGCCGATGTCTTCGACCGCCATGCGCACCAACCGGCGAGCGAGAAAGAGACGGTCTTCGCCGCCATCGAGCATGCGGCAGAAATAGTAGAGCGCCGCGTCGGGATCTGATCCGCGCACGGCCTTATGCAGGGCCGAGATCAGATTGTAGTGGCCTTCGCGCGACTTGTCGTAAAGCGGCGCACGGCGTTGCACGAGCTTCACCAAGGTTTCGCGATCGAGCGGCTTGGCCTTCGCCGGTACGGCGGCGAATACGTCCTCGACGAGATTGAGAATGGCGCGGCCATCACCATCGGCCATGCCCTTCAACGCGGCGCGGGCATCGTCGTTCAGCGGCAGCGGGCGGCCAACCTCGGTCTCGGCGCGCGCCAGGATTTTCTCCAGGTTTGCATCGTCGAGGCGGTTCAGCACAAGGACGTTGGCGCGCGAGAGAATAGCGGCGTTGAGTTCGAAGGACGGGTTTTCCGTCGTTGCGCCGACGAGCGTGATCGTCCCATCTTCCATGTACGGCAGGAAGCTGTCCTGCTGCGAGCGGTTGAAGCGATGGATCTCGTCGATGAAGAGCAGCGTGCCTTTGCCCTGCTCGCGCATCATCTTGGCGCGATCGAAGGCTTTGCGAAGATCGGCGACGCCCGAAAAGATCGCGGAAAGCTGCTCGAATGCGAGCTTCGTTTCGTTGGCGAGTAGGCGCGCGATCGTCGTTTTGCCGGATCCCGGCGGTCCCCAGAAAATGAGGCTCGGGACGCGGCCGCTTTTCAGCATGCGCGTCAGCGTGCCGTCGGGCCCGACGATGTGGTCCTGGCCGACGACCTCGGCGAGCGTTTTCGGGCGCAGACGGTCGGCGAGCGGACGCGGTGCGCCTTTTTCAAGTCCGGCAGCTTCAAAGAGATTGGCCATGCGGGGTTTATATATGGCCGCCGGGGCGCCGTCCAAATGGCAAAGCTGTCGCTTCCACCAAGGATCAAACCACGTCCTAAGCGCGCACCGCGACGTTGACGGTCTTTGCGGGGCCGGAGCTGGCGCCGGAGAGGTCCGTTACCTGGACGTTGAACCGGGCTTTCTGAGCGTCCGAGCCGTCGTGCGCGAAATAGACGATGCCCTTCTCGAGGTCGGCTTGGGAGAAGGAGCTGACCGGAAGCTTCGGGTTGCTCGAAAGCGCCAGATAGCCGCCGGCGGCGTTCGAGATTTGAAAATGCAGATCCTCGGGCTTGTCGTCCGGATCGAGGGCGTTGAGGTCGGCCGTCGTGATGCGGACCGCGCCGCCCTTCGGAACGGTGAGATCCAGGTCGCCGCCGATCGTCGGGGGAATGTTGCGCACGTGTGCGGATAGCTCGCCGCCCTCTTCCATCGACAGGCGGCCGTATTTGATTTTTCCGGCGGCGTGGCCGGTGCTCTTGATCTGGATGAGTTGCTGAACCCGCACATCGCCTTGGATGTGCCCGCGGATTTCGGCGGTGTCGGAATTGACGGTACCGAAGAGCTGGCCGCCTTCCTGGACGATAACTTCGGAGGCGGAAACCTTGCCCTCGACGTAGCCCCAGATTTCGACCTTCTGGCCGCCGCTCTTGACCTCACCCTTGAGGACGGCGCCCTCGCCGATGATCAGCACACCACGACTATCGGCCATCGGCGAACCCCCGTTACGCGAACTACCATCTATCGCGGCACCGCCGCTCGACGCACCGTCGGCTATGAATTTGTCAGCTTGTCGACGGACCGGGCTGTCGGACGCCGACACGGTTAACGGCACCTTATCGTGACGAGGATTCAGCCCGGGACCTGTTTCAGCCAGGCACTTGGAGCTGCAGCACGCGCTCGCCGCGTTTGACCGAGATCTGCCATAGCCGTTTGCGGGTCGAGAGGGCCTTTTCCGCGTCTTCGACGTTGGCGATCTGATCGGCACCGATTGCGGCGATGATATCGCCCGGCTTGAAGCCGAACGTCTGGGCCGTCGATCCATCGCGCACGGAGGTGACAACAACCCCCTCCGACTGGTCCAGCCCAAGTTCATCGGCGACCGACGGGAGGATGTTCGAAATTCTCGCGCCATCGAGCGGATGGTTGCCCGACAGGTTTTTCGCATCGTCCTTGCCGGGCTTCGGCGCGCCGACGAGCCGCAGATTGATATCGACCGGCTTGTTGCTGCGGAGGACGGTCAGGCGCGCGCTCTGACCGATGCCTTTCGTGGTGAGGCGATAGTAGACACCGCGCGCGTCGATGACTTCGACGCCATCAACGGCGATGATAACGTCGCCCGCTTCCAGGCCGGCGTCCGCTGCAGGGCCCTTATCATAAAGGCGGGTCACGACGGCGCCGGAAACACGGTTGAGACCAAGGCCCTGGGCAATGTCGTGGGACATGGCCTCGAGCTTGGCACCGATCCATGGTCTTTCGACTTTCCGGCCTCCGGCGGCGCTGTCAGCGTAGAGGCGTACCAAGTTCGACGGGATCGCGAAGCCGATGCCGACGGAGCCCCCCGATTGCGAATAGATCATCGTATTGATGCCGACGAGGCGGCCCGACATATCGACGAGCGCTCCACCCGAGTTGCCGGGGTTGATGGCGGCGTCGGTCTGAATGAAGACTTGGCTATCGGATTGTCCAACCTCGGAGCGCGACAAAGCCGAGACGATGCCGCTCGTCACAGTCTGGCCGACGCCGAACGGGTTGCCGATCGCCAGGACGAGATCGCCGACCTCGAGGCTGTCGGAATCGTCGAAGCGAAGATAGGGGAAGCTTCCTTCAGCGCCGTCGATCTTCAGGACGGCAATGTCAGCTTTCTCATCTTGAGCGATGACCTTTGCATCGAACTCGCGCTTGTCTGTCAGCGCGACGCGGATGGCCGTGTCACCGCCGCCCTTGATCACGTGGGTATTGGTGACGATCAGGCCGTCAGGGCTGACGATGACACCGGAGCCGAGCGAACTCATCACCCGTTCCGACGGACGGCCAAGCGCCCTGCCGAAGAACTGACGGAAAAAGGGATCGTTGGCGAATGGGGAGTCGAACGTCTGGACGCGGGTTCGGACATAGACGTTGACGACCGCGGGCGCTGCTTTTTTCACGATCGGTGAAAATGAATACTGCGCGGCTTCACGCGAGGGCGGCGGCACTTTCTCCTGGGCAAACGAGACCTCGGCCGGACTGAAAAGCTTCGGCGCAACGCTCAGGCCCAAGATGGCGGCGGCGCAAACCAGAACGACGTTTTTCATGGTCATCGATGAGTTCTTCCAGGTGGGAAACGTGGTGGTCAAATATCGCGCGGCCCTGATCTAGTCCAATCAGCCGGGAGAAATATGTCCAGGAGCCCGGTTAGATCAACCTGAGCTCTCGTAATGATCGGATCGCGGCCGTTGCGGCGTCGTCCGCAGGTCGCAGGTCGAGGCCAAGGCCCTTCTTTGCATTTTCGTTGCTATAAGCCTTTTGCTCGCCGAGCTCGGGCAGAACTGTTCGCATCCTTTTGTCGACGGTGGCTAGTGCCCGCACGGCGAAATCGGGAAGCTCGAACTTTGGGACCTTGGAGGCGAGATCCGGCAACTCGCGCGCCACGATCCGGCCGAGCCCATAGAGGCTTACCTGCCCTTCTCCGATCAGATAGCGGTTGCCCTCCGCATCCGGCACAAGTGCGCCTTTGACGTGCGCTGCGGCCACATCCCGCACGTCGGCGACCGGGAAACTGATCCTCGGGACGGCCGGATAAACGCCGCGCGCCATGACGCGATAAAGCTCGTGCGATGTCGATAGGTCGCCGTCGAGCGCGGGCCCCTGCACGAAGCTTGGATTGATGACGACGAGGCCGGGAGCGCCAGGCTCCGACTCGGAGAAATCCCAAGCCGCTTTTTCGGCGATCGTCTTCGACTTTATGTAGGGGGTCAGATCGCGGCGCGTTTCATCCGTGACGTCGGCTTCCGAATAGACGTGGCCCTTGGGAACGTCACTCGGATAGAAGATCGCGACAGTCGATGAGGTGAGGACCACGCGCCCGACGGCGCCTCGCGTCGCGGCCTTCAACACGCGCAAGGTTCCATCGACTGCAGGTCGGATCACCTCTTCGGGATCGGTCGGCTGGGCGATCGGAAACGGCGACGCCGTATGAACGACGATTTGGCTGCCGGCGACGGCTTCATCCCATCCGCCGTCACCCGAAAGATCGGCAACGATAAATGATACCTTCTCAGGGTCGCAGCCGAGCTTGACGACCGCGCGGCGGACTTCGTCCGCCTTATCCATGCTTCGGAGCGTTCCCCGGACCGCGAAGCCGCGCCGCAGGAATTCGGCGATCGTATATTTGGCGATGAGGCCGCTCGCGCCGGTGACGACGACCGGAGGATTTGTTGCCATTCCGCAAGACACCTATCGGCCGCCGGTGCGCCCCTCGCGCTCCGATCTATCGGATAATGTTGCAGAATGCGGCCGGATGGCAAGCGCAACAAAATGGCCGTGGAATCTCGGTTTCAGGCGCTGTTCTGCCCGGGCCGCAACCCCGGCGGGCGCGCGTCACACGCCTGCAACAACAGGGGTCTTAGTGTGCGCCCCAGCTGAAGAGGGCACATCGTTGCGCGCATCGCCTGCAGACTAAATCCCGCGCCTGCGATCCGATCGCGCCAGAGCCCTCAAAGCGAAACCCCGGCGCTTTAGGGCGCCGGGGTTTTTAAAACTGTGTAATCTCTTACGAAGCTCAGTTCGAAGCGGCCTGCTCGGCGAGCATCGCTTCGTGACGGGCCTTGTCTTCGGCGCCCTTCACGCTCTCGTCGCGATCGACGAGTTCGATGACGGCGCGAGGTGAGTTGTCACCGTAACGGAAACCGGCCTTCAGCACGCGCGTATAACCGCCGTTGCGGGTCTTGTAGCGCGGTCCGAGAACGTCGAAGAGCTTCTTGACCATGTCTTCATCGCGGAGGCGGGCAATTGCCAAGCGGCGCGAGTTCAAGTCGCCGCGCTTCGCGAGCGTGATGTACTTGTCGACGACGCGCTTCAGGTCTTTCGCCTTCGGCAGCGTGGTGACGATCTGCTCGTGCTTGATCAGAGCTGCGGCCATGTTCGAGAACATTGCCTGACGGTGACCGACGTGACGGCCAAAGCGGCGGCCAAGCTTCTTGTGTCGCATAGTGTCTTCATCCTTACATTGTTGGCTCGCGGCACACGCCGGAGCTTGTATTGACCGTCGGCTTTCGCCAACCGGTTCGGCGCGGGAGGTTCTATGGCCTCACCTTCGCCTGTCTTTTTTGTTTGCGCTCGGCGACTCTCGTTCCGAGAGCCGGCCGCCGAGCGCGGCAGTGCGTAATTTGCGCTCGATGTCTCTCGTTTCGAGAGCCGGCCGCCGAGCGCGGCAGTGCGTAATTTGCGCTCGATGTCTCTCGTTTCGAGAGTTAGCCGCCGAGCGCGGCAGTGCGTAGTTTGCGCCCGATGTCTCTCGTTCCGAGAGTTAGCCGCCGGGCGGTAGTGAGTCTTAGTACTGATCTTCGAAGCGCTTCGCCAGCTCGTCGATGTTGTCCGGCGGCCAGTTCGGCACTTCCATGCCGAGGTGAAGACCCATCGTCGCCAGGACTTCCTTGATCTCGTTCAGCGACTTCCGGCCGAAGTTCGGCGTGCGAAGCATTTCGGCTTCGGTCTTCTGAATGAGATCGCCGATGTAGACGATGTTGTCGTTCTTCAGGCAGTTCGCAGAACGAACCGAAAGCTCGAGCTCGTCGACCTTCTTGAGGAGCGCGGCGTTGAATGCGAGCTCCGGATGACGCTGCTCTTCCTGGGCCTTCTTCGGTTCTTCGAAGTTGATGAAGACAGCGAGCTGATCCTGGAGGATGCGGGCTGCGAGAGCGACTGCGTCCTCAGGACGGATCGAGCCATCCGTTTCGACGACCATCGTCAGCTTATCGTAGTCGAGGATCTGACCTTCGCGAGTGTTCTCGACCTTGTAGGAAACCTTCTTGACCGGCGAATAAAGGCTGTCGACCGGGATCAGGCCGATCGGCGCGTCCTCGGGACGGTTGCGGTCAGAGGCAACGTAACCCTTGCCGATGTCGGACGTGAACTCCATGCGGATCGCTGCGCCCTGGTCGAGGTGGCAGATCACGTGCTCGGGGTTCAGCACTTCAACTTCGGACGATGCTTCGATGTCGCCTGCCGTGACGGGGCCTGCACCTTCCTTCTTCAGCACCATACGCTTCACGCCTTCCGAATGGATGCGGAGCGCAATTTCCTTGATGTTGAGGATGATGTTCGTCACGTCCTCGCGGACGCCCGGAACGGACGAGAACTCATGCAGCACGCCGTCAATCTGCACGGTCTTGATAGCGGCGCCCTGAAGCGACGACAGCAGCACGCGGCGCAGCGCGTTTCCGAGCGTCATGCCGAAGCCGCGCTCAAGGGGTTCTGCTACGACGGTCGCGATGCGCGAGCGGTCGCGGCCGGACTGAATTTCAAGCTTCGACGGCTTGATCAGATCTTGCCAGTTCTTCTGGAGAACGTTCACGAGAAACCTCGTTAGTTTTGCGCGGACGGGGGAGCGGGCCGCGGAATCTCTTGGCGGTACTTACATTCACAAGTGGCAGCGCGCCGAGCGGTCCCGGCGCGCGTAAAATCTCGTTTAGACGCGGCGGCGCTTGCGCGGGCGGCAGCCGTTGTGCGGGATCGGCGTCACGTCGCGGATCGAAGTGATCTGGAAGCCGACAGCCTGGAGCGCGCGGAGAGCCGATTCACGACCCGAACCCGGACCGCAAACCTCGACCTCGAGCACCTTCATGCCGTGCTCCTGGGCCTTCTTGCCGGCATCTTCGGCGGCCATCTGCGCGGCATACGGTGTCGACTTGCGCGAGCCCTTGAAGCCCTTGGTGCCGGAAGACGACCACGCGATCGTGTTGCCCTGGGCGTCCGTGATGGTGATCATCGTGTTGTTGAACGACGCGTTGACGTGTGCGACGCCCGACGTGATGTTCTTCTTCTCGCGCTTCTTAACTTTGCCGCGTGCTGCCGCTGCTTCCTTGGCCATTACCGTCGTTGCTCCATGCCTCGTTCAAGCAGAGGCGTAAATCGTTGCGCGCGCCAGATGGCGTGCATGAAATCCTTTAAGTGACGAACTACTTCGTCGCCTTCTTCTTGCCTGCAATCGGAACAGCCTTGCCCTTGCGGGTGCGGGCGTTCGTGTGGGTGCGCTGACCGCGTACGGGCAGGCCCTTGCGGTGACGAAGACCGCGGTAGCAACCGAGGTCCATCAGACGCTTGATGTTCGTCTGGACTTCGCGGCGAAGGTCGCCTTCGACCGTGTAATCGCGGTCGATCGTTTCACGGATCTGCAGGACCTCGGCGTCGGTCAGCTGGCTGACGCGGCGATCGGCTGGAATGCTGCACTTCTCGCAAATCTCTTTCGAGAATTTCGGGCCAATGCCGTGGATGTAACGAAGCGCGATCTCGACGCGCTTACCCGTTGGAATGTTGACGCCTGCGATGCGGGCCACTTCAGTCTCCTGCCTTTAAATCTCGAGCCGATTAACGATGCTGTTTTTGACGAATTCTCAAGTGCAAATAGGCGCAACGACCGCAGTACCGGGGTTTCGTGCCCTGGTCCGGATCAAGTTGAGCCCTAAAAGAAAGTTGTGTCTTCTACCTCGGGTCATCCCTTCCGTCAATCCGTGCTTCTTTGTGTCACGCATGCTGGAATTGGTTCAAAACTTCGCCGATCTGGCGGCTGACGTCGGCGATCGGCGCCATGCCGTCCACCGATTTCAGCAGCCGATGAGCATAATAGAAGCCGATCAGCGGCGCCGTTTCGCGATAGTAGGCAATCAGGCGCGTTTTTAGGGCTTCAGCGTTGTCGTCGGCACGGACGGTGCCGCCGGCCGCGATCGTCTCCCGGGCGCGACATTCTATCCGCTCGACGAGCTTGGTATCGTCAACCTTGAGCTCGATGACGCAATCGATGTGGCGGCCCTTGGATTTCAAGAGGTCGTCGAGCGCGTCGGCCTGGGCCAGCGTGCGCGGAAATCCGTCGAGAATGAACCCCTTGGCGCAATCAGGCTCGGAAATCCGGTCGGCGATGATGCCGATGACGATCTCGTCGCTGACGAGGCCGCCTTCGGCCATGATCTTCTTCGCCTTGAGGCCGACCGGCGAGCCCGCCTTAACAGCGGCGCGCAACATGTCGCCGGTTGAGAGCTGCGGCAGTCCGAGGCGCTCGGAGATCAGCTGAGACTGTGTACCCTTGCCCGCCCCCGGCGGTCCAAGCAGCATCAGGATCATCGACGCGCTCCGCGAAGCTTAGCCTTCTTGATCAAGCCCTCATACTGCTGAGCGATGAGGTGGCTTTGGACCTGGGCGACCGTGTCCATCGTAACGCTGACGGCGATGAGGAGCGAGGTGCCGCCGAAGTAGAGCGGAATACCGGCATACGACGTCAAGATCTCGGGCAGTACGCAGACCGCGGCCAGGTAGAGAGCGCCGACGACCGTGATGCGGGTCAAGACATAGTCGATGTATTCGGCCGTCTTTTCGCCGGGGCGGATACCGGGAAGGAAGCCGCCGTACTTGCGAAGGTTATCCGCCGTCTCCTTGGGGTTGATCACAACCGCCGTGTAGAAGAACGCGAAGAACAGGATCAACAGCGCGTAGACGAGCATGTGGAGCGGCTGGCCGCTGCCAAGAGCTGCAACCGCTTCGTTGAGCCATTCCGGACCCTGACCCGCCGTGAACTGCGCGACCGTGATCGGCAGAAGCAGAAGCGAAGAGGCGAAGATCGGCGGAATAACGCCCGAGGAATTGAGCTTCAGCGGCAGATGCGAAGCTTCGCCCTGGAACATCTTGTTCCCGACTTGTCGCTTCGGATACTGGACCAACAGACGTCTTTGAGCGCGTTCGAAGAACACGATCGCGGCGACGACGGCCAGAGCCAACGCCAGGAAGAACACGAGAATTCCGGGCGAGATCGAGCCGGTGCGCGACAGCTCAAAGAGATGTACCAACGCTCCGGGAAGTCCCGCGACGATGCCTGCGAAGATGATCAGCGATGTGCCGTTACCGACGCCACGCTGCGTGATCTGCTCGCCGAGCCACATCAGGAAAACGGTGCCGCCGACAAGAGTGATGACCGTCGTCAGGCGGAAGAACATGCCCGGTTCCAGGACCACGGCGCCGGCCGCGTTTCGCGAACCTTCGAGGCCGACGGCGATGCCATAAGCCTGGAGCGCCGCGAGAATGACCGTCAGATACCGCGTGTACTGGTTGATCTGCTTACGGCCCGCTTCGCCTTCCTTCTTCAAAGCTTCGAGCTTCGGCGAGATCGAGCTCATCAACTGCATGATGATCGACGCCGAGATGTACGGCATGATGTTCAGCGCGAAAATCGCCAGACGCTCGAGTGCGCCGCCCGAGAACATGTTGAACATGCCCAGGATGCCGCCAGCCTGCGACTTGAACGTTTCGGCGAATGCAGCGGGATTGATGCCCGGCAGCGGAATGAACGTGCCGAGGCGGAAAACGATCAATGCGCCAAGCGTGAACCACAGGCGCCGCTTCAAATCCTCCGCCTTCGCGAAGGCGCTGAAGTTCAGATTGGAAGCAAGCTGCTCGGCAGCGGAAACCATTGGTCTCTTCTCCTAACCGTTGCGACGACACCAAGGGGCGCTATCGCAACTTGGGCCCGGATTGCGCCGTTTCCAGCGCCTTCCGGCCTCGAACGCGAAATCAGGCGGGTTTCCCCGCCTCATTGCGCGCTCGTATTATTCTTCCGACTTGGCAGCGCCGGGCTTCTTGCCCTGTGCGGCCTTCTTGGCGGCCGATTTCTTACGCTTTTCCTCGTCCGCGGCGAGAACCTTGCGCTCGATCAGCGTGACGCTGCCGCCGGCCTTCTCGATCGCTTCCTTAGCCTTTGCAGACGCGTGATTGACGGTGATCGAGATCTTGGACTTGATCTCGCCGTCGCCGAGGAGGCGAAGGCCGTCTTTTGCACGGCGCACGATGCCAGCCTCGATCAGCGACGCCAGGTCGACAGGCTTGGAGCCATCGAGGCGCTTGTCCTCGATTGCCTGCTGCAGCGAGCCGACGTTGATCTCGTTGAAATGCTCAGGGCGCCACTTGTTGAAGCCGCGCTTCGGCAGACGACGATGCAAGGGCATCTGACCGCCTTCGAAGCCGCCGATCGCGACGCCTGTACGAGCCGTCTGGCCCTTGCCGCCGCGGCCACCCATCTTGCCCATACCCGAGCCGATGCCGCGACCGATGCGGACGCGGGTCTTCTTGGCGCCTGGGTTATCTTTAATGCCGTTCAGCCGCATGGTGCTTATTTCCCTTCTTCGACCTGAACGAGATGCTGAACTTTATTCAGCATGCCGCGTACGGCCGGCGTGTCTTCAACCGTTGAGGTGCGACCGAGCTTGTTCAGCCCAAGGCCGATCAGCGTTTCGGTCTGCCGCTCGGGGCGCCGGTTGGCACTCCGCACCTGCTTCAGCGTGATCGTCTTCTTCGTCGCCATATCGTAACCTCAGGTCCCTTTTTGAAGCGGCAGGACGAGGCCTGCGCTTCATTTATGTTCTTCAGACGTCCGCACCAGCCTCGGCCGCGGCCGAGCCGTCGCGACGACGCGACACGATGTCGGAAACCTTCTTGTTGCGACGCGCTGCGACGCCGCGCGGATTTTCCTGCCCTTTGAGGGCGTCGAACGTCGCGCGGACAACGTTGTAGGGGTTCGTCGAACCCATCGACTTCGCAACGATGTCGTGAACGCCGACCATCTCGAACACGGCGCGCATTGCGCCGCCTGCGATGATGCCCGTACCGGCCGGAGCCGAGCGCAGGATGACCTTGCCGGCGCCGTGGCGGCCGACGCTGTCATGGTGCAGCGTGCGCGCGTCGCGGAGCGGCACGCGAAGAAGGTTGCGCTTTGCAGATTCGGTCGCCTTGCGGATCGCCTCCGGAACCTCACGCGCCTTGCCGTGGCCGAAGCCGACGCGGCCTTTCAGGTCGCCGACGACGACGAGCGCAGCAAAGCCGAAGCGCTTACCGCCCTTAACGACCTTGGCGACACGATTGATGTGAACGAGCTTATCGGAAAACTCGCTGTCGCGCTCCTCGCGATCTCTGCCACGGTCTCTCTGGGGTCCACGTGCCACGTTTCGGTTCCTCTCGGGTATCTCTTAAAACTTCAGGCCGCCGTCGCGGGCGGCATCGGCGAGCGCCTTGACGCGCCCATGAAACAGGAAGCCGCCGCGGTCGAAGACGACCTCAGTGACGCCGGCTTTGACAGCGCGCTCGGCGACGAGCTTGCCGACAGCAGCAGCTGCTGCTTTGTCGGCACCCGTCTTGAGCGAGCCCTTGACGTCTTTTTCAAGTGTCGAAGCCGATGCGAGCGTTACGCCCTTCACGTCGTCGATCACCTGCGCGTAGATATTCTCCGACGAGCGGTGAATAGAAAGCCGCGGACGACCGTTCGAGGCGGCCCGGAGGCTTCTGCGAACACGCGCCTTGCGGTTCGTAAATTTCTGGTTGCTGTTGGCCATCGGTGCCGGTCCTACTTCTTCTTGCCTTCCTTGCGGAGGATGTATTCGCCCTTATAGCGCACGCCTTTGCCCTGATAGGGCTCCGGCTTGCGGGAGGCACGGATGATGGATGCCACCTGGCCCACCGCCTGCTTATCGATGCCGGAAACCGACACCAGTTCCTGCTTGGCGCCGCCGACCTTTACGTCAACGCCCGCCGGGATCTTCAGCACGACGTCGTGGCTGTAGCCGACGGAAAGCGTCAGCGTGTCCTTGCCCTTCATCGTGGCCTTGAAGCCGACGCCATGGATCTCGAGATCCTGGCTGTAACCGTCGGTCACGCCCTTGATGAGGTTCGCGATTTGAGTCCGCGACATGCCCCACTCGGAGCGTGCAAGCTTCGTATCTTCGAGAAGGCTGACGTCAATGCCTTCGTCCGTGCGCTGGACCTTCAAAGCGTCGGGAACCGTGAAGGCGAGCTCGCCCTTCGGACCCTTCATCTTGACGGTCTGACCGCTGATCGTCGCCGTCACGTTCGACGGGACCGGAACGGGTTTCTTACCGATGCGCGACATGGCTTATTCGAACCTTGTTTCGCCGAGGCCTGAGCCTCAGCCTTAGAATACGTTGCAGATGACTTCGCCGCCGACGTTGGCTTCGCGAGCCTTCGAGTCCGACATGACACCCTTCGGCGTCGACAGAATAGCAACGCCGAGGCCGTTGGCGACGATCGGAATTCCCTTTACTGCCGAGTAGACGCGACGGCCCGGCTTCGAAATGCGCTCGATCTCACGGATGGCCGGCTGGCCATTGTAATACTTGAGCTCAATTTCGAACTGGGGCAGTTCGCCCTTCAATTCGACGCGGCTGTAGCCACGGATGTAGCCTTCCTCGGCGAGCACGTCGAGGACGCGGGCGCGGAGGCTAGAAGCGGGGGTGGCGACCTTCGGCCGGCGACGCATCTGAGCGTTCCGGATGCGGGTCAGCATATCGCCCAACGGATCATTCACGGACATTGATGCTTCCTCTTACCAGCTCGCCTTGACCATGCCCGGGATACGGCCCTGGCTCGCCAGCTCGCGGAGCTGGTTGCGGCACATCCTGAGCTTGCGGTAGTTGCCGCGGGGGCGGCCGGTAATCTCGCAACGATTGCGGATGCGAACCTTCGAGCCGTTGCGCGGCATCTCGGCAAGCTTCAGGCGCGCGGCGAAACGCTCTTCCGGCGTCTTCGTACGGTCCTTGGCGAGCAGCTTCAGGCGCTTGCGCTTGGGAGCCTGCTCGGCCGTCATCTTGCGGCGGCGGTTATTCTTTTCAATCGAACTGGTCTTAGCCATTTCATCTCCTCCAAAGGCCTTTCGGCTTCTGCCGAGGTCCTCTAGCTACGGAACGGGAAGTTGAAGCCCTTGAGCAATTCACGGGCTTCTTCGTCAGTCTTGGCCGACGTGCAAACGATCACGTCGAGGCCCAATACGTTGTCGACCTTGTCGTAGTCGATCTCGGGGAACACGAGGTGCTCCTTGAGGCCGGTCGCATAGTTGCCACGGCCGTCGAAGCTCTTCGGGTTCAGGCCCCTGAAGTCCTTCACGCGCGGCAGAGCGATCGTTACGAACCGATCAAGAAATTCGTACATGCGGTCACCGCGCAGCGTCACCTTGGCGCCGATCGCCATGCCTTCGCGAAGCTTGTACGTCGCGATGGCCTTACGGGCACGCGTGATAATCGGCTTCTGGCCGGCGATCAAAGCGAGATCGGATGCCGCGACGTCAACTTTCTTGCGGTCGTTGACGGCTTCGCCAACGCCCATGTTGATCACGATCTTCTCGAGACGCGGGATCTGCATCACGTTCGAGTAGCCGAACTTCTCTTTGAGAGCGTCGCGGACGACCTTCTCGTAATGAGACTTGAGGCGCGGCTTGTAATCAGCCGGACGCGGAGCTGCCGGCTCGCGCGGAGCTGACGGGGCTGCTGCCTTCTTGTCGGCGCGCGCCTTCTTGTTTTCGCCTGCGCCTTGCGGCGAGCCGCCCTGAGGCTTGGCGCCTTTTGCTGTATCTTTTGCCATGGCCTAGTTCTTCTCCGGGATCTGCTCACCCGAGCGCTTTGCGATGCGGACCTTCTTGCCGTCTTCAAGAACCTTGAATCCGACGCGCGACGGCTTGCCGTCCTTGGGGTCCTCGATCGCGAGGTTCGAGAGGTCGATCGGACCTTCCTTGGAAATGATGCCGCCTTCCTGCGACGCCGACTGGCGCTGGTGACGGCGCACCATGTTGACGCCGCGAACGAGCGCGCGGTGTTCCTTGGGGCGGATCTCGATCACTTCGCCCCGCTTGCCCTTGTCGCGGCCGGCGAGAACGACGACTTTGTCGCCCTTCTTGATTTTAAATGCCGACATCAGAGGACCTCCGGCGCAAGCGATACGATCTTCATATGGTTCTTCGCGCGAAGCTCACGCGTTACGGGTCCGAAAATACGCGTTCCGACAGGCTCGCCATTGGCGTTGATCAGAACGGCGGCGTTGCGGTCGAAGCGGATCAGCGAGCCATCGGCCCGGCGGATACCCTTCGCGACGCGAACGATCACGGCCTTCATCACCTGACCCTTCTTGACGCGGCCCTTCGGGATCGCCTCCTTGACGGAGACAACGATGGTGTCACCCACCGTCGCATATTTGCGCTTCGAGCCGCCCAGCACCTTGATGCACTGAACGCGGCGCGCGCCCGAGTTGTCGGCGACGTCGAGATTGCTCTCCATCTGGATCATCGCGTCGTTCCTTCTTTCACGGCCTTAAGAGCCTTGCTCTCGAAGCCCATCTCTACATTTGCCCGTTCTGGCTCGCGGGGTCTTGGGAAAAACTCCCAACTCTCCGACGGCTGGAAAGGCGGCTCCCGGCGTTCGATCGCTCGGCGAATCGAGGCTTATAACCTCAACTGGCTATCGCAATCCAACGTTTGTTCTTGGAAATCGGCCGGGTCTCTTCAATTGAGACCTGGTCGCCAACCTTGAACGAATTCTGTTCGTCGTGCGCGTGATACTTCTTCGTACGGCGCACGGTCTTCTTCAGCAGCGGATGGGTGTAGCGACGCTCGACCTGAACGACGATGGTCTTGTCGTTCTTGTCGGATACCACGACTCCCTGCAGCACGCGCTTCGGCATAATCTCGTTCTCCCTTACGCGCCTTTTTTGACGCTGCCACCGCGCCGGGCAACGGCTGCGGTCTTGATGCGCGCGATATCTCGACGGACGAGCCGGATGCGCGCCGTATTTTCAAGTTGGCCAGAAGCCCGCTGAAAGCGCAGGTTGAACTGCTCCTTCTTGAGCTTCGCCAGCTGTTCATCGAGCTGATCGAGCGACATGCCCTTTAAATTGTCGGCCATGACTATCACCTCGCCTATTCGATCCGCGTAACGACGCGGCATTTGATGGGCAGCTTGGCGGCTCCGAGAATGAGAGCCTCTTTCGCCACCTGCTGATTGACACCGCCGAGCTCGAAAATGATGCGGCCCGGCTTGACGCGCGCCACCCAAAGCTCGGGCGAACCCTTACCGGAGCCCATGCGGACTTCGGCCGGCTTCTTCGACACCGGCACGTCCGGGAAGATGCGGAGCCACATGCGGCCGGCACGCTTCGTGTGACGTGCGATGGCGCGACGAGCGGCTTCGATCTGGCGCGCCGACAGGCGCTCCGGCTCCATGGCCTTCAGACCCACTTCGCCGTAAGCGAGCGT
The DNA here is from genome assembly GCF_019753045.1 of Hyphomicrobium sp. Taxonomy (GTDB): domain Bacteria; phylum Pseudomonadota; class Alphaproteobacteria; order Rhizobiales; family Hyphomicrobiaceae; genus Hyphomicrobium_B. The sequence continues at coordinate 81,349 of NZ_JAIELN010000019.1, forward strand.
GGTGCCCGACTTGGCGGCGCCGTGGATGCGGCCCTTAAACTGTTTGCGGAACTTCGTCCGTTTCGGTTGCAGCATGATGAGTTGCCTCTGGGATCCTTACGCTTCTGGCGTCGATGAGCCGGCATCCGAGGCCGCGGGCGCGTTGCCGCCGCCTGCACCACCACGTCCACCACCGCGTCCGCCACGTCCCGGACGACGGTCACGGCGTTCGCCGCGGTCATCGTCACGACGGGGGCGCGGTGCGCCGCTTTCTTGCATTTCAGTGAGCTTCCGGTCGGAGGCCATCGGATCGTGCTCGATGATCTCGCCCTTGAAGACCCAAACCTTGATGCCGATGATGCCGTAGGCCGTACGTGCAACGCCGTAGCCGAAGTCGATATCGGCGCGGAGCGTGTGCAGCGGCACGCGGCCTTCGCGATACCATTCCGTACGGGCGATTTCAGCGCCACCCAAACGGCCGGCAACGTTGATACGAATGCCGATTGCGCCGAGACGCAGCGCCGACTGAACGGCACGCTTCATTGCACGGCGGAACGCAACGCGGCGCTCGAGCTGCTGGGCGATGCCTTCGGCGATCAGCGTGGCATCGATCTCGGGCTTGCGGATCTCGAGGATGTTCAGGTGAACTTCCGAGCTCGTCAGCTTTGCGAGATCAGCGCGGAGACGCTCGATCTTTTCGCCCTTCTTGCCGATCAGAATACCGGGACGTGCGGTCATGACCGTGACGCGGCACTTCTTGTGCGGGCGCTCGATGACGACCTTCGAGATGCCGGCTTCACGCTGCTCTTTCATGATGTGAGCGCGGATCGCACGGTCCTCATGCAGCAGCTTGCCGTATTCGCCGCGAGCAGCGAACCAGCGGCTGTCCCATGTCCGGTTGATACCGAGACGGAGGCCGACGGGATTGACTTTTTGACCCATATTACTTGGCCTCCTTGGCCGCCGCGGCGGGCTTCGACGCGGACTTCTTTCCGGCTTTCTTCTTCTTCTCGGCCTTTTCCTCTTCGACCTGACGGACGATGACGGTCAGCTGAGAGAAAGGCTTCATGATCGAAGCGCCGCGGCCACGGCCACGAGCGTGGAAGCGCTTCATGACCAGGTTCTTACCCACGAACGCTTCAGCAACGATCAGATCGTTGACGTCGAGCGAATGATTGTTCTCGGCGTTTGCAACGGCGCTCATCACGCATTTGCGGACGTCGCCGGCGATGCGCTTCTCGCTGAACTCGAGAACGGCCAACGCCTGATCAACCTTCTTACCACGGATCAAACCCGCGACGAGGTTGAGCTTCTGCGGTGAAATGCGCAGCGACTTGAGAACTGCTTGGGCCTCGGTGTCGGGGAGGCGCCGCTCATGGCTTGGCTTGCCCATTATCTCTTCACCGCTTTCTTGTCGCCGCCATGTCCGTGGAAGATACGGGTTGGTGCGAATTCACCGAACTTGTGGCCGATCATGTCTTCCGTCACGTTGACGGGGATGTGCTTCTGGCCGTTGTGCACGCCGAAGGTCAGGCCGACGAACTGGGGCAGGATCGTAGAGCGGCGGCTCCAGATCTTGATAACTTCGTTGCGCCCCGATGCGCGCGACTTGTCCGCCTTCTTAAGGAGGTAGCCGTCAACAAACGGACCTTTCCAGACTGAACGTGTCAAAGTCGATCTCCTTCAGTTCGCCGCTACTTCTTCGCCTTTTGGCGCGAGCGTACGATGTATTTCGTGGTCGTCTTGTTCTTGCGAGTCTTGAAGCCCTTCGTCGGCTTGCCCCAAGGCGTCGCCCAGTGCTTGCCGCCCTTCGTACGACCACCGTTCGGGTGATCGACCGGGTTCATTGCGATCGAGCGAACCGTCGGACGGCGGCCCTGCCAGCGCGTGCGGCCAGCCTTGCCGGTGACGGTGTTCATGTGGTCGGGGTTCGAAACCGCACCGACAGTCGCCATGCACTCGGCGCTGACCTTGCGCGTCTCGCCCGAGTTCAAGCGCAACACCGCTTGACCAGAGTCGCGGCCGACGAGCTGAACAAACGAACCAGCAGAACGCGCGACCTGACCGCCCTTGCCGGGCTTCATTTCGACGTTGTGCACGATCGTGCCGATCGGCATCGCCGAAAGCGGCATCGCGTTGCCGGGCTTCACGTCGACCTTCTGTCCTGCGACGACGCTGTCGCCGACGGCCAGGCGCTGCGGCGCCAGGATGTAGGACTGCGTGCCGTCCTCGTACTTGATCAGAGCGATGAACGCGGTCCGGTTCGGATCGTACTCAAGGCGCTCGACACTCGCGGGCGAATCGAACTTCCGGCGACGGAAATCGATCCGGCGATAGGACTGCTTCGCGCCGCCGCCGATGTGGCGTGACGTGATGCGGCCATCGCTGTTGCGACCGCCGGTCTTGGTCTTGCCCTCGACGAGCGTCTTGAGTGGACCGCCCTTCCAGAGCATCGAACGGTCGACCTGGATCAGGTGGCGACGTCCGGGCGATGTCGGGTTGTATGTCTTAAGCGCCATGGTGCGTTATCCTCAGAGCCCAGTCGTCACGTCGATGGAATGGCCTTCCTCGAGCGTCACGATTGCCCTTTTCGTATCACTCAACAGCGCCTTGACGCCCTTGAACGTTCTCTGCTTGCCCTTGCGGACGATCGTATTGACGCCCTTCACCTTGACCTTGAACAAGCCTTCGATGGCAGACTTGATCTCGGGTTTCGTCGCGTCGCGCTTGACCTTGAAGATCACCTGGTTCGCCTCGGAGGCGAGTGTCGCCTTCTCGGTGATGACCGGCGCGACGATGACGTCGTAAGCGGATCGTTTGCTCGTCATTTGAAGCGCGCCTCCAGCGCTGCGACGGCGGCCCGGGTCAGCACCAGCTTCTTACGACGAAGGATGTCGTAGACGTTGATGCCCTGAATCGGGAGCACGTCGATGTTCGGGATGTTGCGAGCGGCGCGTGCGAAGGTCGGCTCGAGGTCCGCACCATCGATGATGAGCGCGTTGACGAGCGAGAGCTTCGCGAACTGAGCCTTCAGCGCAGCCGTCTTGCCTTCCGACGACGTCGCCTTGTCGATGACGATGATCTCGCCGGCCTTGGCCTTCGAGGACAGCGCATGACGAAGAGCGAGTGCGCGCACCTTCTTCGGCATGTCGATCGCATGCGAGCGCGGCTTCGGGCCAAACGCCTTGCCGCCGCCGCGGAACTGCGGAGCCGACTTGTCGCCGTGACGGGCGCCGCCGGTGCCCTTCTGCTTGTACATCTTCTTGCCCGTGACCGCGACTTCCGAGCGGTCCTGAGCATGATGCGTGCCGGCCATGCGCTTCAGGGTCTGATAGCGCACCATGCGGTGAATGAGATCGCTGCGGACCTCAAGCCCGAAGATTTCGTCGGCAAGCTCAATGTCGCCGGCTTTGCCGGAGTCGAGGCTGGTGACTTCAGCTTTCATCACGCGCCTTCCTTCTTAGCTTCGCCACGCGCCTTGAATGCGCCGGGCTTCGGAGCATCCGCGTGCGCGGCCTTCTTGACGGCGTCGCGAACGACGACCCAGCCGCCCTTGGAACCCGGAACCGCGCCCCGAACCATCACGAGACCACGTTCCTTATCGATCTTGGCAACGACGAGATTCTGCGTCGTGACGCGCTCGTCACCCAGGTGTCCGGCCATCTTCTTGCCTTTGAACACCTTGCCGGGATCCTGACGCTGACCGGTCGAACCGTGGGCGCGGTGCGTGACCGAAACGCCGTGGGTTGCCCGCAGACCGCCGAAGTTCCAGCGCTTCATCGCACCCTGGAAACCCTTACCCTGGGTGGTGCCCGTCACGTCGACGAACTGACCAGGCACGAAGTGGTCTGCGGTAATTTCCGCGCCAACATCGATGAGGTTCTCAGGACTGACACGAAACTCTGCCAACTTACGCTTCGGCTCAACTTCAGCCTTCGCGAAAGTGCCGCGTTCGGACTTCGTCAGACGCGAGGGTTTCCTCGTGCCGCCGCCGACCTGGATTGCGGTATAGCCGTTCTTCTCCTCGGTGCGGTGCGCGAGAACCTGCAGGTTCTCCAGACGCAGCACCGTGACGGGTACGTGTTCGCCCGCGTCGTTGAAGATCCGGGTCATACCGATCTTCTGTGCTATCACTCCGGAACGCATTTGCATTCCTTCCTATCGTTGGGGCCATTCGCGTTTCCGCCAGAGGGCCCGTAAGTTCTGGTTCTGGTTTTTAGAGCTTGATCTCGACGTCGACACCGGCCGCGAGATCGAGCTTCATGAGGGCATCGACCGTCTGCGGCGTGGGATCGACGATGTCGAGCAAACGCTTGTGGGTCCGCATTTCGAACTGCTCGCGGCTCTTCTTGTCGATGTGCGGCGAACGGTTCACCGTGAAGCGCTCAATGCGCGTCGGCAGCGGAATGGGTCCGCGAACCTCAGCACCAGTGCGCTTCGCCGTATTCACGATCTCGCGGGTCGACGCATCGAGTATTCGATGATCGAAGGCTTTGAGCCGGATGCGGATGTTTTGGCCGTGCATGGCTTTTTGCTTTCACTTCTCGCGAAAAAAGATTGGGGGAAGCGAACCGAAGGGACGCTTCCCCTGAAATGCCTGCTACTCGATGATCTTCGTAACAACGCCGGCGCCGACGGTGCGGCCGCCTTCGCGAATGGCGAAGCGGACCTTCTCTTCCATGGCGATCGGCTGAACCAGTTCGACGGTGACCGAAACGTTGTCGCCCGGCATAACCATTTCCGTACCTTCGGCGAGCTTAACGGTGCCCGTAACGTCGGTCGTGCGGAAGTAGAACTGCGGACGATAGTTCGTGAAGAACGGCGTGTGACGGCCACCCTCTTCCTTGTTCAGGATGTAGGCTTCGGCAGCGAACTTCTTGTGCGGCTTAACGGAGCCCGGCTTGCAGAGAACCTGACCGCGCTCGACCGATTCCTTGTCGATGCCGCGAAGGAGGCAGCCGACGTTGTCGCCAGCTTCGCCAGAGTCGAGGAGCTTGCGGAACATTTCGACGCCGGTAACAACCGACTTCTGCGTGTCGCGAAGACCAACGATCTCGACTTCTTCGCCGACCTTGATCACGCCGCGCTCGATACGGCCGGTGACGACGGTGCCGCGGCCCGAGATCGAGAACACGTCTTCGATCGGCATCAGGAAGGGCTGATCCTTCGGACGCTCAGGGATCGGGATGAACGTGTCCATCGCCTCGTAGAGCTTGATGATGGCTTCG
>NZ_JAIELN010000028.1 GCF_019753045.1 Hyphomicrobium sp.
GACGATCGCCGACAGCATGTTGTGCGCCGCGGTCACCGCGTGGAAGTCGCCGGTGAGGTGCAGGTTGAGCAGCTCCATGGGGACGACCTGGCTGTAGCCGCCGCCCGCCGCGCCGCCCTTGACGCCGAAGCACGGCCCGAGCGACGGCTCACGCAGCGCCGCGATCGCCTTCTTGCCGATATGGTTCAAGCCGTCGGAGAGACCGACCGTCGTCGTCGTCTTGCCCTCGCCCGCCGGTGTCGGGCTGATGGCGGTGACGAGGATCAGCTTGCCGTCGCTGAAACTTTCAATGTCTTTGAGGTAGTCGAACGAAATTTTCGCCTTCGTCCACCCGTAAGGAATTAGCGCTTGCGATGGGACGCCGACCTTGGCGGCAACCTCCGCGATGGGTTTTATTTTTGCTTCGCGTGCAATTTCGATGTCGGACTTCACGGACATGCTGTTGCTTCCCCTCAGGACGCGAGAACCCGATGCAATCCGCGCAGGCGAAGGCCGGCTGTCCGAATTGGCGGCGTTTTTCGCGACTCCAGTTTCCGGGGACGTCTACTATCACGAAACTTTCGTTCCTTCCAAGCAACTTTCGCTGTGCGCCTCCTATTAGTAATATTTACCGTCTTGGCGCGACCCCGACGGAGAAGCTCCAGACCATAGGCAAAAAGGCTGAAAGCACCGAATCAGGCCGATCCGGAGAGCACGGCCGTTCCTGCCGCGATCATCGCGACGGCAAGCCATTGCTGGCGGCTGACGAGTTCCTTCAGGACGAACTTCGCCAGCACGACGGTCACGACGCTGAAAGTCGACGCAACGACCATCGTGATGTGAGGATTGCTGGTCGTCGATCCCGCAAGAAACGCGATATAGCCGAGCGTATCGAGAAGTCCCTGAGCACCGACGAACGGGATCCAGGCACGCGGGATGGCGATGCTGCGACGCTGCACGGCGAGCATGACGCCAACCAGCAGAAAGCCACTCAAGCGTCCAAGCCACAACGTCTGCAGTTCGCCGATACGCTGCGCCGACGCCTGCCCCGTCGTGACGAGTACGACGTAGGCGAGGCACGCGCCGAGTGCGATGATGATCGTCTTGCGCAGCTCTTTACGATCGGACGCCGCAAATTGCGGATGTCCTTCCGCGCTTCGCGCGATGAGGATGCCGCCGAGAATGATCACGACCATCGCCGCCCACTGGTAGAACGTAGGTCGAAGCCCCATCGCTACGTTGACGACGAGCACGAAGGCTGGGTGCGCTGCAACGATTGGGGCGACGATCGCAACCGGACCGCGCGCCAAACCCGCGTAGAGCAGCATACACATTGCGGCAACGCTTAAACCGTGCACGATGGCGAGCGCACATCCGACGGGGGTCCAGATGAGTCTCTCGCCACTGACGGCGATCCACACCGACGACGTTATTACGCCGATCAGCAGCACGACGGCGTACGTCAATGTCGCCCCGAGCGCGCGCGAGCTGAAGCGCGCCATGAAATCCGCAACCCCGAGGCTTGCGGCGCTCGCAATGCCGAATAGGACAGAGTTCATTGAACGCCCTGTGCCATGTTGCGATGGCCAGAACAGAGACCGCGACCATGCCCGCGCCACGCACCGCTGATCAGTTTTTCTGCTTCCCCAATGAGGACACGCCCATGGCCAAGAGCATTGCTTCCTTCTCGCGAAACCTCGATTGGAATCTGCTGAAGACGTTTCACGTGATCGCGCAGTCCGGAGGCATCAGCCGCGCGAGTGGAACACTCAGCCGGAAGCAGCCGGCATTGAGCTTGGCGCTCAAGCGGCTCGAATCGCAGCTTGGCGTGAAGCTCTGCGATCGGGGACCGAGCGGCTTCGCGCTGACTGATGAAGGCATGCTGATCGCGGACTCCTGCGGATCGATCAATGGACTTGTGCAGCAGTTGCCGAAAAAGGTCTCCAAAGCGGGCGACAGTGTCGCCGGACGTGTCTCTATCCAAGTTGTTTCCTGTCTGGTGTGCGATCAGCTGGACAGCGCCATTTCGCGCTTCCATGGCAGTCACCCCAAAGCCGAGATCATCATCGATATCAAGACTTGGGATTCGGTTGCAGGCGCCCTCCTGCGCGAAGAGATAGACATCGGCGTGGCTCCCGCGAGCTCTCTGCGCAGCGACCTCAAATACGATTTTCTGTTCAACGAGGTCCACCGGCCGTACGTCGGCCCGGCACACCGGCTCTTCGGCCGGACGTTCGACGATCCGGGCACCCTCGCATCGGAAGCCTTCATTCTGACTGGCGCCGATGAACCGGGCGCATTGACCGAGTTCAGAACCCGTCATGGTCTTGGCCGCGTCGTTGCCGGATTGTCGGAGCATCTCGACGCTGCCAAGCGGCTGACCCTGTTGAACGTAGGCATTTGCTTCCTGCCCGAGAGATTTGCAGATCCCGATGTTCAGGCCGGCCGGCTCTGGCCTGTCCTCCGAGAGAGCGAGCGGCCATCATCACCGGTTTTCATAATCACCAACCCCCGCGCACCGAGAAAACTCGCGCGCCAGTTGCTGCTGTCGGAAATCAGCGGTTCGCTCGAAACTTATTAAAGCTCGGAACATCATTGCGTGCCTGTGCGGACCGGCACCTTGCCGTGCGCTGCAACATTAATTCTCGCAATGCTGTCGATTGAAATTTTCGATCTTTTACGTCTTGGGGGCACGCGTGATGCTGTTCGTTGCCCCCGGTGCTTCGGCTGGCGGCTGTGTGACGTCGACATAGGAAAACGAGCGCTCATGTTTATGATGTCGGACCTGACGATCTCTGCCTTCCCTCGGGCGCTCATTCAGGGGCGGCGTCAGCCGAAATTCACCTTCGTCGATCCGGTTCCAGTTGGGCCAGCGATAGGATGCTATCGCGGGCATGAGTTTCCGGAATACATGCGCGACTCATCAGGGCGCCTCTTCATTTTCTCAGGCATCGCGTCGACCCGCCGCGACGGACAACCGATTGCGGACAATCTTCGAACTGGCGAGGTCCTCGCGATACCCGGACTCATTTATCGCCTCATCGAAGACCCAAATTCAGAACGAATGGCACGGCCGTTCCGCGACGAGGAAAAATGCTTTCGGCCGGCGGAAGTTTCCATGAGGTGATCTCGGACGTCACATACCGCTGGCATCGAAATAGCTGAAACGCTATATCGTGCGCTTTTAGGATGTGATGGGCTGAGCCGTGTTCGTTCGACAGATGAGTTACCTGGTTGCCTTGGCGCGTGAAAAGCACTTCGGGCGCGCGGCGGAGCGTTGCCACGTCACGCAGAGTACGTTGTCGTCCGGCCTCAAGGCGCTGGAACGCGAACTCGATATGCGTCTCGTGATCCGCGAGCCGAGATTCATAGGGCTCACTCCCGAGGGCGAGCGCGTGGTCGAATGGGCATCGCAAATCATCTCGGACTACGAAAGCCTGAAGCAGGACGTCGAAGGACTTCGTCAAGGGCTGAAGGGAATATTGCGGCTGGGCGTCGTACCAGCGGCAATGCCGGCCGTCGCCAAGCTGACGTCTCCGTTCTGCGCCAAATATCCTAATGTGGCGATCGACATTGAATCGATGTCATCGGTTCAGATTCAGAGCGCCCTCGACAAATTCGAGATCGACGCCGGGCTCACCTATCTCGACAATGAGCCCCTTTCCAATGTGCGCAGGAAGCCACTGTATCGCGAGCACTACCTCTTCGTGACGCACAAAGATAATCCAATCGCTCAGAGCGATACGGTCACCTGGCGGACGGCGGTAAGCGAAAATCTATGCCTGCTGCAAGAGAGCATGCAGAACCGGCGCGTTCTGAACAACATCACTCGTTCGTTAGGTCTGAAGCTTTCGCCGACCATTACGTCGAATTCGTTTCTCGCCGTCTGCTCACACGTCTGCAGCGGAGAATGGTCGAGCATCATCCCGCACACGTTTTCCTATATTTTTGCAGGATGCAATGAACTCGCCCTGATCGACATGGTCGAACCGGTACACAGCCAAGCGATAGGCCTCGTCGCTTCTGATCGCGATCCGCTGACGCCACTGGCCCACGCATTGATGCGCTGCGCCGATCGGCTCGACCTTGAAGCGGAGCTCAGCCTTAAGTCGCTCCATAGCGTTTGATCGATGGCATCAATCAGCCGTTAAATACCATTTGTTTGACCCAAAACGGTGCTGCCTCGACAGTCCACGCACCCCGGCAAGCGGACGGCTCCATAGAAAGCCAGCGGTCAGGGTGAGGAAGCGCGAGGAGCGACGCCGGCCGGCCAAGGCCACGAAACGTCTCACCTCCATGACTATATGTCATTCGTCCGGCGCCCCCTGACGAAGCGCCGCCTCATGGCCAATTCCATGAAGGAGATCAACATGGCAAAAATCGTATGTGTCCTCTATGACGATCCCGTCGACGGCTACCCTAAATCCTACGCCCGCGACGACATCCCGAAGATCACGAAATATCCCGATGGCCAGACGACGCCGACACCTTCGGCCATCGATTTCAAACCCGGCGCGCTGCTCGGCAGCGTCTCAGGCGAACTCGGCCTGCGGAAATTCCTTGAAGCCGCCGGTCACACGCTTGTCGTAACGAGCGACAAGGACGGAGCGAACTCCAAGCTCGATCAGGAACTGCACGACGCGGAAATCGTCATCTCGCAGCCCTTCTGGCCGGCGTACATGACCGCCGAACGCATCGCCAAGGCTCCCAAACTTAAGATGATCATTACAGCTGGTATCGGATCCGATCATACCGATTTGCAAGCTGCGATGGACCGCAACATCACGGTTGCGGAAGTCACCTATTGCAACAGCAATAGCGTGGCCGAGCATGTCGTGATGCAGATGCTCTCGCTCGTCCGCAACTACATCCCCTCGTACAATTGGGTGATCAAGGGCGGCTGGAATATCGCGGATTGCGTATCGCGCTCCTACGACATCGAAGGCATGCACATCGGCACCGTTGCAGCTGGCCGCATCGGCCTTCGCGTACTGCGTCTGCTGAAGCCCTACGACGTCCACCTCCACTATCTGGATCGCCATCGCCTCCCCGAGGCTGTCGAGAAGGAGCTCAACCTCACCCACCACTCGAGCCTCGAAAGCCTGACCAAGGTTTGCGATGTGGTGACGTTGAACTGCCCGCTGCATCCCGAAACCGAGCATATGATCAACGATAAGTCGCTCAAGAACTTCAAGCGCGGCGCCTATCTGGTCAACACGGCGCGCGGGAAGCTCTGTGATCGCGACGCCATCGTTCGCGCTCTCGAAAGCGGGCAGCTCGCCGGCTACGCGGGCGACGTGTGGTTCCCGCAGCCTCCGCCGCAGGACCACCCGTGGCGCACCATGCCTCATCACGGCATGACGCCCCACATCTCGGGCACTTCCCTCTCAGCGCAGACGCGCTACGCTGCAGGCACGCGCGAGATCCTCGAGTGCTATTTCGCAGGCAAGCCCATCCGCAACGAATATCTCGTCGTGCAGGGCGGCAAGCTGGCGGGAGTCGGTGCGCACTCCTACAGCGCGGGCAACGCGACCAGCGGCTCGGAAGAGGCCGCGAAGTTCAAGAAGTAGCGAACTCCAGTCGCCGAAGCACCCGTTGTGCTTCGGCGACCCCTCGCCTTGCCATCATGGATGCAATGACCCAAATCGATTCTGATGTATCACCGGCATCTTCGCAGAGCCGCGCCGTCGCTTGGCTGTTCGCGAGACCATGGCGCCTTGCGGCATTCGCGGGCTTGGGTTCCTTTCTTACGATCCTGCTGCTGACGATCGCCAACGCGACAGAAATTGCGCCGCTGCTCATCGCGCCATTCGGAGCGAGTTGTGCACTGGTCTTCGGTGCGCCCGCGAGCCCGTTGGCCCGGCCGTACAATGTCGTCGGCGGACACCTAGTAACGGCAGCATGCGGACTGCTTGTCGCGACATGCATCGGATCATCGCCAATAGCGATCGCGCTTGGCGTCGGCATCGCCATTTCGGCGATGCTCTTGACGGATACGCTTCATCCGCCGGCTGGCGCCAACCCGATCGTCATCGCATTGGCCCATTCAGGATGGACGTTTCTAGTCGCGCCCATCGTGATTGGCGCAACCTTCATCGTAATCTGCGGTTCGCTGTATCACCGGCTCGTCACCGGCCATTCCTACAAGCTCACCCTTTCGAGGCGCGCCCGATAAGAACATTGCCCGAGACCGGTTAGAGCCGCGTCAGCCCCGTCTCGGCTTGTATGTCCTTCAGCGCACCAACCAGCACATCAATCTCGCCGCACGTGTTGTAGAATGCGAACGACGGCCGGACCGTTGTCTCCTGGCCGAAGCGTCTCAGGATCGGCTGCGCGCAGTGATGCCCGGAGCGCACCGCGATCCCATACTTATTGAGACGCGACCCGATCTCTTCGCTTGGTATGCCCTTCAATGTCAGCGAGATCACGCTCGCCTTCTCGGGCGCGGTCCCGATGATCCTGAGACCTGGGATCTGCAGCAACCGCTCCGTCGCGTATACGAGCAGCTTGTGCTCGTAATCGGCGATGTTCTTAAGCCCGATGCGTTCGACGTAATCAATTGCTGCACCCAAGCCGACGGCATCGGCGATATTGCCGGTGCCCGCCTCGAACCGTTGCGGCGACTTGTGAAACTCGACCCGCTCGAACGTCACGTCGCGGATCATGTTGCCGCCGGTCTGGTAAGGCGGCAGCGAGTCCATCAGCGCCTTCTTGCCGTAGAGGACACCAATGCCGGTCGGGGCGAAGATCTTGTGGCCGGAGAAAACGAAGAAGTCGGCGTCGAGATCCTGCACGTCGACCTTCATGTGCGACACTGACTGCGCGCCGTCGATAAGCACGCGAGCGCCGACGCGATGCGCCATTTCGACAATTGTCTTGGCGGGCGTGATCGTACCGAGCGCATTCGATACCTGCGTGAACGCGACAAGCCTGGTCCGGCTGTTCAGCAGCTTCCCGAACTCATCGAGCAACAACGCGCCGCAGTCATCGACCGGCGCAACCCTGAGTTTCGCGCCTTTTGCGAGGCAAAGCTGTTGCCACGGTACAATGTTGGCATGATGCTCGAGGTTGGTGACGACGATTTCGTCGCCGGCCCCGATATGCTGCTGTCCGAAAGTAGCGGCGACGAGATTGATCGCTTCAGTCGCGCCGCGCGTGAAGATGATCTCTTCAGCCGATCCCGCGCCGAGAAAACGCACGACTTTCGAGCGCGCGCCCTCGTAGGCGTCGGTTGCCCGAGCAGCAAGCTCGTGTGCCGCGCGGTGAATGTTCGAGTTTTCGTGCTCGTAGAAATATTTGAGCCGATCGATGACGGACTTCGGCTTCTGCGTCGTCGCCGCGTTGTCGAACCAGATGAGCGGACGGCCATTGACCGTCTCGTTCAAAATTGGAAAATCGCGGCGAACGCCATCGACATCGAAACCGGTGCCACCCGATGCCGGCAGCCGCGCCGGCGCTTGGACGCCCGGGACGCTGATGCCACTCGCAGACGGCTCTCGCCGGTCCAGAAAATAGAAACCCGATCCGACATCCGCACCGCGCCCATTCGCGTACGGCTCTGCTGCAAGCGGCGCCAAAAGCGATCTGAGTTCGGCTTCGAACGGCAGGGCGATGCGGTCGTACTGGCGGATAGACCCGCCCGAATGCGGCGTCTCGATGCCGGTATGATTGGATAGCACCTCGGGCGGCGGCGTCGCCGGCGGAGGCTGCGGAGGCGAAGACTGGGAAATCCCAGGGAGCGCATCCGTCGAACGCGAAGTTTCCGGCCGAGCAGGTATGTCCCGCGAGCCGCCAAATCCGGAAAGCGATGGCCCGGCATCGACGCTCGATGGCAACAGAGGATCTGGTGTGCGCGTCAGGGTGTCGACGCCCTTGAGATCGATGACCGAGACTTCGCGCGTCGAAACCGGAACGGCAGTCGCTGGCGCGTCAATGCCCGGAGGCGATGTGAAGTTTGTCGTTGATGTTGATTGAGCGACGGCTTGTCCAGCTGCTTCCGGCGGAGACGCTCCGAAACCAGGGAGCGAAGGCCCGGAAAGGGTGCTCGACGGCGGCGAAGGAATAGCGGCACCGACGAGGCTGTCGAATGCGCGATCATCAATCGCGGAGCGATCGAACGGTGATCCAATCGCAGCCGTTGGCAACGCGCCCGAAACTCCATTCGACGGCACAGGCGACGCGGCAGCCGCCGCGGCATGCGGCGCTGACGAACCGGCGACCTCAACCGGCGAAGCGCCGAATCCTGGTAGCGAAGGCCCTGCCGATACCGGCAACGATTGACCCGGCAAAGCTGCGTAGAATGCGTTGGCGAGCTTCGTCAGCGTCGCGACGTCCGGAAGCCCTGCCGGCGGTTGAACGCCGCCGCTGGGATCCCGCGCCGCTGCCGCCAAAGCATCGAGGTCGGCAGCACCCGATCCGGGATTAGCTATAGACATGATACTTGCCCACCTCGACGTTCTCCAGAACTCCCAGCGCATCGTCCGTCAAAACGGCGAGCGAGCAATAGAGCGAGACGAGATAGGAGGCGATCGCCTGATCATTGATGCCCATGAAGCGGACGGAAAGACCTTTGGTCAGTTCGCCCGGCAGCCCCGGCTGGAAGAGACCGACGACGCCCTGCTTGGCCTCGCCCGTTCTGATCAGAAGAATGTTGGTTTTTCCGCCCTTCACCTCGAGCTTGTCGGACGGAATGAGCGGGATGCCGCGCCACGTGAGGAACGGCGAACCGAATAGCGTGACGGTCGGCGGCGGTACGCCGCGACGGGTGCATTCGCGTCCGAACGCTGCGATCGCCTGCGGATGCGCGAGGAAGAACGCAGGCTCTTTCCAAACCTTGGCAATCAGCTCGTCCAGATCGTCGGGCGTCGGCGGACCGGAACGCGTTTTGATCTTCTGCGAGGCCGCAGCGTGCGCAAGGAGGCCGTACTCCTTGTTATTGATCAGTTCGCTCTCCTGGCGCTCCTTCACCGTCTCGATCGTCAGGCGAAGCTGCTCTTTGATCTGATTGTGCGGAACGCTGTAGAGATCGGAAACGCGCGTATGAATATCGAGAACCGTCTGCACAGCGCTCAAAAGATACTCGCGCGGATTCTCGATGTAATCAACATAGGTTTGCGGCAGAACACGCTCGTCGCGCACCGAGCATGCCACTTCGACGCTATCGGCATCGCGCACCTTGTTGACGCGATATATGCCCGCTTCGACCGGCACCCAGCTCAGAAAGTGCACCAGCCAACGCGGCGTGATGCTCGACATTTGCGGTACGGTCTTCGTCGCGTTGGCTAATTGGCGTGCCGCAATATCGCCTAGCGCCGTTTGGGCTTCGTCTGCCATGGCATCCCTATCTCTGCTATATTAGAGTGCTAAATTTCGTCAGCACGCTTATCTGTAGAAAGAACGCACTGGTCAACGATGTTATATTGGAATTAGATGCCCGATCCGTGATCAAACGTTTCAGAACGCGCCTGCGCCTGCACGATCGTGCTGTTCGGCGGAACGCTGCGCGTCAGCCAGATATTGCCGCCGATGGAAGAGCCCCTGCCGATCGTGATCCGACCGAGAATGGTCGCGCCGGCGTAGATGACGACGTCGTCTTCAACGATCGGATGGCGCGGCTCACCTTTGACCAGCGCACCACCTTCATCGACCGAGAACCGTTTCGCCCCGAGCGTCACCGCCTGATAAATCCGCACGCGTTGACCGATGACGGCGGTCTCGCCGATCACGACGCCGGTGCCGTGGTCGATGAAGAATCTCCCGCCGATCTTCGCGCCCGGATGAATGTCGATGCCGGTTTGCGAATGCGCGAGTTCGGCGATAATGCGCGCGATCACGGGTGAACCGAGAAGATGCAGCGCGTGCGCGACGCGATGATGCACAATGGCTTTGATGCCCGGGAAACTCAGCAGAACTTCTTCTGTGCTCTTTGCTGATGGATCGCCTTCGTAGGCCGCACGAATGTCGCTTTCCAGAAGCTCATAGATTTGCGGCAGCTCGCGTGAGAACGCCGTGACGATCTCCTCGGCAGAAAGCAAACTCTCGTGCGAAGCCCGCTCTTCATCGACGAAAGCGTGTTCGCGCCGAACCTGGTCGAGCAAGATATGCAGGGCCGCATTCAGCGTGTTGCCGACAAAGAACGCGATACCTTCGTCGCTATGATCGAACGCGCCTGCATGACGCGGAAACAGCGACGCGTAGATGCCTTGTATGGCTTGTTGAAGTTTCTCGGGACTTGGTAGCGGCGCGCGGCGATTGCCCGCCTGGAGCACTCTTTTGCTGCGCCCCCTCGCCTCCCTGAGTTCGGAAACGATGGTATCGATGTTCCAAGGGAAAACGGGTTTTTCCGTGTTCGAATCGCTTGAAAGCAAACGGGGGCCGGCCGCAAGAAGATCATGTACCACGATCGAAACCATCCGGAATTTTTGCGGATCATCAGTCGTCCGGAATGTTAGATTTTCGCGGCGTCATAACGAACAAAGAATAACTGCTTTGCTTATGACGACAGCAAGATAGGGCGACGGACGCGCAAGGTACACGCCGCAACTAGGCTACCTAGGCCTCAACCCGGCAGGAAAACGTTGGGAACATCCAGTTGCTCTGAAGCGAGCCACGCCGGAACCGGCAAGCCCTTCGCCCGCAGGAATTCGGCATTGAAGAGCTTCGACTGGTAGCGCATTCCGTGATCGCAGAGGATCGTCACGATCGTGTGGCCCGGCCCCAAGCTCTTCGCCAAACGAATAGCGCCCGCAATATTCACGCCCGTCGAAGCACCAACGCAAATCCCCTCCGCTTCGAGCAGCCGATGCGTTATGGCGACGGCCTCGTCGTCCGGGATTTGATAAGCTTCGTCGGGCGTGAAACCTTCAAGATTGCGTGTGACCCGGCCCTGCCCGATGCCTTCGGTGATCGATGAACCTTGGGCTTTGAGCACGCCGGATGTGTAATAAGAATAGAGCGCCGCTCCCGGCGGATCGGCAAGCGCGACCTTGATGGCTTTGTTCTTGTTCCGGAGGCCGAGCGCGACGCCGGCCAGCGTTCCCCCGGTTCCGACGGCGGCAACGAAGCCATCGATCTTCCCCGCGGTCTGCTGCCAAATCTCTTCGGCCGTCGTGCGCGCGTGGCCGTCGCGGTTCGCAGGATTGTCGAACTGATTGGCCCAGCAAGCGCCGTTGGGCTCGCGAGCCGCAATCGCCTCGGCAAGGCGGCGCGAATAGTGCACGTAGTTATTGGGATTTGCGTAGGGAACCGCCGGCACCTCGACGAGCTTCGCGCCGAAGATGCGGAGCGTCGTCTTCTTCTCAGCCGACTGCGTATCGGGAATGACGATCACGCTGCGCAAGCCATAGTGCTTGCCGACCAGCGTCAATCCGATGCCCGTGTTGCCGGCGGTGCCCTCGACGATGACCCCGCCCCGTGCGACCGCGCCCCGCTTCAACGCGTCCTCGATCAGGAATACTGCAGCCCTGTCCTTCACGGATTGGCCGGGATTCATGAACTCGGCCTTGCCGAGAATGGTGCAGCCCGTCTGATCCGAGGCTTCTTGCAAACGCACCAATGGCGTATTGCCGACAGCATCGACGATATTCGATAGAACGGGCGAGTCTTTCATCATCGCAATCCCCAGACAGCGGAGAGTCGCGCGGGAGGCGCACGATCTCGGCGAACATGGGGCCTGCAAAATACCAAGCGCTCCCACCGCGGACTCATTACCTCTGTCCAGTTCGCCCAACAATTGGGTCGACGGGAATTTGGTATGATGTCTGTGGGTCGCGGTGACGCAGAGATCGAAGGAGAATGCGCGGAACGCGCGATCCGTGACCTCAGATGTTGACTATTTGCCCTTTGGATCGTTCGGGCGAAAGCTACGGCCTGCATTGAGCTCTCCGGCCGGAGCCTCGTTACAGCGCCGCACTGCGTTCATTCAGGACGTTGGCGAGGTCGAGAATGCTATCGATCACGATATCCGCGTGCGGCTCGAGATCGGCGCGACGGGACGGACCGGTCAGCACTCCGACGCACAGCCCGAAACCCGCGCGACGGCCCATTTCAAGATCGTGGGTTGAATCTCCAATGATCGCACAAGCGGAAGGCTCGAGACCAACGACTTTCGCGAACGCCAATCCCATTCCGGGTTCGGGCTTCGCACCGTGTCCGCTATCGCAGCCGACGCGAAATTCAAACATCTCGAGCAAGCCCCCGAAGCGCCCGAGCGATGCTTCGAGACCATCGAACGTGTCGTTCGTCGCCAGCCCCAACCGGTATCCCGAAGAGCCCAACCTTGCGAGTTCCTCTGTCGCGCCGTCGATCAACGTCGCGTACTTGGCTCCGCCCTCGCGAAAATTCCTTGCAATGATTTCGAGCAGATTTGGCGGCGCGCGCTCCTTCAGAAAGTCTGCAAAGCTCACGGCGAGCTCGCTGGCGTCAGCCCCGACCAGCACCGCTCCAGGCGTCGCGAAATCTGTATCCGGATCGTGGCCGCTTGCTCGCAGCAGCTCCGCGGCAAGATCGACATCCCCACCCGCCGCGTCGAGCGCCATCATTCGATTGATGGGCACCCACGTCCTGTAGAAATCCAGAATTGTGCCATCTTTATCGAAAAGAAGACCTTTGATCTGGCCCATCAACTATTCAATCCTCATTGCCCGACGATCCGCGAACTATCGGACCATATTTTTGGATAACCCGGCAAAGCATCGGCGCGCAATCGCGCTGCCCCATCTCGCCGTCCGGTAACGTCGGACCTCGTCCGACAGAAGTCACGTAACTGCCCGAAACCAGCTACGAGACCTTGCGTCCATCGTTCTCAAAACTCTTCCCACTCAGGCTTATCATTCGCGGAAGCGGCACGTCGGGACGGCGCGCTCGTTTTGCCGGACGATTGCAGCAACTTCGGCGTGATCTTGGAAGCCATGCGATCCGCGGTCTTACGAAGCGACGCGACGCCGCTTGCCCCTAGCGTGAACTCGCTGACGAGGCGCGAGAGTTGGCTGGTCTCCTGACCGAGACTGTGACACGCAGCGGTCGTCTCCTCCACCATGGCGGCATTCTGTTGCGTGGTCTGATCGAGATCGTTGATCGCAATGTTGACCTGTGCCAACCCCGTAGCCTGTTCTTCGGCGGCGTGGGCAATGGACAAGATCATCTCGTTGATGCTCGTCACGTGCGAAATGATTTGTTCGAGTGTCGCCCCGCTGTCGGAGACTAAGCGTACACCATGATCCACTTGCTCGCTCGAGCGAGAGATCAGTGACTTGATTTGCTTCGCTGCTTCTGCGGAGCGCTGCGCGAGCGCCCGTACTTCCGACGCGACGACCGCGAACCCCCGCCCGGCATCGCCAGCGCGCGCGGCCTCGACGCCCGCGTTGAGGGCCAACAGGTTTGTTTGAAAAGCAATTTCGTCGATCACGCCGATGATCTTCGCGATTTCCTTCGAGGAATTTTCAATATCGGCCATCGCGTCCATGGCCTCGCGAACAACCTTTCGGCTTGCTTCCGCCGCGCCTTTAGCCGTTGCCGCCACATCGCGGGCATGAGCGGATTCGCTCGCGGTTTTCGTCACTGTCGTCGTGATCTCCGCCAGCGCAGCAGCGGTTTCCTCGAGGCTTGCCGCCTGCTGCTCGGTGCGTCGCGACAGATCATCGGCCGCCGACGAAATCTCCTTGGTGCCGGACACCATCGCATCGGCGCTTGCCGCGACGTGTTGGAGCGCGGCTTCGAACTGCTCCACAGCGGAGTCAAATTCACGTTGCACACCCCGATAGGCGACGGGCAGATCGTGCATCATGCGTGAGGTCAAATCCTTTTTGGCAAGCTTCGCAATGGCAGTGCTCATTGCGGTCAAGGCTGCCGCGCGCTCGCTGTTGGCCGCTTCATCTTGGCCTTTTCTCTCGGCCTCCCGCTCCGCTTCCTCAGCGCGCTTGCGATCCGCTTCAAGCGCGATCTCCCTTTCGAGCTTCAATCGCGCGGCCTCCGCAGCTTCCACGTAAATGGAAATCGAGAGATCCATATCCAGCATCATGGCCTTCACCAACGCGCCAAGGCATTGGCCGACTTCCTCAGGACCTTTTCTTTGGCGCCCGAACGAGAAGCCTTTTTGCCACGTATCGTTCAGAATGGATTTGATGAGGTGTTGAACGACAATCGCATAGCCACCGATGTACCAGCGCGGTTCAAGGCCGATACGCGCATGAGCCTCGCCGACCCTCCGAACATTGGCGAAATACTGCTCATCGAATCTTGCCGCGCTTATCGACTCCCAATGAGCGATCTGGGCCCTCTTCGCCGAATTCATGTGCGCCGGATTCTTGAAGAACTTGCGGCTTTCGGGCGTTTCTTGAACGGTGCGATAGAACTGCTCTAGGGCAGCCGGAAGCTCTCCGTCGATAATGTTTTTGATGCTGCGGATGCTCGCGCATTGATCGCTATCGAGCCCGATGAAGGCGAGGCGGTCATTCAGTGTAGTGTTGCGCGTTTCATTTTCCATCGTTGTGCCTTGTATCCAACCCGGGCGCTATCGGCCCATGCACCGCGAACAGAAAACGAATCGCGTCGTCGGGTTCTATACCGCACGGATGATGGAAATATTCATTCGCATATGGAAAAATTGATCTCTGTTACTCACGATCGGTATCTGCCCAGAAACTGCACGATCGCACTTTTTTAAATCACGCTGACAATGGTGTGTACCATCCGACGCGTCGTCTCTCCGGGGCCTTTCGCATGAGAACATGCTCGCCGGTTCGCGCTCGGTTCGACAATCGCTAAGGAGAAGCGATGAGCTATACCTTCATTTGACGTGGATCAATGCTCCACGCATTCCAAGACCACAAAATGCACCGCCCGCATTACGCGAAGCGAACCGAGACGCGATGCGTTCTCTCAGCACGACGCCACCGTCCGCACATCGACAGCAACCAAAATAAAGAACGATCGACGCGAGCTTTCCACGCGCCGATCGGACCAAAGCGCTTAACGCCATTCTGCCACGTTATTTGTGCACCAGGCCGTTCGCGCAACCAGCCTTGAACTCATCCCAATTGATCGCGCCGTTTTTGTCGGTGTCGAGCTGCACGAAGTTCTTGACGAACGGCTTCGCCTGGTCCGGGCTGAGGTCATGCCCGCCGGCCTTCTTCCAGACGTCAGCGCACTCGTCTTCTCCCAACGGTGTCTGCGCTTCCGCCCGCACGATCGCCCCGGCAGTGCAGGACAGCACGACCAAGGACCAAACGATGAGGGATTTTCCCATATGGAACTCTCCTACCTAGATGAGTGCGCTCGAAATGCCTCGGCGCACGTCCTCCAAGTAGATGCCGCGAATGGGCGTCGCGCATTAACGGCGTCGGATTGTGATTGCCATTTTCAAAGAGTGACACAGACGAATTAGATTAAATTCTACGTGCTCAGCATCGGCAAAAGTCAGCGTGGACGAGGAAGCAATCATTGGAAAAAAAAGAAGCGGCAATACCATGCCGCTTCTGCGTTCAATTTGCCTTCAGCACTCGCCTGTCACACGACCCCAAGGGCGCGCATTGCCTCCGCGACCCTGATGAAGCCCGTGACGTTTGCACCAAGAACGTAGTTTCCGGGCTCACCGTATACGTCCGCCATTTCCGCGCAGCGGTCATGGATCCCATTCATGATGTTGGCGAGACGCTGTTCAGTCGCTTCGAAGGTCCAGGAATCGCGCGATGCATTCTGCTGCATCTCGAGCGCGCTCGTCGCGACACCGCCGGCATTAGCCGCCTTGCCGGGCCCGAACAGCACGTTTGCGTCCATGAATACCCGAACGGCTTCCGGTGTGCAGGGCATGTTGGCGCCTTCTCCAACAGCGATTACGCCGTTCTTCACGAGCGTGCGCGCGTTTTGTCCTGTCAGCTCGTTCTGAGTTGCAGAAGGCATCGCGATGTCCGCCGGAACATCCCAGATCTGCCCACCCGGAACGTAGGTCACCCCAGCGCCGCGCGCCGCGGCGTAATCGGCAACGCGTCCGCGCTTCTTCTCCTTGATTTCCTTGAGCAGGTCGAGGTCGATACCCGAGGCGCTATCGTCGACCACGTAACCGTGGGAATCCGAGCACGCGATCACACGCCCGCCGAGCTTGCGCACCTTTTCGATCGTGTAGATGGCAACGTTGCCCGCGCCGGAGACGATGACATTCTTGCCTTCGAAACTTTGTTTGCGCGTGCCGAGCATGCGCTCGACAAAATAGACGGCGCCATATCCCGTCGCTTCTGTCCGCACTCGCGATCCGCCCCACGTCAGGCCCTTGCCTGTGAGAACGCCCGACTCGTAGCGATTGGTTATCCGCTTGTACTGGCCGAACATGTAGCCGATCTCGCGCTGGCCGACACCGATGTCGCCGGCCGGAACGTCGGTGTATTCTCCGAGATGGCGCGAGAGCTCCGTCATGAACGACTGACAAAAGCGCATGATCTCCTGCTCGGAGCGTCCCTTGGGATCGAAGTCCGAGCCGCCCTTGCCGCCACCGATGGGCATACCGGTGAGCGCATTCTTGAAGACCTGCTCGAAGCCAAGAAATTTGACCGTGCCGAGCAACACGCTGGGATGGAAGCGCAAGCCGCCTTTGAATGGGCCGAGCGCCGAGTTGAACTGGACGCGAAAGCCGCGATTGATCTGCACTTGCCCCTTATCGTCAACCCAAGGCACCCGGAAGATGATTTGCCGCTCCGGCTCGCAAATGCGCTCGATCAGCGCCCCTTCGGCATAATCGGGATGTTTGGCGATGACCGCACCGAGGCTATCGAGAACCTCTCGTACTGCCTGGTGAAATTCGTCCTCGCCAGGATTACGGCGCAGAACATCAGCAAAAATCGGTTCAAGCTTCTCGTCGAGCATTTCTTATTTTTTCTTTCGCGACTGCATTTCGGGAGATGGACAGAACAAACGGGGCTCACACGGGCTCGGTTCATGTCCGAGCGCGTCATATATCCGGAAATGCCGAAAGTCATCGAAGAAAAGGATGAAGGGGTTTAATATTCCGTCGCGCCGGTTTCGAAATTTGTATGGCAGACAGGACGTCACCGCCGGCACGAAGGCAGTGACGTCCGCTACGACGAAATGGCGGGTCGGATCATCGATCAACCCTTGTATATCGCCTCCACTGTCCACGCGCCTTTTGGCTGGCTGTGAAGCTTCCAGAACTCTTCCGCCACGGCTTGCGAGGAAGTTTCCAAAGCCATCAAAGCTGGATGGGGAACTGGGAAACGCAAATAGCGGCGGCTCGCGCGGCGCCTGTCTTGCGTTTCACCGGTAAAAAAACGCCCCGGGAAGAGTCTTCCCGAGGCGCAGAATAATTGGACCTTACGCGATGCGCAGCTCAGCGACGGCCGTCGAAATCGCCGAGACGGTTGAAGCAGTCCTGAAGTTGTTCGGCCCGACCCCGCTGCTCATCCGCGACCACACGGCGGGGCGTCCACCGGCACCACGTGAAATGGGGTCTCAAATCGCGATCCCAGCGCGGGCCGCGAAATCCGCACCTAAACCGTTCGTTGGCATCGGCTTGAACCTGCGCGATACGGGCATAGACTTCACAATTGGCCCGCTTCCCTTCGACGTCTCCCTGTCGGTCATTCGGACCGAACTTGAAGGAAAAGCCCCGGTCATCAAGACGGAGACTTTGGGCTTCGGCCGATACCGCCGATACAAGAAGAGCGGCCGCAGCCAAACCAATCGGAAAAATGCGCATCATGTTACCTCAGTTGCAGTTCTGGGCGCTGATTATCGACCGATTGTGTCCACCTGATTGCGCCCGAGTGGCCAATACTTGTCATGATCACATCTGGCAACCAGCAGGAGCCCCAATTAAGCCCGCTCGTCGGGCGGCCTTTCGTGCCGCCCAGACCGTCGACAGCAATGCCAGATGACTTGTTCGAGCCGGAAATCATTCTCCCACGACCGGCACAGCCAATCGATGTAGATCCATCAAGCTCGATCGCTGTTTCGGAAGTTGAGCGACTCACAGCCGACGACTGCGCCAATCAAAGCTCCAAGAGGTCCCGCGGTTATTTTCCGCGCGCGGTGCGGACGTTGGAGAGAAATTGCCGGCCGCTTTTGGGGTCCACAGAGTCGGCGCCGGTGAAGTTGTTGTTGTACATCACGATGTAGATCGGTTCTGTGTCGGCAATAACATTCATGCCGGCATCACTCGAGATCCCGGAGTCGCTCTTGCCCATGAGCTTCACACGCACGTTGTGCTTCCCAGGCGGCACGGAAGCGCGAAGGGCGTCGCAGACACGCAGTTCGCCTACGGGTTTCCCGTCGACGTAAATGGGGCTCGAAAGGGCAAACGGGTCTTGGGGAATGAATCCGGTCAGCAAAGAGATTGGAGCGCAGCGCGAGATCACGTAGAGGTCGCCTGCGTCCGCAGCTCCAATCGTCATGGCAAATCCGGCGAAGAACGTGGCCGCGGCAAGCGTGGTTTTCATAGCATCCCCTTAATGCGTATCGATCTCTGCAATTTCCATACGTGCGCGATTGCTGCTGACCTCATGGATAACGAGATGAGTGTTACCATCGGGACTGGCGAGCAGGTGAAGAGTTCCGCCGGCGGGAACCTGGAATACGTCGCCATTGCCCGAGAAAGCGCCAAAGTCGACAAGAGGGTCGCCGAGACGGATTGAGCGGCTTCCCGCTGCCAGGCTCACGCTCGTGTGCTGGCACGTCTTGATCGTGCCAACGGCCTTTCCATCGACCAGAATGTTGAGGTTTGTCTTCAGGAAGTCGGGGACCCAGACTCCCTGTTGTGGGCAGGGCCAGATAATCTCGGCGGTTGCGTTCCCCGTCGAGTTGGTCGCCAGAATTGGGCCTGCGCTGCTGTGGCCAGCGGACCCCGTATCGCTCAGGGCCGGAGATTGGGCACAACCAGCAACGAGCAGGGCCGCCAACACAAGCCATCTGTTCATTGTCGCAAAACTTTCATCTCAAATGCAGTGCCTGGATGCTGCATACGGACAAACATGCGGTCAATGGATCAAGAGCATTTGCTTGTGGGCTGTGGCCTGCATGGGACAAGTGGTGGGGTCAAAATCGAAATGGGGACTTCCCATCCCGTTAATGGCATATTGCCCTTGCTACGAATGACGATGTCTGAATTGGAATTGGAGGACGTGAGCGGTTTGCCATCGGCGACAAGACTTGAGCCTCGTGAATCAACGGCCATTCCGATCCTGAAGCCCAAATAGCGACCGCAGGATATGAATAGTCAAACGCCATGTCGAAACGTCAGGACGTGCAAGAGCCCCCGAGTTGACTAGTGGCCCTGATCAATGACCGGGGAGCTTCACAGCGGCCAGATACGCGCCGAGCGCCTTGATATCCGCTTCATCGATGGACTTCATCAAGGCGACCATGCCGAGGTAGGTCTTGCGATCGCCCGTATGGAAATCGGTCATCGTCTTAACCAGGTAATCGTCCTGCTGGCCGGCAAGACGCGGCCTCACCGTATCGCCCTGATAGTGCTCCTGGTGGCAGCCCCGACAATTCAAAGGATCGAGAATTGCGCGGGCCTTAGCCTTCACATCATCCGGCACCGGCGGCTGCTGCAGATCCGGCCACGACAGTTTCGAGAAGTGCGTCGCAAGCGCTTCCATGTCCGTCTTGCTGAGCGACTCGACCACAGGGGCCATCTGCTCATTCGTACGGTGGCCTAGTTTGAAAGCGACAAGCTGGTTCAGCAGGTAGGAGCGGTTCTGCCCCCAGATGTTGGGGATTGTCTTGTCCATTGGAACGCCATTCTCGCCGTGGCAACCCGCGCAAACAGCTGCGAGCTCATCTACCGACTGGGCGACTGCGGGAGCGGGTTGGACAACGGCGAAATATCCAATCGCTAGAATGCCGAAAAGAAATGCGCCGGCGGTGGGCTTTATCATCGAATCCTCCTGAATATTCCGCAAGGAAAACCGTCGCTTGAAGCAACGCTTCCAAGCGGCACTGGCTATTCCTAGTCGTGGGGTGGGAGTTCAGATGTCGTCTTCTTAGCTTCCTTTGGCCAATGCTGGACAGCAGTCAAAAGGAATGGCGGGCATTCTGCAAGGGCGAACTTTCGGAATTTCGGGGCGAGCACTCAGAACACTGCGCATCTCGAAGGAGAAAGCGTGCTCCTAGGCTCATTCGGCAATGTGCAAACCGCAGCCTACTGCACAGTCGCCGGTTTCACTACACGGACATTTAATGCGATCGCCGGACAAATGTCTGAGCGTATCGCGATCACATGGCGGCTTCATCGAAGCAGGCGGCGCACGTCGGCGCGCAGCACCGGAAGCAGATCCGTGTCGAACCAAGTATTGCGTTCAAGCCATTTGTTATTGTGCCACGATGGATGCGGCAGCGGAATTCTGCGTATGGACGAACCGGCGTCGTAAACATCGCGCCATTGCTGCACCGTCTGATTGACGCCTTGCTGCGCCGACTTCTGGCCCAGATGCCATCGTTGAGCGTAGCCGCCAATAATCACGAGCAGCTTCACATTCCGCATTTGCGCGAACAATGCCGCTCGCCATATCTCCGCGCACTCCCGGCGGGGCGGCAAGTCGCTGCCGTCTGGCCTCAACCCCGGAAAGCAAAAACCCATACCGATGATCGCGACCTTGGAAGAATCGTAGAACGTGGTCTCGTCAATACCGAGCCACTGCCTCAACCTGACACCGGATGGATCATCGAAAGGTCGACCGCTTTTATTGACGCGCGTTCCGGGAGCTTGGCCAACGATGCAGATGCGCGCCGTCTTTGAAATTTGGAGGATGGGTCGTGGCTCATGGGCCAACGGCTGCCCATAGCGGGGATTGTCGCGGCAAACCCGGCAGGCACGGATAGACCTCACCAAAGCGTCGAGTGCGTTGGCATCAGACGACGCGGTCTCCATTGGGCCGATCGTTGTGTCAGGCACGTACTGGGAATCCTCGCAACCGCGGGCCGGGCTCAGGCTGCGTTAGTCTGAGAGACAGCTGGCCAGCGAACTTGGCACCTCGAATTGCCATTACTTGGATGGCGCAAAGAAAACACTTAGGCATTACGTCCGAGCAGGACGTCCTTCAGCACAACCGCGTCATTGTGTTCCTCGTCGTGCGCACTGTAAACGAGGGTAACGGTATGCGACTTGGCCAGCGATCGAATGTGCTTCAGAATATCTGCTTGTTCCCGAAGCTCGGCGCGGTAGCGGCGCTGAAATTCCGCCCAGCGAGCGGGATCATGGCCGAACCATTTCCGAAGCTCGGTGCTCGGCGCAATGTCTTTTTCCCACTCGTCGAGCGAAGCCTTTTCCTTACTGACCCCGCGAGGCCAGAGCCGATCGACGAGTATCCGTACGCCGTCGGAAGACTCCGGCGGTTCGTAGGCGCGTTTCAAACGCAGATGGGATGCGGGAAAAGTTGCAGTCATGAGACGCTCCCTTCAAGCAGATTGCGCAGCAATAACGCACTTCGATCCAAAGCAACCTGAAAAGCAAAACGCAGCAAGACCGAAAATGGCCCCGCGACCAACGCGTCGGAATGTACTCTGATGAAAAGCGTAAGCACTTGAAATTATTTGGTGGGTGATCACAGGCTTGAACAGCGGACCGCTGATCTCGATCAGCCGGCCGCAGAGTCATTCCGCGCAACGGCGGCGCAACAAAACTCCCCCTGAATTTCCCGGGCCCCTGGGCACAGGGACCTGGCAAAAAAAAATGATGCCACGTTTGGCTTATTGACGATATCCTGCGGCGTGGTGGGGGTCTCCTTAATCGGGTTTTACCGCTCGCAAATTGCGTTAAGCCTTACGTTGTCACCTATCTTGCAAGGTGGGCGTCCAAGTTGTCGTGAGTAATGAAAAATGTCCCATATTAAAACGCAAATGCCTCAGTCCGGCGATGTGACGAAGGTCCGCCCTGGAAGAACACGGCGCAATGTCATTGCAATTGCGGGTATAGTCGGCTCTACGGCTCTCGTATCGAGTTTTGCTGCGAAAAGCGCTTTAGCCGGATGGAACCCAGCGGCCGACGGCCCAGGGAATAGCGCCAACAAAAATGATCGATTTTGCGACACCCGCGGCGAAACCCGTGGCGAAAGCGGCGGCAATTCGCGCGGCAATTCGGATTCTTCCCATCATGTCTGCCAAGGCGGCGGCGGTCGTGGCGGAAATTCCGGCGGCGGTAGTGCCAACGCTGGTGGTGGCGGCGGTGGCGGTGGCAACGCCGGCAGCGGCAATTCCGGCAGCCGCAGCGCCAACGCCGGTGGCGGTAGCAATTCCGGTGGCGGCACCACCAGGTCACGCGGAAGGAATTCCGGTGGCGGCAGCGCGAACGCTGGTGGCGGTGGCAATTCAGGTGGTGGCGGGAATTCCGGCGGCGGCGGTGGCAATTCAGGCAGCGGCGGCGCCAACGCGGGCGGCGGTGGCAATTCCGGTGGCGGCAGCGCCAACGCCGGTGGCGGTGGCAATTCAGGTGGTGGCGGGAATTCCGGCGGCGGCGGTGGCTGGGACTTTGGTTTCGGAGACGGCCCCGGTTCCGGTGGCTCGGGCTGGAGCGGCGGCGGTGGCGGTGGAGGTCGGTTGGCTTGCTTTCTAGCCGGCACCAAGATCCTCACGGCAAACGTCGAAAGAACGGTCGAGGACCTTCGAGCGGGAGATGCTCTCCCGACGATTTCAGGCGACACTCGAGCAATTAAGAAAATTCGAAGTTGGACGTCTGAACGTCGTGGCAACGAGAAATGGAGTGACGACGTTGCTCCTATCAAAGTGTGTCAGGGTGCGCTTGGTCCGAACCAGCCCCGGAGAGATCTCTACCTCTCGCCCAATCACTCTCTCTACGTCGATGGCGTCCTTATACCGGCCCGCAATTTGGTCAATGGCAGATCGATCGTGCGTTGCTCGGATTATGACTGCGACTCGATCACGTATTTCCACATCGAGTTGGAAGACCATCATGTAATTTGGGCGAATGGCGCGCCGGTCGAGTCTCGGCTCGCAGAATGGATGACGCCATGCGCACCAATCTGGACTGGTGGCCGTCGTTTCGAAATAAACTCGCGGCTGAGAAGTGCAATTTCACCTTGGTTTGATACCCGCACGACATTCGATAAGATTCGCGATCGAATTGAGGAACGATCGGAATTCGACTTTGCAATTGCATAGTGCGGCAGCCGAAAGGCGCGGCGGCACGAACTCGAACGCGCAAGCAGCCCGTGCAAAAGGGCTGCTTGAATAAATTTCGCAACCGGACTTTTTATTTCTTCAATCAACCGGGCTTTCCTGCCGCCCGGCTGTAGCCAGCTATTTGAGCTTCCGATTATCGCCCCCGGTATCCCAAGCCGCGGCCCGCGGTGCCATGGACTGCATTCCGCTGCGAACGGCCTCCGTTACGTTGCTTGCGTCCTGCGGATCGTGGATGACGGTCGGCCGCAAGAACACGACGAGCTCTGCTCTGGATCGCCCGTTGGTGGTATTGCCGATCAAGTCGCCGAGGTAAGGAATCTTGCTCACAACGGGAACACGCTTCTTCTCGCGATCGACCTGCTCGCTGATGAGACCACCGAGTACAACCATTTGGCCGCTCTGCACCGCAATCGTACTGCTGATGCGACGCTGCGAAATGGTCGGCGTCAACGTCTCGGAATTCGTGGCGCCGGTAACGGCGCTGATTTCCTGTTCGATTTCCATGGTCACGAGACCGTTCGAATTGATCCTCGGTGTCACCTTGAGGATCACGCCGGTATTTTTGAACATGATCTCGTTCACGACCGGCGAGTCCGGATTGATGACACTCGTCGCCTGCCGCGTGGTGATCGGAACCTCGTCGCCGACCTGTAGGGTCGCCGTCTGATTATGGAGCACCACGACCGACGGTGACGAGACAACGCGCACCGCGGTTTCGGTCGCCAGCGCATCGAGCACGACTCTCGGGTTCGACGCGATGTTGCCGACAATGAAGTTCAGGCCGGGAGCGGCCGGCGAAATCTCGATCTGCGATCCATTCGTGAAGCCAAGGCCGCCGCCTTTACCGCCGTTCTTCTGCAGGAAGAATTGCACGCCATACTTGAGGTTATCGTTGAGCGTCACTTCCGCTAGCGTGGCATTGATCAGAACCTGCAAGGGCGGCTGATCAATGCGGCGCAGAATGCTGAGGACTTTCCGCAGGTCCGAGCCCGAGGCCTTGATGAGCAGCTTGTTGTTGCGCTCATCCGGCGTGACGCGAACCCCCGCCCCGCGCAACTGGCCACCTCCGCCTCCCGAAATCACCATGGTATCGGCTGCAAGCGATGACGTTGCCGCCGACGCAATGGCATTGTCACCAGCCCGCTTGTCGGACGACGCTGGGCCCTCCCGTTCTCCGCCAATGCTGTTACTAGTGCCGCTGCTACTACTTCCACGGCTTTGCGAGCTCATGGTGGTGGCGATCTCGGTCGGCGCAACCTGCGTTTCCTCGGCTTGACGGCCCCCGCCGCCTCCACTGGATCCCGTGAACGCCTCCATGAGCAATGCTGCAAGATCCTTGGCCCGGCCATTCTCCACGCGGTAGACGTAAAAGTCCTCACCCTCGCCACCGGCGCGATCGAGACGGGCGACCCAGGATTCGATCTCATCCAGGAGTTTCGATTTCTGTGTCAGAACCAGGATCGCGTTCAATCGGGCGATCGGCTGAAAGAGCACGAGCCCTTTGCCCTGCCCTTCAGTCTGGAAGACCTGCTGCAGTTCCTTGATGACATCATCGGGCGCCGCGTTCTTTAGAACATAGATGCCGGCCGACTGGCCCCGCATCCAATCGACATCGAACGTCGATGCCAGTTGAAGAAGCGATTCACGCTCGCGGCCCGTGCCACGAATGATGAGCAGGTTCTTCTCGACGCTCACGCCGAGTCCGTCCTGGCGCGCCGAGACGGACTCGAGCATCCGCATCATCGTCGTGCTCGAAACGAACTTGAGCGGCATGATCGTCACGCCGAACCCTGGACCGACGGACTCACGTTCTCTCGCATAGTCGAAGGAAGAGACGGCTTTGAGATTGCCTTCCGTCATCGGGACGATGCGATAGAGGCTGCCCTCGACGATCAAGGAGCCGTGATTCATCGCCAACGTACTTTCGAGTATCGCAAGCAATTCCTCACGCGACACGGCGCCGCCGGTCGATAGCGTCACACGTCCCTGCACGGCGGGGTCGTAGGCGAACGGGATGCCGAGCGTGTCTTTCAATATGACTTTCGTCAGATCCGAAAGCTCGGCATCGTTGAAATTCAGCTCAAAGCCGTTCCGCCCCTGCGTGACACCGTGCGATGTTTGCCTGGGCTTAGCCACCGTGTCCGTGCCTGGATATTTCTCGGCATATCCATCGACGTTCGACCTTTCCGGACTTTGCTGTCGCGTCGGCCGTCCGCCATTGGCGGATAGATCTGCATTCGACAATTGGTCGATCATATCCGGCGGCGCCAACGAGGGCACCACGCCCGGAGCCGAACAGGCGGCAAGCACCGCACAAACAAGGCTCGCCAGGAACGAACGCAACCGGCAAATCATTAGCGAGCGCCTTGCGCCGCTAAGTGCTGAATCGGAAACTTGCAGGATCTTACCCTCTCGCGATCGAGCTTCGAACGCGGTCGACCGGTCGAAACTTCTCTTGCTCACGCGGCGTGCGCGATACCAGGACCAGCCAAAATGCGAGCATTCCCGCTTCTTTCTCGTTCACGACGCTAGACCTTCGATGACTCGAAACAGAGCGCGCGACGCCTTATCGCGATAGCTTTGCACATCGCACGAGTTTCCTTCATCGCTCTTCGTCTTTGAAATTCGCCTGTTGCCCGCACGTAACGTCATAAATCCTTCGCAACGCGCGCCTTCGCATCCCACGTCATCGTCCACCGTTCGCGCTCACCCCCACGAAGGTTCATCAACGAAGGCATCAGCCGAACGATAGCCGTCGGCGACTTCGCCGAGACCAGAGTCCGAATGCCGTCATCGCCTGCTTGTTGATGTCCCCCGCCATGCCATGACATCCGCCTGTCACAGCTTTGCGACAATGTCCGCCCCGCGATGCCGCACGGCATTGAGTAATCGTAGCTTTGCATCCACGGCCACTGCCTCGAGCGGGTCTGGTAGTGCGCAACCCCCTTGGCCCACGGTGGACGGTACTCAAATCCAAAGCGCTAGAACGAGCGATCACGCGAGCGTCGCGAGCGATGGCGCGCCCGCATTCGAGGACTATCTGCTGGAGCGTGGCCTCATATCGAGGTCTGACTTCGAGAAGGTCGAGCGCTTTCGTCGGGAGACGGGCGCGACGCTGCATGCCGCTTTGCGAAAGTCCTCTGCGCTGACAACGCACGCTCTGGTTCAGGCGACTGCCGAGTATCACGGCGTTCGGGTGGTCCGCGAAGACCAATGGCTGAACCAGCCATCCGCTTTCAGCAGTATTTCTCATGCGTTCTTGCGCGAGAATAAAGTCCTTCCGCTCGAAGAGGTCGACGGCGCGGTGCTCCTCGCCATGGAGGATCCGTCCGACGTCAAGACGATCAACGCCGTGCGTCTCGCATTGGAGCGCCCGATCGTCCCACTCGCCGCATCGGCCGAAGACATTCAGAACGCGATCGAGCATGCGGCCCGTCGCCGCGATGCGCCGTCGGTTTGGACGGAGGCGCCAACTGAAACATCAGGCGACGACGTCGAGCATTTACGCGACATGGCCCTCGGCGCGCCGGTCGTACGATTTGTGAATCAAATGCTTCAGGATGCGGTCCACGCGCGTGCCACCGACATCCATATTGAGCCGTTCGACGGACTCCTTGCCGTTCGCATGCGCGTGGACGGCATGCTTCGTGATACGACGCCGCCTCCATCGCAAATGTCGAAGGCGATCATCTCGCGGATCAAGATCCTTTCTGGCCTGAACATTGCCGAGCGGCGCCTGCCCCAAGACGGACGCGCCCGCATCCGCGTCGACGACCACCGCCTCGATTTGCGCATCGCTACCATACCCACGATCCATGGCGAGGCCGTCGCAATCCGTTTGCTCGACAACGTCCGTCGCGTCTTGGACTTCACCGCACTCGGCTTTTCACCACGCGATGAGAACGTCATTCGCAGCCAGCTTTCAGCCCCCTATGGGCTGATCCTCGTCACGGGGCCGACGGGCAGCGGCAAAACCACCACGCTCGCGACCGCGCTTTCCGCACTCAATCAATCGCACCGGAAAATCCTCTCCATCGAGGATCCCATCGAGTACGAGATCAAAGGCGTAAATCAAACGCAGGCGAAGCCTGCAATCGGCCTGACCTTCGCGAGCGCCTTGCGTTCGTTCTTGAGGCACGACCCCGACGTCATGATGGTCGGCGAGATGCGCGATGCCGAAACAGCAAGCATCGGCATTCATGCGGCACTTACGGGCCATCTCGTCCTGTCGACGCTCCATACGAACACCGCAGCGGGCGCCATCCCGCGCCTTCTCGATATGGGCATTGACGCGTTCCTTCTTGCCTCATCGCTCCGCTGCGTCATCGGTCAGCGGCTCGTAAGAGTCCTGTGCTCCCACTGCAAGAAAATAGAGGCAGCGCCGGAAGAAGCCTTCTTTTCCCGGCACCACGGTTCGATGGCGTCGGAGTTAGCCGTGCAAGAGCAGTGGCGTGCGGTCGGTTGCGATCGATGTTTCGGCACCGGCTACAGCGATCGCATCGTCATCGCTGAGGTGCTCGACGTGGACGATGAGATCCGCAATCTCATCCAGCCAAATGCGCGCCCGGCAGCAATCGAGGACGTGGCCTGCCGCAACGGCATGACCAAAATGATCACGGACGGGCTCGCGAAGTGCCGCGCCGGGCTGACCACGCCCGAGGAAGTGCGCCGGGTGGCGCTTGACATATAGCCGCCGCGAGGATCTCCAGTGACTCTCTACCGATACAGCGCTGTTACCCGCAGCGGCGGCAAGCTGACCGGCGAAATGGAAGCCGTAAGTCCCGCCAGCGTTATCGAGTACCTGAACAAACTCGGACACATGGCGATCGATGTCAGCGAAGGTAAGCGCGCTGGCAAAGGGAACGGCGCGATCGGAAATATCTCCGTCAAAACCTCCAACAGCCAGATCACCCTCTTCACGCGCGAGCTGGCCATGCTGCTGAAAGCGGGCCTGCCACTCGATCAATGTCTCGGCTTCTTGCAAAGTGATGCACGCTCCAAAAACATGAAGCGGCTCATCGGCGACATCGCCGGGCTGATCAGGAGTGGAAAGAGTTTCCACGAAGCACTGGAGGCCCAAGGCAAGGCATTCCCGCCCATCTACGTCAGCATGGTGCGCGTCGCCGAGGCGAGCGGCACGCTCGAGCCCGTTCTCGATCGCATCGTGCAATGGCGCGAGAAAGCGCAAAAGCTCCGCGGCAAAGCCCTGTCGCAAGTTCTCTATCCGAGCATCTTGATTGTCGTCGCCATCGCCGCCGTCGCGATCATGCTTCTGTTCGTCGTGCCGCGCTTCAAGCAAATGATCATTCAGGGCGGGACAACTATTCCTGAACAGGCCCGCGTCGTTATCGGAGCATCGGATTGGCTTATCGCCAATGGCCACTATTTGCTCATCGGGCTCAGCATCGCCGTACTGGCAATCATCTTTGCCTGGCAACGGGGACTCGGCCGGCAAAGGATCGAGACGTCGCTGCTTCGTATGCCGCTGATTGGCACCATTATGCAGCTCAATCTCACGATCCGCTTCTGTCGCGCACTCGGAATTCTGCTTGAGAATGGAGTTGCATTGCCCGTCGCGATGAAGCTTGTGCGTGACGTCATCGGCAGCAAGTTCGCGGCCGACGTTCTCGACGAAACCTACGACGCGCTTCGCAAAGGAAAGAGTTTCATCGAACCGTTGTCACGCTCCGGCTTGTTCCCGCCCGTCGTCGTCAACATGCTCCGCGTCGGCGAAGAGACCGGCAACCTGACGGCCTCTCTCTCCCACATGGCGGACATGTTCGAGGAAAAACTCGAAACGTCGGTGCAGCGGACTTTCACGATCCTGGAGCCCGTCATCATTCTGCTCGTGAGCGGATTTGTCGCCGGCATCATCATGTCCATTCTGAGCGCCGTCATCAGCGTCAATGACTTGGCGCTCTAGCAACATCGACACACGATCGAAAAGGAAGGCCATGTTTTCAATGCTGCATCTTTCGCGCCGCAGACGCCATGGAGAGTCAAAGGACCGTCACCGCAAGCACGACGGCCGCAACACACGGGACCGATCCCACGAGGCAGGCTTTACGCTCATCGAACTTCTAGTGGTGATGGTGATCCTCGTGCTTCTCGCGAGCCTCGTTGCGCCGCGCGTCATAGGTTATCTCGGCAGCTCGCGTACGAAGACCGCCAAGGTCCAGATCGCGAGCCTGAGCACCTCGCTTGAATTGTTCAAGCTCGATACAGGCCGTTATCCAGATGCACGCGAGGGACTGAGCGCGCTCGTGCAGCGGCCTTCCGGCGTCAATGCCTGGAACGGCCCCTATCTCAAGATCGATCGGGTGCCGCTCGATCCCTGGGGACAGCCCTACATTTACCGCTTCCCGGGCCAGCACGGCGCCTTCGACATCATTTCGCTGGGCGCCGATAAGCGTGAGGGTGGAGCAGGCGAGGATCAGGATGTTTCGACCGGGGATTAGCGCGCCCGGCAATCACGCCGCCGGCTTCACGCTGCTCGAGGTTCTGGCCGTTATGGTTGTTGTCGGCATGATGGTCGTCGCGTTGTCGGCATTCAATCGCCCCGGAACGGCCGCGCTGGAGCTGAAGGCGGCTGCGATAGAGACAGCTTCCCGCTTACGCGATCTGCGCTCCACTGCCATCGCCAGGGGAAAGGACCGCGTCGCCATCATCGACGTCAATGCCCGCCGGGTCGCGTTCGACGATGGACGCGCGCCCGTCACTATCAATCGCGCCATTGCTGTCGACGTGACTGCCGCTGAAAGCGAACGCCGCTCCCCGACGACGAGCGGAATTCGCTTCTTTCCGAACGGCAGCTCCACGGGAGCGACGATTAAACTGAGTTCTGAAAGGCAAGCCTATGAGGTTCGCGTCAACTGGCTCACAGGCCGCGTGTCGACAAGGGTGCTCAATTGAGGAGCTGGCTGCGGATCCTCAAGCAGGCTTCACGCTTCTCGAGACCATGACGGCTCTGACGATCCTCGCAATTGCGTTCGTCGGCCTATACGAGGCGCACGCGACCGCCATGCGGGCGGCGAGTGCTGCGACAGACGGAACGAGAGCGCGAATTATTGCACAATCCATGCTCGCCGAAGCAACCCGCGGGTGGAATATTCATCCAGGTTCCCGCAAAGGCTCGGACGGCCGCTTCAACTGGTCAATCGATATCGCGCGGGAGGAGGCTCCTTGGGCCAGTATCAAATCCCAACAATGGCGCCTCAACCGCATCCGCGTCGCTGTCACCTGGGACCGCGCGAGACGCCTCCAACTTGATACGCTGAAGTTCGGTCGTGTCGATGAATAGCTTCGCACCGATGCTTCAGAACCAGACGAAGTTCCGCTTCAAGCGGGCTGACGAAGCCGGCTTCACGCTCATCGAATTGCTCGTCAGCATCACGATTCTGAGCGTCGTCCTCGGGCTCTTGGGTGTTGGGATCCGAACCTTCTCGACGAACTGGGAGGCGAATTCAAAACATATCGAGACCTTGGACATGGTCTCCCGCGCATATGACATCCTGAAAAGAGATGCAGCCGGCCTGCAGCGCTTGATCAACGCCAACGGGGAATATCCGCGCTACGTCTTTTCCGGCACGCGCGATGCGCTCTCCTTCGTCACCGTCGAGCCGCCTTACCCATCTGAAACGGGTCTCTATTTCGTCAGCTATTCGGCCGCAGCAGCAGGCCAAGGCACAGAGCTGATCAGAGCGCGCGCACCCTATCAGACCGCCATGCAGACTTTTCCGGGCGCGACGCCCGCAAATCGCGTGTCTTTGCTCGAGGGATCGTTCGTCTATCGATTTTCCTACGCCGTGGCGAGCGATGGCCAGAAAGGTTGGCTTATGTCGTGGCCCTACGCGAACCGGCTGCCCGGTCTCGTCCGCCTCGAGATCATCGACGTCAGTGAGAAGAAGCCCCTCACGCCGCCGCTCGTAGTCGCCATTCGCGCCGATGCGGAACTTGCCTGCATCGAGGATAAGTCTCCGCTTTGCAGCGCCTCGACGGACGGCGCACTTGGGAAAGCATCAAACAGTGATCAAGACGAAGCCAACGCCAGAGAGAAAGCTGGACATGAGTAGACCGATATTTCCACTCCCGGACGGGTGCAGCGACACAGAGACGGGCAGACAAAGTGGTGTAGCGCTCCTCATCGTTCTCTGGATCGTCGCGTCCGCGGCTCTTCTCGTGTCGGCCTTCGGTGTCACCGCCCGCAGCGGAGCGTCCTTGGCATCGTCTGAAATTCAGATAACGAGTGCAGAAGCGCTTCTCGATGCGGGCGCCGAAATCGCGGCCGCACATTTGATCGATGACGATGAGGATCTCCGTTGGCTGGCGGACGGCAGGCCCCACCATGTGGTGTTTGCTGGCGCTAACCTGAAGATCACCATGGCGGACCCCAACGGTCTCATCGACTTGAACCGAGCCGATGGCGACCTTCTACTCGGCCTCTTTCGGCAATTCACCTCGTCTGACCAACAAGCGAGAGAAATCCGCGATCGCATTCTCCAGGTCCGCGGCGAGACGGTCGGCGATTTGGACCAGAATACTAAAATTAGCAGCGCAAAATCGATCGATCCATCGCGACCTGCAGCTTTCCTAGATGTCACGCAACTCCGTTACGTCGAGGGCATGACGCTCGAACTCTACAAGCAGCTCCTGCCGTACCTCACCGTCTATAGCCGCGAGGGTCTTGTAAATCCTCGGTTCGCACCAGACTCCGTTCTCTCCTCAATTCCCAACATGACCCTATTCGATATCGAGAAGGTGCGGACGTACGTGCGGACCGCCGTCGAAGACCAGTCGAGTGCTCCTGCAGTGATGGACAAAGTCAGCTCCTTCTTCACCGACGAGACCGGCCCTGCCTACTTGGTGTCTGTCGAAACGCAGACGCCCCGCCAGGACTATCGTGCAGCCAAAGCGTTCGTTCTCATCCCCGCTTTCGATAACGATGCCCCCTACCGCGTGATTTCCGAACGTCCCATTGCACTCCTCAATTGACCGACATGCAGCACGAGATCGCCCGAGCAGAACCATGACCGTAGACGAACTCTCCAGCGCCGCAGCTCAACTTTATTCGCGATGGATCCGCGACTTGAGCCGCATACTGACGGCCCGCAACTCGGGACCGCGCGGCTGGAGCACGCTTATCCTAAACGCCCCTGAAGGAATGTCTGTGCACGCCAACGACGCGAGCGCTAACGGACTTGTCCTAAAACTCTCGCCGAACGCCGCCCCCGAGGAGATCGCGGCACTGAAAAAGCGTGCCATTCAGGAAGCAAGCAAAGACCGCAGGAAGATTCTATTACGGCTGTCGGCAAGCGATATCGTCGACCGTACAATTCAAATTCCAACCGCCGCAAGTGATCTCGTCGAGCCCCTTCTGCGAAACCAGATGGATCGCATCGTCCCGTGGCCGGTGGACGAGACCCACTATGGCTACCAGATCGTCGGCACCAATGCGGACGCGCCGGACCAACTCGACATCTACGTCGCTGCAACGACGCGAAAGATCGTCGACAACGCATTGCATCGAGCTCACGCGCTCGGACTGAGACCATACGCGGTCGACTTCGCATCGGAACCCGCAGCAGCGACTGGTATCGAACTCCTGTCCCTGGAAGCGGATGCGCTAAAGCAGACCGGGCATGTGCTGCACATTGTGTTGATGGTTCTTCTCGCGGCAAGCGTCGCGATGGGAAGCTTCGGCTTCTACTTGGACTTCGACCGTACGTCCCGGAACGATGGCCTCGAAGAGAAAATTACCGCCGCCAAATCGCAAGTCGAGGAGATCACGAAGCTCAACGACGAAAATACGCGCCTCAAGGAACAGCGCGAGCATCTGACCAAGCGCAAAATCACCGAGCCGCCTGCATTTCTCCTATTCGAAGCCATGAGCCGGGCATTGCCGGACAGCGCCTACCTTACGGAGTTTGAAATCCACGGCCGCGAGACTCGTATCGTTGGAAAGTCCGATGACCCAACGGCATTGATCACGACACTCGAGGACAGCCCGCATTTTGAGGACGTTCGCTTTTCCGCTCCGACAACACGCCAAGAAGGCGACACCGTCGGGACATTCTCCATCGTCGGCCGCGCCGAAGGCGGCGCAAACTTGGAAGCCCAGCCATGAACGCGCGCTCTAAGATATCCGCCAGCGTCGCTTCCCTTTCTGTATTGGCCGCCGCACTCTCGCTCATGGTGCTATTCGCAGCCGCGCCTTTCGTGCGCTTGAGCACAATCGATGCCGCCATAGCGGAACATCAGGTGGAACTATCGAAGCTCCAACAGCAGTTGGCCACGGAGGGAGGGGTTCGTAAGGAGAACAGCGAATTGGCCATGCTCGGGCAGGACACGGATCTGCTTCTCAAAGGCGAGACCACAGGCATCGCGGGCGCCAACCTGCAAAAATTGCTGAATAATCTCGTGGTCGCGCACGACGGAGCCGCATCAAGCTTTCAAATCCTGCCGCCGCAGGAGGATGGAAATTTGGTGCGCATTCCGATGAGTCTTTCGATCAGCGTCGGAGTCGATGGGCTCCGCGATATTCTTTACGACCTGGAAACAGGCACGCCGTTGATCTTCCTCGATGAGATTGCCATCCGGTCCAAGCAGGGCGATTTCAACACCCCCGATCCGAATTACATCGGCCCCTACGATGTGACGCTTCAGTTGAGCGGTTTCTCCAAAAAGAACGGGACGCCCTGAGGGATGAAGCAGTACCGTCTCCACCTGATGATCGTGGCTTG
This sequence comes from Hyphomicrobium sp., assembly GCF_019753045.1. GTDB lineage: Bacteria > Pseudomonadota > Alphaproteobacteria > Rhizobiales > Hyphomicrobiaceae > Hyphomicrobium_B. The sequence continues at coordinate 33,864 of NZ_JAIELN010000028.1, forward strand.
TCTGGCTCTTGCCTGCCTGGTCTGGTTCGACAACCAGCAGCCAAACCCCATAGCCTCCGCGCCGGCCATCGCATCCGGCGAACCGCAAAAACAAACCGATCCCGACTTGTCATCAGACGATGGAAACGAGGCGCCGGGACAAATCTCAATCGGCAATCCTTTGGTAGCGATCGCGAAAGAAGATCTGAGGGATACGGTCGAGCGCCCTCTGCTCGCGCCAAGCCGCAGGCGCCCGGACGAGGCCAAGACTGCCAAGCACCAGGACGCGCCGGCCGGTGAGAAGCCAGTCTACGAATTACTCGGCGTGGTTCTCAACGGAGATCGTGCAATAGCGCTCCTGCGCAATGCGGCCGATGGAACGAGCTTTCGAGTCGAGAGCGGGGATATGGTGGGCAGCTGGCGCGTTGCGAGGGTGGAAACAGCGTCCGTGTTTCTGGAGCGCAGCGATGGCACATCGCTCTCCGTGAACCTCAGTCACTAGAGAAACGGCGCAGTACATGGCATGTGGATCTACACGCACATGCTCAGAAAACTCATTCGTCCGGACCGCTTCCAACATTTCGCGGACGAGTGCGTTTCCCGTCGTCGGAATATGCCTGACTAGGCGCTTCCGGAGCATGGCCTGCGGCCCCATTCACAGCGGCCTTCGCCTGGCGGGCGCCATAAACAGCATCGATGACGATGACCTTCTCGATGCCGCTAACGGTATCGGCTGAGCGAACGATAACGTGGTTGCGGTTGCGAAGCAGGCGCTCGAGAATGCTGTTGAGGTTTCCAGAGAGAGTTGCGGACAGCGTGTCGCCGCCCTCGTCGACCTTCTCCACTCCCAGAATTTTGAATCCGTATTTTGCTCCGAGGTTCTGAAGGATAGCGCCCATGGCCATGTCTTCGATCGTGAGCGTTACGTTGTCACGCGGACTATCGCCAGCGACAGTCAGACCGGCAGCTTGCAGAGGTTGCGCACAAAGTGGGAAGACGCAAGCCACAATAAGAAGATGGCGATAAGCCTTCAGCATTTCCCCTCCGAAACGTTTTTCGGGCGGGACAATGGCGCGATGCCGGTTGGCGCGCTACCGAAATATTCCGGTGCTTTTACTGTCATCGGTTGTTCACATGACAAAGGCAAAAGGGCGCGGCTAACTTCGGAGACACTCAGCATTCATGAGCCAAATTGCTCAGCTATTTCCCACTCCGGTGATGCGCGTTGAAAAGCTTTTGGATGAAGACTTGATACGCCGGTTGACAGGCGAGTTCGCAGCTTCCCGCAAGCTTGATAACGACAAATCGAACCAGCTGTCGCATAGCGAAATTATGAGCCCGGGCGGTCGAGAGTCTTTTCTCGAGGTGAGCGAGCTCATCCGGCCCAAGCTTGTCGAGTTCGGTGCTCTACTATTCGGCGAAGACCTCGAGTGGATGATCAAAGAGATCTGGATCAACATCCTGGAAACCGGCGGAAAGCAAGCGATCCACACGCATGCGAATAGCTTCGTATCAGGCGTGCTCTACCTGACAAACTCTCATCGCTCTGCGAATCTGGTATTTCACAAGAGCCTCGGCGGCACCGATTTCATCTTCAGCAATCAGAACAAGAATGTGAAATACGGTCCGTTCAACGGCAGTAAATGGGCAATGCCGGCGATCTCTGCCGGGGACCTCGTTTTGTTTCCGAGCTATTTGCTTCACGAAGTGCCGGTGAATCACGGCAACCGGCGCATTTCGGTTGCCTTCAACGCGGTTCCCAAACGGCTCGATTCATTCGGCTATGCGGTCAACTTCTCTTGAAACTTGATGACGCTTGCTTTCCAGACCAAGGCCCCTCGTCCAAAAGAAGATGATCATGAGGACCGTTACCGTGATCGGCGTCTACATCCCCATGCTGGTACTTGGAGCATCGCTGCTCATGCCGGCGCAGGCAAGCTCTCAGGAAATGTATGACGCCTCCGTTCCCTCCGTCGGCGATATCCTCAGAGATCCCCCGACGAAGATGCAGATCACTTTCTCGGAGGAAATTCATGTGACCGAGGTCCGGCTTGTCGGCGTCGACAACGGGCGCGAGATATGGCCGATCGAATGGCCAAAGACGGATGAGGATGTCTTCAAGGTCGAGATCGCGGTGACCAAGCCGCTGCCGCCAGGCAAATATCAGATCGAATGGATTGCCGATGTGCGGCAGCACCATCACTCGGATGGCGGCGTCATTCCCTTCACCGTCACGTCCCAAGACCTGCCGCACCAGAGCAATCCACTAATGCCGGTGGCAGTACCTCCTGAAAATGCCGCGCCGCCAGATATCCCTTGAACATCTATGCCAAGGCCGAAAGGTTGTAGCCTCAGAAGCTGCCCTGCTTTGGTCTCGTCCGGCCATCACGCTCCCTCGCGTCTGCTTCGTTGAATCGGTAATAGACGCGCCAATAGACGGCAACGCGGCGCGCGGCTATTGAGCCGCTCAGAATTTTTCATGCTTTGAAATAGATACATGGCGCAGCCCCGAGGGCCGCGGCTCCGCCGTATCCGCCTTTGCATAGCGCTTGCGAAAAAGAAAACTGGGGGCCCGGAACCCGGCCCCCAGTCGCATCTCTAGATAAGACGGTGCGACCGCTAGATAACGATCGCACCTCTGCCTTTAGTTCTTCGCGAGCTGCTGTGCGAGCTCGGCGTTCTTCTCAACCAGAAGCTTCGGCTGATCAGATACACGGACGAAGATCGGGTTCGTGTAGAACCACAGATCCGCCCAAGCTGCGACGTCGTAGCTCGAGATCTTCTGGCCGTTCAAGACCTGCATGTGCGCGGGGCAAGACTTGTCGGTGCAGGGGATCGTGTTCTTCGCATCCGTAACTGCCGTCGGATCGAGATCCGCCAGCGGGTTGCCCTGAGCATCGGTCTCGACCGGCGTCGAACGAGGCAGGTTGGTGCCGCGCGCACGGATGTACTGGTTGCTCTGGACGTTCGGGATAACGAAGCTCATCGTACGCGTCTGGCCCTTCTTCGTCCACTTGCTGCCATCGAACGTGGCATAAATGGCAGCCGAGGAGTTGGTCGCGTCCGTGTACTTCGCATCAGTCGGCGCGATAACGCCCGTGATTTCGCCGCGGATGAAATCGACATGGTCAAGCTTCGGCTTGTTCAGCGGTTGCTTGATTCCAACCTGGAGCAGCGATGGGTTGTTGAACTTGTACGGCGAGTTATTCGCCTTGTCCGGATCGGTAACCGTGAGCGTGATCCGAACCGACTTGCCGCGAGGAACAACCAAAGTCTCGCCCATTTTAGCGGGAGCTGCCGTACTCGGGCAGGGCTTTTTCTTGTTGTGGCTCTCGCATTCCTCGACAATCTCTGCCTTGTAAGACAACTCGCCAGAGATCAGGTCACCCGAAACCGAGAACGAGTTGCCGGCGCGAACCGCATCGACGATGTATTGCGGACGCAGCAGAACTGAACGGCTGCCAGCACGCGGGATGTAGAGCTTCTGATATTCGCCAGGATAGAAGTCCTGCGTCGATTCACGAACGTACGGGCTGAACGCGCCGCGGTTGTGCCAATCGGAGCTCGCATAGAAGAACCAATTGCGGCCTTCGCCCAGCATTGCATCCCACAGGCCGCCGATCTTGGCGCCGTAAATGCCCGTGCCGCCAAAGGTCGTTACGCCAGCGGAGTCGATGCCCGCACCGCCGAAATTCTTGCGATACTCGCCGCGGTTATTGCTGGCCTGATGGCCCGGCATCGTTTCGAAGCCGACTGCAACCGTCGGGCCCGCATTATTGAAGTCGCGGAAGTGCTCGACGTTGAAGCCACGGTTGCCGTTCGGGTCGAACACGCCAGCGCGCTCGACGTGAGCAGGAACGTAGTAGCTCTGCAGCGGATAATGGGCCTGCATCCAGGCAACGCTGGGAACGGCTTTGTTCATGTGGTTCGCAGTGCCCAGACCGGCGCCCGTGGCATTCGCCACCTTGCCCTTCCAGATGCCGCTATTGGCGACGCCCGGCGTACCGCCCGGACCGCTCATATCCGTGTCGCTGCGATCGAACCGGTATTCGAACTCGGCGAGCGCGTCGGCGTTGCCCGTGCGGCCTTTCCAATCCCAAGAACGCTGCGCGCCGAGAACCGTGCTGCTGACGTGCTCATGGCCGGGAGAGTTTGTCTCGAGGCCAACGTACAGCATCGGATTTTTGAGCTTCTTCGACATCCGCGAAACTTCGGGATACACGATTTCCTGAAGCATCTGCCAACGCCACATGGCGCGGTGAGGGAGTCCATCCGGAGAGCTCGAAGTCGAGTTCACGACGTCGCCTTTGATTGCGCCGGCGCCGATCGTCTGTTCCCAGAGCTTGCCACTGCCCGTCTTCGAGGAATCACCTTCCGGATCGTCGTAACGGCAATCACGTGTGTAGCTGCCGCCGTGGCCGGCCTGTGCCATCCAGTCAAGATCGAACGTATTGATCGACTTGGTGATCATCGTCTCGAGCGAGGTGGTGCCGTCGGTGCAGGTGGTGTGGTTGTGAAAGTCACCCGCCATATAGCTGTCAGTTTCAGCGGAATTTCCGGCGTTGGCCGGCGCGAACCCGGCAACGCTCGCTGCGATCACCAGCGCGGACGCTTGCGCGACACGGCGACTGTACGAATCTGATTTAGACATACCCCTCAACTTCCCTTTAGCCTCTTGATTAAACCGCTTCAGAGCGGACCGCGCGACGGATAACTACTGACGATGACAGAGGTCTGAAGGAAAAATAACAGCGTCCCAGGAAAGCGACCCGTCGGCGCAAATTGAACGAAACTCATTTCGCTCCATCGCTTTGCACTGTCATAGGCCCGACATCTCGGTGCGGTTAATCGCAGTTTGCTCGCGCAGTGAGTGCCGGCCACACGCGGCCGAATTCCGCGACCGAGATGTTAGGGAGTCCAATAGCCGTTATGACTTTCACGCCGCCTGCCGACGGCAGAACGATGCCGTCAACAGACGTTCCACGGAATTCAGCATTTGCAAGTTTGGCGCGCGAACCGCTTCTGCACTTTCTGCTGATCGGCGCACTATTGTTTGCAGTCCACGCCGCCGTTACGCCATCAGTGAGCAAAGAGCGACTCATCGAAGTGACGCCTGAGGTTCGGCAATCAATCATCGACCTCTACAAAGAGAAGCACGACATCGAGCCGAGCAAAGCCGAGCTCTCGCGCTTGATCGATAATTGGATCCTCAACGAGGTGACCTATCGCGAGGCTCTCGCACAGGGCCTTGACCGCGGCGACGACATGATCCGCGAGCGGATCATGCAGAAAATGCGCCTTCTCGTATTTGGCAACGTCAACGTCGAAGAGCCGACCCAACAACAACTTTCGGAATGGTTCGAAGAGCGACGCGGCCAGTACGACGTTCCAGATTTTGTCAGCTTCTTCGAGGTCCCTTTCACCGGACCGGAAGCCGAAACCCAGGCCAAAACGACGCTTCAACAGATCGAATCCGGCAGCGAGCCGGAAGAGGTGCGGTTGCGCGCGCAAATTTTTGCCGACCGCCCGAAGCCAAGTCTCGAGTCATCCTTCGGCAAGACATTTGTCGACCAGATCGCCGCCCTCCCAGTCGGCAAGTGGACGGCGCTGCAGTCAGCTGCTGGCTGGCATATCATCCGTCTCGACTCTTTCGTTCCCGGCCACGCCGTTCGAATGGACGAGATCCAGACCCAGCTCATCAACGAGTGGAAAGACGACCGCGCGCGCCGCCTGGGCGTGGCCGCAATACGCGACATGGCGAAGGCCTACGTCGTCAAGCGCGGTGAGCCATGATCGGTGCTGCGCGAAACGTGTTCGCCGGTGCGCCAGCACTTTTGTTGACGTTGCTGACCTTCCTCGGCTCCCATTTCTATTCAGCGGGTACGGCAACGGCTCACGAGGCTTCGATGGCCGTGATGACGCTGCGCGAGATGGCGCCTGGCCGCTACTTCACGCAGTGGACGATGCCGCCGACGGAACTGAGCTACCATCCGATTTTTCCTGAACACTGCGTCTGGAATGCGCCCGATCTCAACTGTGGAGAAAAGGGCCTGGTCGGTCAGCTCAGTTTTACCGGCCTCGGCAGCAAGCAATCGGCGGCGATGATCCGGGTCATCACTATGGAAGGCCCGGTCCAAGCCTATACCGTCAGCGCGGCCAATCCTGTCGTGAACGTCGCTCGCGATCCTGGTCACGATCTGAATGCCTGGCTCGACCTTGCCAACACGTACATCAATCTTGGCATCGATCACATCCTGCGTGGCATCGATCACCTTCTGTTTGTTCTCGGGTTGATCTGGCTTGTGCGCGGCCCATGGATGCTCGTTCGCACCATCACGGCTTTCACCGTCGCGCATAGCTTGTCGTTGGCCGCAGCGACATTCGGATGGGTTGGGGTTCCCGAGCGGCCGCTCAATGCAGCCATCGCGCTCAGCATCGTCTTTCTAGGCGTGGAGATCGTCAAGCTTCAGCGCGGTGAGATAGGCCTCACGGCTCGCTATCCTTGGTTTGTCGCCTTCATGTTTGGTCTTCTGCACGGACTGGGTTTCGCCACGGCGCTCACCACCATCGGTATTCCGTCGGCGATCCTGCCGATGGCCCTCCTGTTTTTCAATGTCGGCGTCGAGATCGGACAACTCCTCTTCGTCTTACTCGTCCTCGCGCTGATGTGGGCTCACCGCACAACGCAATCCATGCTGCCTCAATGGGCTGCGGCGTTACCCGCCTACGTCATCGGTAGCGTCGCCTCATTTTGGTTTCTCTCGCGTATCTGAAAGCCAAAGATTTCCCGAAGGAGTAAGGATATGAAAATCGCTTCGCTCAGAACGAGCTTGGCTTGGGCCGCGATATTCGCGCTCATGCCCCTCGCGCCGGCGTTTGCGCACACGGGAACGGGAACGTCCGCTGGTTTGCTGTCCGGCTTCATGCATCCGATCACCGGCGTGGATCACCTCGTCGCCATGGTGGCAGTCGGTCTATGGGGTGCCCAACTCGGCAATCCCGCGATCTGGATACTGCCGATTGCGTTCCCGCTTGTGATGGCGATCGGCGGCCTCTTCGGCGTCTCGGGATTTGATCTGCCCTTCACGGAAATCATGATTGCGATTTCAGGAATTGCGCTCGGGCTAGCGGTCGCGATGAATATCCGCCCTCCGCTTTGGGTCGCTGCCCTCCTTGTAAGCGTCTTCGCTGTTTTCCACGGCTACGCGCATGGACGCGAGCTGCCTGAGGCCGCCGATCCCCTCGCCTTCGGTGTCGGCTTCGTCATCGCCACTGGCCTCTTGCATCTCTGCGGTATCTTGATCGGCGTACTCACCCGTTGGCCGGTCGGCGCACAGCTCGTTCGCGCCAGCGGCGCCGCGATCGGTGCAATCGGTGGATACTTCCTCTTGAGCGCAATGGGATTGGTCGCTTGAAAAAGAGAACGCTGATCCGCGGCTTTGCTGCGGCGCTCGCACTCGTAGGCGTGCCGGCGAGCGCCGATGCACATCTGATCAACACGACCCTCGGCGACTTTTACGGCGGCGTTCTTCATCCGCTCTCCGGTCCTGAGGACATCGTGCCATGGTTTGCGCTCGCAATACTTGCTTCTATTCAGGATCCGCGGAACGCACGCTGGCTGTTGTTCGCATTTCCGGTCGCCCTTGTCGGAGGAGCGCTGCTGTCGGTCGTTGCACCGGCTCTGTCCATCTCTCCAGCCTGGAACCTTGCAGTCATCGTCGTCACCGGCCTGGCTGTTGCAGCAGCCGCCAAACTTCCCTTTCCGATCTTTTTAGGACTCGGCACGCTCATCGCTTTGCTGCACGGCTACCAGAACGGCCAAGCGATGACGCGAGACACGGACCGCCTCCTGTTTATCTGCGGGGTCGGAGCTATCGGTTATGTTTTCGTCACGTTGATTACGGCTCTCGCCATTTCCTTCCGTCAGGGCGGCAGGGATTGGCGACTGATCGCACTGCGAGCAAGCGGAAGCTGGGTCGCCGCAGTGGGCGTCATAATGATAGGGTTGCAACTGCGCACTTCGGCCGCCATGTAAGGTAGTCCGCAAGACAGCAGATGACGCTGAAGAAGTCGCGGACACCGTTATCCATGCGGAAACGTGCCGAACGCGGTGGCGCGCTTGGATCGAATGCAACCAAAATCAAGAACGGAAAATCCGGAAGCAACCATTCGCATCCGCCGCGAATTCCTCCAATGACGGGTCGGCGCGCCCGGAGACTTGACGTGGGCTTTCTCGATTTCTCCGGTCACGTCAGCGAACGGGCCAATGAGCAGGCACTGGTTCACCTTAGGGACCTCGTCTGAGGTGTGCCGGTTGGCGCACATAGAATTAGGTAGTAGAGTTGGATAAGCTGGAACAGCCTGTCTAGTCTTGGGATTAGTCACGGGATGGCTTGCGATGCTGGAATGCAGTCAGCATCTGCTCACGACGCCGCAGCGGTGCACCGCCCTGGCATGGGCCACACTTGCGGCTTTCGCTATCGGGCTAGTCTCAGCTTCCGCCGAGGAAACCGACAAAGCGCAAAAGGCGCCGGAGCGGATCGAAACAAACGCGGCCGCTGAAACCTCGCCGCCTGCGATGACGCTTGAGACATTTCTCGACCGCCTCATGATGGCGGAGTCGAGCGGTCAAGACGGGGCTCGCAATCCGCGTTCCACCGCCGTCGGCCCATTCCAATTCATCAAGGAAACGTTTCTCGACGTCGTCCGACGGCACTTCGCTGAGGAGACGACATCGCTCTCGGCCGTCGCCCTGCTAGGACTGCGCCAGGACCGCGCTTTCGCCCGGCGAGCCGCGGAGGCGTATTCAAAAGACAATGCCGCACACCTTGCGAGCGAAGGCCTGGCGACGAGCTTCACAAATCTGCGCCTCGCATTCATCGCTGGCCCAAGCGGCGCGGTGCGCGTGTTGCGCGCGCCGCCCCAAGCGAGGGTTTCAACACTGCTCAGCTCCGCTGCTATTGCCGCCAATACTTTTTTGGCGCGCATGACCGCACAAGAGCTCATTACCAAGTGCGCCCGCGACCTCAATGTCGATCCCGCCAGCGTGGCCGGCATTGCAGCGGACGCCTCGCCCGCCCGCCCGAGGATTGAGGTCAAGTGCAATCAGAAGCTACCGTCCTGCCGACGCTGGGTGGCACTCCGCTTGGCGCAGCCCGACCGGAACCTCGCGCGAGATGACTGAAAATCGGAGCTAACCGGTAACGTCAGGAGTAGGTCCATGCGGGGTTCAATTCGCTTTTGGAAGTTGTCCTCATTGCATCGGCCTCGACATTCACCTTTGGCGCTTCGTTGGCGGCTTTCGATGCAATGCCACCGCCTCCATCGGTTTCCGGTGGTATCCGTTTCCGAACGGCAAGTAACCGAAACCGGTGACTTTGTTTTCTGACGTCGCTAAGTGCAACGGGCGATCGCTATCGTCGGGTGAAAAACGTCACGCAGGAAGCAGCGCCTTTCGGAAACCATAAACCTCTTCCGGCATTCTGTGTTCTGAAGGCTAACGCGTTTGCCTGTCCGCTCCTGCAGGACTATCGATCATGGCCGCAGAACGACACGCAACATTAGTTTACGATGGCGACTGCGGGATCTGTCGCTATTGGGTAAATTATTGGAAGCAGCAGACCGGCGACCGCGTCGTCTATCGGCCTTACCAAGAGGCCGCGGGGGATTTTCCCGCCATCCCCCGGGAACACTTCGCACGCGCCATTCAACTCATTGAGCCCGACGGCACGATCTACGCGGGCGCGGCGGCGACCTACAGGACCTTGCGTCACGCGCCGGGTCGCGCCGCCTGGTGGTGGATGTACGAACACATCCCGGGATTCGCCGCTGTGAGCGAACGGGCCTACGCGTTCTTCGCGCAGCGCAGAGGTCTGCTTAGCCGGCTTTCTTACTTCTTGTGGGGAGCACACCCGGAGCCCGAACGTTATGAGCTCGTCTCGTGGCTGTTCCTGCGGTTGCTCGGCGGCATTTACGTCATCGCATTCGCATCGTTAGCGGTGCAAATCCAGGGGCTGGTCGGCGAGCGTGGTATTCGTCCTGCCGCCGAATATCTGAATGCGGCACATCAGGGATGGGGCGTGTCGGCCTATTGGCAAATGCCGACACTCTTCTGGCTGAATGCCAACGATGACGCGCTCTTCGCGGCGACCGGCCTCGGCATTCTTTTGGGGCTTCTCGTTGTATTCGGAATATGGACCCGCGCTGCACTGATCGCGCTATTCGTTCTTTACCTGTCGTGCGTTTACGCCGGCCAAATCTTCATGAGCTACCAGTGGGACTTGCTGTTGCTCGAATCCGGCTTCCTGGCAATTTTCCTGACGGCGGGCTCGCGCATCGTCGTCTGGCTCTACCGCTGGCTCATCTTCCGCTATCTTTTCATGTCCGGAATCGTGAAGGCCCTCTCCGCGCAGCCGACGTGGCATGATCTCACTGCGCTCAAGTACCATTTCATGTCGCAGCCTCTCCCGACGCCTCTTGCGTGGTATGCCGCTCAGTTGCCGCCCGGGATTCTTGCGGTCGGCACCGCGGCGACGCTCGTCATTGAGCTCGTTCTCGTGTTTCTGATCTTTCTGCCGCGCCGGCTGCGTGCATTTGCAGCCTGGTGCATCCTGATATTCCAAACCTTGATCATACTCACGGGCAACTACGGCTTTTTCAACTTACTGACGATTGCGCTTTGCGTTTTTCTCTTCGATGACGCCGCGATCCGGCACGCTATTCCACAAAAGCTGAGCCTGTGGATCCAAAATCGTGCGCCGCATCCGGGAAAAGCCGCGACGGCCTGCGCGCTTCTGCTGACGCTGTTGGTTGTCCCTGTCGGTGTCGATCGCATCTTTCAGGCACTCGCATTGCCAAATCTGCCCGTTGTGGATTCCATAACTCAAGCAATTTCGCCGTTGCTCATCGTCAATGCCTACGGACCGTTCGCAACAACGACGACGAGCCGGCCGGAGATCATTGTTGAAGGTTCGGACGACGGTCAGAATTGGCGCGAGTACGACTTCCGGTATAAGCCCGGGCCAATCGATCGCGCCCCGTCGTGGAATATCCCGCATCAGCCGCGGCTCGATTGGCAAATGTGGTTCGCGGCATACGGCAACTTCGCGCAAAATCCTTGGTTCGAACGTCTGCTTCGACGCCTTCTCGAAGGCAGCCCACCCGTGCTTGCGTTGCTAGGTCAGAACCCGTTTCCCGACCATCCGCCCAAACACGTGCGTGCGCTTCTCTTCGACTATCGATTTGCCGATCCGGCCACACGCGCCAAGACCGGCCAGTGGTGGATCCGCCGACAGGAAGGTCTCTATTTTCCAGAAATAAAAGGTAACCAGTCATGACAAATGCGTGGCCCGACATTCCCTATGCACCATGGAAGGATACCTGCGCCACCTTGCATTTATGGACGCAGATTGTGGGCAAGTATCGCCTCGCGCGCGCCCCATGGGTAAACCACTCGTGGCACGCGACGTTCTATGTCACGTCCCGCGGCCTCACGACGTCCTTGATCCCTGCCGGCAATCGGGGCGTGCAGTTCGACTTCGACTTCATTGATCACAGCCTGATCGGCACCGTCACCGACGGCTCGAGAGGAGCTTTCGCACTGCAGCCCATGAGCGTGGCTGATTTCTACAAGCGCTTCGGTGAACTGACGGATGAACTCGGAGTAGCGACCACAATCGATGGCAAACCAAACGAAATCCCTGACGCGATTCCATTCGCGAGGGACACGATGCATAAGTCCTACGACGCGGATGCGGTGAACCGATTTTGGCATGCGCTCGTCCAGGTTGATCGCGTGCTGAAGTATTTTCGAACAGGCTTCCTGGGCAAGGTCAGCCCGGTCCATTTGTTCTGGGGCAGTTTCGATCTTGCAGTAACGCGATTTTCGGGACGCCGCGCCCCCCTTCATCCGGGCGGCGTTCCTGGGTTGCCAGATCCCGTAACGCATGAAGCCTATTCACACGAAGTCAGTTCTGCCGGCTTCTGGCCTGGAGGCGGCCCGGTCGACTACCCGGCATTCTATTCGTATGCCTATCCGGCGCCGAACGGCTTTTCATCGCAACGGGTCACGCCCGGCGAAGCCTTCTTTGACGAGAAGGCGGGCGAGTTCATCCTGCCGTACAGTGTTGTGCAAAACGCGTCCGATCCCGATCAATTGCTGCTGGGCTTCCTCGAAACAACATACGAGGCAGCCGCGCGGCTCGCCAATTGGGATCGAGCATCCTTGGAATGTCCACGCGGCCGGATCGATGTCCCGCGACCCCTCTGACATCTGTCGGTCTGTGCGTGTTAGGGCGTGTCGCCCTACATGGCCTTTAGCTGGCCATGCGCACACGTGCGGAAGTCGTCGACGAGCACCAACGCGACGCGGATATCGCCCCGCGCGGATGCTCGCCTCGATTCGTTGAAGGATTTATGTCCCAGTGTAGAAGAAATCATCTCCGATTTGTGCATAGTCCGGCCAATCGCCTTCGTGCACGATCTTGCCTCCGACGATTGTCATCGCTGACTTCATCCATCGAAGGCGGGCATCAGAGACCTGCAGCAGGTCGGCGCTCAATACCGCCATATCGGCAACCTTCCCCTCTTCGAATAATCCCTTGTCATCGTCGAAGTTCTGATATGCGCTGCCGCCGGTCCAGATTTTCAGCGCTTCCAGTCGCGTGCGGCGCACGCACTTGGACGACAGCGAACAACATGTCACCGACAACGTTCCCGCCACCACCTCTCGGAGTGTGACCGCATGTGATGTCTGCAGCGTAGATTCGACAGCTTGCTGAAATTGCACTAAAGCAGCTTCATCGGTGGCCATCCTATGAGCGTCGCCGGCAGAGAGTGCATTCAAGAATTGCTTCCCGCCCCCATTCGAGCTGGAGCATTGTCATGGCGAAATCCCTGCTATTTCCTGGGCCTGACGACCGGTACGCTGGAGCCCGCGCCCTGGCCGTACGCTGACTTACGCCAGGCAGCAGTTCAGCGATTGTCGGTCGATATGGCGTCAAACTTCTCAGATCGGCAAATCATCGAAGTACGCGTGGCGGAGCTCGCTCAACTTTTCAACTCGCTTGATCCTTCGCCATTCACGGAAAGGGATCTCGACGACAAAGCTGCAGAATATATCGTGGGGTGGGCGCGGGAACTCCCAAGATACGCGAAGCTTGCCATAGCTATTCATCTTCCCGCATTTGAAGCCAAGAAGGCAGAGGAGCGCGGTCTAAGGTTGGCGCTTCGAAATTACTTCCAACAACGTGCCGAGGCCGAGCAGCGCGAACTTAACGAGCTTTTTCGGAACGGGCGCCGTTACGCTGCTATCGGCCTGCCGATTCTCGTCGTCTGCTTCATGTTGAGCCAGATCGTGCGTTCGCGACTTGGCACCGGTCCTCTTGCCAGCACTATTGCGGAAAGCTTCCTTCTTGTCGGTTGGGTTGCGAACTGGAAGCCAATTGAAACATTTCTCTACGACTGGTGGCCCCTGAAACGACGCCGTGACCTCTATCGTCGACTCGCTGCGGCCGAGATTGTGATAGAGCCAACAGACTGAGTGCGCGGCGATGCAGGCATTCCAGGATCGGTCGATTATCTCCCTGAACTGACCAAACACCGAAGCAGACTCATCGTTAACAGACATTGCGGTGCCAGACTGACGGAAGTTCAGGACGATTACCTGGCGATGCCTGGGGGCGCTGAACTTCGCAGCGGCATCATTAAGCGCACTTCTTCAAGGCACAGGCGGAACAGCTCAAACCCTCATGGGGTTACGTCTGGACACTCCCTTAAGAAGGTACGTTTGCGTGTCCATCATTGCTCGGTTGAAACAGTTTTTTGAGAACAAGAAACAGTCTTACGAAGCCTCGGCCGCGATGATCGCTTGCATTGTCGCCGCGGCCGGCTTCGCTCTTGCGGCAGGGACAATGGGGCTCGCCACGTACGTTGGCCCAATTTTGTCGTGCGTGATTTTCGGAGGAGCTTTTCTGCTTCTCGCTTTCATCTTCTGGCTGATCGGGCGTTCGAAGACAAACGTCGCCAACCACGAGCTGGAGACGGCAAAGCAAACAGCTTCGGCGAGCGTCAGCGCCGCTTCAACCGCGATTAAAGCCGTGACGTCTAAACCCGCTAAGTCTCTCAGCACGCTGGATACCATAGCGGCAGCAACACTCTTGGCCTTCTTGCTTTACCTCGCTGGCCGAAAAACTCCGCCGTCGGTCGAGGATCGGCGGACCTTGCCGCTGAGTTAACTTCGGATGATGCCGCATGAATAAGGATGATCCCGAAGTACAAGCAGATGCCGTGGTCGGACCAAGCAAGCCGAGATTGCTCAGAGTGCTCGGGCCGGGGCTGATCACCGGAGCCTCAGACGACGATCCAAGCGGCATCGCCACGTACTCTCAGGCAGGCGCTTTGTTTGGATACAGCCTGCTGTGGACCATGCTCCTCACCTACCCACTCATGGTGGCTGTGCAGGAAATCAGCGCGCGCATCGGCCGGACGACTGGTAAGGGGATCTGCGGCAACATTATCGGCCGCTTTCCCGCTCCGCTAATTTACGCGCTGGTGGGGCTTCTGTTCTTCGCCAACGTCATCAACATCGGCGCCGACCTTGGCGCGATGGGCGACGCCGGGGTCTTGCTCATGGGCGGGCCCCGCCTTCTGTATGTTGTCGGCTTGGGCGCGATCTGCATCCTCATGCAGATCTTCCTCCAGTATGCACGCTACGTTTCCGTTCTAAAATGGCTTGCGCTTGCGCTCTTCGCCTATGTCGCGACGCTGTTTGCCGTACGGGTTTCTTGGGGCGACGCCCTGACAGGGCTTTTGTTGCCGAACCTCTCCATGCAGAGCAACTATTGGCAAACCGTAGTTGCGATCTTCGGCACGACGATTAGTCCCTATCTCTTTTTCTGGCAGGCCTCTCAAGAGGTCGAAGATATCAATGAAATTCCGAGGCGGCAGCCGCTGAACCGGAAGCCGCAGCAAGCGAAAAGCGCACTCCAGCGTATCCGCCTCGACACGGCCGTTGGCATGGCCTTCTCGAATCTGGTCGCAATATCGATCATGATGACGGTTGCGGCCACGCTTCACGTGGCAGGGAAAACGAATATCGAAAGCTCGGCGCAGGCTGCCGAAGCGCTGAGACCGATTGCCGGAGATTATGCATTCTTGCTCTTCGCCGCCGGCATAGTCGGGACAGGTCTTCTTTCCATTCCTGTGCTGGCAGGTTCGGCTGCCTATGCTGCGGGAGAAACCTTCCGCTGGCGGACCGGACTTGCTCTCGATCCGCGCGAGGGAAAGGCGTTTTATGCGACGATCGCAGTGGCGACCATCATCGGCACGATCCTGAACTTCACACCAATCGATCCGATCAAGGCGCTTTTCTATAGCGCAGTTGTCAATGGCTTGGTCGCCGTTCCAGTCCTGATCGCGATGCTGATTCTCGCCCGCGATACTCGAGTGATGAAAACCTTCCGCATTCAAGGAATGCTGCTGACGCTAGGATGGATCACTGTGATTGTGATGGGCGCGGCCGCCGCAGCGATGGGCGCGCAGTTTTTTGCCGGTTGATTAGAGCGACCTAACAGGGTTCCCAGTCGAGCTCGTAGAGGGGACATCGCGCAGCGTCTTCTCGATGAGGACGACTGACTTCTGGAGTTCGTCGATAGCAACTGACGCGCCGACATTTCTCAGGAGACGTATTCAACTGATCGAGCGGCACTGGATGCCACTTTGCAAACGATCCAATCGCGAAAGCAAAAACTCCGCTGGCTAAGACTGCTCCATTCGCTGTAGAAAACATGAAGCAAGCCTCAAGCGCGTGCGGAAGTGCGGCTTACCAGCTTCCCCTTACGCCCTGACAACACCAAACAATCCGAGTCTGACGTTGCTGAAAGCCTGGACACTCCGCCTCCACCGATGGTTGGCGCTGATTTTTTGCATTGCCCTTGATGATCATCTTTTTGACGGGCCTCATCCTGGCATTCGAGCCCGCGATTGTGGCTTCGACGTTGAAGCCCAAAGTTGTCGACGCGACCAAAATCGAAGCGGCTCTCGCAAAGCATGATCCGCAAGGCACCGTAGACCGCATCTTTGTTCACGGTCATCTCGGCACGCTTGTCCTCCGCGACCGTGGAGGTACGGAAATCGATCTTGAGACCGGCGAGATCGCCTGCCAACCGAGCACCACGCTTGCCGTGTATTCGCTGGCGCGCCGGATTCACAAAACATTACTGCTCGAGGACGGCGGTTGGGGCGTCACTATCTCCACCATCGCGTTGCTCTCTCTGGTTGTGATCGGGCTCGTGATGGGTATCAGACCATTACGCAACACGGTCAGCGGCTGGCACACGGCATCCGCATGGACTGCCCTGCCGCTCATCCTCATCGCGCCGCTCACCGGGCTGGCGATGCTATACAAAGTCACGTTTTCAGGGCCGGAGCCGATTATTGCGGCCGACGCTACGCCGCGCTCGATCATCGAAGCGCTGCGCATCGTTGCACGCGAACGAGATCTGTCGACGCTCTTGACCCTGCGTCTGAGAAAAAACGGTGCCGAAGCGCGATTCATCGAAGACGGCGAATCTCGCAACTATGCCGTTTCGACCGGCGGACTCGTTGTCAAACCGCGTAATTGGCCGAAGCTGCTTCATGAAGGCAACTGGGCGGGCATTTGGTCCGCTTCGGCCAACGCGGTAACTTCGCTTGTACTGAACCTGTTGCTTTCGACCGGGCTTCTTCTGTGGGCGCGACGCCGGCTAAGGCGTCGCAACCTTCACGCGGCGCCGTGAAATCACCCCGGATTCGGCAGGAAAAATTCCCGGCCAATTAATCAGCACACATTGCTTATGTGACACTTTTGTGCCAACGCGCGCCATAATGTTTTGTGTTTTTGTATACATTATTGTGAGCTTGTGTTCCGCATGATGTTTACCCCTCAAATTTTCGTATTGAGGGAAACGGAATGACTTGGGACGTGCGTGTTCACTCGGCGTGCGCAGCGCTGCGCTTTGGTGGGTTCCTTCACGGTTGCCAATGCGCAAGAAGAAGGAACGGCGCTCCCCCCGGTTACCGTTATGGCGACCGACCAACAAGCCCCCGCCAAGAAAGCAGCAAGCAAAAAGTCAAAGGCGTCTCAAAGCGGTTCGTCTGCTTCCGCACAAGCGCCAGCAACGCAACCATCGGATTCCCAGTCCGCAACTCCGACCGTTGATCCCGGCAATGCGGTCAACAATTCCGCGGTCACCCACGTATCTTCGCACTGACGAATTCCGCGACCAGCACACGCTACGGCTTAATAACGACCAAGGTTCGGCCAACCGCGATACGCATGAAGTTCGCAATCGCATCCGTGAAACATACGGCAGCTATCTGGAATGGCAGCACGCATTCAGCGGGCTTTCGAGTTCAAGCGTCTTCTTTGACTACCAGCGCGCGCGCGAGGACACGACACGAAAATCCACGCAAACGAGCCTGCCGGGCGGCTCGCCCGTCGTACAGGCGCCACGCTTCGTACCCATCGATCTCGAACGCATCGCGTCCGGTGGCTCTGTCACAACGCGCGTCGGTCGCCATGAACTCGAAGCCGGAATAGGCTGGGCGCAGACGCAGCGGGCCGAGAACGAGGTGCGCGGTCTGACCAATGTTCCGCTTCCCGAGCGCAACTACGAGATCAGCGAAGAAATTTATCACGCCTACGTCAGCGATGCGTTTTCGGTTTTCGGCCATGACAAGCTGACGCTTGGCCTGCGGTTCGAATATAGCGTCACCGAAACGGTAGATTTTGCGAAGAACAGCTTCGATAACGACGCAGCAGATTTAAATCCGTCGATCCAATACAAGCTCTCGGCGGCCCCGAACCTCGACTTCAGGGTAGGCGTCGCCCGGACGCTGCGTCGTCCCGACCTGCGCGACCTGACGCCTACGATCGTTACCGGCAGCGGAACGCTTGCCGATCCGGATCAGCGGAGCAATCCCGACATCTCGCCGGAAAAGATATGGGGCTTGGATGTCGGCACCGATTTCTTCCTCTTCCAGCGATCTGGACTTTTGTCGGCCAATTTCTTTGCCCGTTCTTTCGAGGACAAGATCGAGAGAATCCTGACTCAGGAGGGTGGATCCCCCCGCTGGATCTCAACGCCACGTAACGCCGGCGACGGCGAACTCTACGGTGTGGAACTCGAAGGCCGCCTGCCGATGCATATGATCGGGCTTCCGGATTTGACTCTCTGGGCTAGCGGAACGGCAATCAAGTCGGAACTCACCGATCAGCAGACCGGCCAAACGCGCCGCTTCGCCGAGCAACCTGACCTGATCACGAACGTCGGCGCCGACTACTACGTGCGAGCATGGGCGACGACGTTCGGCTTGGGCTACAACCGCACATACGCTTACGATCAAAACATCGAGCAGGTGAACGGGACAACCCAGCATACGAGCTTCTCGAATCTCGACCGCTTGGATGCTTCGGCACGCATCTCGCTCGATGAGCACGTCGTTCTGACTTTGTCGGCCAGCAACTGCTTCACCCCGACGATGATCGCACGTTGACGACGCGGAATTCCGCCGGGACGATCACAGCCCGGACCCACAGCATCGAGCCCTCGCCATCGGTCTACTACGCTCGCCTGTCGTACGGCTGGTAGCAACGATTGAGCGCCAACGATGAGGCACAGAGAATTTGCGCACGGTCTTGCGATCGTGCGCAAATTTTGTTTCCGGAGCGTCGTGTGCGCGGCAAAGACCCGACAGGTACAAGTAGAAGTGCCTGCCCAGGCCAATGTGATTTCGAGCAAAATCACTAAGGTTTTACAGCACGGGGCCTACCAAGAGGCCGTACATGGGCTTTCGCGGAGAGTGAGGATCCGTGAAGGATTGAGCTGAGCGGCGGCGATCAGAATGATCCTGGCTTAAGCTCCCGTCACAGCTTTCTCAAGTTGTACCTGGTCGCGTATCGCCAGATCATATCCCTTTTCGGGCGTGAAGAAGTCCGGCACCACATTGAAGATGCGAAAACCGCGCTTCACGTAGAAAATAATGTTTTCGGTCTCCCACGACCCGGTGCAAACGATCAGCCGTCGAACACCACGTAAACGACAAACCGTCTCGGCTTCTTCTATCAGCCCCGTTGCGATGCCTTCTCCGCGCCGTTCGGGAACAACTGCCAGGCTGACTATTTCTATCGCATTATCTTCTTCCACAAGTTGAGTTATGCCGACAATCAGATCCCGATCATGGGCCACAAAGACGTTGCCCATCTTGAAGTAGCTGAGGATTTGGCTCTCCGACTCGTCCGCCAAGCGAAACAAGGGCAGCAACCGCAACCGACTATCTTCGTGAACAGCGATCTGAATACCGGCCAACTGTGCCCCTCTTTCAACGTTGAACTTACCCAACTGGCCGATACGCCCCAGACCGAACCTCCGTTTCAAAAATTCTGAAAGTTCAAGACGCGCATGGCCGCCAAGCTGCGTCGGCGTCCTCGTGGAAGCCTCAATCCTGGTTGATGCCGCAATGAGGACGATGCAAACCACACACACGCGCAATAGTTTCCTTTTCCGTGGGACGAGGTGTGTCAGCCGCTGAATGCAGAATAGCCACTCCCTATGGAAACAACGCCCAGGGAGCATTGGCGCGTGACACTTCCCCGGATCAATATAAATCGGGAAGGCTGCCCCAGAAGAGCCGGACGTCGCCAGTCAAAAAGGATTAACCCTTGACGCGCGTAGAGACCCTTGCAGAAGCTTTCGCGGACGTCTGCGCGATGACTGCGCCTCTGAATGCCAGACTAGCCGCGTATGCAAGCAAGCTTCGCGAACTGAACTTCCCTTTCGCTGACGCCTATGACGAGCTCGTCGCGAGACTTTATTCTGGCGAAGTTGGCAGCGCCGCGCCGGCACTTGGGGACGTAATGCCCCAATTTCTTCTGCCCGACAGATCAGGAACACTCGTCAGTCTGGAAGAGCTGACGTCCAGAGGTCCCATCGTTCTGAGTTTCAACCGTGGCCACTGGTGTCCATTCTGCCGTATCGCGCTCAAGACGATTGCAGAACACCATCAAGAGATCTCGCAAGCCGGCGCCGAGGTTGTGTCGATCATCCCTGACCGGCAGCAGTTCACGGACGAACTGCGACGCAGAACGCAGGATACGATCCGCATCCTTACTGACATCGATAGCGGCTATGCTCTATCGCTCGGCTTGGTGGTTTGGGTTGGCGAGAACCTTAAGACCCTGATGAAGGGGCGCGGCTACCACCTTGACGCGTTTCACGGCAACGACGGTTGGTTCCTGCCCGTGCCGGCAACGTTTGTGATTGATAATGATGCTCGAATTCTGGCTCGTTTCGTCGACCCCGACTTCCGTAGGCGCATGGAAATTGACGAGATCCTAGCGGCACTCAAGGGGTCGTCTTCGCGCCGTTGAGACTCCGATCAATCCGAACTACATTCGGGCGCAGACAAGGATTGGAGCCCTAATCCTTCTCGAGCGTGGAGCCTCCAGAATGGCCGAGAAGACGCTTTCGGAAGCCCTACAAGACTGCACGGTCCGTTGCCAGAATATGCAAGCTCCGCTGACGGCAAGGCTCGAAGCCTTCGCCAACGACGTCCGTAAGCTTAGTCCGGATTTCGCGGACATCGTCGATCGAATGATCGAGCATTTGAAGGCGACGGGTGTTGGCGAAAACGCTCCCAAGCCGGGTGAGCCTCTGCCGAACTTCATGATGCCGGATCAGAACGGCCGGCTTCAAACGCTCGATGACTTGATCGCGAAAGGTCCCTTAGTCATCGCTTTCCATCGCGGGCACTGGTGTCCATATTGCCGGATCAATGCGCAAGCCCTCGCAGCAATCTACCGCGAAGTAAAGTCGCTCGGCGCGGAACTCGTAGCGATCACCCCGGAAAGTGAGCGTTTCAATGCGGAATTGACGCAAGGAAGCAGAGACACCTTCCCCATTCTCTCAGATATGGACAACGGATACGCGTTGATGCTCAACTTGGCGTTCCTGGTGAGCGACGAAAAGCGGCGCGCTATGACTGCTGCCGGATGGGACTTCTCGACATTCCAAGGCAACACGCATTGGACGCTTCCAATCCCGGCCACGTTCATCGTGGGACAGGACGGCCTGGTAAAGGCGCGGTTCATCGATCCCGATTACCGCAAGCGGATGGATACAGCGGAAATCCTCACCGCGCTCAAGCGACTTGCGAACTGACGGAAACCGCTGAACCCCTTTCAGGACCGGCAAGTTGTTTTTCCACGGCACGCCAGTCGGCGGCACGGAGCATCTTTATGAAAGTGCTAGCAGCCATCGAACGCTGTCTTCCGGCAACAGCATATGCGTAGACGGTTCTGTCGATTTCCAATCCATCTATCCGCAGCTGCTGGGAATTTGCGCTGAGCACGGAACTCCGCGGTGCTATGCCGATTCCGAAATTGTTCTCTAGGAGAGCCGCCAGATCCGGTTCCGTCGCGATATCGTGCTTTGCCTTCGGCTGACCGCCATGCGCATCAAGGAACTCAAGAATGTCCTTGGAATTTTCGCAGTTGGTCCGGCACAGAAGTCGCTCCGTAGACAGTTCCGAAGGCGCTATCGGCTCACCGAGCGATGCGAGACGGTGCTGGCTTCCGACGACAAGTCGGTATGGCTCGGTGAACAGTTCCCACGAGTCCAGACGTTCCCAAGCCCCTTCGAGGGGTCCGCCAACCCCGACTTCGGCGTCACCCTTTTTGAGAAGCTCGGCAATCTCATTGTTGGTACCGCGAAAAAAACGCAGTTCAAGACCGGGTAACACGCGCATCAGCTCCGATAGAAATGGGATTAGGAGCATGATGTTCACCGTCACCGAAAGCGCGATAGTGAGCGGCGCGACCGCGCCACTCTTGATCGATTGCGCCAGCGATTTCGCGTTGAGGGCGCTGTCGTAACACTGCTGCAGCATCGGCAGCATACGCTGGCCAAGTTCCGTCAGGTGCGAGAGATTTCTCTCGCGGCGGAAGAGCTCCCCTCCCAGCTCATCTTCAAGTTGTTTGATTGCGCGCGTCAGCGACGGCTGCGCGACGTTACAGCTCTCGGCCGCACGAGTGAAGTTCAGCTCCCGCGCCACGGCAAGGAAGTATCGAACTTGATGCATTTCCATCTGGTTGGGTCCGAACTTCAGTCCGCGGGATATCACCGGGCAAGAAAAGCCGCCCGATAGCCAAAAGGCATAGAAACTTAGCTCAAACGATATTTCTGATCCAGCGTCCCCGCAGATAGTTTGCATGCAAACGAAGGCGCGGACGCCGTTAGCCAATCTCATCGGCTCAAGCCAACGCGAATTCAGCAGACGCCATGCCTCCTGTCGTCTGCCCAAGGATCCGGCAAGCCCTCCCCCGTGCTGGCCGGATCCTCCCTTACCTCACTTTAGGAGTATCGCCATGAACGTAAATGTCATGACCGGTCTGCCCAGCCTTGCCCGCGAACTCAAGGGAAAATCCGCCATCGTCACGGGTTCGACCAGTGGGATTGGGCTGGGCATCGCCCGCGCACTTGCGGCGCGCGGCGTGAACATCATGTTCAACGGGTTCGGTTCCCCTTCCGATATTGATGATGTACGGACCGAACTCGAGAAAAGCAGCGGCATTGCCACCGCCTTCTCCGGCGCCGATATGTCGAGCGAGCCGGCAATCGCTCAAATGGTCGAAGATGCACGAACAGCGTTCGGTCAAATTGATATTCTGGTCAACAATGCCGGAATTCAACACGTGGAGGCGATTGAAACGTTTCCCGTTTCTAAATGGAATGCGATCATCTCGATCGACCTGTCGGCGGCCTTTCATACCATTCGCGCCGTCGTACCCGAGATGAAGAAGAGGCATTGGGGCCGCATCGTAAATGTTGCGTCGGCACATGCTCTCGTCGCATCCCCGTTCAAGTCCGCCTACGTTGCCGCGAAGCACGGCCTCCTTGGACTTACGAAGACCGTAGCACTCGAGCTTGCGGAACACGGCATCACCGCGAATGCTATATGCCCTGGTTACGTCCTCACGCCTCTGGTTGAGAAGCAGATTCCTGAAACCGCCCGCGCGCGTGGCCTCACCGAAGAACAGGTAATTCGCGACGTCCTGCTGCACGCACAGCCGACGAGAGCTTTCGTCACGACGGAAGAGATAGGGGAAGTGGCCGCCTTTCTTTGCAGCAACGGCGCCAAATCCATCACTGGCTCCACTATTCCAGTCGAAGGTGGCTGGACTGCTCAATAGCGGCGAGCGAACCGAGACGATTTCAGCGAGCCTAAGGAGGCTCGCTTTTTTATTGCCACGCGCAGCAATAGCTTGGCGCTATCGAACAGCAAACAAACCGATATTTAAAATCAGGGCCCGACCTCGCCATTGTGTCTTCGGAACGCGCTGCGGCGCTTCATGAGTAAATTCCAATTCGGAGACACAACATGACACCCTCCCTCAGCAAATCGTGGATTGCGTTGACGCTCGCCGGTGCATTGACGGGCGCATTCTTGGCCATCGCAAATGCGGCGAGTGCGGGCGAATGCCCGGCGAATAAAGTCGTCACATCCAACGGGCAACAGCCTGGTGCCACCGCGCACAAAAGCGTAACCGAGAAGCTGCTCGGCGAAATCAATCTCACAAACGAAAAAGTGGCCGTCGCAGATCATCACTTCCGCATGCGGCGCCTCGAGGTTGCTCCCGGCGGCGAAGTCGCGTGGCACAGTCACGACGAAAGGCCGGCGCTTATCTATGTCGTCTCGGGAAAGATCACCGAATATGCCAGCACCTGCTCTGTCCCGATCGAGCACCAAGCCGGCGATCTCTCGGTCGAGAGCCACCTTTCTCATTGGTGGAAGAACAACTCCGACAAGCCGACGGTGTTGATCTCGGCAGACATCGCCGCCGATCCCAAAGATCACAACATGTAATCCAAAGATCTGGCGGATCACTGCCAGGCCGGATGCTCTGGCAGTGATCCGCACTTCGGAGGCTACAAAGCCATGCTCCCATCCGTGCAGACCAATGATTTCGATGTGCCATCGAAATCAGACGGCAAGACGAATTCCTCGTTCGAATTGCTTATCATCGCGGTCACGGCGTTCCTGACGGTCGTTGATCTTTTCGCGACACAGGCGCTGCTTCCAGCGCTCGCTGAGCATTACCGTGTTAGCGCTGCAGCTATGGGACTGGCGGTCAACGCATGTACGCTAGGAATGGCGATCGGTGGCCTGTCGATCGCCCTGTTGAGTGATCGCATCGACCGCCGTACCGGAATTCTAGCGAGCTTGATTGCGCTATCCGTGCCAACGTCGTTACTTGCGTTCGCACCGACCATAGGTGTGTTTGCTGCTTTGCGCATCTTGCAGGGCCTGTGCATGGCTTCTGCATTTGGACTGACGCTCGCCTATCTTGGCGAACACTTCACTGCGGAGCAATCGGCCGGAGCGTTTGCGGCCTACATTACCGGTAACGTCGCGAGCAATCTTATCGGGCGCCTTGTTGCAAGCGCTGTCACCGATCATGCCGGACTTGCCGCAAACTTCATTTTCTTCGCAGGATTGAATTTGCTGGGAGCCGCACTCGTCTACGGCACCATACGGCAAACGCCGATGAAGGAGACAGCCTGCAACGCGGATGCCGTCTGTTCGCAGAAATGGTGGGCGCACGTGCAGGCGACAGAGATGCGTGCCGGCTTCGCAATCGGCTTTTGCATTCTCTTCGCGTTCGTCGGAACGTTTACCTACATCAATTTCGTTCTCGTCGCTCCGCCTTTGGGCATTGGCATGATGACACTCGGCTTAATTTATTTCGTCTTCCTGCCCTCAATTGTGACCACGCCCCTCGCTGGAACCATCGCGAAATTGGCGGGCCACAAGGTTTCACTTTGGGCTGCGTTGGCGATCGCGGCAGCCGGGCTACCTCTCCTGATCGTTCCTCGGCTTCCCGCAATACTCATCGGAATGATTCTAGTGGCAGTTGGAACATTCCTCGCCCAGGCTTTGGCGCCTGGTTTCGTAAGCCGCGCAGCGAAAAGCAATCGCGCCTCCGCGAGCGGCATTTATCTCGCAAGCTATTTCGCAGGCGGCCTGATCGGCACCGCCGTCCTTGGCCAGATCTTCGACAACTTTGGATGGGGTGCGTGTGTAGCGGGTATCGGGGCATCGCTCGCCGCTGCAGCTTGGCTGACCCGGCATTTGGATTTTCGTCCGGATCACCAAGGATAGCCTCCTCAACAGCTATCGAAAGCCAGCGACGCGAGCAGCATTCTCAGTGATGACGCGAGCATTATCGCTTTCCGCATCCCCTGCTGGAATACCTCGGATCACGATGTTCGGACTCGACCACACTGGCACGCGCGGACAACCGTCACAGCTGTCCTTATAAGCCATCATCGTGCGCCAGTTCTTGCCGGAGACGTAACCGTGGCCGTATGAAAATGGCTTCTTGCTGTCATCGAGGGCTTCGTCGTGGCGCGCACCGATGATGTGACCGATTTCGTGAGCCAGCGAGTACATGTTTGCTGCACATTCATGATGCACGACCGCAAATGCCCGCTCGGCGTTCACATGAACACCGGCCGATAGACCGCAACCATTCGGATCATCGACAATAAGAATGCCGACATCGGCCCTGTACTTGTCACGCAACCCGTGGACTTCATCCATATAACCGTCGTTCTTCCCGGCGAAGCGAAAGACGTGTTCGAAATGGGAGCCGCTCTCGACGTAGTCCGTTTCGTAGGCGTAAGCCAGCTCCAGCTCGACATTGCTGATTCCGCTCATGCGGAAGGATTCGTTCGCATCCTCGATCGCTAACGGAATCAAATCGGTTTTTATGTCGTCGTAGTGACCGGCGGCAGCTTTCGTATAAGCGACGATCAATCGGATGACTGCCTTTTGGCCAGATACTTGCGGCGATGATTGTTTTTGCGTGATATCCAGCGGCCCCGGTGCGATGGTGACGTCAGCCGTCCGCGATGCATCGTGAGCGTCCTTCGTGGTAGCTCGCTCCATATGAAAATTTTCACGGGCTGCATTTCCAGGCTCTGTGAGATCGCTCGGATCGCCTTTCGTGACGAGCGGGTCCTGCTTAAGATGCATCTTCTCCATCATGCCATGGGGCATGGCCGCGTGCTCTTGAGGCATTTGCGCAGGATTCATCTCAACGATCGCGTCAGCGCCTCCACCTAGCTCGTGCACGGAATAGACATGCCCGCGATAGGTGATTGATCCTGCCATGCGACCGGACGCCCACCAGAGCAGCGTGACTGGCTCGCCGGTTTCGGACACCACGCCATGCCAGGCATAGCCGTCTTCAATTTTGTGCAGGCTCATCCGTCTGGCAGTAACCGATACGCCCGTGGCAATCGGAATGACGAGTTCGCTCTTCGTCAACATGTTCTCGGCGAGTCCAACCGGAGGCCGCGCCATGACGATCGCGCCGGTGACGGCCTTCGAGGCCATGGTCGCGTGCATCAGCGCGCTTTGCGACGCGGTCATCGCGCTGGAGTTTTGCATAGGCACGAGAGCGTGATTCCAATTGGAATCGAGCTTGCTGATCTTTGTTCCGGCATCTCGCGCGAGAGTTAGAATCTCTCCCCATTTTTCACTTGGTATCGTCCAGACTTCCGCCCTGCTCATCTCCAGGATCTCTCGCTTCGGGCGGCCTGCGGCCTCGTACATCCGGGAATAGGCGGCAGTTTCCCTCAGCGGCAGGTTCGATAAGATGACATCGACTGAATCCGCACTAGCTGCTTTGGCGAACATTGCGGCCGCGCTCGCAGCAGCAACGACGAATAATGCTACGTATCGACCTCGACGCGCTGGAACCATCGCAACCTCCAGAACAAACAAGCCCCGCAGTTGAGTCTGCGAGGCTTTTTCGCATGCATTGCGTCAGCGGTTTACTTGCCGTGCTTCGCCTGCATGTCGGCCTCGATCTGATCCCAAACGCCATGAGGCGAGAACCCGTCGCCGGCTTTGCAGGAATCATAGGCGTCGAGAGATTTGCGAACGGCGTCGGCCAGTTCGTAGCCAGACATCTTGTTAATGAAGATCGACATCTTGCCCATATGCGTCTTGAACCCGCCGTCACAGTCTTCGGCTGCATAGGTCGGAGATGCGAGAACGGCAAAGAGGGCAACGAGCGTTGCTGCTGAAAGAAGCTTCATTGGGTCTCTCCTGGTTGATTTAACATCGCCCCCTTTGGAGCGGGGCTGCCGAGAACCTATGAGCTTCGAACGCGCGACTGAAATGCCGTTTGGGACTGGATTTGATAGCTCGGCGCTATCCCAGAACCGCAATGAGAATGCAGCCAGCGGGGGAGTTCGCAAGAAGCAATAGGCGGCGACTATCGACTCCGAAGCCAATCGATATTTTCGCTATGTGAGCGTCCTAGCCATCCTGTCACAACCAGCCGATTGCTTTGAATTGGTGAACGAGAAAGGGAGATGGTCATGCTCGGAAGATATTCAGCCTGCAGCGCATTCGCATTGGCTCTATTGATGGTCTTCGCCCTTCCTCAGGCTGGATATCCGGCTGAGCCCGCTACTGCGTCGCCGGAAGACGGTATCGTCAAGGTGAAAAGCGTCTACGGCTTCGGCGAGACGATCTCTCGGCTCAAAGCCGATATCGCGCAGAAAGGGATCAAGTTCTTTTCTGCGATCGATCAATCACAGCTCGGGGCAGGTTCAGGCATCAAGCTCCGGCCGTCGACCCTGCTGATCTTCGGCAATCCGCCACTGGGTATTCAATTTCTCACATCGAATCCGGATTCCGGCCTTGACTGGCCCGTTCGCCTTCTCGTTCGGCAGGATGAAGCTGGACAAGTCTGGGCAGTGTACACCGATTTCGGGTGGATCGCCCGTCGCCACGGCATTCGCGACCGCGATGCGCAATTCAAGATGGCATCAAGTGTGATCGCTTCGATCACCTCGAGCGTCGCCTCCAAGCAGTAGATGAGAGGCTACGATGACCGCACTTTCCAACATAAAGGCAACCAACATGCCACGACGAAATCGCGATAATCGCACGGCAGGTTATGGCCAGATCGTACTGGTGCTGCAAGGCGGCGGCGCGCTCGGTGCGTATCAGTCGGGTGTCTATCACGCGCTGCACGAAGCCGGCGTCGAGCCGGACTGGGTCATCGGAACATCGATAGGAGCCATCAACGCCGCGCTCATCGTCGGCAACGAACCCGGCGATAGGCTCGCTGCGCTGAACGAATTTTGGGAGCGAATGTCTCGACGCTCGATTTGGGATCCGATGATGTTGTGGCCTCAAGCCGCGACATCGTTGTCCTACTGGCAGGCTTTGACCAGCGGCATCTCGGGCTTCTTCAAGCCAAACCTCTTTGCCTTTTTCAATCCGCATTACCCGCTCGGCCCGGAACGAGCAGGCTACTACTCCACATCCGAACTCGAGGCGACGCTTAATGACCTCGTCGATTTCTCCCTCATACGACGCAGCAAACCACGATTGACAGTTGGCGCTGCTCAGGTGCGGACCAGCAGAATGCACTACTTCGACAGCCTTCAGACCGAAATCACGGCGAAGCATATCATGGCGTCCGGCGCGTTGCCGCCCGCATTTCCCGCCGTGCGCATTGATGGTGAGCTCTATTGGGATGGTGGCATTCTCTCGAACACGCCCGCCGAGGCGATTTTCGATGATCATCCGCGCAAGAATTCTCTCGTCTTTGCCGTGCACATGTGGAACCCGACCGGTCCCGAACCTGCAACGATCTGGGAAGTGCTTCACCGCCAGAAGAACATCCAATATTCGAGCCGGGTCGCAACGCACATCATGCGCCAAGCGCAGATTCATCGTCTGCGTCATGTAATCAAGGAACTCGCGATGCGTATCCCCGAGGAGCTTCGCTCGCGAGAAGATATTCGCGAGCTGGCAAGCTACGGATGCCTCACCCGCATGCATTTCGTGCGTCTCCTGTGGCCCGGACACGAAAACGAAGACCACACCAAGGACGTCGATTTCACCTCATCCGGGATCAAGAAGCGGTGGCAGGCTGGGTACGACCAAACGATGCGCGTTATCGAGCAGGCGCCCTGGCAGCGAGAAATTGACCCTATCGAGGGCGTTTTCCTTCACGAGGCGGGAGACTCAAGACCGCTCGAAAGCATGAGCGCGATCGAGCACGATACCTGCGTCCGAAGCAACGAGAGTTGATGCTATTGCAGGGCTTCACCTAGAGCCTTCAGGATATCCTCGATCTCCATCCTGTCGCGGAAGTCCGGATCGACAAAGCGATCAATAATCACACAATCTCTGCCGACCACAAAGGTGGCCGGTATGGGCAAAAACCAACTGTCGCTTCTGTTATATCTCTGCAGCTCGATCCCATGCTTAAGGTACAGATCGCGAACAGCATCGCCCAGCCAGATTGCAAGACCGACTTCGAGCGCATAGCCATTATCGACATCCGCAAGGAAGCGAAAATTGCGGCACGGCTCCAGGCTCGAAAGGTATTCATTCGTTTCTGGCATGATCGAAACCACCTGAGCGCTAGTTTTTGCGAACTCGCCGAGCGCAGCCTTAAAGGCGGCGAGCTCTATCTGACAGTACTCGCACCAGTGCCCGCGGTTGAAGGTTATGACGACCGGACCCTCCTTGATGAGCTCTTCGAAAGCGACGAGCCGATTGTTCTCATCGGGAAGTAGGAAGGGGGGCATTGCTTCGCCCGGCCTGGGCGCGCCGGCCCCTGCATCGGCAGATTTTAGCCTCGCGACCAGATCGTCATAGGCATCCGCGAATGGTGCGGAGAACTGGCGAACGGCAGACGAGAAGTCGGCCAAGCGCACCTTCAGGGGTGCCTCAGTCGAACAGATGCGCCGGAAAGCGCCGTCCAGGCTGGTGTCATTCATCAGAAATCGCGTTCTTCCTGGTCCGCTTACGACGAAAGATATCTTCAGCTCGGGATCCGCGTCCAGCGGCGCTTTGGAGTTACCGCGTAACATTTCCTCATCGACAGCCGAATGAACCCAGGGAACAGCGAGAGGGAACTCGGAAGTCTATGAATTTTGACATCGTCAAACTTTGCACCACGCCGTTGCCATTCCCGAATGCTTGGTACGGCCTGCCGCTCCGGCTAATTATCGGGTTCGGCTTCGTCGAGCACGGGTCTGCAAAACTCGCTCGGGGATGGGAAAACTTCGCGGATATTCTTCACGCGATCGGAATGCCCTTTAGCGGTTTTCTCGCCTTGGCGACGATAGCGGTCGAAGTCGTCGGGGGTGTGATGATCATGCTCGGAGCTTTTGTTCCGGTCGCGGCGATCCCGATGGGCATCGTCCTTCTCGTCGCGATAGTCACGGTTCATCTGCCAAACGGCTTTAGCTCCATAAAGCTTCAGTCCTTCGATGCCTCCGGCGCCCACTTTGGCCAACCGGGATATGAGACCGACCTGCTCTATCTCGCCGGGCTCGTCGCGCTGTGCATCGGCGGCGCTGGCCCACTTTCCATCGACGGACTACTTCAGAAACGGCGACGCAAATCTAAGTCGGGGCGCCAAGCCGAATGAGAAACTCGGCAACTTTGCCCGACAATGCGCTGATTAGGAGTCAGCACACTTATGTTGTAGATCGACAGTCATTCCGACTTTTATAGCCCAATACCTACCACAGAACATCAATGGCTTAATCGATATGTCGGAACGGCATACGAGTGGGCAACCTCGAGGCACACGTCAGAACCGGGAGCCATGAGTTGCTAACCGCCGCCCACTCCTTAGCTACGCTACGGCCATGCATAGGTTGCTTTATCCAAGAAGCTGCCATTGCTAGCCGCGCAACTCACCCAAAGCGGTAGTCCGAGATAATCTTAGATTCGAGGTACTCCTCGATGCCCCATATCCCGCCCTCACGAGCGCGTCCCGATTGTTTCATGCCGCCGAAGAAAGAGCCGGCGCCGCGCGATTTTCCGTTCATCTCGATCATTCCCGACTTGAGCGACAGCGCAAGACGATTGGCGCGGTTCGCATCGCTCGTTTGAACGTAGTTTGTGAGGCCATAAGGCGTATCATTCGCGATCCGGATCGCATCCTCTTCATGATCGAACGGGATCATCACCATGACGGGCCCGAAAATTTCCTCGCGCTCGATCGTCATGCCGGGCTTAACATCCGCAAACACCGTGGGCTTGACGTAGAAGCCTCGATTGAAATCCTCCGGGCGTCCAGGTCCGCCGCAGAGTAAGCGGGCTCCTTCGTCGATGCCCTTTTGGATGTAGTTCTGGACTTGGTCCCACTGACGTTTGTTGACGAGCGGCCCGATGTGCGCCCCCGGCTCGAGAGCCGGTCCGACCTTGATAGCTTCCGTCAGTGCGGCGACTTGTTCCACCGTTTGCTCGTAGATGCTGCGCTCGACGAGCATCCTAGATGGCGCGTTACAGGACTGGCCGGAATTTTCCATCATCCGATCGACACTCCATTTTATCGATCGATGGTCGGCATCGGCGAACACTAGATTCGCGCCTTTGCCTCCAAGTTCGAGCGCGACCCGCTTTAGGGTTTCAGCGGCGGCTCGCGATATGGCCTTTCCCGCGCGCGTGGAACCGGTAAACGAAATCATCTCCACGTCGGGATGTTCAGATAGTTGGGTACCAACACCGGCACCATCACCATTCACGAGATTGAACACGCCGGGCGGCACGCCAGCGTCATGGCAGAACTCTGCAAATAGGATGGCGTTGAGGGGCGCTTCTTCTGAGGGCTTGAGCACACACGTGCAACCCGCGAGCATGGCCGGAACGGCTTTCAGAACGATCTGGTTCACGGGCCAATTCCAGGGCGTAATGAGGCCGACGACACCGATGGGTTCGAGGGTGACGGCAGTCTTCGGCGCCTGCGGGCCGAGGGGACGGATCCATTTGATCTGCTCGAAAGCATTCAAGTAGTTCTGCGTGTGCCAGGGCAGGCAGGTGGCCTGCTCCGCCAAGGAGAAGTCTATCGGCGCGCCCATTTCCAACGAAATCGACTCGGCGAATTCCTGACGGCGAAGTTCGTATTGCTCCAGTACCTTCTTGATGATTGCCGCGCGCTGCGATGGCGGCGTTGCAGCCCATTTTGGCAATGCGGCTTTGGCGGCGCTCACGGCATCGTTCGTGTCTTCCTGGTCTCCCAAAGAAATTACTGTGCAGGGTTCCTCGGTCGAGGGATCGATGACCTCCCAATCCCGCGCTTTATGCGGCTTGACCCAGGTGCCGTTGATGTAAAATTCGCGTCTGAACTTCATGATATCTCTGATCTTGTTTGGTTGTGAGTGGAGCGCGGGCTCTTAGGCGATCTTTCGAATGGTGCCTGAGTGCATTTCACCGAGAAGCTCTAACACGTTGTCTTCAGTTAGCGGGATTGGATTTGTACCTGCGGTCGGGTCAACGACCGCGAGCCGCGCGATATCTGCAAATTTCTCATTCTCGACTCCGATATCGGCGATCGTCGCCGGGATACCTATCTCTGATCTCAATTGGAGGATCCAGTCGTTGATGGCCCGAACAGCGTTCGCCCCGGACGACTTGCCATCTATCAACCCGAGGTAAATGGCCAGCCGTTGCATTTTTTCGCCGATGTTTGGAGCG
This sequence comes from Hyphomicrobium sp., assembly GCF_019753045.1. Taxonomy (GTDB): domain Bacteria; phylum Pseudomonadota; class Alphaproteobacteria; order Rhizobiales; family Hyphomicrobiaceae; genus Hyphomicrobium_B. The sequence continues at coordinate 66,405 of NZ_JAIELN010000028.1, forward strand.
TTGAATGCAAGGACGTAGGGCATGACGACTCCGTTCGTCAGTCCGTGATGGACGCCGTAGATTGCGCCAATGGGATGGCTTACCGAGTGAACTGCGCCGAGGCCTTTCTGAAAGGCCGTTGCTGCCATTGCCGCAGCCGACAGCATCTGCCCGCGCGCTTCGATATCGTCTCCGGCGCGAACAGCGCGGGGCAGAAATTCTTTGACCAAGCGCACGGCTTCGATCGCAATTGCATCGGCCATCGGATGATAACTCGGCGCACAGAACGCTTCGATGGCGTGGGAAAGTGCGTCCATGCCAGTTCCGGCGGTCAACAATGGTGGCAAGCCAACGGTGAGCTCGGGATCCAGAATCGCGATGCGCGGCATCATTGCAGGATGGAAAATGATCTTTTTCACATGATTGTCAGCATCGGTGATCACGGTGGCACGTCCGACTTCCGAACCGGTTCCTGCCGTCGTCGGGATTGCGATGATGGGTGCAATGGCCTCTGTCGCGGCGCGACGCCAATTATCGCCGATGTCTTCGAAGTCCCATACCGGTCTCGATTGACCGATCATGAGGGCAACCGTTTTGCCCACGTCGAGAGCGCTTCCGCCGCCGAATGCGATGACGCCATCATGTTTGCCATCGCGAAAGGCGGCCACACCGTCTGCGAGGTTGATCGATGTCGGGTTGCCCTGAAGCCTGTCGAAGACAGACGCCTCTATGCCGGCGTCTCGCAGCAGAGCCAATGTCGATTGGACCATGGGCAGATTGGTAAGGCCTGGATCGGTGACGAACAAAGGACGCGACATACCGATCTCTTTGCAAGCTGCGGGCAGCTCGGAGATGCGACCTGGACCAAACCAGACCTTCGTGGGGTAGCTCCAATTCGCGTTCGCGATCTTCATCTCTCGATCCTTCCTTGTGCGGATGCTTTGATGTGTGCAGATAAGGTATTCGCGATTTCGACGAGCGCTTCGCGGGCACGCGGCACTCCACCGGACATGGCGGTGAAGGCGTGCGGCAATGAAGGATAATTGAGCGTCGTCACATGATTGCCTTCGCGTGCCAGGCGATCGCTGAGGGCAAGGCCCTCTGCCAGGAGCAAGTCATTGCCCGCATGGACCATTATGGTGGGAGGCAATCCGGAAAGGCTTTTCGCGCGCCCAACAGAGCATCTTGGATCATCCGCATCGCCGGGTGAGCGCATATATTGCTCGGCAAACCAGATCATATCCGAACGCGACAACGGATAGTTCCGGTCGAAAGGAGTGATCGGCATCGCACGCCGATCCATATCGACGACCGGATAAATCAGCAGTTGCAGGCAGGGCATGTCCTGCTGCTGATCGCGAAGGCTCAGCGACGCCGCGAGCGCGAGATATCCGCCTGCCGAATCTCCGCCAACCGCGACGCGGTTTGGATCCGCGCCGATGCTTTGAGCGTTTGCTCGAACCCAGCGGAACGCTGCCAAAGTGTCTTCTAAAGCTGCAGGAAACCGGTGCTCGGGAGCCAGTCGATATGCGACAGACAGCACGAGACAACCGCTCCGCTCCGAGATGATGCTGCACGCCGTATGGCAGGTATCAAGATCGCCAAGAACACAACCGCCGAAGTGGAGGTAGATCAATAACGGCACGTTCGAACGGGTTGCGCCCTTCGGTCGGTAGAGACGTGCCGGCACGGTGGTGACCGGTCCTTCGATTTCGAGATTTGAGACGGAAACACTCGTTGAGGCTTGCGCTTCGAGCAAAGATAGAGAGAGGAAGGCCGGCCTCCTCCTGTCCTCTACTGTATCTCCGCTTGGCCTGCTGAAACGCTTCACGAGCCAGGCATGCATGCCGGCCCGCGGATCAATCCCCGGCATCTGACGCGCGAGTGATGTGAACCGAAAAAAGCGGGAGATCAAAGGTAGAGAAATTTGGAATCCCGACCGCAAAAGCTTCCAACTATTCCGATTCCAGCCATCAAAATCGGCAGCAGGAACGTCATCCGCTTCCCTTGATACGACCACGCTCAATCTCCAATCGACTGACGTCGGAGCATTTGAGGACGTGCTGCTGCCCTCAACGATGTAACGGTCATCTCACTGGCTCCGGCTTAGTCGACGGCAACAACGGGGTCGTCTGATCATCTTCGGATACAAGGTATATTAGCAGTATATTGGTGTCGTCAATTATCGAGTTTTCCTCGCAAACACGCATAATTTTGCTGCAATGCAACGTCCAAAAATCGAGCAAGAAAGTCCACATAAAAATATTGACAATATATTTTAGAGCGTCCTTACTGCACGCGTTTGTTGATGCATCGAGGCTGCTTGTGCCGAAGAAGAGAGAGCCATTTCGACTGCCTCAGGCGGAAGGCGAGCGGGAAACGCAAGCGACGAAGGCGTATCACGCTGTTCGCGCAATGATCCTCCGCTGTGAGCTTCAGCCTGGCTCAGCCATCAACGATCGGTTTTTGACAGAGAAGATTGGATATGGCCGTACGCCGTTGCGCGAAGCCTTGCTTCGCCTGGCTGGCGAAAGGCTTGTTATCTTTCAGCGCAACCAAGTGATCGAGGTTGCACCCGTCGAGGTATCAGAGGTCAACAGCCTCTATACGTTGAGGCTGCATTTGGAACGGCTCGCGTGGCGGCTCTGGCTTGAGAACGCATCGAGTAAGCAGATCAGCCGTCTCGCCCATACCTTTGATGCAGTGCCGGCGCTAACGCGCGAAGGAGATGTCGAAGGCCTGCTGCATCTGGATTTCGAATTCCATTCCCAGGTCTACCAGGAGTGCGGCAATCCCTTTTTGACTCAGGCACTCTATAACCTTTCCGGCGTCACCTACCGGCTTTGGTTCATGACCAATACCAACGACGTCAAGGCGCAAGCCGCAACCGCTCGTTCTCATACACCGATCATCGAGGCCGTTCGAAAGCGCGACGCACGCGCGTTGGATACGGAAATCGCGCGCCATATCTCGGAAGCCTACGACGCCATCATGGACAAGTTCCGTGTCAACACGGTGAGCCGGATTGGCGAAATACCCATTCAACTGCTGACGAAGGAGGAGAGTAATGGACTGCGTGACGCGTAAATTACACCGTCTGGTTACGGCCGCGGTTGTTGGAAGTTTCGCATTTTCCAGCACTGCAATGGCGGGACAGCTCACTGTTCTTTGCTGGGAAGGGTATGCGGACAAGAGCTTTATCGAGCCCTTCGAAGCGGAGTCCGGCTGCAAGGTGAATGCGGTCTATGTCGGAACGAACGACGAGATCGTGTCGAAGATCATGAGCGGAAGCGGAACCGCCGATCTCATCTCTCCTTCCAATGACACGACCATGCGGCTTGTGAGCGCCGATGCCGTGTCTCCGATCGATGAAAGCAAAGTTCCCAACATGGCGAACTTTCTCCCGCAGTTTAAGCGGCCGGCGTGGGACGTGAAGGACGGCAAGCTTTGGGGAGTTCCTTACGGCTGGGGCATCATTCGCGTCATTGCGGACCCTGCCGTCGTAGATCCCAAGACGGATACACTCGGCTTCCTCTGGGACGCGAAGTACGCGGGCAAGCTTTCGGTTTGGGACGATATCGAGACGGTCTACACGGCTTCGCGGTATCTGGGATTCAAAAACACGTACGATCTGAGCGACGAGCAGCTCGAGCAAGTCAAGGCCAAGCTCATCGCGATGAAACCGAACATTCGTAAATACTGGTTCACGACCGGTGAGATGGGCACCTTGATGGCCAGCGGCGAAGCAGTGGGCGGAAACTCGTGGGAGTCCACGATCGTTCAGCTGCGGGCCGACGGCAAGAAGATCGCTGACCTCATGCCCAAAGAGGGTCGGGGAGGCTGGAGTGACAGCTGGATGATCGTGAAGGGAGCCGAAAGCAACCCCTGCGTCTATCCGTTCCTCAATTACGTATCTTCAGCGAAAGCGCAAGCTTTGGCGCACAAGGTCACGGGCTTTGGCTATCCCAACGTCCATGTGGCCGACGAGCTCGATGAGAAAACCAGGGCGACCTATACCGAACTGGGCATGACCGATCCCGCAACGCTTACCAACGTCGATTGGTGGCAGCCGGTGAAGCGCCGGGCGAAGTATCTCGAAATATGGAACCAGGTGAAGGCGGCGGCAAATTAGTTCTTGCTGTCCCCTGAAGGTTCGCGCTGCGAGAGGCGTGCTCGTCTTCTAGTTTGCTAACGATAGGACCATTGAGTGCGATGACCACTGGAATTGAACTTCGAAATCTTCGCAAACTCTTTGAGGGCCACGGGCACGCCTCTTGGGCAGTTGACGGCGTCGACATGACGATCGGCGCCGGCAAATTCGTCACTCTTCTCGGGCCTTCCGGGTGCGGGAAGACGACGACCTTACGAATGATTGCCGGTCTCGAGATCCCAACGTCAGGGCAGATTTTGCGAGACGGCCAGGACATCACAGATCAGCCTGTCACTGATCGCGATATGCGAATGGTGTTTCAGGATTTTGCGTTGTTTCCGAACATGACAATTCAGGACAACGTCGCATTCGGCCTACGCGTAAAGAGCAAGCGGGGAAAATATACGGAACCGCAAATTCAACAGCGTGTCGCTGAATTCCTCGATCTCGTGCATCTGAAAGATCATGCCTACAAAAAGCCCCATCAGCTCTCTGGAGGTCAGAAGCAGCGGGTATCGTTAGCCCGAGCGCTGGTGACCGATCCAAAGGTGGTTCTATTTGACGAGCCGCTCGGATCGCTCGATGCCAACTTGCGCAAGATCATGCAGCTCGAGCTCATTCGCCTGCATCGAGAACTCGGCAAAACATTCGTCTATGTCACGCACGACCAGGACGAAGCCATGGCGATGAGCGATGCGATCGCGGTGATGTCGCAAGGCAAGGTCATGCAGTTTGGCACCCCCAGGGAAATCTATGATCGCCCGGCCAATCGCTACGTCGCGTCCTTCATCGGACACGCGCACATCGTGGACGCTACCGTTGACAGCAAACAAGCGGACTCCTTGACCGTCCGTCTCGGAAACGGCGATCGCGTCGGTGTGCGAGGCAAAGCCGACGCGGCTCCGGGAAGTGCCGTGGGTCTCATGCTGCGCGCGGAAGATCTCACATTCACGGATACCGCCGCAGATGCAATCGGCGGAAAGGTGGTCGATAGCCTCTATCGCGGCGAATATGTTGAGTACGTCGTCGCCTTGAACGGAAACTCTGGCGTCGTTCACGTCCATGCACGCACGGATCTGCCGCAGGTCGCGCACGGTTCGACCGTAGCTTTGAAGGTGAACCCGGCCAAGGCACACGTTGTGGTGCATTGAGATGACGGCGATGACGACGATTGAACAGACGGTCGAGATCAAGAGAACCAGCATCCGCAGCGCCCGAGCGATTGAACGCCGAAGGCTCTTTCTTTGGCTGGTGCCGCCGTTGGCATGGTTCACGATCTTCATGCTGATCCCATACGCCACGCTGCTCTACACGAGCCTTGGTCATGTGGACGACATGCGGTTCATCCCTGGACTATCACTCGACAATTTCGTGCGCGTTTTCACGGTCGATCCGTACCTCAGCGTCATCATAAAATCGGCTCGGATTGGCTTGATGACAGCCGTCTTTTCCTCGATCGTCGCCTATCCGCTGGCATTCTATCTGGCTTTCCACGTTCGAACGCAGCGGCTGAAGTTCCTCATCTATCTTCTCGTGATCGTGCCTTGGTGGGCCAGCTATCTCGTCAAGGCGTACGCTTGGAAAACGATCCTTGGATCGGGCGGGATACTCAATGTAGGGATGCAGAGCCTCGGCCTGGTTCACGAACCCGTGCGGTTGTTTCTGTACAACGAATTCAGCGTGGACATGACGCTGACGTATATCTTCACGCCATTTGCAGTTCTATCGATCTACGCGCAGCTTGAGAGGGTGCCGACATCCTTGATCGAGGCCGCCCGCAATCTCGGTGCGGACGGCTGGATGATCTTCAGGCGCATCATCCTGCCGATCAGTGTTCCAGGTGTGGTGGCAGGAGCGATCATCACCTTCTCGCTGGCGTTCGGAGATTTCGTCGCCCCCGTTCTCGTTGGTGGCCCGGACTCCGTGATGATCTCCAATGTGGTCATCAATCTCCTCGGCGTGGCATTCGACTGGCCGATGGCTGCCGCAATCGGATTGGTGATTATCTCGCTCGGTCTTCTGCTCATCTCGGCGTCGGGATGGTTGGAAGAAAGAACGCAAACCCGGTTCTGAGAGATCTCATGCGCGCTTTCGGCAATCGTTCACTTGTAACCACGCTGGCCATGTCGGTGCTCGCATTTCTATACGCGCCGATCTTGGTGATGATGGTCTTTTCGTTCAACGACAGCCAGTACACCGGGTTGCCGTTCAATGGATTCACGTTCCGTTGGTACGAAGCACTTTTCAGGGACGATCAAATGCTGACGTCCATCTGGAACAGCGTTTATGTCGGTCTCGGTGTCGTTGTTATCAGTGTACTCTTTGGCGTACCCGCAGCCATCGCACTCGATCGTTACGAGTTTCCGGGAAAGGGTATGTTCCGGCGCATCGTGATGTTGCCCATCGTTCTCCCCGGCATCATCACGGGCATCGCTCTTCTCGGGTTTTATCTCACCATTCACCTGCGCCTTTCGCTGTACACGATCATGCTTGGCCAGGGCACGGCACTGATGTGCGTCACGATCACCGAGGTATTCGCGCGGCTTCAGCAGCTGGGCAAAAGCCAAGCGGAAGCCGCTGCAAATCTCGGCGCCAACGATTGGGAGATCTTTAAGAACGTAACTTTTCCGGGCATCCGCTCGGCGCTGTTCGGAGCGATGTTGATAGCGTTTTCGATCTCATTCGACGAGATCGCCGTCACCTTCCTGCTCACGGGTCGAGAAAATACTCTGCCTATGACGTTGTGGTCGCTCCTGCGTCGCGAGGTAACGCCAGAAGTAAACGCCGTCGCCACGCTCATCGTCTTCCTCTCGATCATTTTAATCGTCGCCGGAATGTATGCGTCGCGTGGGAACGCGAACGAAAGGGAAGCCTGAAATGACAATCGAAGAAGTCCGCGAGATCATAACGCGAGAAAAGGTCAAGACGGTCATCATTGCGGCAACCGACGCAGCGGGCGTTCTGCGCGGCAAACGGCTGACGGTTCCCTATTTCTATCATGCCATCGAGGATGGCCTGCACTTCGCGTCGTTTCTTTTGGGGACGACGACGATGGACGAAGTATTGCCGGGGCTGTTTGATACCGGCATTCCGGACGTGAAGGGCGTAATTGATCTATCGACCTTCCGCGTTGCTCCGTGGGAAGCAAATACCGCGATTGTCTTCATGGATTGGGCGACACCTGAAGGTTCCCCCCACCCGCTCTGCCCACGTTCGATGTTGAAGCGCAAGGTGGCAGAAGCCAAGTCCATGGGCTTCGATTCTAGCGCCAGCCTCGAGCTCGAATTCTACCTGCTGCCGGTATCAATGGCCGAAGTTCGCAAAGGCCGGTGGTCTGATATCGAGCCCGGCTCTCGCGATATTCACTGCTATTCGATTCTGGAAGGTCACTACTGGGAGCCCATCATCGGAAAGCTGAGAGATTGTTTTCCGAATGAGATCGAAGGCTGCCTGCCTGAGTGGGGGCAAGGTCAGTTCGAGGTGAACCTCCATCACTCTGATCCGGTGAAGATGGCCGACACTTCGATCATGCTCAAGCTGGCGACGAAGCAGATTGCATCTCAGGCCGGCGCCATGGCGACGTTCATGGCGAAGTTTCGCGAAGATTTGTCCGGATGTTCGGGCCATATCCACATCAGCCTGCAGAAGACGATTACAAAAGATCCGGTGTTTTACGACGCCGGTAAACCGCTGCGCCTCAGCGACACGTTCAAGAATTTTGTTGCGGGCAACATCGACGTGTTCGCGCCTTCGATGATTTTTTACGCGCCGAACGTGAATTCCTACAAGCGTCTGCAGTCGATGACGTTCGCCGGAACGACACGCAATTGGGCCATAGACAATCGCACGACCGGCTTCCGCGCGATCAATGCAACGCCCCGTAGCACACGGCTTGAAGTGCGCATGGCGGGCGCGGACGTCAATCCCTATTACGGATTGTCGATTGCGCTTGGATCAGGATTGCGCGGCATTCGCCTTGGCCTGGTCCCACCGCCGCCCGCAAGCGGCAATGCGTATGACGACAACGTGGATAAGGTTCCGACTACCCTCTCCGCGGCCGTTGCATGCGCTGCCAACGATAAGGGGATCCGAGAGGTGCTGTCGCCCGAGGTCGTCGACAACGCTCTCCGCATCGCTGATTTCGAGCTCGGCGTATTTGAGCGAACAGTGACTGATCTCGAGCGGCGCCGGTACATGGAAACCGTCTAGGCCGACCTGCACAAGAAAGCGATAGCCAAATGGAAACGATGACCCACAAGGGGCAGGCGGATGAGGTTCAGTATTTTGACGTCATCATCGTCGGCGCCGGCATTTCCGGCATCGGCAGCGCCCATCAGCTCAAGAGGGAGTGTCCCGAGCTATCGTACGTTCTTCTTGAAACGCAGGAGACCTTTGGGGGAACATGGCATACGCATCGCTATCCCGGCGTGCGTTCGGACAGTGATCTCTACACTTTCGGATTTAGCTTCAAACCCTGGGTGGAATCCCCCATTGCCACCGGCGACCGGATCCTCACCTATCTGAATGCAGTCGTTAAGGAGGACGATCTCGAGCGTCATATCCGGTACCGTCACCGCGTTATTTCGGCGGATTGGGATAGCAAAAGGAAACGGTGGAATCTCGTCGTTCGCAACGAGAAAACGGGTGAAAATCTGGCGTTTGCGGCCAACTTCCTTTGGATGTGTCAGGGATACTATCGCCACGACGAGGGCTACACGCCGGATTGGCCGGGAATGGCCGATTTCAAAGGCCAGATTGTCCACCCGCAAACATGGCCATCCGACCTCGATTACACCGGCAAGAACATCCTGGTGATCGGCTCCGGCGCCACCGCAGCGACGCTGATACCGGCGCTTGCCGAGAAGGCAGCTCACGTGACGATGCTGCAAAGGTCGCCGACCTATTTCAATCCAGGAACAAACGCAGACGCGCTGGCCGATCAGTTGCGCGCACTCGAAATCGACGAGAATTGGATCCACGCGATTATACGAAAGAAGCTGCTGAAGGAGCAGGAAGGGAGACTTCTGCGCGCCCAAAACGAACCCGACGCTGTGGCGAAGGAAATGATATCCGCCGTCGCAGCCAATCTTGGTCCATCGGTCGACGTGGCAGCACACTTCACGCCCGCTTATCGGCCATGGCAGCAGCGTGTTGCATTCATACCGGAGGGCGATTTCTTCCAGCCTTTCCGCGCAGGGAAAGCATCGATCGTCACCGACATCATCGACAGGTTCACGCCGCAGGGTGTGCGTTTGAAGTCTGGTCGAACGCTCGAAGCCGACATCATTGTCACCGCAACGGGCTTCAGGCTCAGCGTTTTGGGAGGCATAGCATTCTCGAAAGACGGCGCGCCTCTAAATCTAGCTGATACCGTCACATATCACGGCATGATGTTCACGGGCGTACCGAACCTTGTATGGGTTTTCGGATATTTTCGGTCGAGCTGGACACTCAGAGTTGAATTGATTGCGGACTTCGTGACCCGGCTTCTGAAGCATATGCGGAACATAGGCAGGGAAATGGTGACGGTTGAACTCAGAAAGGAAGATCAAGGCGAGCCGCTTTTGCCATGGATCGATGAGGAAAACTTCAATCCTGGCTATCTTATGCGCGACATGCACCTGATGCCGAAGCGACTCAACAAACCGGAATGGCAGCATACGCAGGACTATTTCGCCGAGTGTATCCGGCTTCCCCAGATCAGCTTCTCAGACGCTGCGTTCCATTTTTCTTAAACCAGGGCCTCTGCGCAAAAATCACCGGCCGTAAACCTACCGTGCGTGACCCTTCGCAGACATAGCCAGAAAAAGCAACAGCGCACGTGCGACGGACCCAAGGTCGCTCTCTTCACGGCGACAACGAATCAATGATGCGGCAGTCGGCGACCGTGCCGCAACTGCATTGCGTGATCATATTGTTCAGCTCGCGGCGAAGAGCTTTGAGATCGGCAATCTTGCGATCGACCTCGGATAGATGCTCTTTGGCTATGGTGTCGATGGCGGAGCAGGACCGCTTCCGGTCGTCGGAGAGGTCCAGCAGGGCCCGGACCTGCTCGAGCGAAAAACCGAGATCACGCGCGCGGCGGATGAAGCTCAGGCGGTTGAGATGGTCCTTCGTGTAAGAGCGGTAGTTGCCCGCCGTGCGGGCCGGCGCCGATAGCAGGCCGATGCGCTCGTAGTAGCGGATGGTCTCTACTTTCGTGCCTGTTTGGTGCCCGAGATCACCGATCGAGAGATTTCCGGCCTGCATGGCTTGACCCTGTAGTTGCTACAAGGTGCATATAGGGTGTCACAACACATTGTCGAGGTGACACCGATGGCGGCGATTAGCGCCTTTAAAATTCGCGTGGAGGGCATGGATTGCGCCGCCTGCGCCCTCAAGATCGAGATCGCCATGCAGCGGCTGCCGGGGGTCTCAGAGATCAACGTCAGTTATTCGGCCGGCACCCTGGCACTTCAGCTTGATCAGGACCGGACGTCGCCGCGCGTCATCGAAGAGAAGGTCCGGGCGCTCGGCTATCAGCCGGTTGCGGACGCCGCATCTGTTAGCGGTGTCCCGCGGAAGCGCGTGCGGTTGCCCGTGTGGCAGGACGCGAAGACGCAGCTTGTTCTTGCGACTGGAGTTATCTTCCTTCTCGCATTCATCCTTGCATGGTTTCTGCCCGCACACGAGCGTTGGGTATATTCCGCTGCGGCGTTAGTCAGCGTCATCCCGTTCGCCCGCCGGGCGTTGAGCGGAGCACTCTCCGGCTCTCCCTTCACCATCGAAACGCTGATGACGGTTGCAGTCCTTGGCGCGGTTGCCATCGGCGAGGCCGAGGAGGCAGCCGTCGTCATCGTGCTGTTCGCGATCGGCGAATGGCTCGAAACCGTAGCGGCCGGTCGTGCGCGCGCCGGTATCGAGGCACTGATCGACATCGTACCGCGCAGCGCACTGATGCTGCGCAACGGGACAAGCGAAGTACAAGAGGTTCCGGCGGCCGATCTGGTGGTCGGCGATGTGGTCATTGTCCGTCCCGGCGACCGCATCCCGTCGGACGGAAAGGTGATCGCGGGAGACTCGGACGTGAACGAAGCGCCGATCACGGGTGAATCCGTGCCAGTCGCCAAGACCGTGGGCTCCAAGGTGTATGCCGGCAGCATCAATGCCAATGGCGAACTGCGCATTGAGATCACGCGCGCGGCGGCCGACAACACGATCGCCCGCATTATCCACCTCGTCGAGGAAGCACAGGAGTCCAAGGCGCCAACGGCGCGCATGATCGACAGGTTCAGCCAGTGGTACACGCCGCTTGCCATGCTCGGCGCGCTCCTGGTCATCGTAATCCCGCCGCTGGCCTTCGACGGCGACTGGATGACGTGGATCTATCGTGGGCTCGCGACGCTGCTGATCGCGTGTCCGTGCGCGCTCGTCATCTCCACACCAGCCGCGATTGCTTCCGGTTTGGCCACAGGAGCCCGCGAGGGTCTGCTGATCAAGGGTGGCGCGCCCCTGGAAACGCTCGGCAAGGTCAGGACTGTCGCCTTCGACAAGACGGGCACGCTGACGCAAGGCAGGCCTCAGGTGACGGATGTCATTGCCGTCAACGCTGAAGAGAATGCGGTCCTGGCCCGCGCCGCCGCCGTCGAAGGAAACATCAGTCATCCACTCGGACAGGCAATTGTCGAAGCCGCAAAGGCGCGCAAGCTCGAGCTTCCCGTCGTATTCGGCGGCAGTCAGGCGATTCCGGGCAAAGCGGTGACCGCTCGCTTGAAGAGCGGTTTCGCATCCGTCGGATCCCCGCGCCACGCGGCAGAGCAAACGACTGTCGCGCCGGAGCTGGCTGACAGGATTGCAGCGCTCGAAAGCGAGGGTAAGACGGTCGTGGTCTTGATGTCTGGCAAAGTTATTGAGGGGCTGATTGCGCTTCGCGATGAGCCGCGCGCCGACGCGGTCAAAGCTATCAAACAGCTTAAGTCCCGAGGTATCGCAGCCTTGATGCTGACCGGCGATAACGCGCGCACAGCAGACGCCATCGCCGGACAGCTCGGCATGGAGGCACGCGCCGAGCTGTTGCCTGATGCTAAGCTCGCCGAGATCGCTCGATTGAAGGAAGCGGGATTCGTCGCCATGGTCGGTGATGGCATAAACGATGCCCCTGCGCTCGCTGCCGCCTCGGTTGGTATTGCCATGGGCGGAGGGACCGATGTGGCCTTGGAAACGGCCGATGCCGCGTTGCTGAAAAACCGCGTCACCGGCGTTGTCGAATTGATCGCGCTCTCGAAGGCCACACTCGGCAATATCTGGCAGAATATCGCGATCGCACTTGGCCTGAAGGCGGTGTTTCTCGTGACGACGCTGCTGGGCGTGACGACGCTTTGGATGGCGATCCTTGCCGATACCGGTGCCACGGTGCTGGTCACCACGAACGCGTTGAGATTGCTGAGGTGGCGTGTGCGATCCTAAGCGACAAGCGCATAATGTCTGCAGATGAACGGTTGTTGCGCAGCACAGGCCTTAGGCGTTCTCAGTAACTTGATAGTGGCAGGCAATTCATCCGCCATGCGCGCGATATGGTCGTGATGCCCGAAAGCCCCACTTAGAATTCGTCTAACTGCCTAGAACGAAGCCATTGCCAAAAATTCTTGACTTGCTACGGCAAGAATTGCCATCGAGAGGAGCTAGGAAATTCGAGGGTTATCTCTGTGCGCAACACCAATGGACGATCTTTTGTTCGCTCCAAAGCTGCCGCCTATTTGCTTTCGTTCAGCGTTGCTTCTCTATTGGCCGTAATGCCGGTAGAGACAGAAGCGCAAGAAGGCGAAGCTGTTCCGCTGCCTCCGGTTTCTGTCCAGGTCGACGACAATCCCCAGGGCAACAACGCGAAGAAATCTAAAACATCAAATACTCGCCCCGGGAAAAGCACGTCAGCTAAAGCAAAGCCATCGTCAAATACGAGCACTGTAGACGCGTCGACGCCCACCTCCGATGGGACGGGAATCCCGCAGCCAGATGCGCAGGGCGATATCGGCTACAGAGCGACAAAATCCAGCAGTTCAACGAAGACTGACACGCCGCTCAGAAACGTGCCGCAATCGATCTCTGTGGTGACCGACAAGCAGATAAGGGATCAGGCAAGCCAAAGCATTGGTGACGTCGTCAAATACGTGCCCGGCATAGAAGTACATCCGGGTGAGGGAAACCGCGACCAAGTCTCAATTCGCGGGCAGGTGGCATCGTCCGCAGACTTTTTTGTCAATGGGGTTCGCGACGACGCCCAGATCTTTCGCGATCTCTATAACACCGAACGACTGGAGATCCTGAAAGGGCCAGCCGCACTTGCTTTCGGACGCGGCGGTGCCGGTGGTGTGATCAATCGCGTTACCAAACAAGCGGATTGGGACACCCACAATGAAGCAACGGTGGAATTCGGGAGTTTTGATCACAAGAGAGTTGTGACCGATTTCGATCGCGCAATAACGCCGGGCTTCGCGGCCCGCATCACGTCGATGTATGAAGATAGCGGCTCCTACCGTGATTATGTCGATCTCGAGCGGTGGGGCGTCAATCCGACCTTTGCCTTCAGGCCGTGGGAGCGCACCACTGTAATCCTCGACTATGAACACTTTGAGGATCACAGAACCGCGGACCGGGGTATTCCTTCGGAACGCCCATCAGGTTTTAAGGGAACGGTCGGACCATCGCCGGCATCCGCATCAACCTTTTTTGGAAACCCTGACGATAGCTTTGCCAATGCCGTTGTCGATCGTACATCTGCCACCGTCGAACATACGACGGATTTTGGCCTGAAGATCCGGAACGTCACGCAGTACGCCAACTACCAAAAGATGTACCAAAACATCTATGCTGGTGGCCCATTTGATCCAACAACGGGGCTCGTGCCGATTGTCGCCTACAACAGCATCAACAACAGGGAAAACCTCTTCAACCAGACGGACTTCATCTACAAATTTTCAGATGGGTGGACACGTCACACGCTTTTGGCGGGCGCTGAGTTTGGCGTACAGCATTCCTTCAACGTCAGGCGTAGCGGCCAGTTTGATGTCTCGAGTGGCAATGGAGGATGCGTCAGCTTTGGCATGGGAAACAGTTTACCCAATGGCACATGCTTCGTCCCCTTCGCGGCCCCCACAATCTTCTGGCCGCCGGTTTCATTTTCGTCACCGACGACGCAAAATCGCGTGACGGCCAATGCCAGGTCCTTCTACATTCAGGATCAGTGGGAAATCGGGCGATACCTCGAGATCATCGGCGGCGTTCGTCATGACTCCTTTGGCACTTCGGTCACAAACCTTTTGCCGGGCGCGGTGCCGCCCAGGACCTTCGATCAGGATGACAGCTTTTATTCACCAAGAGCTGGCGTCATCGTAAAGCCGACGGATAACTTATCGCTCTACGTAAGCTACTCGGTTACGCATTTGCCGGCCTCGGGCGACCAGTTTGGAAGTGTCACGAACGCAACCAAGGACCTTGAGCCCGAAAAATACGTGAATAAAGAAGTCGGTCTGAAGTGGGACATCACGCCAGCTCTCGCATTTGCGATGGCAGTCTATGAGGTTGATCGAACCAACGTCCGATTTGCCCAGGGCGCTAATACCTTCATTCAGACAGGCAAGTCGGAAGTCGATGGTGTGGAAGTCACGCTTACAGGTTACGTCACCGATCGATGGCAGGTAGCAGCAGGTTACGGTCACCAAACTGGCGAGCTTACGAGTGCGACTTCGGCAACATTGCCGGCGGGAACGCCGCTTCCGTTGTTACCGAGCGATACGATTTCCCTTTGGAACCGGTATCAACTTACCCGAGACTGGGCAGCCGGGCTGGGGGTCGTGCATCACACTAACTTCTACGCGTCGCTCCAGCCAGCCACCAATCTCGTGAAGCTGCCTGCGTTTACCACCGTCGACGCGGCGCTATATTATCAAATCAATGATCACGTTCGTGCACAGCTTAACGTCGCCAATATCTTCAACGAGAACTACATTGTCTCAGCCGACAACAATGACAATCTGCTACCTGGCGCAACGAGGACCTTCTTAGTCTCACTGACTTCATCCTTTTAGAGTTGGGACGGCGTTAAGGTCACTTTTGATCAGCGCGCGACGTTGACGTCGGAAGTTCATGCCAAAGTGGGCGTGAACGTGATCGGTTCCGACGGTATGGACTTGAGCCGCTAGACGTCGGGGATTGAGCGACCGTCCCTGACGGTCAGGCCAGATTATGTATGATAGCTGCTATTGGCCTGAAGCAAACCGTCACGACCTGTAGAAAAAGATGGTTAAACGACGTCCTAGCGGGACACGGTTCATCTCAACCGCCGAAGGCGACACCGAGTATCCATCACACTATTGCAACACGCCCTTCGTCACGGACGAGGACCTTTCGTTGTTGCATAAGATTGCTGGCGAGCGACCCTGTGTGAAAAGCCATCTGCTCCCAGTCGCAGCGGTTTGCTCTGGCCGCGAAAAGAACTGCGCTTGCGATGCTTTCTCGGACACGCTTATCCGGAATTTTGTCGGCGAAGAGATCTGAAATCACTTCGTCGTAGGCACGCTTCACCGCCGCCAGTCTTTTCTCATCAACGCCCATAGCAATATCCCATGAAAATACGGCCTGCGGCCCGCAAGAAAGCAGGTGCCACATGAACGATTACCGAATGAAGTCGATAAAGCTTCTTCCAAACCTGTGGCCGGGCTTATGATTTTATCTGCTTTGCATGACACGTCTTTGCTGCGGTCGTTGTCAGATGCCTAGTTCGCTCCGGGAAGCGCGGTGAATTGCAACTCGGTAGGTACGCTGCATCCCGGGCGCTAGTCGCACGCTGAGAAAAGACGCGATGACTGGCCCGCTATCGCGCTTAGGCGCGACGTCTAAAACTGTCGGCCTCGACCGGATCCACTCCTCCACGTCGGTTTCGAACCAACCGCTCGTTGAGCACTGATTTGTTTTGGCGGAGAGAACTTGGCTACCGGATCGGGGCAATTCGCATTCATCTCGAGGAGCCGCATTGAGCGACTTGGTTCGACGGCGAGGCGAACTCCGAAAAGCTTCCATACATGGTGCCAAGAAAGAAACGGGATGGCACCCGGATCACACCCGAGACCAGATTCGACCGTTTGCCGTCTTCGCTAACGCATTGATATTGGTGGTGAGCCCGATTGGGATCGAACCAACGACTCTCTGATTAAAAGTCAAAGGGCTTCACGAGATACAATCCGTCGTCATTTCAGGGGCAATCGGACACTCGTCCGGTTGCCCGTTGGTTGCCCGATAGCAATCCGTAACCCGCGACGATGGTCTATCCGCTTGATTTAATTGGTGGGTGATCACGGGCTCGAACCGTGGACTCGCTGATTAAGAGCGGAGCTTTGGACCCTTTTCGTTCCTTTCCAATACTACGCCAAACTACGCTCAAGGGCTTGAAACGGTTGGAATAAATCCGCCGTGGATTACCCTTC
>NZ_JAIELN010000013.1 GCF_019753045.1 Hyphomicrobium sp.
TCGTCGAAACAAAACGCTAATTCCCTCTGCCGCTCATACCGAGCGGTTGTTTTGACAACCCTGATCCACGGGTTGGCGGTAAAGGCTCCCGTGGAAGGCCCCGCAGTCAACGAAGAGAGCAGAGCACTGTTTTTGGGCACCTTTTGGGCGCCCCCGAATTTTTCGGCGCCCCGCAGATGCACTGGGAAGTGTATGGGCGGAGGACTGCGGCAGGGTTAAAGAACGCGGTAAAAATACCCTCTCCCGGTGTCTCAATTTCGCTCGCCATGCGAGCGTACGGAGCGCAAGCTCGGGGAGGCGGCCATGGACCCGCCGGAGTTCAAGGCAGGGGGCAAGACAGCGGCAGAAGTTCAACGTGAAATTCGGCGTGAGGCCGGGTTAAACTCTTGTCTCTCCGGGCGGAGCGCCGTGTCGGGCACCGAGCCCGGTTGCTATTCGGTCTAACTGGAACTTGAAGGGAGTTTCGTCATTCAATTGTTGGAAATGCCAGATGCGTCACTCGGCTCGTTCTATTTTTTGTTCGTCAGCGTGCCTATATTACGTGCTTGATGGAGACGGGTGTTAGCTTGAACATTTGGCGAGAAAGACGAGTGCCCCGCTGGGCACGCATTTGGGGAAGCGGGCGTTACCTTTCTGCCTCCAACATGCACCCGATGCGGGATAGCTTTGGACCATCCGACGGATTCGGGTTTTCCCCGAGGCACGCGATGAAGACGGTGCAACTTATTCCCTCGTTGGCGGCCCACCGCATGGCCGCGAACAAGGACGACCCGCCCGATGGGCCGCGTCGCGATGACGGCGACGGCGAGTCGAAAACAGGTATCGTCACCAAGACCCGTCCAAAAACGAAGAAGCCGAACCTATATAAGGTTCTCCTGTTGAACGACGACTTCACGCCGATGGAGTTCGTGGTTCTGGTGCTGCAACGCTTCTTCAACAAGGGACAGGAGGATGCGACCCGCATCATGCTCCATGTCCACCATAAAGGAGTCGGGATTTGCGGGGTCTATACTTACGAGGTCGCCGAGACAAAGGTGACGCAGGTGATGGACTTTTCACGGCAGCATGGCCACCCTCTACAGTGCACCATGGAGAAAGAGTAGGACTCGATTGACATCGCTCTCCAAAAATCTTGAAGCCTCCCTGCACCGCGCTGTGCAGTATGCAAACGTCCGCCACCACGAGTTTGCGACGCTTGAGCATTTGCTGCTCGCGCTCGTCGACGATCGTGACGCTGCTGCCGTTATGCGGGCCTGTTCCGTCGACATCGAGCAATTGCGTGCCCGATTGATCGAATATCTCGACACCGAGCTGAAGCCGATCGTGTCGAAATCAGCGCGCGACGCTCACCCGACGAATTCGTTCCAGCGGGTCGTTCAGAGGGCGATCGTCCACGTCCAGACGTCGGGCCGGGAAGAGGTTACGGGCGCCAACGTGCTCGTCGGCATTTTCTCGGAACGCGAAAGCCACGCAGCGTATTTCCTGCAGGAGCAGGAAATGACACGCTTCGATGCCGTTCAATACATTGCTCATGGGATTGCAAAGCGGCCCGGCATGTTCGAGCCGCGGACGGTTCGTGGAGTCGATGAGGACGTGAACGCAACCGAGGGTGAAGAGAAGAAACCAGGCGATGCGCTCAACACGTATTGCGTGAACCTCAACAAGAAAGCCCGCGACGGCAAGATCGATCCGTTGATCGGCCGCGAGCAGGAGGTCATGCGTACCGTGCAGGTGCTCTGCCGCCGCCAGAAGAACAATCCGCTCTTCGTCGGCGATCCGGGTGTCGGTAAAACGGCAATTGCCGAAGGATTGGCGAGGAAGATCGTCGCCGGTCAGGTGCCTGACGTTTTGAAGGGCGCAACGATCTTCGCGCTCGACATGGGTGCGCTTCTTGCCGGAACTCGCTATCGCGGCGATTTCGAGGAGCGGCTGAAGGCCGTGATGAAGGAAGTCGAAGCGTTCCCCGGCGCGGTTCTCTTCATCGACGAGATCCACACCGTGATCGGCGCGGGTGCGACCTCGGGCGGAGCTATGGACGCTTCGAACCTGTTGAAGCCTGCGCTGCAGTCCGGAACGCTCCGCTGCATCGGCTCGACGACATACAAAGAATACCGGCAGCACTTCGAGAAGGATCGGGCACTCGTGCGCCGGTTCCAGAAGATCGATGTGAAGGAGCCGACCGTCGAGGACGCGATCGAGATCCTCAAGGGCCTGAAGTCGGTCTTCGAGGACTATCACAAGATCAAATATACGAACGAGGCCATCAAGGCCGCGGTCGAGCTTTCGGCCCGGTATATCCACGACCGGAAGCTGCCGGACAAGGCGATCGATGTGATCGACGAGACCGGTGCTTCTCAGATGCTTCTGCCGGAAAGCAAGCGGAAGAAGAAGATCACCACGAAGGAGATCGAGGCGACCGTCGCCGTCATGGCGCGCATTCCGCCGAAAACCGTCACGAAGAGCGATGCCGAAGTCATCGCCCATATCGGACGCGATCTGAAGCGGCTGGTTTTCGGTCAGGACAAGGCCATCGAGGCTCTTTCGAGCGCGATCAAGCTGGCGCGTGCCGGCCTGCGCGAGCCCGAGAAGCCGATCGGTTGCTATCTGTTCTCCGGCCCGACGGGCGTCGGCAAAACGGAAGTCGCCAAGCAGCTCGCCAACCTGATGGGCGTCGAGCTCCTGCGCTTCGACATGTCGGAATACATGGAGAAGCACACGGTTTCGCGTTTGATCGGTGCGCCTCCGGGGTATGTCGGGTTCGATCAGGGTGGTCTTCTGACCGATGGCATCGATCAGCATCCGCACTCCGTGCTGCTGCTCGACGAAATCGAGAAGGCGCATCCGGATCTGTTCAACATCCTCCTGCAGGTGATGGACCACGGCAAGCTCACGGACCACAACGGCAAGTCGGTCGATTTCCGCAACGTCGTTCTCATCATGACGACGAACGCGGGTGCATCCGACATGGCGAAGCCACCGATGGGCTTCAACCGTCAGAAGCGGGAAGGCGAAGACACGGAAGCAGTGACGAAGCTGTTCACTCCGGAGTTCCGCAACCGTCTCGATGCCATCGTGCCGTTTGCGGGCCTGTCGCCCGAGATCATTGCGCAGGTCGTCGAGAAGTTCATCTTCCAGCTCGAAGCGCAGCTCGCAGATCGCAGCGTTACGATCGAACTGTCGGATGAGGCGACACGGTGGCTCGCCGAGAAGGGTTACGACGAGAAGTTCGGCGCGCGGCCGTTGTCTCGCGTCATCCAGGAATACATCAAGAAGCCGCTGGCTGAAGAACTGCTGTTCGGCAAGCTCGAGAACGGCGGAACGGTGAAGGTTCTGGTCTCCGGAAAGGGCCCCGACAGGACGTTGGCTTTCGACTTCCTGCCGCTCGATCCTTCGAAGAAGGCCAAGTCGCCGGAAGACGAAGAGACGGATGACGACGACGATCTTCCGCAGCCGGTTCTTGCGGATGCGACGCCGAAGAAGGCGTTGCCCGGGCCGAAGGAAAAGGGCGAGAAGCCCAACGGGTCCGGAGCGGTGCCGAGCGTGCCGCGGAAGAAGAAAGAAGAGTAAAAGTTCAACGGCACGACCTTCGGGTCGTGCCGTTTCTTTATGTGTCGAAGCCGTTATGAGGGCCTGACGGCCAGCGTGGTTGCATGATCTGGCTCACCGCCTTGCTTCTCGCGGGAATTTTCGGTTGGCTCGGAACAGGCTGGCTGGCGCCCGTCCTGCTCGGCGTCGTTGCCGGGCTGATCGTTGCGATCGACAGCATCGCTGCGAACGAGTTCACGGCAACCACGGCAGTCACACTTGCGATGATCATCGCAGCGATTTTTGTCGTGTGGGGCGGCATCCGCGCCCTGAGGCGTTCTCTTACGACCGCCGGTTAGCCGTCCGGCGAAGGGGTCAGCCCGCGAGTGCTGCCTTCAGCTTTTCAGCGTTAGCGGCGAGCACGGAACCTTCTTCCATATTTCGCGCGTGGATGTGCAGCGGTTTGCCTTCGTAGCGGGGTATGACGTGGAAATGCAGGTGAAAGACCGTCTGGCCGCCCGCCGTTTCATTGAATTGCGCGATGCTGATGCCGTCGGCATTGAAGGCGGACTTCGCGGCGACGGCGACCTTCTGAACGAGTGGGATGACCTTTGCGAGCACTGCGGGATCGGCGTCCAGCAGATTGCGCGAGGGGGCTTTGGGCAGGACCAGCGTGTGGCCCGGCGACTGGGGCATCACGTCCATGAACACGATCGCGTCGGCATCCTCGTAGACTTTGTGGCACGGAATTTCGCCGCGCAGGATCTTCGCGAAGATGTTGTTTGCGTCGTACGACATGATGGTCCGCTCGGCTCAATATGCGGCGGCCTTCGACCGGGCGCCGCTTCAGGCTTCGTCTTTGCGATAGGGGCCCATCTCGGTCAAGTCGGCATTGAACCGGGTCACGGCTTGGCGCTCCTGGTTCAGGAAGCGTTCCACGGCGCGTTCGAGCGCCGGATCGGCGAGCCAGTGGGCGGAATATGTTTCGACCGGCAGATAGCCGCGTGCGAGCTTATGCTCGCCTTGGGCGCCGGCCTCGACGCGCGGGAGCCGGTGCTCGATGGCGTACTCGATCGCCTGATAATAGCAGACCTCGAAGTGGAGAGCCGGGTGGTGCTCGATTGCGCCCCAGTAGCGGCCGTAAAGGCAATCGCCGCCGATGAGGTTCAAGGCGCCCGCGATGTAGCTTCCGTGCCGCTTGGCAAAGACCAGCAGGCACCGCTCGGACATGGCCTGGCCGAGGAGCGAGAAGAACGTGCGATTGAGATAGGGCCGGCCCCACTTGCGGTTTCCGGTGTCCATGTAGAAGGCATACATCGCATCCCAGTGGGCTTCGCCGATGGCTCTGCCGGCGACGCGTTCGATCTCGATCCCGTGCGCCAATGCCGCCTGGCGTTCTTTTCTGATCCCCTTGCGTTTGCGCGATGCGAGGGTGCCAAGAAAATCGTCGAAGGAGCCGTAGCCCTGGTTTTGCCAATGGAATTGCTGGCCGATCCGCGTCAGGAGGCCGAGGGCGCGCAGGCGGGCCGCGACGTCGCGGTCGAGGAATGTCAAGTGCACTGACGAAAGGCCGCCGAGGCGGGCGACCTCAATCGCTGCAGCTGCCAGAATCTGCTCGTCGGAATAGGACTTGCCTCCGGGCTTCACGAGCAGGCGGGGGCCGGGGACGGGCGTAAACGGCACGGAGATCTGCAGCTTCGGATAATAGCGGCCGCCTGCCTGGGCGTAGGCATCTGCCCAACCGTGATCGAATACGTATTCACCCTGGCTGTGCGATTTCAAGTATGCGGGCGCGGCTGCGGTCAGCGCTCCGGTTTCGTCTTCGACGATGAGATGGCGCGGCAGCCAACCGCTTCTCGTTCCGACCGCGTGCGATTCCTCAAGCGCCTTGAGGAACGCGTGGGAGACGAAGGGATTGAACGTCGCTGGATCGGGATTCGCGCAGGCATCCCACTGCACTGCATCGATCGCTGCGATCGACGGGGCGAGCTTTACGGCCGTGTCGGGAGATGTCGGCATCTTTACCGCTGCTGAAGGTGTCCCAAGTCTATGCAACTCCTTCGCGGTCTCATAGCGACAAAGAGCAGGGCAGATCCGCGCTGCTTGCGGCGATCGCGAGCGGCGGTTCTATCGTCAGGGACGAAAGCCCTCGAATATCATGGCGTCGGCGTGCGCTTCGGCGATGCGCCGCTGTTTCGGCGTGCGCACTGTCCATGTGAAGAGCGGCAGGCCCGAGACCCGGCGCACGTATTCCGTTACCGGGGTCGGCAGCGCATCGACTTGGTAGGCATAAAAGTCCGGCGCGACGGGGCCCGACTCGAGCAGGTTGCGAAGCCCGGCTGCGCGCTTTCTTTTGATCTCGCGCGACCACCAACCGCTGCCCGCATAACTTCCCGAAACGATCCCGCGCGGGACGTCCGGGGCCAATCTCCGCACAGCAGTCATCACGTCCGGATCAAACGACATCAGCGCGACGGGGCCGCGATATTCGGAAACGAGCCTTGCAATGCTGGCGATGAACTCGCGGTCCGGCGGCTGCCATTCGCTTTTGATTTCGATGAGCAACGGGACACGCCCACCGACTAGGTCCAGCAGCCCGGCGAGCGTCAGGATCGTAGCGTCTCCGACCCGATAGCGCAGTGATCCGAGATCACGTTCCTTGATGGCCGAGAGGGGGCCGCGTCCGTCGACGAGCCGGTTCAACGTCTCATCGTGAAAGACGATCGGAACGCCGCCTTTGATCGGCCGTACATCGCATTCGATGCCGTAGCCTGCCGTAATGGCCGCCTCGAACGCGGGGCCTGTATTCTCGATGACCCCGCGCTTCGCGTCGTGCAGGCCGCGGTGAGCGATCGGTCGAAGAAACGCTGCGCGGTCGAGCATGGCGTCAACGGATTTTCAGGATCGCATCGATTTCAACGCACGTGCCGAGCGGCAGGCTCGAGACGCCGACAGCGGATCTCGTGTGCCGTCCGGCGTCGCCGAGGACGGCGACGAGAAGGTCGGAAGCGCCATTGATGATTTTCGGATGATCGACGAATTCCGGCGTAGAGGCGACGAAGCCCGTCAACCTCAAGACCTGGACCACGCGTTCAAGATCGCCGAGAGCGGCTTTCGCTTGTGCCAGCAAGCTGAGCGCGGATTGCCGGGCGGCTTCCTGCCCGTCTTCGATGGATACGCCGGCTCCCAGCTTGCCTGTCAGCACGCGGCCGGTCGCGTCCTTGGCGACCTGGCCGGAAATGAAGAGTTGGTCACCGGAAATGAGAAAAGGCACGTAATTGGCGACGGGTTGGGGCGCCTCGGGGAGTTTAAGGCCCAATTCGGAGAGCCTTTGATCGACTGTTGTCATTGGCATATTACCCATAGTTAGATTTCGGTGCAGCTTGTGCCGTGCTAGCGCCTCTTTGCAACGCTTTATCTGCGAACTAGACTGCTGGAGCTTTAAGTATACAGGCCTGGAGAGCGAGTGAGCCCAATGATAGTGCGTGAAGGCTATGCCACGTTCGCGCTTCTCGTGCTTGCCGGTCAGATACCGGTTTCGCCGGCGGCTGCAGCCGATCTTATCCCGTTTGCCCCACATCGAGCGGTCTATGAGCTTTCTCTGGGAGGTTCAACGGCGGGCTCGGGCGTGACGGGCGTCGCTGGCCGGATGGTCTATGAGCTCAGCGGCTCGCAGTGCGACGGCTATACGCAGAACATGCGTTTCGTGACTGTGATGACGAACCAGGAAGGAGCCGAGACGCTCAGCGATCTCAGGAATTCGAGCTGGGAAGAGGCCGACGCGAAGAAGCTCAGGTTTTCTTCGACACAATATCAGAACGATAAGCTGGCCGACACGAGCCAAGGGGATGCTGCGCGTTCGAAAGGTGCGACGCCAGTCGTCGGCGTTGATCTCGTGAAGCCCGCGAAAAAGCGCGTGTCGTTGCCGCCCGATATTTATTTTCCGATGCAGCACGCTTCAACGCTCGTCCAGGCGGCCAAAAGCGGTTTGAAGATGTTTGCGGCCAATCTCTACGACGGGTCGGAGCAAGGCGAGAAATATTATTTGACCAATACTGTCATCGGCAAAAAGTTCGACAGAAGCGCCAAGACTGTCCCGGCTTCCTTCAAAGGTGCGGACATTCTGGCGAGCGTCGATTCTTGGCCAATGACGATCAGTTATTTTGAGGCCGGCAAGGACAAGAGCGATCAAGCGCCGTCCTATGAGCTGTCGTTTCGGTATTTCGAGAATGGCGTCACCAGCAATCTGAAGATTGATTACGGCGAGTTCTCCATCAGGGGCGAGCTTAAGGAACTGACGGCGCTGACGCCCGGCAAGTGCCCAGAAACGAAGGACGGACACTAACCAGTTCGTAGTCCAATCGCGACCCGTCGGCCGAGCGACTATGAGTAATCGATTGGTCCTGTCAGAAGTTGATGGGCCGGGCCCATGATCGCGGGATCGATGCCGGCTTCCTGGCAGAACGACAGCAACAGTCCTTCGTCGGAAAGAATGTACTCGAACATTGCTGCTTGCAGCTCGCTAGAACTGGCGACGCCTCGAAGATCGTCAGGTGAAAGCCCAGTCAATGACAGAAAACGCGAAGTTTGATTTGGGTCGGCGAGCAGGAATGCCAGCACCTGCAACGCTAGTGACTCTGCATCATCCTTAGTCATAGGTTTTGATCTGGAGCGAAGCATTGCGATTCCTATGCGTAGGCTGATGTTAACTGTTGGTTACGGCTTTCGAGGCAAAGATGACCCAGGGTTTGGGCGAGAATCGGTGCAAAACGACCGCGATGGAGAGTGGGCGGTTTAATGACGTATCAGGAATCCAGAACGAACGTCGAGCGTCGCGTGCCTGAGCCGCGGCCAACGGTGCGATCTGTCCTGATCGTCGAAGACAATGAGCTCAATATGAAGCTCTTCAACGACCTCCTCGTGGCGCACGGCTACAAGACGATCCAGACGCGAAATGGCTTCGACGCGCTCGAACTCGCGCGCAAGCACCGTCCGGATCTGATCTTGATGGACATCCAGCTGCCAGAAGTTTCCGGCCTCGAGGTGACGAGATGGCTGAAGGACGATGACAATCTCCGCGAAATTCCGATCGTAGCCGTAACGGCCTTCGCGATGAAGGGCGACGAGGAAAGGATTCGGTCCGGTGGTTGCGAAGCTTACATTTCGAAGCCGATTTCGGTGATGGCTTTTCTCGAAACCGTTCGAAAGTTCATCGGCCCGTCGAAGCCGTAGTTCGTCTCCAGATTTAGTGATCCATGACAGCCCGCGTACTCGTCGTTGATGATATTCTTGCAAATGTGAAGCTTCTCGAGGCGAGGCTGCAGGCGGAGTATTTCGAGGTTCTCACCGCGAACAGCGGGCAGCAGGCCCTCGACATTCTGGCGCGCGAAAGCATCGACGTCGTGCTACTCGACGTCATGATGCCCGGCATGGACGGGTTCGAGGTGTGCCGGCGCATCAAGGGCAGCCACGCGACCCATCACATTCCCGTCGTCATGGTCACGGCACTCGATCAGCCGTCCGATAAGGTCCTGGGCCTCGAAAGCGGCGCCGACGATTTCCTCACAAAGCCCGTCGATGACATCGCACTCGTTACGCGTGTGAAGAATCTCGCGCGCCTCAAGATGCTGAACGACGAAATGATCATGCGTGCCTCGACAGGCAAGGACATGGGCATTCCGGACGATGGCTCGCTCGCGCGGGCGCTTTCCGCGAGGTCGGGCCGGGTCATGCTGGTCGACGACCATCCGCGTTCGGCGGCGCGTCTTCTCGAAGTCCTATCCAAAGCCAACGACGCCTACGCGGAGCGCGACGCGCAGATCGCGCTGGTGCGGCTTGCGGAGGGCAATTTCGATCTTCTCATCGTGAGTTTGTCGTTGCAGGGCGCCGATGGTTTGAGGCTTTGCTCGCAAGTGCGTTCGCTCGAACGTACAAGGCATCTTCCGGTCATCATGCTGGTCGAGCCCGGAGACGAGGCGCGCTTGCTCCGCGGGCTCGATATGGGCGTTAACGACTATCTGATGCGTCCGATCGATCGGCACGAGCTGCTCGCGCGCGTGAAGACGCAGATCAAGCGGAAGCGGCATTCCGATTTCCTGCGGCATCGCCTCGCTGAGAGCGTCGAGCAGGCAATTACCGACTCGCTGACGGGGCTTCATAACCGCCGTTACATGGAAGGGCATCTTCGAACATTGGTCTCGGAAGCGATCCGCACCGGCCGCAACCTGTCGATGCTCGTTGCCGACATCGACCATTTCAAGAACGTCAACGACACGTACGGTCACGACGTCGGCGATGCTGTGCTCAGGGAGTTTTCCGTACGCCTTCGGCGGAATACGCGCGGGATAGATCTCGCGTGCCGGCTCGGGGGCGAAGAGTTCGTTATCATCATGCCGGATACTGATCTCACGCACGCCTACCAAGTCGGCGAGCGGCTGCGGGCATGCGTGGCAGCGGATGAATTTGCGATCGGCGACGGCAGAAGTATCCGTGTGACGGCGAGCGTCGGGATCGGCACGCTGGAAACGCCCGAGGACACTCCCGAGACGATGTTCAAGCGTGCGGATTGCGCGCTCTACATAGCCAAAAGGCGCGGACGAAACCGGGTCGTCGCCGATGCGGCGTAACTGAGACTTTCGGGACTATGCGGTCGTTGCTGCCGCGCAATTGGGGCGATGCAACATTTCTATCGTTGCCGATCCCAGGCCAATTTTCGTATTACTTGCGGGTGTTTAGTCAGCCGGCGAGACAATGCTGGCCGTTTCGAATCGTTGCTCTGCTGACACAGTAAAGCAGTTGTTGCTTTCCGCACTGTATTCTGGCACCAATTTCAATAACGACGTGGGGATAATAAGAACATTACGTCAGATTTGTTGGTCGCGAAGCCTGCAGCATGCTGTTTGGATGGCGACCGAGAAATCCCGCGCTATTGGGCCCGCCGCATAGCCTGATAGAGTGGGTATGATCGAACCGAGCGACCACACGAGTGGCCTCCTCGAACGGTTGCAGAGGGTCGATCGCGAAGCTGGGTGAGGAACAACGCCCTCTTTGAACCTCGCCCGGTTGTGGCCAGGGTCGCGAAGCTGTCTCGGAACGATTTACCCCGCTGCCGAGTTTGCTTTAGGCCCTGGCCGCTTTCAGCCAGGGTCCCGTCAGTACATCGATTTTTTCAAAAACAAACCAGAGTAGGCCGGCGTTAACGCGCCTACTTGATCTTGGTTTCCTTGAATTCCACGTGCTTGCGCACGACCGGATCGTATTTCTTGAATACGAGCTTTTCGGTCGACGTGCGCGGGTTCTTCTTCGTGACGTAGAAGAAGCCGGTGCCGGCAGACGAGAGCAATTTGATTTTTTGTGTAACTGGTTTCGCCATCGATCCTGGCCCTAAGTGAAAGCGCCAATGAACCTTGGCGAGGAAGCGCGCAACATACGCGCGAACTTTGCCGTGTCAAGGCGGCGGAGGTGCGACTTTACAGGATATTAGATCGCGACGATAGGCAGATCCGGCCGAATAATAGAACGGCAGGAATTCGCGTATGCCGCTCAATTTCGGATCGTCCAAAAGAAGCGCTGCGACGTCGTCGAGTACATGTTTGGTGATCCGCGGCAGATCGAGATCCGAGGCCTTCGAAATGGTAAACCAACCGAGATCCAGCAGCTCGCCGTCGGGCGGGGCGAAATTTCCGGATACTGCGTTCGCCTTCGCCACGAAAAACCAAGTGTCGTAGCGGCGGACGCGTCCCGGGGGGGGTAATGGCGCGCGCAAACGGCAGCAGCTCGGCGGGGGATGGGCTATGCCCCGACGCTGCAAAAGCCTCCCAGGCCGCGCTCTGATGCGAGAATAGGCTCTTCGTGCCGATTACGAGGCCGGTTTCCTCACAGAGTTCGCGAACGGCCGCCAGCGCGAAGGGCTTGATTCCGTCTGCCAGGTTCGCCGGCATGAAAGCGCCCGCGAACCGATCGGCGAGTGCGCGATCGTCTTCCTCCACGCGGCCGCCGGGAAACACCCATTTGTCGGGGAGAAAGATTTGGCTGGCGTGGCGGCGTCCCATCAGAAGAGTGGGTTCCGGCCCCGACGTGTCGACGACGACGAGGCACGCTGCATCGCGGATCGGCGTCTCGGTCAGTTGGCCGTTCGCTAGTTCAGACATCGCGACGGGGATCTTAGGAGGCCGCGGGGGGTGAGGGCGGCCACTCTTCTGGCTCGTCCGTATTCGGACCTCCGAAGCCATGCATGCGAAGGGCCCACTGATATCCGACGAGCGATCCCTTCACGCGCGGCAGCAGCCACAAGCTCAGCAGTATGAGCGCCGGCATCCAGATCGCAAGCTGTACCCATGTCGGCGGCGAATAGAGCCGTTCGAGAATGATGATACCGGCGACGATGACGTGCGCGGTGATCGTCATGACGAAATAGGGCGGAGCGTCGTCGGCGCGCTGGTGGAAAAGCTCGGTTCCGCAAGACGGGCAGACGTCATTGACCTTCAGATATTTGCCGTAGAGCCGTCCATCACCGCAGGATGGGCACTTCTGGGACCAGCCACGGCCCAATGCCTGCCAGACATTTCGATCTGTGCCATCGTTTGCGACGGGGATGTTGCTTGCGGTGTCCAGCATGAGCATGTGATGGGGCGTCCTGGCGCGATGGTCAAGGGTGCGGGCCACTTTCTGCGGCGTTATCGTCCCCGGCCGCGAAATTTGTGCGACTTTCGCGGCCGAGCGTTGCGATTGCCGATTGCCTTCGAAGCGAAATTTCCCTTGGTCGGCTCGGTCAGCATTTCAAATCGTAGCGCACCGGCGGACGGGATTGCCTCGAGAAGGCGGACCTCGACCGTATCGCCGAGCCGATAACCCGTACCGGAACGGGCGCCGATCAAAGCGTGGGCCGCCTCGACGTGGTGGTAGTAATCGTTGCCGAGACTGGAGATCGGAATGTAGCCGTCGGCTCCGGTATCCTTGAGTTTCACGAAGAGGCCGGACCGCGTGACGCCTGCGATGCGCCCATGGAATGTCGCGCCGACATGATCGGCAAGGTGAGCGGCGATCAGACGATCCGTCGTTTCACGCTCGGCGGACATGGCGCGACGCTCTGTGTCCGAGATTGCTTTTGCGATGCTTGCGAGGCGCGGAATTTCATCGTCGCTTAGTCCGTCGGAACCGAGACCAAGCGCGCGGATCAGTGCGCGATGCACGATTAAATCGGCGTAGCGGCGGATCGGAGATGTGAAGTGCGCGTAGCGGACGAGGTTCAGACCGAAATGCCCGATGTTCTTCGGATTGTATTCGGCCTGCGACTGCGAGCGGAGGATCACTTCATTGATGAGGTCGGGAACGGGCAGATCCTTCGCCTGCTCGAGGACGCGATTGAAAGCTTCCGGTTTCAGCGCACCGGCGTGCGGAACCTTCATGTCGAGCGTTTCGAGAAAGTCTCTGAGGCCCTTCAATTTCTCCGGGCTCGGCGCGTCGTGGACTCGATAGACGAGCGGAAGGCGCTTTTCCTCGAGCGTCTCGGCGGCTGCAACGTTGGCCTGGATCATGAACTCTTCGATCAGGCGATGCGCCTCTAATCGTTGAGGCGTCACGACGCGATCGACTTTGCCTTCGGCGTTGAGAAGGATTTTGCGTTCGGGCAAATCGAGGTCGAGAGGACCACGCTTGTCGCGCGCCTTCGCGACAGCTCGGTAAGCCGCCCACAGCGGCTTCAGTGCCGTCTCCATGAGAGGCAGACATTTTTCCGACGGGTCACCGTCGATGGCCGCCTGCGCCTCCTGATACGAAAGCTTGGCGGCCGATTTCATCATGGCGCGCAGGAACGTATGGCTACGCTTTTCGCCGTGCTTGTCGAACACCATGCGGACGGCGAGGGTCGGGCGCTCTTCGAGTTCACGCAGCGAGCAAAGATCGTTCGATATTTTTTCCGGCAGCATCGGCACGACGCGGTCCGGGAAATAGACCGAGTTGCCGCGGAGTTGCGCTTCGCGGTCGAGCTTCGAGCCGGGGCGGATATAGTGAGCGACGTCGGCGATGGCGACGGTTACGACGAAGCCGCCTGAATTTTTCGAGTCCGTATCGGCGGCCGCGTGCACGGCGTCGTCATGATCGCGGGCATCCATCGGGTCGATGGTGAGGAGCGGAATGTCGCGAAGATCAGTGCGGCCTTTCATGGTGGGCGGCGGCAGCGTCTCGCATTCCTGAATGACCGACTCGGGGAAATCTTCCGGGATGCCGTGAGCGTGAATGGCGATCAGCGAAATTTTCCGCTGATCGTCGGGATTGCCAAGGCTTTCGACGATTTCGGCGCGGGGCGTTGCGAAACGCCCGCGCCGGTTCAATTGGAAGCGAACGAGATCGCCGTCGCTGGCGCCGCCGGTATCGTCAGGCAGAATTTGCCAGCTCTTCAATTCTTTCCGATCGATCGGCTCGATGGTGCCGCCGCCGCGTTTCGATGCCCGATAGATGCCGAGAAGGCGGCGCTTCTCACGCGGCAGCTTCTTGATCGGCGTCGCTTCGTAGGACGCGGCACCGCTTCCACGCGGCAGCTTGTCGAGGCGCGCCAGAACGTGATCACCGATCCCGATCTCGACGTCGCGTCCGTGGCCGGTCAGCATGCGAACGATCGGCCGCTTGCCGTCGTCTTCTTCCCAGTGCAGCGGCTTTGCGATGAGATCGCCGTCCTTGTCGCGGCCTGTGACTTCAAGTGTCGTGGTGGGCGGGAGTTTGCCCTTCTCACGCATGTGCTTTTTATCGCCCGCCAGCGTGCCTTCTTCCGACATCTCGGCGAGCAGTCGCTTCAACGCGATGCGGGCGCCGCCCGATACGCCGAAGGCGCGCGCGATCTCGCGTTTCCCGACCTTGCCCTGAGCGGAGTTCAGAAAGTCGAGGATCTGCTCTTTGCTCGGAAGTCCGCCGTTTGCAGGAGCGCGCGTCACGTTCGATTTGCGGGCCACCTGGCGCCTCGTGTTTGCTATCAGGCCTTGGCCCTAGCGAGTTTCTTTGCTGGAGCGGCAGCTTTCGCGGCTTTTTTTGCAGCAGCAGGTTTCTTTGCGGCCGCAGGCTTGGCGGCCTTGCGTTCCGCAGGCGCCGCAGCTGCCTTCTCAGGCTTTGCCGCTTTCGTCGCCTTCGGTTTCGCGGCGCGCGACGACTTCGACTTTTTGCCTCCGCCGTTGGCTACCCGCTCAGCCAGAAGCGCCACCGCCTCATCCATCGTGAGGGATGCCGGATCCTTCGCGCGCGGTACCGTGGCGTTGACCTTGTTGTGCGTGACGTATGGCCCGTAGCGGCCCTCGAGCACCTGTACAACGCCGCCTTCGCTCGGATGCTCGCCGAGATCTTTCAGCACCTTCGGCGCGTTTCGCTGGAAACGGCTCTTGCCGCCGCCGGCGCGCTTTTCGGCGATCAGCGTGACGGCCCGGTTGAGGCCGATGGTGAACACGTCCTCGATGCTCTCGAGATTGACGTAGGTCTTGGCTCCGCCGTTCTCGTGAACAATGAACGGCCCGAACCGGCCAAGACCCGCAGTGATCGCGCCACCTTCATCGGGATGTGCACCAACCTCGCGCGGAAGCGACAGGAGCTGCAGCGCCTTTTCGAAATCGAGCGTCGCTGCGTCGATGCCCTTCGGAATGCTCGAGCGTTTCGGCTTTTCGTCGCCCGATGCTTCCCCGAGCTGGATGTAGGGTCCGAACCGGCCGGTGCGTAGCGTGACCGCAACGCCGTCGTCATTGTAGCCTAGAATCTTGCCGTCGAGCGCGTTCGCGTCGCCGTCGGCAGACTGGGTCAGCTGGCGCGTATAGTTGCATTCCGGATAGTTTCCGCAGCCGATGAAGGCACCGTATTTGCCGGAAATCTTGAGGCTCAGGCGTCCCGATCCGCACTTCGGGCAAAGGCGCGGATCGCTGCCGTCTCCCTTATCCGGGAAGACGTGCGGCCCAAGCATTTCGTTCAACGCTTCGAGAACGTCGCCGACGCGCAGATCCTTGATCTCTCCGACGGCCGCCATGAAGTCGCGCCAGAAGTCACGCAGCACGTCCTTGTAGGCAAGTTCGTCGTTGGAGATGAGATCGAGCTTTTCTTCGAGCTCGGCCGTGAAGTCGAATTCGACGTATTTCTTGAAGAAGCTTTCGAGGAACGCGATGACGAGGCGTCCCTTGTCCTCGGGGACGAGGCGCTTCTTTTCAATGCGGACGTAATCGCGGTCGACGAGCACGGCCATCGTCGACGCATAGGTCGAAGGCCGGCCGATGCCGAGCTCTTCCATCCGCTTCACCAGCGTCGCTTCCGAGAAGCGGGGCGGGGGCTGGGTGAAGTGCTGGTCGGCGCTGATCTCTTTATCTTTCAGATGATCGCCAACGGCGAGCACCGGAAGACGGCGATTCTCGTCATCGTCGTCGGCCGTATCGTCCTTGCCTTTTTCGATCGCGCGGACACGGTCGTCGCGGCCTTCCTCGTAGACCTTGAGGAAGCCGTCGAACATCAGGACAGAGCCGTTCGCCCGCAGGCCGTAGGCCTTGCCGTCGGCGCCCTTGACCTCGATCTCGGCTGCCGTCTGCTCGATGTCGGCCGGGGCCATCTGGCTCGCGATGGTGCGTTTCCAGATGAGATCGTAGAGCGCGGCCTGATCCTTCTCGAGGTGCCTGCGGACCTGATCGGGCTTGCGGCGCGGGTCAGTCGGGCGGATGGCCTCGTGCGCTTCCTGCGCATTCTTGGCCTTCGTTTTATACTCGCGGGCGAATGGCGTGTAGTTCTTGCCGTACTCGGCAGAAATCACGTCACGGATTTGGCTGACGGCCTCCGGTACGATCTGAACGCCGTCCGTTCGCATATAGGTAATGAGGCCGACGGTCTCGCCGCCGATATCGACGCCTTCATAGAGGCGCTGGGCGATCTGCATCGTCTGCTTGGCCGAGAAGCCGAGCTTACGAGACGCGTCCATCTGCAATGTCGACGTCGTGAACGGCGGGAAGGGATTGCGCTTCGTGGCTTTCTTCTCGATCGACGCGACGCGGAAGTCCCGGCCGATCAACGCCTGCCGGATGGCAGTCGCCGTCGCTTCGTCTTTGATGTCGAGCTTCTTGAGCGTCGTTCCATCTATCGCGACAAGGCGCGATCTGACGTCTTCGCCCTTGGCTGTCGAGAGAAGCGCCTCGATCGTCCAGTATTCGTCGGTTTTGAAGGCCTCGATCTCGGCTTCGCGGTCGCAGACGAGACGGAGGGCGACGGACTGCACGCGGCCAGCCGACCGGGAGCCCGGCAGCTTCCGCCAGAGCACGGGCGAGAGTGTAAAGCCGACGAGATAATCGAGGGCGCGGCGCGCCAAATAGGCGTCAACCAGGGGTTCGTCGATCTTGCGCGGCTCCTTGAGCGCGGCGAGGATCGATTGCTTGGTGATGGCGTTGAACGCCACCCGCTCGACCTCGGTATTCTTATTCAGAGCCTTTTTCTGATTGAGAATTTGCAGGATGTGCCAGGAAATGGCCTCGCCTTCGCGATCAGGGTCCGTCGCGAGGATCAGTTTGTCGGCTTTCTTAAGCGCGTCGGCTATCTCGCGCATGATCTTCTGGGACTTCGGATCCACTTCCCAGTGCATCGCGAAATCTTGCTCGGGCTCAACGGAGCCGTCCTTCGCAGGCAGGTCGCGCACGTGCCCGTAGGACGCGATGACCTTGTAGCCTGAGCCCAAATATTTATTGATCGTCTTGGCCTTAGCGGCGGATTCGACGATGACGACGTTCATCTGGCGATTTCGCTCCTGGGCCGCTCTCTGTCCGCCGGGTCGACGGGTAAGCGGCCTTCATTCGCCGCCTCGAGGCGGGGCCGGAACATGGTTGATCGCCGCAGCGCTGTCAAATCCCAGGTTGTTACGACTTTAGATTGTATATTTATTATAGTTGCCACCATAACTAGAGTGCTGTACATTAAGGATATGGACTGTGCGGATCATTTCTCAAGGGCGATGGAAGCGTTGCAGGATAGCGGACATTTCGGCCGGTCAGGCGGTGAGAAGCGAGAGCACCTAGAATATCTTGCTGATTTATTGGGCGAATTACAGCTCATGGCCGAGCGTGAGGGGTGCCGGAAGTTATCCCGTATGCTGGCTATATCGCATGCCGAGGCGCGGCGTGAGACGGATCGCCAACAGAGCTAAACGCTTTTCAGCGCCACGAGGCTATGTCCTTGCCGCTCGATGCGGCCTCCGAGATCAAGCTCCAGGAGCGCAATTTGAACCGCCTGGATCGTCAGACCGGCGTTACGTGCGATGGCGTCGACGGTGACGGGGGCCGGTCCGAGCGCGGAGAGGACGGCTTTCGAGACGTCTTCGGGCGCAAGCTCCACCACCTGAGGTTTCGTTGAGGCTGGTTCGGTGGCGGGCTGCTCCATGGGCAGCGTAAAGTCGTAACGGCGTTCTTCGAGGCCCAGGATGGGGCGAAGAATTTCTACCACCTCCGCGGCTTCGGTGACGAGCGTTGCGCCCTGCTTGATCAGGTTGTTCGTCCCTTCCGCGCGGGGATCCAGGGGATGGCCGGGGATGGCGAAGACCTCGCGACCGAGGTCATTGGCGTAGCGGGCCGTTACGAGGGTACCTGAACGCGCCGCGGCCTCGACGATGACGACGCCATTGACCAGCCCTGCGATGATCCGGTTTCGGCGGGGAAAGTCCTTGTCTCGTGGCTTCAGGCCCGGCGGCCGCTCAGTGACCAGGCAGCCTTCGTTTCCGATGAGGGCCTGCAATTCGGCATGTTCGGGCGGATAGATCCAATCGATGCCGCCGGCGACAACGGCGACGGTGCCGCTTTTCAACGTCGACTCGTGCGCCGCCCGATCGATGCCGCGCGCGAGGCCGGAGACAATGACGAAGCCAGCTTCTGCCAGTTGGCCCGCGAATAGGCGGGTCAGCTGTACGCCGGCAGCAGAGCATTGCCGCGATCCGACGATCGCGACGGCCGGAACGTTCAGAAGCTCGTGATTGCCTTTGATGTAGAGCATCGGCGGCGGTGCTTCGATGCGGGCGAGAAGGGCCGGATAGTTCGGCTCAATCGTGAAGATTGGCGTCGCGCCTATTCGCTGGGCTGCTTCGAGTTCGCGTTCCGCATCGGCCTTCGGGCAGATCCGGATCGTCCGGCCGGAGCCGCCACGCCGGGAAAGCGCGGGCAGGGCTTCGAGCGCTTTGTTGGCGCCGCCGAAGTGATTGATGAGATCGCGGAAGGTTACCGGTCCGACGTTCTCTGATCTGATCAACCTGAGGCAGGCCAGTCTCTCCTCGTCGGAAAGCTCTGCCGTTGGCAGCGGTGCGGGGCGGAAAAGCTGCGGCTCGTCAGGTCTTGGAGCCAATGCTCGGCTCCTGTCCTGCGATCAGGCGTTCGATATTGGCGCGATGCTTGAGGAGAACGATGAGGCTCATGATCGTGACAACTGCCGCGAGATTGGTGTCTCCCCACATCCAGGCGGCGACGGGTGCGGCGATCGTGGCGACGATGGCGGAGAGGGAAGATATTCGCGTCAGTGCGGCGACCGACAACCAAAGCACGGCAAAGACGGCGGCGCACTGCCATGCGAGAGCAATCAAGACGCCGAGGTACGTCGCGACGCCCTTGCCACCTTTAAACCCGAGCCAGACGGGAAAGATGTGCCCGATGAAGGCGGCAAGACCGGCGAGCATTGCGGGTGTTTCACCCAGAAAATGTCTCGCGATGAGCACGGCGACGGCACCCTTCGCGGCGTCGAGAAGAAGGGTCGCCGCCGCGAGACCTTTGTTGCCGGTTCGCAGAACATTGGTCGCGCCGATATTGCCCGATCCGATGCTCCGGATGTCGCCGAGCCCAGCTGCACGCGTGAGCAGCAGGCCGAACGGGATTGAGCCCAGCAGGTAACCGACGACCAATGCGAGCGCGATTTCAACCGGCGAGCCGCTGTCCATCAGCACTGCCAAAGGTAACAAGGAGCTCATGGCCTAAATCTTTTTCGCAAGATCCGCTGGTATGGCAGAGGAGAGGTGGGTCTACGTGCGTTCGACGCCAGCGTATTCGTAGACCGTTTGCCCGGCAACCATCGTCCTCAGCACGCGTCCCTGCATTTTGGCTTCGTCGAAGGGCGTGTTCTTCGAGCGAGACCGCAGGCGGTCTTTGTCGACGACCCAAGGCTCGCCCGGATCGAACAGCACGAGGTCCGCGATGGAGCCCTTCGCGAGGCGCCCGGAGTGTAGTCCTAAGAGCCGTGCGGGATTGATGGTCATAGCCTTCAGCATTGCCGGGAGCGTGATGTCTCCCGAATGCACGAGGCGTAGCGCTGCCGAAAGCAACGTTTCGAGACCGACCGCGCCATCGGCGGCTTCCGCGAACGGACGGCGCTTGGTGTCGGCGTCCTGCGGGTCATGGCTCGATACGATGATATCGATATCGCCGTTGGCGACCCCCTGCACCATCGCGACGCGATCTTCTTCCTTGCGCAAAGGAGGACGCATTTTGAAGAACGTACGGTATGGCCCGACATCATTTTCGTTGAGAGTCAGGTGATTGATCGAGACGCCGCAACTGACGGGCAGCTTTTTCGCCTTGGCGTTTTTGACGACGTCGAGGCTCTCCTGACAGCTGATCGTTGCGGCGTGGTAGCGGCCGCCGGTCATTTCGACGAGGCGAACGTCCCGTTCCAGCATGATCGTCTCGGCGATTTTGGATATGCCGGGCAGTCCGAGGCGGGAGGCGACTTCGCCCGAGTTCATCGAGCCGCTCGAGAGGTAGGGGTCCTCCGTGTGGTGGACCACGAGCGCGTTGAAGTCCTTGGCGTAGCTCAGGACATTGCGCATGACGCGGGTATTGATGACGCTCGATTTGCCGTTCGAGAAGCCGATCGCTCCGGCGCGCTTCAGAAGACCGATCTCGGTCATCTCTTCGCCCTGGAGGCCCTTAGTCATGGCGGCCATGGTCTGGACGTGCACCAGGGCGTTGTCGCGGGCGCGGCGCTGGATGAAATCGACGAGCGCGACCTGGTCGATCACCGGGTTCGTGTCGGGCATCACGACGATCGTTGTGACGCCACCGGCGGCGGCAGCGTGACTTGCCGTCTTAAGCGTCTCGCGGTGCTCGTAGCCCGGTTCGCCCGTGAAGACCTGCGCGTCGATCAGGCCGGGCGCCAAGACATTGCCTTTGCAATCGATGACAGTCGCCCCTTCCGGAGCGTTGCGCCTCAAATGCGCGCCGAGGTCGGCAATCATGCCGTCTTTGACGAGAAGGCCGCCGGGCTCGTCGCGGTTCGAAGCCGGGTCGATGAGGCGGGCGTTGATGAAGACAGTCGCGGTGCCGAGGCTTTTCGGCTTTTCGATCGGCTTTCTCATCGGGCGTCCTCCGCGAAGCCCGGAAGGTGCGCCGATAACGCTTCGAGTACGGCCATTCTGACGGCAACGCCCATTTCAACCTGTTCGCGGATGACACTTTTGGAATGATCGGCGACGGTCGAGGCGATTTCGACGCCGCGGTTCATCGGGCCTGGATGCATCACGAGCGCGTCGGGCTTGGCGCGGGCCAGCTTCTCGTGATCGAGCCCGAAGAAATGAAAGAATTCGCGGGTCGACGGGACGTATGACGCGTCCATCCGTTCGCGCTGGAGGCGGAGCATCATAACGATGTCGACGCCTTCGATGCCCTTCCACATGTCGGTAAAGACTTCGCAGCCGAGGCGCTCCGGAGAGGACGGCATCAACGTCGTCGGTGCGATGAGGCGCACGCGGGCGCCGAGTGCATTCAAGACGTTGATATTGGATCTCGCGACACGCGAATGGAGGATGTCGCCGCAGATCGCGACCGTGAGACCGGCGATACGGCCTTTGGCCCGGCGGATGGTCAGCGCGTCGAGAAGGGCCTGTGTCGGATGCTGGTGCGCGCCATCACCGGCGTTGATGACAGAGCAATCGACCTTCTGAGACAGAAGTTCGACGGCGCCGGCCGCATGATGGCGGACGACGATGATGTCCGGGCGCATCGCGTTCAGCGTGACCGCGGTATCGATGAGCGTTTCACCCTTCGTGACCGACGACGTCGCGACGTTCATGTTCATCACGTCGGCGCTCAGTCGCTTCCCCGCCATTTCGAACGAGGCCTGGGTTCGCGTCGACGATTCGAAGAAGAGGTTGATGATCGTTCGCCCCGCAAGCACGTCGCGCTTGCGACCATTATTGCGGATGTGATCCGCGTTCTTGTCCGCGAGATCGAGCAAGAAATTGATTTCGTTAGCCGACAGACCCTCGCAGGTCAGCAGGTGGCGGCGCGGAAAAACTTTCAGCGCATTGGTATTCGATTTCGATGTCATTAAAGGCGCTTCTATAGGGGGAGTCTTGCGGGGCCGCAAGCAGGGGAACGACATCAATCCCAAAGGGCCTTAACGGCGCGTGAAGTGCGATCCGGGCACGGAGCGTCGCGAAGCGGGGTAGTGCGGGGCGC
Organism: Hyphomicrobium sp.; assembly: GCF_019753045.1. Taxonomy (GTDB): domain Bacteria; phylum Pseudomonadota; class Alphaproteobacteria; order Rhizobiales; family Hyphomicrobiaceae; genus Hyphomicrobium_B. The sequence goes on from NZ_JAIELN010000013.1 coordinate 21,954, forward strand.
CGGGTCATCCTCCCGTGGCCGATTAGTCCTTGTTATTCAGGCGATCGAGCGCGCTCTGGAGGATGATCGTCGCGGCCAGCTTATCGATCACCTCGGCGCGCCGTTTGCGCGTCTGATCGGCGTCGATCAACATTCGTTGAGCCTCTGCGGTCGTCAGCCGTTCATCCCAGAGCAGAATCGGAAGTGGCGACATTTTATTGAGATTGCGCGCGAGGGCTCGGGTCGCCTGTGCGCGCGGGCCCTCCGTCCCGTCCATATTGCGGGGGAGGCCCAGCACCAGCCCAGCGACGCCGTGCTCTGCGACCAGGGCGAAGAGACGGACCGCGTCAGCCGTGAACTTGGTCCTGCGGATCGTTTCAAGGGGAGAGGCTATTGTGCGCCGTACGTCCGACAGGGCGAGGCCCAGCGTTTTGGTGCCCGCATCGATCCCGATGAGGCGTCCAGCCGCGATGGCGCGGAATTCGTGCTGATCTTCCGTGGTGCGGCCCGGTATCGCTGGGGCGGCCGACTGGTTCATTAAGGCATGCCTGAATATGTGTAGGGGGAGGATTGCAAAGCTGCCTCTACCAGCTTCGGCGGCAAATTGGCATCGTTCGCCGCCCTTTGCCTTCGGTTTAACCCACTGAGGGTCGCTCAGATAGTACCGCCGGTTGCATTGAAGCGGGGAGGGCGGGTAAGAGAGCTTCGCAACATCCCCCGATTTCCTTGAAGGGAACTTTCCATGCAGGTCGACGAAGCGACCGTTCGCCGTATCGCGCGCCTCGCCCGGATCAAAATCAGCGACGCCGAGGCCAAGGGACTCGAGAAAGAGCTCTCGGGCATCCTCGACTGGGTGGCGCAACTCGACGAGGTCGATACGAGCAACGTCGAGCCCATGACGCGTGTCGTCGCGCAGAAGCTCAAGATGCGGGACGATGTCGTCACCGACGGCGAGATCGCAGAGCAGATCGTGGCGAATGCGCCGCTCGCCGAGGACAATTTCTTCGTGGTGCCGAAGGTCGTGGAGTAGCTGGTGACGGATCTTACAAAATTGACGATGGCCGAGGCCCGCGACGGCTTGGCGAAAAAAGATTTCACGGCGCTCGAGCTGACCGACGCGTTCATTTCCGCAATCGAGAAGGCCAACCCTGCGCTCAATGCTTACGTCCTGCAGACGCCGGAGCATGCGCGGGTCCAGGCCAAGGATAGCGACAAGCGGATTGCGGCCGGCAGTGCTCGTCCGCTCGAAGGTCTGCCGATCGGCAACAAGGATCTTTTCTGTACGCGCGGCATCCGCACGACGGCGTGCTCGAACATCCTCGGCGAATTCAGTCCGACCTATGAGTCGACCGTCGGACAGAACCTGTGGGATGCCGGCGCGGTCATGCTCGGCAAGCTCAACAACGATGAATTCGCGATGGGTTCGTCGAACGAGACGAGCGCCTTCGGCAACGTCGTCAGCCCCTGGCGGCGGAAGGGCAAGGACGGCAAGCTGTCGACCGACAAGCTCGTTCCGGGCGGCTCGTCGGGTGGTTCTTCGGCTGCTGTCGCCGCGGGCCTTTGTTTAGCTGCGACGGCAACGGACACGGGCGGTTCGATCCGGCAGCCGGCTGCGCTCACAGGCACAGTCGGCATCAAGCCGACCTACGGCCGCTGCTCGCGCTGGGGCATCGTCGCGTTTGCATCGTCTCTCGATCAGGCCGGACCCATCGGCAAGACCGTGCGCGATGCCGCGATCATGCTCAAAGCCATGGCGAGCCACGATCCCAAGGATACGACGTCCGTCGATGCGCCTGTTCCCGATTACGAAGCGGTGCTTGGCAAAGGCGTCAAAGGGCTGAGAGTCGGCATTCCCCGGGAATATCGCGTCGAAGGCATGTCGTCCGAGATCCAGAAGCTCTGGGACGACGGGATCGCTTGGCTCAAGTCGGCGGGCGCGACGATCCACGACATCTCGCTGCCGCACACGAAATATGCGTTGCCGGCCTACTACATCGTGGCGCCGGCCGAGTGTTCGTCGAACCTCGCGCGTTACGACGGCGTACGTTACGGCCTGCGCGTCAACGGCGACAATCTGATCGATACCTATGAGAATACGCGCGCCCAGGGCTTCGGCAAGGAAGTGCGCCGCCGGATACTCATCGGCACGTATGTGCTTTCGGCTGGCTACTACGACGCTTATTATCTCAAGGCACAGAAGGTTCGGACGCTGATCAAGCGCGATTTCGACGAGGCCTGGAATAAGGTCGACGTTGTCCTGACGCCGACGACGCCGTCACCGGCATTCGCGTTCGGCGAGAAGACCGGCGATCCGTTGGCCATGTATCTTGAAGATATCTTTACGGTCACCGTGAACATGGCAGGGCTGCCGGGTATGTCGGTTCCGGGCGGTCTGTCGTCTGAAGGAACGCCGCTCGGGCTGCAGCTGATCGGCAAGCCGTTCGACGAGGAAACGCTGTTTCGAACTGCTCAGGTTATCGAGGATGCAGCCGGCCGCCTAACCGTGCCGGACGCTTGGTGGATGAAGGGCTGACATCATGGATCCGAAACGGCCGTGGGAATGCGCAGACATGTCCCAGGTGCGCACTGAAATCGATCGCATCGATGCGGCCTTGGTCGACCTTATCGCCGAGCGCTTCGGCTACGTCGACCGCGCGTGGCAGCTCAAAATGAATTCGAGCGAAGGCGCCATCGTGCAATGGCGCATCCAGCAGGTGATCGATCGCGTCAAGGCGCGAGCTGCGGAGAGGGGCTTGCCGCCCGAGATGATCGAGATGGTTGGCGCCCAGTGGCGGAACATGATCGGCTGGTTTGTCCAGTTCGAAGAAGAAAAGTTGAGACAAGTCCAAAACGACCCCCAAAAGTCGGGAGTAGACGGTGCCTGATTACCAGCCCGACGTGCCGCTGATTGAAGTTTTTCTTTACGGCGTGCTCAATCCCGCAACGATCATCGTCGCCTTCATGCTTGGGCGGCGCGCGGATGACAAAGCCAAGATCATGATCGCTGCTTTCGGCGGAGCGGCCGCCGGAGCGGCGTTGCTCTACGTTTTAACATTCCTGCGCCTTTTTGACGGGCCGACGCTCGGACGCGCCATTGCGGGCGTTTTCACAACGTCGCTCATCGCGGGCTGCGTGTATGCCGGCATCGGCTATGCGACCAAGGGATCGACTGGAGGCGAGAAATGAACTCTCAGAAAGTCGCTGAAAAGCCGAAGTCCAAGAACTTCATCGAAGGTGCGACGGGTGACTGGGAAGTCATCATCGGCCTCGAAGTGCATGCCCAGGTCGCGTCGAATTCGAAGCTGTTTTCGGGCTCTTCGACGGGGTTCGGCGCGCCGCCCAACAGCCACGTCTCGCTGGTCGATGCCGCCATGCCCGGCATGCTGCCCGTGATCAATCGCGAGTGCGTGGCGCAGGCCATTCGCACCGGTCTCGGTCTCAAGGCGCAGATCAATACGAAGAGCGTTTTTGACCGGAAGAACTATTTCTACCCGGACCTGCCGCAGGGCTACCAGATCTCGCAGTACAAGCAGCCGATCGTCGGCGAAGGCGAAGTTGAGATCACGGTCGACGGCGAGACGCTGACTGTCGGCGTCGAGCGGCTGCATCTCGAGCAGGATGCGGGTAAGTCGCTCCACGATCAGCATCCCGATTATTCCTACGTCGACCTCAACCGTTCGGGCGTCGCGTTGATGGAAATCGTCTCGAAGCCCGATCTCAGGTCGTCGAAGCAGGCGCAGGCCTACGTTACGAAGCTTCGCAGCATCTTGCGTTATCTCGGCACGTCCGACGGCGATATGGACAAGGGCAACCTGCGCGCCGACGTCAACGTTTCGGTCAGGAAGCCTGGCGACAAGCTCGGCACGCGCTGCGAGATCAAGAACGTCAATTCAATCCGCTTCATCGGTCAGGCGATCGAGTACGAAGCGCGCCGCCAGATCGACATCATCGAGGACGGCGGCACGATCGATCAGGAAACGCGTCTCTTCGATGCCGCGAAGGGCGAGACGCGTTCGATGCGGTCGAAAGAGGAAGCGCACGACTATCGCTATTTCCCCGATCCCGACCTTCTGCCGCTCGAATTCTCGAACGACTATGTCGAAGAGCTGAAATCGAAGCTGCCGGAACTCCCCGACGAAAAGCGGGCGCGTTTCATCGAGAGCTTCGGGCTTTCAGCCTATGACGCCGACGTGCTCGTCGCGGAGCGGGCATCTGCGGATTATTTCGAGAAGGTCGCGGGTGGCCGCGACGGCAAGGTCGCCGCGAACTGGGTGATCAACGAGCTGTTCGGGCGCCTCAATAAAGAAGGCAAGGCAATCGAGGATTCGCCGGTGTCTTCGGCACAGCTCGGCGCCATTGTCGATCTCATCGGCTCCAATGCCATCTCGGGGAAGATCGCCAAGGATCTCTTCGAGATCGTCTGGACCGAAGGCGGCGATCCGGCCGAGATCGTCGACAAGCGCGGCATGAAGCAGGTGACCGATACCGGCGCTATCGAAAAGGCCGTCGACGCCATCATCGCGGCCAATCCCGAAAAGGTCGAACAAGCGAAGGCCAAGCCATCGATGCTGGGCTGGTTTGTCGGTCAGGTGATGAAGTCGACCGGCGGCAAAGCGAACCCTGCAGCGGTCAACGACATCCTGAAAGCCAAGCTCGGAATCTGACGGACATTCGCAGTCGTCGGGGAGGCCGTCAGAAGGCTTTCTGAAGGGCCAGACGTCTTGCCTTGCGTTCGCGAAGGCCGACGAAGACGACGTGCGCGATGCCGATGCATGCCAGTAAGACGAAGCCGAACGGTACGACGGCTGCAAACCCGTAAGCTATTTTTGTCGTTGTCATTTGCCTCTCCTTGGAGGCTGGGGTGGCGATGCGACAAATCATAGCAGCGAGAGTTTGAAGCTCCGCTCATGCGTCCATGACAAATGGCACGACGAAATTTGCGATCCAGTAACTCGTGGTAAACGCGGAGTTAATGTCAGTAGCTTCGCGCCCGGCCTTCTGATCGGGCCCGTTACAAGGGGCGAACGATCAACGGCATTCCGCCTTTCGGGCGGAGCGTGACGCGGCTCACGGGCTCCGGCAGATGCCGTCCGTCCCATTCGAAGCGGACGTTTCGCAATAGCGTCGCGAGGATTGCCGTCGCTTCGAGAATGGCGAAGGAAGAGCCGATGCAGACGCGCTGTCCGTAGCCGAAGGGCATGAACTGGGTGCGCGGATAATGCGCTTCGTTCTCAGGCAGAAACCGGTCCGGGTCGAAGCGATCGGGATCTTGCCAGAGCAATCTGTGGCGATGAATGGCGAAAATCGGGATGACGATCAGTGTGGGCTTTGGGAGAAAGATCCCGCCGATTTCGACGTCTTCAGAGTTCACGCGAGTCATGACGGGTGCCGGCGGATAGAGGCGCATCGCCTCTTTCAAAACGCGCGACGTGACGGGCAGCTTGGCGATCGTCGCGGCATCGACGGGGCCCGAGCCAATCACCGCATCCAATTCTTCGCGCACACGGGTTTGCCATTCCGGTGCGCGCGCCAAAACGTACAGCGTCCAGGTCAAAGCCTTCGCCGTCGTTTCGTGGCCAGCGAATAGAAACGTCGCGAGATTATCGGCGATCATTTCATCGGACATCGGTTCGCCGGTATCGGGATCCTTTGCCGCCAGCATGCGTGCGACGAGGTCGGAGCCGGTCGAGCCGTCCGCCCGGCGCTGGGCGACAAGATTTCCGACGATTGTGCGCAGTTCCACGGCGGCTCGCCTCATGCGGTCCTTGCCGGGATGCCAGAGGGTCTCGGGTAGTTGCAGGAGCGACGCCGCGACTTCCCAGGAGATCGGATTGAGATAGGCACGGCCCGCGCGCTTTATGAGGTCGCCGTCGCGGGTGCTGACGCCTGCCAAGATCGTTCGGGCGATGATGGAGAACGTCGTATCCGTCAGGTCTTCTTCGACATTGGTGACGAACGGGCTCGGTCCACGCGACCGCCAGTGCATCACGCAATTGACCGCGGCGTCGACCATTGTCGGCACATAGCCGAGAAGCTCGGCGTGCCTAAAGGGCGGGCTCGCAACTTTACGCTGCCAGCGCCAGCTCTCGCCCTGCGCAGTCAACAGTCCGTTGCCGATGATCGGCTTCAGGACGCGACGATCGAGCCGCGTTTTCGGAAACTGCTCGGCGTTTTTGAGAAGGATATTCTCGACGAGCGCCGGACCCGTAACCCACGCTATCAGCGGGCGCTTGCCCCCGTAGGTTACAATGGGCTCCTGGTAGACGGCGCGCGGAATTGCCCGCAAAGGGTTGCGGACAAAGCGGCCCAGGAAGGGAAGTAGGGGCAGTGCGCGCGCGGACGGCGTGACCGTCGGCGGGTAGAACGCAGTCGTCGTCATGTCGTTACTCGCGTCACCATTCACGCCGGCAGACAGAGTACGTAGTGAGCGACTGCGCTTCTAGCTAGGCCGATGCTGCCTTCTTTGCGCGGGCTTGGCCTGCGAGCTTCTTCAGGCGCGTGCGGACGCCGGCCGTGTTGCCCTGAATACGGGTCTGCGGCGCACGCGGAATGGTGCGCTTGGCCTTTTTCTTCTGCTTTTGAATATTCTTGGGCGACGTCTTAGACATGAAACAGGCCTCGGAAGGTGGAATGTAAGGAAACGACGCTGCGCCCTGGCGCAGCAGTTGGGCGATCCTCTACGGGATCGCGCCAGTTCGTGCAAGTACGGGCGTCATTTTACGGGCCGAATGCCTCGGTTTCCCCTAATGCAGGAGATAGTTCAGGCCGAAATAGGCCGGTGCGATTACGCCTGCCGCCCAAATAAATGCGGCAACGACGTTAGCCAGCTGGAATTGCCATTGCGGCATTGCGTACATCCCAGCGACGACAGGTATGATGGCGCGGACGGGCCCGAAGAAGTGCCCAAAAAACACGCTCAGCGCACCCCACCTGGCAAAAAAATTCTGTCCCTGGTCCACCAGTCCGGGATTGCGCTTGAACGGCCAGACCTCGCGAATGCCATCCTTGTAGTAGAGCCCGATCCAATAGGAGATCGCATAACCGAGCGAGCCGCCGACGCCCGCGGATACGATGGCCGGCCAGAGGACGTTGAGTTCAACACCGCTTTTAGCGAGCAGAGCGGAGATGCCAATCAGTATGGCGGTGCCCGGCCAAAGGATGGAAAGAAAGCAAAAGCTTTCGAGGAATGCGACGGCGAACGCTATAGGAACGGCCCATTCTTCGTGCGCTCTCACGAACGCGACCGTGGCATCGACGAAGTCCTGCACGCTCATTTAGCGACTTTCAGTTGGAAGTTATTGTTTGCGTGCGAGCCTGCTCGGCCAGCGGCCCCGTGATGTCCCGGCCACATAGGGAGCCGCACTGCCGGGTTCAAGTCTACCGGCACCGGCGCGCGATTTCTTGTGCAAGTTCACGCGAAACTTCGCGCGCGAGCATCGCAGCGCGTGCAATTTGTCCTGTGGACAATCCGACGTAAGCGCCTCCGCTGAGGGCGGACGGGCCCCGGTCGGCCTCTGCCTTGCCGTGCGCCAACTCGTTGCAGTTCAGTTCTTTGCGCTTTCGGCTGAACGCCATGAGACGCACGCCGGAAGCATATTCATGAGGGCCGGCGGACTGCTTCACCCAGGAGCGGGAAGGGTCGGACATGTACGAATCGTAGACCATTTTTCGCTGACTGATGCAGACGTTGCTGTCGTCCACGCATTTCAATCCACGCGCCGGGTCGCCCAATGCAGCTTCATTGCCAGCACAGCCCGCCAGGAAGGTTGCGAGCAGAAGCGCCATGGCGGCGTTCGATTTTCTGGTGTGCGGCGCATGTTCGAAATGATTCAAGGTAATTTCCGTTTTCGTTTCCCTCAGGCGGTAGAAAGTCAGCGTGGCAGGCTCGTGGCGAACGGGGGTCTAAGATGTGGCCCGTGTCAAGCCACTAGCGGGATTCGCCGCGGAACGGCATCTCTAGACCGGGGATCATCCGAGAGGAGCTTACGACATGCCATTTGCAGTTCGGGTGCACGCCAACGGGGGGCCGGAAGCGCTCGTCTATGAAGAGGTGCCCGTCGCCGATCCGTCGCCGGGCGAAGTGCTGCTTCGGCAACGCGCGATCGGCGTCAACTTCATCGATGTCTATCATAGGAATGGTCTCTACAAGTTGCCGGGCTTGCCAGCCATCATCGGCTCCGAAGGCGCGGGCGATGTGATTGCCGTCGGTCCCGGCGTCAGCCGCTTCAAGGTCGGCGATAGAGCAGCTTATGCCGGGTCCATCGGCGGCTACGCCGAGGTTCGCGCCGTGCAGGCCGAACGGCTCGTGAAGTTGCCCGAGGGCATCGATTACGACACTGCCGCCGCGATGCTGCTGCAAGGCATGACCGTTCGCTACCTGCTGCGTGAGACGTATCGAGTCGGGCCCGAGACGACGATGCTGCTGCATGCCGCTGCGGGTGGTGTCGGTCTCATCGCGTGCCAGTGGGCGCATGCTCTCGGGGCCACGATCATCGGAACCGTCAGCTCGGACGCGAAAGCCGAACTCGCGATGGAGAATGGCTGCACGTACACGATCAATACAAAGCGGGATGATTTCGTCAGCGGCGTGCGCGAGTACACCAACGGAAACGGATGCGATGTCGTGTACGATTCCGTCGGAAAGGACACCTTTCCGCAGTCGCTCGATTGCCTGAAGCCCAGGGGGCTTTGGGTGTCGTTCGGCAACTCTTCAGGGGCCGTACCGCCATTCCCGCTGACGGCGCTGAAAGGGTCTCTTTTTGCCACGCGCCCGACGCTTTTGGCTTATACGGCAACTCCTAGGGATCTTGAGGACAACGCTGCAGAACTGTTCGAGATGGTGCTCAGCAAACAGATTCGGATCACCATCAATCATCGATACCCGTTGAGCCGTGCCGCCGATGCTCATCGCGATCTCGAGGCCCGGCGTACGACGGGTTCGGTCATTCTCATTCCCTAAGGAGTGATATGCAGGACGACGGAGACGAGGAGCAGCCGATCGCGCTCCATTTTTGGCCGACGCCCAATGGCTTGAAGATTTCCATCATGCTCGAGGAACTTGGCGTGCCTTACGAGGTGTCGTTCGTCGACATCGGCAAGGGCGAGCAGTTGGCGCCCGAATTTCTCGCAATCTCGCCCAATAATAAAATTCCAGCCATCGTCGATCCCGAAGGGCCCGATGGTCAGCCGCTCGCGCTTTTTGAATCGGGCGCCATTCTTCAATACCTCGGACGAAAGTTCGGCGCGTTCTATCCGTCCAGCGAGAGGGCGAAGGCCGAGGTCGATCAATGGCTCTTCTGGGGGGCGACGGGCCTCGGCCCGATGGCTGGGCAGTGCAACTACTTCCGCAATTATGCGCCGGAGAAAATTCCCTCTGCGATCGATCGCTATACGAAAGAGGTCGAACGGCTATTCGGCGTGTTGGACAAGCGGCTGAGCGATCGCCCCTACATCGCGGGGAAGTATTCGATCGCGGATATCGCCAGTTTCACGTGGGTGCGAATGTGGGAGAAGCTGGCGCAGGACATCGGCAAGTTTCCGAATGTCGAGCGGTGGCTCGGAGAGATCGGTCAGCGACCGGCGGTGGTCAAGGGTTTGGCGGTGAAGAAAGTATGAGCGGCGGATGGATCGGCGATTATTCGCTGCGTCCGATGAGGCTTTCAGGATCGACTGTTCGTCCTGTCACCTTTTGGAATGCCATCGCGCTCAAGACCTTGTTCGACTGTACATGCCGAAGTGCTTCGGGTGTCTCGCCGGAACGGATGGCTAGGGACTTGCCCGTGAAGTCGTCGCCGGACAGGTCCGACAATCCGATGTAGGCGGGGTGTGATCCTTGTTGTGCGCAACCTGCAAGCAACAGGAACCCTGCAGCCGCAAACGAGCGGCAGACTACCGATTGAGCCATAATCCCTCACTCAGACTGCGAGCAGCCCGAACCCTCCTTAAGGCCGCTTTTCGGCCCCAGATTTAAGGTTACCAGCACGCGGCTGAACCCCGGCTGAACATTCGAACCCCGTCGTTCGATTAACGCACCGTGGCCACCTTTTTGAAGCATGGTTAGGAAATGGTGGCAACCCTTCTTAATGTCTAATCACCAGTCGTCGCACTTCGGCCAAAATGTTTCGATCCCGATCAGAAAGTAGCGGTGTGTAAGGCGATTTTAGCCTGTTGTTAAAGCAAATTTGTTCGGCCTTTTACGAGATTTCATCCAACGGCTGCCATGGTTCGGGTGCGCTCATCTATGACGAGCGCAGGCTTTGCCGCCTCACGACATGAAGAGCGCGATGGCGGCTGTTGGAGTGTTTTCTCATGGCACGTATGGACGTGTTGTCGCGTCAAATCGATTACTCAGCTCAGGGCGAACAATCGGATGCCTTTTTCGAGCTCGGTCTCAGTTTCTGCACGGGACGCGACGGAGCCGTCGATCTCGTTCAAGCTCATAAGTGGTTCAACATCGCCGCGAGCAAGGGCAACGACGAGGCGAAGCGCTATCGGTCGGAAGTCGCAATCGACATGAGCAAGGCCGACATCATCAAGGCACAGAAATTGGCCCGTGAGTGGCTGGTCTCCGTCCATTGACGTCGACCATGTGACGCATCGGGTGCTGCATCGGTTTTGTGCGGTGTCAGCAATTCGTGAAGAATGACGAGAGGCACTTCCAAGAATTCTTGGCGGCGCCCCCGACTGCTGCCCCAGCTTTTTCGAGTGCCGTGGTTGCCGATTTTGCGGCATCGCCAGCGGCGCCAGCCGTTTTCGCGCTCTTCTCAACCATCTCCTGCACGGTTTTCGGAGGCGGCTCGCTCTGAGGCGGGCCGGCGGCCTGATCGTGTTGCGCTTCGGCCGGATTTGGCGCTTGCGGCGGTGTCACAGCGGCGCTATCGCCGGTCTTCGCTGGGCCGGTAGGGGTATCGGTTTGCGGCTCGTCTTCGGCCGCTTGGCCACCCAACGCTGGCGGGGCGGGAAGCTCCTTCCGCTCGCCGGGGCATGGGGCCGTCGCAGTGCGGTCTACCGAGCAGCTCTCGTGGGCGCCAGACTTGGCGAGAGCCGTGATGCAGTACAACTTGGCCACTGTGTCTATCGTGGCGTTCGACGCGCCGTCGACGACGCACGCGTAGCTCGCATCGGGGGCAGAGCATTTGACGCAGAGTTCGGTCGCGTTAGCCGCAGCCGCCCCCAGAAGCGCCGAAAATCCGATACTCAACTGAATTTTGAAGCAAGTGCGCACGGCTCAGCCCGTTTCCAATGGAGGACCATTGCTTTCAGGACACTAGGACGACTTTGCGGCGACGGCCAGCGGGGGCCACGTCACGCCTGTGCATTCTCCCGTCGCGTCTTGCATTGCGCTGGTCCGGCCTCTATAGGGGCACAGCCCATTGATTTGGGGAGACGTGGCCGAGTGGCTGAAGGCAACGGTTTGCTAAATCGTCATACGCCCTAAAGCGTATCAAGGGTTCGAATCCCTTCGTCTCCGCCATACCAGTGGCCCATCCGACACCAGAGTCTTGCAACGCTGCGCAGCCCGTGCGTGTCCCCAGGCGTCGTGGCTTGAGGCGTAAGCCCTGTCGCCGCCCGCTTTATCTGAACTCGAGGATAGCTATTTGGCTCGCTAGGCAGGACTTGCCCTAGCTCATATTGACGATGGCTAAGCCCGTTAGAACGCACAAGATGCCAAGTCCGTATAGCGGAGAAAGAGCTTCGCCCAGGAAGATCCGGGCACAGAGAGGTACTATCGCTGCGCCCAAAAGAGCGAAGGGATAAGCCCGGCTCAACGGCAACTGAGTGAGTATCCAGATCCAGAGCAAGCTCGTTAAGCCATACAACGCGAAGGCTGAAATGAGCGAAGGCGACAAGAGAATATGCAGCCATGAACCGTCTTTCAGGCGGAGGAAATCATTGGCGGCGAGCTTGAACAGAAGCTGGCCGATAGCCAAGCTCATGGAAAAAATCAGGCAGGAGACGGTCAGCCAGAACGACATTATTTCCGATCGTCGTGAGGTGATTTCGCTGTGTGAAGGGCGAATGACTTTGCCAATTCAGATAGGCGTTGGTCCAGCAGCCTGTTGCGCAGATGCAAATTGAATATTGCTGCGATCGCAATCACCATGAACAAGTAAGCAATGAGATCGGCGCCCCTTCCCACGCCCACAAAATGCGCCACGTCAGTAGCGACCTCGGGGAAAGCCACTAAGATCATGCCAACAAGCGCGGCAATCGCCATGACATAGCTTATGAGCCGCGACCGCGTCCGTTGCGTAAACGCATACAGCGTCAATACGAGCAACGCCCAAATCAGGAAGAGGCGCATAATCATTAGTTGAGCTTCGCCACGAAGAGATCTTTCAAGATATCGACCATGCCGGACATTTTCTGTCCTTTATGTCTCGAGTAGTCCGTATACAAGATGCAGCAAGGCGCCTCCTGGTATCGCAGGTTCTTCGAGGAAATTTCGTGCAAAATTTCGGAGGCGTGCGCCATCCGATTTTGTTTGATGTCGATTTTTCTTGCCGCCGAAGCTTTAAACGCGCGCAATCCGTTGTGGGTATCCGTCAGACGGAGTCCGGTCGTAACGCGCGTAAAGATGGTGGCAAGTCGCAGAACGAGAGACTTGGATATCGTCATTCCTTTTGTCGACCCAAGGAAGCGCGAGGCCAGGACGACATCCACATCGTTTGCAAAGAGTGCTCGCACCAAGGCCCGGGCATCGTCTGCATTATGTTGCCCGTCAGCGTCGAAAGTCACAATCGCTGTGGCGCCTTGCTGCAAAGCATACGAAATGCCCGTCGACAAACTTGCGCCTTGGCCGAGATTGACAGGATGACGACATAGATGCGCGCCAGCTTTGAAGGCGATGTCAGCGCTTCGGTCGGTCGAACAATCATCAACGACAACGACGTTTTTGAAGGCGGCGAGAACGTCGTTCACCGTCTTGCCGATTACGGCCTGCTCGTTATAACACGGGATGACAATCCAAACATTCTCAAAGACTTCAACCAAAACGAATTCCCACCGACATGCTTTGTATCTGCGATGACGATAACTAAGTCGTTCGCGCGCTGCAAGTTGTCCCTGAAAACTCAAATGAAGTTGTGGTGACGTGAGAAAAACCGACCCTGTCTCCTCGCTCGATGCCGGCTGGAATTCAATTAGGTCTGTACTGGGAAGCGATTGGCTTCGTGGACTATTTTTTGTCTCTTGCTACGCGGCCTTTTTTGTTTACGCGTTTGCGGGGCTTCAGTCCGGCCACAGCTGGGGAGACGATTTTGCTCTCTACTTGTTGTTGGCGGAGAACATTTTAAACGGCCGGCCGTACGAGACGCTCGTCACAGGTATAATAGTGCCGCCCGGATTTCCGCTCGTTCTTTCCGTGGGCATCTGGCTTTTTGGCGCAAATTTCCTGAAGCTAAAGACCATCAATATTTTGGCCTATGGCATTGTCGTCCTGAGCACGACAAAAATATGCGAACGTCTTCTTGGCGGCGTCACGGCACTACTTGTTCCCATAATCCTTTTTCTTGTGCCATTCTATTATTACGCCCAGCAATCGATATTGGCGGATGTTCCTTTTGCGGCCGCGATCTCGGCGGCGCTTTATTTCTATATCGAGGCAGCGCGCCGGATTAAATCCGGCGAAGCATTCGCCGCACACGCGTTCTTCTTAGGTTGCGCCATCTGGTCCGCGCTCCTGCTCCGGCCCGCCGGCCTACCTTTGATTCCGGCAGTCGTTTTGGCTGCGGCGGTGGACGCATTCGTGGACCGAAGCCACATGCGTGGTTATGCGATACTCGCAGCGACCTCTGTTCTGGCATTCCTAGCCAGCATCGCCGCGTTCCATTCCGATAGTCCGTCAAATTCGACGATGATCATCGATTACTTCCTGTATTCCAAGACGAGCTTTTTCGAAACAGTAAGTTCGTTGATCCAGTCGCGTATCGTTCAGGAATATCAAAATCTACGTATTCTTTTCTTCTGGTACATCGGAGTTCCGGTATGGCCGGTTTTGACCATGGCTGCATTTGGTTGCGGATGGTTGGTGTGCACGAAGAAGGACTTCGTGCTCGCCGCGTTCACGGCTTGCTACTTGGGTATGCTTGTTCTCACCCCTTGGACTGGAGGATCGAGATATCTCCTGCCGCTTTTGCCGGCGCTGTGTGTCTTCATACTTAGTCCTTTGCTGTTCCTTTTCAGGGCATCGACAACGGGTCACAAGGACTACCGGAGGATATCCGTCCTCGGGCTCTTCGTTTATTTTTGCTTGCTTCTGTTTGTCGTTAAGGACATGCGCGCAGGAACGGCCCTCGCGCACGGCGTCAACGCTGACGAGATCAGCGATGCAAAGACGGTAGAATTATTCGATTGGCTGAAGACGCACACCGCGGCCGGTGACGTCATCTGCTCGTCTAAACCGCGCGCTGTTGTGTATTTTTCCGGTCACCCGGGGTGCGGTTTGGACTCGGCTTTGACTGAGCTTCCGAAGCCATTCGAGCCTTGGATGCGAAAAAGAAAGGCTACCTTCGCAGTGCTGATTTTACGGCGCGGTTATGTCGACGTTCCGCTGGATGAGCTGCTAAGAGACGATAAGAGCGTCGCGGAAGTTTTCCGCAATGCGGATTACGCGGTTTACAAGACCGCGACGCCCTAGGATTTGCGATCGGCTAGTTGACTTTGCGGCGGCTCAGGGTGGCGAGCTCTCTGCAGGAGAGCTTGCACAGAGGGGCTTGCCGGGTGAATAGCGGCGACTAGACCGCGGGCGAGCCGCGCGTTGCAGAGTCGAAATAGGTATCGAAGCACGCCGCAATGCTTCTCACAAATGGTTGGCCGCGGGGTGTCACTACGAAACCGTTCTCGGCCTTTTCCAGAAGACCTGCGCTGTCTGCCTCGACCATCTCTCGGCCTTCCAGAATGACGCGCGATGCTAACGCTCCGAAGCGCTCACGGATGTCGGATTCGGAAAAGCTGAAGTCGCACATTAATTTCGCGATGACATAGCGTCGAACGCGATCTTCGTCCGTCAGCTTGACGCCTCTTGTCGTGGCGAGCCCTGTCGCTGCAATACGCTTTTCGTATTCGGCCGGAGACGACACGTTCTGGAAATATGCGCTGCCGAGGGAGGAGATGGATGACGCCCCCACACCGACGAGGGTTTCCGACGTATCGGTGGTATATCCTTGAAAGTTGCGGCGAACGGGTCCGAGCGCCAAGGGATCGTCCTTCAAGGCGTAATGGTCGAGTCCGACCTGGACGTATCCGGCGGCATTGAGTATGCGCGCGGCCCTTTGGGACTGGGCAAAGCGTTCGACGCTGTCGGGGAGCGTTTTGGAATCAATAATCGATTGGTGTGCGAAGCGCGCGGGCAGGTGCGCATATCCAAAGAGCGCGACCCGATTTGGGCGTAGCGAAATAACCTGCTCGACGGTCGCCTCGATTCCAGATCGGGTCTGCAGCGGCAATCCATAAACGAGATCGACGTTGACCTTGTCGATGCCGGCATCCCGCAAACTATCTATGCAGGCCGATGTCACTTCGAACGACTGCTGCCGATTGATAGCGGTCTGAACAGCAGGGTCGAAATCTTGGACTCCAATCGATACACGATTGACGCCTGCGCCCCTCAGCGCCTGCGCAAGAGACGCGCTCGATTCACGCGGGTCGATCTCAACGGCGAATTCTGCGGCGGCGTCGATCTCGAAAGAATCGCGAATGGACGCAGCCAACGCCAAAATCTGCTCGGCGGTCAGGATGTTGGGCGAGCCGCCGCCCCAATGCATGTATGAAATCTTGTGCTTCGAGAGTCCAAGCTCTGCGAGGGCCAGCAATTCGGCTTCGAGAGCGTTTAAATAGCGGGTCACCGGTTCCTTGGTGCGTGCAACTTTCATATTGCAGCCGCAGTACCAGCAAAGCTTCTTGCAGTACGGCACATGCACGTAGAGCGAAAACGGCGTGTCGTCCGCCAATTTGGTCAGAGCTGCTGCGAAGTCCTGAGCGCCGACCGTGTCCCGAAACTGAGCGGCGGTCGGATAGCTCGTATATCGTGGAACGGGAGTGCTCATGCGGCGCACGAAATCTGGAGACATCCCGTTATTTCTCCTGCCCGAGGGAGGCGGGGCATTTGACGCAGATTGACGATGATGATTTCCCGGCTCTGAGCGTCAGCAGCGGTATTCTGATGCAACGGGGATGGTCGCTCGTCATGATCCATTCCTGAAGGCGTGTGAGGTCTTCGACGGTCAGCGCTCTGCGTGCGGCTGGCAAAACAATGCTTTCTTCCCATGCGATATGGCGGCGCTGGCTTTCGAAATAGCCGCGAAGAATGTAGCCAAGCATCTCTGGGTTCTGTGGCGCGCTGTTTTGCAACGCGTCCGTCAGCGCTTCGACGAGTTCGTCTGCGATGTCTTCGTCGCACTCGTGCTGCAGGCTGAGGCCCGCCAGTGCCTGAAGGACGGTGTCGTTCGACGACAGCCGCCCTCTGAGAATCGGGAAAAGTGCGTCTTCCTCGAATTTCGTGTGCGCCTTTACGCTGCCCTTCAGAATAGAAATCGCGATCACGGCCAACGCCGGTTCGAGCTTGGCCGGCAGGTTGTCGGCGATGCTTTCCAGAAGAGCGCACAATTCCAATTGTAGGGCGTGCTCTTCTTGAATGATCTCCAGGGGATGGGGTGTCCGGCATACACCAGCATCATCCAGTCGTTTTGCGGGGCTGGCATCCGTCATTGGTGAACCCTCGAAAACTGAGGCCGCGTCTTAGCGATGTGGTTTTACCCCCGCCCTTTATGTCGAACATGACTTAGATCAAGGCTGACGGCGATCCGCTGTCCGACTGTGCGTTCCGCATTGGGATCGGGAGGCAGCTTTGCAGGACGTATTGGACGAGCGCTCTGGGCTCAGCGACACGCTGGCGCTGATAAGCGCGGTCATCATCGGCGCGATCGGCCTTGTGTTCGCGCTTGCCGGAGAGGAGGAGATCCTTCGGCTTCAGGGGCTCATCATATTAGCGGCGGCGGTGGCAGCAGGCTTCTACGTTGCAGCGCATCCGACAAACCTCAGAGAGGAGAAGCGTTCCGGCTACTTCGACGGTCCCATTCGCGTTGCGACGGTCGCGTGCGTTTTCTGGGGCATTGCCGGATTTCTCGTTGGCGACATCCTCGCTTGGCAACTTTCGTTTCCGGCGCTGAACCTTGATTTGCCGTGGACCAACTTCGGACGCCTGCGGCCGGTTCACACCTCGGCCGTCATTTTCGCGTTCGGCGGCAATGCCCTCATTGCGACATCGCTTTATGTCGTCCAGCGGACAAGCCAGGCTCGGCTCCCGGGCAAGTGGGCGCCGTGGTTCGTCGTCTGGGGGTATCAGCTTTTCATCGTTATCGCGGCGTCCGGCTACTTGATGGGCGTGACGCAGGCCAAGGAGTACGCTGAGCCCGAATGGTACGCCGACATATTGCTGACGGTCGTATGGGTCGCCTATCTTCTCGTGTTTCTCGGTACGCTGAAGGGTCGCCAAGAGCCGCACATCTACGTCGCGAACTGGTTTTTCCTGGGCTTCATCGTCACCGTCGCGATGCTGCATATCGTCAATAACCTGGCGCTGCCCGTGTCGTTTCTCGGAACGCTGAGCTATCCGCTCTTTCCCGGCGTTCAGGGCGCCATGACGCAATGGTGGTACGGGCACAATGCCGTTGGATTCTTTCTGACGGCCGGGTTTCTCGGCATCATGTATTATTTCATTCCGAAACGCGCCGAACGGCCGGTCTATTCCTACCGCTTGTCGATCGTGCACTTCTGGTCGCTGATCTTCCTCTACATCTGGGCGGGACCGCACCACCTCCACTACACCGCGCTTCCCGAATGGGCGCAGACGCTCGGCATGACGTTCTCGATCATGCTCTGGATGCCGTCGTGGGGCGGCATGATCAACGGGCTCATGACGTTGTCCGGTGCCTGGGACAAGCTCAGGACTGATCCGGTCATCCGTCTGCTCGTCGTCAGCGTGGCGTTCTACGGAATGTCGACGTTCGAAGGGCCGCTGATGTCCATCAAGGAAGTCAACTCGCTCTCGCACTACACAGACTGGACGATCGGACACGTCCATTCCGGCGCGCTCGGCTGGGTCGGCATGATCTCGTTCGGCGCCGTCTACTGTCTGGTGCCGTGGCTGTGGAAGCGGCAAGGCCTGTATTCGATGAAGCTCGTCGAGTGGCACTTCTGGCTCGCGATGATCGGCATCGTTCTCTACATCTCGTCGATGTGGGTTGCAGGCATCACGCAAGGTCTGATGTGGCGCGCCTACGACCGCCTCGGCTTCCTCAAATACTCCTTCATCGAAACCGTCGAGGCGATGCACTGGCCGTATGTCATTCGCGCGGCCGGCGGTGCGCTGTTCCTGCTCGGCGGGTTGATCATGGCCTATAACGTCTGGCGCACGATCCGAGGGGATCAGCCGGTCGATGTCCGTGATCAGCCGGCGGTAGCCGCAGCGCCTGAGCTGCGTCCCGGCGTCGTCGCAATGCCAGCCGAATAACGGGAGCGATAATCGTGAACCACGCCATTTTCGAGCGAAACTCGATTATACTTCTGATCGGTGCGCTGATTGTCGTTTCGATTGGCGGCATCGTCGAGATCGCGCCGCTGTTCTACGTTCAGTCGACGATCGAGAAGGTGCAGGGCATGCGGCCCTATTCGCCGCTCGAGCTTGCCGGCCGCGACATCTACGTGCGCGAGGGCTGCTATAACTGTCACAGCCAAATGATCCGCTCACTTCGTGACGAGGTCGAACGCTACGGCCACTACTCTCTGGCCGCGGAGAGCATGTACGACTATCCGTTCCAGTGGGGCTCGAAGCGAACGGGGCCCGACCTTGCACGCGTCGGCGGCAAGTATTCGGACGCCTGGCATGTCGAGCATATGCGCGATCCGCGCGCGGTCGTGCCTGCTTCGATCATGCCTGGCTATCCGTTTCTCGATCGCACGCTTCTCGATTACTCGAACATTTCGAAGCGCATGAAGGCGTTGAAGGAGCTCGGCGTTCCTTATAGCGACGAGATGATTACGAGCGCGGGTAAGGACGTCGTTGCGCAGATATCGCCCGACACCAAAGAAGCAAAGGCGCTCGTCGCGCGCTACCCGAAGGCGCAGGTGCGGAAGTTCGACGGCCAGTCGCCGGGGGAGAACGTCGAGCCCACGGAACTCGATGCCGTCATCGCTTATCTGCAAATGCTCGGCACGCTCGTCGACTTCACGAAGTTCGATGCGAGTGGTCCAAACCTTCGATAAGGGGAGCTCGGTCTTGGCCTACGAAGACATTCAAATGGTCACGCAGATTGCGTCGCTGGCAATTTTCGCCAGCATCACGATCGCGGCATACATCTACGCCTTCCGCAGAAGCAACAAAGCCAAGTTCGCGGCGGCTGCGGAAATCCCTTTCCGCGCCGATGTGCTCCCGGCCGATGAGGATAAACGATGAGCCATGGCAAGAAAATCGACGACGTGACGGGCGTCGAGACGACTGGACATGTTTGGGATGGCGACATCTCAGAGCTCAATAAGCCGTTGCCCAGGTGGTGGCTCTACACCTTCTATGCCTGTATTTTGTGGTCGATCGGCTATTGGGTCGTCTATCCGGCGTGGCCGACGATCAACGGCTACACGAAGGGCGTACTGAACTACAGCCAGCGCGAACAGGTGCAGCAAGATATCGAGGCGTGGAAGTCAGGCCACGCAAAATATCGCACGCAGATCGCCGAGATGTCGCTCGCAGACATTCGCAAGAACGACGAGTTGTTCCAGTTCTCGATTGCGGGCGGTGCGGCGCTGTTTGGCGAGAATTGCGCGGGCTGCCACGGGCGGGGCGCGCAGGGCGGTATCGGCTATCCTAACCTCAACGATGACGACTGGCTGTGGGGCGGTGATCTCGAAAAAATTCATCAAACCATTGCCTTCGGCATAAGAAGCGGCAATCCGAAGGCACACGATACGGCGATGCCGCACTTCGGAACCGACAAGATTCTCGACGAGGCGCAGATCCGAGACGCCGCCAATTTCGTCCGCTCGTTCTCGCATCTCGACGTCGATCAAGAAGCGGCAAAGAGAGGCTCGCAGATCTTCGCTGACAATTGTGCCGCGTGCCACGGCGATCAGGGCAAAGGCAATCAGGAATTGGGTGCACCCAACCTGACGGACGCTATCTGGCTTTACGGCAACTCGCAGGAGGCCGTGATGCAGAGCATCCGAACCGGGCGTGGCGGCGCGATGCCGGCGTGGTCCGAGCGTCTCGATCCGGTCGCGGTAAAAATGCTGGCGCTCTTCGTCTATTCCCTCGGCGGAGGGCAAGCTGAAGCTGCGAGTGCCTCCGCTCCCGCGGCAGGCGCGGACAAACAGAAATGAACACGATGGACCGACCGAACAAGTTTCTGATTGGAGGAGGAGACGAGGGGCGCCCCAAGCCGCCTCCGCGGCAGTCGGACTACGTGCCGAGAAAGAAGATCTATCCCAAGCGTGCGCGAGGGACCTTCCGCGGCATCAAGTGGATCGTGATGGCGGTTACACTCGCGATCTACTACGTGGTGCCGTGGTTGCGGTGGAACCGCGGCGAGGGCCTGCCCGATCAAGCCATCCTGTTCGACTTCGCCAATCAGCGCCTGTTGTTCGGCCCCATCGAAATCTGGGCGCAGGAATTTTACTACGTCACCGGGCTCCTTGTTCTCGGAGCGCTGTCGCTCTTTCTCGTCACCTCGATCGCCGGCCGCATGTGGTGCGGATACGCTTGCCCGCAAACGGTCTGGACGGACCTGATGATTGCCGTCGAGCGTTTCTGGCAAGGCGATCGCAATGCGCAGTTGCGCCTCGATGGCCAGCCGTGGACATTCGAAAAGATCTGGAAGAAATCGATAACCCATCTGTCGTGGCTGGCGATTTCGGTCGCAACGGGCGGTGCGTTGGTTTTCTATTTCGGTGATGCGCCGACACTTGCCATTGAGCTGGTGCACGGTACGGCACCGACCGTCGCCTATTTCTTCCTCGGACTGTTCACGTTGACGACTTATTTGCTTGGCGGGCTCGCCCGCGAGCAGGTCTGCATTTACATGTGTCCTTGGCCACGCATTCAGGGCGCGATGGTCGATCGCGATTCTCTTCTCATTTCCTATCGGGAGCTTCGGGGCGAACCACGCGGCGCCCACAAGACGGGCACGACGTGGGATGGCCGTGGCGACTGCATTGACTGCAAGGCCTGCGTTGCGGTCTGTCCCACGGGTATCGACATTCGCGATGGATCGCAGCTCGAATGTATCCAGTGTGCGCTCTGCATCGACGCGTGTAACGAGATAATGGATCGGGTCGGCCGGCCGCGCGAACTCATCGCCTATACGACTATCGGCAACCTTTCCAACGCCACGAGTTCGCCGCGCGAGGGCTGGCGGATCATTCGTCCGCGCACGATCCTTTATACGGTTATGATCACGCTTGTGGCGTCTCTCATGGGATGGTCGCTGCTCAACCGCGCAGACTTCGAGTTCAGCGTCATCCAGGATCGCAATCCGCTTTTCGTTGTGTTGAGCGATGGCGGACTGCGCAACGGCTACATGATCAAGATCGCGAACAAGGTCGAAGGGGTGCGACACTTCAAGTTGCGCTTCAGCGGACCGGCCGATCTTCAGCCGAAGTTTGTGGAGTTCGACGGCACCGACCCGACGATAGAAGTCAACCCATCAGAAGTCAGAGCTGTCAAAGTCTTCCTGTTGCTCTCAGGCGCCCAAAGGAAAGAACTGAGGTCGGATGCCGAGCCCGTTACGATCGAGCTCCAGGATCTTGATAGCGGCCAGACGGCATCGCGCGCCACGACATTCAGGAGTCCGCAATGAGCGTCGCAGTATCAAAAGGTTCGCTTCGCGGGTGGCATGTCTTCGCGATCCTGGCCGGGTTCTTTCTTACAGTGACGGCCGTGGATGCGGTTATGATCACCAAAGCTGTTTCTACGTTCAGCGGCGACACCGCCGACGCCTATCGCAAAGGCTTGGCCTACAATCAAACGCTTCAGGAAGAGGCGGATCAGAACCGGCTCGGATGGCATGAAAGCCGAACGTTCGATTCCAAAACAGGCCGCATTGCGATTGCGTTGACGGATGAGAACCGGCAACCCATCGATGGTTTGCTCGTGAAGGCGGAAATCGGGCGTGCGACAACCGACATATTCGATCGCCGGTTCGACTTGGCGCCCACGGGGAACGGGGCTTACGCCGCCGACATTTCAGGACTTTCGGAAGGCACATGGACGCTTTCCGTCACCGCTATGGAGAAGGACAAGGTCATTTATAGATCGAGGGAACGGATATGGAAGCAGCCCTAGACGCCGGGCTCGCCGCGCAGGCGCCAGGCGCAGAGGCGCGGCAGACTATCGTGCTTTCGGTCCCGAGCATCGTTTGCGGGAACTGCATCCGTTCCGTTGAAAATACTCTGCGCGCGCTCCGTGGCGTCGAGGCGGCCCGCGCGAACCTGACGACCAAGCGCGTATCCGTCGTGGTCGACCCGTCTGTCCGCTCTACGATCGACCTCGCAGCGGCTCTCGAGCATGCTGGATTTCCCGCTGCGCCGTTGATCGAGAACGCCGAAACGGAGCAGGCCGCGCGTGTGAGCGAGCTTATTCCTCGTCTCGGTGTTGCCGGGTTTGCGGCCGGAAACATCATGATGCTGTCCGTGGCGGTCTGGTCCGGAGAGGCCAGTGACATGGACAGTTCCCTCATGGATCTGTTCCATTGGTTGTCGGCGCTCATCGCACTGCCGGCCGTCGCCTACGCAGGTCAACCCTTCTTCAAGTCGGCGCTTGCTGCATTGAGGTCCCGGCGCCTCAACATGGATGTGCCCATTTCGCTCGGCGTGCTGCTGGCGACAGGCATGAGTCTGTTCCAGACGATGCGCAGTTCGGAGCAGGTCTACTTCGATGCCTCGACGTCTCTACTGTTCTTTTTGCTGATCGGGAGAGTGCTCGACGAGCGCATGCGGACCAAGGCGCGCGGAGCGGCAGAGAATCTGATTGGGCTCAGGGCGACGAACGCGACACTCGTCGCTCCGGATCAAACGACCAAGCTCGTGCTTGCGAGCACGCTCAAGCCGGGCATGATCATTGCCGTCGCCGCGGGCGAGCGCATTGCGGGTGACGGGCAGGTGATCTCCGGCCAGAGCGATATCGACGAGAGCCTGATCAGCGGCGAAACCCGGCCGCGCGCCGTTTCGATCGGCGATACCGTCTATGCGGGCACGATCAATTGTGCCGGCACCCTGCGGGTGCGGATCACAGCCGCGGAAGACAACACGCTTCTCAGCGAAATTGGCCGCTTGATGCTCAACGCCGAGCAAAGCCGCGGCCGCTATGTTCGGCTTGCAGATCGCGCCTCGCAAATATACGCGCCCGCAGTCCATGTTCTCGGACTGCTCACGTTCATCCTATGGATGGCGCTCGGCGCGCCGTGGGATCAATCTCTCACGCACGCAATCGCCGTTCTCATTATTACGTGCCCGTGCGCCTTGGCACTCGCTGTGCCCGCCGTGCAGGTCGCTGCGATGAGCCGTCTGTTCAGCAAAGGCGTTATTGTCAAAGCTCCTGATGGGCTCGAACGTCTCGCCGAAATCGATTGCGTCGTCTTCGACAAGACGGGAACTCTGACGACTGGAGAGCTGCGGCTCGAGACGAGCGATGGCGTCGATGTGGCTGCTCTCGGCCGGGCAGGATCGATTGCAGGGATGAGCAAGCATCCATTCGCGCAAGCTCTGGCTAAGGCTGCTCGTGCGGAGGGTATTCAAACGCGCGCCGTTGAGGGCGTCGAAGAAGTTCCGGGTTCTGGGCTCGTCACGACGTCGATGGGCTTTGAGGAGAAGGTAGGCTCGGCCGCGTGGGTAGGTGTCGAGGATCGCAACGCGTCGATCTGGTACGTGGCCGAAGGCAAGCCTGCTGTCGGCTTCGTGTTCGTGGATGAATTACGGAAGGACGCGTCCGCGTGCGTTTCTGAACTCCGGCGCGCGGGATATCTCGTCAAACTATTATCCGGAGACCGGCGCACCGCCGTTGCGCAAACGGCTGCCGCTTGCGGCATCGAGGATTGGACTGCGGAGGTTCGTCCAGACCAGAAGTTGGACGCAATCGAAGTCCTGAAGGCGCGAGGATACAAGACGCTGATGGTCGGCGACGGCCTCAACGATGCGCCGGCGCTTGCTGCCGGACATGCCTCGCTATCGCCTGCATCCGCCATCGACATTGCTCAGACCACGGCGGACGCCGTTTTTCAAGGCGACGTTCTTCGCCCGGTCATAGAGGCGCTGTCGGTCGCAAAGGCCGCACGCCGCTTAGCGTTGCAGAACTTTGCGATCGCAATTGTCTACAATTCGATTTTCGTGCCGCTCGCGATGGCCGGTTACGTGACGCCTTTGATTGCGGCGCTCGCCATGTCGGGATCATCGATCATGGTCACAGCTAACGCGCTTCGTCTTCGCTCGAAGGCCTTGCGCCTTCCAAACGTCGGAGCATCGGCATGACCTCGCTTGCTTGGCTCGTTCCTGCTGCGCTGACTCTCGGGATGATGGGGCTCGCCGCCTTCCTCTGGGCACTCCGGAGCGGCCAATTTGACGATCTCGAAGGCGCCAAGTGGCGCGCGATCAGCGATGACAACGATCGCATGGCGACGGAATCGGATCGGAGCCGAGGAGACGATGTTTAGCGAGAGCTTCGTCAGCGGTATCGCCGTCGGACTTGCCAGCGCGCTCCATTGCGGCGCGATGTGCGGTGGCATTGCCTGCGGAGCGAACCTGCTGCTCGGCGCGAATACTTCCGGAGATAGAAATCTCAATCTCCTACTGATGCAGGCCGGGCGCATCATGACTTACACGGCAATCGGGGGTGCAGCCGGAGCTTTTGGTGGTGATATCCTGTCTCGCATGCCGACCCAGAGCCCGATCGTGCTGCAATGGGCGGCGGGTGCGTCGCTGTTATGGATGGGGCTGGTGCTCGCTGGACTGATGCCGAGGCTAGCCTTCATCGATCATGGCATGGAGGTTCTTGCGTCCGGGGTAAACACCCTGCTGCGTCCTGCCGGGCAGAGCCGATATTTAGCCCCTGTCATGCTCGGCGTCGTTTGGGGGCTCAATGCCTGCCCGATGGTTTACGGCGCGGCGTTGCTGGCAACTCTGACGCGCACGGGCGCAGAAGGCGCGACTTTCATGCTCGGTTTCGGCGCCGGCACCGTGCCGGCCGTAATTGCATCAGCTTATGGGATCTCGTGGCTCAACAGGCGAGCCGGGGGCACCAAGCTCAATCTTCTGGCTGGTGGCGCCCTCATGCTCGGCGGTGTCGCCATCGTCTACTTTCCTCAGCATTTCGCGAGTGTGCTGTGTGTGGTCAAATAATCTGGTCGCGAAGGCGATCGGCGTAGTGATGCTGTCGAGTGGGGCCAGCTGACAGCCTTTAGAAGTCCAGGCAGATCTTGCCGAAGTGGCTGGCCCCTTCTTGCAGCCGGAACGCATCGGCGATTTCCGCGAGGCTGAAGCTGCGGTCGATCACTGGACGTAGGCCAGTCGCGTCAAGTGCCCGGGTGAATTCAATCTGCTCTCGGCGGCTGCCGACGATAAGGCCCTTCAGGCGCGCCTGCCTTGCCATCAGCAGAAAAGTCGGGACTTCGCCGGCGAGGCCGGTGAGCACGCCGATCAACGAGATGTGTCCGCCGATTGCGACCGATGCGATGGATTGGGGCAGTGTGCCCGGCCCCCCGACTTCGACAACGTGATCGACGCCGCGTCCGCCCGTGAGTTCGCGAACGCGCTCGCTCCACTGCGGCACGGATTTGTAGTTGATCAGGTGATCGGCGCCGAGCGCACGCGCGCGTTCAAGCTTTTTATCGGATGAGGACGTGACGATCACCTCGGCGCCCATCGCCTTGGCGAGCTGCAGCGCGAAAATCGATACGCCACCGGTGCCTTGGACGAGAACGGTGTCACCGGCTTTCAAGTGGCCATCGACCACGAGCGCGCGCCATGCAGTGAGCCCGGCGGTTGTGAGCGTTGCCGCCTCGGCATGGCTGTAGCCTTTCGGCGCATGGGTGAACCAACTCGCCGGGCGCACGACGACTTCGCAAGCGTAGCCATCGATGCCGTCGCCCGGGGTCGAGGCAAAGTTGTCGACGTCAGGCGGACCATCCTGCCAAAGGGGGAAAAAGCAGGATGCGACGTGGTCCCCGACTTTGAATTCCGTGACGCCTTCGCCGACGTCCTCGACGACGCCTGCGCCATCGGACATCGGAATTCGTCCATCGGCTGTCTGCATTTTTCCGGCAACGACGAGGTAGTCGTGAAAGTTGAGAGAACTGCCATGAATGCGAACGCGGATTTTACCGCGTCCCGCTTTGCCCGGGTCCGCGAGATCGACGAGGGCAAGGTTGCCCAATCCGCCGGGGGCGGTGATTTTGATCGCTTTCATGTCACGTATCCCGTCTTCTCATTGGCGTAGCCTCTCTACCCCGGAGGCGCGCAGATCTCTTATCGTATCGCATCACGTTGTCGAGTGCGCGCGGAGAGTGCGGTTTGAGGTTCGGGATGCCTTTTCGGCGGGGCGGCTGGATGCAATGGGTTAAAAGTCGAACTGTCAGGCGCAGATCACTACGCGCGGTCATTCACCGAGCAGGAGGCGGGGTGAGCATTTCGTAAAATGGGCAGATCAGGCAGAGACTTTGAAAAGGGCCGCGCGATTTAAGCGGTCCCCCCGCGAGATTAAGCGCCGATGCCGAGAGCGATCTGTCCCGACCGCGTCTCCACACTATAGATCCCCAGGAAGGTCTCGCCTTTGTGAATGCCTGTCGTCAGCCGGCCGTTGATCTCGAAAGTAAAACCCTCCGCCATATCCTCGATGCGCGCGATCGCTGCATCTGTCGCGTCACCCTCAAGAATGAAGTGTACGTGTTCGCTATCAGGATACGCCAATGCGCACCGCAAAGCAGGCTTATCGGGACCGTCGACGATCTTCAGCATTTTTCTGGTCATGACTGATACTCCGCAAAGAAAGCCCTATCCGTTCAACTGGATTCGTCAGCTGGGGTTCCTCATGAGAGGGCAGTGCAACGGGGCCGGCGCTTCTCTCAGCGGACTTCAGCTGCCGGTAGTCCTTCAAGCGCGGGCGAGGCTGGTGGTGGTCCGAATAGGTTCTTTGCTCGGCGGACCTTTCCCGATTCCTCGGGGAGAATGCGATCGACAAGTTCGATGTCGAAGTGGATGACATTCGCAAGCCCCTCCGTCGTCACCGATTGTTGGATGTACTGGCGGAGCTTCTCTGCGGAGAGCGTTTGGCCCGGTAACGGTGCGGCGCGCAAGACGAACCGGTTAACGCCGGTCTGAAGAAATTGATGCTCGGCCAGCCTCGTCTCGTTGTGGAGGGCGAGGAGAAAAACATAATACGGAAGGTCGCGTATCTCGCCGTCGACGTTAACCCAGAATTGATCCTTCGATCGTCCCTGGACCGCCTTCACGAGGGGTAGGAGACTTCCGCAATCGCACGGCGTCGCGCTGATTGTGACCATGTCGTCGATTTCATAGCGGATGATCGGCTGAGCCAAATTGTACAGGTTCGTGAGAAGCACCTTGCTTCCCTTCGTGCCGTTCGGAACGGGCTTGCCGTTCGCGTCGACGACTTCGAGGAATGCGAGTTCGTCGTTCAGATGGCTGCCGTGAGTCGTTTGGCATCCGCAGGTGAGGGCCATGCATTCGGCCATGCTGTAGACGTTCGTGATGTGCACTCCGAAAGCTTTTTCCACGCGTTTCGCGATGGGCTCAGGGAGCGGCTCACTGATGTTCATCATTTGCTCGAGATCGCGGGGACGCTTCAGGCGGCCCGCTTCGAGTTCGCGCGTGATCGTCTCGAGCGAGCTCGTGTAGCCGGTGATGAAGTTCGGCTGAAATTCATTCAATTTCGCGACAAGCACGTCGGGCGGATCGAATACCGAGAGGCGCTGCAACTTGAGAAAGCGGCGGGCGCGTTCGGGGAAATAATTGAAGAATGTACTGCTTGGATAGAAGCCCGGCTTTTGGGTGATGATGGAGAAGCGCGCCGGATTGAACAGGCGCTGAAGGTGGGGCAGGAACCGCCGGTTCAATTTCTTGCCCCGTGCGAACTGGGCGGCAAAGGTCGTCAAAATCGCTGGTTTGTCTTGAACGATGATTGCCGGTTGCCCCTGGCTTCCCGAGGTGTGGCAGACGGCGAATTTGTCTTTGTAGTAGGCCCCGATGTTGGCCGGGTCCTGCATGAAGCGCTCGATGTCGGCACGACGAAGCTCGCGATCGGTGAAGATGTCGTCGAGATTCGCCATCATCTCGACCTTCGTGAGGGTCGGAAGATCGGTTAGGGCGCAGGTTTTCAGATCGATGCCCTGGAACTTCTTTCGATAGTACGGGGAATTGTCATACGCAAATTGCAACAAATGGCGGAAGCGCTCTTCCTTGGCCTTCGCGCGGGCCGCAAGGTCGCCCGGACGCGGTGGCAGGAGAGAGCGGATAGCAAGCGCCAGCTTCAGCTGATCGTAAGCGGCGGCGAGAAATCCTCTCATATGAGATATGCCTTCGAGATGGTTCCAGAGATCATTGATATGCGGCTAACACGGGCGAAAAGGGGGCGGCGTCGTTCTTCAAGCGATAACGGCCGGGAATTCGAAATGTCTGCTCACTGCGATCCTTTTGGGCTGGGTCGTTGATTTCGAGATCGTTTCGAGGGTGCTCAGCCGACGGTCGGTGGCCCTCCCGTGCGAAGGCCAGGGAGAGGGCCCGGTAGAGAAGCTTCCGCCTCGGCTTGGAGTTCCGCTTCGTGGCGCTTTAGGTAAATGAAGATTGCGATCAGTATTCCAATTGCGATTGCAATGCCGATGACGCCGAGCGGCCCCTGTACCTGGTGAATGCTGCGGCCCAAGGTGTAAGCGGACATACCGACGATGCTCGCCCAAATGACTCCTCCGAGCGCGTTGGCCACAAGAAACCTAGGCCACGGCAGCTGGTTGATGCCGGCCAGCAGGGCCGCGAGGAACCGAAGGACGGCAAAAAAGCGTCCGAAGAATACGACCTTGCCGCCGTGCTTCTGGAACAGGAATTGACCGAGCTTTATGCGGCCTTCGGTCAAGCCGACATAGGAGCCGAATTTCAAAACCAGCGGATAGCCGAATTCACGGCCGATGAGATAGCCGATGTTATCGCCGACGATTGCGCCGATGGATGCCGCTGCGATGACCATGGCAATATTGCCGTCGTGAGTTGCGGCATAGATAGATGCGATGATCAGCACCGCCTCGCCGGGGAGCGGAATGCCCAAGCTTTCGAGCCCGACGATGATGGCAACCGTCCAGATGCCGTACGTTTCAAAAAGATGATGCAGCTGTTCTGGCGATATCAATAGCCATTCCTTTTTGGCGGGCTGAGCAAAAGGTCGTCGGGGCGAGTGGTCCGCTAATGGAGGATCATTTTGCCGATAATCAAGATTGGGCTAGCGCGGACGTGAACTGCGTCGGTGGAATACCGCACCGGCCGCAACTCGGGCGGATGGCCGACAATGACAAGCACCCACTTTCGGCTTCAATCAATGCGCCAAGTATGAACAGCGTACTTTATTTCAGTGTGCGTTGCCTCACTGTGACGCCGATGGCGGAACCTATTGAAGGTTATCGCGGTATTAACAGATCCTATGGTCGTGTTTGGCTGATCAAAGAAGCGGTGCAACATGCCGTCAACCATTGCGGCAAATTGATCGGGCGGCCCGCTTGCGCATTTGGAACTCCGATTTCAGAAATAGAGAATGATCTGGGTGCCGAAAAAAGCATGGGCCGGACGGTCCCTGTCGCATCTTCCCGCTGGCCTCGCCGGTGACGCGGCGTTTCGGCTCTTTTGCTTGCCGGAATTATCGCATTATCGCGCCGCCAATCATTTGCAGCTGGCTGAGCGGGCCCGATTTCATTTGCGCAATGCTCAATGGCGCCGGATTGCGACGCCGGTCGGTGATATTCAGGTCTACATCTTCGAGCCGGACCGCAGGGTTACACTGGGCACGGTGCTCGTCGTGCACGGATGGACTGGCGAAGCTTCATTCATGACGGCTGTCGCCGAGCCGATACGGCGCGCGGGATATCGCGTCGTTCTGTTCGATCTGCCGGCGCATGGGCTCAGCGGCGAACGTTCGACCAATCTCATCGAATGTGCGCGTGCGACAGCGATCATTGGCCGTCAGTTCGGCCCGCTTAGCGCAATCGTTGCGCATTCGTTTGGCGGCATGATCTCGCTTGTTGCGGCGGAGGGGCGGCAGCCGATGCCTTATGCCCTTGAGACGCCGCGCATCGTTCTCGTTGCCAGTCCGAACAAGCTTCCGGAAGTTACGGGTGAGTTTGCGGAGCGGTGGGGTCTTGATGGTGCGGGACGGCGCGCGTTCGAGGCGCGGCTGGAACGCATTTCAGGCCGTTCGCTCAACTGCTTCACCGTCGTCAAGCTTTTGCGCGCGGCGGGGTGCGAAGCCCTTGTCGTCCATGACCGCGAGGACCACGAGGTTTCGTTTCGATGTGCCGAAGAGATCGTTTCGGAAGCTGATGGTGCGGAGTTGCTACCGTATGCGGGCTTCGGCCATCGCAATATCCTTTTCGCGCCGCCGGTCGCTCGAACGATCGTTTCGTATTTATCGAAGGTAGAGAATAGCGCACGTCAAAGAACGTATAGCGATAATGCTGCGTGACTATATCGATGGTCGTGAAGTTCCCAATTTTCCGGCTTTATCGTCGCTTTGATCGTTTGAATTATAGCTGTAATATAAACACGTATACTCGAAGGATGTCGCGCGGCCTCGTGCGATTTCATTGGATAGCAATCCATTAATCATTCAAGCGCCGGGAGCACGTGATGATCACTCTGACAATCAACGGTCAGCCCCGAGACGTTGATACTTCCCCCGACACGCCTCTTCTCTGGGCGCTCCGCGATTTGCTCGGACTGACGGGCACAAAGTTCGGATGCGGCATCGCGCAGTGCGGAGCTTGTACCGTACATGTCGACGGCGAGGCGGTTCGCTCGTGTCAGCTGCCGATCGGTTCCGTTGGCGGCCGCGCGATTACGACAATCGAAGGCATCGGCGCCACGGATGCCGGCTCCAAGGTTCAGAAGGCATGGCTGGATCTCGAAGTCATCCAGTGCGGCTATTGCCAATCCGGGCAGATCATGTCGGCGGCAGCACTGCTTGCCCATACGTCCAATCCCAGTGATGACGACATCGACGCGGCGATGGCTGGGAATATCTGCCGCTGCGGTACCTACGTCCGTATCCGCGCGGCGATCAAAAAAGCGGCAGCGGCATGAGGGAGGTTCAAATGCGGACAAACCTGGTCTCCGAGGCAAGCACCCTTTCTCGTCGCGATCTTCTCAAGGCGGGAGCCGCGGGCGTTTTGCTTGTCAGTTTTCGTCTGCCTGTTGCACACGCGGCCGATGAAAGCTTTGCGCCCAACGGGTTCATTCGCGTCGGCAACGACGATGTCGTGACGCTCATCATGCCGCAGGTCGAGATGGGGCAAGGGATTTACACGAGCGTCGGGATGATCCTGGCGGATGAACTCGACGCCGATTTCAATAAGGTCGTTCTGGAACACGCGCCGCCCGATGAGAAGCTTTACGCCAATCCGGTATTTCACATTCAAGCTACCGGCGGCTCGACTTCGGTGCGCGCGTTCTGGATGCCGCTTCGCAAAGCTGGCGCTACCGCGCGAGCAATGCTCATCTCCGCCGCCGCACAACAATGGAATGTGGAACCGTCGAGCTGCCGGGCGTCGAACAGCGAGGTCATCCACGATGGAAGCGGGCGTAAGCTCGGCTTTGGAGCGCTCGCCACGCAAGCGGCGACGCAGACGCCGCCCACCGATCCGCCGCTCAAGCCGCTCAAAGACTTCACGCTGATCGGCAAGCCGATCAAACGGAAGGACACGCCAGAGAAGACCAATGGCACAGCCCAGTACGGCATCGACGTGATGCCGGCGGGCGTTCAGTTTGCGACGATCGCAGAATGCCCGGTATTCGGTGGCAAAGTCGGACGCGTCGACGACACCAAGGCCAAGGCCATAAAGGGCGTTCGTCAGGTCGTCGTGCTCGATGACCTTGTCGCGGTGGTCGGCGACTCGACGTGGACTGCGATGCAGGGCCTCGCCGCGCTGGACATTACGTGGGACGAGGGGGCGAACGTTGCGATTGGGTCAGCCGAAGTCTGGGACGCTTTGCGGAATGCCAGCAAGGGAGAAGGCGTCGTCGCCAAAGAGGAGGGCGACGTAAAAGGCGCTTTCGCCGCCGGCGAGCGATACGAGGCAGTCTACGAGTTGCCATTTCTCGCGCACGCGGCGATGGAGCCGCTCAACTGCACCCTTCACGTCACGAACGACGCTTGCGAACTCTGGACCGGATCGCAGGTTATCGCGCGCGTTCAGTCGGAGGTCGCCAAAGCGCTCGGATTGCCGACCGAAAAGGTGACTGCCCACAATTTCCTGATCGGTGGCGGGTTCGGTCGAAGGCTCGAGCCCGATATGGCGGTCAAAGCCGCGCGGATCGCTCAGCACGTCGAAGGGCCGGTGAAAGTCGTTTGGCGGCGTGAAGAGGACATGCAGCATGATGTCTACCGGCCGGTCTATCACGATGCGCTCGCGGCGAGCGTGAAAGACGGCAAGATCACCGGCTGGACGCAACAGATCACCGGCTCCTCGATCATATCCCGTTGGCTGCCTCCGGCCTTTCAGAAAGGTATCGATATCGATGCCGTCGATGGCGCGACTGATAATCCGTACGGCATTCCCAACGTTCGGGTGGTGTACATTCGGGCGGAGCCGCCGGCGGTGCCGACCGGGTTCTGGCGCGGCGTCGGCGCGAACAACAATTTCTTCGCGAGCGAGAGTTTCATCGACGAGCTCGCGCACCGGGCTGGCGAAGATCCTGTCGCATATCGAGTGAAGAGGCTCGACGCTACGCCGCGCCTCAAGGCAGCCGTTCAGCTGGCGGCGTCGAAATCCGGCTGGGGTGGAGCGCTTCCTGCGCGCAGGGCTCGAGGCATCTCAGCTCAGACTGCGTTCGGTAGCTTCATTTCGACTGTTTGCGAGGCAGAGGTCGACGAGAAGGGCGAAGTTCGCGTGCACCGTCTGGTCTCAGCGGTGGATACGGGTATCGCCGTCAATCCCGACACCATCATCGCGCAACTCGAGGGCGGACTCATTTTTGGCCTGTCGGCGGCGCTGTTCAACGAGATAACGATCGCGAAGGGGCGCGTCGAGCAGAGTAATTTCCATGACTACCGGATGTTGCGGATCAATGAGGCACCGAAAATCGAGGTGCATCTGATCTCCAGCACGGAGTTTCCGGGAGGGATCGGCGAAACGGGAACGACCGCCTCCCCGCCGGCTCTCACGAATGCGCTTTTCGCGGCGACTGGGGTTCGATTGCGAAGGTTGCCCATCGACCGCGAAGCGCTCGCTGGGAGAAAGCCCGCATGAAGCGACCGTATTGGCTGGCTCTGCTCGCAGTCATCATACTCATCGCTGCGGTCTGGATCATCTACGTGCCGGGGCCGCTGGCCTTTGCAAAGGGTGGCTCGGTCGCTCTTGCCGATTATAAGGACGGCAATCCGACAGGCGTGCCGGCGAAACTAGCAAAAGACGATCTCGTTTCGCGCGGAAAGTATCTGACGCGCGCGGCCGATTGCGAGGCGTGTCATACGGCCAAGGGCGGCGAACCTTACGCTGGCGGCCTCGCTTTCAATCTTCCGTTCGGTACGCTCTACTCGCCGAACATCACACCCGACAAGGAAACGGGTATCGGCAATTGGACCGATGCCGATTTCCTGAATGCCGTCCATAAGGGGATCGCGCCTGACGGGTCGCGTCTTTATCCGGCATTTCCCTACACGTCATATACGATGCTGACGGACGACGATGTGCTGGCGATCAAGGCGTATCTGTTCAGCCTTGCCCCGGTTCGTCGCGAGGCACCCCCGAACACACTTGCTTTCCCATTCAATCAACGCTGGGGGATGGTGTTCTGGTCGCTCCTCTACAATAGCGACGAGAGGTTCCGGCCCGATCCGAAACAAAGCGCGGAATGGAATCGCGGCGCGTACCTCGCCGAAGCGCTGGGCCATTGCGGCGAGTGCCATACGCCGCGTAATCTCATGCAGGCGCTCAACAACCGCAAAAAATTCGGAGGTGCCGTCACGGCCGGGTGGAAGGCTTACAACATAACGCAAGACAAAGAGACCGGCATCGGCAGCTGGGACGATGAGACGACGGCGAAGTTTCTGGCGCATGGCCACGTGGAAGGCTTCGGCACCGCTTCCGGACCGATGGGCGAGGCCATCGACATGAGCTTGATGCATTTGGAGCCGGACGACATCAAAGCGCTCGTAACGTATCTGAAAACAATTCCGCCGATTTCCGACCCGGAGCTTCCAGTTCCAAAGACGACGCTGGCCTCGGCGTTCCCCAAGGCGCATGAGATTTCCGAAAACGAACGCGGCGCGATGATTTTCGCGGGTGCTTGTGCGGCCTGTCACGGATGGTCGGGTGAAAGTCCGGTACGGTCGTACGCGAATTTCGTCGGCGGCCGTACCATCAACGATCCGAGCGCGAGGAACGTCGCGCAAGCCGTGATTTGGGGCGTGACCCGCCACTCGCCCGAGGGCGAGGTTACGATGCCGGCATTCGGCAAAGCGTATTCGCCGGAAGAAATTGCCGCCGTCGTCAACTATGTCACCGCGCGTTTCGGAGCCGGGAAGTCCCACATTACGGCGCAGGACGTGGTGAAGATCGGCCAGCAGGCGTCGCAGTAGAGTTCATCCCGGCGTCCGCTCTTGTTCGTCCGGCGTCCGGCCGATAGGAACACGTGAGCCTTCCGGCGTCTCTTGGGCGCCGGGTTGCCGCGCGTATGATCCTTAATGCAAGACGAAAGACCGAGCGTGTCCGATCCTGTTGCCCACCGCATCGCGGCGCTGGCGGTGCTTCCCGTTTTCTTCAAACTCGACGGCAAGCGGGTCGTTTTGGCGGGCGGAGGCGAGCCGTCGCTCTGGAAGGCCGAGCTTCTGTCGGCTGCGGGCGCCCACGTTGAAGTTTTCGCGGAGCGCTTCGCCGAAGGTTTTCGGGATCTGGCGGCCTCGCCGCCCAACGGCCAACTCCTCTTGCGGGATCGCCGCTGGAGGCCGGAGGATCTGAGATCCGCGGCGCTCGCAGTCGGCGCATTGAGCGATGAGACGGAGGCCGCCGAGTTCGCGTCTGCCGCTCGCGCAGCGGGCGTGCCTGTCAACGTCGTCGATCGTCCGGCATTCTGCGATTTCCAGTTTGGCGCGATCGTCAATCGTTCGCCGCTTGTCGTCGGGATCTCGACGGATGGCGCGGCGCCCGTCTTCGGTCAGGCGATCCGCTCGCTCATCGAAGGGCTGCTGCCGGAAAGCTTCAAGAGCTGGGCTGAGGCTGCGCGCGCCTTACGGCGCGACAGCGACCGCTTTGGCGACACCATGGAGAAGAAGCGGCGCTTCTGGCAGCGGTTCACGGATTTCGCGATAAGGAATGCCGACCGCGGACCGACGCCTGCAGATCTCGATCAGTTGATGGGCGATGTTGCGGTTGAAGACCGCCGTTACCCGGTGGTCATCATCGAAATCGGCCCGGGCGGTGCGGAAGGTCTGACGCTTGGAGCAGTCCGAACGCTGCGCGGGGCCGACCACATATTTTTCGACGACGACGTTCCGGTCGCCGTGACGGAGTTCGCCCGCCGTGAAGCCCGGAGATATCCAGTCGGGGAACGGGCACAAAATGCTCAGACCGTCATCGACAACATCGTGGCGGCCAGTGCCCAAGGCGGCCGGGTCGTGCGGATCAGAATGCGCGTGGCACTCGACACCGGCGCGGAGCCGGACGAAGCGGAGGCGTTGCGAGCCGCGGGCCTGTCGGTGGTTGTCCTTCCCCCGGGGTATGCTCCTTAGCGTGTGTCGCGTCTCGACACCCTCCCGCGATCCAGCGGCCGTTTTATGTGGTTCAGCCATGCGCCATGCCGTTGCCGCGAAGCGGTGCAAGTAAAAAGTATTAAGCGGTACTTGAGCCACAGGCTGTGATCGCTTCCGCAGGGGGCGAAAGATTTCTTTTTCTCTCAGATGGTTAGCGGACGCTTCATGAGCTCGGCGCGGCTTGGAATGGCGTTCCCACTTGTCTATACTTGGGATGAGGGGATCCGTTCGGATCAGAGTAGGCCACGTTGGCGGGTTAGCGCATCGCTTCCCACCGGTGGGTTTTGCTCGTCTGCTCCCTTTCGTCGTTTGTAAGTATTCGGAGTCGCCTGCGCATGCGCTGCAATCCATCATATTGGCTTTTGGGACTCGTCCCGATTGCAATGTTGACTTGGGTTGCCGTCGAGCTCGAGCGTGGCAGTATGGAATATGATCTAGCCCAACGTTCGGGCGAAGCGCTGAAGCGCGCGGGTTTCGATTGGGCCAGCCTCCGCTTCGTCGGCCGCGACGTCGTGCTGATGGGGAAGGCGCCAGAAGAGATCGATCCGATAAAGGCACTTGCCTCAGTGGAGAACGTCTGGGGCGTCCGCGTCGCCAGCGACAGATCCGAGCTCATCGACAGCGTTGCGGACTACCGCTGGTCGGTGATTTCGCCCGGCGCCGGCCGCGTGCGGCTCGCGGGCGACGTTCCGTCGGAGGAGGCGAGACGGGAGCTTATCGATGCCACCCGCAGCGCCTTTCCGGGTAGCGAAGTTTCCGACGAGATGCGCTTGGCGCGTGGCTCGATCGACCGGCACCAGTGGCTTACGGGCGCTGTCTTCAGCGTGCGCAGCCTTTCCGGCTTGAAACGCGGCGAGGCGGAACTCGCCAATCTCAATCTGTCGATCAAGGGCGAGGCGAAAACATCGTCTGCCTATCGGGAGATCAAGACTGCGCTCGCAACACGGCGACCGGCTGGTGTTGGCCTAGCGCATGAAGATATCGCGTTACCAATCGCCCGGCCCTTCGTATGGTCGATAAAGAAGAGCGGCACGGGGATTGCGGTCTCAGGTTTTGCGCCTTCCGATGAAGAGCGCGAGAAGCTCGGCGCGCGCACGAAATCGCTTTTTTCCTCAATGTCGATCTCCGACCGCACGGATATCGCTGCTGGTGCTCCCGATGGATGGGGCAAGGCGGCCACGATCGCGCTTGAACAGCTGGCACAACTTCGGTTAGGCGAAGTTTCGATCGCCGACCGCGAGCTGACCTTCTCGGGCGAGGCGGCTGACGAGCAGATCGCTTCGGCTGTCAAAAAGACGTTGAAGCTCCAGGTCCCGCAAAACTTCCGGATCATCGACCAAATTCGCTTCTCGAAGCCGGATATCGTCGTCCCGGGAGGCGGCTATGTGATGGGCATCGTGAACGAAGGAGCTGCGCTCGAACTCGTTGGCATGATGCCGAGCGAAGCGGCGCGGGCGGCGCTCATCGATGCGGTGAAGGCGCGCTTTCCCGGGCGGCAGCTGAACGACAAATCGCAGGTGGCTCCCGGCGCGCCCGACGGGTGGCAGCAGTGCGTCGTCGCCGGCCTCGCGTCGTTGCCGCGTCTCAAGAAGGGCAAATCCATTCTCACCGATCGCCGGCTCGTGGTTTCGGGCGAGACCGACGATTATGCAGCCTCGCAATCGGTTCCGGGCGACGTGAAGGCCGCCGCAGGCCAGACGTGCGAGACGACGACGAATATCGCATTCACGGGCCAGCTGAAGACGGACCTTGCGTGGAAGGCGTCCCGCGAAGCCAACGGCATGGTGACGATCGCCGGCGAGGCTCCCGATGATGCGTCGCGCTTGCGTCTCGTCGAGATCGCACAGCAGATCTATGCGGGATCAAATGTGACCGACAACATGAAGATCGTCGGCGCGGCGCCCGAGCCTTGGTCATCGGCGGCGCACCTCGGGCTTGAAGAAATGGCGCGGTTGCGCAACGGCGAAGTTACGATTTCAGGCAAGGAACTCGTGATCAAGGGAGCGGCGGAGAGCGAGCAAGTCGCCAACGACATCCGTAGCGTGCTTTCGACGGATTTGCCGCCGGGCTTCAAAAGCCGCGATGAGATCACGATCATGTCGGTCGAGGAGAAAGCGGCCGACAGCTGTCAGACGCTGATGCGCCAGACGACCGCCAAGGGCACGATCAACTTCGAGCGGGCGAAGGCGGACTTGACGCCCGATAGCACGCAGACGCTCAAGGATCTCGCTCAGATCGCCAATGAGTGTCCGACCTTTAGCATTCAAATCGAGGGCCATACGGACGCGGAGGGAACAGATGAGCGCAATTCTCGGCTTGCCGATCGCCGGGCGCGCGCGGTCGCGGATTTTCTTTCGCAGAACGGCGTCGACGCGCGCCGCCTGACAACGATCGGTTACGGGGCAACGCGGCCGATCGGTGACAATTCTACGGACGCAGGCCGTGCCAAAAATCGCCGTATCGAATTCACGGTCCGGGTCAACTGAGACGAACGCCAGGAAAAGCAACCATGGATTATCTGTTCCTGAAATTGATCTGGTGGATGGCAGCAGCATTTGCGCTGGGGCTCGTCGCGGGCTGGGTATCGTGTGGCGCTAAAAAACCTTGAGGCGCCGAACGTGGACGATCTTGGAAGTGCTGAAGGAAGTGCAGGGCGAATTGTTGGGTAGGAAATGACGTACCTCCTGTTGCAGACATTCCTGCTTTTGCTCGCGTCCTATTTTGCGGGCGCGCTCGTTGCTTGCTTTGTGAAGCGGGCAGCCTTCGGCTCGTCTGCAGATCTGCCCGAAAGTGTTTTGGCGCCAGTGCAGCTCGAGGTGCCAGTTCGTCCTCCGGTCATGTCGCCGTCGCCGCCTCCCGTTCGTGAACGCGTGGCGCCGCGGAGGCCGCAGCCCGTGGTCGCGCCACGGGCGATCGACCCTGTGCAGCCTAAGATCGACATCTTGCGGCGGCCAGAGCCACGGCCCGCTCCGAAGGTGCTCGACCCTTCGCGTTTCTTGCGGGCGCTGATCGGGCCGGATCCCAACGAAGGTATTCCCCGGCGCGCGATCGTCGAATTGCGTCCCTCGGTGCTAAAACCCGTAACGGGGATTTACCGGCCGAAGCCGCCGGAGCCCGTTGCGCCGACGGAACTCGAGCCGCCAGCTCCTGAGCCTATCGCGGAAGAAGCGCCGCCTTCGTTGTTGCCTGAGCCTGAGCCCGTCACCAAAACGGAGCGGCCCGGCGGTCTCGCCGCGAGACTGCGTGACGCGACGAC
This sequence comes from Hyphomicrobium sp., assembly GCF_019753045.1. Classification (GTDB taxonomy): domain Bacteria; phylum Pseudomonadota; class Alphaproteobacteria; order Rhizobiales; family Hyphomicrobiaceae; genus Hyphomicrobium_B. The sequence goes on from NZ_JAIELN010000013.1 coordinate 61,190, forward strand.
GGCGGCAGCTGCCGGCGCTGTCGCGGCGGCGAAGGCTGCTGCGGCTGCGTCCGCCATGATGCCGAGTGCGTTCTCACGAAAGGCCGTTGAGGAAGAGAAGAAGGAAGCGCCGGTAGAAGCCGCGGACGAGCCTGCGGAAGTGGCATTGGAAGATGTCCCGCTGGAATCGCCAATTCTCGGATATTCCGATGCGAACGTGTCGAAAACGGCGCCGCCAGTCGCGATCGAGCCCGAGTCCCAGCCGGAGCCAGAACCTGAGCCTGTACCTGAACCTCAGCCTGCACCTGCGCCCGAGATCGTTGCGCCGCCGGTCGCGAAGCCCATCGAAGGCGGGGATGATTTTCAGCGTATTCGCGCGATCGATGGTGACATCGAACAAAGGCTGAAGGCTGCGGGCGTGAATTATTTCGAAGACATCGCCGGGTGGACACAGGCGGATGTCAAACGGTATGGCCAGGAACTGCAAATGCCGGGCCGCATCGATCGCGAGCAATGGGTCGAGCAGGCGCAAATTCTCGCCAAGGGCGGGGAGACGTATTATTCGCGCAACCGTTTGGCGTCGCTCAAATCGAGTGCTGCGGCTGCACCTCCGAAGTCCACCACGGATAACGATCGTGGGCAAAAGGCTGAGGCAGATGGCGGCAACCCGGCGTCGCCGCCGAGCGGGCATGAGCGGACGGATTTGTCCGGCGTAGCTGCTGCGAGCCAGGGACGTTCCGTGGCGGAGATGGCTGCTGCCGCGGCTGCTGCAATCGCCGCTGCTTCCGCCAGCGTGACGCGCGGCCTGAAGCCCATCGAGCCGATTTCGCCGCTGTCGAAGGTCGATCCGAAGATCTCGATCCCTGCGAGGATCACCGACGCGATCAGGGAGCGGAACGGAGCCGCCGCGCCGGCTCCTGCCGTCAACGCTGACGCCAAATCCGAAGCCGACAAGGACGCTGAAGAGAGCGCACCGCCGCCGAGCGAGGCCGATGGATCCCACGACGATCTCAAGCGCATCCGTGGCATTGGCGTGTTGATCGAGAAGCGGCTGAACGCGCTAGGCGTCGGCACTTACGAGCAGATCGCGAACTGGACGAGCGGCGACATCGATCGCATCAGCCGCAGCCTCGAATTCAAGGGCCGGATCGAACGCGAGAACTGGGTGGAGCAGGCGCGCATCCTGGCGAGCGGCGGTCAGACAGAATTTTCGCGTCGCGTCGACAGAGGCGAAGTCGATACCAGCCGCGAGACGTGACCAAAATCGCCGCGGGATAGCGTTCCATAGCGCGCACCGTCACGCGGCTCGTCCGTCTCGGCGAAAAAGGATGCGATTGCCGATATCGTCGGCGCATCCCGCAATAGCGGCGCGTGGCCTTCATCGGGAACGGTGAGGGATTTGAGCCGCGGATGGCGCTGGTGCATTTCCTCGACCGTCTTTTCCGAGAGAAGATCGGTATTCGCGCCACGGATGACGAGCACCGGGACGCGCTTCATCGCTTCGAACTGCGGCCATAGTTCCGGTATTGGGCCGTCGAGAACGGATAAACAATTCGCCAACTTGGGATCGTATCCGCGCGCGGGCTTACCCTTCCGTTCGTTGAAGAGTTGGCGGGCGACGGCTTCGAAATCCTTATCCGTCATCTTGGGAAAGTCGCGGCGAAAGAGATCGCCGACGATGCGCGTCGCATCCTCCCAGTTCTTCGCGAGCGGAACGCGGCCGACGTAGCCGGCTATGCGAGCCAAACCTTCCGCATCGATGACGGGTCCGATGTCGTTCAACACGACCGCTCCGATCAACGACGGCTGTACGGCTGCCAGCACCATGGAGACGAGGCCGCCTCTCGAGGTGCCGATGACGCCGACGTTATGCAGACCAAGCATGGTCAGAAAATCGATGACGTCCTGCGTCTCGATAGGCACGGCGTAGTTCTTCCAATTGGCATCGTGATCGGAAAGGCCGCGTCCGCGCGTGTCGAGCGTAAAGACATCGCGAGGTACGGCGCCTCGGCTCAAGGCCATGGCGACGTCATGAAAATCGCGGCTGTTACGCGTCAAGCCAGCGAGGCATAGAACGGGACGCGCGCGCGACGGCGTTTCCGGCCGGTAGTGCCGGCCATAGAGGCGCAGCCCGTCGCGGCAGGTGAAGTAGATGTCTTCGAATTCTTGCCCGGTCGCCATTCGTGTGCCGCTGCCTTTGTCCAGAACGTTTCAACCGTCGTTGTTTTCAGCAACGCCTTGCGTGTCGCCCGGCATCTTCGTGTCTCCGCGATCGCGCACGAGATCCTGCTTCAGCCGAAGCGGATTTTTCATGCCGAGCCGGGCCCGGTAGATCTGGATGTTCGCCAGAACCTTCGTGACGTATTCCCGCGTCTCGGTGAGCGGGATGCGTTCGATCCAGTCGATGGTATCGACGTTGGGATCGCGCGGATCGCCGTTTTCCCGGATCCATTGCCGGGCTCGTCCGGGGCCGGCGTTGTAGCCTGCGAGGCCGAGCACATATGAGCCGCCGAAGTCATCCATGCGATCGGCGATATATGCAGACGCGATCATCACATTGTACGGAGGATCGGAAAGAAGCCGCGGGATCGAACATTTGATTTTGTAGTCGCGGCAGACGTGGTGCGCTGTCGGGGTCATCACCTGCAAGAGACCCTTGGCGCCCGCACCCGAAACGGTTTGCGGATCGAATTCAGTTTCCTGACGCGCGATGCCGAGTAGGAGCGGAAGCTCAGGCGGCGCCCGCAACGGCGCGTACCCCGGGAAGGGTTTCAGCGGATACCCGTAGGTCAGCAGGTTTTGTCCCTTGCCTATCGCGACCTTGGAAATGCGCAGCGACATCTGCGGATCGCCCAGAGCATCCGCGAGATAGGCCACCATTCCGACTTCGGCTTCGGTGTTTGCTTGGTTGCGAAGGCCGGCGAGCAGGGTGCGCGTAACTTCCCGCTGGAGATTGGCTTTGCGCGCGACGACCAAGGCTCTTGCTGCATCGGACGACAAGAGCTTTTGGATTTGATCGGCCGCCGGGTAGGCGGGTGGCGACATCTCAAGGCTCGAACGGTTCGGCTCGAGCATTTGCATCGCGAGCAAGCCGTGGAAGGTATCCGGGTTCTTCGCGGCCGCGCGGTACTGCTTCAATGCTTCCGGCTTATCGCCGCGTGCGTCGGCTACGCGGCCGAGCCAATAGGCAGCCTTGGCGCGGCTCAAGGGGCCATCGGCAGCTGCCGCCATATCCTTGAAGTGCCGCTGAGCGACATCGGCCTTATTGAGGTATCGAAACGCGATCCATCCGGCCAAGAACGTCTGGTCTTTGCGCGGATTGACCGATAATGGCCCCGCATCCTTGACGAGATCATATGCGAGTTTGGCGTTGCCGAGCTTCAGCGCGCCATAGGCAAGCTCGCGCCGTTCGCCCCACCATTCGTCAAGCGCTGCGATTTTGTCCGGGTTGGGTGGAATGGCGAGGATGATTGCCGCCGCTTCCTCGGTTTTTCCGCCTTTGCGCAAAAGTTGCGCTTTATGAAAGGCGAGACCCGTGTCGTCGCGACTGCCCGCGGGAAGAGCATTCATCAGCGCCTGCGCATTCGAGGCTCGATTGAATACCGCGAGGCGGGCCGTGGCTCTTTTGCGTTCGCTCTCGGGCAGAAGCGGAATGAGGCGACGTGCGAGAGCGACGCGATCGGCGCGATTTCCGGCATAGCGGACGTCGTCCGTCACCAGGCGGTCGAAGCGCCATTTGTGATCGGCGGGCGACAACAGACTGCCGAAGCGATCGAGAAAGCCGTTTTCCAATGACGGAGGAATGCTCATCTCGCGCCATGCCTGGGCCGCGAACTTTCGTGCTTCTTCCGTTTTACCGTCGGCGAGATTGGCCGAGGCTAGGGCCGCGTACCCCGCGCCGGTCTCGGGCGAGGAATTCTGGAAGTAGCTTTTGATCGTCTTCGCGGTACCGCCGTGCGTGAAGAGCGCTTCTTCAAAGCGCTGGGTCAGCGTCGGCCGGTCGGGCCATGCCGGATTGTCCCTTAGAAACTTTTGAAATTCCGCGGGCTCGCCGAGCCCGGCCCGCAAGCGGATCCAATCAGCGAGCTTGCGGACGACAGGGTCGTTAATTTTCTCTTTCGCTTCCGTAAAGCGGCCGATGTCATCAGCGCGTACGGCGGCTATCGCCTGACGGAGGCCTTCGATGTCTCCCGAATCAGGGGAAATCGATAAAAGTGGCGTGAGAGCCGCATCGAATTTGCGGAGTTGCTCCTTTTCGGCCGGCAGGAGCTGGGGCGGCGGCACGGGTTTCAGCGCCGATTCGGCTCCGGCGGGCGTGCTCGCGAGGACAAACCCAAGAATCGCGAAGGCCGTCGCGAATTTCGGCAAAACGCGCGAAAGCGAGCTGATTAGTATTGTATGCTTGGGGGTTAGATGCATCGCTTCCTATAGGATGGCACGCCCAACCCGCCCGATCTTGCGGCGGGCTTTCCGAGCGCCTAATGTCGCGCCGCTTGCCTCATCAGCAACGTTAGACCGTATTAAGCGGAGACATGGCGGCTGAAGCAAGCGGTTCAATCCGTACGAGGTGGCACGCGCGTGCGGCGAGACGGTGACCCATCGCCATAACGGCATGAGTCTTTTCACTTCGATTTTCCCGAGCAAGGCCACGGGCGCAGCATCGAGCGGTGTTCGTCACGGTCTTTTCAAGTTAAGGCGAACGCATGTTCAAAGGTTCAATCACGGCACTCATCACGCCATTTCGTAACGGGAAGGTGGACGAAGCCGCGTTCACGCGGTTCATCGATTGGCAGATCAGCGAGGGTACCCATGGCATCGTGCCTGTCGGGACGACAGGCGAAAGCCCCACGCTCGATCACGATGAACATAAGCGCGTGATCGCGCTCGCCGTAGAGGCCGCGAAGAAGCGTATTCCCGTGATTGCCGGTACGGGTTCCAACTCGACGGATGAGGCTGTCGAGCTGTCGCAATATGCCGAGGAAGTTGGAGCGGACGGCGTGCTCATCGTTACGCCCTACTACAACAAGCCGAGCCAGGAAGGCCTCTATCAGCACTTCAAGGCGATCAACGACGCGATCAACATTCCGATCGTTATCTACAACATTCCGAGCCGGTCGGTCGTCGACATGTCGGTCGCAACCATGGCGCGTTGTTTCGAGTTGAAGAACGTCGTCGGCGTCAAAGATGCGACGGCGAACCTCGCGCGTCCGTCGCAGACGCGTGCTGCGCTGGGAACAGAGTTCTGCCAGCTCTCAGGCGAAGACGCGACGGCGCTTGGCTTCATGGCGCATGGCGGTCATGGCTGCATTTCCGTTGCTTCGAACGTTGCGCCGCGGCTTTGCGCCGAGTTTCAAAATGCGTGCATGGCCGGAGACTTCAAGAAGGCGCTGGCGCTTCAGGACCGGTTGATGCCGCTGCATGAAGTGCTCTTCATCGAGACGAACCCGGCGCCCGTCAAATATGCCGTTTCGCGGCTGGGCTTTGGTACTCCGGATATGCGCCTTCCCATGGTTCCCGTCTCCGAGGCGAGCCGCCGGGCGATAGACGCAGTCCTGCTGCGCCTGGATCTCCTCGACGCAAAAGCCGCAGAGTGACGGCTGCCGGAAAGCATTGATCGATGGCTTCGAAACGGGACGACGGCACAACGCTGGTCGCCGAGAACCGCAAGGCACGGCACGAGTATTTCATTACCGACAGCTGGGAAGCGGGCATCGAGCTTCTCGGCTCGGAAGTGAAATCGCTTCGCCGTGGTCAGTCGAACATCGCGGAGAGCTATGCTTCGGTTGAGGACGGCGGTGTTTGGCTGATCAACAGCTACATCGCTGAATACCCGGGAGCCGCGCTTTTTCCGCATGAGCCGCGCCGCAAACGGCGTCTTCTCATGCATGCGAGCGAGATCCACAAGATCGGTATCGCGGTCGAGCGGAAAGGGATGACGCTCGTTCCACTCGAACTTTATTTCAACGAGAAGGGCCGGGCGAAGGTCAAGATCGGTTTGGCCGAAGGCAAGAACCACGCCGACAAGCGTCAGGATGCAGCCAAACGCGATTGGAATCGTCAGAAAGCGCGCCTGATGCGAGAGAAGGGCTGAACAGTCAAACAAGCGCGGATAATGAAAACAAACTCCCCCTGGCCAGAGCCCGTTGACGACGAGGCCGCAAAACATCTGATCGCGGGGACGCGTCTTCCTGATGTCGCGCTCACGGCGACACGTGGGGCGAGCGTCAATCTCGCCCGCTATCAGGAGCGAGCCGTCGTTTTCGTTTATCCGATGACGGGGACGCCGGGCGTCGCCAACCCGCCGGATTGGGACATCATTCCTGGAGCGCACGGATCGACGCCGGAGGCGGAAGGATTTCGCGATGCTCATGAGGAATTCGAGCTTCTCGGCTACGAGATCTTCGGGCTCAGCAGTCAATCGCCGGACGGGCAGCAGGCTTTCGCGATGCGCGCCGGCATCCCGTATCTCCTCCTCAGCGACGAGACGCTGGCGTTCGCCGATGCGCTGAAGCTGCCGCGCTTCGAAACGGGCGGAGCGACGTATCTCAAACGTCTGACGATGATTATCCGGAACGGCGTGATCTATCGCGTCATTTATCCGGTGCAATCGCCCGCAACGCATGCGCAGGATTTGCTGGCATCTCTCAGGCCAGTTCGCGCCTGATCTCGGCGAAGACCGATCGGAACATCTCGGTCGTCAGGCGGCGAGTATTCGTATTGTAGCGCGAGCAATGGAAGCTGTCGTAGAGGACGCAATCGGCGCTCAGCTCGTGGCGCGCGCCGTGGGCAAACGGGTGAAGCGTTTTTCGTTTCTCCAGCGTTGCCAGCGTTTGATCGTGGGCTATGCGGCCGAGCGCGAGGATCACCTTCAATTTCGGTAGATTCGCCAACCGAGCCTCGAAGAAGGGGCGACAATTGGCGATTTCGCTCGGCTCCGGCTTGTTCAGGGGCGGCACGCAGCGCACTGCATTCGTAATCATGCAGTCGACAAGCTTCAGCCCGTCGTCGGGGCGGGCGTGGTACTCGCCCTTGGCGAAACCGAATTCGAGCAGCGTTTGATAGAGGAGATCACCGGCGTAATCGCCGGTGAACGGTCGTCCCGTGCGGTTGGCGCCGTTTCGTCCGGGCGCGAGGCCGACGATCAGCAGACGGGCTTGGGAGGTGCCAAAGGATGGCACCGCTCCGTTGAACCAGTCAGGTTCCTGGGTCTCGTTTTCTTTGCGGTACGCAACGAGCCGCGGGCAGCGCGTACACTTTGGGGGAGGCTCGGGACCAAAGACTATCTTGCCCATTGCCCCGGCCGCCATGCGTCGATGCTCGTGTGGAAGAGAAAGTTCTTAGACTTCTTCTTCCGCGAGGTCATCGTCTCCGAGGTAGTTGGAGTCGCGTGCAGGAGAAAGCGGCGCGCGAGCCGTATAGGGACGCGGCGAACGACCCGCGGGGCCGCCGCTCTGTGAGCGTCCAACCTGCTCCTCAAGATCGGCCAAGTCGACGAACTGATCGGCCTGACGGCGCAGCTCATCGGCGACCATCGGAGGCTGCGTTTGAAGGGTCGAGACGACACTTACGCGCTTGCCCTTTTGCTGCAGCGCTGCGACGAGGCTGCGGAAGTCGCCATCGCCCGAGAAAATGACGATGTGATCAAGGCTGTCGGACAGACGCATGGCATCGACAGCCAGCTCGATATCCATGTTGCCTTTGATCTTCCGGCGGCCGGTCGCGTCAGTGAATTCCTTCGTCGGCTTCGTCACCATCGAAAAGCCGTTGTAGTCCAACCAATCGATCAGTGGACGGATCGATGAATATTCCTGCTCCTCAGCGAGGGCCGTATAATAGAGTGCCCGTACGAGCTGACCCTTCTGCCGGAAGAGTCCGAGGAGGCGCTTGTAGTCAATGTCGAAGCCTAATGACTTGGCGGTCGCATAAAGGTTCGCGCCATCGATGAAGAGGGCAAGTCGTTCGGTCGGATAAAAATGCATTTTTCTTTTTCCTAAAAGCGGGTTGGTGCGAACTAAACAGCGTCCAGTAATCTCGCTGGAAGGGGCGTCAACAGCCCGATTCTCTAATCGGCTACAAGGACTTAGGCAATTACGGCAGGCTCAACCATCTACGGTGTAGAACGTGCTTTCCTAAGGGTTACCAGATGTGAATGCCAGTCAACAATTGTGACAATTAGTCTATTTAAACCCGATCGAGTTCGAATGCTACCGGGTGAGCAATTTTGCTTTTGCTTCTCCCCTGTACTACTTGCTTAATCCACAATTACGTGGCAAAGAGGCATCAGCGTGGCGCTGGAAGGCGGTCCGATCGGCTGTTTGCGCCCCATAATGCCCTACAACGTGCCAGTTCTACCAAGGGAAGGTTCAGCCCATGGCTCGCGTTACCGTCGAAGATTGCGTCGACAAAATTCCGAATAGATTTGAGTTGGTACTCCTCGCAGCGCATCGCGCGCGGTCGATCACCAATGGCAGCGCCATTACTATCGCCCCTGACGACGACAAGAATCCGGTCATCGCATTGCGCGAGATCGCAGAGCGTACGCTGTCGCCCGACGACATGCGCGAAACGCTGATTTCATCGATCCAGAAGAATACCGAAGTCGACGAGCCGGAAGCCGTTGCAGCACCGTTGCTGCCGCCGGAGCGCCGCGCGCCGATGCTGGGCCGCGACGATCTTTCGTCCGATACGCAGGTCGACGTCATGACGGAAGAGCAGCTTCTTCGCGGCTTGGAAAGCATGACCCCGCTGGAGCCTTCGGCCAATATCGGATCGGGATCAGGTTCGGGGTCGGGTTCGCGCGAACGGGATCGCGATCCGCGCGATCGTTCCCGCTAATACTCAATTCTTCAGCGTCGCGACATCACGCTCGCACCGATCCACTTTAATGTGTGCTGCGTCTTCGGTTACGCTTGCGCACTGAAGGAGTGCGGCGGGTCATGATGCGGCAATACGAACTCGTCGAGCGGGTTCTCAAGTACGATCCAAAGGCGGACGAGGCGCTTCTCAACCGCGCCTACGTCTACGCGATGAAGGCGCACGGCCATCAGAAGCGTGCGTCGGGGGCGCCCTATTTTTCGCACCCCCTCGAAGTGGCGGCGATTCTCACCGATCTGAAGCTCGACGACGCGACCATTGCGACGGCGCTGCTTCACGACGTGATCGAGGATACGGATGCGACGCGAACCGAAATCGATCAGATGTTCGGGCCGGAGATCGGCAGCCTCGTCGACGGTCTGACGAAGATCAAGCGCCTGGATCTCGTTTCCAAAAAAGCGGAACAGGCGGAAAACTTCCGCAAGCTTCTCATCGCGATCTCGAGCGACATCCGCGTGCTTCTCGTCAAGCTCGCGGACCGTTTGCACAACATGCGAACGCTCGAGCACATGAAGCCCGAGAGCCGCCGGCGCAATTCGGAGGAGACGCTCGATATCTACGCGCCGCTTGCCGGCATGATGGGTATGCAGGCGCTTCGCGAGGAACTCGAGGATCACGCTTTTCGCTGGCTGCATCCCGAAGCCTATGACGCGCTCACCGAAAAGCTCGCGGAAATGCGCGAGCGCAATCGCGGGCTCGTCGAAGAGATCCGTCAGGCTATCGCGCGCAAGTGCCTCGACGCCGGCATCAAGGCCGAGACGTTCGGGAGAGAGAAGAAGCCTTATGCCATCTGGAGCAAGATGAAGCATAAGCAGATCAGCCTCGAGCAACTCTCGGACATCTATGGCTTCCGGGTGATCGTGAGTTCGATCGAAGACTGCTACCGGGTGCTCGGCATCGTGCACACGACATGGAGCACCGTTCCCGGCCGCTTCAAGGATTACATATCCGCACCGAAGCGGAACAATTATCAGTCGATACACACGACCGTTTATGGTCCCCGTCATCAGCGCGTCGAGCTGCAAATCCGCACGTCCGACATGCAGCATATTGCCGAGTTCGGCATCGCGGCTCATGCGCTCTACAAGGATCAGCAGCACGGCCTCGTGAACGGCCATGAGTTCGAGGCCGGCATAAACGGGGACGATAGCCCCTATGGCCGCCTCCGCGTGATGATTTCTTCGCTGCTCGAAGCTGCGAACCCGGAAGAATTTCTCGAGCATACGAAGCTCGAGCTTTTTCACGACCAGGTTTTTTGCTTCACGCCGAAGGGCCGGCTCATTGCGCTGCCGCGCGGGGCGACGCCACTCGACTTCGCGTACGCGGTGCACACGGACATCGGCAACGAGGCCATCGCCGCCTACATCAACGGCCGGCACGTTCCCATCGATACGCATCTGCGGAACGGCGACGAAGTCGTCATCGAAACATCGAAGGGGCACATCCGGCCGGCCGCGTGGGAGGCGTTCGCCGTCACCGGGCGTGCGCGCGCGGCCATACGAAGAGCTGCGCGCGAAGCCGAACGCCGGCGTTTCGTCGAACTCGGACGGCAGCTCGTCAATTCGACGCTTGCCGGACTCGAGGTCGATTACTCGGAAGAGAAGGTCAAGGCCGCGGCGCCGAAGATGAGCTTCAAGACGGCCGATGATCTGCTCGCGGCGGTCGGGCGGAACGACATCCCGCTGCAAGACGTGGTTGCAGCGATCCTACCGCAAGGGCACGCGCAGGGAGCAGAGGGCTATAAGCCGACGCGGCGCTTTGGCCGTGCCCGGGACCAGGAAGGCTGGTTCAACATCGAAAAGGTCAACAGCCTCAAGTTCCGGACTGCCGAGATCGACAGCACAACGGCGGTTTCAATCGGCGGTCCGAGCCAGGAACTGCCAGTCGCGTTCGAGCCCGGAGGCGCGGTTCCGGGGGACCGGATCGTCGGCGTCATGGCTCCGGGCGAGGGGATCCGCGTCTTTCAGATCCATTCACCACGTCTGAAGGAGTACGAAGAGGAGCATTGGATCGACGTGACCTGGGATGTCGATCCCGAGCGCCCCCAACGTTTTCCGGCCCGAATTAGCGTCACCGCCGTCAATGCGCCCGGTTCACTGGCCGAAATCGCCAAGGTGATCGGCGAGACGGGTGGCAATATCGACAATATCAAGATGGCCCGCCGTGCTGCAGACTTCACGGTGATGCATATCGAGCTCGAGGTTTTCGATTTGGTGCATTTGAACCACATCGTTGCGGGACTCAGGGCGAAATCCGCAGTTGCGAAGGTGGAACGGCTGTTCGAGTGAGCTATTGTGTGCGTTTTGAACGGTTGCTTTGCTTAGAGTCGATAGGATCGTGGTGGGTTGAACGAGAAGCTTACAGCACCGGTAGAAAGCGACGGTTAAGGGCTGTTCA
>NZ_JAIELN010000021.1 GCF_019753045.1 Hyphomicrobium sp.
GAGTTTATTTCGTTGCCGCCGGGGCGCCCGCAGCCGCAGGCTGCTTTTTACTCGAACCAGCCGCGGGCTGCTTCTCACTCGAACCAGCAGCAGGCGTCGAAGGTGCCTGGTCGTCTGGCAGGGGACCGCCAAGCCCTGACGGCGGACGGAACGGGGCCCGCCACTCGCTGCGCATAGGTAGCGGAGCCGAAACCGCGTCCGCTTCGGCGGAACCCGCAGCAGGATCGCAATAGCGCTTCTGATAGAGGCCGGCGATGAAGTCGATCGACTTGCCGTAGGCGCGGTCAGCCGCCCAGCGGCGTGCAAGATCGCCGAATGTCACCGGACGCCCGAGACGCTTCGACTGAGCTGCGATGTCGTCCTGGTTCTCCCGCGTGCGCTTGGCGACTGGAGCCGCGAGACGTTCGCCCGAATAGGCGACGAGATGCTGGATTTGCGCGTGAACGCCGGTCTGGATGTTGGGGAAGAATTCGCCACGAACGCCACCGCCGGTCGCGCCGATTCCGGCGAAGTTGTTTTGATTTTCCCAAACGTCGCCGCGCTTGCCGCCTTCACGACGGAACTTCAGGTAGTTGGTCTCGATGACCATCTGGTAGAACGCATAGTCCCACCGCACGCGCCAGCCATCGCCGTAGTATTTGTACCAGTGCGCAATTTCGCGGTAGCGCGGATCAACATTCGGATTGCGTTCGCTGATGAACGCCATGAGCCGCTCGGGCGTAACGCAGGCGGGAACTTTGTTGCTTTCGCTCGTCCGAATGGGAGGAGCGGCGTTGGCGGCGTCGGTCGCTAACGCGAACGACGCAGACGCTAGAGTGCAGGCAATAATACGCGATACAAGCGACTTAGTCGCCATTCAACTATCCTTTGAGATTATGTGTTGGTTTCAGCCGTCGGGGCAGAGCTCGAAAGCTTTGTCGAGGGCCTGGGAGGGATTGGAGAATTCGCCGACTGTCTCGCCGCCCTTTGCGTAGGCTGCGATGTAAGCGTCGGCTTCTCGCTTTTCCGATCCTTCGTTGACGTCGAGGACGGTATAATTGTCTTGCTGATCGGCGCGTGCGCGGATGATGACGGAATGACCGCCGCCATAGCTCGCCGTCCAGACCTTGCAGTTCGGTTTGACGCCCTTCGGCGGAACCATGATCGCCGACTTCGTGGCGGCGCCCGCCGTGACGGACGCTTTCGTTCCAGCGCCGAGTGCGGCCGTCTGGATTTTCTTCGTCGTGGTCTTCTTCGCGGGAGCCTCGACGGGAGCTGAATCCGCCGGACCGCGCGCATCAGCTGTCGCGCCCGACGCATCGGTCGTAGACGAAGCATCGTCTGACGGTGCGGCAGCGTTGATGATCTTGAAGGCTGTGGGTGTCTGGTCCGCGACTTCCGGTTCACCGACCGCCGGAGTGACGTTCGCTGTCTCGATCAAGGATTCGCCGCCAAGGCCCGAGCGTACGAAGGAGCCGGACTTGCGGGCTTCTTCAACGGCACGGCGAGCGAGATCGGCGCCGGAAAGCTTGGCCGCCGACTTGTTCGAGTCTTCAATAGAAGCGGTTTGCACGCGCGCAGCGTCGGCATCGGCACCGGCCTTGGCCTGAGCGTTGCCCGTCTTCGCATAGGCAAGAAGTTCAGGCTGCGGATCGGCGCCCTTGCACGGGCTGCCGTAGAACGCTTCCGCAAGAGCGGCGATGTCCCGGGCATAGTGACGAGACGTCGGCGCCCACTGCTTGGCAAGCTGGGTGTAATCGATCGGTCCGTTGAGCGTCTTCTGCCAGTCGGTGAGAACGCCCCACTCCTGGACCTTGCGCGTGCGCTCGGCGACCGGATCGTCGAGATGCTCGCCCGCATAGAGAAGGAGATGCTGGAGATGTGCTTTAACGCCGGTGCTGACGTCGGCGAAGCTTTCGCCGGGGACATGCTTGCCCGTGGCGCCCATGCCGGCGAAGTTGTTCTGCTTAGAGGAGACGTCGCCTTTGAAGGTCAGGTTGCCCGTCTCGAGCATCATCTGGAAGAACGCAATGTCCCAGCGGATATTGAGTTCGTTGCCGACGCGCATGTAATCCGCGGCGATTTTTTCGAAGCGCGGATCGATGCTTCGGTTCCGGCTTGCGAGGAAGCCCATCAGCCGTCCCGGCGTGGCACACGCCGGAACCTTGTTCTTTGCGCTAAGTTTAACCTGTGGAAGATCCGCTGCCTGAACCGGCAGAGACATGGCAGCCAAAGGCATGGCTGCTGCGATGACGAACGCCAGCGGCGTCCGAGCACGGCCAATCATGAATACACCCTTGAGCACGCGGCACCCTCGTAAAGGCGCCCAACAAAACCATTAAGGTTCGTAGACGCTTAACGTTAATAAAATGTTGATAAACCCCCTGTGGGATCCCGAATCGAGAGTCGCGGACCATTTGGGCAGCAATGAGAAAGATGCGCGGTCAGATTGCGGCAGGGGCGAGCGGCCGCAACGTTTGGTTTACGTTAAATGCTGCCCCCCATCGAGGGCGATCATCTGACCGGTCAGGGATGGCGTGGCGAGGATAAACCTGACTGTCGCCGCAATTTCCTCGGGCGAGGCGCCGCGTTGGAGCAGCGTCGACTGGCTTTCCCGAACGAAGTCGTCGTCGGTTTGATGGATGCTGCGCATCACAGGGCCAGGACCGATGGCATTGACTCGGATGCGCGGCGCGAGCGCCTGGGCGAGGGTTCGCGTTGCCGTCCAAAGCCCGGCTTTCGAAATCGTGTACGAGAAGAATTCCGGCGTCAGATTCCAAACGCGCTGATCGATGATGTTGATGATGTTGCCTTCGCAACCTAACGGCAGGTTCGCCGCCATCGCCTGCGCGAGAAACATCGGCGCTTTGAGATTGATGCCGAGGTGAAGATCCCAAGTGGTATCTTCGAGGCTCTGGATTGTGTCGGGTTGAAATTCCGAAGCGTTGTTGATGAGCACGATCGGCGGGCCGAGGTCGCGGACGACGTCGGCCATGAGCCGTCGCGAGGCGTCGGGTTCGGCGAGGTCGGAGCGGAACGATTGTGCGCGGCCGCCTCTGTCCACAATCTCGCGAACGAGGCTCTCGGCTTCGTCATCTGATTTCCGATAGTGGATGGCGACGGTCCAGCCGTCGCTGGCGAGATCCATCGCAAGCGCCCGGCCAATTCGGCGTGCGGCCCCGGTGATAAGAGCGGTCCGAGAGTCGTTCTGAGGCTGGTTCATGATCTCTGTTTACTTGGGGGCCGGGCGGTCCGGAATAGTGACTTAGCGAGCACAGAGTGGCTAGCACAAGCACAAGACGGAATCCCGCCGCCAAGTCGAACGAGAATCGCGCACTTCCAGTTGCCAACGTTTTCAGCACATTGCCGCAGGCTTCGCGCTGTCGACGGCGCTACTGTGCTCAAATTCAAGGCATACCTGCGGGATGCTAGCTTCTTATCGCAGCAGAGTGTCCCGACGGCGACATCGTCAGTATAAGTCGCAATATGCGACGTGTAATGACTTGTGTGGTTTGCGTGAAAAAGTTTTCCTAGCCCCAGAGCGGCAGAGAGAGTCGCTGTGTCCGCATAGAGCGGGTGCGGCGAGCCGCAAATCTGGGACGGGGGTTTGTCTTATGACGAATATAAAGGGTTTCTTGGGGGCTGCTGGATTCGCGGCAATCGCAGCGATCAGTATGTCTTCTGCTGCACTCGCGGATGATGATGGAGAGCGGAAGTTCGGCTACTCGATCACCATTACAGGTACGAGCGACTATATCTTCCGTGGTATCTCGCTGACGAATAACGATCCGGCCTTCCAGCCGTTCATCGAATTTACCTACGGAACGCCGAGCCTCACGTGGTATCTTGATTTCTGGGGATCCAACGTCAACGACGGTCTTGGCGATCCATGGGAATTGGACGTGTATGCGGGTGTCAGGCCTGTAACGGGACCAATCAGCTGGGATTTGGGTGTCTTGTACTACTCGAACCCAAGCCATCAGGCTTCGACAATCAATCCGACGGACGCCGGCACGGACTATGTCGAATTCAAAATTGCGGCGACGATCACGCCCATTACGAACCTGAGCCTGACCGCCGTTGGTTACGCCACACCTGACGTCGGCTTTGCCTCGCCGGTAACGGAAACGGGCGAACTCGACGTTGCCTACACGCTTCCTGCTTGGGGCATATTTACGCCGACGATCAGCGGCGCGGTAGGTTACACCCATGCGGAGCGAGCGGGCACCTTCGACGCATGGTGCCCGAGCGATCACTGCGATCCTTCACAAATCAATCCCGGCACAGACGCCTACACCTACTGGAATGCGGGCGTTAAACTGACGGTAGACAAGTACTTCATGGACTTCCGGTATTGGGATACTAGTATCAGCAAGCAGGATGACCCAAACGGTTATGCCGATGCCCGTTTCGTATTCCAGGCTGGTGTAAACATCCCGTAATCGAGACGACCTATTCCGTCGCAGTATTAAACCGGGGCCTATGCAAGGCCTCGGTTTTTCGCGTCGGGTGCGTTTGCAATTCGAAGACCCGTGACATGCCCAGCTGATCGCGGAACGCGATCAGCCGGCATCCCCATACCCTCAAGTTTTCACCAACGGCCTCGACGCTTTGACTTGAGAAATTCCGCAACTCACGCCAGAGATTGATGCGAGGGGTTCCCTGGTCATCTGCTGCTCAATCCGTGCTCATATCGGTCTTCGCGCTCGTAATCTTGACCACGGTGATCGCCGGCGCGGTCCTGGTGCCGCGTTTCCTGACGCACCACGTCCGGCTGGCGAACGCACCTGACCAGCCGCGCGCATTCGGCCGCGACATGGCTTGGCTTGCCATCCAGACGGACGACGGTGACGCCGTGGCTGCCGCGCTGGGATTGACTGGCTTGCGTCCGGCAAACTGGGATTCCGGCATCGGTGCGATTTATGGCCCCGAAGTCTCGGACGGACTTCTCTTCATTTCACCCCCCGTGCGGGGCTGGACGATCGTCGCCGGCGAAGCGCTGCCGGTACCGGCTGGGTCTCCGTTCATCGACAAGATGACGCCGCTGCTGAAACATCTCGGAAAGAAGTTTCGCAGCGTCCAGTACTTCGCCTCCTTCCCGATCATCGACTTCTATGCGTGGGCGCGCGTCGACAAGGGACGCGCCAAAAGAGCGTTCGCAATAGGCGAGGCAGGTATCGTCTGGGATTTGGGGAAGCCGACGTCTGAGGAGAGGCGGCTCGGCCTCTCCTACATCGAGGTGAGGGGCATCACGGAGCGGCACGGCGATGTCGGCGGACAGCTGTTGCTGCATCCGACCGAGGAGAACGTGTTTGGTGTCGCCGCGGGCTGGAGCCTTAATCCGATGACGCTGGAGGGTTTCAAGCATCCCCGCGGAGTCGGCTGGATTGCGGACGCGCCGCGGTCATGGCGGCCCGAGCGAGCCCGTAGAGTGGCCTGACCGCACAATTCGATATCGGAAGCGACTTCAGTCTGCAGTCACTGCGTGGCCGTCGCCGCGCGCGCCTCATTCTGCGGGATCACTGAGCGTGGCGGCCGTAGTCGTAATCCATTCGCGGCCCCGGAAGCGGAGACGATCGGTCGGTTGCAGCCGGACTTCCGTTCGCGGATCCCGACCGCTGGCCCGATGGCTGATTGTCCGTCGCCGAACGTGCCGGCGGAATGAAAACCTGGTTGGCCGTGCAGAGCTTGCGCCGCGTTTCGTTTTGGCCGCACGAACGTGGCTTGCCGTCTTTCGACAGGCACAATCGGACTTCCCTCAGACTTGCGGCCGCACCGCCGCAAACGACGGCGATCATATCCGGCCGAAACTGCGGGTTGGCCCGCAGGAACTCCCGCTCCACATCGGCAGCCGAGACGGTTTGCGACTCGAATGGATTTCGAAAGCGGTCGGGAATGTTGATGCTGTCGAACAGCCGATGGGCGGTCGCGAAGTATTGCGCTGGGTCCATTCCCGAGCATGTCCCGTGCGTCCGGTACTCATGGATCACGAGCCCGCGGCTCGGCATGACATCGAGCATGTTCGAGATGACGGAGTCCGGCACGAACGGTCGTCGCGGCAATCGGCAATTCGACGGGTAGCCGTTTTCATATTGCGGCCAGAGGCCGTGGAGGACAAATGAGTAGCGGCGGCCGTCGCGGCGATTGCATTGCGTGTCGTCGTCCCGGTCGCGGCCCTCTCCTGCGCAGTAGGTCGGGCTCCACGACAGAACGAGCGCGTAATAATCGAATTCGCCCGGCACGTTTCGGCCGTAGCCGCCGTAGCCGTTGTCCGAACCGTTGTCGTTCGAACGAGAGCCGTAATCTCCGTTATCGGCGCGCCTGTTCGATCCGCTCGAGTTCGATCCGCTCGAGCCGCTGCTCGCGCCCGTGTTCCCGGTCGTCACATTTCCAGGCGACAGCGCCGTCCGCTGCTCGATGGCGAAATGCGCGATGTACACGCCAAGCAGCGCGAAGACCAAAATCGTGAGAAGAATATGTGGTCTCAGCATTTCATCGTCCCGGTCGGGTTACGTGCGAAGTCGCGCCACGGCGATGGCGCCAGAGCCTACGCGGATTGCTTTGCTAGCGCCGCAAGAATGCGCACCCAGCTGCGAGCGCCCTTCTCGAAGCTTCGGACATTGTATTTTTCGTTCGGCGAATGAATGCGGTCGTCGTCGAGGCCGAAGCCGATCAGCAGGCTGTCCATGCCGAGCGCATCGCGGAACGATGACACGATCGGAATGGACGCGCCGCTTCCCATCAGCACGGCAGGCTTTCCCCATTCCTCTTCGAGCGCCTGCGCTGCCGCACGCATCGAAGGATCGCTGGTGTCGAACATGATCGCGCCCGACCCACCCCGATGGCCGAGCCACGTCGCCTTGCAATCGGCCGGAATGAGTTTTTCGACGAAGTCGTGAATGGCCTTCAGCACGTGATCGGGATTTTGGCCCGGAACGAGCCGGCAGGTGATCTTCGCCGATGCTTTTGCCGGAATGACGGTTTTTGTGCCGGCGCCCTGGTATCCGCCGGTCACGCCGTTGAACTCGAGCGTCGGCCTCGACCAGAGCTGCTCGATGACGGAGCGGCCCTCTTCGCCCGCGGGAACCTTGAGCCCGACGGAGCCGAGAAACGTATCGGCCCTGACATTCAGCGACTGCCACTGCGCGAGCTGCTCGGCCGTCGGCTCCTTGACGCCGTCATAAAAGCCCGGAACGGCCACCCTGCCGGTATCGTCATGCAGGGCTGCCATGACTTTGGCGAGTACGCGAATGGGGTTCGCAACCGGACCGCCATAGATGCCCGAGTGGAGGTCGCGCGTCGGGCCCGTAATGATGAGCTCGTCACCGGCGAGGCCCCGCAGCATCGTGGTGATGGCGGGCGTATCCTTGTCCCATTGGCCGGTGTCACAAACGAGCACGAAGTCGGCTTTGAGTTCGTCGCCATACTTGGCCAGGAAGGCCGGGAGGGACGGCGAACCGCACTCTTCTTCGCCCTCGATCAGCACCGAAACGGCGATCGGAAGATTGCCTGCAACCGTCTTCCAGGCCCTTGCCGCCTCGAAGAAGGTCATCAGCTGGCCCTTGTTGTCTTCGGCGCCACGAGCAACGATCACGTCGCCGTTCTCCGGCTCATTCGCGATGCGTGGCTCGAACGGAGGCGTTTTCCACAAATCCAGCGGATCCGGCGGCTGCACGTCGTAATGGCCATAGAAAAGGACGTGCGGCATATTCGGATCGCGATCGAGCCGGTCATGGGCGACCACCATGGGATGACCGCTTGTTGGCACAACCTTGGCCTCGGCGAACCCGATGTCTCGAAGCGTCGCCGCGCACCACTCCGCGGCTTTGACGCAGCTCGCCTTGTAGGCTGGGTCGGTCGATACGCTGTCGATGCGCAAAAGTTCGAACAATCGATCGAGACCCGCCGACTTCGATTGGCCGAGGGTGTCGAGAACCGTTTCAAGCGTGCTCATCGTGCTAGTCTTTCCGGGTTGCTGGCTGCGGCGGGGGAACTTGGTTCCCAAGCTAGGAATAGCGGGTCTCATTTGCTATGCCACCTCTCCCTGCGCCAACCACTCGTGACGAGAATGGTGGGCAGCATGAAGACCGCATTGGAGGTCTGATGGCACAGCCAAACGCCGACGGCAAAAAGAAATGGGTTTATGCCTTCGTGCCGGGTAGGGCCGAGGGCAGCGCCAGCATGGCCGAACTGCTGGGCGGAAAGGGTGCCAATCTTGCCGAGATGGCGTCCCTGGACTTGCCCGTGCCCCCGGGCTTCACAATTACGACCGAGGTTTGCGAAGCCTTCTTTGCCGCAGACCACAAGCTGCCCGAGGCCCTGAAGGGCGAGGTCATGCAGGCGCTGGAAGCCATCGGCAACACCGTTTCGGCAAAATTCGGCGACGAGAAACGTCCGCTCCTCGTTTCGGTGCGATCAGGCTCGCGCGCCTCGATGCCGGGCATGATGGACACGATTTTGAACCTCGGTCTCAACGACAAGACGGTCGAGGGCCTGGCGGAGCTGACGGGTGACGCGCGCTTCGCCTTCGATAGCTATCGCCGCTTCATCCAGATGTACGGCGACGTCGTGCTCGGTGTCGATCACGGGGCCTTCGAGGACATTCTCGAGAATTTCAAAAACCTGAACGGTTTCGCGGCCGATACGGACCTCGACGCCGAAGCGTGGCACGAAATCATTGCGGACTATAAGGCGGCGATCGAGCGCGAACACGGCGCGCCGTTCCCGCAAGATACGAGCGAGCAGCTTTGGGGCGCGATCGCCGCAGTGTTCGATTCCTGGCACAACCCGCGCGCCGAGACCTATCGTCGGCTGCATGACATTCCTGACGACTGGGGAACCGCCGTCACGGTTCAGGCGATGGTCTTCGGAAACCTCGGCGACAACTCCGCGACCGGTGTTGCCTTCACCCGCAATCCGTCGACCGGCGAGAAGGAAATCTTCGGCGAATATCTTCCGAATGCGCAGGGCGAAGACGTCGTCGCCGGCATCCGGACGCCCCACGCTTTGACAAAGAAGAACACCGGCGAAGCATCGGACGCTTCGCTCGAGGTTGCGATGCCGGAAGTGTTCGCGGAGCTGAGAAAGATCTTCGATCGCCTCGAGCGGCACTATCGCGACATGCAGGACGTGGAATTCACCGTCCAGCTCGGAAAGCTTTGGATTCTGCAGACGCGCTCGGGCAAGCGCACGACGGAAGCCGCGCTCAAGGTCGCAGTCGACCTCGCCGCGGAAGGCCTCATCACGCAGGATGAAGCCATTCTGAGAATTGAGCCGTCGCAGCTCGACCAGCTATTGCATCCGGCGATCGACCCCGTAGCCGAACACGATCTGATCGCGAAGGGCCTGCCCGCGTCGCCCGGCGCGGCTTCCGGCGAGATCGTGTTCCACTCGGAGATGGCGGAAGCACTGAAAGCCAAAGGCCGCGATGTCATCCTGGTCCGTTCCGAGACGAGCCCCGAGGACGTGCACGGCATGCACGCGGCCGTCGGCATTCTGACCGCGCGTGGAGGCATGACCAGTCACGCCGCTGTCGTCGCGCGCGGCATGGGCCGGCCCTGCGTATCGGGTGCTGGAACGCTCAGGATCGACGCCAACGCCGGCATCATGCGGGCCGGCGCGCGCACGTTCAAATCCGGCGACATCATCTCGATCGATGGCAGCACGGGCCGCGTCTATGCCGGCAAGGCGAAGATGCTGCCGCCGCAGCTTTCCGGCACGTTCGGCACGATCATGGAATGGGCTGACGCCACGCGCCGCATGAAGGTGCGCACCAACGCCGACACGCCGCGCGATGCCCGCCAGGCAAGATCGTTCGGCGCCGAAGGCATCGGCCTCTGCCGAACCGAGCATATGTTCTTCGAGGAAAAGCGCATTCTCGCCGTGCGCGAAATGATCTGCGCGGAAGACGAGGAGGGGCGCCAGCAAGCGCTCGACAAACTCCTTCCCGTTCAGCGCGCCGACTTCGAGGAGCTGTTCGAGATCATGGCCGGGCTGCCGGTGACGATCCGCCTGCTCGATCCGCCGCTTCACGAATTCCTGCCCCACGAGGATCGCGAGGCGGCGCAAGTCGCGGCGGCACTTGGCATGGATCTCATGCGGCTCAAGGCGCGCGTCGCCGAGCTCGAGGAATTCAATCCGATGCTCGGCTTCCGCGGCTGCCGCCTCGGCATCAAATTTCCCGAGATCACGCGCATGCAGACGCGTGCGATTTTCGAAGCGGCCGTCAACGCCCGGAAGAAAACTGGCGAGGCGATCCGTCCCGAGGTCATGATCCCGTTCATCGCCTATCGGCGCGAGTTCGAGATTTTGCGCGAGGTGATCGCCGAGACGGCAAAGGCCGTCGAAACGGAACAGGGTGTCCCCATACCCTACGATATCGGCACGATGATCGAGCTGCCCCGGGCTGCTCTGCGCGCGGCCGACATCGCAGCTGGACCGTTGGGCGCCGACTTCTTCTCGTTCGGCACGAACGACATGACGCAAACTGTGCTCGGCCTCTCGCGCGACGACGCGGCGCCCATTCTGTCGAACTACCTCGAGCACGAGGTGATCGCGATCGATCCGTTCGTATCGATCGATCAGGCGGGAGTTGGCGAACTCGTCAAGATCGGCGTTGAGCGCGGCCGTTCAGCGAAGCCCAATCTCAAGACCGGCATTTGCGGTGAGCACGGCGGCGATCCGCGATCGATCGGCTTCTTCGAGACGGTCGACCTCGACTACATCTCTTGCTCGCCCTATCGCGTGCCGATCGCACGTCTCTCGGCGGCGCAGGCCGCTATTCGCCGGCGGCGCCGCGAACAGAAGGCGTCCTAGTAGCCGTTGTCGCGCCGGTCGATCTCGTCGAGGCGAGGCTGCCGCGGACGCGGACCTTTGTACTTCGGAAGGAACAGCAACCAGAGAACGACCGGCGGCACGACGAAGCTCCAGCCGATCCAGTAGGAAAGATCACGGTTTTTGATGCCGGCCAAAATGCCCGCGAGAATTGAAGCGGCGATTGCGGTCCCGCCCCAAAGCACGATCCACTGCATCGCCATGGAATTTCCCTCCATGTCCAACCGGACACTCCTTTTAGCACGTCCTGCCAAATGCGAGTTGCCCGACGCGAACGCCGGGAGCGCAGTGCCAAATGCGCAGTGACTATGGCGAATTCAAGCTTTGCGGGCCGGTGACTATTTCCCGGGCGTCACAAAATCCAGCCCGAGATCGAGAACAGGCGCCGAATGGGTGAGCGCGCCGACCGAAATCATGTCGACGCCGCTTGCAGCAATGTCTCTAACCGTATCGAGGTTAACGCCGCCGCTGGCTTCCGTCAGGCACCGCCCCGCCACAATGGCGACTGCTTTCCGAAGTTCCGCCGGAGCCATGTTGTCGAGGAGCACGCAGTCGATCTTGTCCCGCATGACCACTTCGAGCTGATCGAGTGTGTCGACTTCGACCTCGATTTTCGTCATGTGCCCGGCCGTCGCCTTGGCGGCTTTGATCGCGGCTTCGATGCCGCCTGCCGCGACGATGTGATTGTCCTTGATGAGAACCGCGTCGAACAAACCGAAGCGATGATTGTGACCGCCGCCGCACCGCACGGCATATTTTTCAAACGCCCTCAATCCGGGCGTCGTCTTGCGCGTATCGACGATTCTGGCGCTGGTCGCCGCCACCGCATCGACATAACGGCGCGTGAGGGTCGCGATCCCGCACATCCGGCCCATGAAATTCAATGCGACGCGTTCCGCCGTAAGAATCGCACGCGCGTTCCCCGAAATGCGCGCGATCGTGCCGCCGGCCGCCACCGCGCTGCCGTCCTCGATCTCGATTCTGAAGGCACATTCGGGATCGAGTTCGCGGAACGCGGCTTCCGCTAATGCCAAGCCGGACACGATGCCGGGCTTGCGCGCCGCAAGGAGAGCCACTGTGCGTGCATCCGGCGAGACCGTCGCGTCCGTGGTGATGTCGCCGCTGAGCCCGAGGTCTTCTTCGAGCGCGTTCCGTACGGCGGCAAGAACAAGATTGGGGAGGAGTGTCGCGAATGAGGAAGAGGGGGCCGTCATGTGCCGCATGGAGCTAGCGCCGGTGGTTCGCAGTGAGCTTTTTTTGGCTTTTCACCAACCGCTTCCAGATCGGCGAGCGTGATGAACGTGCGGCGCGCAAGCGCCGGATTGGTTTTCGGATAATCGGTGCGGTAATGACCGCCGCGACTTTCCTTCCGAAGCAGCGCCGCCGCCGCGATCAACTGCGCGGCGAGAAGCATGTTCGACAGGACGCGATCGTTCGAACTTGCAGCGCTAAGCGTCCTGAGCTCCGAAAGCGCCGTTTTCAAACCCTCACCGGAGCGCTGAACGCCGACGTACTTCGTCATGATGCTGCGCAACGCGTCCATGGCCTCTTGCCGCGACGCCGTATCGGCCGCGCGGCCGCTCCCGGGAATACGGTGCGGGACGACGAAGTGGCCCACGCGATCGTGCGGGAGAAGGTTGCGAATGTCGCTCGCGGCGCGGGCACCGAAAACGACGGCCTCGAGCAGCGAATTCGACGCGAGCCGATTGGCGCCGTGAAGCCCAGTCGAAGCAACTTCGCCGACGGCCCAAAGTCCCGTCAGGCTGGTGCGCCCGTTCGCGTCGGTCGCAATCCCGCCCATGTGATAGTGCTCGGCCGGCGCCACCGGGATCAGCTCCTTCGACGGGTCGATGCCCGCGCGCTGGCAGTGTCCCCAGACGGTCGGATATTCTTTTTCGAAATTGGCGCCGATCGCCGTGCGGCAATCGAGATAAACGCTGCGACCCGCGTTGAGTTCGTTGTAAACGCCGCGCGCAACGACGTCGCGTGGCGCGAGTTCTCCACGCGGGTCGATCGCAAGCATGAAACGCTCGCCATCCGAATTGACGAGCGTCGCTCCTTCGCCGCGAAGGGCTTCCGTCGCGAGCGGCGCCGGATCTATGCCCGCGTCGATGGCGGTCGGATGGAATTGCACGAACTCCGGGTCCGCGATCACCGCGCCCGCGCGTGCGGCCATCGCAAGCGCTTCGCCTTTTGCATAGGAGGGGTTCGTTGTCAGCGCGAACAGCGCGCCGACCCCGCCTGTCGCGACGACGACCGCGGATGCCGGAACGAAGGCATATCTGCCGTTGCCGAGAGCCGTCGGCCGGATCAGCCGGACGCCTTCGATCCGATCGTTCGCAACGATGAGATCGTCGGCTTCGTATCCTTCGAGCACGCGTATCGACGGCGTTGCGCGCACGGCCGCGATAAGCGCTTGCATGATTGCGGCGCCCGCCTTGTCGCCCGACACGCGGACGACGCGCTTCTCCGAATGCGCCGCTTCCTTGGACAGAATGTAGTGACCTTTGAGATCGCGGTCGAAAGGTACCCCGTAGGCCAGAAGATCGCGGATCCGGTCGGGACCCTCTTCGGCAACCAACCGTGCGACGTCCGGGTCGACGATGCCGGCTCCTGCCTCGATGGTGTCGGCGGCATGCTTGGCCGTGCTATCGCCTTCGCCGACAGCGGCCGCGATGCCGCCCTGCGCCCACATGCTCGACGCGCCTTCACCGAGCGGTGCGGCGGCAATGACTGTCACCGGCAGCGGCGCAAGCTTCAGCGCGGTGAAAAGTCCCGCGAGCCCGGCGCCGATAATAACGACGTCGCCGGGGCCTGGCTCGCCTTTGAAACCCTTGAACTCGGTAGCGGCGCGACGTTTCGTCGGTGCGGCCATGAGATTGCCCTCCTGGGGCATGTGGTCCCGAAGAGCTAGTTGGTGAGATTGACCATGCGTTCGACCGCGCGGCGCGCGCGCTCGGCGACATCCGGATCGACGGTCACCTCGTACTGCATGTGCACGAGGCTCTCGTAGATGTTTTCAAGGCTGATGCGCTTCATGTGCGGGCAAAGATTGCAAGGCCGGATGAACTCGACGTCCGGAACTTCGACGGCGACGTTGGACGCCATCGAGCATTCGGTGACGAGCATAACTTTCCGGGGTCGCTTGTCCTTCACCCAGTTGATCATCCCGGACGTAGAGCCGGTGAAGTCGGCGGCTTCGATCACATCAGGCGGGCATTCGGGATGCGCGATGATCTTGAGGCCGGGCTCGTCGGCGCGCATCGCGCGAAGCTCCTCGCCCGTGAAGCGCTCGTGCACCTCGCACGCGCCCTTCCAGGCAATCACCTGAACCTTGGTCTGCGATTGTACCCACTTCGCCAAATACTGGTCAGGAATGCAAAGCACGCGGGGCACGCCGAGGCTCTCGACAACCTGGACGGCATTGGACGACGTGCACGTGATATCGCATTCGGCTTTCACCGCTGCTGATGTGTTCACGTACGTGACAATCGGCACGCCAGGATAAGCCTCGCGCAGCATGCGGACGTCTTCGGGCGTGATCGACGAGGCGAGCGAACAACCCGCGCGCATGTCCGGGATGAGAACGGTTTTATCGGGCGAGAGCAGTTTCGACGTCTCGGCCATGAAGTGCACGCCGGCCTGCACGATGACCTTCGCATTGGTGCGTGCGGCTTCCTTGGCGAGCTGCAGCGAGTCCCCGCGGAAATCCGCGACGCAATGGAAGATCTCCGGCGTCATGTAGTTATGCGCCAGTATGACCGCGTTGCGCTGCGCCTTCAGCGCATTAATCGACTTGATGAGAGGCGCGTAGTGCGGCCACTCCATCGGGGTAATGATGTGCTTAACCCGGGCATAAAGAGGCGCCATCTCCGCCTCGAGGGCGGGGGACCAGGTAAACAGGGGCGCCGTTTTCGCCCTATTCCGGGGCGAAACCGGCGTCGCCAAGCCTGAGACAGAAACAGCCATTGTAGTCGCCCTCCATATATGCTCGAAACGAGCATATTCGGGGTGTGGATTACGCCGGCACATTCGCCGCTCACACCGTGCATCGAAATGCTCGCCGCGAGCACTCCTGAACACTGATAAAATAGTGGAAGTTCGAACAAATTTCCAGGGCGGAGGTTCCCGCCCTGGAATTTCGACCATGGGTCGTTAGCTGCGGCTTGGAGGTGCCGAGACCCTGACGCCGGGTGCCGGTCTCTCGAGAAGGACTTCGCGGCGGAAACGGAAAAGTTTCGCCGGGCGTCCACCTGTCCGCGTTTTGACTTCTCCCGTCGGTTCGACGAGGCCTGCGCCTTCGACGAGTCGCCGGAAGTTTTGCTTATGGAGATGCGGACCAAGAATGGCTTCGACAGTCTTCTGAAGCTCGTAGAGTGTGAACTCGTCGGGCATCAACTCGAAGACGACGGGCCGGTATTTGATCTTGGCACGCGTGCGGCTGATCGCAGTCGCAAGTATCCGCCGGTGATCGGCCTGCATCGGAAGACCGAGTTTGGGCCTGTCGGTCCATTCTTCGGCGCCGTTGCGTCCATCCCGTGCAGCTTCGTCGGCAAGACCCGCTTCGTAGAGAAGCTCGAAACGCTCGAGAACCTTCTCTTCGTCCCAGGCAGTGCCATCGAGGCCAAAGCAGATACGTGCTCGATCGCCACGGGCGATCGAATGCTGGGTGCTCGTCGTCGGCGTGGGCTTCTCGGCCCATGCTTTGAGACGGGGCTCAATGTCCCGGGCGATGATTTCGGGCCGCCCGCGACGCCAGTCTTCCCAAGGAAAATATTGGTACCAACTCCGCCAGAGACCATTGGTTAATCCATGGTGTCCGACGGCCTGCGTCAATGCAAGATAACCAATTGAAACATAATTCGGCGCAACATCGCCAGGGGTGGCGTGCCGGCCGCGATCAGCAAATGTATAAAGTTGCTCGGCATAGCCGAGGTCCAAACCGGTCTGGTCTTGAACCCAGGCTCGTAAGCCGCTCTCCAATGTTCTGTGCTCGCGCGGATTAAAAGGCCCGAACGGCAATACATCTGTTGCGCCTATGCTGTCCGGATCGCCCCGGACGACAAGTGCGACTGGTTCGTTATCGGATACGGCGACGATCGCCGCATTTAGTCCGATGCCGAGAGAAGGCTCTAACTCGTGGTCGTCTTCTGGTGCGAGTTGAGACTTTTCAGGCGTCGGTTTTCTCCTGCCAGAAAGTTCCATGTTCATGTTTGTCTTCCCCGTGCTCCCCATGAGGCGAGCTAGAGGGCGATCATGGCGATTTTCAGATAGTCGCCCCAAATGAAAAACGCGAAGTAGCCCCAAATTCGCCAGATTGTCAGTGCGGAGACAATTTCTCAAATCTCAAAAGAAACTGAGTTTGAGCATCCTTCGCCGATACGGGGTGGAGAACGGAGAGAACGCTATGAAGTTCCGTGGGCAGCTTCGGAATTCCAAAAAATTCTTCCGCCTCGGCTGTTTCGAAGCCGGCGAGCAGCGTCGCTTCGTAGTAGGCCGCGACCGTATCCGCATCCTTGATTGCCGTCGCAGCAGCGACACTTAATTGCCCAACACCGAACCGCCGATGGATCGCGTCGAGCAGATTGAGTTCGAATGCCTTGTAGTCGAGTCCGATGGCGGTTTTGAAAGGGCTGATAAGATCGCCGATGACGTATTCAGGCGCGTCGTGAAGCAACGCAGCGAGACGTTCGTTCGATGTCGACGCCGGCCACAGAGCTTCGAAGATGTCGGTGACGACGAGGCTATGCTGAGCGACGGAGAAAGCGTGATCGCCCTTCGTCTGTCCGTTCCATCGCGCAACGCGTGCGAGCCCGTGCGCGATATCCTCGATCTCGATGTCGCGAGGCTCCGGCGAGAGTAGATCGAGCCGGCGCCCCGACAGCATGCGCTGCCAGGCTCTCGGCGTTTTCGCGCGTGATGGATTCATAGTCCTGCGATCTTCAGCTTCTTTTGAAGTTTGGCACATGCGCCGTGTCTGAAGCACGAGACGAGATGATCGTTGACCATGCCCGTCGATTGCATGAATGCGTAAAGCGTCGTCGATCCGACAAAGCGGAAGCCGTCGGCTTTGAGTGCTTTGCTCATTCTCTTGGAAACGTCGGTTTCGGGCTTGATGTCCTTCGTTGACGCGAGCGCGTTGATAATCGGGCGACCCTCGACAAAGCCCCAAATATATTGGGCAAACGGCATCCTTTCGGATATCTCAAGATACATCTTTGCGTTCGAGATTGTGGCCTCGATCTTCGCGCGGTTCCGGATGATGCCTTCGTTTTTGAGTAGGCGATCGATATCGCGCGCAGAGTAAGAAGCGATGCGCGCCGCGTCGAAATTGTGGAACGCCTTTCTGAAATTTTCGCGCTTACGGAGGATCGTGATCCACGAGAGTCCAGCTTGAAAACCTTCGAGCATCAGCTTCTCGAAGAGCGCGCGATCGTCGGTCATCGGCACGCCCCACTCTTCGTCGTGATAACGAATGTAGGTGGCGTCCGCGCCGGCCCACGGACAGCGTTCGATCTCCTTCGATGTGATCATGACGAAGGTAGAGCCGCTGCCGATCGCGCCGCTGCCGACGCGCGGTAATTCTCGAGTGCGGTATGGTCGACAGTGATCGCGACGCCGCCCGCTGTGAGCGTCTGATGTTTCTCCTGCGCTTCGAGAGCTCGGTCGAGCCGAAGCATGGCGATGGCATCGCGACCGTCGACGGTGCCGATGCGTCCGATCGCGACGTCTCCGATCAGCACATCGTCGTTTGAGGAGAGAGGTGCTGCGCCGGAAATCTTGACGGCGCGTTTGCGTACGACGGTCTTGTTCTGCATCCGCGCGACGATCTCTTGTCCGACGTAACAGCCCTTGGAGAACGACACGCCGTTGAGCAGATCGAAATCCGCTTCATGCGGATATGCGTCGCCGAAATTGTAGTCTCGTCCGCCCTCAGGCACGCCGAGCGAAACGCGAAGCGCATCGTAATCGCGAAGCGTATTTGGAGCCTCGAATCCGGTCGCGGAATCGTCGGCCGATCGGGTGTCGATCAGGTGGCGAACGCCTAGAAGTGAATGTCTGGGGTCCGAAAAATGCATGGCGGAATTGCGTTGAAAACTCGTCGCGCCGTCGCCCCACGCGGCCTCGATTCCAAACGACTCCGAAATGTCGGTGATGATGACATCGGCGCGAAGCTTGTACATCGACAGCCGCTTTACCAGATCACCGGCACTCGAACGGAGAACATCAAGTAAAAATCCGTCTCCGTGACGGACGACGAAAAAGTCGAAAAGGATTTTGCCTTGCGGCGAAAGTAGCGCCGCGTGATGCGCGTCGCCTTGGGCAAGGCCCTCGACATCGTTCGTCACCAGCCCTTGCAGGAGCTTTTCGCTGTCCTTGCCGGTGACGCTGACAACACCACGATCTGCAAGGCGCACTAGCTTTGCGGCAGACATGAATTTCACGCCTCAGTTGCAAATGAGGGAAGAGTTACGTATGCGGGCTTTTCTCGTATGCAAGCCTAAGGAGCACCGCAAGATGGTTGAGACGTTCGACGTCATTATTCGGGGCGCGACGGTGGTCAACCATGACGGAGAAGGCATCCGCGATATCGCAATTCGGAGCGGAAGGATCGCCGCCATCGGCGATCTCGGCAGCTCGGCCACTGCCCCGGAGATCATCGAGGCGAGGGGCCTGCACATACTTCCCGGTGTCATCGATACGCAAGTGCATTTCCGTGAGCCCGGCCTTGAGCATAAGGAAGATCTCGCGACCGGCAGCCGGGCGGCGGTCGCAGGCG
The DNA here is from genome assembly GCF_019753045.1 of Hyphomicrobium sp. GTDB lineage: Bacteria > Pseudomonadota > Alphaproteobacteria > Rhizobiales > Hyphomicrobiaceae > Hyphomicrobium_B. The sequence goes on from NZ_JAIELN010000021.1 coordinate 18,593, forward strand.
GGGTGACGGCAGTTTTCGAGATGCCCAACACCAAGCCGCTGACGACGAGCGCCGAAACCCTCGCCGACAAAGTCCGCCGCGCGCGCCACCGCATGTTCTGCGACTTCGCATTCTTCGTCGGCGGAACGCGGGATAATGTGGCGGACATCCCCGAATTCGAGAAGCTCGAAGGCTCGGCGGGCATGAAAGTGTTCATGGGGTCGTCTACCGGCGATCTCCTCGTCGATGATGGTGTGACACTCGACCAGATCATCGCCAAGATCTCGCGCCGGGCATCCTTTCATGCCGAAGACGAAGCCAGGCTCAAGTCGCGGATGCATTTGCGGCGGAAGGGCGATCCCTCGTCGCACCCCGAATGGCGCGATCCGGAGGCAGCCCTCATCGCAACCAAGCGGCTCGTCGGTATGGCCGAGAAGCACGGCAAGCGCGTCCACGTGCTGCACGTCTCGACGGCCGAGGAGATGGAATTCCTGAGGGATCACAAAAAGTACGCGACCGTCGAGGTGACGCCCCATCATCTGACGCTCGAGGGCCCGGAGTGCTACGAGCGCCTCGGTTCCTACGTTCAGATGAACCCGCCCGTTCGGGACGCGCGGCACCGCTCGGCGATCTGGGCCGCGCTCCAGTCAGGGGTAGTCGACATTCTGGGGTCGGATCACGCGCCGCATACGCGCGAGGAGAAGGATCACGTCTATCCGGACACCCATTCCGGAATGACCGGGGTGCAGACGCTCGTTCCGGTCATGCTCGATCACGTCAATGCGGGACGCCTGTCCCTTCAGCGCTTCGTCGATCTGACGAGCCACGGCCCGCAACGCCTCTTCGGAATTCGCTCGAAGGGGCGTATCGCCGTCGGTTATGACGCCGACCTGACCGTCGTCGATCTGCATCGGACGGCAACCATTACGAACAAGTGGATCGAAAGCCGCGCCGCCTGGACGCCTTACGATGGCGTGAAGGTCAAGGGCTGGCCGGTCGGAACGTACATTCGCGGCCGGAAGGTGATGTGGGAGGGGGAGATTATCGGCCCCGCCAGTGGAGAGCCCGTCGGTTTTCTCGAGGGCTTCGCCGGCTGAGGCCGAAAACTGATGCTGAACCTGCTGCCGGTCAGCCTTCGCTGCCGGTTTTGGCGACGCGCGACAGTTCCGGCGGCAACTGCTTCAGCACATGGACGGTCGTGCCGACCTCGGCGAGGCCCGAAAGGTGGACGACGTTACCGTTGGTCATGCGAATGCAGCCCGACGATGACGCCGTTCCGATCGAGGAAGCTTCATTCGTGCCATGGATGCGGTAGAGTGTATTGCCGAGATAAAGCGCCATCGCGCCAAGCGGATTGCGGACGCCGCCCGACATCCGGACGGGCAGCTCCGGTCTCCGCTTGCGCATCTCCGCCGGCGGAATCCAGTCCGGCCAAGCTGCTTTCCGCGTGATCTTTTCCGTGCCCGACCAGGCAAAACCCTGCTTGCCGACGGCAATCGGATAACGATAGGCCGTCGAGGAATCGAGCACGTAATAGAGGCGCCGTCCCGCCGTATCGATCACGATCGAACCGGCTTCATAGCCGCTGTGGAACGGCACCTTCGGTGGCGCCTTCGCGGCAATGCGCGGTTGTCCGCCACCGGTCAGGGAACCCGGCGCCTGGCCGGGAACGCTGCGGTCGCTCGGTGCGGGCTGGTCCCAATCCCATCCCATTCCGAAAAGCTGCTGCCCGTCTCTGCGGGCACTCTCGCGCTGTTTGCGATCTAGCTTTTTGGGTGCAACGTATCCGTAGCTCTCTTCGGAAGGATGAAAGGCATAAGCCGGCGCAGCAATGGCGCAGCTCAGAACCGCTGCTGCCAAAAGCGACATACTCTTCATCGACAAAGTCCCTCGCTCTTCGTTTAACTTGTAACGAGCGGAATAACCCTTTCCGTCGGAGCTTGAATACCCGGCTGCGGCAATTGGCGATGCAAGGCGAGCGCATCGGAGCAATGCGCTGACGTTCAGTCTGCTTTTTTGAACGAGGTCCAAGAACCGTCAGCCGCGATGACGAGGCGCCACCACAGCCAGCGCTTTTTTTCCCGCATTTCTGCGGCCTTGGCTGGCGTGACGAGACGGTATAGATCGACTTCCTCGGCAGGCGTGAGCTTGTCGATTGGACGCTCGGCGAGATAGGGCCAGACATAGATCAGGTTGTTCTCGATGTCGTTGCCAAGCGGCAGGGCGACGGGCGGCATCTCGAATGCCTGAATGAGTGCCGCGAGAATTTCCCGGCCCTCGTGATCCTCCGAATGCTCCTTCAGCGCTTTGATCGGATCACCCGCTGCGTCGATGCCGAGGTCCGGCACGACCCCGCTGACTTCAAATGCTGTCTTGAGTTCCTCGATATTGCCCGAGCGAGCGGCCGTCAGGATCACATCGCGAAGGTCTTCGACATGAGGCGGCAGCTTCACGTTGTTGTTGCCGGCTTCGTTGGCCCCCGCCGCTGCAACGTGGACAAGTGCGGCTCCCGCCACTACGAGTACTATTAATACCCCAAGCAGGCCCGTTCTCTGAAGGAGCGCCTGCCGGACAGACCTAAGTCGCCTTTTGCATGTTGCCCGAGGGATTTCCCACATTGCAGTTGCGCCTTCCGTTGATCCCTGTAGCCGTCGCGCCAATGGCCGTGTTGGATATGCGAACGCCGCCTAGCACAACATGCTCCCAACTCCGACACCGAGCTCATACCCATTGCTGAGTTATATCCCGAACCCTCTCATCATCCCGATTGGCCTGATCGTTGGGATGCTCATTGCCGCCCCCGTCGGGCCTGTCAATGTCCTGTGCATCCAGCGCGCCATCGAGCGCGGCTTCTGGGGCGGGGTCGCAGCCGGTATCGGCTCGGTGATGGGCGATGGCCTGATAGCACTATGCGCAGGCATGGGCGTCGGCACGGTTTCGGGTGTCGTCCAGGAACATCGCGCTACCATCCAGGTCATCGGCGGCTTGGCGCTTATCGCCTTTGGTCTGCGCCTCTATTACAGCGCGCCGCGTTTGAAGATGACATCTGAGGCGGATGCCCAGACCGCCCGTCTGAAGGACTTCGTCTGGGACATCCCGCAGACATTCTTCCTGACGATCACGAACCCCGGGGCCGTCCTCGGCCTCTTCGCCGTTTTCGGCGGCGTCACCACATTCGTCGAAGTGCATTCGACGATCGACGTCCTGCTGCTGGTCGCGGCGATCGTCTGCGGCAGCATGCTGTGGTGGATTACGCTGTCGAACATCATCAGCCGCTATCGGCACCGTATGGACCTTCACATACTAAAGGTCGTCAATCGGGTTGCGGGTCTGCTGCTCGCCCTCTTCGGCGGCGTATTGATCGCCGAAGTCATCATGAAAGCCGGCAATTTCTAGTCCCGGCTGTGGCCGATTATTGATCGCGGCGCGTCAGCGTGAATTCGCCCTCGACGACGCGCTTTTCCAATCCGCGCGTCAAATGGATAACGGCATCTTCGCCGTAGATCGCCACCAGATCGGTGAGTGCGGTGAACAGTGCCGCATAGGCCATCTGCTGCGGCTCGACCCCCGTATCGACGCCCTCGTCCCAAGCGGCGAGGATGAGGTCCAGCGCCTTCAGCGTCGGGTTCTTAGTATCGATGTCCTCGAAGCACTCCATGCCGGTCCCAATCTTCCCTCATCCCTGGCCGTCGCTTATGCGAGCGGCTCCCACCGGTTGTCACCTAGCACGACCTTTTGCGATAGGTCGATGCTGCCACTATTCACAGTAAACCTTGTGAAAAGGAGCGGCCCGGCGTTAAGCGAGATTTCGCGGGATCAGTTTGGAAACGCTTTCAAGAGGCCGTCCGAGAGTTCGGAGCCTTCAGAAAGAAATCGATTGATGGCCGTCTGGGCCGAGGGGCTGCAGGTATTATAAGTGCGGCTATAGCTGCGATACCCTTGGTTGAACGCGCGGGTCAGCTTCGCGCGCCGGAGCGCGGTCGATCCTTCCGCGTCCATTAAGTCGCGCATGCGGTCGCGCCAGTACTGGCCTTCGTTGGCGCCGCAAAGCTCGCGGAGATAGTGAACGGCGCCGAGGATCTCGGACAGCCGGAGCAGCCTGTCGTCATAGGGCTTCGAGTCGGACGCGGCCATGACCGGACCGCTGGCGGCTGCCCAAAGCGCCATCAGGGCCATAAGAGGCGACCCAAGATTTCGCCAGATGTTGGGTTTGCGACGTTCCACTATTCGGTCCGGATTTCTCATGTCGGCTTGCTTAAAGCAGATTCTGGGCGGCCGAGCAGCGAACGCTTATATTCGAGTGTCATTCTACATCAAAAGGACCAAACGGGTTTGTGCGCACGATACAGTTTGACCTCTCCGGCTGAGGCCGTGCGGGCTTTCTTCAGGGCGCCAGGCGTCGAGGATTTCCCGCCGCGCTATAATATTGCGCCGTCGCAACCCGTCCTGATCGCCCGAAACGACGTGCATAACCGCCCCGAGCTGCAACTGGTGCGCTGGGGCCTCATCCCGTCCTGGTTGAAGGATCCGAAGTCGCTGGGCTCGCCGCTGATCAACGCGCGAGCTGAAACGGCAGCCGAGAAGCCCGCCTTCCGAGGTGCCATGCGCCATCGCCGGTGCCTTGTGCCGACGACCGGCTTCTACGAATGGACCGGGCAGCGCGGCGCCCGCCAGCCGCACCTCATCCGACTGAAAGACCAAGAGCTTTTTGCGCTCGCCGGCATTTGGGAAGGGTGGCTCGGCGCTGACGGCAGCGAGATCGAGACAATGGCGATCCTGACGACCGCCGCGAATGACGAGATGGCGCGCCTGCACGACCGGATGCCGGTGATCCTTGACGAGGCGGACTTCGATCGCTGGCTCGATTGCCGCCCGGGATCCGCCGAAGGCGTGCTCGACCTTCTCAGACCTTATGGACCCGGGCGCCTCTCCGCGACCGCGGTTAATTCCAAGCTGAACGATGCGCGTGCGGAGGGGCCGGAACTTCAACAGCCGGAGTTTTCGACGCTGCTGTAGCGACCCGTTCGGCGCCGCTCGTAACAGTCTAAAATCGGCGCTAACCTAAAGATTACCCTTAAACTGAAGACCTATTTGTTATCCAAGTGTAGATAGCTAGCAAGGGAACGGCCGGTGTTTGCGGCCGCATGGCTTGGGGCCGGGCCGGCGCCAAGGGGACATATGGGGAGAGCGCGATGGCGTACCACGGCGAGGATCTCGACCTCAGAACACAGCAGACTTGGACGCCCGCTGATGTTTTGTCAGAGCCCAATGCGCCATCCGCGAACGGCAAGCGCGGCCCCCTTCAGGCCGGGCCGGTTCTCGTCGAGGATACGGTGCTCGCTTGTTTCAACCAGGCTTACGACATCGCATCGGCGCACCGCGCGATAGAAGTCCGCGTCGAGCATTTGCTGAACGCGATGACCCGCGTCGACCCCGCCGCCGTCGCGCTTGAGGCGAACGGCGTGCGCGTTGTCGCTCTGAAACGCGAGACCGCGACCATCATCGCGGGGGACATTCCGGCTGCCCCCGGCAGCGGCGCCGTCTCACCGCGACGCTCGGATGAATTGGCGGAACTCCTGCGGCTCTCGGCATCGTTCGCATCGCGAAGAAATGCTGCGGTAAGCATCGACGATCTCCTGCATGTGCTGTTCGATCAGAGGTCGGATTTTGCGCAGTCCGAACTGCTTTTCCGCTTTTCCTCGCGCCTCGCCCAGAGAGAAATGCCCGAGCCGCTGCCGCCGTTGACGCGCGCCGATAGCCGTTATCAGCCAACCAACCTCCGCTATTCCACGGACTACGCGCGCGCCTCCTACCGCAACGACTATTTGGGAACACAGGCTGACGCACTGCAGAATTCCCGCATTGATGCGCTCGAGCAAATGCTGCGCGGACTGAGCCACGATTTCACCAACGAGCGCCACATCATTGCCGGCCTCATCCGCGATCTGACCCGCGATACGCTTGCGCACCAGGATGATCAGGGGCGCGGGCAGGCCGTGTTGATCGAGCGCATTGGAGCCCTCGAAGCGACGCTCCGCGACGGTGGCGCCGGGACCAGTTCGACCGAAACACTCCCGCTGGTCTCAAAGCTCGAGAACATCGAAGCGGCGCTGGAGCTTCGCTTGCAGGAGATGTCGCAATCGTGGGCGGTCCTCTCGACCCGGCTTCAGGAACTGGAGGCATCGGTACGGGCCCGCCCGGTGTCCGATGGTGTGGACCTGAAGCCCGTCACCGATCGTCTCGACATCATCGAGGAGGCGGTGCTCGGCCACGATCAGCATCGCGGCATCGGCGACCTCGCCGACCGGCTCGGGAAACTAGAGGATGATATCGGCCGGGTGCTCGCAACGTCGACGGATGCTGGAAGAGCCGATGCGCTGCTCGGCGGTTTCGATAAAATCGACGGCCTGTCTAATAAGCTCGATACGCACAACGGATCGTTGAATAAACTCGCCGTCGGTCTCGCCGAACGCATGAGCGAAGTCGAGCGCGCCGTCGCCGCCGAAATAGAAACGGCAGCCGCTAAGCACCAAGCCTACGCGCACGATCTCACCGAAGTCCACGAAGCCTTGCTGAAGGTCAACGAGAACCAGCACACCCTCGCTGGCTCCATGGATCAGTGGCGCACGGAATCGGCGACCGACGTCGCCAATATACTGAACCGTCTCGCGGGCATCGATCGCGACGCGGCCTTGCCCGCTGAAACGCTTGCCGCACTGAACCACCACATGGAGGCGACGAACCGCTTCATCATAGAACGGTACCATCGCCGCCATCGCTTCATGTATTGGCTTTTTGGAACCGACGATTGGATCAGCGCCAGTTGGCCGTCGACGAAAGCAACGATCGCGGCCGAAGAGCAGCGCCTCAAGGAAGCAGGCGCTTGAACGAGGGGCCGCTTCAAACGGACACTCGGCGCAATCGTTCGTTAACATGACTGAGAGGTTAGTGTTTACCCATTTGGCTTAATTGGTGCGGCGTCATTCCGTCGGAAAGCCAGCACCTTTCGCCATGCAATCACAACATCGCCCCTTCCTGCGCCTCGCGGATATCATGTCGCCGGAGGCCAATAGCTTCGGCGTTCTGCGTCTGCTGATGGCGACGTTCGTGCTGATCTCCCACAGCTATCTGTACGCCGCCGGAACCGATGCCGCAGAGCCGCTGCAGCCGTGGCTTGGCCGGTCGCTTGGCGAATATGCCGTGCAGGTCTTCTTCATCTTGAGCGGCGTGCTGGTGGCCCAAAGCTTCGACCGCAGCCGCAGCATTCTGAACTTCGCAGCAGCCCGTGTGCTTCGAATTTTTCCGGCCCTCATCGTCTGCGTCGCCGTAACAGCGTTCGTGCTCGGCCCGATGGTCTCGCGCCTGACGGTTGGCGAATACTTCTCCGACACCGGCCTTTACGCGTACGTCGCCAAAACGCTGGCTCTGACGACCGGAGCGGCGCCGCTGCCCGGCGTCTTCGAAAGCCTGCCGTACGCCGGTTACGTCAACTCTTCGCTCTGGACGCTGAAGTACGAGGTCCTTTGCTATGTCATTCTTGCGGCGCTGGGCGTCGCGGGCCTGTTCGAAGAGCGCTGGCGGAAGCTCGCGATCGCCGGTCTCGCCGTCCTCGTCGGAACCGTAACGCTGGGACTCCCCGCCGAAGCTGAAGCCTACGGCTTCTCGGACAATTTGCGCTACTTCATCGTCTTCTTCTTCAGCGGCGTGCTTGCCTATGTCGCTCGCAGGCATCTTATTATTCACGGTGCCGCGCTTGCGCCTCTGGCCGTTCTTTTTGTCTGCTTGGCCAAAACGCCCCTTGCAGAAATCAGCGCCGCGCTCTTTCTGGGCTACGCTGCCCTTTGGCTAGCGACCAAGGCGCTCGGACTGCTTCGCGCCGTTTGCAACAAATTCGACGCCTCATACGGCATCTACATCTTTGCCGGTCCGACGCAGCAGACGCTGCTGTGGCTCATGCCGGGCCTGCCGCCCGTATGGCTGTCTCTCGTAGCCTTCGCCATCGTCCTGCCGACGGCCATCGTCTCGTGGATCATGATCGAGAAGCCGGCCATGAAGCTGAGATCGCGGATTACCGCGCGACTGCAGAAGCGCGAGCCGGTTGAGCCGCTGCCCGCGACCTGATTGACCGGACTTTCCCCGCTCCGTTTACCAAGGTCTGCCGAAAGACCTTGAGCCTGCCGCCGCCGCCGTGCTTTCCTTAACGAAGCGTAAAAGGGCGTACGGGGGCCGGGGCATGTTGCAGCGATACGTAATTGTCAACGGCGCGACGACAGCGGTCCTTTACGGCGCAGCCTATGCCTTCACCCCATCGTCGTTGCACGTGCTGGACTCCATCCGAGCCGGTTTCGAAGGCTTCGTCATGCAAAGTCCGGTGTTGGGTCCGCTTGTGAATAAGATCATCCTCGTCATCAGCGCTCTCTGAGCTCTGAAGCCGCGCAAGCTTATTCGCGCGGCGCGGCCGCCCGCTTCAGCCGATCGTTGATCGCTTCGCCCAAGCCATGCCGTGGGATAGGCGTCGCGGCGATTGTCGAGGCGCCGGAAGCATCGAGCGTACGCAGTGCCGCGAAGAGGTTCGCGGCAGCTTCGACAAGATCGCCCGACGGGCTGAGATTGATGAAGGTTCGTGCTGGCTGTCGCGCAATTCCGCCGAACGCCAGAACCGCTTCATCCGGACCCCAGTCAAAAGCATCGAGCCGCAAACCCGCCCGCGGCGCGTAATGGCTCTGAAGCTGGCCGGGGGACAAGGGCCGGTCCGTTGAACCGTCCTCGCGCGCAAGACGGCTGCCGAGAACCTCTTCGATCGCTTCCACCGTCACCGCACCCGGCCGAAGCAGAACGGGTGTCTCATCGACAAGGCTAATGACCGTCGACTCAAGACCGAGCGTGGTCGGGCCGCTGTCGAGAATGAGCGCTGCCTTATCGCCGAGGTCCGCTGCAACATGCTCGGCATGGGTCGCACTGACATGGCCTGACCGGTTGGCTGAGGGCGCCGCGAGCGGACGCTGGGCCGCAACGAGCAGCGCCCGTGCGACGGCATGATCGGGAGAGCGCAGCGCAACCGTCGGCAGGCCGGCGGAGACGAGATCGCTGACCTCGGACTTGGCCGTGCGCGGCACGACGAGCGTCAGCGGGCCGGGCCAGAATGCGTCCGTCAACCGCCGCGCGACCGGTGAAAATGTCCCGATGATGACGGCCTGCTCCAACCCGAGAACATGGACGATGAGCGGATTGAACGTTGGCCGGTTTTTAGCCGCGAATACGCGAGCGACAGCTTCGCCGTTCGTCGCGTCTGCGCCGAGGCCATAGACTGTTTCGGTCGGAAATGCGACGAGCGCACCCGACCTGATCATTTGCCCCGCTTCGGCGATCCATTCGGCGTTGGCGGGGGCAATCCTGCCCTGCATTAATTTTCCACCTGGTTTGCTCGCACCTCTGTTCGGCATAGTGTCTGCAGCCAGTTCCCGAGAAATATTGAGATACGATCCATGACCTATCAGGCTCCAGTAGACGAAATCGTCTTTGCGCTTAAGACCGTGGCTGCCCTCGACGAAATGGAAACGAGCGGACTCTACCCGGAGCTTGATGCCGATACCGTCGTGGCCGTCATCGAAGAGGCGGGAAAGTTCGGCGCCGAGGTCCTAGCACCTTTGAACGCAATCGGCGACCGGATCGGCTCGAAATTATCTGACGGAAAAGTGATGACCCCGCCGGGCTTCGCCGATGCCTACCGCAGGTTCGTTGAGGGCGGCTGGAGCGCGCTTCCCTGTTCGGGCGCCTACGGCGGACAGGGCCTTCCCGAGCTCGTTGCAACGCCCGTCGGCGAGATATGGAACGCCTCTAACGTCTCGTTCGGGCTTTGTCCGCTTTTGACGCAGGGCGCGATCCACGCGATCGAGGCCGGCGGCAGCGAAGGCCTGAAAGCCAAATTCTTGCCGAAAATGGTCGCAGGCACGTGGACCGGCACGATGAATTTGACGGAGCCGCACGCGGGCTCCGATCTGGGCCCTCTTTCGACACGTGCCGAGCGTCAGCCAGATGGAACATACCGCATCACCGGCACGAAGATCTTCATCACTTACGGCGAGCACGATATGGCGGAGAACATCGTCCACCTCGTCCTCGCCCGCTTGCCCGATGCGCCGCCGGGAACGCGCGGCATTTCTCTCTTTTTGGTTCCGAAATTCCTCGTCAACGAAGACGGATCGCTCGGCGATCGCAACGACGTCATTTGCGCAGGTGTTGAGCATAAGCTCGGCATCATGGCGAGCCCGACCTGCGTAATGAAATTCGGCGAGAACGGCGGCGCGACGGGTTATCTCGTTGGTGAGGAAAACCGGGGTCTCGCGTCCATGTTCATTATGATGAATGCGGCTCGCCTCGGCGTCGGCGCTCAGGGCGTCGGCGTGGCCGAGCGGGCGACACAACACGCCATCGCCTATGCGAAGGAGCGCCGCCAGGGCAAGAGCCTTACCGCGAATGGCACGGGCGGCATGAGCCCGATCATCGAGCACGCCGATATCCGGCGTATGCTGTTGACGATGAAAGCGCTCACCCAAGCCGCGCGCATGATCTGCTACGCGACGGCGAAAGAACTCGATATCGGCCATCGAGGTAGCGATGAGAGAACGCGCAAGGACGCGCTCAATCGCGCCGCGCTGCTGACGCCGCTGGCCAAGGCATTCTCGACGGACATCGCCAATGAAGTCGCGTCGCTCGGTGTCCAGGTTCACGGCGGCATGGGCTTCGTCGAAGAAACGGGCGCCGCGCAATACCTCCGCGATGCACGCATTCTGCCGATCTACGAAGGCACCAACGGCATTCAGGCCATCGACCTCGTGACGCGAAAACTCACGCTCGATGGCGGCGCGACGGCGACGGCATTTCTCGCGGGACTTGGCGAGACGATCTCCAAAGTCCGCGCCGCGAAGCGCAGCGATTTCGGCCATACCGCCGAGCGTCTGACGGAAGCCTTGAATAGCCTCCAGTCGGCGACGCTGTGGATGGCGCAAACGCTGCCGGGTCACCCCGAAAAGGCCCTCGCATCGGCGACGCCCTTCCTGCGGCTCATGAGCTTGACGGCCGGCGGCACGTACCTGGCAAAGGGCGCGCTGACGGAACCGGAAGGATCGCCCCGCGTCGCGATCGCGCGGTTCTTCGCAGAAAATCTGCTAACGGAAGTAAAAAGTCTCTCCGAAACCGTTCAGCACGGCGCCGACTCGGTGCTCGTCGATGCCCATGGCGCGGTGTTCGCATGACATCGGAAATCGCAATATGGCGCGACGGCGGTGTTCAAGTTCTTCGCATCGCGCGTCCGGAGAAGAAAAACGCACTGACCGGCGCAATGTATCGAGCACTCTGCGACGCGCTCGAAGCAGCCGACGCAGATCGTTCGATTGCCGCCCACATTGTAACGGGATCGGACGGCGTCTTCACCGCCGGCAACGACATCGCCGATTTTCTCGCGACGTCGCGAGGCACCGGCAATCTCGGCCAGGACGTGGTGCGATTCATCAAGCTGTTGCCCGTCATCAAGAAGCCGTTGATCGCAGCTGTCGGCGGTAACGCGATTGGCATCGGCACGACGATGCTCTTCCATTGCGATCTCGTTTACGCAGCGCCTGACGCAATGTTTGCGACGCCCTTTCTCGATCTCGGAGTGACGCCCGAGGCGGCCTCCAGCCTGCTGATGACGCAGCGGATGGGCTACGCGCGCGCCTTCGCAATGCTCGCGCTCGGTGATCCGATGTCGGCTGATGACGCAGTCGCCGCCGGATTTGTGAATGCGATTGTTCCGGCCGCCGATCTCGAACAGGCGGCGCTCGATGCGGCTCGCCGCCTGGCAAGGAAGCCGCCCGAAGCATTGGCGTTGGCGCGACGCCTGATGCGCGGCGATCCAGCCGAAGTGCTGAAGCGGATCGACGAGGAGGTGGCTGTTTTTCGCGAGCGGCTCCGGTCTCCGGAAGCGATCGAAGCGTTCACGGCCTTTTTCGAAAAACGTACTCCGAATTTCAACAAATCAGCATAGCTGGCCCGGTGCGGTCCCCATACCCGATTGAGACGCCCCTTACGTAATCGCGGCCAAGCTATTAGGGTGACCTCCCTGTCCGGCATGGAATGAAAGCAGCGGAAATGGCGTCACTCAAGGGCAAGACCCTCTTTATCACTGGGGCAAGCCGCGGCATCGGGCTGGCGATCGCGAAGCGAGCGGCGAGGGACGGCGCGAACATCGCAATCGCCGCCAAGACGGTCGATCCAAATCCCAAGCTCGAAGGCACGATCCATTCCGCGGCCAAGGAGATCGAGGAGGCGGGCGGCGCAGCGCTCGCGCTCGAGTGCGATATTCGCAACGAGGACGAAGTCGAGCGCGCCATCGCAGAAACGGTCGAACGCTTCGGCGGCATCGACATTTGCGTCAACAACGCCAGCGCGCTCTCGTTGACGCCGATCGAGAAAACGGAACTGAAGCGCTTCGATTTGATGTTCGCGGTCAATACGCGCGGCACGTTCCTGACGTCCAAACTATGCCTGCCGCATCTGAAGCGCGCCGCCAACCCGCACATTCTGATGCTGTCGCCGCCCCTCGATATGCATGCCAAATGGTTCTCCGGGCACGTTGCCTATTCGATCGCAAAATACGGCATGAGCCTTTGTGTTCTGGGGCTTTCCGACGAGCTGAAAAAGGATGGCATCGCCGTCAACGCGCTCTGGCCGCGGACGACGATTGCGACGGCGGCCGTGCAGAACATTCTCGGCGGCGACAAACTCATGCGGATGAGCCGCACGCCCGAGATCGTCGCCGACGCGGCACATCTCGTCTTCAGTCAACGTGCCAAAACATTCACCGGCCGCTTCCTGATCGACGATACGTTTCTTTACGAAACCGGAGGCGTCCGCGATTTCGAAGGCTATCGCATCGATAAGTCGATGCCTTTGGCGCCCGACTTCTTTGTCCCAGTTGAAAGCAAGCCGCCTCCAGGCGTTCAGATCGCACGGCTGTCGGAATTGGCGTGAAGCTCAGACCAGAGCAGTGACGGAAGCATATGACGACAGCATTGATCACCCATCACGCTTTCCTCAATCACGATACCGGCAACGGTCATCCCGAACGGCCAGACCGGATGCGGGCCATCGACGAGGCATTGTCGCACGAGAGCTTCGCGCTCCTGGAACGCCGGGAAGCGCCGCTCAGGGAAGATGACAAGACCTACATCGCCATGGCGCACGGCGCGCAGCATATCGCTGGTCTGATCGGCGCGATCGAGCACATCGAACAGGGTCATAAGAACCTCGACGTCGACACGGTCGCGTCGCAGGGCACGTGGGAAGCCTCCCGCCGAGCCGTCGGCGCAGGGCTCGACGCCGTCGATATGGTGATGAACCGCGAGGTCGCGAATGTCTTCTGTCAGGTTCGCCCGCCGGGACATCACGCCGAGAGCCAGCGGGCGATGGGCTTCTGCATCTTCAATAATGTGGCCATCGCTGCACATTACGCGCGGAAAAAATATGGAGCCGAGCGCGTCGCCGTCGTCGATTTCGACGTCCACCACGGCAACGGTACGCAAGAAATTTTCTGGTCCGATAAGGACCTTTTTTACGGCTCCACGCATCAGATGCCGCTCTTTCCCGGCACAGGTGCGTTGCGGGAAACCGGTGTGGGTAATATATTCAATGCGCCGCTGCGCGCGGGCGACGGACGCGAACACTTCGAGGAAGCGTTCAGGAGCCGGATCCTGGGGCCGTTGCACAACTTTGGCCCCGATGTGCTATTGATCTCGGCAGGTTTCGACGCCCATCAGCGAGATCCGCTCGCCGGGCTCAATCTTGTCGCACAGGACTTCCAATGGGCGACCGAATCCCTTTCAGAAGTGGCTCGGCGCCATGGCAACGGGCGAATAGTCTCGATGCTTGAGGGCGGATATGATCTCACGGGGCTTGCTCAATCCGTTGCGGCCCACGTAAAGGCGTTGATTGACGCAGGCCATTGAGCGGCAAACCGACGCCCGGAAGCAGGACAATATGAATACGAAAGCACCGGAAAAAAACTTCGCCGACATCAAGGACATGACGTTCGAGCGCGCGCTGAAAGAGCTTGAGGCCATCGTTGGCAAGCTTGAGCGCGGCGATGTCGAGCTTGAGGAGAGCATCAGCATTTACGAGCGGGGCGAAGCGCTTCGCGACCATTGCGATCGCCTGTTGAAAGCGGCGGAGGCAAAGGTCGAGAAATTGACGCTCGGAGCCGACGGCGCGCCGACGGGCACGACGCCGCTGGACAAGGACGGAAACGCCCCCTTTTGACCCGGACGGCGTGTGATACTACCAAACCCCGGCGATGACAGGGCCAACGCCAGGCGTTAACTACTCTGCGGCACGCAAGCGCATTATGTCATCTACGAGCCTCCGCAGTTGGGGCAATCGAAGATAGGCGTTATGAAGGCAAGTGCACGTTGAGGGATCATTGTTTACTGCACGCTTCCACCACGGCATTTGATAGCCGCCGCATCAAGGTTTTACCGTGAGCCAGACACCGTTACTTGATCGAATTCAAACGCCGCACGATCTGCGTCAATTGACGGAAGATCAGCTGCCGCAGCTTGCTGCCGAGCTTCGCGACGAGACGATCAGCGCCGTCTCGGAAACCGGGGGGCATTTGGGCGCGGGCCTCGGCGTAATCGAGCTGACGGTCGCCCTGCATTGGGTCTTCAATACGCCGGACGACCGCGTGATCTGGGACGTCGGCCATCAGGCCTATCCGCACAAGATTTTGACGGGGCGCCGCGAGCGTATTCGTACCCTGCGCCAGCCGGGCGGGCTCGCAGGCTTCACGAACCGTGATGAAAGTCCCTACGATCCGTTCGGCGCTGGACACTCCTCGACCTCGATTTCCGCAGCGCTCGGCATGGCCGTCGCGCGCGATCTCAGCAACAAATCCAACAACGTCATCGCCGTCATCGGCGATGGCGCGATGAGCGCGGGCATGGCCTACGAGGCGATGAACAACGCCGGCGCGCGCGATGAGCGGCTCATCGTCATTCTCAACGACAATGATATGTCGATTGCCCCGCCGACGGGAGCGCTCTCCGCTTACCTCGCGCGCGTCACGTCGAGCGGAACGTACGTGCATCTGCGCGATTACGCGAAACAGCTCGCGAAGCTTCTGCCCAAGGCGTGGGAACGCCGCGCTGCGCGCGTCGAAGAGTACACGCGGCACCTTTGGCAAGGGGGCGCTTGGTTCGAGGAGTTGGGCTTCTATTACGTCGGCCCGCTCGACGGCCATGACCTCAATCAGCTCCTTCCCGTCTTGAAAAACGTGCGCGATCTCCAGCAGGGTCCGATCCTGGTGCATGTCGTGACGAAGAAGGGCAAGGGCTACGCACCGGCGGAAGCCGCTGACGACAAGTATCACGGCGTCAACAAGTTCAACGTCATCACCGGCGCGCAGGTCAAACCGAAGCCCAATGCGCCGAGCTACACGAAGGTGTTCGCCGACGCTCTGATCGCGGAAGCCCGAAAAGATAAACGCGTTGTCGCGATCACGGCGGCAATGCCGTCGGGTACGGGCCTTGATCACTTCGGGAAGGAATTCCCCGACCGCACCTTCGATGTCGGGATCGCGGAGCAGCACGCCGTGACCTTCGCGGCCGGTCTCGCGACAGAGGGCTATAAACCTTTCGCGACGATCTACTCGACGTTCCTACAGCGCGCATACGACCAGGTCGTGCACGACGTCGCAATCCAGAAGCTGCCGGTTCGCTTTGCGATCGATCGCGCAGGCCTCGTCGGCGCGGACGGCGCAACGCACGCCGGTTCGTTCGACGTCGCCTATCTCACTTGCCTGCCGGACTTTGTGGTGATGGCCGCGGCAGACGAGGCCGAACTCGTCCACATGGTCGCGACGCAAGCGCAAATCGACGACCGTCCGAGCGCGCTCCGCTATCCCCGCGGCGAAGGCGTCGGTGTCGAGTTGCCTGAAGAGGGCATACCGCTGCCGATCGGCAAGGGCCGCATCGTCCGTCAGGGATCGAAGGTCGCTCTTCTCTCGCTCGGGACGCGCCTTGCCGAATGCCTGAAGGCTGCCGATCAACTCGCAGCCGCTGGGCTTTCGACGACGGTCGCCGACGCGCGTTTCGCCAAGCCGCTCGATTCAGAGATGATCCGTGAGCTGGCCACGAACCACGAGGTGCTGGTCACCGTCGAAGAAGGGTCCATTGGCGGCTTCGGCAGCCACGTGCTGCAGTTCCTGTCCGACGAAGGTCTGCTCGATGGCGGCCTCCGGGTGCGCGCGAAAGTGCTGCCGGATGTCTTCATCGATCACGGTAAGCCGGAAGCCATGTACGAAGCCGCCCGCCTCAATGCGTCAGGCATCGTCGAGACGGTTTTCGCCGCGCTCGGCCGTGCCGTTGCCGTCGGAGAACGCGCGTAGAATTGGAAGCGAGCCACAAAGGCTCAGGGACTCGGAGGGAATGAAATGCATTCGATCGTGAGCCTTGTTGCGCGGATACTTCTCTCGGCAATCTTCGTTACGGCGGGCGTCAGCAAGATCTCGGGGTACGAGGGCACTCAGGCCTACATGGAATCTCACGGCCTGCCCGGCGGCCTTCTTCCCCTCGTCATTGCTCTCGAGGTGATTGGCGGCCTCGCCGTTCTCTTGGGCGTCTTGTCGCGTTGGGCAGGCCTCGCGCTCGCAGCCTTCTGCATCGCGTCAGCCTTGGTCTTTCACTTCAATTTTGCCGATCAGGCCCAGGCGACGAACTTCATGAAGAACATCTGCATGGCGGGCGGCTTCCTGCTGCTCTTCGCCAACGGCTCGGGCCGTTACGCGCTGAGGCCCGACTGAAAGCCGGGCCCCGCGTTACTTCTCACTCGACTGTGATTGTCACGACGTCCGACGTCACCGGCGGATCGTGCGGAATGTGGTTCTTGTCGCCGAGCAAAAGCTGCAGAGTATGCTTCCCGGGCTTCAGCTCGACGGACGCGTCCGTCTGCCCCTTGCCGTAGTGAACGTGGTGATCGTCTTTGGGGATCGCCTCGCCAACGGCAGGCAGCGGCGCGTCTATCAAGAGATGATGGTGGCCGCTATTCGGCGTTTCCGAACCGGCAGGAGCAACCTCCATGCCCTCGATGCCGAATTTTATGGTAACCGGGCTCGAAACGGTCGCGCCGTCCTTCGGCTCGATGATAAAGACCTTCGCACCGGTCGGAGACGGCGTTCGCCCGCTGTCCGCCAGGGCAACCATCGGCAGCGCCAGCGCAACGAGCGCCGCGAAGATTGCAGGTTTCATGTGTGTGCTCTCCATCGTTTCCCGCCGACAGAGATGGGGCCGATGCGGGGCAACGTCAATTAGGTTGGCAAAGGATCATGCGTTTGGATCAGATGCTCGTGACGCGCGGACTGGCGCCATCACGCGCCCGCGCACAGGATCTGATCAAGCGTGGCTTCGTGCTAGTCGGCGGCAGCGTTTGCGATAAGCCGGCGCAGGATGTGAAAGATCATCTGACGATCGAGATTTCATCCGCAGCTCCGGCCTACGTTTCGCGCGGAGCGGAAAAGCTTTTGGCGGCGCTCGATCGCTTCGGGTTCGACCCTTCGAAGCGCACTTGCCTCGATGTCGGAGCCTCGACCGGCGGCTTTACGGAAGCCTTGCTCGAACGGGGCGCCGCCCGCGTCTACGCCGTCGATGTCGGCACGGCGCAGCTGCACGCGCGAGTGCGAGACGATGCCCGCGTGGTCTCGCTCGAAAATTTCGACGCGCGCCGGTTGTCGCCGGCGGATGTCCCCGATCCGATCTCGGCGATCACCGTCGATGTCAGTTTTATATCGGTCACGAAGCTGTTGGCTCCGGCGCTACAACTTGCAGTGCCCGGCGCTTGGATGGTCGTGCTGGTGAAGCCGCAATTCGAAGTTGGACGCGAGAATATCGGTAGCGGCGGCATCGTGCGTGACGAGGCGGCGCGTCAGGGCGCACTTGAAAGCGTTCGCGCGTGGATCGAAAGCCAGCCCACGTGGACCGTCGTCGGTGAAATGCCGTCGCCCATTCTCGGCGGCTCCGGCAATTCGGAATTTCTACTTGGAGCACTTCGTAATGACTGACGCGCGCGAACTCTTGATCCGCCGCATCGGCGCGCAAGGCGACGGCGTAGCTGACCTCGATGGCGCGCCCGTCTTCGTGCCGTTTACGCTGCCAGGAGAGCGGATCGAAGCGGAAGTCGATGGCGAACGCGCACGCCTGGAGCGCGTGTTGGTGCCGAGCCCGGAGCGCATCGCCCCCGTCTGCAAGCACTTCGGCAAGTGCGGCGGCTGCAGCGTTCAGCA
Organism: Hyphomicrobium sp.; assembly: GCF_019753045.1. Classification (GTDB taxonomy): domain Bacteria; phylum Pseudomonadota; class Alphaproteobacteria; order Rhizobiales; family Hyphomicrobiaceae; genus Hyphomicrobium_B. The sequence continues at coordinate 36,882 of NZ_JAIELN010000021.1, forward strand.
CATGGCGTCCGCAACCTACGCCGAATGGAAAAGAAATCTCGTCGTCGATGCGTTTCGCTCGCGCGGCCTCGAACCCATCGTCGATGATTTGCAAAGAACGGCAGGCAAGCGCCGCCGCGCCGTAATGCGCGCAGTGCGCACGGCAACCGGCGTCGCCTTGGGCTTTTATGAGGCTTCCTCGCACGACCTCGTGGAGATCGAGGAATGTCCGGTCCTCGAGCCGAAGATCGTCGCCGCATTTCCCGATATCGGCAACTTGATTGCGCCGCTCATCTCGAAGCGCGGGGAAGCGCGCGTCGCGATCACGCTGACGAAATCCGGCCTCGACGTTGAGGTCACGGGAACCGAGCGGCAATTGACGGCTGAAGTCAGAAGCACGCTCGCTTCGAAGGCAAGCGATCTGAAGCTTGCGCGTCTCGTCATCGGGAGCGAGCTCGTCGTCGAGACGCTCCATCCGTTCCTGACCTTCGGCACGGCGGACGTGATCCTGCCGCCCGGCGTCTTCGTGCAAGCGGTGGAAGAAGTGGAAACTGAGATCGCGCGCCGCGTGGTTGCGGCCGTCGGCAAAGCCAAAGCCGTGGCGGACCTTTTCTCCGGCATGGGCGCATTCACGTTCCCGTTGGCCGCGCGTTCCCGCGTCTCGGCCTTCGACGGAGACAAAGCCGCCGTCGCCGCACTCGCATCGGCCGCCAAAAAGACGTCCGGCCTGAAGCCGATTACGGCAACCGTTCGCGACCTTTTTCGAGAGCCGCTGTCGACGCTTGAACTCAACGAGCACGACGCCGTCGTATTCGACCCGCCACGCGCTGGCGCGGAAGCCCAGTCGCAAAGACTGACGAAATCGAAAGTGAAAACCGTCGTCGCCGTGTCCTGCAATCCGGCGACGCTCGCACGCGATGCGCGTCATCTCGTCGACGGCGGATACAAAATCGAATCCGTCACGCCGATCGATCAGTTCCTCTATTCCGCACACGTTGAGGTCGTCGCAGTTTTCCGCCGCTAGACGTCGCGAAGAATGCGGTCGACAAACGCCGGGACAATCTCTGTCGCTCGCCCGTAGTGCGCTTCCTCGAAAAGGCTCGCGCCTTCGGAAGGTTCGAGATTGAGTTCGACCGTATGCGCCCCATGCGCAGTCGCCTCTGCGACGAAGCCGGCCGCCGGATACACATTCCCGCTCGTGCCGATCGAGATGAACAAATCGGCTTTCGCCAGCAGAGCATTGATCCGCCCCATCTCGTACGGCATCTCTCCGAACCAGACGACGTCCGGCCGCATGCCGCCGGGAAGTCCGCAAAACGGACAAGCCGTATCGACGCGAAGATCGTCTCGCCACCTCGTGCGATGGGAACAAAACGTACAAAGCGCCTTGAGCAGCTCGCCATGCATATGGATCAGCGACTTCGAACCCGCAGCCTCGTGCAGCGCGTCGATGTTCTGCGTGACAATCGTCACGCCGCCGTGTTCTGCCTCGAGCCGGGCGAGCGCGATGTGTGCGGCATTCGGTTTGATGTCTCGATGCGCGTGCCGGCGGGCATTATAGAAATCGTGGACGAGGATCGGATTGCGCCGGAAGCCCTCCGGCGTCGCGACATCCTGCAAATCGTACTTCGACCAGATGCCGTCAGGATCGCGAAATGTCGAAAGGCCGCTTTCCGCCGAAAGCCCCGCGCCCGTAAGAACGACGATGTTCCGAAAACGCGCGATTGTGTCGCCTCCGGCTAAACGCCGATTTGCCCACGGTGCCGCAGGAAATGGTCGGCAAGAACGATGGCCATCATCGCCTCGCCGACAGGAACGGCGCGAATGCCGACGCACGGGTCGTGGCGGCCCTTGGTGATGATCTCGGTCTCGTGTCCCTGCCGGTCGATCGTCCGGCGTGGTGCGAGAATTGACGAGGTCGGCTTCACCGCGAAACGGCAAACGACGGGCTGTCCCGTAGAGATGCCGCCGAGAACGCCGCCCGCATTGTTCGACAGGAAGTCCGGCGCGCCGTCATTGCCGATGCGGATTTCGTCTGCGTTCTGCTCGCCGGTCAACTCCGCGGCGCCCATGCCTGAGCCGATCTCGACACCTTTGACGGCGTTGATCGACATCATCGCGCTGGCAAGGTCCTGGTCGAGCTTGCCGTAGAGCGGTGCGCCCCAACCCGCAGGAACGCCCTCGGCAACCACCTCGATGATTGCGCCGACCGACGAGCCCGACTTACGGATCTTGTCGAGATAATCCGCCCAATGCCCGGCAGCCGTCGCGTCCGGCGAGAAAAACGGATTGTTGTTGACCTCGTCCCAATTCCAGTTGGCGCGATCGATCTTGATCTGCCCGATCTGAATGAGCGCGCCGCGGATTTTGACGCCGGGAATGATCCGGCGCGCGACCGCGCCGGCCGCAACTCGGGACGCTGTCTCGCGCGCCGACGACCGTCCGCCGCCGCGATAGTCGCGAATGCCGTATTTTGCGTCGTACGTGAAGTCGGCGTGACCTGGGCGGTACGACTCCTTGATGTCGCCGTAGTCCTTCGAGCGCTGATCGGTATTTTGGATTTCGAGCGCAATCGGCGTGCCGGTTGTCACCTGCTTGCCCGACGCATCCGCGAAAACGCCGGAAAGGATTTTGACGGCGTCGGCTTCCTGGCGCTGCGTCGTGAAGCGCGATTGCCCGGGCTTACGCTTATCGAGGTAGGCCTGGATATCTGCTTCTTCGAGCCCGATGCCGGGCGGACAGCCGTCGACGACCGCACCGATGGCCGGGCCATGGCTTTCGCCCCAGGTCGTCACGCGAAAAAGATGGCCGAAGGTGTTGTGAGACATTGCCTGAATATTCGGAGTGGTGCCCGATGAGCGAATTCGGTGGCTCTGCAACGATTGTTGCCGGGCTGCGTCACCGTTCTTCTTAGGAGCGGTCGCGAGAGGGGGCAAGACCGCATCGCCCGCAAAGCTACGTGACAAGCTCCGGCGACGCAGATTAACTCAGCCACAGTACGCGTTCGCCGGTACGTCCTTCAGCTGATGACGGGACAAGGCGAGACCAACGCATCCGTATTGGATCGACAACTCGGCCGAGCCCGCGTCCGCTGCCCGACCGCAGCTCGCGGCGCATCGAGAGATCGCAGGTGGCGGCAATGCGGATCATCCGTTCTACTTGAACGGCGGTCTCAAGCCGTGTCGCGTCGTTTCGCACGAAGTCCGCTACAGGCCCCTAAAAGACCGTTCTTCCCGGATTGAGCGTCCGTGGTCGAGGGGTCTTTCATCATGCACTCTTGATTGAGTGTGGAAGAGCCGGAGAGCCGCATCTCCGGCTCTTTTTCGTCGGGCTCAATTCTGGCGCGGCCAGGCGCCGTCAGATCCACTGCATCCTGCCGCCGGAAAGCTTCAGAATCCTGTCCTGCGGCACTTCGAGAAACGGCACGATGCCTCTCTCGATGCCGAGAAGCGCGCCGCGGGCGACCCGGCTGACGCCGCCATGGCTGACGGCAACGGTATCGGTCGTGAGGCGGGCGAGCCAAGCGGACACGCGCTGCTCGAGGTCTTGGTAGCTTTCGCCCTCACGAGGCCGCCAGCCGTAAGGGTCGGACGACTTACCGGCAACGCCCTCAGGATCCTTCGCGGGAAGCTCGGCGGCGAGCTCACCTTCCCAATGTCCGTAGCTGAGTTCCGATATTTCGGGAGCGATCTGAAAGTCTTCTGGATCTAGCCCGAGCTCCGAGCGCGTGATCCGCATCGTCTCGACGGCGCGCTGAAGCGGGCTCGATACGAAATCGAAGCCGGCGACGGACGGCACGATCCCTTTCAAAACCTCGCCGTGACGGCGCGCCTGCGCCAACCCGGTCTCATTCAACGGGATGTCGCGCTGCCCCTGATAGCGAGATTCCCGATTCCAATCGGTCTCGCCATGACGAATGAGATAGAGCGTGATTCCGGGCTTCAACGAGACAGTAGTTGGCGCCCCGTTGCTCAAGCTTCGTCGCTCTTGACGACAGAGATATCCGGGGCGTCTTCGTTCTTCATGCCCTGGATATGATAGCCGCTGTCCACGTGATGGATCTCGCCGCTCACACCGCGCGACAGATCGGAAACGAGGTAAAGCCCTGCGTTGCCGACGTCGTCGATCGTCACGTTGCGCCGTAGCGCCGAATTGTACTCGTTCCACTTCAGGATGTAGCGGAAGTCCGCAATGCCGGACGCGGCGAGCGTCTTGATGGGCCCCGCCGAGATGGCGTTGACGCGAATGCCCGTACGGCCAAGATCGGCCGCCAGATAACGCACGCTCGCCTCGAGAGCCGCCTTTGCGACGCCCATGACGTTGTAGTGCGGCATTACCTTTTCGGCGCCGTAGTAGGTCAGCGTCACGAGCGACCCGCCGTTGGGCATCAGCTTTTCGGCGCGCTTGGCGAGTGCGGTGAACGAATAGCAGGAGATCAGCAGGCTCTGCGTGAAGTTCTTTTCCGTGGTGTCGACGTAGCGGCCGTCGAGCTCGTTCTTGTCAGAAAAAGCAATGGCGTGAATCAGGAAGTCCAGGCTGCCCCATTCTTTTGCGAGCGTGTCGAACACGTTGTCGATCGACGCGCCATCGGTCACGTCGCAGTGCAGAACGGTCTTCGTCCCGAGCTCGGCGGCCAGCGGCTCGACGCGCTTCTTCAGAGCATCCCCTTGGTAAGTCAGGGCAATTTCAGCGCCTTGCGCCGCGCAGGCCTTCGCAATGCCCCAGGCAATCGATCGGTTATTCGCGACACCCATGATCAAGCCGCGCTTGCCCGCCATCAGCTGGCCTGGGGAAATGGACGTGTTCGGCTGAGGCCCCGCCATGGGCGCTATTTCCTTAATTATTCCAATTTGGGATTGGTGAGTTTGGGCGCATCCTACACAAATGCCCCTCCCGGTCCAGATGCCCGGTTGGGTTGAATGCGCGGCCATTGGCCCGGGGCCCGGCCTGGCCCCGGGGGCTGTTCGTAGGCCGGAATAGGGCTCCAGGGCCTAGTGAGCGGCCATCTCGACCGCCTTGCCCGAAATCTTGGGGCGCTCCGAGCCCGCGATCCGCCCATCGTCGATCGTTATGATGCGGTCGGCAAACTGGAGTGTGCGGTGGTCGTGTGTGACCGCGAGAACGGCCCGGCGCGTGTCCTGAGCGACTTGCGCGAGCAACTCCATGACCGCCATGCCGTTTTTGGCGTCGAGAGCCGCCGTCGGCTCGTCGGCGAGGATGACCGAGGGCGAGCCCGCCAGGGCGCGGGCGATCGAAACCCGCTGTTTTTCGCCGCCCGACATTTTCGAGGGCATGGCGTTGATGCGATGGCCGAGGCCGACCGACTCGAGCGCCTCGGCGGCTTGGTCGTAGGCGCCCGGACCGTTGATGTCGCGCAGATCGAGCGCCAGCATGACGTTCTCGACCGCCGTTAGGGTGGGCACGAGATTGTACGACTGGAACACGAACCCGACGTGCTTGCGTCTCAGATTAGCGAGCTGCTCTTTGCTCATATTCTGCGTCTTGAGACCCGCGATCGTGAGCTGTCCCTGTGTTGGCGAAAGGATGCACCCAAGGATCGAGAGCAGCGTGGTCTTGCCGGAACCCGAAGGGCCCATCATGAGCGTCAACTCGCCGGTCTGAAGCTCGAGGTCGATGCCTTTGAGAACCTTGATCTCGTTCGGCGCCGTCCCGAGCACCTTCACGATGCCTTCGGCCTCGACGATCACTTTGCTGTTGCTCGGCTCGGTCATGTTAGGTCTCCAGAATTCGGTTAGCGGCTGAACACGACGGCCGGGTCGATACGGACGACCTTGATGATGGCGCTAGTGGCGGCGAAGATGCACATGCCGATCGTGATCGCGAAGAGCTGCACCGCGAGCGGCGTCGTCATGATGATTGTCAGCTTCGTATCCTGTGCGGCTTGGATGGCGATGAGTGCCAGGCTCATGCCAAGTGTGTAGCCGATTAGGCCGGACAAAATGGCCTGGATGAGGATCACTTTCACGATGTAGCCGGCTCCGGCACCGAGCGCACGCAACGTGGCAAACTCGTTGATGTGATCCTTGGTGCTCGAATAAAGCGTCTGGGCAACGATGACAATACCGACGATCAGACCAAGCAGCTTGCCTGCATCGAGTGCCGCACCGGCGCCTGTCTGTTTCAGCCAATAATCCTGGCTGCGCGTGCGGAATTGTGCCTGCGTCAATACCTCCGTATCGGGCAGTCGCCTCTCGATTTCCTTGCGTACGGTCTCGATATTTGCGCCGGGCAACAGCGTGACGCGCTGATAGCTCGCCTGATCTTGATTAGCGCCAGCGAGGCGGCGCGACTCTTCGATCGACGTGAAGACGAAAGGCAGTGTGGTGAACGAACGCACCCGTTTGGTGATCGCGACGAGCTTCACCGTCGTGCCGTTGAGTTCGGCCACGTCATTAAGCTCACTGACGCCGAGATCGTTGAAATAGCTGCGGTCGATCGCGACCGTGTTCGGCGCTTCGAGCGCCGCGCGGCTTCCGTCGGTGATGTTCAGCGGCAGCGCTTTCGGGCTCTCGCCGGCGGTGCCGATCAGCAGAACCGTCGTCTCTCCGCCGAGTGGCTTACGCCAGCGGGCGAACGAAACGAGCATATCTTCGGAGTTTGCGACACCGGGCGCCGACAATGCCATGTAGCGCTCGCGGCCCGACAGAAACGACGGATCGTCGTAGCTCTTCGTCCCGAGTGGCACCACCCAAAGATCTGCAGGCGCCGCATCGATGATAGCGGCGATCTTGTTCGCAGAGCCGAGATAGATGCCGGATTGCACGGCGACGAGCACGACCGAGAACATGATGCCGACGACGGTAACGAAAAAGCTCAAGCGGTCATGGAAGAGATTGCGGTAAGCGAGCTTGACCACCATCGGCACTGTGCGCTTGCCCGACCGGGGGCGGGGTGACTTCGCGGTTCGCGCTTTCGCCAGTGCGGGCGCTGAGGCTGCAAGTTCCATGACCTTTTCCCCTCCTTGAGGCAATGGTCGAGATTTCAACGATAGCGTCTCGGTTTCAGCTTTCCCAGGGCCGAGCTGTTGGCTGGCCCTGGCGAGTGTCGTTAGGCTTTATTCGCAAGGAACATCGACGAGCCCGGCGATGGCCGCAGAGTAGCGGCGGCAGACGTGCTTCGTGTCGGTGGCGGCCGCGGTCGTCGCAGTATCGGCCTTCACAGAAGTGTCGGTCTTGTTCGCCGTCGTCGAAGCCTGCTTGATGGAACCCGTCGTCATCTCGTTGGCGGGCTTCGTCGTTTCGCTCGCCGAGGTGGAGGCTGGCGTCTTCTCAATCTCGGTTGTCGTGGCGGGATCGGAAGAGAGCTTGTCCTCGAGCTTGGCAGTCTGAACGGCCGGGACGGCGGGAGCCTTCACAACCGGAGTGTCTGCAACCTCAACCTTCGGAGCGCGCTTGATCTTTGCAATTTTCCGGGCCTGAGCATCATCCTGATAATCGCGGCGCACAGTGCGGGGACGTTCATTGCGCCGATAATCGTTGACGCTGTAATTCTCATTCGAGTGCGCGACGAACGATCCGAGCGGGAAACCGAAGCCGAGGCGAACGCCGGCATTTGCTGCGTTGGTCATCGTCGTGCCGGCCAGAACAGCTGCGGCGAGGGCGAAAGCGATCTTGGTCATGTGAGCCTCCAGCGGTGACTTTTGTTTCTATCTCGTCGCCGGTCCTCACCGGCTATGAGAGGAGAATGCCTCATCGCCCCGTCTGCCGCTGTTCCTGCCGGAACAGAGCGAATGACTTTAAAGGATTTATATTTTCGTATTATAAATCAATGACTTGTGGAGTTGCAATGGGAGTGTCTGGCGCGCAAATTCTCGCTTTTCCTTGCTCCCGATTACGCAGCCATCGCCAGTGTCGTATCTTCGCGAACGCTGCTGAACGTGACAGTGGTCCCGGCGTCGAGCGCGAGAAGCAATTGCTGCGCATTGAACCCGAAACGGATGTTCAGTGGACGCCGGGCAGCCTCCCGCGCCGCCGATGCCAGAAGGCGGAAGCCGCGGTCGAGGAACAGAGCCTTGAGACGCCGGCTGGCAAACACGTCGAGCAGCGCACGAAAGCGTAAGGCGACAGCCAGACGGGCAACGTCCGAACCTTCGAAGTCAGCCCAGATGCGAGCTTCGAGCGATCGTATCTCTTCCTCTTTGAGACCTCTGAGGAACGCCAGTCCTTGACCTGTTCGGATCAGCATATCCATGACGAAGTGAAGCTCTCTCGCTTCGACCACCGGTACGTCCGCGAGATCGATGTTCGCACGCATGACACTTTCTCCTCACACGCTGATCAAATGCCGATGCTGCCGAAAGCCGACCATGGCGAGCCCGCAAGCACGATGATGTCGCGAGCCTTGAGTTCACCAAGCTGAAAATGCACTTCCTGCCCTTCGAGGTCTTCGAAGCGATTGCGAATGTCGGTGCCTTCGAAACGATAGGCACGACCATCCTCGGCGCGAATGACCCCGACCCCGAGATCGCGGCGGAATTTTTTGATCTCTCCGTACATTCGTCTCTCCCTGAGTGAGCCTTGGCGGCGTTGTTGTCCAATGTCTGCATGATGCAAAAAGTATTGATTCTACGCTGTTCCTAGCGAGACACGACTTACGCGGATAATATTTGTGGAAGAGAAAGTTGGGGTCACGGCGAGTTTATCGGCGGCGCTGAAAGCGAACGCCTGAAACGCCGGCGGGGAGGCGTGCTGATCGGGACCGCATTCCCATTCAGCACAATCCTCCCCGCCTTCAGGACCGGCGACGGCTTCACTAAGGAGGAAGCTGGCCGCCGCTGGTCTTTCCTGGGCTCCGTTTTCAGAAGTCGTTCGCGAGCATTACGCGCCGGCGTTTTCCCTCAGGAGCATTCGTCTTCCCCCTCACTTGAAAAAAGCGTCGGCTCGCATTCCCGGCAGCAGCGGAGGATTGCCGTCGAGGTCGATGGTGACTTCGAGAACTTCGACGTCGGTCGGACGGCGCGCACCACGAAGTGCGAACTGGGGTGAAGACAGCGACGGAGCGAGTGCCGCAACCGTGCCTGCGAATTCCTTGCCGGGATACGCATTGCTCTTCACAGTCACCTTGCTTCCGACTTTGATCTTCGAGACATCCGTCTCGTCGACTTCGGCCTTGAGACGCACCACCGACATATCGCCGAGTACGGCGAGAGCCTGGTCGGGAGAGGGAGCAACCATCTCTCCGGCCTTCGCCGGAAGCTGCAGAACCGTTCCGGCGACCGGCGCCCGAATGCGCGTTTTTTCGAGCAATGCCTCGGCAACCGACACGTCCGAGCGTGCCGCCTGCAATGCCGATTCCAGGCGATTGGGCGCGGGAATGTCGGCCTTCGACTGCGCTGTAGCGTAAGTGGCCCGCTCCTTTTGCAGTTTGGCTTTCGCCTTGGTCAGGTACTTGCGCGCATCGCTGACGCGGTCGGCGCTACCGTTGCCCTGGCGCTGTGCCTGAAGTTCATATTCAAGCCCGAAGCGTGCGTTCGTCAGCGCGCGTTCGGCGGTGAAGACGTTGTCTTCCGCGTTGCGAAGATCATCGCGGGCCTTGTCGAGAGGCTGCGCGTCGCGCTCGCGTTTGCGGGACGCGGCCTCCGTCTCGGCAGCCTGCAGGCGAGCCCGTGCTTCGTCGTCGTCGAGACGGATCAGAAGCTCGCCTTCCTCGACGTTATCGTTGAGCTTTACATTGACCTCGGCGATGCGGCCGAGAAGCTGGGCGCCGACGCGCACGAGTCCGGATTTCGGCTCGATCCGGCCGGGTGCTGCGGCCACCCAGTCGATTTTCGCCGCTGCTTCCTCGTTTTTTATGGTGTCGTTGGTGTCGGTCTTTGCATCCAGCAAATCGCTGCGCGAGATGGCGATTGCGCCAAACGCGCCGATGCCGACAGCAACGAGCAGAAAGAGAAGCTTCCCGAGAAAGCCTCCCCTGCGCGGGTGATAGGTTTCATCAGTGCTCATGTCTTAGTCCTCCTTAAAAATACAAAGCCGGCCGGAGCTTGAATCCGGACCAACATCACGAGCGACACTATCGATCCTATCCCGTCTTTGCTGTTTCGGGCGGAACAGGGCCTGAATTCGGTGAATATCATAGGCGGAGCACTGATGGATTTTAGCAATTCGAGACCGGCGACGAGAACATGAGCTGAGACGAAAAAAGCTCCGGAATTATCCGGAGCTTTTGATATCGCGGTCGGGGGGAGTTATTTGAACGCTGAGCCTGACGTCTTACTGGCACATTTCGCGGAGCGTCCAGCCGACGATTTTGCAGCTCTCGGAGCCATTTGCATTCGTCACGCACTTGCGGGTCGGAAGGCGCTGATAATCGCAATAGTAATTGCCCGAGTGACCCGAATAACCGTGCATCGGCTTCGAGAAATTATAGTCTTGAACAAAGAACTCTTTCGCGCCGCTGCCAGCATATGCGGCGGAGGTGAACGACATCGCGCCGGCCAGAATGGCGAAAGTTGCGCCCGCGGCGAACGTGAAGCTGAATTTCGACATTGCCAATTCCTCCTTGGGTGAGCCTCGAGGCTCGTGAGTTGATGGAGGCAACCTACGCGCGATGACCGCCGAAGGCTGTTACGGGTGGAACACGCCATTTATGAGCCCACGATGCCGCGCACTCTTGATGGCAGATATCCCGGTAGTAGTATGGGGCACCATATCAAAACATCAGTAAGCACCTGAAATCGTGAGGCACACAAGTTGCAAAATCTTTGGAAGACCGGTCGCAATCTCTGGTCGGTCTGGAGGGCGCCGCCGAGCGCAGCACCCGTGGCGGATGTGGCCGGCTCAGCCTACGACTTTGAATTCGTGAGTATCGACGGCAGCCCGATGAAGCTTTCTGATTGGCACGGCCGGCCCCTGCTGGTTGTGAATTCGGCATCGCTTTGCGGCTTTACCAAGCAATACGCGGGCCTGCAGGAGCTATGGACGCGCTACGAGAAAGAAGGCCTCGTCATCATTGCCGTGCCGTCGAACGACTTCGGTGAACAGGAACCGGCGCACGAGGGCGAGATCCAGACCTTCTGTCAGGGCGTGTTCGGTGTCTCGTTTCCGCTCACTGCCAAACACTCCGTCGTCGGGCCGGAGGCGCATCCGTTTTACAAATGGGCGGCCGAAGTGATGGGACCCGCGGGCACGCCGTCTTGGAATTTTCACAAATATCTGGTGGGCCGCGACGGCCGCCTGCTGCGTTCGTTTCCAGCCAAATTGGCGCCCACATCCGCCGAAATGATCTCCTGGATTGAGAAAGCGCTCGAGAAAAAAGTTTCGGCTTCGACCGCACTAAACTGATCGTCGCGCGTTGGTGTTCAGGCCCGGTTCAAGGGCAGGAACGCAAATGAGACCGATAGACGATCGCAAAGGGCGGATAATGACGACCAGCCGCCGTTCACTTTTGAAGTCCGGAGGAGGGTTTGGGCTGGCTGGGGTGCTCGCCGGCAACCCGCTCAAGGCGGTGGCCGCCTCCGGCATTCCTCAAAATGAGTTCAAGGCCCCGGAACCATTCTCGTTCGATATTCTCGACCAGGAAGCGCAGCGCCTCGCTCGCTACAGCTACGAACCGCCGATCACGCCGTCGCCGAACGTTCTGGCCGCAATAGACTACGATCAATCGCAGCGCATCCGTTACCGGACCGACCGCACCGTGGATCTCGACGGCGCGGGACATTACCCGGTCCAGTTCTTCCACATGAACAAGTATGCGTCCGATCCTGTCCGCATCAGTCTTGTGGAAGGCGGAGAAGCGCGCGAGCTCATCTACAATCAGGATCTGTTCGAAATTCCCGCAGGCCATCCGGCCGAAGGGCTCCGCGCGGGCGCAGGGTTCGCGGGCTTTCGCATCATGGCCGAAGATAAGAAGACGGATTGGTTCGCGGCCATGGGCGCTTCCTATTTCAGAAGCTCCGGCCCCTACAACCAATACGGATTGTCGGCGCGTGGCATCGCCATCGACACCGCGATGTCGAAGCGCGAGGAATTTCCACGCTTCACGCATTATTGGCTTGAAGCATCGCCCGAGCCCGATGGTCCGGTCGTCATATATGCGCTGCTCGACGGGCCAAGCATCGCCGGTGCCTACCGCATGGCGACCAAGCGCGTGACGCAGCCCAACGGCTCGTATCGCTGCGACATGGAAATCGAGGCGCGCCTGCATATTCGCGCAGATATCGACCGCATTGGGATTGCGCCCTTCTCGAGCATGTTCTGGTACGGCGAAGACTCGCACGTCGAACCGCGCGACTGGCGGCCGGAAATTCACGACAGCGACGGCTTGGCGATCCTCACCGGCAACGGCGAACGCATCTGGCGGCCGATCATCAATCCGCCGCACGCCATGACGAACGCCTTTTCCGACCGTGACCCGAAAGGCTTCGGGCTGCTCCAACGCGACCGCGATTTCGTACACTATCTGGACGACGGAATTTTCTACGAACGGCGACCGTCCGTTTGGGTCGAGCCGCTCGATGCATGGGGCGAGGGCGCCGTGCATCTCGTCGAACTGCACACCGATACGGAGACCTGGGACAACATCGTCGCCTGCTGGGTGCCGAAAGAAAAATGCAAGGCCGGTCAACGCCGTGTGTTTCGCTATCGGCTTTCGTGGCTGGACGACATTCCATTTCCCGGCACGCTTGGGCGCACGATCGGAACCTGGTCCGGCATCGGGGGACCACCGGGCTTGAGCTTCAGCGCGCGCCCGGCAGCGACGCGGAAGTTCGTGATCGATTTTGCCGGAGAGGTATTCGAAGGGCTAGGCCGCGACAGCGGCGTCGAACTCATCGTCAATTGCTCTCGTGGATCGATTTCGGGCATTGCGACATACCCGGTGGTCAGCCAACGCCATCGCTGGCGCGCAATGTTCGATCTCAAGGAGCAAGGTGCCGAACCGATAGATCTTCGGGCCTATCTGCGCAAAGGCGACGCCGCCCTGACCGAGACGTGGCTCTATCAGTACTTTCCGGCGTCAGCCTAAGTCCACGCCGATGTTGCGGGGAATAGGTGGCGGACGCGCATCAGACGCCGATGGCGCGACGCGCGTCTCGTTTCGACCAACGTTACTTCGCCGGTCCCGTCTCGATGGGAAGTCCGTTCTCCTGGCCCCATTCCGCCCAGCTGCCGTCGTAGACGGCCGCGTTCGTCTGGCCGACGACGGCAAGCGCGAGCGCCAGCATCGAGGCCGTCACGCCCGATCCGCACGTCGTCACAACGGGCTTCGAAACATCGATGCCGACATTCTTGAAAAGGGTGGCGATCTCCTCCGGCGACTTATACGTGCCGTCTGAGTTCAGCAGCTGCTGCGAGGGAATGTTCTTCGAACCGGGAATGTGTCCCTGTCGCAAGCCTGGACGCGGCTCGGCCTCGGTGCCTTCGAAACGCCCTGCGGGGCGCGCGTCGACAAGCTGGACGCCGTTCTTCTTAAGGAGCGCCTTCATGTCGTCGAGGTCGCGAATGATCTCGGTGTTCTGAAGCGGTGAATAGTGCCGTTCCGATCGCTTCGGCGGCAGCCCATCCTCAAGTGGCCGTCCTTCGGCCTTCCATTTGCGCAAGCCCCCGTTCAACACGGCGACGTCGCGATGCCCCATGGCGCGGAACGTCCACCACACCCGAGCTGCCGAAAAAATGCCGGTCGTATCGTAAACCACGATGCGGGCGCCGTCGCCGATGCCCATCTTCTTCATCCGCGACGCGAATTTCACGGTCGACGGAAGCATGTGAGGCAGCGGTGACTTTTCGTCCGACAGATCGTCGATATCGAAGAATAAGGCGCCTGGGATGTGCTCGGCGAGATACTCTTTCTTCGCGTCGCGGTTAGCAGTCGGAAGGTGCCAACTGCCGTCGAGGATGATCAAATCGGGCGAGGAGAGGTGCTCAGCGAGCCAATCCGTCTCGACGATCCAGTTCTTCGCTGTCACAGGCAAGGAGATTTCCCACGGTTTGCTGATCACGGCTTTGTTTTGCGGCCTGAAGCACATAGGCAAATCTGGGCCCGCCCGCAAGTTGAAGCGGCGAATTGGAGCAGGGTTGGTGCTAAGGCAAGCCGCTGACGCATTTTGCGGCATCTGCGCATTGGACCCGATCCGTTTACGCGTTGTTTTCGGATGCGGTTTTCAGTATGAGACGCCCTTCGCAACCGGCCGGCGGGGTAAGTCTCAATGGTTGGAAGCACGTGCGGGCGTGGCGGAACTGGTAGACGCACTGGATTTAGGTTCCAGCGGCGCAAGTCGTGGGGGTTCAAATCCCTCCGCCCGCACCAGCTTTTCCAGGGGCGCGCTGAAAAAACGCCACCTTTCGGCAATTGCTTCAACCTGGGCGTTGCATGCTTGCAGATTTGCTGCTGCGCATCTAAAGGGAGCCCGTTCTGCCGCCCCATTACGCAAACGCGAAGGTCACTCTCGATTGATGGCTCGCGTCGGCGCCAGTCTCGGACCAACAACTTCGGATACTGACTGAGATGTCTCGGAAATGGCTCGTAGCCGGGGGAGGCATCTCGGGTCTCGCGGCAGCTCAGGCTTTGCAGGCGAGCGGCAAAGATTACGTCCTGCTGGAGCGCTGCCCTGCTGTCGGCGGCCTGACTCGCACGACGCAAGTCGAGGACTTCTGCTTCGACTACACCGGCCACTTTCTTCATCTTCGCCGCTTTCCGTCGCCATCGCAGGTTCCCCATGCGCATTTGAACGATGAGGACTGGGAGACGGTCGAGAGGAAGTCCTATTTCTACGCGGGCGGCCGTCTCATCGATGCGCCCATCCAATATCACCTCGGCGAATTGCCTGACGAGCTGCGCAATGAGTGCGAGGCGTCCTACAACGCGAGACCCGCCGCTGGCGACAAAACCGAAGGCTTTCGCGAGTTCATCGTTTCAGGCTTCGGGCAGGCCGTTGCCGATCGGTTTCTCATTCCGCAAAACGAGAAGACGATGGCGACGCCGCTCGGCCGTCTCTCGATCGGCGCCGTGAAAAGGTTTTTCCCGCTGCCGGACGAAAAGCGTATCCGCGCCGGATTCGCGAACGAGGCCGTGAAGACCGCCGAGTACAATTCGACGTTCTGGTATCCGAAGCGCGGCGGCATCGACGTTCTGACGCGCGGCCTTGCGCACGGTTTGAAGAGCGTCGCAACGAACGAAGAGATCGTCGGCATCGATCTCGAACGCCGCGTCGTCAAGACGAGCGCGGGCCGCAGCATCGAATGGGAAAACATGCTGCCGAGCATTCCTCTCAAGGCGCTCTGCAAGCTGACACGGGACCCGCAGTTGACGGCTGCCGCCGAACAGCTGAGCCACAGCTCGACAATCAGCTTCAACTTCGGCGTTCGCGGAAAATTGCCGAGCGCACTCAAGGACGCGCATTGGGTCTATGTGCCCGACCGCGACATCCCTTTCTATCGGTTCGGCTGTTATTCGAACATCAGCGCGGCCATGTGCTCGAACGGCTATAATGCCGTATACGTCGAGGTTGGCGTTCCGGGCGAGGATATCGACCGCACCGCCATTGCAAGCAAGCTTCAGACCGACGTCATCGCGGCGCTTGAAAAACTCGGATGGGTGAAAAGCGAAGATATCGTCTGCACTGTGGCGCACGTGATCCGCTGCGCCTACGTTCATCACACGCCGGAACGCGATCAACTCGTGCGCGACATTCTCTCGCGGCTGAATGCGGCAGGAATTCATCCCATCGGCCGGTATGGACTATGGGATTATGTGGGCATGGAAGATTCGATTAGCTCGGCGTTAACTACGGTCGAAACGCTAACCCGATGAGAGGAGGCCGCCGCATGAAATCATTGATCGTGACGGCCGACGACTTCGGAATGTCGATCCCCGTCAACGAAGGCATCGAAGCCTCCCACAGCGACGGAATTCTCTCGACGACGAGCTTGATGTGCGGAGGCGATGCATTTTCAGATGCCGTCGAACGCGCAAGGCGCCTGCCGAACCTCGGCGTCGGCCTGCACATTCATTTGGTGGATAGCCGCCCAGTCCTGCCGCCCGAAAAGGTACCGCTGCTCGTCGGTCCGGACGGGTGCTTCTCGAATAACCCTGAGTGGTTCGGCTTCAATCTGTACTTCTCGGGCGAGATGCGGCGTCAGGCCGAAGCCGAGATCGAAGCGCAGTTCCAGCGTTTCGAAGGCACTGGCCTCGTGATGGATCACATCAACGGCCATCACTATTTCCACATGCACCCTGCCGTGACGGACGCCATCGCGAAGTTCGCGCCGCGCCACGGATCGCCACCGGTTCGATATCCGGTCGAGCCGTTTTGGCCATCGTGGGAAGCGGGCGCCGACAAACCTGTCCGGCGGCTCTTCAACTGGGCGCTCTACGCCAGTTTGACCTCGAGGATGCGTCGAAAGCTCAAGAACGCTGGGTTGGCGCTCAACGATCACATCTTCGGCGTAAACGACACGGGCGCCATGACCGAAAAGCGCATTCTTGCCTACCTCGACCACTTGCCCGACGGTGTGACCGAGCTTTATGCGCACCCCGCGAAGCGCATGGAAAATCAGCCCCAAACCTACGGTTCGGCCGAGGAATACAGCGGGCTGGTCAGCCCGGTTGTCCGTGCCAAAATTGCAGCCCTTGGGTTGCAGCCTCTGACATTCAAAGCAGTCTTCTCGGCCTGAGGTGTCGAAAGCTGCAGCATGTGCTACGCCGACCGGAAATAATCGTCGCCGCGCGTTAGCCGCCTGATCTCATCGCCTGGGGAGACCTCTACCGCATGCACTTGCCAATCGTGGTCCTCAATCCCGTGGTGATCGCCGGTATCATCCTGGGTCTTGCGGCCTTGGCCTACCTTGTGCTCGCGCTGTATTTCACGCGGCGCTTCCGTGAACGTCCGGTCTCGGTCGACGGATGGCGCCCCCCTGTTTCGGTATTGAAGCCTGTCCACGGCGCCCAGCCATTCCTTTACGATTGCCTTCGCACGTTCTGCGATCAGGATTGGCCGGAGTACGAGGTCATTTTCGGCGCGCACTCGGAGAGCGATCCGGCCGTCGCGGTTGTGAAGCGCCTGATCGCCGAGTTCCCCGATCGCAATCTCAGGCTCGTGGTCGATGCAAATCTTGTCGGACCCAATCCGCGCGCATCTAACCTTGCCAACATTTATAGGGCAGCGCGCTACGACATTCTGCTCGTCGCCGATGCCGACCTTCGCGTCGATAGGAATTGCATCGCGTCGATGGCCGCTCCGTTCGTCAACCCGAAGGTGGGCGCGGTTGCCTCCATCTACAAAGGGCTTCCCTATGGAGGAGCCGCTGCCGCCGATTTCGGTACCCTCAATATCAGCGATTGGTTCGCGCCGTCGGTCCTGGTGGACGTCGGGCTTCGCGGTATCGATTTCGCGTTCGCGATGGCCAGCGTTCGCCGCGAGGCGCTCGACTCGTTCGGCGGCTTCGACCATCTCTCCAATTTCTTTCCCGACGATTTCGCGCTCGGAAACCTCACGGCTCAGCGCGGCTACGAGGTCGTTCTGTCATCCTATTGTTGCGACACCATCGTCGCGGAGAAGAGTTTCAGCGAGTTGTTCCGCCACGAAATCCTATGGCAACGGATGGAGCGCTTCTGCCGCCCGGCCGACCACTTCATGTCGGTGATCACCTGGCCGCTGCCGTTGCTTCTCGTTCTGCTGCTTCCGTGGCCGTCTATCGTCGGACTTTCGATCATCGGCTTGGAGATCGTGCTTCGCATCGCGCTCCACTACCAGGTTCGCCGAAGCTTCCGGATGAACACGCCGCCTCAGCCTTGGATTGTCCCGTTGCGCGAGTGCGTCTGCTTCTTCGCTTGGGCTTTCGGCCTTTTCGGCAACAAAGTGCGCTGGGGTAAGAATATCTTCACGTACGAAACCTTCCGGAAGCTCATCGCCGACGGTCGTAACGCCCGCTCCGCCGGTCCTGATCGACACGTCGCTCCGATCGGAGACAAGCGATGAGCGCCGAGCCGGTCGCAGGTCCTTCCGGCTCGCGCGTCGCGTTTTTCATCGCCGCGATGGCGGGAATTGCAGTCGCGATTTGCCTCGTCGTGTATTTCGGCATCTCCGGAGTCTGGGACGCCATCGCCACGGCAGGCTGGCGCGGCATGGGGGCGATCCTCGCGGCCTATCTCGCCTCGCTCGTGTTCTGCGCGTGGTCCTGGCGTGTCCTGCTGGTTGAAGGTCATCCCGCGCACGCGGGCCTTTTGTTCCTATGGGCGCGCTGGATCCGCGACAGCATCGGCAACCTGCTCGCCATCATACCCGGAGCAGGCGAGGCTGCCGGCGCGCGGGAATTGAGCAAGCACGGCCTGCGTGTGAGCGTCGCGGCCGCGACGACCATTACCGACATGACGACGGAGATGCTGAGCCAGCTCATCTATACGTTCATGGGGCTGACATTTCTCTTTCTCTACCATCCGGATGAAGCCGCCGCGTGGTGGGCGGCCGCCGGACTATGCATCGCAACCATCGCGGTCGTCGGATTCCTCATCGCGCAGAACAAGGGCCTGATACTCTTTCTCGAAACATTGCCCGCAAAGCTTGGCTTCACGCGCGCCTGGGAAGGATTATCCGACAGCGACAGCGTTCACGCAGCGGTCCAGGCGATCTATCGCAAGAAGGGGGCAGTGATCGCGTCGACCTTCCTGCACCTGCTGGGCTGGCTCGCGGGCGCAGCCGAAACGTGGATCGCTCTTTGGTTCATGAACCACACGCTTTCGGCAGGAGACGTCCTTGCTCTCGAAAGCCTCGTCTTCGCGCTTCGAACGGCGGCCTTCATTGTTCCCTGGGCTGCGGGTGTGCAGGAGGGCGGCTATGTCGTTGTGGGCGCGCTGTTCGGGCTGGGCCCCGATGTCGCTCTCGCCCTGTCGCTGCTGAAACGTGCCCGCGAGATAACCTCCGGCGTTCCGGGTCTCTTGGCGTGGCATTTCGCGGAAGGCAAACGCCTGTGGCAAGGCCGCCTCGCGGCCTCCCGCAAATAGCGCGCTCGGCCATCAGCCCGAAATCGTTAACGAGCTGCCCTGAATTGCCGCGAACCTGTGAACGGCGTGTTAGGCGCGCGTGCTCTGTTGTCTTGCGCTAGCGAAAGCGCTTTACTGACCTTGAAGGCAGTCCACTGAACGTTGGCATATGAGAGGCAAATCATGGGCCAATTATCCGTACCTGTTTCCAGCGAAGATCACATCGAAGGTTCGCCGAATGCGCCAATGACCTTGGTTGAATACGGTGATTTTGAGTGTCCCTACTGCGGTGACGCCTATTCGGTGATCAAGGCGGTGCAAGAGACGATGGGCGACGAGCTGCGGTTCGTCTATCGGCATTTCCCGCTCATTCGACTTCACCCGCACGCACTGCACGCGGCCGAAATTTCTGAAGCCGCCGGCGCGATCGACCGCTTTTGGGAAATGCACGATATTCTCTTCGAGAACCAAATGGCGCTCGCGGATGACGACCTGCTGGTTGACGCCAGTGCAGTTGGGTTGAGCGACAACGCCGTCCAACAGGCGTTCGCCGGTCGCTTTGCCGATCATATCAAGCGCGACTTTCGCGGCGGCGTTCGCAGCGGCGTGAACGGAACCCCGTGCTTGTTCGTTAATGGGCAGCGCTTCGACGGCCCGCGCGAGGTTGAAGCCATCGTCGCGGCCTTGGAAGCCACCGCCTCCCGCCGCTTCGGGCTCGACGGCTGACGGCGAGACGGCGGGCGGATGTTGAATCTTTTCCCTTGAGGTCCAAGTGGAAATTTCGAGTGCAGCACTCCGCGACTTACCTTCCGTCGATGCCGTTCTGAATAGCGAGACCGCCGCAACGCTCGTTGAGCGCTTCGGACGCGCCGCTTCGACCGAGACGATCCGGAGCGTGCTGGTGGAAACGCGCGTTGCCCTCAAATCCGGCTCATCAGTCGTCCCGACGGTCGAACAGGTTGCGACCCTGGCGCTGGCGCGTCTCGCCGACGAGGATCGCTCCGGTCTGCGACCGCTCTTCAATCTCACCGGCACCGTCCTCCACACCAACCTCGGGCGCGCTGTACTCGCTGAGGCCGCGATCGAAGCCGCAATCCAAGCGATGCGAGAACCGGTCGCTCTGGAATTCGACTTGGCGACCGGGCGGCGCGGCGAACGCGATGATCACGTGAGAGAGCTTCTCTGTGCGTTGACCGGTGCCGAAGATGCAACCGTCGTCAACAACAATGCTGCCGCCGTTCTTCTCGCGCTCAACACCCTTGCGGGCGGACGCGAAGCCATTGTCTCCCGGGGCGAGTTGATCGAGATTGGCGGCGCCTTCCGCATGCCGGACATCATGGCCCGAGCGGGCGCGACGCTCGTC
>NZ_JAIELN010000027.1 GCF_019753045.1 Hyphomicrobium sp.
AGGTCCCAAGGGTATGGCTGTTCGCCATTTAAAGTGGTACGTGAGCTGGGTTCAGAACGTCGCGAGACAGTTCGGTCCCTATCTGCCGTAGGTGTAGGAGAATTGAGAGGATCTGTCCTTAGTACGAGAGGACCGGGATGGACGTACCTCTGGTGTACCAGTTGTGGCGCCTGCTGCAGCGCTGGGTAGCTATGTACGGACGGGATAACCGCTGAAAGCATCTAAGCGGGAAACCCACCTCAAAACGAGTTCTCCCTCGAGAGTCGTGGAAGACCACCACGTTGATAGGCCGGGTGTGGAAGCGCTGCAAGGCGTGTAGCTTACCGGTACTAATAACTCGATTGGCTTGATTGCTCTCATTTAGCAATGCTCATCGAAATCGCTCACGGAGCTGTTCGGCGCGACGCGCCGGCTCCTCCGCGAGGCGTCGCTCAGCGACGGCGGCCCTTGGCCGCTGAGCCCTAGCGGGCTGTAGCGCAGAGCACGATGGGCGTAGGCACAAGATCAGAAAAGACCAGAAACAGAAGTCATATGACGTCTCCGCCGACCTGGTGATTATGGCGGGGTGGCTGCACCCGATCCCATTCCGAACTCGGCCGTGAAACGCCCCTGCGCCGATGGTACTTCGTCTTAAGACGCGGGAGAGTAGGTCGTTGCCAGGTCTGCCGAGACGTCATGTGAATTTCTAAATTGCGCGCATCGCGGCCGGCTCCCGGAACGGGAGTCGCGATGCGCCATCAAAGAAGTCAATCAGTGCCCTCTATCGATCGTATTCAAAACGCGCCGCTGTGCCTCGTGCACCGCGGCGCGTTTTTTGTTTTTTGCAGCTTGTGGGCAAACCGGGTTTCATCTTTCGCCTCCGATTTGTTGGAGTTCACTTTGCATCGTTCCCGGTGGCGTCTAGAACTCGCGGCGAGGAATTGCAGGGCGATGCGCCTGCTGGGTTAGGATATCTGACGGTATGCTCGACTATATCTGGTCGAAACTTTATGCCCGCTGGCTGCGCAGTGAGCTCGTTCGGCCAAGGCCGCAGATCAAATTGCGGCATGGGACCGGCAAGAATCTCATTCTCGGAATCGGGCGCAACTACAGCATCGCGGACTTGAGGCCGTTTGTTCGGTCGGCGCGGAAATTTCACGATTGCCGCATTCTTCTCGTCGTCAACGATGATGCGGAACTCGGCAAAGCACTTGAAGCCGAAGGTGTCGATTATCTGTTGGACCCGGGCTCACCGGGCCTCGGCCGGCCGCACATGAATTTCGCGCGTGTCGCTGATTACATCGCTGTTTTGCAGGCTCTCACGGGGCAAGTGGAGCGGGTGTTTCTGGCCGATACGCGCGACGTCGTATTTCAGGCCGACATCTTTCAGGCTCTGCCCGATGCGCCGATGATATTTTGCGAAGAGGGCGAAGGCTTCTCGCACGATGTTGCCGGATGGAACGGCAATGCGATCCGGAGAACATTCGGCGCGGATGTGTACGAGCGCGTCAGGCATCACGAAGTCATTTGCAGCGGCACGGTGCTCGCCCGGCATGGCGACGCGATCATGTACCTGTGGGAGAAACTGCTCCTCGGTCAATTGATCGAGCGCAGACATCACATGCGTTCGGGCGTTGATCAGGCGACGACGAATGTCGTGGCCCGTCTCAATCTCGCGCCGTCTGCCATCGTGATCCCTTTTGACGGTGCGATCGCGACGCTCTCGGGCCGGAACACCAAATTCCTCAAGGTGAAGGACGGGGTTCTGGTGACTGCGAAGGGAGCCGTTCCGGCTGCCGTCCATCAGTACGACCGGGCTCCCGAGGTTCGCGATTTCTTGTACGCGACGTACGGTGGTCCAGCACTCGGTAAAGCGGGCGACAAATCCAAGGACTCGAACCTTCGTAAAAAGATGCGCCAGGCGTTTGGTCTTCAGGGGCCCTGAGGCAGAGCGTCACTCGACGGACTGTTCTTTCACTTGGCCGCGAGATGCGAGCTTGACGCCGCAGCGTTCCATCGGGAGTGCTGTCGTCGTCCATCGATCCTTAGTCACGGTTACGACATAGCGGCGGCAGTCGCGTCCGGCGCCCGGCACGAAATGAACGTTGAAGACTGCGACGCCGCCCTTGCCGGAGCGAGGCCACGCAAAATTCCCATCGTCCGGAACCGTCTTCACTGCCTTGTCGATGGCGAAGGCGGCGTTGCGATAATCCGTTGCGGTCAGGTGTGCCAAGAGCACGCGAGAGAGATCGGGATGAAGTCCTGCAGCTTCCGCGCGCTTGCGATAGGGATCGGCCGGCGTGGCTGGAGGCGATGATGCGCTAGCCGCGGCAGCGTCGGTGTTTGTCTCCCAAGTTTGAGAAACCGTTCCGGCGCCTGGCGCTTCCGCGATGACAACTTCGGGCAACGACTGAGAATGTGTTTCGGGCGGCGGTTGCGGCAGAGGCGACGAATTTTCGGCAGTCGCCACATCATGCGCCGGTATCGGTTCGAGCGGCGGGGCCGGTTGTCTCGCGGCCATTTCCGTCGCGATAATCTGCTGGACGCCGGCAATCCACTGCTGCACCGGGACGTCAAAATGCGTGAGACCTGCACCCGCGCCGAGCACGACGAACAAGAATAAATATAATCTCCGAACCGGATTACCGCGCTTTCTCGGCGGCACGGAGATCGGCTCGCCAGCATAGAAAGCTTCTGGCTCTTCGGCCCGTGAAAGCACGTCTCCCAGCTCGTAGGAGGGGAATGCATCGGTCGAATGGGAGGCGCGGGAGTACATAGCCAATCCTCGTTGGATACCTATTCCCGCGCTGCATATGCACCGCATCCTCCTGGCCAAAAAATGGCAATGCCGGATAACCGCGAAAACTCTTCCCCCACCTCACGAATTCGTAAAATTCTCGCCAGCCTCTTAGGGGCGAAAATTCTTGACTATTATTGGCTACTTGGCTCTAGGTGGCCGCTGAACCTGATCTCGGGACCTTGAATCCTGACCTATTGGGAGTTGCAATGAGCACTTCTTTCTCCTCGCGTACCGGCGCGCGCTTTCGCGCTTTCATTTCCGCAATCGCCGTCTCTGTAATCGCCGTTAGCGGGGCTTCAATTTGCGCGTCCAAGGTTCAGGCCGCAGAGGAAGAGCACGCGGTCGAGATCTCCATCAAAGACCACAAGTTCGAGCCGGACTCGCTGAAGCTGCCGGTCGGCAAACCGATCAAGATTACGGTCAAGAATCTGGACGCGACTCCGGAAGAATTTGAAAGCTACGAGCTTGGGTTCGAGAAAATCATCGCCGGTAACAGCAGCGCCGTCATCAGGGTGAAGCCGCTGAAGCCGGGGACCTACATGTTCTTCGGCGAATTTCACCAGGATACGGCGTTGGGCCATATCGTTGCGGAGTAATCGCCCATGCTTGCCGCGCTCGTTCTCGTTTTCCGCGAAGTTCTCGAAGCAGGTCTGATCATCGGCGTGGTGCTTGCCGCCTCGCGTGGCGTGATCGGGCGGGGCGGTGCGGTGTCTCTCGGCGTTCTCGCTGGGATTGCCGGGTCAGCCGTCGTCGCGTTCTTCGCGGCCGGCATCTCGAACGCATTCGACGGCCGCGGGCACGAAATTTTCATCGCGGCAATTCTGCTCTTTGCTGTCGTGATGCTGGCTTGGCACGTCGTCTGGATGGCGCAGCACGCGCGCGAGATGACGCAACAGTTAAAGCAACTCGGAAACGATGTGACTGCGGGCCGCCGATCGCTATTCGCGCTTGGAGCGGCGGTTGCCATCGCGGTCATGCGCGAGGGTAGCGAGGTCGTGCTCTTCATGACCGGCATCGTCATGGGTGGAACGGAAACGGCGCTCCAACTGCTACTCGGGTCAGCGATTGGGCTGGCGCTCGGCGCCGCCGTGTCGATGGTGCTTTATTTCGGCCTTGCCGCAATTCCATTGAAGCGGATGTTCTCGGTAACCGGTGTTCTGGTGACGCTGCTCGCTGCAGGCCTTGCAGCGTCTGCGGTAGCGCAGCTTTCCAGCGCCGGTCTCCTCAACGTTCTCGACACGCCGGTTTGGGATACGTCGTGGCTTCTGTCGGAAAAGAGCTGGGTGGGACAGATCCTGCACATCTTGATCGGTTATATGGCCAAGCCAACGGGCATGCAGCTGATCGCCTACGGTATTACTGCGGGCACTATTTTCCTTCTCGGCTTCATTGTGCGGACGCCGGCGACGCGGCCCGCAGTGAGTTCGCAATAAAAAAAATCGGCGCCGGCAATTGCGCGGCGCCGATCGTTTCGTTCAGCAATCGCCTTCTAAAGCCCGAGATCGGAAAGTCCCGGATGATCGGCGGGGCGGGGTCCGAGCGGCCAATGGAATTTGCGATCGCTTTCCGAGATTCTGAGGTCGTTGATGCTGGCGTAACGCAGCCGCATCAGGCCGTTACCATCGAATTCCCAGTTCTCGTTTCCGTATGAACGGTACCACTGAAAGCTGTCGTCGCGGAATTCGTAGGCGAAGCGGACGGCGATGCGATTGTCGGCGAAGGTCCAGAGTTCCTTGATCAGGCGATAGTCGAGCTCGCGGTTCCATTTACGCGTCAGAAATTCGACGATCTGTTCGCGGCCGACGGGAAATTCGGCGCGATTGCGCCAGTGGCTGTCGACGGTGTAGGCGAGCGAGACCTTATGGGGGTCGCGGGAATTCCATCCGTCTTCCGCCGCGCGGACTTTTTGTATTGCGGTTTCGCGCGTGAACGGCGGTAGCGGCGGCCGATGGTCTGCCATCTTTCTCTCCTCAGTTCTCTCCCTGCGAGGGCGACTTGACCTTCGACGCAAACGTCACGAGGCTTCTTTACAAATCGGCAGATCGAGTGACGCCGATCGAGGGAGGCTCCAAATGTATGATATCGCCAATTTATCTAACTTGCCGCATCTTCGTAATCTCTCTGCGACGACGATGGCCGCGTTCGAAAATTTCGACCGGGCGGCGATGGCGCCAGGAGCTATTCCGCGGCGCTACAAGGAATTGATTGCGCTTGGCGTGGCGCTTGCGACGCAGTGTCCGTACAGCCTCGAAGTTCATCGCACCAATGCAGAGAACGCGGGCGTGACGGAAGCTGAAATCGCGGAGGTCGTCTATATTGCTGCAGCGATGCGGGCGACGGCTGCAATTGCGCACGGCACGCATCTTGTCGGCCCGCGCAAGGCGAAGCGGTAGTGGCGGTACTGGATCAGAAAAAGCCGAACAGCTTTACGGCAATGACGGCGAGGCTCAGCGCGCCGATCCAGAGCGCGATATCGGCGGCGCGGCTCCGCTTGGAGCGAGAAGCGATGTTTTCGATCGTCTGATCGTCAAGGCGGACGCCGGAGCGCGCCATTTCGGAATAGCCGGTGATCGCCTGAGCAAGATTTTGGAGAAGGGCTGGCGTTTTCAGCAGAACTTCACCGATGGATTCCGCGCCGCGCCCGGCCTCGCGGAGGCGGCCAAGCGGCGACAGGTTGGCTTCCATCCATTCCTTGGCGACGGGCTCGGCTGCAACCCAGACGTTGAGCGACGGATCGAGATCGCGTGCGACGCCTTCGACGATGACCATGCTCTTTTGCAGCAGGATGAGTTCCGGCCGGGTCTCCATGTCGAAGACTTCGGTGTAGGCGAAAAGCTGGCCGAGCAGATCGGCCATCGAGATTTCTTCCGCCGTCCGTCCCTGAATGGGCTCGCCGATGGCGCGCATCGCCTGCGCAAATTCCTCGACGGTGTGGTGAGACGGAACGTAGCCGGCTTCAAAGTGGATGGCGGCGGCGCGATGATAATCGCGCGTGATGAGGCCATGCAGGATCTCGGCAAGGAAACGACGCTCGGCGAGGCCGAGCCGGCCCATGATGCCGAAGTCGACGGCGACGACCATGCCCTTGTCATCGACGAACAGGTTTCCCTGATGCATGTCGGCGTGAAAAAAGCCGTCGCGCATCGCGTGGCGGAGGAACGATCGCAATACTGTCAGGCCGAGCGCGGCGGTGTCGAAGCCTTTTGCCTGCAGCGTTTCGCGATGCGAAATCGGCGTGCCGTCGATCCATTCGACCGTCAGCACGCGCTTCGCGGTACGTTTCCAATCGATGGTGGGGACGCGAAAGCCGTCGTCCGCGGTGGTGTTCGCGGCCATCTCGGAAATCGCGGCGGCCTCGAGACGGAGATCCATTTCGAGCACGGTCGTGTGCTTCAAATTGTCGACGACGGCGACGGGCTTCAAACGCCGTGCGGGCGGATAAAAGCGTTCGATCATCTGCGCCGCGAAATAGTAGCTATCGAGGTCGCGATTGAAGCGCTTCTCGATATTGGGGCGCAGGATTTTGACAGCGACGGCTTTCCTGATGCCATTTTCGAGCACGTAGGCCTTGTGGACTTGGGCGATCGACGCGGCAGCGACGGGCGGGCCAAACTCGACGAAGTGATCTTCCAGTTTGCCGCCGAGGGCGCGCTCAACCGTCTCGCGGGCTTCCGCCATAGAGAAGGGTTCGGCCTTGTCCTGGAGGTGGCGCAAATCCGCCGACAGTTCAGGACCGATGACGTCGGCGCGGGTCGCCAAGAACTGTCCGAGCTTGACGTAGCTCGGACCGAGCTTCGTCAGCGCGGTTGCGACGCGGGTTGATCGCGGTACGCTTTTTTGAAAGGGCGCCGACAGGAACTCGATGGGCAGCGTTGCCGCGCGCGCGATTTTGAGCGGCAGGGGCACCGGCACGCCTGCCGGCACGAACCGAACTCCATACTGTGCAAGCACAAACCCGGCGCGCGCGAGTCTTAGCGTGTTAAGGATCGCTCCGGGCATGACTTCGATTTCGTGGTCCTGTTTCGTGGGTCGATAGCTGGCCTGAGGTCACATTGCGCCGCAATGCGTCTAGGTCAAGCGAACCTCATGTATCGGGTAAAGACGGTTAAATATCCTGCGCCATTGCGAAGCGCGGCGACGAGGTTGCCATGCAACTCGACCAATGTTTCGGGACAACGCGGGAGAAAAACGAAAAGCGCCCGCGTGTCGTCACGGGCGCTTCCGGAATTCGGAATTTCAAATTCGCTTATTTCGTGCAGAAGGTCGCGCGGCCGTGGCAGGTGACCATGCCGCCATCGGGCTTGCACCTGTACTGCTTGTTGACGACCTTGTAGCCAGCGACGTCGCCGTTGGCGAGGAAGCCCGGCCAGAGGCCCCAGCTGACGTTCTGCACCATCGTTTCCATTGCAAACCACTTCGCGGAATCAGCCGACGACGACGTGGCGACCGCGCCTTTCGTCGTACATCCAGCGTTTGCGGTTCCGGCGCCAAAAGAAATGGCGGCTACTGCCAACGCACAGGCAAGAGTGATCGTTTTCATGTGTCCCACCTCCTCCTAGGGAAGAAAAAGTTTCTTCCCGTCCCTGCGTGGAAAACTATGAACGGTCTCGCGCGGCGTCAATTGCAGACACACCGTCGGAGTCAGAACGCCTTTGGATTGTTGCCGTCAGATCTTCCAGCCGCCGTGGATGGCCGCGATGCCGCCCGTCAAATTCCGGTAGTTGACGCGAGAAAACCCGGCATTGCGAACGAGTTCCGCGAATTTCTCCTGGGTCGGGAAACGGCGGATGCTTTCAACGAGATAGCGATAAGATTCAGCGTCTCCGGCCGTCAATTGGCCGAGGCGTGGAATGATCTCGAATGAGTGAAAGTCGTAGAGGCGGTCGAGAACCGGAACCCGGCATTCGGAAAATTCGAGGCAAAGGAAGCGGCCGCCGGGTTTCAAGACGCGATAGGCTTCGGAAAGCGCCTTATCAATGTGGGTGACGTTGCGAATGCCGAATGCGATCGTGTAGGCGTCGAAGCTGCTGCTCTCAAAGGGCAATTCCTCGGCGTTGCCTTCGACGCACTGAATGCGGTTTTGCAGACCGGCGTCAGCGATGCGGCGGCGCCCTACCTCAAGCATCTCGGGGCTGATGTCGCAGATGACGGCGGTGGCGTTCGGTCCGCTATCCTCGGCATAGCGGATCGAGATGTCGCCGGTGCCGCCCGCAACATCGAGCAGCTTGAACGGCGTTGCGCCGCGCGGCGGGTTGAGCATCGTGACGAACTCGCGCTTCCACAGCCGATGCAGGCCGCCCGACATCAGGTCGTTCATCAGATCGTAACGGCCGGCGACGGACGCGAAGACCTTGTTGACGAGGCCCTGGCGCTCGGTCTCTGGAACGGCGCGGAAGCCGAACGACGCCGTATTTTCGGACGCGTGCTCAGCCGTATTCTGGGCGGTATTCTGGCTTGTAGTTTGTGAATTCTGATCCATATCCGCAGCATAGCCGTTCGCGCGTTGGCGCGCTATCGTCGGCTCGTCTCATCCTCAACGCCGCCTCAACACCAGGTATTCTTGCAGCCATGCCCGAGCTTCCGGAGGTCGAAACCGTTCGTCGCGGCCTGGCGCCGGTTCTCGTTGGCCGCCGGGTGGCATCGCTCGACGCGCGGCGGCCCGATTTACGGTTTCCGTTTCCTGAGAGATTTGCCCAGCGGGTCGCCGGGCAGTCGATCGTCGGGCTCGAGCGCCGCGCGAAATACCTGATTGCATCGCTGTCGAGCGGGGAGGATCTCGTCATGCATCTCGGCATGACCGGGCGCTTCACCATTGTCCACGGCGGGATTGCCGATACTCCGGGCCATTACGCGCATGGGACGGGCCCAGATCCGACGCACGATCACGTCGTGCTCAATCTCTCGGATGGGACGAAGGTGATCTACAATGATCCGAGGCGGTTCGGCTTCATGGTGATGATGGCGCATAGGGAGCGCCCGCAGCATGCGCTCTTTCGCGATCTTGGCGCCGAGCCGCTCGGCGAGGAGCTGACGGCTGAATATCTGGCGTCCAAGGCGCTGGGAAGAAAGGTCAATCTCAAGGCCTTTCTGATGGATCAGCACGTCATCGCGGGGCTTGGAAACATCTACGTTTCGGAAGCGCTCTATCAGGCGGGGTTGTCGCCGGACAGGGCCGCCGCGAGCCTGGCCAATCGGCGCGGGGCGCCGACGGAACGCGCCATCAAGCTGGTGCCGGCAATCCGGGACGTGCTCGAACGCGCGATCGACGCTGGCGGTTCGACGCTTCGCGATTACAGGCATGCCGACGGAAAGCGCGGGTCTTTTCAGGAGAGGTTCGGGGTTTACGATCGCGCGGGGTCCGTCTGCCAAACTCCGGGGTGCGGGGGCGAGATACGCCGTGCCGTCCACTCGGGGCGCGCGACATTCTATTGCCCGCGCTGTCAACGGTGAGATGCGAGGTCAGTTGGCGGCGTGACGTTCGGCGAGGGTGCTGTTCGTCTTGACGATGATGGCGCTGAGGCACATCACGGCGAAACCGCCGGCGAGGAAAAGCTGGTTTGCCGCCCAATCGCCGCGGAGCGTTGCGAGCTTTCCCGAGCTGATGAGCCAGATAAGTCCGCCGGCGATGGCGAACGCCTGATAGGTCATAAATCGAACCATGCGTTCGATCGCCTGAGGTTTCGACCAGTCATCATGCGGGTCTTTCAGACGCGACAGGTAATAGGCGTAGGCTCCAGCGACCAGCACCATGGCGGAGCCATATTCCCAGCCGTGCTGCCAGCGAATGCTGGTGCCGAGATAGATCGCGAAGAAAGCGAGTCCGCACCAAAGAAAGCTCAGCATCACCAGCCGTGTGGTTGCGATCATCGCATCACGCGCCGTTATCTCGCCGACGTCCGGCGCTCGCCGCCATACCGGCGCGTTCGTTCGTATTGCCGCCGTCACGATGACGAATACGAAGACCGCTGCGGCGATCGCCGCTTCGACTTTCTGCAGAGCGCCTGCGGCCAGGAACATGGCGATCAGGGCTACTGCGAGCGTCGTCAGCAGCAAGGGAAGAGCTGGGCGCAAGGTCATTTAGGCCGAATGTCCCTGTGGTGAGAGGCGTCTCGTCTTCGATCACGCGTTGGCGGGCGACCGTATCGCATCGAGGCTGATCGCTGCAATTGCCAGAGCGCCGAAGAAGAAGATGTTGCAGCCGGCCCAATCGGCGTGAGTTTCCGCGCGCGGAAATTTCTCGTCGACGAAGAGGCTGATGATGCCAGCGACCATGCCGACGATCTGCGCTTTCAGCAGAATGCGTCCAAACTTGACGAGCGTCGCGTCAGTGCGTCCGGCCGCCCGATCGCGATCGAGAAGGAACGAGAAACCGATGCTCGCCAAGGCTGCGAAAGCGAACCCTAAGAAGAACTGCCACCATTCGCGCCAATGCGCATCGATGACGAACAGGTAGGTCACCAGCAACGTCAGCCCGCCCCATGCCCATATCAGTGCGAGATAACGTGCGGTCGAACTTGCAACGGCGGTTGCGGGGGCACCGACGTCATTGAGCTGCCGATGCTCGCGGATCGCGATGAGAGCAATTGCGATGCTGACGGCGGCCACGGCGGCCATTTGCAACATCGGCTGGTTGGCGGCGGCGGCCAAGATGGTCGCAAAAATCGCGGCTGCCAGGGCAAACAGCCATCCGGTCCAAGACAACATTCTCTAGAGATCCCCCCAAGATGCTAGGCTTCGGCCTTTTAGGCCATACGGCTTATCGCAAATGGCGGGGAAAAGCGCTGCGACCGGCGGCGACATCGAATTCCGCCCGATATCGGGCTTTTTCATCATGCTGATTCATTGACCGATCACTTTCGGACGGCTATACCCCCCGCAAACCGTGTGCCTGGACCAACAATCCTGGGCCGACGAGAGATTTCTTCAACCCACCGCCTCGCCTAGCTTTCCGCTAACGCGCGGGCGTATTCGTAGCAATGTAAGGACAACCTATGGCTAACACGTCGTCGGCGAAAAAAGCCACGCGCCAGATGATCCGCCGCACTGAGGTGAACAAGAGCCGCCGCACGCGCGTCAAATCCGAAGTTCGCACTGTCGAAGAGGCTATTGCTTCCGGCGATGTCGCAAAGGCCAAGGCCGCTCTCGCCGCCGCCGAGCCCCTGCTTGTCCGCAGCGCCCAGAAGGGCGTCATGCACAAGCGCACGGCCAGCCGGAAGGTTTCCAGGCTCGCTCAGCGTGTCAAGGCCATGAGCGCGTAACGTACATGTGAATAACAGGGGCCAATTTTCCTCCCTGTTGCACATTCGCACCGGTAAAGAGCGGGTCCAATTTCGGGCCCGTTTTTTTTAACGCCATTAACCTGCTGAAATCCGGGCAATCATGCGCGCTGGGCGTGTAAACCGGCGAAGGGCACAGCCTCCGTTCTCGTGCGGTCCTAAAAAAAAATGACGTATCGGTGACAGCTGCGACCACGCGGCTTGCCCGTGTTCCTCAACTGTCAAAATCCCGAATGAGTCAGGCATTTATGCACAGGGCTTGCGAAGTGACTCACGTTGTCACCAACACCTGTGGACAACTTTTCTTCTCGCTGGACGCCCATAATGGGGACCAGAGCCGCTTGTCGAAAAGAAGGTTAAGGGCTAGTAAATTTCTCAGTGGATGGCAGCGGGGTAAAAGCGGTCGTTCGCACAGGTAAGTTCGGCGAGCGTAGCGTTCGAGGGCCAATAGAATTGGCGACCGCGAGCGCATCGTCAAAATAGATAAAGACCTGCGACTAACCTTTGGCGTTGCTGTGGCGGCGACCAGAGCAACTGGGGATTCTCCGGGCCTTACCTGGGGATACTTACGCGGGTCTTTATCAGTACTGCGTGTGACGGTGAGGGGATAAGTGGAAAAACTGGAAGCTTCTGGAGTCGAGGACGTACCCGTCCTCGAAACGTGGAAGCGTCTCGAAGGCGATCCGAAGGCCGTTCTTGTGGATGTTCGTACTCGTGCCGAGTGGGCGTTCGTTGGAATTCCGGATCTTTCCAGGCTCCATGGGGAAGTTGTGCTGATGGAATGGCAGACATTTCCAGACGGCCGGACCGCCCCGGACTTCACTGAACGTCTAGACGCAGCGCTGACTGCCAGGGGTGTGGAGAAGGACGCCGAGATCTTCTTCATTTGCCGCTCAGGCGGCCGCAGCCGGATGGCTGCAGAACAAATGACGGCGGTGGGGTATCGCCGGTGTCGCAACGTCATGGAGGGCTTTGAGGGACCATTA
Source organism: Hyphomicrobium sp. (assembly GCF_019753045.1). Lineage (GTDB taxonomy): Bacteria > Pseudomonadota > Alphaproteobacteria > Rhizobiales > Hyphomicrobiaceae > Hyphomicrobium_B. Next base: position 12,042 of record NZ_JAIELN010000027.1, read on the forward strand.
GACGCTAGCCAGCACCGCGGACGGATTTCCGGTTGGAAATTTGCGGGTCTCGATTGGGTGCAGGGCTAACGCGAAATCAGAGACGGCATAGACGGCACCGAACGGCGGAGGGTTACGCCGAACGGTGAAGAGGGGGGCGCTTCCAGGCGTCCCGCGTTATCAGCGGGGAGTAAATACTATGCAGGCAGCACAAAAAGCAGAGTCTCAGGATGTCGGTAGCGGACAGGGCGCCGAGACTCCGACGAGCGCGGTAGAGGGCCGCGGTCAGAAGGTTCGTGCGATGCTGAAGGTTCAGCTCGGCGACGAGGTCTATTCGAGCTGGTTCAAGAGCTTGGAATTCGAAAGCTTCGACGGCCGGATCGTCAAGGTTTCGGTGCCTGTGAAATTCGTTCGCAACTGGATTCAAGAACATTATTCCGATCATCTGCTGCACTGCTCGCGGATAGAGTTCGCGACCGTGGAACGCGTCGAAGTGGTCTGGCGCCAGCCGGGTGCGGTTGCGCAGAGGCCGGGCGAAGCGCGTCCTCAAGACGCCAACACTGCGGCAACCGCTGCAACGCCTCCGCCGGCGGCACACACCGATCTTCCACAGCGTCCCGCGGCCTTGCGCGCGCCGGTGCTTCCGGTGCAGCGGACATCGGCCGGCGGCCTTGAGGGCTCTCCGCTCGACCCGCGCTATACGTTCGAAAGCTTCGTCGTTGGCGCCTCGAACCGCATGGCGCACGCGGGCGCGACGCAGGTCGCCGAAACGGTTCTTTCCGGCGCGCCGGGATACAACCCGCTCTATATCCACTCGCAGGTCGGCCTCGGCAAAAGCCATCTTCTTCACGCCATCGCCTGGGAAGTGAAGAAGCGCGCGCCGAACGCTCAGGTTCTTTACCTGACGGCGGAACGCTTCCGTTATCAGTTCGTCGAGGCTCTCCGCTCGTCCGATCCCTTGGCTTTCAAGGAGCGGTTCCGCAACATCAACATGTTGCTGATCGACGACCTCGAATTCCTGCAGGGTGAACGCACGGAGCAGGAGTTCGATCACATCATCAACGCGTTGCTCGACGGCGGCAAACAGGTCGTCGTCGCGTCGGCACGGGCTCCCAACCAGATCGAGCGCCTCAACGAACGCATGCGTTCGCGCCTGCAGCGCGGCCTCGTCACGGAGCTGCAATCGCTCGATCACGAGCTGCGGCTCAAAGTGCTCGACAAGCGGCTTGCCGAGAAGCGGGCGGCGGATCCGTCGTTCTCTCTGTCGCGGGACGTCATCGATCTCTTGGCGTCGAGACTTACGGAGAACGGCCGCGAGCTCGAGGGTGCAGTTACGCGCCTTTATGCGACGTGGCAGTATATGCGCACGCAGATCACGCTCGATATCGCCGAGACCGTCATTCGCGATCTCGTTCAGAACCTCGAGCCGCGCCGGATCAAGATCGAAGACATCCTGCGCATCATTTCCAGGCATTACGGCGTGTCGAAGGGCGATCTCCTGTCGCAGAGGCGTCATCGTTCCGTCGTCTGGCCTCGCCAGATCGGAATGTATCTCGCCAAGCATCTGACGGCGCGGTCGCTCCCGGAAATCGGACGCCGTTTCGGTGGCCGCGACCACACGACCGTCCTGCATGCGATCCGCAAAATCGAGGGCGAAATCAGTAAGAATCCGAACCTCGGAGACGAGCTTGAGGAGCTGAAGAGGCTTCTCAACCACTGACCGCAAAGTCACCCCTTGCGGCCTGATGCGACGTAGGGCCGGCACACCTCCCCCGGAGTGCCGGCCTTGCCATGAGGTGGCTCGTCGAGCCTCCGTGCCTTGGATTCCTGGTCGAATCCGCGCCGGATCGGCGCGGGGGCGGGTCCGTTCTGGGCTGGCCAATACATCTTGCTTGAAAAGATGCCATCTTTCGGCTCTGATCCGGCTCCGTGGGCGATTCCGTTCGCTCCGGGGCCAACCGTTTTCTTGCGCGTGACGCCACGGCGGTTTCAGGCCGCCATTCCACGCGCAATTTCATAGTCAATGCTGAGGATAGACATGCGTCTCGAGATCGAACGTGGGGAACTCTTGAAGGCGCTAAGCCACGTTACGAGCGTCGTTGAACGCCGCACGACGATACCGATCCTGTCGAACGTCATGCTGAAGGCGACCGGCGACGTTTTGATGTTCAAGGCGACGGATCTCGAGCGCGAGGTCAGCGAGAGCGTCAGCGCGAAGGTTGCGACGCCCGGCACGCTGACCGTTCCGGCGCACGTTCTGCACGACATCGTGCGTAAGCTTCCCGACGGCGCCGAGATCGAAATGAAGCGCGACGGCGACAAAGAGCGCCTGACGATCACGTCGGGTCATTCGCGTTTCAGCCTGCAGATGCTCTCGGCCGACGACTTCCCGGATCTGGCTGTCGGCGAAATCGGTCATGAGTTCACGATCGAAGCCGGAGACCTGAAGCGGCTTATCGACAAGACGCGCTTCGCTATCTCGACAGAAGAAACACGCTACTACCTCAACGGCATCTATTTGCACCCCGCGGAGACCAACGGCACCAAGACACTGCGCGCGGTCGCGACCGACGGTCACCGCCTGGCGCAAGTCGAACTGCCTTTGCCGAAAGGCGCGGAAGGCATGCCGGGCGTTATCGTGCCGCGGAAGACGGTGCACGAGCTCGCGCGGCTTCTCGAAGACACGAGTGCGAAAGTCAAAGTCGGCGTTTCGCAGACGAAGGTCAGGTTCGAGATCGGGCCGGTCGTGCTGACGTCGAAGCTGATCGACGGGACGTTCCCGGATTACGGACGCGTCATTCCGCACAACAACGACAAAGAAATGAAAGTGCCGAACGCGTCGTTCAAGAGTGCGGTCGATCGCGTGTCAACGATTGCGAGCGAGCGCGGGCGCGCGGTGAAGCTCAACGTCGGCAAGGACAAGCTGATCCTGACTGTGAACAATCCTGAAGGCGGCAGCGCGACGGAAGAGATCGCCGTCGGCTATTCGTCCGGTCCGCTCGAGATCGGGTTCAACGCACGTTATCTGCTCGACATTGCCGATCAGCTCGAGAGCGAAGACGCGCGGTTTCTGCTGGCCGATCCCGGTTCGCCGACGATGGTCCGCGACGGCGGCGACGGCAGCGCGCTTTACGTGCTGATGCCGATGCGGGTTTAGGCAGGATTCCGCCGAACCGATTTCCCCTCCCCTTGAGGGGGGAGGGGTTAGGGGTGGCGATCAGTTCCCTCTCCCCATTTCTGCACTCAATGGGGAGAGGGTTAGGGTGAGGGGCAGACCTAGCCTCGCTTTTGCAAGACGGCGAGAAGCTGATCCAATACGCCCTCGATGTTTTCGTAGATATCGGTGTTGTTAATGCGGACGACTTTGTAGCCAAGCGAAGCCAAAGCTTGGTTACGTTCTCCGTCGTTCCTGCATTCGATCGCGGTGCCATGCGTGCCGCCATCGATCTCGACAACCAAATACTCTTCACGGCACACAAAGTCCGCGAAATAGTTTCCGATTGGGAATTGTCGCACGAATTTAAGGCCGCAGAGCCGGCGTGCGCGCAAGTGATGCCAAAGCTTGTCTTCGGCAGAGGTTGCATTCGCTCTCAAGATGCGGGAGCGATTGGCCTTCCAAGGTTGAGTTCCCCGCATTTTGGATTCGTCCCGACTGGTGCTGCCCCTCACCCTAACCCTCTCCCCGTGAGGACGGGGAGAGGGAATGATCGAGTAATATTTCAGAATCTCGCGAGCGGTGATAAGCGCAGCCCATGATATCGATGCCAAATTCCCTATGGGTCGAGCGGCTGACGCTGACGAATTTCCGGAGCTATGTTTCGGCGAGCGTTGAGACCGACGCGGGGCCGCAGGTGATCGTCGGCGCGAACGGGTCGGGCAAGACCAATCTGCTCGAAGCGTTGTCGCTGCTTTCGCCCGGCACGGGCTTGCGGCGTGTGCCGTTCGTCGATCTGGCGCGCGCTGGGGGCGATGGAAGTTTCGCGATTGCGGCGCATGCGCATACGCTCGCGGGGCCTGCAGACATCGGCACGGGGTTGGCGGCGGGCGCTGGGACGAGCGCGCGGGCTGAGGGTTCGGGACGATCCGGCCGCATTGTCCGCATTGATGGTTCGGCGCAGTCGGGCTCGGGCATTCTTGCGGATTATCTCGAAATCGTCTGGGTGACGCCGGCGATGGACGGGCTCTTCACCGGGCCTGCGTCGGAGCGGCGGCGTTTTCTCGACCGATTGATCCTCTGTTTCGATCACAGTTACCGGACTATCGCCGGGCGGTTCGAGCGGGCGATGACGAGCCGCAACCGCCTGCTTGCCGACGGCGTGCGCGACAACGCGCAGCTTTCCGGGTTCGAACAGGTGATGGCGGAGACGGGTGTGGCGGTCGCGGCTGCCCGCCTCGAAGCTGTGGCGGCGATGGCGGCGATCGTTGAGACGCGGCGCGAGCGCGATCCGAATTCCGCGTTTCCGTGGTCCTCGTTCCGGCTCGTTGGAACCATCGAGGACGATCTCAGAAGTCTTTCGGCCATCGAGGCGGAAGATGCCTACGCGCGGACGCTCCGCGAAACGCGCGAACGCGATCGTGCGGCAAGCCGGACACTCGATGGGCCGCATCGCTCTGACCTCATCGTCGAGCATGGTCCGAAGGCGCTCGAAGCGCGTCAGTGTTCGACAGGCGAGCAGAAGGCGCTGCTTCTCGGGCTGGTGCTGGCGCACGCTGAGCTTCTTACGGAGCGGCAGGAAGGGGCGGCGCCCATCCTCCTCCTCGATGAGATCACGGCCCATCTCGACGTGCACCGGAGGGGAGCGTTGTTCGCCGAAATTCTGCGGCTCGGAGCGCAAGCCTGGATGACCGGGACGGACGCGGAAGCGTTCTCGGCGCTCCGGGAAACGGCGCGATTCTGGGGGGTGGAAGAGGGAAAGATCAGGGCCCTTCGTTAAGTCCGTGTATCGGGACAAACGGCCACATCCAAAACACTGTAAAACAAGGGCTTTTGAGCGTCGATTTATGTCGATTTTTTAGGGCTTTTCGGGGCGCTTTGTGCTATAAAAACGGACCATATTTCCGTCCGCTGAGAAAGCCCCAAAATGAACGCCCAACCGCTCAAGAAAACACCTGCGCCGGATGATTACGGCGAGGACAGCATCAAGATGCTGAAGGGCCTCGACGCGGTTCGGAAACGCCCCGGCATGTACATCGGCGACACCGATGACGGATCGGGTCTCCACCACATGATTTACGAAGTCGTCGACAACGCCGTCGACGAGGTTCTGGCGGGCCATGCGCATGCCTGCACGGTGACGCTGAACCCCGACGGCTCATGCACGGTGCGCGATGACGGGCGCGGCATTCCGACCGGCATCAAGCGTGACGACGATCAGGTGCCGAAGCGTTCGGCGGCAGAGATCGTGTTCACCGAGCTCCATGCGGGCGGCAAGTTCGACCAGAACTCGTACAAGGTTTCGGGTGGTCTGCACGGCGTCGGCGTGTCGGTCGTCAACGCGCTGTCGACTTGGCTCAAGTGCCGGATCTGGCGCGAGGGCAAGGAGCACTTCATCGAGTTTCACAACGGCAATGCCGTTGCGCCGTTGAAAGTCATCGGCGATGCCGGCGAGGAACGCGGCACCGAAGTCACGTTCCTGCCGAGCACCGAGACGTTTCACAACGTGACGGAATTCGACTTCTCGACGCTCGAGCATCGCTTGCGCGAGCTCGCGTTCCTGAACTCCGGCGCGAGGATCGTGTTGATCGATGCGCGCCACGCCGACGTGAAGCGCCAGGAATTCAATTACGAAGGCGGCACGGCTGCTTTCGTCCGTTACCTCGATCGATCGAAGACATCGGCGCTTCCCGAGCCGGTCATGATCCATGCCGAGAAGGATGGCATCACGGTCGAAGCCGCTCTCTGGTGGAACGACAGCTATCACGAGACGGTGTTGACCTTCACGAACAACATTCCGCAGCGCGACGGCGGCACGCATCTCGCCGGCTTCCGCAGCGCGTTGACGCGCATCGTCAACAAGTACGCTGAAGAGACCGGTCTCGCGAAGAAGGAAAAGGTAACGCTTTCGGGCGACGACGCGCGTGAAGGTTTGACGTGCGTGCTTTCGGTGAAGGTGCCTGATCCGAAGTTTTCTTCGCAGACGAAGGACAAGCTCGTTTCGTCGGAAGTGAAGCCGGTCGTGGAATCCGCGGTCAGCGATCAGCTCGGCGCGTGGTTCGAGGAGCATCCCAAAGAAGCGAAGGTCATCGTCGGCAAGATCGTCGAGGCTGCGCTTGCCCGCGAAGCTGCGCGCAAGGCTCGCGATCTGACGCGGCGGAAAGGTGCGCTCGATGGGCTGCGTCTGCCGGGCGGTCTCGCCGAGTGCCAGGATCGCGACGCGTCGAAAACGGAAATGTTCATCGTCGAAGGCGACTCGGCAGGCGGTTCCGCCAAGCAGGGCCGTAAGCGCGAGTTCCAGGCCGTGCTGCCGATCCGAGGTAAAATTCTGAACGTCGAGCGCGCCCGCACCGACAAGATGCTGTCATCGGAGCAGGTGACGAACATCATCGCCGCGCTGGGCACCGGCATCGGGCGTGACGAATTCAAGCTCGACAAGCTTCGCTATCACAAGATCATCATCATGACGGACGCCGACGTCGACGGTGCGCACATTCGTACGCTGCTGTTGACGTTCTTCTACCGGCAGATGCCGGAGCTCGTTGAAAAGGGCCACGTCTACATCGCGCAGCCGCCGCTCTACAAAGTGGCTAAAGGCAAGTCGCATTCGTACCTGAAGGACGAGCGGGCTCTCGAGGATTACCTGATTGATCAGGGCCTCGCCGATGCCGTGCTGGTCAGCGGCAACGGCACGGAGCGGGCGGGCCGGGATCTGCGCGACGTCGTCGAGCAGGCGCGGCAGATTGCGGGCGGCATCAATGGCCTCCATTCGCGTTACAACCGCAACGTCGTCGAACAGGGCGCGATCGGCGGTGTGTTCGATGCGTCGATCCTTTCGACGCCGGATTCTCAGAGGGCCGACGAGATTGCCCAAAGGATCGCCAGACGTCTCGATGCCATCGCCGAAGAGATGGAAACGGGCTGGGAAGGCCGCTACGGCAACGACGGGTATGTCTTCAAGCGCGAGGTTCGCGGCGTGACCGAGGTCCAGATCCTCGACCGAGCGCTGTTGGGCTCGCTCGATGCGCGGCGTTTGAACGAGCGCCACGACCATCTGGTCGAACTCTACGACACGCCGGCGAAGCTCAAGCGCAAGGATAAGACCGAGATCATCACCGGTCCGCGTTCGCTGCTCCAAGCGGTGTACGAGGTGGGCCGCAAGGGTCTCGATCTGCAGCGCTACAAAGGTCTGGGCGAGATGAATCCCGAGCAGCTTTGGGAGACGACGCTCGATCCGGACGTGCGCACGCTGCTGCAGGTCAAGGTCGGCGATCTCGCGGAGGCCGACGAGATTTTCGCCAAGCTGATGGGCGATATCGTCGAGCCGCGGCGCGAGTTCATCCAGGAAAATGCACTCAACGCATCGAACTTGGACGTTTAAGCCTCGACTGTATAGGCCGTATCGATCGTCTTGCGACCGTAGCGAGCGCTGTGTTTGTCAGCATGGCGCTTCAGCAGCGCGACGTTTTTGAGGTTCGATTTGTAGGCAACGTCGAACATATCGCCGAAAATGGGAATGCTGCCGACGGCCGTGTCGAGCGCCGTATTCATCGCCATGCGGGCGATCAGCCAGCGCGGCGCGCCTAGGCGACGCGCTTCCCAAATGATGTAGCTCGCGATCGCGCCTGAAATCGCGTCGCCGATGACGGGTACGAGGCCGAGAACGGCGTCGACGCCCATAACAACACTGGTGCCCGGAATGCGGATGGCGCTGTCGAGGATCTTTGCCAAGGCTTCGATGCGCGCGAAGCTTTCGTCGAATTCACCCGCCGGAAGGGAGCCTGCAAATCTCCCATCAAAACTGCTTCGGTCCAGTCTTTCGAACATTGTCGACATCGGCTCCGCCATCACGTCTCCAATCGGAAACGACATGTGGGATCGACAAGTTCCGCTACAAGACCTGCGGCGGCAACTGCGCGTCGGATGAGTTCAGCTCGTGCGCTTTTTGGGAAATGCGCGCGTCACGGTTCCCGCCTTTTTGGCCGCGCCCTGAAGCTCAGTACGGAACTCATCGCGCTTCTCGTGAATGGAGGCGATAACGGGACCGGTCGGAACGCCGAGGCCGACGAGCGCTGCTTCCGAGAGCTGGAGGCTTGCCTCGATCGTTTCAGGCACGGCATCGTTGACGCCGATCTCGTAGAGATGGCGTGCGTGGCTTGCGTCCTTCGCGCGCGAGACGATGAGCAGGTTCGGATGGCTCTTGCGCAAAGATTTCACGACGGCGTCGATCTCGCTTTCCTGATGGATCGTGATGATTGCCGCTTTGGCTGTATCGAGACCGCAATGCTCGAGGAATTCGGCGGACGTCACGTCGCCGTAGTACACGGGCTTGCCCTCCCGCCGGGCATTGGCGACGAGGTTCGGTGCTCGGTCGACGGCGATGTAGGAGATTTTGTGTTCGGTCAGCATGTCGCCGATCAATTGTCCTACGCGGCCGTAACCGACGACGAGCGCTTTGACAGTACCGTCGCTGACGGGAGTCACGGTCAATTCCGGGTCGACTACTGTCGGCGGGAGGTACCGCTTGGCGAGCTTGCGGCCAAGCTTCGCGCTCGCGGGTATCGTCGCCATCGTGATGGATACGGCCGTGAGCAGGATGCTCATCAACTCCTGATTGATGAGCTGCGATGCGTGCGCAAGCGTCAGGATCACGAAGGCGAACTCGCCGCCCGGCGCCAGCAGTGCGGCTGATTCAATCGATGCCGATTTCGAGACGCTGAAGAGGCGGGCCAATACGTAAATGATGACCGCCTGGATGGCGAGCAGGCCGACCGTCGTCGCGAGGATAGCGGCGGGCTCGGCTATCAGCGATTGAATGTCGAGCTGCGAGCCGACAGAAAAGAAGAACACGCCGAGCAGCAGCGATTTGATCGGCTCGACGGTCGCCTGCACGGCTCTGCGGTATTCCGTTTCCGCGAGGACGAGGCCGGCGACGAACGCTCCGAGTGCCAGGGACAGACCGGCGGCTGCCGTTATGAAAGCCGTGCTGACCGCGACGAACAGGGTAGCTGCGATGAAAAGGTCGGCGTTATGGGTCTGAGCTACAAGGCGGAATAGGGGTTGAAGCAGAAAACGGCCCACGCCGACGATGACGAGCAACGCGATGGTCGCCTGAGCCAGCGCCGTTAAAATTTTAGAGACGATCGACGTATCATTTCCCGGCTCGAGAATGCCGACGAGGATGAGGATCGGAACGACCGCGAGATCCTGAAAGAGAAGGATCGAGAAGGAAGTTCTCCCAACTGAAGTCGACAGCCGCTTTTGAGAGGCAAGTAACTCGATGACGATGGCCGTCGAGGACAGGCAGAGGGCGGCACCGATGACGAGCGCAATGGCCGGAGGCTGGCCGAGCGCATAAGCAACCAGACCGATGAGGGCGGCCGAGACGACAACCTGCGAACCGCCGAGGCCGAACACCAAGCGCCGCATCGTCGAGAGACGTTCGAAGGAAAGCTCGAGACCGATGATGAAGAGAAGGAAAACGACGCCCCACTCGGCAAATTTCGATAATCGTTCGGGGTCGGTAATCGTCAGATATGAAAGTTGAGGCAGGTGGGGGACCAGGGCCCCGAGGCCGCCTGGACTTAGGAATGCTCCGGATAGAAGGAAAGCAAGAACCGTACTGACGCCGAAGCGATGTAAGACTGGAACGACGACACCGGCAGTGCCGAGAACTAAAAGCGCATCCTTGTAACTAGCCAGGTCGACCGGAACGGACATCGATTCTCCTTTTTATGTCCGGCCACTATGGCGGTCCGCGAAGTCAGATTCCACAGGGCATATTATTTCTGTTCGCCTACGTTGCTCATTTGCAGTGTCTACAACTCACTCAGCGGATGAGGTTGGGCTTCGGGCGGCGACGCGGGTGCGCGTTTAACGCGACCTTAGCCAACGTCCGATAACAATGAGCGGAATTATCCCGCTACCCTTTTCAGATCAGGCTTTTCCGAGGCTGGACGGCAAGGGACGAACTCCGCCTTCGAGGTTTGACCGTATTGCGCGCGATCGCTGCAGTTTTGCGTTTTGCACTGTGGCTCGTCCGTGGGCTGCTGCTCGGCGGCCGGCGTCCTGCCCCGCCGGTCGAAATGACGCTGCCCGGTTCGTTTCAGTCCGTTGCGACGCAGGCCTTCCGATCGGACGAGACGCCGGCCGACTTGTCGCAACTCAACGTGCAGCAGCAGCCGCAACAGCAGTTGGCGCCGACGGTCCCTGTGCGACGCGGATTGCTGAACCGGCTGAAGCTCAAATACCGGTTGGCGTTCGGCGCTGGGGTCCTCTGTACGGGCCTGCTGATGCTGACCTTCGCCGTGATGATGGTCTACTACACAGTCGTATTTCCCGATCCGCTCGCGATCCGCAACACCGCGCATGCGCCGCTCGTGCGCATTCTGGCGCGTGACGGTTCGACGTTGACCGAGCGGGGCGCGCCGCGTGAGTACGTTTCCCTCGATCAGCTGCCGAAAGTCGTTCCTGCCGCCGTCGTCGCGACGGAGGATCGCCGGTTCTTCGATCATTACGGTGTCGATCCCGTTGGGATGATCCGGGCGATGTTTGCGAACTTGCGCGCGGGGCGATTTGCTCAGGGCGGCTCGACGCTGACCCAGCAGCTGGCAAAAAACCTATTCCTGACGCAGGACCGGACACTGACGCGCAAGCTCGCGGAGCTTGGTCTGGCATTGTGGCTCGAAGTGCGGCTGTCGAAGCCCGAGATCCTCGAGCTCTATTTGAACCAAGTGTACTTCGGCGGCGGGGCATACGGTATCGAAGCGGCGAGCCGCCGGTATTTCGACAAGTCCGCTCGCGAGCTGACATTGCCGGAAGCGGCGCTCATCGCCGGACTTCTCAAAGCGCCATCGAAATATTCGCCGGCCGCGAGTCCCGGGGCGGCGCGTGCGCGTGCGCGCGTCGTGATCTCGAAAATGTTCGATGCGGGATTCATTTCGGAAGCGCAGGAGACGCAGGCGCTGGCGCAGACGCTGGTCTTCAACGAGCAGAAGATGGCCAAGGCGTCCGTCGATTCCGGTTACGTCGTCGACTACGTGCTGGAGCAGGTGGAGGCGATGACCGGCGGCGACGATACCGATCTCGTCGTCGAAACGACGATCGACAAGACGTTGCAGCGGCGCGCCCAGGAAATCGTCGCGGATAGCCTTGCGCAGAAGGGAACGGCGCTCGGCGCAAGTCAGGCGGCCGTCGCCGTGCTCGATCGCGATGGCGGCATTCGCGCGCTCGTCGGTGGACGCGATTATGCCGACAGCCAGTTCAATCGCGCCGTCAAGGCGAAACGCCAGCCCGGTTCTGCGTTCAAGCCATTCGTCTACCTCGCCGCATTGCAGCGCGGGATGTCGCCCGCAACCGTTGCGAATGATGCTCCGATCACGATTGGGGGCTGGTCGCCGAAGAACGATAAGAACGAGTACGTTGGGCCCATCACGCTGCGTCGCGCCTTGGCGCAGTCGGTCAACACGGTGGCCGTGCGCCTCAACCAGGATATCGGACGGGGAACGGCGGCCGACCTCGCGGAACGCCTCGGTGTTAAATCCGAATTGCGCGAAGGACCGGCGCTGGCTCTCGGTACGTCGGAAGTCACGCTGCTCGAGTTGGCGGGGGCTTACACGGCGTTCTCGAACGGCGGCGATGTCGTCGGGCCGCACGTGATCGTCCGCGTCGCGACGGCTCAGGGCCGCGTACTTTTCGAAAGCAAGCCGCCTGCCCATACGCGGATTGCGGAGGCGGATAGACTCGGCGCGTTGAACGACATGCTGAACGCGGCGGTCGTGTACGGTACGGGACGGCGGGCGGCGCTCGCCGATCAACCGGTTGCCGGCAAGACCGGAACGACCCAGGATTTTCGCGACGCCTGGTTCATGGGGTACACCAGCCATCTGACGGCGGGCGTGTGGGTTGGCAACGACAACGGCAAGCCGATGAACCGCGCAACCGGCGGTACGCTTCCAGCCGAAATCTGGAAGCAGGTCATGCGCGTTGCGCACGAAGGTCTCGCGCCTGAGCCGTTGCCAGGAACCGTTATCGGCAACGCCGATGCCGATGCTGCCGACTTCGGCATCAGTCCGCTCGTGCCTGCTTCGACTGCGACGCGGCCGCCGCGCGTCATCGAGGCGAAAGAAGATTTGCAAGGGACGCCGCGACGCGATGCGCAAGCGCCGTCTGGCGTTCGCGAGACGCTGGCGAGCGCGTCGTCAGCGTCTGCGAAAAATCATCCGGCCGACGAGATCGATGGAGCTTTCGTTTCGCGCGCGATTTCGGGGACGCCGAGCGAAGTTAAAACCGCTACCGGCACAACGCCCAATGTTGCGCCTCAAGGACAGAGCGGGTTTTTGTCATTCACCAGCTGGTGGTGAGTTTACGGGCTGGCCGTGCGGCGGCCCATACCGATGAAGATCGGGACCCAGAACCTGCAACCATTGCTTGGCGGTTTCAAAGTCCGGGCAGATCTTTTTGACGAGCGCCCAAAAGCGTGGTCCGTGATTCATTTCCGCGAGATGAGCGACTTCGTGCGCGGCGACGTAATCGAGCACGAAGGACGGCGCCAGGATCAAGCGCCAGGAAAATGAAAGCGCTCCCGTCGTGGAGCACGATCCCCATCGGCTCGTCTGATCGCGGATGCCGATGCGCGTCGCCTTGACCGAAAGAGGACGCGTGTATTTGGCGACGCTTGCCGCGAGATCGCGCTTCGCCTCGTCGAATAGAAACCGCATGAGCCTATCGGGTGCGCGATCTTTATCGCCGGGGACGATGATCGACGGACGGCGACCCTGACGATCGTCGATGGTGATCACACGCGTGCGCGGATTGCCCGTGAAGGAGATGGTGTGAGGCGTGCCGCGCAGGGGCATCGCCGCTGCATCTTCGAACGGGATGTGGTTCGGCAAACTGTCGAGCCGGGCGCGAACCCAATCGATGTGCCGGTTGAGAAACGTTCCCGCTTCATCGAGATCGCATTGCAGAGGAAGCGTGACGATCACGGCTCTGCGCGTGCGACTGACGCGCAACGTCAAACGGCGTGCGCCTGGATGACGACGAACCTCCACCTGTGCGCCGATATCTTCGAGGCGCACTGACGATCGCGTTTTTGAACTCAGGTCGATGGCGCGATGTCCATTTGCGATCCTCATGCGCTCTGCCCCCAAAAGCCGACGCGCATCATATCGATGCAACGAAGAGCCGTTCGCGTGTGCCGGATCAATGCAGCACCAAGATGACCTAACAAGGTTCGGCTAATTGCTCCAGCATCAATGTCCGGAGTCGATGCCAGCATGTGAAAGTGTGGCGCTCCGGTCTCAGGAACGAATCGCCGCTATTGCTTAAGAATTGCTTTGTCGATTGCGAGAGCGAGCTGATCAACGTCGTTCGTGTGCGGGATTGGCGTGAGCAATGTTCCATCCTTGCCCATCAGATAGAAGATCGCCGAGTGATCGATGCCGTAGCGCGAGGGATCCTTCTCGTCCGGAACTTTCTGGTAAAAAACGCGATAAGCTTTCGCAGTCGCGGCAATATCGCTTTCGCTTCCCGTCAATCCGACGAGGCGCGGATGGAAGCTTTTCACATACGTTGCGAGCTTTTCGGGAGTATCTTCCGCGGGATCGAGCGTGATGAGGACCGGCACGATATCGTCAGCGCGATGGCCGAGCTTGTCGAGCGCAGCCGACATTACCTGAAGGCCAGAGGGGCAAATATCGGGACAATTGGTGAAACCGAAGAATACCAGCATGTAGCGCCCGTGGAAGTCCTTGTCGGTGACGCGCTTGCCGGTTTGATCGATGAGGCTGAAGGGCCCGCCGATGGCCGGCTTGCCGGTAACCTGGGCTTCGCCATTTACCGTAGGCGCGGGGACTTTCAGCGCAATAAAGCCAAGCGCGGCGCCAGTTAGAAGGCCCGCGAAGACCATCCCAATCGTCGTACGGTTCATAAGCTTGAGTTCTCCATCGCCCTTTGGGTAAGAATGTAGCTAAGCTGATAACATGTCGGCTTTCTAATGCAGACGTGCAAGCGCGAACGATATGCGGCTTGCGGTCACGACACCGAAACCGGATTCATCAATTCATGAGCATGCCTTCTGATAGAGCGCCCGCGCCGGTCCTCAAGGGCATCGTAAACGAACGCGAGAGTCAGCTTCGTCTCTTGACGAGCGTTCGTCTTCGCTGGATGGCGGTTCTCGGTCAGCTCGCGGCGATCGCGGCGGTGACGCTGCTTTACGGCTTCCCGCTCAACATCGGAAGCTGTCTCGTTCTGATCGCGCTTTCGGCGTGGCTGAACGTGTTTCTGTCGATCCGGTTTCCGGTGCGCTATCGCCTCAGCACGCGGCTCGCGTTCGGTCTTCTCGTCTACGATGTGGTTCAACTCGCGGGCCTACTTTACCTGACCGGGGGTATCCAAAATCCGTTTTCGGTTTTGCTCGTCGCGCCCGTCACGGTCGCGGCGGCGACCCTGCCGCCGCGCTACACGATCATCCTCGGAGCGGGCGTGATCGCCGCCGGCATGCTGCTCATCGAATACCACTATCCGCTGCCATGGCGCGAAGGGACGCGGTTCGAACTTCCCGCCGATTACAAGGTCGGCGAGCTGTTGGCGCTTATCGCGTCCATGGTGTTCATGGCCTTCTTCACTTGGCGGCTGAACAAGGAATCCCGCCAGATGTCGGCCGCATTGGCCGCGACCGATATGGTGCTCGCAAGCGAGCAGCGGCTGCACGCGCTCGACGGACTGGCGGCTGCGGCAGCGCATGAGCTCGGCACTCCTCTGTCGACGATCGCTCTTGTCGCAAAGGAACTCGAGTACGAGCTCGGCAGCGACAGCCGGTATCGAGAGGACCTGCAACTTCTTCACAGCCAGGCCCGGCGTTGCCGCGAAATTCTGCAGAAGCTCACGCGCAAGCCTGACGAGCAGGATCCGATGCACGCAAGTCTGAGCGTCATCGAACTGCTCGAAGAGGCGTCGGCGCCGCACCGCAACTCCGGCAAGCGCATCATCATTTCCGCAAGCTCGTTGCCGGGTCTCGATGATGAAGTGAGGATCGAGCCCGTCGCGCATCGCCGGCCGGGCGTGATCTACGGTCTCGGCAATCTTATCGAGAACGCCATCAGCTTTGCGCAATCAGAGGTGCAGATCACGGCGCGCTGGAACGGGTCGCACGTCTTCTTCACGATCACCGACGACGGTCCGGGCTTTGCGCCCGAGATGATGGACAGCATCGGCGAGCCTTACGTTACGACACGGCGGTTCGAGGAGAAGGGCGACCACGGCCACTCGGGGTTGGGGCTCGGCCTCTTCATCGCGAAGACGCTTCTCGAGCGGTCCGGCGCCACGGTTACGTTTTCGAACCTCACCCCGCCCCGGCACGGCGCCAATGTCCAGATCTCATGGCCAAGGGCCGCTTTCGAACTGCCGCCGGGGGCCTTCGCCTGGCCTGGGCGGCGGGCTTCGGCCTCGCAAATCGCCTAATCTGGCAATTTGGCACGAATGGCCGACCTTCTTTTGCTCGGTTAGTAACCTTTTGGGCTGTTTTTTGCTTGCGTAAGGGGTTGCAGCCGGGTAGGCGGCGATGGATTATGTACCGTCATGAAAAAAGCAACGGATAATACGTGATCCGGGAGGCTACTTTGGTTACCGAAGACCTGTCTTTCAAGCAGGATGAATTACCAGCCGACCGCTCGTTGGTTATCGTCGACGACGACAGGTCGTTCTTGCAACGTTTGGCGCGCGCGATGGAGCTTCGCGGCTTCGAAGTGCGCTTCGGCCATTCGGTTGCTGAAGGCGTCGATCTCATTCGCGAAAAGGCTCCGGCGTTCGCTGTCGTCGACATGCGCCTCGAGGACGGTTCCGGTCTCGACGTCATCGCCGAGTTGGCGAAGGCTCGCCCCGATGCGCGTGCGATCGTGCTCACCGGCTACGGCAACATCGCGACTGCGGTTTCGGCCGTGAAGCTCGGCGCCGTCGACTATCTCGCGAAGCCTGCAGACGCCGACGACGTTACGGATGCGCTTCTCGCGCCGACGGATTCCAAGGCGCCGCCGCCGGAGAACCCGATGTCGGCGGACCGCGTGCGCTGGGAGCACATCCAGCGCGTGTATGAACTTTGCAATCGCAATGTCTCCGAGACGGCGCGCCGCTTGAACATGCACCGCCGCACCCTGCAACGCATCCTCGCGAAGCGCGCTCCGAAGTAGCGGGGCAGGCTCGGGCGCATTCTGATACTCAGGCTGGCGCTCAGGCCTTCATTCTATTCCGAAGCCCGGATCGAGTTCGGCGTGCAGCCGCATCGATGCCGTGCGCGCGAGTGCGAGCGTCACCGCTTTGCGCCGGACGGTTGTCAACGGATGGTGCGGCGGCGTTCGCACCATCTCGCCCGCATAGGCGTCGGCCAGTATCAATCCGGTATCGACGGGTAGGATTTCCGTTGGAAAATCCGGTGCGACAGCGAAGAGCAATGCATCGCAATAGTCGCGGTACTCCGGCCATTTCTGATCGGACCGGAAGTCGGCAATACTCGACTTGATTTCAACGATCCAGATCTGGCCATCGCGACGGATGCTCAGGACGTCGGCGCGGCGTCCGTTGGCGAGGGAGACTTCGCTGACGCTTTCGAAGTCGAGGGAGCGGAGGAGCCGTTGCGTGCCGCGCAGAATAGCGCGGGCGCGTTCGTAATCCCGGGTCTTTTCTGCCGGACCAGCCGCGGCGTAAGGATTCGTTACGGATGACGGGTCGTCGGTCATGGTGCCGCCATTATGCCCGTGCGACTGTCGGTGACAAGCGGGCGGCGGGGGCGGCCTTCTCGTCACCCGATAAGCTGGCGATGGTCGTTAGAGTCTCCAGGGGAGAGATCGTGCGAATGGTTTTCTGGCGCAGCAGGGCGGAGAAAAAGGCCGAAGCTGCGGCTACCGCCGGCGAGGAGGGTGCGGCCAAAGCCACGCCCGCTGGGGCAGGCTCGCGTAGCGCAACCGAGCCACTGACCAATGTCGTGACACTGATGACGAACCGCTTAGCGGATCGACTTGCCGATCGTCTGGCCGATGTTTCGACGGCGAACGCTGAGAGCGAAACCACAGAAAAGAAGACGGCGAACAGCTTGGCGCCGATCAGCCCAATCGAACAGACGCATTTCTTCGGGCAGAAACGCGCCATCGCAAAAATTCGAACGGCGTTGGAGGCAAGCCGCGGCGAGCATCTCGTCATCATGGGGCAGCCCGGCACGGGCCGTCTCGGACTTGCCGAAGCGATCGGCAAGGATGTGGAGCGGTCGCCCGCTCCGGATTGGATCTACGTCGTCGATCACGACGCACCGTCGCGCGCGAAGAGCTTCGCGTTGCCGGCCGGCGAGGGCACGCATATCCGTCGCGAGGTTCGCGGAGCCACCGCCAAAGCGTGGGCTGCATTCAACCGCTATCTCAAGAGCGAAGAGCATCGCATCAGCCTCGATCTGCTCGAGGAAGAGATGCGATACCACAGTGAAAAGGCGGTCGAGCCGGTACGCCAGCGCGCGGAAGCGCAGAACATTGCCGTCGTCAAATCGCTCGACGGTTATGTGCTCGCGCCGATGCATGAAGGCCGCGTCGTGCGGTCGGACGTTTTTCGTGCGCTTCCGGATTCTATGAAGCGGAATGTCGAAGCGAAGATCACCGCTTTCGAGGACGAGCTGCAATCCATCGTCGCGACGCTGCCAGAAGCGGAATTCGGTGCGAGCGCAAAGCATGAGGCACTGCTTCGGCAGACGGCGTTGCGCGCCATTCGCCCTGGTCTTGCTGCCATTAAGAAATCGTATCCGGACGATGCCTCACTCGCGAGCGCCCTCGATGCGATCGAAGAATCGTTCATGACTTTTGCGGTGCGTGGCATGGGGATGGAAAAGGCTGTCCCGCCCGTCATTCTCGATTGTGATGACGGGCACTTCACCGATCCATCGGTGCGCTGCCATGTCGTCGTCGCGCGGACGGCGTCGGCAACCGACCTCCTCGGCGAAATCAGCCGCGATGCGCTGGGTCTCGCGGTGCTTCTTCCCGGCCATCTGATGCGGGCCGGATCCGGCATCGTCATCATCGAAGCTTGGCGGCTTGCTGCCGATCCCGCGACGTGGCTTGCGCTGAGCGCCGCCATTCGTAGCAAAGAGATCGTGCCGGTCAACGCGGCGGGGGTTGGCGTCAAGGCCGATCCGATCCCGCTGTTGGCGACGATCGTACTCATCGCGGACGCGCAATCGTGGTCGAAGCTCGAAGCCATCGAGCCCGGCCTCGTGCGGCACTTTCCGCATGTCGCGAAGTTTGCCGAGACGGTGCCGATTGCGGAACTCAGCGAAAGCGACTTCGCGAAGGGCGCTGCGCGGATGGCGTCGGATCACGGACTGCGACCGCTCAATCCGGCCGTGGCGCCGCTGATCTACAAGGATGCGGTTCGCCGCGGCGGCGGTCGCGTGTCGCTCGCCGGTATCGCTCTCTTGCACCTTCTACAGGAGGCGGATGCAATAGCCGCAGACCAATCGGCGTCGCAAATACGGGCTGCCGATCTCACTGAAGCGCTGTCGCGGCGCGCCGAGGGCGCCACGCCGTGATCGCGCATGTCGCTGAAGCGTCGGAGCTTTCGGGCCGGGTCGTCCTCTGGCTCGATCCCGCAGCCGACTATCCAGCGTCGCGGCTTGAAGCGCCCGTCTTGCTGGCGGCCGCTTATGGGGCCGAGATCGAAACGGTTGTCGTTTCGGATGGACCTCAGGGCGACGCAGACGGCGTGCCTGTCCGGATGGTTGGACACGTCGCGCGCGCCGAGGTGAGTGCTCCCGTAGAACACGACCGGCGTTTCGAGCTTCTCGTCGCCCGTTGCCGCCGTGCTGTCGACAAGGCCGGTGCGGCTCGGGGCGTCACGGTGCGCCATACGCTCGCCGCGGGCGATGCCGTCGACCGGATTTCGGAGATGTGCGACGAGCGCGGACCTTGGAACATCGTTGCGCTGGCGCGTATGCCTGCCTCGCACAGCGATTCCGTCATCGGGACACTGCTTGCCAACGTCGGCGGCGCGACAGGCTTTCTGCTCTGCGGCGAACAGAGATCGGCGCAGTCGCGCGTCGTGGTCGTCGTCGAAGATGGCGATCGGCTGCCGTCGATGCTACGTGCGGCGGAGCGCCTTTCGGCACCGCGAGCTCCAGTGCATATCGTGATCGCCGCCGATACCGCGGATGGATATGCGGAGATCGAAGGGCAGTCGCGACTGCTGGCGTCTGAATCCAGCCTGCCCATCGTTTTCGAGGATGCGCGCCCGACATTCGGCGTTCCGGGTGCGCTGACGGAATTCATCGCGCGGCTGAGGCCGAGCTTAACGATCGCGGTTTTCGGCGGTTCGGCGCTGGCCGATGGCCGCGAATTGGCGCGCGCTTCCGTCGTCGCGCGGACGCCGATCCTACTCGTTCGCTAAGATCTCTTTCGGCGAACGCGGCGCAGGTTCGGCGTCAGGATTGTTTTTCAACCGGCGGATGGAAAAAGCCAGGCCCCGAGCCGATGACCAACGGGTCGTGCTTGCCGATGGCTTTGAGATCGCGTCCTTCGTATTCGATCGACAGCAAGATGTGGCGAATGGTTTCCAAGCGGGCGCGGCGCTGGTCGTTGGCGCGAACGACGGTCCAGGGGGCAATCGCCGTGCTGGTGAAACGGAACATCTCGATTTCGGCGCGCGTGTAGTCGTCGTATTTGTCGAGCGATGCGAGATCGACGGACGACAGCTTCCACTGCTTCAATGGATTTACCGCGCGCTCGTAGAAGCGCTTCAGCTGCATTTCGCGACCGATGGTCAAATAATATTTGAATAGCTTGATGCCGTCGCGGACGAGGAGGCCTTCGAACTCGGGTGCTTCGCGGAGGAAGACGGCGAGCTGCTCGGGTGTGCAGAATCCCATCACGCGCTCGACGCCGGCGCGATTATACCAGGAGCGATCAAAGAGGACGATTTCGCCGGCACTCGGCAGGTGCACGGCGTAACGCTGGAAATAGAGCTGGCTGCGTTCCGTTTCAGTCGGCTTCGGCAGAGCGACGGTGCGGGTGTTGCGCGGGTTCATGTGTTCGTTGAACGCCTTGATGCAGGAGCCTTTGCCCGATCCGTCGCGACCTTCGTAGAGGCAGAGAATTCTGTTGCCGACTTTGAGATTGTGCTTCTGCAGCTTCATCAGTTCGATCTGCAGGGCCAGCAGCTGCTCGTCGTAATCAGTCGCCTTCAGGCGCTTGTCATAGGGATAACCGCCCGAGCGCATTGCTGCGTCTTCGATTTCCTTCGGGAGTTCCGGAGGATCAAGCGAGTAGCCTTTGGGCAAAGTCGTGTCGTGGCGATCGCCCGATGTCTCGTCGCTGGACGGTTCGGGGCCGTTGTGGCGATTGCCAACGGTCGCTGCCTCGTCGGTCAGCGGCTCGAACTCGTCGGGCTTTTTGTCTTTGTTCTTACCCATTTAGCGTCTCCGTTGCTGCACAAGGCGGGCGCACCCTAGCAGGACGGCTGCGGGGCGTCATCGCGAGAGGCGGGTGGTCAAGTTCTTCTGAAGCGGAGCGGATCCGAAGCGGAAATGAGAAAGCCAGCAGCCACCCCCCGCGGCTGCTGGCCTTCCCTCTTCATCCACCGGCCAAGCCCCCCGGCACGCCAGTGGTTAAACGTGGTGCGAGATCCAGTTCGCGGATCTCAGATCTCAAATCTCAAATCCTAGGCCCGCTGCTTGGTCGGATCGGAGCCAGCGATCGCGGGAGCCGGAAGGCTCGCCGTAACCGGCGTTTCGATGTCCGTGCGCTCGCGGCGACGAGGTGCGACGGGCTGGAACGCGCGCCGGGCATGAACCTCGCAGTAGGGCAGCAACGGCACCTTGGCGCGTCCGCAGAAATGGAATTCGGATGTTTGCGGGTCGCCGATCGGCCAACGGCAGCTGCACTCGCCCAGCGTCTGAATGGTTTTTCGTTCGGCGACCGGAATTTCGATCTCTTCCGCAGGCGCCACGTAAGCTTCAGCGTCGATATAGAGTGCCCGCACTGCTGGATTTCCGGTTTGCGCGAAGCGCTGCTTCACCGGTCTCTTTGCATTCGCCAGTCGGGTGCGGGGACGGTGGGACTTCATTCGCGAAGTTGTTGCCCGGCCGGACAGACCAAGCCGGTGCACCTTGCCGATAACGGCATTGCGCGTCACGCTTCCAAGTCGGCCTGCAATCTGGCTGGCGCTCAGTCCTTCCGACCAGAGCCTTTTTAAAAGGTCCACGCGCTCATCAGTCCAAGACATCCGTAGATTGCTCCCTCTCGAGCCGCACAACAGCGGCGGTGCACCCCCCGGTGCCCGCAGTTACCCGGCCGCAATCGAGCCCAAGCCTACGCGCGCGAACGAACACGACGCGACGGCGGAGGACGACGGTCCCGACCGGTTACAAACGCAAAAACTTGAGGAGACGCAGAACAGAAACGCGCACGAGACACGGGCGGTCCGCTAACAAGCGGTTGCCCAAGGCGCGGTCAGGGCCGATACACATCCAAGCGAAAGCGGCTGGCGCCGCCATATCTCGTGGCCTGACAACGATAAGTTACAACATGCTGAATCCCGTCTACAAGCCAGAGCTGCAAGCTTGGGGGTATTGACAGGGAGAAGTGGCGACCGCGCCACAGACGATTCGCGCCAGGGGATATCTCCGATTTTCGTGTATGCCTCCCCCCGTTTCAACCATAAGGCGGTAGCATTGGCAATTCGGCCCGTGAACTCAATGGTCAAATCCGAGCATTTATTGACAGGAATAGGCGCAAGGGTTATCAGGGGTTGTGATTGAGCCGCCGAAATTGGGCGGCTTTTTGATTTTCTGCTCAGGGTAATCCACGCACCATGTCTTCTTCCCCTGCTGCGCTGGGGAAAGCTTCCCGTAGCGCTACCGAAACCGGCGGACCGTCAACGGCTGTGATGGGCACATATGCCCGTCAGGACATCGTTTTCGTGCGTGGAGAGGGCTGCTGGCTGACCGCCGAGACCGGCGAGCGCTATCTCGATTTCGGGTCCGGCGTCGCGGTCAATTCGCTCGGTCATGCACATCCGCAACTCGTCGCGGCGCTAAAGGCACAGGCCGAGAAGCTCTGGCACACGTCGAACCTTTACCGGGTCGAAGGTCAGGAGACGGTCGCTGATAAGCTGACGCGGCTGACGTTTGCCGAGCGGGTCTTCTTCTGTAACTCAGGCGCGGAAGCCTGCGAGGGCGCGATCAAGGTCGCGCGGCGCTATCATTATGTATCGGGCGAGCCCAATCGCCAGCGCATCATCGCTTTTCGCGGCGCGTTTCATGGGCGGACTCTCGCAACGCTCGCTGCTGCCGGTAACGAGAAGTATCTCGAAGGCTTTGCCCCGACGGCCGGGGGCTTCGATCATGTCGACCTCGGCGATCTCGAAGCGCTCGAAGGCGCGATCGGACCGGAGACGGCCGCGATCATGCTTGAGCCCATTCAGGGCGAGGGCGGCGTCAGGGCTGTCTCGCCGGAGTTTCTCAGAGCCGTTCGCGAGCTTTGCGACAAGCATGGGCTGCTGCTCGTGCTCGACGAGGTTCAAACGGGCATGGGCCGGACCGGCAAGCTCTTCGCGCACGAATGGGCGGGGATCATTCCGGACGTCATGGCGATCGCCAAGGGCTTCGGCGGCGGATTTCCTGTCGGCGCCGTGTTGGCGACGGCGAACGCAGCCAAGGGCATGACGCCCGGTACACACGGCTCGACGTTCGGCGGCAATCCGCTGGCGATGGCCGTCGCTTCGACTGTTCTCGACGTTATTTCTGAGCCCGGTTTCCTCGAAGCCGTGCAATTGAAGGCATTGCGTCTGAAGCAAGGTCTCGAGGGCCTCAGGGATCAGCATGCGGAGCTCGTAGAAGAGGTTCGCGGCGCGGGTCTGTTGATGGGACTGAAGCTCAAGGCCCACGTCGCGCCGCCGCAGGTGGTCAAAGCCGCCAACGAGGAGAAGCTCCTCATCGTCGGCGCGGGC
This sequence comes from Hyphomicrobium sp., assembly GCF_019753045.1. Classification (GTDB taxonomy): domain Bacteria; phylum Pseudomonadota; class Alphaproteobacteria; order Rhizobiales; family Hyphomicrobiaceae; genus Hyphomicrobium_B. Next base: position 35,149 of record NZ_JAIELN010000027.1, read on the forward strand.
GACAATAGTGTCCGCGTCCTTCCACCCCTCATTGCGACCGAGGACGAGATCGGCGAAGGGCTGAGGGCCCTCTCTCGCGCTCTCACCCGCGTCGCTCGCGAGACGTCCCGATGACCGGTTATTCGAAAGAGCTGGAGAAAGCTCCGCAAGTCATGACCACAAAGCAAACTGCCCGGACCGTCCGGCATTTTCTCGACATCTCCGATCTCGACAGCAAGACGCTGCGAGGCATCATCGATGCAGCCCATGCGATGAAAAAGGCCGGCAAACGCGTGCCTGAGGGGCTTCGTCCGAAGGACATCGAGGATCGGGTTCTCGTTCTGATTTTCGAGAAGCCGTCGACGCGTACGCGCGTTTCATTCGATATCGCGATGCGCCAGCTCGGCGGTGGCGCGTTGACGCTCAACCATACCGATCTGCAGCTCGGCCGCGGTGAATCCGTCGCCGATACCGCGCGCGTTCTCTCGCGCTACGCCGATGGCATCATGATCCGCGCCAACGAGCATGCGACGCTTCTTGAACTCGCGCGTTACGCGGCGATCCCCGTCATCAACGGCCTGACCGAGAAGAGCCATCCCTGCCAAGTGATGGCCGACATCCAGACGTTCGAAGAGCATCTGGGTCCGATCAAGGGCAAGTCGGTCGCCTGGGTGGGCGATGGCAACAACGTTGCGGTTTCGTGGATGCATGCCGCCGTTCGTTTCGGATTCAAGCTCAAGATCGCAGCTCCGAAGGAACTCTTTCCGGAAGAGGAAGCGATCGCGTGGGTCCGGCGCGAAAAGGGCGATGTCGAGATCGGCACCGATCCGGTGCACGCGGTCAAAGGCGTCGATTGCGTCGTCACCGATACGTGGGTTTCGATGGGGCAGTCGGATGCAGCGCGGCGGAAGAAAATGCTGGCGCCTTACGCCGTCGACGCGAAGCTCATGGGCAAGGCGGCCAAGAACGCGATCTTCATGCACTGTCTGCCAGCCTATCGCGGGCATGAAGTGACAGAGGACGTTCTCGAAGGTCCGCAGTCGGTCGTTTTCGACGAAGCCGAGAACCGGCTGCACGTTCAGAAAGCCATTCTTGCATGGTGCTTCGGCGCCTGAGGGACTGTCTCGCCGATGCCGGTTGACACGCCTCCCAGATCGACCGCGACTCCGCCTGCCATCCCGGCCGACGATGTCGTCGTCGCGTTTCGCACGCAGAACTCGAATATCCGAGGGAGGCTGGTGCGGCTCGGGGCGACGCTCGATCAGATCGTCGTGCCGCATGCGATGCCCGATCTTCCGGGGCGGGCGCTTTCGGAAGCGCTGGCGTTGGCGGCTCTCTGCGGATCGGCATTGCCGCAAGGCGGGAATCTCAATCTGTTGACGCGTTCGGACGGGCCGGTTTCCATTCTCGTTGCCGATTACACCGCGAGCGGCCGGCTCAGGGGTTACGCTCGTTACGATGCGGAGAAGATCGCTGAGATCGCTCGCAGCGGGACGCGCCATGATACGGCGGCGGCGCTGGGTAACGGTCATCTCGCAATCACGCTCGATTCCGGTCCGGGACAGGAGCGCTATCAAGGTGTGCTGGCGTTCGAGAGCGCGCCGCTCTCAGCGACGACGGCGGCTTACTTTCAGCAACGCGAAAACCTGCCGACATTTATTCGGACGGCGGTTGCCGAGCATTACGTGGCGCCGCGTCAAGCGCCCCAGTCGGACACGCGATGGCACCGGCGGGCCGGCGGCTTGATGGTGCAAAGCGTCGGCGCGTCGCTCGAAGGTGGTGTCGAGCAGGACGACGACTGGAAGCGCGTCGAAATGCTGGCCGCGACGGTCGAAGATCTTGAGCTGCTCGATCCGGGCCTGACCGTCGAGCGGCTATTGCTACGGCTCTTCCATGAGGAAGCGGTCGCCATCGAGCGGGTCATTCCGCTTTCCTCGTTCTGCCGGTGCAGCCGGGAGAAGGTCGAGAATGTGCTGCTGGCGTTCGGCGCCAACGAACTATCCGACATGCTCGACGACAACGGAAAGATCGTCGTCACCTGCGAGTTCTGCACGGCGCGATATGTTTTCTCGCTCGATGAATTGCGAGCAGCCGGCAGCTGAGATCCGCCCGCGTGGGTGCAGAGTTCTAAGCCTGTCCTCAATTATCGGCCCAGACCGCCGTTAGCAGCTTTGCCGACTTGGCCATCCGCGTCACGCGGGTCGCCGCTTGCCGGTTTCGCGCCGGAGGTGTCGTATTCGGTCTTCGAGCGGGCGCTGGCGATCTGAGAGCCGTCGAGCTTGCAGGTGCCGCTCTTGTCCATCAGGACAAACGCGGGGTTCGGTTTGTCGACGAACTCTTGTCGCGTGACCTTGCCATCGCCGTTCTGATCAAAATATTTCAGATCCGCTATGACGAAGAGTTTGTCGATCTTGGTCAGGTTGTTCCACTCGGTCGCGTCGAGGGAATCGTCGTGGTCGGTATCGGCGCTGTTGAAGAGGTCTTCCGCGTAGGACTTCCACTCGTTGCAGGTCACGACGTTGTCGTGGTTGAGGTCCCAGCTTCCGGCGGCCTGAAGATAGGCGCGATCGATTTCAGAAATCGAGTTTCCACTACTGAACGGATTGATCGAGCCGATGGTCGGGACTGAGGCCGTCGAGCATCCGACGAGGGTAAGAGCTGCGGACATGGCGCAGACCGAAGTATTCAGAACGTGAAAGCGTTTGGTCATTGGCCCGTCTCTAAAGATTGCAAAGGCTCGGCTGCTCGGGTGATTGGTACGCACAAGAGTGGGCCGGAAGCACGGCGTTCCGAGAAGAAAGTGGTGGGTCAGCAAGATTGTCGCACGGTATGTCGTAGGCAAGTCACACTCGGTCTGGCCTCGTCTAACTCCCTGCGGCGGATGGATTTTCGCTGCATTGCGGGATGAGTTGTGGCCGGGCTCAGGTCTCTGCCCAGGCGCCGAGGCGATCCAGAAAGCCCATGCATTTTATGATTTCGGTTTCGGCGATCCATTCGTCGGCTGTGTGCGCCTGAGCAATATCGCCCGGTCCGCAGACCACGGATGGCGCGCCCGCATCCTGAAAGAGGGCGGCCTCGGTACCGTATGAAACGCCGTACGTTTGGTTCTGGCCCGTCAATTTCAAAGCGAGCGCGACGACCTCGGATGACGGTTCGGCGCCAAAGGGGGGCACGGCATTGACGCGCTCGATGTCGATGCCGGATTCGGGTGCGATCGCGTGCATCTCCGGGAGGCAATGCTTGTCAGCATAGCGGCGTAGCCGATCTTCGATCTCGTCGGGGTGCAATCCCGGCAACGCGCGAATATCGAACACGAAGCTGCAATGCACGGGAACGATATTGGTGGCGGTGCCGCCGTCGATCGTCGTCACTTGCAGTGTCGAATAGGGTGGCTCGAAACGAACGTCGATGACGCGGTGCTTGAGCTCGGTTTCGATGCGGTCGAGTTCGCTTATCAGGCGCGTCGCATAGGTCACCGCGTTCACGCCGAGATGCGCCATGCTCGAATGCGCCGCTCGTCCCTTGACGTCGACGCGCCAGCGGACCGGCCCTTTGTGGGCATCGACGACCTGCATGCTCGTCGGCTCGCCGACGATCACCATGCGTGGTTTCGGAAGCGCCTTGCCGAGTTCGGCGATCATCGGGCGAACACCAATGCACCCGACCTCCTCATCGTAGGAGAAGGCGAGATGGATCGGCTTCTTCAGTTTGCGCTTCTTGAAATCCGGAACGGCCGCGAGCGAAGCTGCGAGAAAGCCTTTCATATCGGCAGAGCCGCGGCCGTATAGCCGGCCGCCTTCCGCTCTCAACGTGAACGGGTCGCTCGTCCAATCCTGCCCATCGACGGGTACAACGTCGGTGTGGCCCGAGAGAGCGATGCCGCCTTCGTCAGCCGGGCCGATCGTTGCGTAGAGCGAGGATTTCTGGCCGTCGTCGCTGACGATCCGTTGCGACGGCACGCCGTGCGCTCGAAGATAGTCTTCGACGAACGCGATCAGGCCAAGATTGTTCTTGTAGCTCGTCGTGTCGAAGGCCACCAGGCGCGCGAGCAATTCAACGGGAGTAAGGATTGGGCCTCTTGCTGCGCTCATCGGCTATCGCCGGGTTCAGTTCATGCTGCGTCGGGTATAGGGGCTATCGAGCGAGAAGGCGGGAATGGCGACGTCGAAAAGCTTTCCCGTCTCGTCCGACATCTGATAGCTGCCGACCATGATACCCTGCGGCGTCTTCAAAGGACAACCCGACGTATATTGGAACGACTTGCCGGGTGCGATCACCGGCGTCTGGCCGACGACGCCTGCGCCGCGAACCTCTTCGGTCCGGCCGAGTGCGTCGGTGATCCGCCACATGCGGGATTTGAGCTGGACGGTCTCGCCGCCGTCGTTGCTGATCTCGACAGCGTAAGACCACACGAAGTGGCTGTCTTCGGGAGACGACTGATCTTCCATGTAGCGCGGTTCGACACGGATGCGGATACCGCGCGTCGTCGCTTCATAAGGATGGTAGGCGGCGGCCGAAGCAGCCTTTCTCGATGGCGAAGCCGGCGTACTTTTACTCATATTATCCCCGTTACCCCGTAACCCTCTTCACCGCATTAGTGAGATCGTCTGCTAAATCTTCGACCGCTTCAAGTCCGATCGAGAGGCGGATCATACCATCACTAATGCCGAGTTCCGAGCGCTGGTCGGGCGTCAGCTTGAAATGGGTCGTTGTCGCAGGGTGCGTGACGAGGCTCTTGGCGTCGCCCAGGTTGTTCGAAAGCCTGATCAAACGGAGGGCGTTAAGGCACCGGAAGGCCCCTTGTTTACCACCCTCGACCTCGAATGCGATCATCTGGCCGCCGCCCGGCATCTGCTTTGCGGCAAGCGCGGCCTGGGGATGATCTGCCCGCCCCGGATATATGACCCGGGTCACGCCCTTCAGGCCCGCCAGAAGGTCTGCGATTTTAGCCGACGTTTCGCACTGAGCCTTGACGCGAATGGGCAGCGTTTCGAGGCCCTTCAGCATGACCCAGGCATTGAATGGGCTTATAGAGGGGCCGGTCTGGCGGACCCATTCCTGAACGTATTTGGTAATGAACTCGGTTTTGCCGAGAACCGCGCCGCCGAGGCAGCGGCCCTGGCCGTCGATGTGCTTCGTCGTCGAATAGACGACGATGTCGGCGCCGAGCGCCAACGGCCGCTGCAGCATCGGCGTCGCGAACACGTTGTCGACGATGGTCAGGATGCCGTTATCGCGCGCGATCTTGCAAACTGCGGCAATGTCGACGAGCTCGAGAGCCGGATTTGATGGCGTCTCGAAGAAGAACATCTTGGTGTTCGGGCGAACGGCGTTGCGCCAGGCGTCGAGGTCTTTACCGTCGACGAGCGTCGCTTCGATGCCGAAGCGCGGACAGAGCGTCTCGACGATGTAGCGGCAGGAGCCGAAGAGCGCCCGCGCGGCGACGACGTGATCGCCGGTTCTCAGATATGAGAGCATCGAGGCGGTGACGGCGGCCATGCCCGTTGCGGTGGCGCGGCATTCTTCTGCGCCTTCGAAAATCTTCAGGCGATCTTCGAACATCGAGATCGTCGGGTTTCCGAAGCGCGTGTATTGAAACCCCGGGTCTTCCTGCTTGAACCGCGCCTCAGCCTGCTCTGCGCTTTTGTAGACGAAGCCCTGCGTCAGATGGAGGGCTTCGGAAGTCTCGCCCCAGTCGGACCGTGTGATGCCGCCATGGACGAGCGCCGTGGCGGGCCGCCAAGCCGGGTTATTGGACGGGAACTGTTCGTCATCTGCCATCGGAAACGGCCTTTCGCGCAATAAAAATCCCGGTCCATAGGCACCGGCTGACGAAAGGCCGGGCGCGGGAAACCGGGAGCGCACACGGCCTCTTTAGCGACTTGTTTAACGTGGCTGCAAGCCGGCCGGCCAAAGGACCACGAAGTGTTGTGCGGGATTACCCCCCGTGCTCTGCGGCGTCAAGAGGCGGCGTCGATGGGGCGGGAATAACGGTTATTGCAGACATTGTCGCGCTTGGCGAAGCGTTTGGTGTACTTTAGACGATGCCGAAGGGGTAGACCGGCGCCATGACAAAATCCGAAAAAGCGTTATCCGAGAAAGCTCATCCGGCATCGAAGCGGCGGGATCGCGGTGTCGGCATTTTACCGGCGCAAGCTATTTCCCGGATGATTGCAGACGGCGAGATCGCGATTGCGGAGCCGGTCGCCGAGGGCCAAGTGCAACCTGCGAGCCTCGATCTCAGGCTCGGCGCCGTCGCCTATCGGGTGCGTGCGAGCTTTCTTCCAAGGCCCGGCGGCCGCGTGCAGACCAATCTCGACGATCTGGCGTTGCACACGATCAGCTTGAGCCAAGGCGCGGTTCTCGAAACGGGCTGCGTCTATATAGTGCCGCTGCTCGAGTCGCTCGCGCTGCCGGCCGACGTCGAAGCGTCGGCCAATCCGAAAAGCTCGACGGGCCGGCTCGATGTTTTCACCCGCGTCATCGCGGACGGCGTCGGCGCATTCGATCAAATTCCCCGCGCCTATAACGGACCGCTCTACGCGGAAATATGTCCTCAGACGTTTCCGATCGTGGTTCGCAAAGGATCGCGATTGTCGCAGATCCGCTTTCGCAATGGGCCTGCCGCCGACAGCGATACGGCGTTGCGCGAATTGCAGCTTCGCGAGCGTCTCGTCTCGGCGGAACATCCGGACATTTCCGGCGGCATTGCGCTCACCGTCGATCTTGCGGGTGACGCGACGGGCCTCGTTGGATTTCGCGCGCGGCGGCATACCGGCGTCGTCGACGTCGACAAAGTCGGCACGTACCCGGTCGAAGATTACTGGGACCCGATTTACGTCAAGGATAAGCAGCGGCTCATTCTCGATCCCGATCAGTTCTACATTCTGGCTTCGAAGGAAGCCGTGCATGTGCCGCCGACGCACGCGGCCGAGATGGTTCCGTTCAATCCGCTCGTCGGCGAATTTCGCGTGCATTATGCGGGCTTCATGGATCCGGGTTTCGGTCACGCGGCGGCAGGGGGCAACGGCTCGCGCGTCGTCCTCGAGGTGCGTTCACACAAGGTGCCGTTCATTCTCGAAGACGGGCAAATCATCGGCCGGCTTATCTACGAGCGGATGACCGAGACGCCCGAAAAGCTATATGGCCAGGGGCTCAAATCGAACTACCAGGGCCAGGGTCTGAAACTCTCAAAGCATTTCAAATAATATCTTTGCGCAGCGAAGTTTCGATTTTTTATCCCTCGTTCACTGCGCTCATTCTATCAAACTATCAAACTGCACCGAAAACTGCGGTTTCGACGGCTTTTTTGCGCGTAACCCCCATGTTGGCGCTTGCTTTCGGGCCACAAATGCTGCTTTTTTCGCCGGCTTCATTCGAAAAAGGCCCGAAAAACGCATGTTTTTGGGTTTCAACGATGTAGTGTTTGGTTGCAAACCGATTCGCATAAGAGGGACGACAATGGCAAAGGCAGCTGCGCCAGCAAAGACTTCAGCCAAGGCTCCGGCCAAAGCTGCAGCGAAGATTGAAACCGTTACGTTGAAGCATATTGCCGCGACGCTCGCGGAGGCTCACGAGATTCCGAAGAAGCAGTCGGTCGCGCTGCTCGAAGATCTCGTCGCTCAGATTTCAAAGCATCTCAAGAAGGGCGCTCGCATCCGCATCGGCGGTCTCGGCGTTCTGCAGGTTCGCAAGCGTCCGGCGCGCATGGGCCGCAACCCGGCAACGGGCGAAGCCATCAAGATCAAGGCTTCGAAGAAGATCGCCTTCCGCGCCGCGAAAGAGCTGAAAGAAGCGGTCTAACGATCGCTCAAATGAGTCATTCGAAAAGGCCGCCAGCGATGGCGGCCTTTTTGTATTGCGCTGGCGACAGGCTCTTTGCCCGTTTCGGACGACAAGCTTTTATGTTGGCGCTGGAGACTCTGCTTCGCGGAGCCGGCCGCCAGCGCGAACTCCGTTTCGGGCGGCGAAGCCTTTGTTGGTTTCGGGCGACACGCGTTCCGCGCGCCGGCCGCCCGAAACGGAGTCGCCAGCGCCAACAAAGACTCAACCGTTGCGGAAAAAGTCGCTGATGAAGCGGCCGTAGATTTCGGTCAGGGTTTCGAGGTCGGCAACGCTCGTGCGCTCGTCGACCTGATGGATCGTCTTGTTGACGAGGCCGAATTCGACGACGGGACAGATGTCCTTGATGAAGCGCGCATCGGAAGTTCCGCCTCCCGTCGTCAAGGCGGGCGTGCGGCCAGTGACGGATTTGACGGCGTCTTTGAGCGTCGAGACGAGAGGGCCAGGCTTCGTCAGGAAAACGTCGCCTGTTCCCGAGAATGCGAGATCGTATTTCGCATCGACTTCGGATGCAGCGCTTGCTGCCGTCTTCCGCACCCACTCTTCGATCGTCGGGCGTGTCCAGCCGTCATTATAGCGGATATTAAGCTTCGCGGCGGCGCGTCCCGGTATGACGTTCGTCGCGGTATTCGGAACGGAGATCACCGTTACTTGCAGGTTCGACGGCTGGAAGTTTTCCGTTCCGTCGTCGAGCTTCGTCGTCGAGAGCCGGTCGATGATGCGCGCGAGCTTAGGCACCGGATTGTCGGCGATTTGCGGATAGGCGGAATGGCCTTGGATGCCGTGCACGATCAGATCGACGTTGAGCGAGCCGCGGCGTCCGATGCGAATTTCATCGCCGAGAGCGTTGGGATTTGACGGCTCGCCGACGAGGCAAGCGTCGATGACTTCGTCGCGGGCCTTCAGCCACTCGAGGATTTTCATCGTCCCGTTGATCGACGGGCCTTCCTCGTCGCCCGTGATGATGAACGACAGGGAGCCGCGCGGCAGGCCGTTATAGTGGTGGATGTATTTCATCGAAGCCGCGACGAACGCCCCGATGCATCCCTTCATGTCGACTGCGCCGCGGCCGTAAAGAATTCCATCGCGGACTTCACCGGCAAATGGCGGCACGGTCCAGGCCGCTTCGTTGCCGACCGGCACGACGTCGGTGTGCCCGGCGAAGGAGAGATGCGGCCGGCCTGTGCCGAGGCGCGCGTACAAGTTATCGACGTCGGGCGTGCCGGGTTCGGAGAAGACGAGGCGATGACAGGTGAAGCCTGCGGGCTCCAGCACGTTCTGCAGAAGCGTCAGTGCGCCTGCTTCATCGGGCGTTACGCTTTCGCAGCGGATGAGCGCCTGAGAGAGCGCAACGGGATCGGTTGGAATCAGGGTCATTATACAGTTTGACTTCCAAATAGCTGACCGGCGGAAGGCAACGGAATGTCGCGGCCTTCGAGGCTCAGCACGATGGTGATCTTCTGCCAGATCTTACCTGAAAGATCCGAGGTCAGCCGTTCGAGGTCGCCGACCGTGTCGACCACAACCGGATCGCTGAGCTTCTCGGCGTAGAGTGCCGCAAGCTTGGCAGTGAGCGACAGCATCTCAGAGCAGTAGTCGAGATAACGCACAAGCTCGAACGGAGACAGGCTGCGGTCGGGCGAGCTCGAAGTGTGCACAGCCGCCAGCATGCTCGGGTCTTTCGTCAGCTGATGCATATCGATGACGTGGATGATGGAACGGAACTCGTGGAGTGCGAAGAGGGCCTTCCGCTGTTTCCAGCGCGCTTCGAGGGACGAAACGAAGAATAACGTCGCGCCCATCAGCACGACGATGTTGAAGCCGGAATCGATGCCCTGCAGCGTGCCGAAGAGATCGTCGTTAGCTTTTGTGCCGCCTAAAATGAGCTGAGCGACCACGATCAGCAGGGCAACGCCTGCCGTGATCGCGAGCCAGATGATGAAGCGCAGGAAGAAGTGCGGCCGATTGATCTCCTGCGCCGCGGTTGCTGTCTCCTTGGCGAGTGCGAGCAGGTCGCGGCAGACGTTCGCAAGGCCCGCGCCCGGAAAACGCTCATCGATACGCCGAGCAAGTTGATCGAGGCTCGCCGTGATGAGCGCCGGATCAAGCGTTCGGAATTTCGATGCCTTTTTCACCTGCTTCCACTCAATCCCTGAGCTTCCACTTAGTCCCTGAGAAGCTCGTTGATGCTTGTCTTGCTGCGAGTCTTTTCGTCGACGCGCTTGACGATGACGGCGCAGTAGAGGTTTGGACCCGGTTCCCCGTTCGGGAGAGGCTTGCCCGGCATCGTACCCGATACGATGACGGAATAGGGAGGCACCTTGCCGAACATTTTTTCGCCCGTGGCGCGATCGATGATCGTCGTCGAGGCTCCGAGGTAGACGCCCATCGAAAGGACAGAGCCTTCGCCGACCTGGACGCCTTCGGCAACCTCGGCGCGGGCGCCGATGAAGCAGTTATCCTCGATGACGACCGGTCCGGCCTGAAGGGGTTCGAGCACGCCGCCGATGCCGGCGCCGCCGGAAATATGGCAGTTTTTCCCGATCTGAGCGCAGCTTCCGACCGTTGCCCAGGTGTCGACCATCGTGCCGCTGCCGACGTAGGCGCCGAGATTGACGAACGAGGGGAGCAATACGGCGCCCGGCGCGATGTAAGCGGAACGGCGCACGATAGCGCCGGGCAGCACGCGGAAGCCGCCCTTGCGGAAGTCCGCTTCGGTCCAGCCAGCGAACTTCGGGGGCACCTTGTCCCAGTAGAAGCTGCCTGCCGGGCCGCCGGGGATCATTTCCATGTCATTGAGACGGAACGACAAAAGGACCGCCTTCTTCAGCCACTGATTGACGACCCAGTTGCCGTCCGCCTTCTCGGCGACGCGTGCTTCGCCCTTGTCGAGAAGGTTGAGCGCGGTTTCGACAGCGTCGCGGACGGGGCCCTTCGTGTCGAACGTAATGCCGTCGCGAGCTTCCCACGCCGTTTCGATTGTTTTCTTGAGGTCGTCGTGGGCCATGGGAAAGCGTCTCCGGTCTGTGCGGCTTGGCGGTGTTTGAGACGCGCTTGTCGCCTCTCGGGCGCGGGGTGTCAATTCGGAGCACAGGCCGATTGGCGTCTCTCGGCACGGTGCGCCAGCTTGAGCGTACAAAGCGGACGAAAAACAGGTGCCGGCCGTCATTACACGGTGAATTCGAATCGGGCATGGTGCATGCTCGCCGGACCGCACTTCCGCGGCCCCGGAACAAGGAAGCGACGTCCATGGCGAAATCGGAAGTCACCAGCAAGAAGGTTTCCTCGGCAGCCTCGATGGTGCTGAGGAGCAAAACTGCGACCAAGGCTGAGAAGTCGGTCGCGGCTTCGGCACTCACGCAGACCGGCAGCCCAAAGGAAACGACGAGCAAGAAGGTCGCATCGGCCGCGTCGAAAATTCTGCATGATCCGAAGGCGAGCAAGGCTGCCAAGTCGGTTGCGGCTTCGGCGCTCACACAGAAGACGAAGAAGAAATAATTTCCGTTCGTCCGTCTGTTCGGGGCGCCGAACGTCAATTCATTTATGAATAGCTGCTCGAGGTGGTCAGTTCGTTGCCGCCTCGATTAGCTTTTTGGCGTCGTCGGAATCCCATTTCGCGGGGCCTGCCAGCCGTCCGACTTCCAATCCATCCTTGTTGATGAGGATCGTGGTCGGCATTCCCAGAAGCTTCAGCGCCATGCCCTCTTTGGCGCTCGCGTCCGAGTAAAGCTTGACGTTGGTGGCTTTCAGCTCGTCGAGGAACTTGCGCGACTCCTCATAGCCCTTCCGGTCAAGGCTCAAAGCCACGACCTCGAATTTATCGCTGCCAAGCTCCTTCTGCAGCTGGTCGAGCGCCGGCATCTCCTCACGGCAGGGTCCGCACCAGGTTGCCCAGAGATTGAGAAGGATCGTTTTGCCTTTGAGGCTCGACAGCTTGACGTCCTTGCCGTCGGCATCCTGAAAAGTGATGTCGGGGAGGGGCTCGGGCGTCTTCTTCGTGACGAATGCCGCCATTTCTCCGAGCTTGGAGGACGATCCGGCTGAAGGTTCGGCCTTGGGCGGCGATATTTCCTGGGCGACGGTCACGGATTTTTCAGGTCCGCCGTTGCCCAACCCGCCTCCGATAACGTATACGGCGCCGAACCCGACCAACGCCGACAGCGCCACTGTCCAAAGGGCTTTCTGCGGGCCTCCCGCGCCGTTCGCTGTCATTTTTGGTAACCTTGTTCTCTCTAATTAAATACGGAGCCGCTCGTGACCGACAAGCCAGCCAACACCATGTGGGGTGGCCGTTTCGCAATGTCTCCTGCCGAGATCATGCAGGAGATAAATGCCTCGATCGGCTTCGACAAGCAGCTTGCGCCACAAGACATTCGCGGTTCGAAGGCGCATGCCGCGATGCTGGCGGAAGCCGGCATCATAACCAAATCCGATGCCCGCGAGATTGCAAAAGGCCTCGACAAGATCAAGGCGGAGATCGACGCGGGAACGTTCGAATTCTCGCGCGCGCTCGAAGACGTGCACATGAACGTCGAAAACCGGCTGAAAGAGCTGATCGGTCCGGCGGCTGGGCGGCTGCATACGGCACGTTCGCGCAACGATCAGGTGGCGACGGATTTCCGGCTCTTCGTGCGCGACGCCATCGACGGGATCGATGAAGCTCTCGCAAACGTGCAGCAGGCGCTGGCGGAGAAGGCCGAGGCGCACGCCGCGACCGTCATGCCGGGATTCACGCATCTGCAACCTGCGCAGCCCGTGACCTTTGGTCATCATCTGTTGGCGTACGTCGAAATGATCGCGCGCGACCGGGGCCGGTTCGCGGACGCGCGGAAGCGTCTCAATGAATCGCCGCTCGGCTCGGCGGCGCTCGCCGGAACGTCGTTCCCGATCGACCGCGAGCAAACGGCGCAGGCGCTCGGCTTCGACAGGCCGATGGCGAACTCGCTCGACGGCGTTTCGGATCGCGATTTCGCGCTCGAGGCTCTGGCCGCGGCGACGATCACGGCCGTGCATTTCTCGCGGCTCGCCGAAGAGATCGTCATCTGGATGACGCCGCAGTTCGGCTTCGTGAAACTGTCGGATCGTTTCACAACCGGCTCGTCGATCATGCCGCAAAAGCGCAATCCGGACGCCGCAGAGCTGGCGCGCGCCAAGGTCGGGCGGATCGCGGCTGCCTTCCAGGGCCTCGTTATCGTGATGAAGGGGCTGCCGCTCGCCTATTCGAAGGACATGCAAGAGGACAAGGAGACGACGTTCGACGCCTTCTCCAGCCTGCGTCTCGTCATGGCGGCGATGGCGGGCATGATCGCGGATCTCGAGCCCAATGCCGAGGCTATGCGGGCCGCGGCCGGGCGCGGGTACTCGACGGCGACCGATCTCGCCGATTGGCTCGTCAGGGAGCTCAAAATGCCGTTCCGCGAGGCCCACCATGTGACGGGGGCCATCGTCAAGGCGGCCGAGGCGAAGGGCGTCGATCTCGATCAATTGAGCCTAACGGATATGCAGGCTGTCGAGCCGCGCATCACGAAAGCCGTATTTTCGGTGCTCTCTGTGGAGAACTCGGTCAAGAGCCGGACCAGTTATGGGGGAACCGCGCCACAGAACGTCGCCAAAATGGCTCGTCAGTGGCTGAGGCGGTTGGAAAAGGCCCGAGGGAAGGTCTAAAACTCTTTCTCT
>NZ_JAIELN010000018.1 GCF_019753045.1 Hyphomicrobium sp.
GGGCGTTTTCTTTCTGGTCAAGGGGTACCGCGTCCTCGAGGTTGCCGAGGACCACGTCGACCTGGGACGCCAAGTCCTTGATCTTGGCGCGGATCTTTTCGTTATGCGGCGGCACGAAATGAATCATGCGCTCCAGCGTGACGGGAAGGGCCCGGTAGGGTTCCGGAGCGCCGATGGCGAGGGGCGAGAAATGCTTGGCAGGTGTGCGCGTCGAAGCCATCGGCAGCTATCCTATTCAAAGGCTTGGAAGATAGGCCGCCACCATTGTGGGGTCGGTGTCCCGCTGTCAACTTGCTCTTTGGCGCGGTCGAGAGAGTTGTCGTTGGCGCTAGCGACACGCCTCCGGCGCGCCGGCCGCCTGCGCGGGTTAGCTGTGCTCGCGGCGCGAGAGCGATCGTTCTAGAGTGCCGGCAAACGAGAGGAAGCGAGGGCCGGATGCTCGAGGTTTCCAATCAGCCGCCGCCGCTCGAGAACTACGATCTGCTGGCGAGCGATCCCGTCCTACGCGGGGCCCTAGTCCGCGAGCATGCGGGCTGGGCGTTGGACGAGCTTTCAACGCTCGGAAGGCTGCTCGGTACCGCAGAAATGATCGGCGCCGGGGCGGAGGCCAATCGCAACAGCCCCGTTCTCAAATCGTTCGACCGGTACGGCCATAGGATCGACGAGGTCGAGTTTCACGGCAGCTGGCACAAACTGCTGGGTCTCGCGCTGAACGCGGGGCTGCATTCCGGTCCGTGGGTCAAGCCGCGAAAGGGCGCGCATGTCGCTCGCGCGGCCGGTTGCTACATGCTGGCCCAGATCGAAAGCGGCGTTTATTGCCCTGTCTCGATGACGTACGCGGCCGTGGCGACGCTCTCGCATTCGCCACCGCTCGCAGCCGAATGGCTGCCGCGCATTTATTCGCGCGTCTACGATCCGAGTTTCAGGCCGGCGGCGGACAAGACGTCGGCATTGATCGGAATGGGGATGACGGAAAATCAGGGCGGATCGGATTTGCGCGCGAACGTCACGCGCGCTGTCCATTACGCGAGCGAGGGGAACCGCCGCTTCTACCGGATCAACGGGCACAAATGGTTCATGTCGGCGCCGATGTCGGACGCCTTCCTGATCCTGGCGCAGACCGGAGCCGGGCCGAGCTGCTTCCTGGTTCCGCGGTGGGGGCCGGAGGGCAAGCGCAATGCGATCCATATTCGCCGTCTCAAAGACAAGCTCGGGAACCGTTCGAACGCGTCGAGCGAGGTCGAACTCGATGGCGCTCACGGGGAACTCGTTGGCGGCGAAGGCCGGGGAATTCCGACCATTATCGAAATGGGAAACTACACCCGCCTCGATTGCGCCATCGGAACCTCGGGGCTGATGCGACAAGGCCTCGCGCAGGCGGTGCATCACGCTCGCTACCGCCGCGCATTTCAGAAGCTGCTGATCGATCAAGCTCTCATGACGAACGTCCTCGCCGACCTCGCTATTGAATCGGAGGCCGCAACGGTTCTGACCATGCGTCTGGCCCGGGCTTATGACGAGGACGATGAGGCGGCGTTGGCGTTTCGCCGCGTCGTGACGCCGGCCGCAAAATTCTGGATTTGCAAACGCGGGCCCGCTTTTGCCGCCGAAGCGATGGAAGTGCTCGGGGGGAACGGCTACGTCGAGGAGTTCAATCTGGCGAGAATCTACAGGGAAACGCCGCTCAATTCGATTTGGGAGGGGTCGGGAAATGTCATGTGTCTCGACGTGCTGCGCGCGCTCACGCGGACGCCTGCCGCCGTCGCGATGCTTCTGGATGAGGTCGTCGAGCCTGCGACGGCTGATCCGCGCCTGAGGGCGCTCCTCGTCCGACTGCAGGGGGAAGCGAAGCAGCTGGATGAAGCGGGGGCGCGTTCGTTCGTCCGCGATCTCGTCCTCGCGTTACAGGCGGCATTGCTCATTCGCTATTCGTCAGCGGATGTTGCGGATGCGTTTTGCGCCACGCGATTGGCCGGTGACGGCGGAGCGTTCGGTCTTCTTCCCGCTGGCACCAAAGCGCGGGCCATTGTCGAACAGGCGGCCCCGGCGTTCCGTTGATAAGCTTGTCGCGAGGATGAGCTGGTGCAACCTGTCTCAATCGGGCAACGTGGGACTTGGCCCCAAAGTGCGGGCGCGGGGTGCGGGGAGCGGTTGAGTGAAGCAAAAGCCGGTCTGGTTCGGACTTTCATTGCTTTCCACACTGATGATTGATGCCGGCTGCACTGTCCGGACGTCGAAGCCCGGATGGTCGGTGGCGATGGATTGGTCGGCCGGCGAGCGTTTCGATACTTCGGAATGGACGTTCGAAAAGGGATTTTTGCGGAACGAGGAGCTGCAGTATTACGCGGGTCAATCCAATTTTGAGACTTCGTATGGCGGCGTAACGCTCATTGCACGGAAAGAACAGGTCGCTAATCCGGATTATCGCAAGGGCGCTGCGAACTGGCGGCAAGCGCGGGCAGAGGGCAAGTACACCTCGGCCAGTCTCGTTTCGAAGAAGTCCTGGCAGAACCTGTATATTGAAATTGTCGCCAGCGTTCGCGGCGGTAAAGGCGCGTGGCCTGCAATCTGGCTGAGGGCCGAGAACAGGCAAGGTTTCGGCGAAGTCGATCTGATGGAGCAGCTTGGCCGAGAGCCTGATCTCGTCCATTCGACGGTGCACTATGGTCCGTCGTTCAGCAACCGGATTGCCGAACAGGCCGAGCGTACGATCCCCGGGCTGCAGGGCAAGGACGTGCTCTATTCAGCCGAGTTGACGCCCGAGAAGCTTCTCGTGTCGATCGACAATCGGGCGATGATTACGATGGATCGAAAGCGGCCGTTGCAGCAGCCGTTCAATCTCGTGATCAATCTTGCGCTCGGAAGTGCATGGGCGGGGCCGGTCGATGAAGCGGCATTACCCGCGACGATGACGATCAAGGCCATCCGCCTATGGGAATGGCCGCCGCCCGAACCCGATCGACGAGAAGAAGTCACCGCGTCGGATTAGGGCGAATGCTGGAACTGTTGCGGGGCTTCGAACAGTCAACCGGCTTTGGGATCGGGCGTCGTGCTTGGATTGGCAGCGGGGCCTGCAGCGCTTGCGATCTGGGGAAGCATCTTCGCCATGCCGGCGAGGATCGAATCCACGGGAATGCCGAGGGATCTCGCGATCTGCTGAATATGTTCGTCGCCGAGCGCGGCTTGAATCTGCTCGGGCGTGATCGGCAGATTGGCTTTGTTCTTGTCGAGCCACGAAGACACCTGAGATCCGAAACCCGCATCTTGAAGTTTCGTGAGGATCGACTGGAGGCCTTCGGTTCCGAGGACGCCCTTCAGGAGCTCCGGCAAGGCTCCTTCCTCGGCTTGTCCGACGATGTTTCCGACAACTCCCTTGAGTGTATCGCTCCAGCTCATGGTCTGCCCTTTCTCTGTTCGGCACGTCATCCAGCGTGATTGCTTTCTGACCTCTGTCCCGCGACGTGGCGGGCGTCACCCAAGCATTACGGATCTCCGGCTGTTAACCGGCGTTCGTGTGAGTTGAGCAAGCAGATACTAGGCTCACGTGACAGAGCCGTAAATGCAGCGATGCCGGTCTGCCGGTTAATGTCCGCACTGAAGGGCTACGACGGTGGACGATTTCAGATGCTTCGCCATATCATGATCAAAGTTCATAGCTAACAGGCGACTATGATCATCAGACACATTCGATCCATCTGCGAGAGCGGAGCCGCGCGCGCGGGCGTTGCATGCTTGGCACTTATTTTCTGCGTCGCTCCGGAGGCTCGTGCCGAGGATTGCGTCGGCGTGCAGTCGGCGACCGCTGATCCCGATTTTACGGTTTGCGACGACGAACTCGAGTTCGATTTGGATATGGCTCTTGCAGAGCAGGGCTTACCGGTCGCGTCAGTTTCTCCTGCGTCAGATGGCATGCCGTGGATTGCGCTGAGCAAAGGGACCATTCCCTCCAAGTTCAACGCCAACGATGGCAGTGTTTCGGTTCGCACGAGCTTGGGCACATTGCGCGATTACAATGCGCGGACCGTGTCCGTACAACGCCCGGACGATGCGACCGGAAATGCTTACGCCGTGAAGCTTCCCAAAGCTGGCGCCGGCCCAAATACTCCACTTGATGTTTGGAGCAACATCGATCTTAGCGGCTACAATGGATCGGAGTCGCATTCGTCGCGCGTCGGCTTCGGTGCGGACTACAAGATCAACAGAGCGACGAGCGTCGGCGTGTCGTTGGAGAAGGGCGATGCTCGTTCCTCGCCGACGGCGGGCATCGAGCAGGATCAGAAGGCTTCGGCTTACGTCACGATGCAGGCGGCGCCGATGCTCAGCCTCGACGCGCGCACTGAATGGCAGGCTGGCAACAGCGAATTTGCGGCGAGTGCTGGAGCCGCTCAAAAGAGTGCCGTCATCCTCGCGCCGAAGGTCAATCATTCGTTCTCGCTCGAAGGTGGAACGACACTCGAGCCGTTCGTCACCTACAAGCGTGCCTTCGATTTATCGACGAGCCGCAAGGAAGGAGTGGATACATCCTTCGACGCGGCGTCGGCCGGTGCTGGCGTGACCTATAGCAAACCCGACGCTTACTCGCTGAGCGTTACGGCAGACGTCGAGAATGTCGGAATGTCAGCCGAGCCGCAGAGCGTGAGCAGCAAGTTCCGGCTCAGCGTTCCGATCAGGTAACGGCGTCATTGCTCACAATGGCGCCTTGAAGATGAAAAACGCTCCGAGAGCGATGAAGGCAAATCCGACGCCCTGATTGATCGTGATCGGCTGGCCGAGATAGGTAGCCGAAAAAACCACGAAAACGACCAGGGTTATAACTTCCTGCATCGTCTTCAATTCCGCCGGCGAATAGACCGCGACCCCGTAGCGATTTGCCGGGACGGCGAGACAATATTCGAAAAACGCTATTCCCCAACTTACGATGACGACGAGCCATAGCGGTTTGTTGGTGAATTTGAGATGGCCGTACCAGGCGAAGGTCATGAAGACGTTCGACATCGTCAGGAGGACGATGGGTAATACTGCTTGTGGGATCATGTTTCTCGGGGGTCCGAATTAACTGCGCCTGATAGCTAACGCCATTCCTCAATTACCCGTTGAACGGTTCAAGGCAAAGCGGAACCGTAATTCGGCGGGACGCGTTCACCGAGCAGTCGAAATTGGCGAGGCTCGGATGCCGGAAAACATCAAAGAGACCGTACCGAAGGTTCTGAAGACCCTTTGGGATATTGAAAACAAACTACGCGGTGCCGCTCGTGATGGCGTCTTACTGCGGCGCGAAGAAGCAAAACAACACCTGGCCGAGGCGCGGCAACACCTCGATGAATTGCTGCAACTTGCACGTTCGCAGGATTCATCCGCGGAAGGTCAATCAGAGCAGTCAACTGAAAACCGCAATCCCCCGTCGATCAAACATTGAGGAGAGCATCATGGCACGTGACGTAATTCTTTGGCTGGCAGGCGTTCCGCTGGTCGTGATCATCGGCCTGCATCTGTTCGGCTTCCTGCACTAACCTCAAAGCGCAAACCCGGAGCGTCAGCTCTGGGTTTTCTTTCTTCTGCGGATGGTCGTTTCAGCTTGCCGTATCGTCAGGTTCTTCCTTTTTTGCCAGCATGACAGCTACATGCCGGTTCAAAGCGTCGGCCGCGAGTGTTGGAACAAGACCCGGTCCAATAGGTCCATGAGCGGCGTTATATGCCGTGCGAATGTCGCCGTCCTTGCCCCAAACGATCAGTGCAAATCCCGCAACGTTGTTTCCCAGTCCGTCGACTGCGGAGTTGCACTTTTCAAACAGATCATCGCGCAGAAGTTCCGCATCCCGCTCGGATCGTGCAGCCTTTTCAGTGGTCAGCTGTACAAGTTTTGACATTGTTTCACGCCCGGTTGTGTGATCGTTGAAAGTGGTAACGCGCGGAAAGGGTTCAGGTTCATTGCGTGCGGCCTGACGAGGCATTCTCTCCAGGCTTTCGGGGGGCTTGACTGCGGCATTTGTATCGGCATCCTGGGGACAGCCGCGAAACGGAGGCGCCGGGAATTCCTGGTTGGTTGTGAAGGTGTCGGCCGGACGACATCGCAACAATCGAGGTCGTCATGTTTTCCGGCGCTACAACCGGCGTGCGTTCGCAGCATAAGCTCAGCGCGCTGTCTCCTTCCTCCATCGCTTCCGAACAAACCTATTCGGGTACCCATACTTTTCTGCGGGCGCCACGCGTCGACCGGGCACGGGCGGGCGATTTCGCCGTGCTTGGGATACCGCTCGACATCGCAACGTCGAACCGGCCGGGAGCGCGTCTCGGGCCCGACGCGGTCAGAACTGCTTCGGCTCAACTCGCTGAGCTCAAAGCTTACCCCGGCGGTTTCGATCCTTTATCGCACGTCAGGATCGTCGATCTGGGCGACGCTTTGCTCGATTTCGGATTTCCGCAAACGATCCCGGCGGCAATCGAAGACGCTGCATTCGAAATCGTTTCAAGCGGTGCATTTTTGTGCGCTCTCGGCGGCGATCATTTCGTCAGTTATCCGCTGCTCAAAGCGCATGCGCGGACGCACGGGCCGCTGACGCTTATTCATTTCGACGCTCATCCCGATACGTGGACGCCGCGCACCGGGCCTGACGGTTCAGTCGAGATCAATCACGGCACGATGTTCGCGCAAGCCATCCACGATGGCCTGATCGATCCCAAGAAGTCGTCGCAGATCGGTATTCGAACCTGGGTCGACGATCCGATGGGCATGAACATTTTCGACAGTGTCGCCGTTGCCGATAGAGGTCCGAATGAGATCGTTGCGATGGTGAAGGCGCTTGCGGGGGATTCTCCCTGCTATCTGACCGTCGATATCGATTGTCTCGATCCGGCCTTTGCGCCCGGCACCGGCACGCCCGTGATGGGTGGGCTTACGCCGCGCGAACTACTCGCCATGCTTCGCGGCCTCGAAGATGTTCGGATCGTCGGATGCGACGTCGTCGAAGTGGCGCCGGCCTATGATCATGGGGGCATCACGGCACTTGCTGCCGCAACTGTCGTCTATGAACAGGCGTGCCGGTTGGCTCGCAAAAACGGGGCGCGGGCGGACGTCTATCCCTGGCCAGGCAGGGCGATACCCAAAGGCGATGACGCAAGGGCAGGGCAGTTGGGCCGGATGTAAGTCCGGTTCCCGCCGGAACAGCGGAAGCATCCCGGGACGCGCTATTTCTTCTCGCGACAACGGCCCATAGGGGCTTGCCGCTAGAAGAGATGGAGACCTGCAATGACTACTTTTGTTGTGATCCACCGGAATGCTTTCCGCGCTGTTCTCGCGCCGGTCCTCGCTCTCGCCGGGGTCACGCTGATGGCGGGCACTGCCTCTGCCGTCAGCCTGCGCGTACAAATGGCATGCGCCACCGATTATTATGCTCACTGCAGCGCCTACAGTCCGAACAGCCCGCAGGTCAGATCGTGCATGCGCGCGGTCGGCGTCGGCCTCTCGAAGAGCTGTGTCGATGCACTGGTTGCGGCCGGCGAAGTTTCAGCAGCGGAGGTTTCGCGGCGGCGTGGCGGATCGATGACCGCGGCGAAGTAAGCCTTTCGCGAAATTCGCACATTCGGTCGCGTTCGCGGCTGAGATATTGGACATCCTAAACCAGATCTTAACCATAAAGGCGAAAACGTTAAGCGGTGTTCAGTTGGCTTTGTGGGAAGTCATGCCGCCGCTTGATGTTTGGTTTGAACCGTCTTCCGATTTGCGTATCGCCCAGAACTTCCAATTACAGTTGCAGCGTTCTCACCTCCACGCCCGCAGCAAATCCAAGCTCATTCAGGTTCCCATCGAGGATTTACGTCCGACGCAGATGGCGGTTGGAATGCGGGCCGTTGCGGCGAAGCGAGAAAAGGTCGAACGACGCGCGAGAAGCCGGCGGAAGCTCAAATGTTTTCTCGAGGAGCGTCCGATACCGGCCGTGCTCGGTCCCGGCGAAGACTTCTTCATCATCGATCATCATCACTTGAGCCTGGCGCTTTTGAAGAGCGAGGTGGAAGAGGCATGGGTCGATGTGATCGCCGATTTTTCGCATCTGCCGCGCAAGCGCTTCCTGAGGCAGATGACAACGCTCGGGCTGTTGCATCCTTATGATGCGCACGGGCAGCCGGTGTCCCCGTCAAAACTTCCCGAGACGTTGAAGGAATTGCGCGCCGATCCCTATCGCGACCTCGCTTGGTCCGTTCGCAAAGCCGGAGGCTTTGCAAAGTCGGGCAAGCCCTATGAGGAATTCCGGTGGGCCGATTTTTTCCGGGCGCGCATTCCGAGGGCGACCGTGCGCCGTGATTTCGAATATGCGCACAGACATGCCATGCGCCTCTCTGCCTCTCGCGAGGCCGTGCGGATGCCCGGATATATCGGGCAGTAAGCTGGCCTAGTGCCGCTGTTGACCGTTGAAGGTGAACTCGAACTCGTCGTGCATATTCTGTGCGGCTTGGCGCCAATCGGCTCCGGCCTGACCATTCAGCGCGGCTTCGATTTCGGCTCGTGTCGGATTGCCTGGTTCCTGCTGCTGATACCCTTGTTGATCAATCGCGGTGACCGGCTGTATCGGCGTGCGTACGGGAAGAGCGCAAAGTCGCGAAGCAAGATCCTGCAGTTCTCCGAGAATGGCTTCGCGGCGTAGTTCGTGTTGGATTGCGACGTTGCGAACGTCACGCAGCAATTGTTCGTCGACGCGGCGGATAGCGTCGGACAACGTCATCACGAAATCCTGTTCGGTGCGCGCATTATCCGCAAGGCGCATCAGCATTTCTTCGACGTTTTTAGATAGTGCGGCCATGGTTATCTCCTCGCGGCTTAGAGGTCCGATACCGTGCGATTCTCATGGCCAAAAAGTGATGACGTTATGCTCGGAATGCGAGCTAAGAGGTGCGCGGGGCTCATCAATTTGCTGAGCACAAAATATCAGCTGACAGCGTAATTTCGCGGGAAGACAAGCGCGCCGCATATCGAATTGCAGCGCGCCGCCGTTTCGTTCTGCTCTTCGACTTATGGCTTGAAGATAGTCAAGCCGGCGACGCCGGCAGAAATGTTCAGTCCCGTCTGTCCTTCGACGCTCACGGGCTGGAGGACGATGGACTGGCTCGAGCCACCGATGAGCGCGTTCGCGTTGGCGCCGATGCCGACAGCGGCGCCCGCTGTGATACCGCCGTAGTTGCCTTCGAGTGCTTCACTCGGAATATCCGTCGTCGGTCCGAGAACCGTCCAAATGAGGGTGCTATCGCCCTTGATGCCGATGTCGATGCCGACTTTGGAAATCGTCGCGGCGTAGCGATAGGTGCGTCCGCTGATTGGCGTTTCGAAATTGCACCGCAGGTTTTGCTTCGAGCCGAAAATGTAGCCGACGCCGCCCTTGCCGTAGCAGGTCAATGTGCCGACCGCGATTTTCGGTGCGGCGATCGAAGGCGAAAGCGGCGTTGCGGCCAGCGCGGCGAACACTGCGCATCCGGCGAGAACGCGCGAAACAAGGGGTGATGAAGTCATGTTCTTTTCTCCGACATCGACTGTCGCGCGCGGGCATGTCCGGGCGCGTGTACATAAGGACAAAAACTCTGCGCATGCGTGACGTTAGAGCCCCCTGCAGTCGCGGAGGTCTAAAGTCGCAAAACGACGGTTCGGTGGCAGTCAATCGGGCCAAAGTCACGCGCGAGTGAAGGGTATGGTGAACGACTATCTTGGCGTGCATGTTGAGCCACGCTCAGTGAGCCGTCTCAGTGCTCCGAATATCGGTCTATGAGCTCTTTGGTCCGCTGGATGGTCTTTTCTGTCATGCATCCAAGTGAGGCCGATGACGTTCCGCTGCCGCCGGACCACTCCTGGGCCACTAGATCTTTGCAGTCGGCATCGCGATAGGCGACCCAGGCGCGTTGGGCTTTGCGCAACGCTTCCTGGAAGCTCTCCGTGTCGTACGGCTTTTCCTGGTCGCCGCGCGTTCGGATGTACTCAACCGCATTTGCATAGGCGGCGTTGAGGGCCTTATCGGCGGCCTGATAATCCTTGTCCGCGCAGAAGTTCATTTCGACTGTCGATACAGCGTTGGCGCAATCGATCGCTGCGCGTGCGGGCGGGGCGGACCATAGGCTTGCGAGGCCGAAACAAGTGAGAAGGCAGGGGATGTGTGCGGCACGGCGGGGCATGTTCTGAACTCCAAGTAGCGCTGCATATGGCGTGTGCAATTTTCTACGCGGCGCGCGGTCAGGCCGGAAGGCTTAATTCGGAACAATTCGGCATTGGGACGGAAGCCCAATTTGCTTCACAATAGCGCCAGCTCTCCGGCTTCATAAACCGGACATGAAATTGAGACAGGAAATGATCCGTGATGTCCTTCACGGCTTACAGCTATCGAGATGATCCGGCGGTTCCGCGCTTTGACGATAGCGAGCCCTTGATCATTTTCGACGGACTTTGCGTTCTCTGTTCGAGTGGCGTGCAGTGGATGCTCGATCGCGATCCGGCCGGGCAAACCCGGTTCGCTGTCATCCAGGATGCGCTGCCGACTGCCCTCTATCGCCATTACAAACTTGACGCCGAAGCGTTCGATACCTTCATGGTGTTGAGCAAGGGGCTGCCTTACACGAGGTGGGCGGGCGTGTTGGCTGCGGCGCAGACGATGCCTCAACCCTGGCGTGGATTGGGGTTCGCGGGCAGAATTATTCCCAGTGCGATTGGCGACCGGTTTTACGATTGGGTGCAGCGGAACAGGCTGAGGTGGTTCGGCAGCCGGGATTCGTGCAGGCGTCCGAGTGTCGCCGAGAAATTGCGATTTCTGGTGACGTAGATTTTGCGGCCGGTTGCGGCAGGCGCCGGATGCCGCCATGTATGCCAAAGCAGAGGAGACGCTCGATGAGTTGGCTCAAGGATAACGATCCCATTCCGGGCGATTGCAAGTCTTGCGATGCGATCGAGCAAGTCATTCTGCCGCGCGCTCGCGATCTCGGCGGGTTCGAAGTGCGGCGCGCGCTGCCGTCGGCGCAGCGCCAGATGATCGGGCCGTTCATATTTTTCGATCAGATGGGGCCGGCGCAATTTCTATCGGGGCAAGGCATTGACGTCAGACCGCATCCCCACATCGGGCTTGCGACCGTCACCTATCTTTTCGAAGGCGAGATGATGCATCGCGACAGCCTCGGGTCGGCGCTTGCGATCCGCCCGGGTGAGGTTAATCTGATGACGGCGGGGCGCGGCATCGTGCATTCCGAGCGAACGGCTCCCGATACGCGAATGTCAGGCCAGGATATGTTTGGAATTCAGGCGTGGATGGCTCTTCCGAAGTCTCACGAGGAGAGCGCTCCGGCCTTTGCGCATCACGATGTCAGCGCGCTGCCGAGGCTCGAAGGCGAGGGGAAGCGCGTTCGGCTCATCGTCGGCAGTCTTTATGGTGAGACGTCGCCCGCCGCGTTTCCGCATGATTGCTTCTATGCCGAAGCTGTTCTGGCGCCGGGCGCCATTCTGCCGCTCGATCCCGATTACGACGAGCGCGCTGTGTATCTCGCGTCGGGGCGCGTCGACATTGGCGGGCAGACATTCGAGGGTGGGCAACTTCTCGTCTTCAAGCCCGGCGATCGGATATCAATTCTCGCGGAAACGAACGCGCGGCTGATGCTGCTTGGTGGTGAACCGATGGACGGGCCGCGGCATATCTGGTGGAATTTCGTATCGAGCTCGCAAGAGCGCATCGACAGCGCGAAGGAAGATTGGCGGCAAGGCCGCTTCGCAATTGTTCCCGGCGATGAAACGGAATTTATTCCGCTACCTGAAAATCGCTGATCTCTGATTTGCGCCGCAATCCATTCCGATTTTCCTCCTGGGATTGCGTGCGCCGTACAGCTGCCGTTCAGTCAAGGTCTCCTAGAGTACATAAGCCGGAACCAGAAATTGCCATCGGCAATTGTTGGAAGGCAATAAGATTGGGAGACCAAAATGCGAAATCTTCTTTTGGCGTTGGCTTTGGGACTCGGGATCGGCTTTGCCGCGACCGGAGCTCAGGCTGCGACATTGGGTGGCGGAAATCTTGCGGCCGTTGAATCGGCTGCGAAAAGCGGCAACAGCGTCGTCGAGCAGACGCGTTACCGCCGCCATTGGCGCGGCGGCTACGGGCGCGGTTACTACGGGCCTCGCTATTACCGGCCCTATTATGGATATGGGTATAATCGCCCTTATCGCTCTTATGGCCATAACCGTCCTTGGCGTCAGAACCACCGCCGCTGGTAATTCGATCGGCTCACGAGAGCTGATTGGAGATCATGACAGGGGACGGGGTTAGCCTCGTCCCCTGTAAGTTTGCACGCCCTGGTCAGGCAGCCATACGTCCTTCGGAGGCGTCCCCGTCTGCCAAAAGACGTCAATCGGGATGCCGCCGCGCGGATACCAGTAACCGCCAATCCGCAAGAATTTCGGTTCGATAAGGCCGGCAATGCGTTTGCCGATCGCAACGGTGCAATCTTCGTGGAAAGCGCCGTGGTTGCGAAACGAGGCGAGATAAAGCTTCAGCGATTTGCTTTCGAGCAGCCATCCGCCCGGCACGTAATCGATGACGAGGTGCGCGAAATCGGGCTGCCCCGTCACCGGACAGAGTGACGTGAACTCGGGCGCCGTGAAGCGGGCGACATAATCGGTATCGGCGTGCGGATTGGCGACACGGTCAAGCCGAGCCGCCTCGGGGCTTTCCGGTATCCCGACTTGCTTGCCGAGCTGAGTTGCGCCCGGCTTTTCCGCTGCCATTGTCCGTTACTCCGCAGCCAAACGCGCTTCGGGTGAAGGTCCGCGATATATACAACCTTCACTGCAGCTATCGCGATGAACTTCGACCTGGCAAAGGCCCGGGATGCGGTTGGAAAGCCGGTTCCAGATCCACACGGCGATGCGCTCGAGCGTCGGCGCTTCGAGCCCGTCGATGTCGTTCAGCATGCGGTGATCGAGTGCGTCTTCCGTTTCGCGGAGCGCTGACGACAATTCGTCGAAATGGAAGATGTAGCCCGTGGTCGGCCCGGGTTCGCCTTCAACGACAATGCGCGCGCGAAACGAGTGTCCGTGCACGCGGGCATTGGGTGTGCCGGGTGCTGCCGACGGCAGGAAGTGGGCCGCCTCGAACCTGAATTCCTTATAAATTTGCATGGCCGCTCCATACGGGATTTCGCCCCGAGGCGCCACCCCCGCCGGGGGGCTCAAACCGCGCCAAACCGGCGCGGAAGGCCCATTCGTTAAGGGATTCCGAGGATTTTATGGGTTTGGACGGACAGACGCCATGCCGGATTGGCTTTGCAGTAAGCGATGGCTGCAAGGGTGTTGGCGTGCTGGTCGGGTCCGTCCATCGGCTGGAGGAAGCGTTCCTCGAAGTCGAGGTCGAGATACCGGGCAGGGTCGCCGCCTTCCTGCGGGAAGACGAGCTTCAACTCATGGCCGTGCAGTTGCTTCAGGTCGGAGCCGACTTTCGGCGAGACGCAGATCCAATCGATCGTTTCGAGAACCGGAAGCGTGCCGTTGGTTTCGATGGCGATCCTGAAGCCGCGCGCGTGGAGGGCGTCGACCAGCTGCGGGTCGACCTGCAGCATCGGTTCTCCGCCGGTCAGAACCACGAGTATCGAATGGTTTGACGCAGGAGCCGCTTGCCGGCAGGCGTCCGCGAGGGCGTCGGCGGTCTCAAAGCGTCCGCCGCCGTCTCCGTCCATGCCGACGAAGTCCGTATCGCAGAACTGGCAGACGGCCTTGGCGCGATCCTGCTCACGCCCGGTCCACAGGTTGCAGCCTGCAAACCGGCAGAAGACGGCGGGCGTTCCGGCGTTCGCGCCTTCGCCTTGCAGCGTGTAGAAAATCTCCTTGATCGCGTACATGCAGGGATACCTACGAAGCGCCGCGTGCAAGTCAAGTCCGGCCGGCCAGGATGGTGACCGCAGCGCGTTCCTGTCGCTGTTTCGGAGGCGCGGGCGGGCCGGGCGAAAATGGCCGAGAGGGCGTCGTCGCCGCATTGAAAGACGCCGAGCACCGGAACAATCTCAATCAGGCGACGGATTCCAATCCGTTTGCTTTAGAAGCCTGACGGAAGGGACCGGCCATGCAGCCAAGCGCACCGCAAAGCTCTCCCGGGCCGGACAATGTCGGCATCGTCGATCTAGCGACGCTGACTTCAATGAGTGGGCTCGAGTTTCTTACCGCCATGATGCGCGGCGATCTGCCTGGACCGCCAATTTCGAAGACGCTTGGCTTCCGGCTGGTCGAAGCGGAGGAGGGGCGGACGGTGTTCGTTTCCGAACCTCGCGAAGAGCACTACAACCCCATTCGAACCGTACACGCAGGCTATACCGCTACGCTGCTCGATTCCTGCATGGCGTGCGCGGTGCTTTCGACGCTTCCGAAGGGCACCGGTTTTACGACAATGGAATTCAAGGTTTCGTTGCTCCGTCCGATGACGAAGGACACGGGTACCGTGCGTGCCGAAGGAACGTTGCTGTCGCGCGGGCGACGGGGTGCGGCGGCGGAAGGGCGATTGACGGACACGAGCGGCAAGCTCATCGCGCACGCGACGACGACCTGCCTGATCTATCCGTTCTGAAGATCTACGCTTTCTGAGGCAATTCGGAATTTGCACGCGCTTGCCATTCCGCCCAGCCTTTGGCGCGAAGATCGCAAGCCGGGCACGCGCCGCAACCATAGCCCCACTCGTGTCGGTTGGTGCGGTCGCCCACGTAGCAGGTGTGGGTGTCTTCGAGGATGATGTTGATCAGGTCGTTCCCGCCGAGCTTCGACGCCAATTCCCAAGTTCCGGCCTTGTCGATGAACATCAGCGGGGTTTCGATGGACACCGGCGTCGCCAGTCCCAACGATAGGGCTTGGGCCATTGCCTGGATCGTATCGTTCCGGCAATCGGGATAGCCGGAGAAGTCGGTCTCGCACATGCCGCCGACGAGGGTGGCGATACCGCGCCGGTATCCGAGCGCCGCGGCATAGGTGAGGAATAGGAGGTTGCGTCCTGGTACGAACGTCGTCGGCAATCCGGTCGCGGCGAACGTAATTTCCGTCTCGCGGGTCAGTGCGGTATCGCTGATGCCTTGGAGCGCCGGCAAATCGAGGATCGTATCGCCACCGAGCCGGTGTCCTGCGGGGCCGAGGCGCGCGAGCTTCGAGCGGATGATTTCACGCTGCCCGAGTTCGACGCTGTGGCGCTGTCCGTAGCTGAACCCGACCGTTTCCACACGGTCGCAACGATCAAGCGCCCAGGCCAGGCATACGGTCGAGTCCTGGCCACCTGAAAAAAGGACAAGAGCGGAAGTTTCTGGCACGGGGCGATGATTCTCTCTCAGAAGGGCTGTGGACGGCACCGACTTGGTATGAAAACCCTCGGGGACGGCTTATTTAGCGCAACCCCGGCATCTTGGGTGGGTTTCTCTATCGCCGGACACGTTATCTCATCCGCACTTCTCGACCGCACCTGGCCCATCGGGTAGGCGAAGACCGCCCAGCGGGACTTTGCTGCACCGACATTAGGGTTTAATAACCGGGCGCGAAACTCCCGAAAACGTCCCTTCCCAACACAAGATCCAACACCAGGAACGCTCATGACCGCCATCGTCGACATCATCGGCCGCGAAATCCTCGACAGCAGAGGCAATCCGACGGTCGAAGTGGATGTGCTTCTCGAAGATGGATCCGAGGGCCGGGCTGCCGTGCCGTCGGGCGCGTCGACCGGAGCTCACGAGGCGATCGAGCTCAGGGACGGGGACAAGGAGCGTTACCAGGGCAAGGGCGTTTGGAAGGCGGTGGATGCCGTCAACGGCGAGATCTTCGACGCGCTTTCGGGCATGGATGCCGAAGAGCAGCGCGGGATCGATGCGGCGTTGCTTCAGCTCGATGGCACCGACAACAAGAGCCGCCTTGGCGCCAACGCCATTCTCGGCGTGTCGCTTGCCGTGGCGAAGGCCGCGGCCCGTTCGAACGATCTTCCGCTCTATCGCTATATCGGGGGCGTCAACGCGCACATTCTTCCCGTGCCGATGATGAACATCATCAACGGTGGGGCCCACGCCGACAACCCGATCGACATCCAAGAATTCATGATCATGCCGGTCGCGGCGGATTCTTGCGCGGATGCCATCCGCGTCGGCGCTGAGATTTTTCACACCCTGAAGAAGAACCTCAAGGATGCAGGTCATAGTACTTCGGTCGGAGACGAGGGCGGCTTCGCACCGAACCTTAAGAGCGCCGACGAAGCGCTGACTTTCATCATGAAATCGATCGAGAAGGCCGGTTACAAGCCGGGCGAAGACGTGATGCTGGCGCTCGATTGCGCCTCGACCGAATACTACAAAGACGGGAAGTATAAGCTCGCCGGCGAGGGCAAGTCACTCGACAGCGCCGGTAACGCCAAATATCTCGAAGACCTCGTGAACCGTTTTCCGATCATCTCCATTGAAGACGGAATGGCGGAGGACGACTGGGCCGGATGGAAGCTCTTGACCGACCTCCTTGGCGAGCGTGTTCAGCTGGTCGGCGACGATCTCTTCGTGACGAATACGGAGCGCCTCGCCGAAGGTATCGAGAAAGGCATCGCAAACTCGATCCTGGTGAAGGTCAATCAGATTGGCTCATTGTCGGAAACGCTGGACGCTGTCAGCATGGCGCAGCGCGCTGGGTATTCCGCCGTCATGTCGCATCGTTCGGGTGAAACGGAAGATTCGACGATTGCCGATCTCGCCGTTGCGACGAACTGTGGTCAGATCAAAACGGGATCGTTGTCGCGTTCCGACCGTTTGGCAAAATACAACCAACTCATCCGGATCGAAGAAGAGCTTGGTGCCGTCGCGGTTTATGCGGGCCGGTCGATCCTGAAGCGCCAGTCGCGATAGTGGCGCCTGAAGGCGGCGGCACGCGCGATGCGAGCCGTCGTCTTAGGCCCGTTAATGTGGCTTTTTATTGAGCTTTTATAACATCAGCTCGCGGTATTGTGACGCCGGAACGCTACTACATTCCGCGCGTTTCGTTCCCATGAGTGTGAGCGTAATGCGTCAAACGAGATCAGTCACTTTACGCAGGGCGAATCCCGCGCGGAGGATCGATCGTTTTCGCCGCCGTGCTTGGGTGCACCGCCGGGCGTCTCGGCAAAACGTCGAGCCCCCGTGCCCAACGCGTGAGTACTTTCCCGGTGAATTTCCTGAGCCGCCGAAATCCAAAGCGTGGGCTTTTCTACGCCGCGGCATCGGCTTGGCATCGGATTTGGTAATTCTCATTCTTGCCGCGCCGTTTTTTGCCGTTTGGTTCCTCTACCGGCTGGTCCTACGTTCAATTCGCGGGAAGGAATGATTTCCTGAATGTGATCGGGTTCGTGTCGCAGTAGCGGAACACCGTGAGGACGGGTTCGTTTCATCTTGGCAACGGAAGAAACCAAAGGATGGACACGCCATGAAGAAACTCATTGTGGCATGCGCGTTCGCAGCGCTGATCGGTGCTGCACCGGCAATCGCAGCTGATACGTCGAACGACAATCAGCCGCCTTCGGACACGAGTTCGGGACCCGGCGTAAAGGGTGCACCGGGTAGCACGAACGGCCCTGCCATGGATGCAAACGATCCTGCTGGCAATAGCGGCGCGAGTGCAGGAGATCAGGGCATGTCACCTTCTCAGGACGCGACCGGCGTAAAGGGCGCACAAGACAGCACCAATGGCCCTTCCGACAAAAAGCCGGGCGACACATCAAAATAACCAGATTGAAAGGCCCCGGCTTCCGGGGCCTTTTTTCATTGGTGGGACGGTAGAGCCGGGGCTCTTTCGGTCCAATCGTTAATCATGTCGGCCGCTGGCATGTCGTTTGCTGGTCATTGGCGGTCCCCCTGGCTCCATTGGGTCGGGGAGGGCCGCTTTTTCATGACCAGATGCGGGCGGAGACAGACGTGTTTTTGGATAAACCTCATGCCGGGGCCATTCAGGATCGGCTTGCCTCTCAGTCCACGAAGCGCGGGATCGATGCCGCCGACATTCTCGCAGCGCTCTGGCGACGCACGCTTTTTCTGCTGATTTGCGGGCTTCTAGGCGCTGGCTTTGCGGTGACGCTGTCGAAGTTCGTACCGCACCGGTATGTCGCCACAGCCGAGCTTCTCGTCGATCCGCGGGACCTCCGACTTCTCGACAAAGAGGTGATGCCACGGGCCGGCGAATCCGATTCCGGCATTACGGTCGTCGAAAGCCAGGTCCAGGTGCTGTCGTCGAACAGTGTTCTAAAACGAGCCATCTCGGCATTGGATCTTCAAAATGACCCGGAGTTCAACGGCACTCAAGGCAACGTTTTGACGACCGCATTACCCGGGCTCGCGGGGTATTTGAGTTCCGAGCCGAAGGGCGACCGGGAAACGACGGCTCTGCAGACGTTGCAGCAGCGGATCGGCGTCAAGAGACCCGAGCGTACGTTCGTCATCGAGCTGTCGGTCATCTCCAACGATCCGACCAAATCGGCGCGCATCGCCGACGCGATCATCGCCGCGTATCTCGAAGATCAGGCGCAATATCGTTCGTCGAGCAATGAGGGCGCTGCCGAGGCTCTGGACTCGGGCCTCAAGGCGATGAAGGAGCAGGTCAACGCGGCGGAAGAAAAGATCGCTGCCTACAAGGCGGCTAACAACCTTGGCCTCGCAAGCGGCAAACTTGTCGTCGAGCAACAGCTGACCGATGCGAACAATCAATTGGCCCTGGCGCGAGCCGCGACGGAGCGCATCAAAGCCCAGATGGACGATATTCAGGCGTCGCGCGCTACGCCCGAGTCGATCCCGGAGATCATGGCTTCGCAGACGTTGATCAATTTGAAAAAGCAGCTCGCCACGGTGACAGCCGAGCGCGCGCGGTTTGCCGCGCAATTGATGCCGAAGCATCCCGTGATGGTGACGATGGCTCAACAGGAGCGCGCTGTCAGATCTGAGATGGATCGCGAGATCCTTCGCGTCCTTGGAAGCATCCGCCATGACTACGAACGAGCGAAGGCCAATGAGCAATCTTTGGCAGATGCCGTTCAACGTCTCAAAGGCGAAATGAACGAGGCGGCCAAGGCACAAATCGAGTTGCGCGAATTGGAGCGCAATCTCGAGGTTACACAGAGCCTTTATCAGCAGTCGGTGGCGCGATCGCGCGAGACGCGCGAGCAGTCGCGGCTCAATACGACGAACGTGCGTATCATTTCGGCTGCGATGCCGCTTCCGGCGCGCGTGTTTCCGCCTCGCGGCGTTATCCTGGCGATTCTCGGCTTTCTGGTCGGGCAGGCATTCGCTGCAGCTGCCATCTTGCTTCCTCTTGTGCGAGGTCTTTTCGAGACGCCGCGTTCCGTAGGTGCAACGGGAGCCAGCAGCGACCGCGCGATGCCGTCAGCACGCGAGCGCGATAAGGCGACTGAAATCCCGCTAAAGACGCCTCAAAATGGCAAAACGACTGCTGAGGCCGGCGTTGACACGAGTGCCGACGAAACCCCGAGAGGTGCTGCCAGGGCGCCGACGCTCGTCAAGGCGAGCAACGGCGTTTCTAGTGAAGATGACGTGGTTCCGTTGTCGCCTCGCCGGTTGATCTGCGATATGCGCGCCGCTTCGCGGGCGGCTCAGACAGTGTGGCTACGCGACGGCACTTCGGCAATGGCATCGCTTGCGCGCGTCGCTGCGACCTCGCCGGATACGGCGTTTGCCGATCATATTCGGACGCTCCACGGTTACCTCGGCGGCCGGGCGAGTTCAGATGCTGTGCGGACGGTTTGGTTCGTCTCCAATCATGGCGTGCCTATCAAGCCTGTCATCGCGCTCGCCTTCGCGCATGCATGTGTCGCGGAAGGCAAGAAGGTTCTGCTTGTTGACGGCGACGTTCGGACGCCCGGACTTACGCGCTTGCTGGTGGCCGATGGCTCGTTGAGCGCGAGCACAGCGCGGGAGGTGAGAGGAAAGATCAGCAAGACACGGGATCCGAACCTCGATCTGCTGATAGTCAACAACCCAGACGCTTCTTCGATCCTAGCGTCGCTGGATGATGCAAAGCGATCCTACGATGTCGTCATCATCGATGCGCGTACTGATGCCTTGTCGCGCGATCTCGATGCCACGAACCAGGTGCTCTTCGTTTCATCCAATCGGCCCAACGACACCGTCGCGTTCGATACGGGCGTTGACGCCCTGACGAAGGATATGCCGCGTCTCTGCGGAACGATCCTCACGGCGAAGGGTCTTGCGCGCCCCACTGCGGCGGTGGCGGTGCATGCCATCTGAGCTTACCCGCCGCAACTTCCTCGCCGGGGCGACGGCTGCAGGCGCTCTTCTGAGTTCGATGTCCGCGCGTGCGGGAGATCAGTCGAGGTTCGACGTCGCCGGCAATCAGCTCCGTTTCGGCGGCCGTCCCATTCGCTTGCTGGGTGTAGGCGTCGGCGATCCGGTGTACGTGCGGGGCGAACGGCCCCTCAGCGATTATGAAGTTCTTGCACGCGATTGGCG
This sequence comes from Hyphomicrobium sp., assembly GCF_019753045.1. Lineage (GTDB taxonomy): Bacteria > Pseudomonadota > Alphaproteobacteria > Rhizobiales > Hyphomicrobiaceae > Hyphomicrobium_B. Next base: position 20,458 of record NZ_JAIELN010000018.1, read on the forward strand.
CTCAACGGCCGTGCGGATCAGCGTTCATCCCGGACATTGGCGTCATGATCGGGAGCATACACTCGCGGCGCTCGAACGCGATGTCGCCGCTGCACGAGCCGCAGGTCTGTTCGTGATTATCGATTGGCATGCGATCGGATTTCCCGGGCGTTACGCGGAGCCTGTAGATCCCAGTTGGGGCCTGCCTCTCGATGCATTTGCTTCCGATGATGTGCTGGCTCTGGATTTCTGGCGGCTTGTGTCCGAACGTTTCGGGAAAGATCCCGCTATTCTTTTCGAGCTTTGGAACGAGCCGGTTTACGACGGTAAGCTGTGGCGAAGCACCGGCGAACATTGGCCGGTTCTCAAAGCCCTCTGGGTGCGCCTGATCAACGAAATCAGATCGCGATCGGACGCGATCATCATCGTTGCCGGTGGGCGGTGGGCCCACGATCTCAAGGGCGTTGCGAATAATCTGATCGATGACGAGCGGGTCATTTATTCCTGGCATTGCTATCCGAATGAGGACCGTGGCGTCGCTTCGCGCTGGCCGGACAGCCTGGACGGCCTCCCGGCGGTCAAACCTGTTGTCGTGACCGAGTGGGGCTTCAGCAGGGACGGCGACGATGCCATCAGAGGCACGCCGGAAGACTTCGGCGCTCCATTTACGCGCGATGTTCTAGAACCGCTCAAGCTTCATTCAATGGCGTGGTGCTTCTCTGCCGGGGCGACGCCGAGGATGCTTGCGCCGGATGGTGTCTCAACAACCGAGTACGGAGCGTTCGTCAAAGACTATCTGGCGCGTGCGTGGCGTCCCGAGACCTGATCCGAGGGCGAACAGAAATGGTAACGATGAAAGGGGAAGTCGGCACCGCGGCACCGGTTGCAAGCGATCTTGCGCGGATCGTTCGTCCGTTCCTTGTGCTTGTCGTGCTGCTCGTCTACTGGATTTCATTCGAGCCGTTTCATGACCGCTCGGGCGCCGATCTCGCCGGGCCGCTCGAAGGCGGCAATATCGCCAATCAGATTGCCTTCCCGCTGCTGTTCATCGTGTTGGCGGCCTTTACGCTCGCGACGAAGCCTAACCACTTCCGCAACGTTGCCGCGTTTCCGTTCGTGGCATTCATGGTTTGGCTGCTGATCACGAATGTCGTCTCCGGCGATCCCGCAACGGGTTTGAAGCGCGGGCTATTCGAGGTCATCTCGATGACGATTGCGGCAATGGCCGTGGGGTTGCCGCAGAGTCCGCGCCAGTTCGCAAATCAACTCGCGATCGCTGCTTTTGCCGTGCTCGTTCTTTGCTACGCGGGTGTTGCGTTCCTCCCGTCGCTTTCCATCCACTCGGCCGGCGATACATTGGAGAGAGAACTCGCCGGAAACTGGCGCGGCTTCTTCAATCACAAGAATGAAGCCGGGGCGATGATGGTCGTCCTCATCTTCTCGGGGCTGTTCATCGCCGAAATCGGCAAGCGGTGGGCCGGTTGGCTGATCGTCGGCGCAGCATCCGTGTTCCTGCTGTTGTCGGTTTCGAAGACGTCGATTGCGCTGGTGCCATTTACGCTCATCCTAGCGGCGTTGGTCTACCGTGCGCGAAGCGGCTGGTTTCGCGCTGCCCTCGTTCTGCTGCCGCTTGTTTTCCTCAACATTGCGACGGTCGGGTCGAGCTGGCCGGGTCCAATCAGATCGCTGGTCGCCCTCGTACTTCCTGACGCCAGTTTCACGGGGAGAACGGATCTTTGGCGCTTCTCTCTAGAGCAAACAGCGGCGCATCCGATTTTCGGCTACGGCCTTGCGGGGCCATGGCGGACGAACGAGCTTATGTATCGGGATAAACTTCCGGCGGAGCCCGAGGATATCTCGGGCTGGGTCGAAGAACTTGGAACGGATTCTCACAACAGCTATCTCGAAGCGGCGCTTCAATTCGGCATTCCCGGTTTGGTATTGCTGCTGATCGCGGTGATCTACGTTCCGCTGCGGGACTTCGGGGCCGCATCACGATTGTCGAACAATCCGGCCCTCGCGCGATATTTCCTGAGGCTGTGGATCTACGTCCTCTTCACGGCGTCGCTCGAGACCGTGCTCGTCTCGCGCAACAATCCGGTCTGGTTCATGGCTCTGATGGCGATTGTCGGGATGCATTTGCTCGCGCGTTTCCCCGTCGCCAACGAGGATCGCCGCTGAGTTTTCCGGTCAGGCGCGAACGCCTATTGTGTGCAAGGCTTGGTCGACCGACAGGCATGGAATTCCGCGGGCCATTGCCGCGTTCACAGCCATTTCGAGATGAGCAGGGGAGCAGCCGATCCAGCTCGGGTTTGGGGTCACGTCGTGGGTATAGAAGATGACCCATGCGTTCGTCGCGATCGCCTGGTCGAGAATTGCGTTGATCGACTGCTCGGTGCTCGTTCGATCATAGAGCTCGATCGACCGAAGCATCGCCAAATCGATGAGGCCGGAGTTCAAACCACCGTAGATGCTTCGGCAGCTGCTGAATGTTTTGTCGAGGTCGAACTTGCGCGGGAACGAAACATTCCCAAACGGATAGGCGAAATTTTTGCTCGCAGCGTTTCCGCAAATGTCGCGGAGGGCATTGAAGCACTGTTGCGTTTCGCGCGCGAGGGCGGATCGGGTCAGGCTCTGCACTTTGACGTGGCTGTATGTGTGGCAACCGATTTCGTGGCCTGCGCGGGCGAGCGCTTCGACATCGCGCTTATCGATGACGGTCCAATGCTCGTCCTCGGTCCCGCAGATGCCGGGCGCAATGTAGTAGGTTCCGCGTATGCCATAGCGATCAAGTATCCGCGCACCGTTCGTCCGAGCGGAATCCGGCGCATCGTCGAAGGTGAAGCTCACGATCGGATGGGTGTTCTTGGCGATGATCGGCTTCGTCGGTACGATACGCGCGAGATAGCGCGAGGCGCTTGCACAAAGTCCCGTAACGCGCTTCGGCGTTACGTCGGCGTGACTTCCTTGAACCATTCCGCTGACCCCGTTGATCCCCTCCATGGTGTCACCCGAGTTCCAGATTGGAGATAAGGTATGCCGCGGCTTGTCGCGTGGTATGCCGCTCGGCGGCGCGTCTCAGCGAAGCCCTATCGGTTGGCGTATTGAGCGCCAGCTCGATCGCGTTAGAGAGCGCTTTCTTGTCGCCGACGGGCACGAGGCCGCCGAGGCTGCCGCCTTCGAGAACTTCGCGAGGTCCGTAGGGGCAATCGGTTGAAACGACGGCGGTTCCGCAGGCGAGAGCTTCGATCAGCACGTTGCCGAGACCTTCGAACTTCGACGAGCTGACGAGCACCTCGGCTTTCAGAAGCCATTCGAATGGGTCGTTCGTTGCGCCCGCGAGCGTTACGCGATCTCCGAGTTCAAGGCGCGCGATTGTGTCTTCTAGGGCTGGCCGCATGGGGCCTTCGCCAATAATGACAAGGCGCGCGGGCGCGCGCTTCGCGAGATCGGCAAAAGCTCCGATCAATGTCAGATGGTCTTTCTCTGGCGACAGGCGGCCGATGGCGACGAGCAAGCCTTTCTCGCGCGTTTCGGGAGTTCCCTTTCCAAGTGCTAACCGCGCAGCCGTCGGCGGATCGATGACAGCGTTCGATGTCATGACGCTGATCCGGTCAGCCGGTACGCCGAAATTCAAAATGAGGTCGCGGCGCGCGCCTTCTGTCAAGGTGAGGACGCGATCGGCTCGACTGTAGACGTATCCGGCCGCGCGGAAGGCGAGGCGGTTCTGAAGATATGGGTCGAGGCCTTTCGCAATCGAGGGTGCTGTCACTTCGCGCAAAACTAGGCGCGGGCGTGATCCCGGCGAGAGCAATCGGGTGGCGGCGTACGCCGCGACATTAGGGGCGGCCTCAGAACTGAAGAGAACAGTCGGCTGCAATCGGCTGATCGCGTTCCTGAGAAGGATGACTGCCGTTGCGAGCCGCTTTGCAGGGACGTGAACGATGCGGACGCCGTCAGCCACGAACTGTCTCAGCCGGCCCTCGGGAACGAGAGTGAGAATGCTGACGTCAATGCCGGTTTCGAACAGGCTGTTCGCCAGCAGGATGGCGTCGCGCTGAGCGCCGCCGCCGTGGAGGGCGCGGATAAAGAATGCGACGTGCGGGCGGCAGGTCACGGCATTGACAGCAGAGGCGTCAAGCGGTCGGCCAACATCTCCTTCGAGGTTGGCATGGAAAGTGGATTTCTTGTTTGTCCCATGAAGCATCATGGGAGCGGTCCATGCCAAAAGCGTGCCTGAATCGACAACGAGCGGGCGCGATGCGTCGAAAATGAAAACGAGACGTGTCCCAAAATCGGGCAATTATTCAGTGGTGCAGTAAGGCTTTCCCGTAATGATTTTGCGCCACACTGTGATCTATATCGGCTCGCGAGTGTTTGCCGCTGCACTCAACTTGCTTTCGGTCGCACTCTTCGCGCGTCTCGCAGGCCCTGAGACGTTCGGAGCTTATCTTCTCTATCTCGCCTCGGCGTACATCATCTACGGGTTCGCCATCCAATGGCTGCGGATGTCGTTTTTTGCCGTCTATACGGCGGACCATTCGCTTTCGATTGTCGGCACGTTCATTCGTACGATGTCTGTTTTCGTGGGACTGGTCGTCGTCGTAGCGGGCATAACTGTTTGGGCCGGTATCTTCAGCCGCGATGTGGTGGTTGGCACCGTCTTGCCGACGGTCGGCCTCGCGGTATTCGAGACGTTCTTTGAGATCGCACGTGCGCGTCTGAAGGTAGAGCTTGTTGGGGTCGCCGTGCTCCTTCGGGCGCTTTTCGTTCCGATCGCCGGGGCGGTTGCATTCGCGTTAACGGGAACTGCGACTGGCCTTGCAGCGGGCGTTGCGCTTGCTCACGTTTTGGCGGCGGCGCCGTTGATCCGCGAGGGTTGGCCGGCGGTCAGAGAGAAGTTTTCAGCCGGGATTGCGCGTCAATATTTGAAGTACGGCTCGCCGCTGATCCTGGCTTTCGGCATCAACGCCGCCGGACAAAGCGGCGATCGATTGCTTCTCGCGAAGTTCGAAAGCGTCGGGGCGGTTGGTCCCTATGGGGCTGTCAGCGATCTCATCAAGCAAAGCCTTGTTGTGGTATCCGAGGCGGTCGCCGGATCTTACATGCCGCACGCCAAACGCGCCGCGAGCGATGGCGATAGTGCGCGAACGAGGCTTATTCTAACGGAGGCTTTCCGCGCATATTCGTTCATAACGGCCTTCGGGTCGGCGTTCATTTTGTGCTTTGCGCCCGACTTGATTCATGTGCTTTTCGGCGAGGCTTACGCGAAGGCGGCCGCGTCGTTGGTTCCGCTTTTTACGTTGGCAACGGCCCTTTACGTTTTTCGGGCGTTCTACTTCGGTCAGGCGATCTACTTCCTGGAGAGTTCATCGGCCGAACTCTACGTATCGACCGCGACTGTGCTTGCGGGAGCTGCAACTGCGCTTCTGCTCATTCCACCTTATGGTGCGGGCGGCGCGGCTTGGGCCATGCTGGCGGCTCAGGGTGCGGGTTGTCTCGTTGCTGCGCTCGCGGCGCGACGGTGGCAAGCCATGCCGCTTCCCATTCTCGATCTTTGCGGAATAATCGGCATTGCAGCAGCATCGGCTTTTCTGGCTGATATTGCTGGTCTGCTGCCATTGGGACATGTGTTGATATTGGCGATTAAGCTCGTCGCGCTCGGCCTTGGGGCGTGCCTCGTGATCAAAGTGTACGATATCTTCGGTATCGGCGTGTGGATGCGGCAACTCACACGCCGCAAGTTGGCCGCTCCACGATTGGTCTAAGAACTGCGCGGTGTTATTCGGCTGCGACGACCAGTTCATTATAGGCGGCGAGCATCCGGCCGCGTGAATATTTGGCCCGAATTGCCTGAGCGAACTTATCGAGATCGACGCTTGTTTGTGTGTGCGGGCGTTGGTCTGCGATCGCTTCGGCGAATGCCAGAGTGTCATCGGGGTGAACGAAGCTTACAGGTTCGCCTCCGCCGACGGAGAGGACTTCGCGCAAGACCGGAAGGTCAGCGGCAACGATCGCTACACCCGCCATGGCTGCTTCCACAGCTGCGAGCCCGAACGTTTCCCATTTGGACGGAAACACGAACACGTCGACGGCGCCGAGAAGATCTCCGAGCGCTTCCCGAGAGACAATTCCCAAGAAGTGGATTCGATCTGCAACTCCAAGTGAGCGTGCCAGGTCGCGAAGGTCGTTCTCGTTCGGTCCGCCACCCGCAAGGATAAGCCGGGCGTCAGTCACATGAGGCAGGGCGCGAATGATCTGATGCTGGCCCTTCTGATCGCAAAGTCTGCCGGCGTTCAGAAGCAGCAGGCCATCGTCCGGAACGGCATATCGCGGCAAGACTTCGGCGCGGGGGTGACGGGCTTTTGGTGCGTCAAGGCCGTGATCGATTCTGCGCAGGTTTCTGCGGTAACGCCGTGGATAGTGACGGAAGGCGTGCTCGGTTGCGGCGGAGTTCGCAATGTTGACGCTGTAGAGCCCTGCCGACCCCATGGCTGCATCAAGCAATCGTACTGCGGGGTGAATTTCGTCCGGCATCGCCGTTTGGTGCACGATGCGCCGTTTGCAGCCGACGAGGGCGCCAATGAACCCGACGATGACAGATGCCGTCGATTGATAGGCGATGAGCGTGTCGGGCCTTGTCCTCGCGATTTTTAGGATCGCGCCTGCAACGCCGCGCAGCTTCTGAGCGGTGGTGGCGCTGATGCCGGGGTAAATGAAGCGTGTCTCGACGCGGGCGCCGTTGTGCTGAAGGCCATCGGAGATCATCTGGGCAAGCGCTTCGACGCCGCCGCCCTCATTGCTGTGAACCAATTGCAATACGGAGGTGCCGCTTCGGCCGAGATGTGCCGCGCCCTCGTCAGGCAAGGCCGCGCCGGCCGTCGCGAGGCGCGCGTTGGTTAACAAAGTCTTTCGCGATGCCTCAAACTGGAACTTGGCTTGCAACGTTGATGCTCCCACTCTGGCCGGCAATTCTTTTCGGCTCGATTGGGCAGGCCGTTGCAAACCAGCAGCCAATTGGGGTGCGTTGGGCCGGGCTACTTCGTCGACTCTGGATCATTCGAGAGGGGGAGGTGCGCAGCCGCCACAGGCGAGGCCGCGAAAGCCAGTTGGCGCTATCTTTGCTTTGGGTAACGAGCCTTCGCGACACCCCATCGGAGCTTCGTGCAACCCCTCGTGACCTTCCAATCATCATCCGAATCCTCTCGGGAGGCCGGCCATATTGACCGGTTTTCGGAGTCCCGCGTTCCGATTTGGAACGGTGTTCAATATGAAACGACACCTCCAGACTTAGGGGACAGCTAAGTGCCGACGAACGAGATCGCGGCTGCGCAAGACCTTGCGAGCGGAGGCGAACATCCCGTCTCCGATGTCACGATCATCGGTGGGGGCGCCGCCGGTTCGATGGCTGCGATCGTGCTGGCACGGCGGGGAATTTCCGTCACGCTTGTCGACATGCGTGCCAAACATCCTCCGGAATTTCGCTGCGAGAAAATTGTCGACGACCAACTCGATCTCATCGAAGAACTTCAGCTTCTCGACTTCCTGAGGCCGGTATCGACGCGCGTGGACCAGATGCTGGTCGTGCGGTCCGGCAGCATTCAGGAGTTGCGTACAACGACCGAATACGGCTTCAACTATCAGGACTTCATCAATTCATTGCGGAGAGGCGTTCCCGGACGCGTGCGGTTCGTCAACGAGCGCGTTGTGAAGATCCGCAACGGCGAAGAGACACAGACCGTCGAACTCGCCAACGGCGAAACGCTGTCAACGCGTCTCGTCGTGTTGGCAACCGGGCTCTCGCAGGCGCTACGTCAAAACCTCGGAATGACGCTCGATACTGTCCATCATCACTCGCTCTGCGTCGGCTTTTCGCTCAGGCCGGGTGAAGGTCAAAAATTCAATTTTTCGGCGCTGACGTATTACAGCGAGCGTCTTGAAAGCGGCATCGCCTACATCACGCTGTTTCCGATGGGCGACGTGATGCGCGCCAATCTCTTCACCTACCACGGTCATCAGGATCCGTTTGTCGCCGCGATCAGAAACGATCCGGTTTCGGCGCTTTACGGCGCCATGCCCGGGCTCGAGAAATTTCTCAGATCGTTCGAGAGGACCGATGCGGTTCGGATCAGAATGATAGATCTCGATCGCGTGGCGAACCACCGGCAGCACGGCGTCGTCTTGATCGGCGATGCGTTTCAGACGTCATGTCCCGCGACCGGCACTGGATTGACCCGGTGCATGAATGATGTCGCGCGATTGTCGGAGCACATTGACGATTGGCTTGCGACGCCCGGCATGAGCCGGGGTAAACTTGCGTCATTCTACGACGATCCCCGGAAGACATCGGTCGATGAAAAGGCTGCCTATGCGGCGCATTATGCGCGCAGATTTGCGACCGACCGCAGCCTGAGCTGGGATCTCCGGCGGATCAAGACGGTTCTCAGATCTCGCTTCAACATCATGGAAGCTTCCGTCGCTGAGCGATTGAGCCTGCTGTCGGCATCCTGATCGAATAGCGTCGCGCCCGGTGCTACGATGCGAGGCGCGGGAGCCTATCGGCAATCGAGCGTGCGAGTGCCATCAGTTTGGGCTTCCGCGAAATGTAGGCGATAGCTTTTCTGCGTGCGATGAACGGCGTGCCGCGCAAACTCAGCGGGGTTGTCAATTCCGCCATAGGCACGGGCAAAACGCCAAATTCGTCCTTATATCGGTGAGCGCCCACCGACAGATCAAAGGTACGGCAGCCTTCGGCATGAAGCGTTTCGAGGGCCTGATGTATGATCATCTTGCCCAATCCGAGCGGCCGCCAAATAGGGTCTTGCGACTGGCTCATGCGTATTAGCGTGGTGTGATCGTTATTTTTGAGAGCAAAGAATGTCGCGACGATTTCGGCGTCGGCCGCGAGTACGAACATGACTGCGTGTCCAGTCACGAGGCCGCGCAAAAGCTGACGGCGATAGAACTCTTGGTAGACCGGCTCATTGAACACATGCTTGGCGCCCCGGGCGGCCAAGCGCGAGGTTTGTTGTTCCTGGAGTACTTGGAGGGCTTTCACCGCCTCATCGCTGTTCGTGATGCGCCGCAGCCGTCCTCCGTTTTCGTTGGCGAACTTGGTCGTGCGGCGGCGTAGTTCCCGGCGTGCAGATTTGCTGAGTGTCGACAGGTATTCGTCCCAATTGTCGCCGAGCGATACGATATGGCCGCTCAGATCACTGCTTTCGATGCCGGAAAGCGTGGTCATGGGGTTCACATTCGAGCCGAGCGACACCGGCATCTTTTGCAGCGTCAGGACGTCCGCCGGCGGAAGCGCTCGCAGAATGGCCGGCCAAATCTCCCGGTCAAAGCCCTGAAAGTCATAGTCCGAGCGTGCGAGCGGTGCGTTGTAATCGGTAATCCATAAATCGGCGAATTCGATCCGTCTGATCCCGTTCTGAGAATGCCGCATGAGCGGGATCATCATGAGATCACGGCCGGAACTTCGCTCTACAACGCTGACGATGACAGGTTCGACGCCGGTTGGTGCGAAGGATTCGTACCAATTTCCGATCCAATGGGCCGTTTGAAAGGGCGATGCAAATGCGTGCCGCTCAAGCGCCTGCCAGCGATCGGAAACGGAACCCCATGTCGAAGCAATTTCGACCGAGACATTTGTATTGATGGAAGCAGTCAATGGATAACCCGGGGCGAGGGGGATGCGACACGGCGAACCGTGCCTCCCGAACGTTGCACAATGGATGCCAGCCCGCTGTCTCGCAGAGAGAATTCATGTCATGCAAAAACTAACGTTCTGCTAGCGGCTCGCTGGAGAGCGTCAGAATTTGCGAGCGTTGAGCCCGAGGCTCGTCATTTTGACGGCGATACGGTGCTCGTGGCGCGCGTCGGGTTCAACTCGCTGTCGATGTCGACGGCTTTACATCCACCCGCGCGGAGCAATTCATTGACGCGGTCGGCGTCGCGGCGCAAGTCCGCCAATTTTGCGACCTTATCGGGATCAAGACTTTTCTGGCCTTGCAGATGCTGGATCCAACCAACGAGGTTGTCCGAGCCGAGTTCGAGCGAACCCTGCAGCTGCTTCATTTTTGCGATATGCTGTCGGATGAATGCCGTCGGTTCGGCGCAAGGATCGCTGGATGATTGAACCGGCGTTTTGCGGTGCTTCGCCGAGCTTTCTCCGGGCAGCCCTATGAGGCCGTAAATCAACGCGGTGCCTGCAAGGGCGGCTAGGCGAAGACCGTTTGAGGGTGAGTATCTCGGCATCAAATTCCGCGTCTGAGCATTCGTCGTTGATCGAGTCGCGTTTCGTGAAAAGTAGCGCAGGCGGAATATTTGCGAAATGCGACGTTCGGGGATGTTTGAACGGCCGCTATCGATCACGGCAAATTAGACACGACAAATAGGACGGCCCGGTGGCGATCCATCGGCCGACGCGCGCAGAGGAGGTCTGCGAAGTTCGCGCGGCACCTTATGGCGGTCAGCGGCATATCCGGAGTACCGGTCGCGGGCCCAAGCCACTGATTCTCATCAAAGAGATCTTATGCCCGGACACACAACCTTGGATCGGCGAATTCATACAGTTTCGAGATGCTCGGGCCGGTAACTCGGCTCGTTTGTGGTCTCGGCGCAATGCCGGGATCGAAAAAAGGTGGACGCCGTTCGATGCTGGGGGCCGAGCAACTAGCTTCCCGGAAATAGTTCCGATAAATTTCAGGAGCTCGGCGGGGGCGTGGGGCACGGGGGAAGTCGGAACGTGAAGTTTCGTGCAATCTTCAATTTGACCGGCAGCATGATGGTCGCCGCAGGAATGTCCGCGTGCGCCGGTTCGCCGATGTCGCTGCCGCCTGCCCAATATCTCGCGTCTCCCGAAAAAGATGAAGAGCCGAAGGCGATTTCGGATCCGAACGAAGCCTTCAACCGCGCCGTCTTCGAGACCAATCAGAAATTCAATCATTCCATTCTCTATCCGGTCGCCAAAGCCTACAACGAGAACGTCCCTCAGGCGGTGCGCGATAGGGTCGACGCGTTCTCGACGAACCTTTCCGAACCGATGGTGTTCGCGAACAACATTCTGCAGCTTCGTCCGAAGGCGGCGGCGACCACGCTTGGACGTTTCGCTTTGAATTCGACAATTGGTGTCGGCGGCCTGTTCGACGTTGCGGTGGCGCAAGGGCTCGACCACCAGTCAGGCGACTTCGGCCAGACCATGTTTGTCTGGGGTTATCGTGACAGCAGCTACTTGGTGCTGCCGATCGTCGGCCCGACAAACGTCAGAGACGCTATGGGCAGCGGTATCGAGTTTGCGGCGCAGCTGGATTCGGGTGCACTTCTCCCTGCTTCGCTCATGTCGATGAAGAGCGTCGCGGATTTCGTCGAGGACGTCCAACCCGTAACGAATGCCGTCGGCGTGGCGGGAAGTGTGTCGAGCCCCCTCACCAATCTCAGCAAAGCGCAGGATATGGAAACGCTCGAGGACAGTTCGCTCGACTTCTATACGATGCTCCGAAGCGTGACGGATCAGAAGCGTCAGGCAGAACTGCAGGAAGCATTGGATACGAGCGCTCTGACGAGCACGCCGCCTCCGCCTGATCCCAATGCAATAGAGCCCGTGACCGTGCTCGTTTCATCGCCGACGATGCTGGAAGTCCGGCGAGTCGTCGATGCGTCCAAGCCCGCAAGTCCCGACACCGGGACAATGGTGATCATCGGGCCGCCGAAGCCGGCGGAAGCGCCGATTGCCCGGTGATCGGAATCACAACACGTCATTCCCGTTGATGCATTCTCGTTGATGCAATGGCGAATCGCGCCTGGCCGCGGGCGTTATTTGCCGCGCAGAGCCGCGCCGTCAGATTGGCACAAGGCCACGCACAGAGATTGGACGCCAGGAATCGAGCTGCTTGCGCGACCGCTCCGGGCGTTCCCGCGCGAGGCCCGACATGAGCCTCCGTGGCAAGGTGCGATATGCTGAAAAGAGCAGCTGCTCAGGTCGACGACGTAAATGAGCAGTCGCTCATCATCGGCAAGGCGCCTCTGGTTCGTCATCTCTATGAAGGACGAGACATTACGCCGATCTGGAACGACCTGTTAGCGCGCGTCTCGGCCGATCCGAACGATGCCGCGGCGTTCCTCGATCTTTCGACGATTTTGTACACGTTGGGGCAGCCCGACAAGGCGGTGCTGGCGCAGACTGCGGCGCTCGACATTCGCCGGTCTTTTCACATCCGGAATGGGCGAGGCACAGGGCCAAGAATTCTCGTTTTCGTGACGGCCGGCGACTTCATGGCGAACACGCCGATCGAGTTTCTTCTGGAGACCTCGGACGCGAACGTTCTGCTGCACTATGTCGATGCCGGAACGAGCGATCTCTCCGGCGTTCCCGATCATGATGTCGCGTTCGTCGCTATCGGCGAGTCTCCCGCCAATCGGCCTGTCCTTCAGAGGCTCGAACGGCTTCTGAGCGGGTGGGCAGGCCCTATCATGAACAATGCGCCTTTGCGGATCGTGGCGCTCACCCGGGATGGCGTCGCGGGAAGTTTCGTCGATGAGCCGTCGATCTTGGCGCCTACGACGGTCGACGTTTCACGCGATACGCTCGAGAAAATTGCAGCGGGTCAGCTTCGGCTCGCCGGCATGGATTACCCGATCATCGTGCGGCCGGTCGGAACGCACGCCGGCAAATCCATGGAAAAAATCACGAGCGAAGAAGAGCTCTGCCGCTATCTCGAAGCCCGATCGGAGGCTGAGTATTATATCGCGCCGTTCGTCGACTACAGCGGGCCGGACGGCAAATTCCGGAAGCAGCGAATTGCATTCATCGACGGACGGGCATACGCGAGCCATCTCGCCGTATCCGATCATTGGATGGTGCACTACCTCAGTGCAGGCATGGCAAAATACGCGGATCGTCGCGCGGAAGAAGCGGCGTGGATGCGCGATTTCGACAGCGATTTCGCCGCTCGTCACGCGGTCGCGTTCGAAGCGCTGCATAAGCGGTTCGGCTTGGATTATTTCGCGATCGATTGCGCGGAACTTCCCGATGGACGGCTCCTGTTGTTCGAAGCCGACGTCGCCATGATCGTTCACTCGATGGATTCCGACGTTACGTTTCCCTACAAAAAGCTGGCGATGCGCAAATTGTTCGATGCGTTCGAAGATGCGCTGCAACGGCGTGTCCAACCCAAGATGATCAGCGCGGCATGAGCGACATTCACTTTCGGAGATTTTGATGGTCGCGAAGCTGCGCACTATTCCCAACGGGTTGACGGACACCGACTTAGATTCTGTTTCCTATGCCAACGCAGGGCAGCCGCTTTCCTCTGTCTCGCTGTTGCTCGGAAGCGGCGGCGACAGGCGTATCTGGTCTGACGCCGCGACAGGCCGCAACCGCTATGGGACGCTGACAAGACCTGCGGGGGAAGAAATCTCGTTCTCGTCGACGACGGCGAGCAACGTATCGGCGGAGGGTTACGCTGCCGCCGACCGCGCACTGAAGCGTCTCGTCGGTACGAATGCGGTTACCCCAATTCCATACGACGAATGGTTCGACGACGTGCGGGACGGCGTTCGCCGGAGCCTCGCCGTGGCGGATGCCGAAGTCATTCTGGCGGCCTCGGGGACGGACGCGGAAATCCTTGCCCTCTGCCTCGTCGCAGGCCTCTCGGTGAGACCGATCACCAACATCTTCATCGCCCCTGACGAGACCGGGAACGGTATTCCGCTTGCGGCGTCGGGCCGTCATTTTTCAGATCTGACCGCGCTTGGCCGCGCAGTCGATAGCGGCGAGCTTCTCGAGGGGTTTTCGGACAGCCGCATCGAGGTTCGAACCGTTCCGATCCGAGATGAAACGGGCCAGCAGCGCACGCGGGAGTCGGTCGATTACGCAGTCGCCGGGCTCGTCGAACAGGAATTGAGGCGCGGGCGCGATGTTCTTGTGCACGTGCTCGATACTTCGAAGACGGGCTTGGAAGGCGTATCGAGGGAAACGGCGCGCCAGCTTGCGGCCGCCGCGCCCGGCCGCGTGCGCATTCTCATCGATGCTTGCCAGCTGCGTTGCCCGCTCAGTCAGCTGCGGCAAGATCTGAACGACGGCTTCCTCGTCGCTGTGACGGGTTCGAAGCTCGCGGCGGGGCCGCCTTTTTCCGGCGCCCTGTTGATCCCGGCCTCAACCGTCGACGAGCTTGCTCGGTGCCGGAATATTCCAGCCGGTCTCGCAGAATATACGGCAGCGCAGGACTGGCCGGCGTCGCTTCGCCAACGGACCGACTTCGGTTTCAAGTCGGAAATGAATATCGGCCTCAGCTTGCGATGGGTGGCGGCGCTCGCAAACCTCGTGCCTTACGCAGCTGTCGATGAGATGCTGCGTGCTCAGATCAAGCAGCACTTCGTCGACGCCGTCCTTGTTCGAGCGACGGACCTGAAGGGTGTCCAGCTGCATCCCAACGACGAGGGCGCGTATCTGGCGTCGCGCGGCATCGTTCCGCTGACGGTCCTGGGCGGCAACGGAGGCTTTGCGTCCTTTGATCAAGCGCAGGCCGATCAGGTCGCGCTAAGAAGTGCTGCCGGTGGTCCGATTTGCCATATCGGGCAGGCCGTACGGATCGGCCCTCGAGTTGCGCTTCGCATTGGAGCGTCGGCGACCGACATAGCGGGGGTCGCGGCGCGTATGGCTGCCGGCGAGACGCTGCAGGACGCGTTCAAGCCAATTGAGGCTGATCTCGACACGGTCTTCGCGAAGTGGTCGGGAATCCGACGGCATCCCTTCGGCGCATGACGGGCCGAGACGGCGAGGTGTGGCCTGCTGATCGTTCGCGCGATCTTGATCCGACCGACTGGGCAGAATTTCGCCGGCTCGCTCACGCTGCGCTGGACGATGTCATCACGCATGTTCAAACCATCCGAGAGAGAGCTGTCTGGCAACCGGTTCCTGATGAAACGCGCGATCGTTTCGCTCAGGCGCTGCCGGTTGGCCCGCGTGATCTGAGCGACGTCCTGGCCGACGTCAGAACGCAGGTGTTGCCGTTCGCCTCCGGCAATTTGCACCCGCGCTTCATGGGGTGGGCGCAGGGCGCCGGAACGCCGGTCGGCATGGTCGCGGACATGCTGGCTGCCGGTTTGAACATGAATTGTGGGGGCCGAGACCACATCGGCATCGAGGTTGAACGTCAGATCGTTCGCTGGATGGCCGAGGCATTCGGGTATCCGGATGGCGCGAGCGGGTTGCTGCTCACGGGCTCGTCGATGGCGAATTTTCTGGCCGTCACCATCGCCAAGGTGAACGCGATTGGACGTGAGAGCCGAAAGACGGGCCTCAGATGCGGGGACGGTCAGCTCGTCGCTTACACGTCGGCGGAAGCTCACAGCTGCATAGCGCAGGCGATGCAACTTTCGGGCATCGGATCAGCGAATTTGCGGAAGATCGAGGTCGACGCCGCGGGGAGGCTGCGGCCTGAAGCTTTGAAGGCTTCCATCACAGCCGATCGGGCTCGGGGATTTCTGCCGTTCCTGGTCGTTGCGACTGCCGGAACCGTGAACACGGGAGCGATTGATCCGCTGGCGGACATTGCCCGGGTCGCATCGGAAGAAAAGCTATGGTTTCACGTCGATGGCGCGATCGGAGCGCTATCGATCTTTGCGCCGCGGCTTCGTCATGTGTGTGCGGGGATCGAGAAGTCGGACTCAGTGGCGCTCGATTTTCATAAGTGGGGTCAGGTTCCCTACGAGGCTGGCTTCCTGCTTGTGAAAGACGGGAAGGCGCACAGCCAGGCCTTTGCCGAACCCGCTGCTTATCTTCAACGCGCGGAGAGGGGACTCGCGGCAGGCGAAACTTGGCCGTGCGATCTCGGTCCGGATCTCTCGCGAGGGTTCCGGGCTCTCAAGACGTGGATGACAATCGAAACCTTAGGAACGGCGCGGATTGGCGACGCCATCCTCCACACCTGCGAGCTAGCGACTTATCTGGCAGAGCAGGTGAAACAGAGTCCGATCTTCGAGCTGAAGGCTCCGGTCGCTCTCAACATCGTCTGCTTCGGCGTTAAAGGGGGAAGCAGCGAGGACAACCGCCAACTCGTGATGGATCTTCAGGAAGCGGGGACGGCCGCGCCTTCCTGGACGACGATCGCCGGCGAGGTCGTGATCCGGTGCGCGATATTCAATCACCGGACGACGCGCGCCGATATCGATCAGTTCATGGAAGCGATCAGTGGCTTGGCAAGGGAGGCGTAGGAGCCGTTGCTCCTAGCTCCTACCAGCGGCGAGGCTGCCGCCCTCTACGGGCATCCCAGCGGGCGCGCGAATAGACCTCGACAGCGCCGTAAGGCCTGCGCCAATTCGGAAACAGGCCAAAGTAGGGAAGCGGATACGGCGACGCGTAGATGTAGCCGTTTTCCTCGTAAAGGTTGTTGTACGGCTGCGCGATGACGACCGGTGGAGGGAGAACCTCCTCAAAATAGGCATCATCAGGCGGCGGATAGCTGCCACCGAAATCCGCGGCCGACGCGGATGATGCGTTGAAACCCACAGCCGCGAACGCAGCGAGCGCGATAAGCGTTTTCATTGATACGAAATTTTCCCCGCGAAGCCGATCAATGGAACAGCGCAAACACGACCCAAGCGAGCGTCATCAAGCAGATGATGGCGAGGGTCAGGCCGAAGTTTTTCCGCTCGCGCTCAGGGTAGGATCTGAAATTCGGGTGGGTGGCCATCGGTGGTTACGCAACTCGATTTGATCTGTTCCGAGGCTATTGTCGGCTCAGCGGGTAATGATCCCGTTAAGGGCAGCCGCCAAATTGTCTGGGAGAGACGGTGTGTAGGGCTGAGCTCGGTATGGCTGTCGTCACTTCCGGTACTGCTCGTCGGTGACGTGCTCCAACCAGTCGACGACCTTTCCGTTCAGCGCTTCCTGGACCGCGATGTGGCTCATGCCGTTCGTCGGCGTTGCGCCGTGCCAATGCTTTTCGCCGGGCGGAAACCACACGACGTCCCCGGGACGGATTTCTTCGATCGGGCCGCCTTCGTGCTGAGCCCAGCCGAGGCCCGTCATCACGATCAGAGTTTGTCCGAGTGGGTGGGTATGCCAGGCGGTGCGAGCCCCGGGTTCGAATGTCACCAGTGCGCCGGCGACGCGCGCGGGTTCCGGCGCCTGGAGGAGCGGATCGATCCGTGCGTGGCCAGTAAAGTACTCCGGCGAACCCTTGGCTGACGGTTGAGAGCCGCTGCGCGTAATCTTCATGGGATTTTCCTTTGCAAGCTGCAGGGCGATTTGGTCGAGCGTTCACGGCTGGTGCTAAAGCAACGCTCCGCTGTCGCAGTGGTGCGCGTCAGCCTACATCACTGCGAGGCCCAGGCGGGTATGGGTTTGTGCGGGTATGGGTTTGTCGGGTAGCTCTGCGGACCGCTCATTCGACGGCCGCAAAGCATGAACGATCAGCCTAATGCTGATTGCGGGGGATCGGTGGTCGGTGCGCTGTGATCAGTCTAGGCCGACATGTCCGCCGCGGCGTAGCCGCAGCGACTTGACGATGAAGCCCACTGCGATCGTTGCCGCAACAGGAATGAAGGCGGCAGCCGCGATTTGCGGAAGCGAACTCAGCACAGCGTAGAAAGAATAGCCCATGGCATACTCCGGAGATCGGCTTAGCAACGTCGAAAAACGCTGCATGTTCCTTTCCGGTTAAAATTTCTTTTGCGGCGGGGCGGTCGATTTGGTCGGTGGTCGCGATCCGCGATGACAGAGATGGCTAGCGGCCCTCGTCCGTTGATGCGGTTTGTCGATGCTCGCGCGGGGTTTGGTCGGAAGGTGCATACTGCCCCGCAACATGCATCGGTGTTCCTCGAAGGTCTTCGGTCGTCATGAAGCGCTGCCGCCATTCGTGAGGGCGTGCATCCAGCGTCAGGTGCGGCAGATGTGACGCATGAAAAATTTCAGAGACGAGAATTGCGGAGTTGCCCGTGCGATGGCCGCTGGAAACACCGCAAATAAAGGCGTTTACTCGAGGCTGTGGGTAACTCGAGTCGGTGATCAGCGGGTGTTGACACCGAAGTCGGTATGTTGTTTAAACAGCCTCGTTGGCGGGCCACACGGCCTCGCCGCCCTCGC
>NZ_JAIELN010000015.1 GCF_019753045.1 Hyphomicrobium sp.
CTGACGGAAAGCGGATTATCGATCACGGAGTGGCAGCCGCTTCTCGGCGCATTCCCGCCGCTCACCGAAGCCGATTGGATGACGGCCTTCGAGAAATACAAGCTGATCCCTCAGTACACGGCGTTGAACCACGGCATGTCGCTCGAGGAGTTCAAATTCATTTATTGGTGGGAGTGGAGCCACAGGCTTCTTGGACGCCTCATCGGCGTCGTTTTCGCTTTGCCGCTCGTATTCTTCTGGTGGACCGGCCGGCTCGATCGCGGGACGGGAATGAAGTTCCTTGGCATCCTCGCTCTCGGCGCGCTTCAAGGTGCCATCGGCTGGTACATGGTGAAGTCGGGTTTGAGCGACCGCATCGAAGTCAGCCAGTATCGTCTCGCCTTGCATCTCACGACGGCCTTCATGATCCTGGGCCTGCTTGTCTGGCTCGCGCTCGATGAGTGGCCGGCCGAGCCGTACGTCACAGGCGAAATTGCAACGCCGCTCATAAAGCGGATGGCTTCGATCATCGTCGCCGCTGTTCTCGTGCAAGTGGTTCTCGGAGCGTTCGTCGCGGGCCTCAGAGCCGGGCTCATTTACAATACGTGGCCGACGATGGACGGGCAGTGGTTCCCGAGCGACTATTGGATCAACCCCGCATACCTAAGCTTTTTTGAAGGCCATGCCGCCGCTCAGTTCAACCACCGCTTGGTGGCCTACCTCGTCACCGCACTCGTGCTGGTGCAAGTCTGGTTGACCTATCGGACGCCCGTCGACGACCGCATTCGCCTCAGTGCGCTTTGGCTCGGCGGCGCGGTCATTCTCCAGGCCGTGCTTGGCATCGCGACGCTTCTCGCGCACGTGCCGCTTCATCTCGGTCTATTGCATCAGGCTGGCGGAGCGGTCGTACTCACGGCGGCAGTTGTGCACCTTTATGCGACGCGGCGAGCGGGAATAGTGCCGCGAGATTTCTCTAGTCGAGGCCGAGCATCGGCTTAGCCGGCAATCATCCGCGCGGAGAGGGAAGAGCTTGAATTCCCCTCCCCTTGGCGGGGAGGGGTCAGCGGTCGGGTGCTCTAATTTAGGCCGAGCATCAGCTTGATGTTCTGAACTGCTGCCCCCGCGGCGCCCTTGCCGAGATTGTCCAGCCGCCCGACGAGCACGGCCTGATTGAGTTCGGGCTTTCCGAAGACGAAAATTTCGAGCCGGTCGGTGCCGTTCAAGGCTTCCGCTTCAAGCCGACCGGCCTTTGCGGCAGGGCCTGTAACGACGCTCACGAGTTCCGCCGATTTATAGTAATCCGCGAGCACGGCTTCGATATCGGCGAGGCTCGGGCGGCCGCTCAGCGTATCGAGGTGCAGCGGCACGGATACGAGCATGCCCTGACGGAAGTTGCCGACGCTCGGCACGAAGATCGGCCGGCGCGTCAGGCCCGAATACTTCTGCAGCTCCGGAACGTGCTTGTGCTCGAGACCGAGGCCATAAAGCTCGAACCGCGGCGCCGTTCCAGCCTCGTAGGCTTCGATCATGGTCCGGCCGCCGCCCGAATATCCCGACACCGCGTTGACGGTGATGGGGTAATCCGGCTCGATGATACCCGCCTCGACGAGAGGCCGAATGAGCGCGATCCCGCCCGTCGGATAACAACCGGGGTTGGCGACGCGAGCCGCAGTTCTAATGGCGTCGGCCTGCCCGGGCGCCATCTCGGCGAAGCCGTAAACCCAGCCGTCGGCAACGCGATGGGCGGTCGAGGCGTCGACGATCTTCGGAGCATTCGGGCCAAGCTCGTTGGCAAGCGCCACGGTTTCCCGAGCCGCGTCGTCTGGCAGACAAAGCACGACGAGATCGACATTGCTCAGCATTTCGGCGCGTGCGGCGCGGTCCTTCCGCTTCGCCGGGTCGATGCTCTTGACGTCGATAGCCGTAACGCCTGCGAGCCGCTCGCGGATTTCGAGACCCGTCGTGCCGGCCTCGCCGTCGATGAAGACGCTCGCAAGTTTGGTTTTCGTTGCTGCCATTGCCGTCATATTAACCGCCAAACAAGAGGCCAAGCCGATGCTTGATGCCCTGGATGATCGTTTCCGAACAACCGATGCCGTAGGTCTCGCAGAAGATGCGATGGCTGTCGCGATAGATCATATCGGCTGCCACGTAGAGAATGATAACGAGGCCAATCCAGGCAATCCAAGGATACTTCGCGAGAAGCTTGGCGATAAACGTCGAGGCGACGGCCATCAGGATGATGGCGAAACCGAGCCCGATGACCAGGACCAGCGTGGATTCGCCCGCCGCACCCGCAACCGCCAGCACGTTGTCGAGCGACATCGAGAGGTCGGCCAGGATGATCGTCCAAAGCGCACTCCAGAAGCTCGTCTCGTTGGGATGAGGGACATTGGAGGCGAGGTTCTTTTCCACCTCATGGATCGAGTGCGTGTCCGCCTCGACGATCTGCTTGTACATCTTCCAGCAGACGAACAGCAGAAGAATGCCGCCGGCCAGCGTCAGGCCGATCACCTGCAGCATCTGTTGTGCGATGCTCGAGAAGATGATCCTGAGGAGAACCGCCCCGAGGATGCCCCAGAAGATCACCTTGGCCCGCATGGATTTTTCAACCCGCGAAGCCGCCATGCCGACGACGATCGCGTTGTCGCCCGCGAGCGTCAGGTCGATCATCAGGATGTTGAAGAGTGCGACGGCATGCGTGCGCCACCAATGGGGCGATACGAGATAGCCGATGTCCGTAACGAGTGTCGAATACAGCTCATGCAAGCCGTTCAGAAGCCAATCCATCGTATCCCGAATCCCTCATAGCGACGGCCTAGCCGCGCTGGCACATGGAGCCGTATGTGGCACTGGGGCGGCAGGTCCGCAACCCGTCTGCAACACGAAATGAAACAGCCCGCCGGTTGGGCGGGCTGTTTTTTGTCTCAGTGTATCCGAAGCGGTTAGCGCTTCGAGAACTGGAAGGACTTGCGCGCCTTGACCTTGCCGTACTTCTTACGTTCAACGACGCGGCTGTCGCGGGTCAGGAAGCCCTGCTTCTTCAGGACACCACGAAGGTCCGGCTCATAATAGGTGAGCGCCTTCGAGATGCCGTGACGAACCGCACCGGCCTGACCCGAAAGTCCGCCGCCTGCGACCGAAATACGAATGTCGTATTGCGTCGAGCGGTTGGCGAGGTTGAGCGGCTGCTGCAAAAGCATCTGCAGCACGGGACGGGCGAAATAAGCCTTGAAGTCCTTGTTGTTGACCGTGATGAGGCCCTTGCCGGGCTTCAGCCAGACGCGGGCAACGGCGTTCTTCCGCTTGCCGGTTGCGTAAGCGCGGCCAAGCTTGTCGAGCTTCTGCGTCCGGACAGGCGCTGCCTGCGGCTCGGCGCCCTTGACGGTGGCAAGATCGGCCAGGGTCTTTGTTTCAGTAGCCATGGATCTCAGACCCTCACATTCTTACGGTTGAGCTTCGCGACATCGAGCTTTTCCGGGTTCTGCGCCTCATGGGGATGCGCGCCGCCCTTATAAACTCGGAGGTTGCGCATGATCTCACGATGCAGAGGACCGCGTGCGAGCATGCGCTCGACGGCCTTCTCGATGATCCGCTCGGGATGCTTGCTGTCGAGGATCTGGCGCGGCGTGCGCTCTTTGATGCCGCCCGGATAGCCGGTGTGCCGGTAATAGACTTTGTCTTCACGCTTGGCGCCGGTGAAGACGACCTTCTCGGCGTTGATGACGACGATGTTGTCGCCGCAATCGACGTGAGGCGTGTAAATCGGTTTGTGTTTGCCCTTGAGGCGCGTCGCGATGAGAGCAGCAAGTCGGCCGACAACGAGCCCTTCGGCGTCGATGAGAACCCACTTCTTCTCCACCGTGGCCGGCTTGGCGACATAGGTAGACATTATTGAAGCTCCTTGGCGGATGGCTGCGCACGCTTCAAACGTCTACTGCGCGCTGCATTCCGAGAAGCGGCGTGCATACGCGAAAACACGAGCGCGAAGCAAGAAGAATTTTCATTCGCCAGGAATATTGTTCAGAATCAATGAATTAGCTTGTGTGGTAATATTCTACCGCCAAGGGTCAGAGGATTGTCGGCTTTACAAACCCAAGCGGGTTTTCAACCTCCGAGCGCATGGAGGCCGCCCGATGACAGGCGCAGCCTTAGCGTTTGGAAGAGGGCTTCTTGGCTGGTGTCGGCTTTGCTGGCGCAGCCTTGGCTATCGCACCCAGGGCGCGGTCAAAAGCTTCTGGCCGGTCGTCAGTTTCAAGTTCACGCGCTTTGTCGATGAACTTCTGGCGTTGGGTGCGTGTGTCGGGCTCTGCGGCTTTGGGTTTGCTCATGGCTTAAGTCTACACTGGTTCGTGGCGTGCCGGGAGGTGTGCCATGAATGAACCTGGGTATGCGCCCCTTATTCCAAGCCTTCCTGAGGGAGTGGCGATCCTCCGATGGCTTGCGCTCGGTGCTGAACTGCGCCTTAGCGATAAAGGCTGGTACTTCTCAGATACAAAACCTGCGCATTGGAAATCGATCACGTTTGCAAAATCTTCGCTACAATCCTTGCAAGAAGACCATCTAATTGAATGGCTGCTAGAGGACGGATTCGCCTCTCAGGAAGAAGCGGGCACGAAAATTGGCATCGTCGAGCGCGGCAAGCGCTTCCTATCGAAGATCGATTTTTCAAGACGGCACTTTGGAGGCTCGATGTTAAGCCCCCAAAAGAGAACAGTCTTGGCCGAATTAATAGCAGACACAAAGCAGGAAAATCCGAGCGATGACTACTTCACTGTTGCTCAGATCGTCGCCCAAAAACTCTTGATCGTCATCTTCGGCCACGACTGGCACCAGCGACACATAGTTGCCGACCGTGCCCCAACCAACTTTTTCAGGAATGCCGGGACCAGCGACCGAGATAATACGACTGGCGGAATGAGAGTTATCCAACTCGCCGAGATGATCATGAATCTTCAAGATGTTCCTGGTCTCGAGAAGAGCGTTGAGATGATAAGGGACGGCGACATCGAAAGCGGCTTTGCAGAGATTGAGGTCGGTCGGCTTTTGCATGTGAACGATTGTGATTTTCGCTTCGTTGTTCCGAGGGGAACGAAGGGCGACGACTATGATCTTGAGATCATGTTCCAAGAATCGACTGTCTGCGGCGAAACAAAATGCAAAATCGAAAGCTCGCAGATGTCCGAGAAGGGACTGATGAACGCTTTGAGGGCTGCGCGAGGACAACTTCCGGCAGACAAACCTGGAATTATTTTTGCCGCTATTCCTCAGACGTGGAACGAGCCGGTTGCCGAGCTAGGTCCCTTCCTGAAGACGGTAGCAGAGAAGTTTCTTCAGGGTACGCAGCGCGTCGTTGCAATCAAGTTTTATACGAGCGCATTGCTTGCTACGGAGACAACGTGGGCGCCCAGAGTGTTTCTGTTAGAAGTGAATAATCCAAAGCACCGCTTCGATACAAATGCGAATTATGACATCTTTGCCGAGATGGATAAGATGCCGGATCACTGGGTCAGCCTACTCGACGAATGCTCCAAAACAGAAGAGGAAGTCTAACGCTTCCCCTTATGTTTTGGCGGTCGACTCTCTGTCAGGCTGTCGATACGTCAACCGCTTGCCCTTGATACCCAGGAGCGCTTTCACGGTCCGCTCGGCATCGTCAACGCCAAGCTTCACGCGATTGCTATAGCGGAAATCGAATTCCGCCAAATACCGGTGCAAGTGCTTTTCTGAACAGTGCTGATAAACGCCCTTCATTCCCCGCTTGAAGATCGAGAAGTAGCCTTCAATCGTGTTCGTGTGGATCTCGCCACGGCCGTACTGACCAGCCGAGTGATTGACGAACGCGTGTAGGAATTCCTTGTCCAGGTTGCGGTAAACGCCGGCATCGTCCGTGATCACCTTCGCCTCTTGTGCAAGGTTCTCGCGAATGATCGGCAGAATGTTCTGCTGGTTCGCTTCGTCGATGTGGAAGCTGCGGGCTTCGCCGTCGCGGCTGACGAGCGTCAGGATGGCGCGCTTGTGCGCCGTACCAGCCTTGCGGACCTTGCCCTTGTTGCCGATGAACGTTTCATCGATCTCCACGATCGAGCCGCCGCCGCCCATCGGAGGCAGCAAGCCGCCAGAGCGCATCGCTTCGCGAATGCGGTGGCTCATGAACCAAGCGGCCTCGTAGTTGATCTCCAAGGTGCGGTGCAGCTGATGGCTCGAAATGCCCTTCTTGGACGAGCACATCAAATGCACGCCCTGGAACCACTTGTGCAGCGGGATGTGGCTGGACTCGAAAACCGTGCCGACCCGGACCGTGAACTGCTTCCGGCAATGGCCGCACTTCTTGAGACCCGGACGCTCGACGCCTTCCGGGTTTTTCTTGCTCGGCTTCGTACGGACGCCGCTCAACTTATAGATGCGCTCGTTGCCGCCGCAGTGGGGGCAAACCGGGCCGTTCGGCCAGATTAGGCTCTCCAGCTTTTCGAAAGCCGCAGTTTCGTCGTGGAAATGAGCCTGATTGAGCACCGACATGACAAAATCCCTTCGATTCTACGAAGGGCTATAGGGCCTTAGGGACGGGTTTGTCAAGCCGATAATCGTCAAAGGTCAGGCGATATTATATTTCCCGTACCCAACACAAACGCATGGTGTTAACCTATGAAGACAGGGACACCAAAGCTGCCTAGGTGGCTTGCGAAACGGGGTACAGACATGACGGTTTGCATTGCTTTAGTCGCAGGTGGCGGTCGCCACGGCAAGATCGTCACCTGCTACGACACACTGGCGAGTTCCTCCCTCGGAACGAAGTCAATAATGTTGAAGGATAGGGCAGTTGGATTTGATTGGAGATGTCTAACGGCGGGGAATGAGGAAGAGATCAACGCTTTTGTTCCTCTTCTGTCGGCTTCCATGATGCAAGCAAAAGAGCTTGATGAAGTGACTGCGGTCCCTCTCATTCAAGATGTTTTAAAAAAGCGAAAAACGCAGTTGGCCGACGAACTGACGCTATCAAAATGGGGGCTGTCGTTTCAGGAATTCCGACAATCTCGCGCGCAATTCCCCGACCAGATTTATCAGCAGCATTTTGACGAGGTGCAGCGGCTCCCCTTGCGCGCTGAATTTATCGTCACTGGATTTCAAAAAACCAAGGGCGTCAGTTACGGGCCGATGATGATCGTGGTCCGCTCAGACTGGTCCGTAAGCATACAAGAAGATTTCTGCGCGATAGGGGAGGGGTCGTATCTTGCCACGGCATCTCTCATGAGACGCCATTACAGCGATGTGAAAGCGATAAATTTCGGAATTTATTGCGCTTACGAAGCAAAAAAATATGCGGAGAGCGTCCCTAGCGTTGGGACCACGACGGGATTGGCTATCTACTCTTCGGACGGTCCGGATAAGACGATAAATTCTGGCGGATTTGCGGAACTCGATAAATTGTTCTCTGCGTATGGCCCTCGGGACGTCGAAGCGGATCTGAACTTGAAAGCTAAAATGAATGTATGGTCAGGAGACAAGTTTAAGATCGAAGGAGAAAACTGAGCCTATTTAGGTTTCTTATGATCCCTCGATGTCGCGGCGGCGATCTTTTTCATTGCGCTGGCAAATGACTTTCCGCTCACATCAGCACCGCTTTTCTTCGCGGCCTCTTTGAAAATCCGCTCTTGCTCTTCTCTGCTTCGCTCTGGCTCTTTGCGTTTGGGCATCTGCTATGCTTCCGGTTTCTTACGAGCGGGACGCTTGGTGGGTTTTGGTGCGGGTTCCTCTGGGGGTGCCAGCCGCGCGGCCCTTTGATCGTCAATCAGTTTGCGTACCGCCGTGCCGCTACGTTTTGACGACTGGTAGCACTCTGAGTGGCCCTGCCGATTAGCGTCCCGTATGTCTTCTGTGGCTAACGCCTCACTCAACATGACGCCTGTGAGGTCGACAAAATTCATCTCATCGCGAAGGTTTGCGCTCGCAGGTAGATTACGATTTTTTAGTTCCTCCTTGGTCGTTCGACCTAAGAAGCCTCGGTAGATGCCGTCTGTGCATTGTCCCATCGCCCGGCTGGACGAAACGCCATGATCTTGAAGCGTTGCTGTAAATTCCTTTCTGAGAACGCGCGACATGGCGCGCTGTGCGGCCCATCTGTTTGCATCGCCGCCAGCTTTTTGAAGTGTTTCGTCAGCTAAGAGTGGGTCTCCGCCACGAAACCTGAGATACACTTCGCGGACTTCAACGCCGAGAGATGGTTCCAAATACTCGGCGTACGAAAGCGCGATAACGGGATGGGCGTACGTGCCGCCACCCTTTCCACTCTTGGAGTAAACTACTGACCCGTCTTCGCTTTTCGCTTTAACATGGGATTTTCCCATGTTTTGGAGGGCCGCCGCGATGAGTTCAAGCGTGGTTGGTAGGCGCCGCCATTGAGGAGGAGCCTTGGACGCGGGTTCGCCGACCAAGCGCCACATGTCATTCAGGCTTAAGAAGCCGTTGCCGTCGTCTGCAATCGTGTGGCCTCGAACCGTGAGGGCATCGCCTTTTGATGCTTCGTCCATAATGAAGCTCCGCGAATCAATATTCACCTGCACTTTATCATGCATCGCGCAAGCGTCCCGCAGTAGCTTTCTTGTCTCTTTTTGACTGACGTTCCAACTGTTGGGAGTCGGGAGCTATATCGCCTCCCGATATGTCAGCCGCTTGCCGGGGGCCCCCTTGATTGCCCGTGTCGCGCGCGCTTCGTCGTTCACACCCAGTTTGACCCGGTTTGAATACCGGAAATCGAACTCTGCCAGATAGCGATGCAGGTGCCTTTCCGAGCAATGCTGGTAGACGCCCTTCATGCCGCGCTTGAAGATCGAGTAGTAGCCTTCGATGGTGTTGGTGTGGATGATGCCACGACCATACTGACCCGCTGAATGGTTGACGAAGGCGTGCATATATTCCTTGTCGAGGTTCCGGTAGAAGCCCGCGTCATCCGTGACGACCTTGGCTTCGCTCGCAAGATTGCGCCGGATGATCGGCATGATGCTTTCTTGGTTGGCTTGGTCGATGTGGAAGCTTCGCGCTTCGCCGTCGCGGCTGACGAGCGTCAGTACGGCGTTCTTGTGTGCGTAGCCGCCGACGACCTTCGGTGCCTGCACCTTTTTGCCGATGAAGGTCTCGTCCACTTCGACGATGCCGCCCCCACCACCCATTGGTGCGAGCGAGCCTGATCGCATGGCTTCGCGGATACGATGCGACATGAACCAAGCGGATTTGAGCGTCACGCCCAAGGCCCGATGGAGCTGGTTTGAACTCATGCCCTTCTTGCTGGACGACAGCAGGAAGATCGCCTGGAGCCAGATCCGCATGGGGATGTGGCTCGCCTCAAAGATCGAGCCGATCTTGACGGTGAAGGGCTTGCGGCAGGCGTAGCACTTATAGGTGCCGATCCGGGTGGACTTGCCCTTCATCTTGGAGATGCGGGCCTTCTCCATGCAATGGGGGCATACCGGGCCCTCTGGCCAGATCAACGCTTCGACGAAATCGTATGCTTTGGCTTCGTCGTGGAAGTGCTCTGCGCTCAAAATGGACATGGCCCGTCTCCTATCTGTCTCGAATATATAGGAGAAAAGTTGGGTACGTCAAGTATAATATCGCCAAAGGTCACCTCTCGCGTAACGGTTCCAGCTTGTTCATTGGCGATAAATCCAGCATGCGATAGACCTCGGGACGAATTCGAGGCGACACCCTCCCGGAAATCGGAAAGACGAGGTGTGCAACGTTTCTTATTCTTGTCTTAGTCGGCGTATCAGGTTCGAACGGTAAATCTCGCTCGCGGGCTGCGAGCGCAATGTGGAGCAACACGATGGCGGTCTCTCTGACCCGTACGGCGGCTGGCGTTATCATCGGAGCATTTGGCCTATGCGCGGCGATCGCGATGGCATCGGCTCAGGACGCGGCCGCGCCGCAAGGCGCACCGGCCGAGCAGGGCGCGCCCGCTGCGGCCGGCGGCAATCCGCCCTCGCAGGATGACGTGAAGCAGATCAAGCTGACGGAGGAGCAGGTGACGCATTTCATCGCCGCTCAAAGCGATCTCGCATCCATCGCGTCGAAAATTCAGTCGGCTGGCGACAAGCCCGACCCCGCGCTGCAGGCTGAACTCGAAAGCATCGCGACGAAGCACGGCTTCGCCAACTTCGCCGAGCTCGACGACGTCGCGGCAAACATCTCGATCGTCATGGCAGGGCTCGACACCACGACCGGAAATTTCGTCGACCCCGTTGACGCGCTGAAGAAGGAGCGCGACGACGTTCAGAAAGACAAGAGCATTCCCGATGCCGACAAGAAGCAGCTCCTCGACGAGTTGAATGAAGCGATCAGCACGACGCCGAACCTCAAGTTCAAGGAGAACGTCGAGTTGGTGAAGGCACACCGCGCCGAAATCGAGAAGGCGTTGCAGTAGTTAAGACAAGCGCGCGCCTTGCGGCGGTGAGGTGGCCCCCAAAATTGGCCAGTATACTGGCCTGAGAAATTGTGAGTCCCCTCATGCAAGATCTTTCGCCAGCCGGCGCGCCATTGCTCCTGACCGACGTCGTCGAGCCGGGCATTGTCCGCCTGACATTGAACCGGCCCAAGGCGCGCAACGCTCTTTCGCGCGCTTTGCTTGATGAAGTGCGTGCGGCGATCGTTGAGCTGGGTCGGGACAAGACGGTCGCAGTCATCATCCTTGCCGCCGCGGGTAAGGTCTTTTCGTCCGGTCACGACCTGAAGGAAATGACAGCGCACCGCACGGACGCCGATGGCGGCGAAGCTTTCTTTCGCGATACGATGAACGCATGCTCGGCAATGATGCGCGCCATCGTCGCCTGCCCGAAGCCGGTCATCGCCGCCGTCGAGGGACGCGCGACCGCGGCGGGCTGCCAGCTCGTCGCCACCTGCGATCTGGCCGTTGCCGCCACGACTGCGGACTTCGCAACGCCTGGCGTCAACATCGGGCTGTTCTGCTCGACGCCCATGGTCGCGCTCTCCCGAAATGTTTCCCGGAAGCGCGCAATGGAAATGCTGCTCCTCGGCGAGGCGATCTCGGCGACCGACGCGGTGGCCTACGGTCTCGTCAACCGCGTCGTTCCGGATGCCGATGTGATGCAAGAAGCACTGAGTATGGCGCGCGCGATAGCATCGAAATCGAAAGCGACTGTCGCGATCGGCAAGGCCGCTTTCTATAGGCAAGCCGAGCTGCCGCTCGATGAAGCATACGCTTACGCCAGCGAGGTGATGGTCAAAAATATGATGGAAGCGGACGCGGGTGAGGGCATCTGTGCGTTCCTCGAAAAGCGCACGCCCGAATGGAAGGACCGTTGAATTGGAGCCGCGACTTTCGTTTGTCACGCTTGGTGTCGCCGACGTCGGAAAGGCTCGCGCGTTCTATGAAGCGCTGGGCTTTCGTGCGTCTGCCGCAAGCAAGGCTGAGGTCGCGTTCTTTGACCTTGGCGGAATAGTTCTTTCGCTGTTCGGCCGCGAAGCCTTGGCCGATGACGCACACGTCCCCGCCAGTAAGCCAGGATTTTCCGGGATCTCTCTCGCTCACAACGTCAACTCGGAAGCCGAGGTCGATCAGGTTCTGAACGAAGCTGTTTCCGCGGGGGCCAAACTGTTGAAGCCCGGCCAGAAGGTTTTCTGGGGCGGTTATTCCGGCTACTTCGCCGACCCGGACGGCCACCTTTGGGAGGTTGCCTACAACCCCTTCATGGCGCTCGATGCTGAGGGCCGGGTATCCATTCCGGCACCCGCATGATGACCATCGACGGATTGAGCGACGACGAAATCCGCGGCCTCCTGAAGCGCGTGAAAACATTCGCCGTCGTTGGTGCGTCGCAAAAGCCCGAGCGTCCGAGCAACGGCGTCATGCGCTTCCTCATCGGCGAAGGCTATGTCGTTAAGCCCGTCAATCCCGGCGTTGCAGGCAAAACCATACACGGCCAGACGGTTTACGCGAGGCTCGCCGACGTGCCTGCACCCATCGACGTCGTCGACGTCTTTCGGGCGTCGGAAGCAGTGACGGACGTCGTTCGCGACGCGATCGCGGTCAAGGCAAGCACGGGCGCAAGCGTGGTTTGGATGCAGCTCGGCGTGATTAACGAACAAGCTGCAGCGATGGCGCGTGCCGCCGGCTTCACCGTCGTGATGGACCGTTGCCCGAAAATAGAAATCGCCAGACTGATGCCGAGAGACTGATGCGAGGCCGGAAATTTATTAGGGAAGCCTCTTAGAAAGTGGACGGCGGCCGCGGCATCCTGACATTCTAAATCTTCGGGTGGAGCATGCCTAAGTAAACGCCTCGGCAGACACAATGCGGCTCGGCTGTTCCCTTAGGAACATCGCTGGGCCGAGCAGAGGTACGAGACTTTGCGTTCCCTCGACAAATGAGGCATATGCCTTTGAAGACCCCGGAGCCACGGTAACAATGAAGTCGGGTACCTTGACGTCTGTAAAACTGCCAGCGGATTGGTCGGTGGAAACCATTCTCCCGATCGAATTCCAGGGACAAGAGCTGATGCTCGAAGCCCATGCCTATCGCGGCGAGACCGATGAAGAGCAGATCTTGGCGCTCGTGCATCGCGATGCGGCCAAGTTCAATGGTTCTGCGCCGACCCCAGTCGTTCGCGTTCATTCCGGCTGCGTGACGGGCGACATCTTCCACTCATTGCGCTGCGACTGCTACCAGCAACTCCAGGCCGCTTTGAAGATCATCAGCGACGTCCCCTATGGCGCAATCATTTACGTGCCCTACCACGAGGGGCGTGGCATCGGCCTGTTCAAGAAAATCCAGGCCTATGCGCTGCAGGACCAGGGGTTCGATACAGTCGAAGCCAACATCGAGGTTGGCGCACCGATCGATAGCCGCGATTATGGCCTGACCGCGCGCGTGCTGGCTGACCTCCAAATGCCGGAGATCAAACTCCTGTCGAACAACCCGGCAAAGGAGCAGGCGCTCAAATCGCACGGCATCCGCGTCGTCGAGCGGCTGCCCATCGTCGCCATGCCGAACAAGTTCAACGAGCGCTATCTCGCAACGAAGCGCGCCCGCATGGCCCACAAGCTCTAGGCAGCCGGCGCTAAACGACCGGCTCGCGTGGCTTCTCTGTTGTCTTCGGAACGGTGAACCCGCCCTCGGCGACGAGGCGCGAGAAGAGGCCGCCGCTTTCCGCAAGTTCGACGAATTGCCCGCGCTCCACGATTTTTCCCTGATCGAGCACCAGGATCTGATCGGCATCGGCGACGGTCGAGAGCCGATGCGCGATGACGAACGTCGTGCGGCCCTCGCGCAGCGTATCGAGTGCCCGCTTGATTTTCGCCTCAGTCTCTGAATCGAGCGCGCTCGTCGCCTCATCGAGAATGAGGATCGGCGCATCCTTCAGAATGGCGCGCGCAATTGCTATGCGCTGACGCTCGCCGCCCGATAGGGACAAGCCGCGTTCCCCTATTACGAAGTCATACCCACCGGGCTTCCGCATGATGAAGTCGTGCGCCTCGGCGAGACGGCTCGCGTGCTCGACCTCCGCATCCGTCGCACCGGGCCGGCCGATGCGAATGTTTTCGCCGATGGAGCGATTGAAGAGCCCGGCGTCCTGAAAGACGACGGCAATCGCGCCTCTCAGCGATTGCAGGGTAACCCCTGCGATATCCTGATTGTCGATCAGGATGTGCCCGGATTTTGGCTTCAGGAAACGTTGCAGCAAGCCGATTGTCGTCGACTTGCCCGAGCCCGTCGGGCCGACGAACGCAATCGTTTCTCCTGCCTTGACTGCGAACGAAAGATCGCTGATGCCCTGCGATGCGCCCTCGTAGCGAAAGGTCACATCATCGAATGTGACCGCGCCATCGACGGTACGAAGCGGCTTGGCGCTGGGCGCATCGACAGGCGCGCCCGCTTCATCGATGAGCCGGAACAACGCCGTGAGCGTCGGAGCCTGCTGGTCGATCCGCACCGCAAACCCCGATAGCGCATCGAGCTTCGATATCAAGAGCCCCGCGAAGGCGACGAAACTGACGATCTCGCCGACGGTGAGCTCGCCCCGCCCGGCGAGGACCGCGCCGGCTGAGAATATGATGACCATCGTCAAGGTCGCGGCCGAGCGCTGTAGGACGGTCAGCACGCCCCACCACGTCAGCACCGGATATTGAGCGGCAAGAAGATCCTTCGCCAATCCTCTGAGCGCATCGGCTTCGGCCTTGAGACGTCCATAACTCTGCACGACGGTCACGTTTCCGATGACGTCGACGACGCGGCTGGAAAGTGCGGTCTCGTGCTCCTCGACGGCCGCTTGGCCAACGGCCGTACGTTTGACCACGACCACGTGCATCAGCGTGTAAACGGCAGCAAGCGTGACCAGAATGACCGACATCCGGACGTCCATTGCGAACGCCGTCGGCACCAGCAGGATGATACCGAAAACGGTCGCGAGCTGCTCGCGCATGACGCCGAGCCAGAGCCAAAACAGCGCACTCATTCCGGACAGGATCGTCCGTATGGTCGCCCCCGACCCGCGTGTGGCGTGTGAACTTTGCGGCAAGGCAATTGTTTTTTCGAAAATGCTTGCGAGGTGAGCCAGCTTCTGGCGATGCGCGAGGCGATCCGCGTTTATCCCGACGATGACACCGGCGAAGATCCCGAAAAGACCGAGAAGCGCCCAAAGTCCGATGTAGAAAAATGCGCTTTGACCTTTGCTCAGGGCATCCACAACCCGTCCGAACAGGATGGGTTCGGCAAGTTGGGTAACAGCAATCACCACGCCTGCTGCTGCGAGCCCCATGGCGAGGTATTTTTCGGGAGCTAAAAGAGCGAGCGCACGCGTATAGATTGCAATAAGGCCAAGCGGCTTCGAATTCATGATGGGATGCTATGTAAGATGAGAGGAAACGAATGCCCTTAGCGAGGAGTGCGAAATCCCGATGGCGGCCCGAGGGCGTTACGATCATTCGACTGCGTTATATCACTCCGAGAACTCATGACATCCGGCAAAATTAGTAATGAAGCTTCTGCACCGGGCCGTGGCGGCAAACCCGCGCGGGCGGGCGGGTTGCCGCAGTCGATTTTCGATCCCATCGCCAACGCGCCGGGGGACCGGCCGTTCATCATCGCGCAGCTCGGCCAGTCCCTCGACGGACGAATTGCGACAGCGAGCGGCGACTCGCACGGGATTAACGGTGCCGCCGCCCTGGATCACCTGCATGGGCTGCGGTCCAAGGTCGACGCCGTCATCGTCGGGATCGGAACGATCATAGCAGACGATCCGCAGCTCACCGTCCGACGCGTCGACGGCCCGCAACCGGTCCGTGTCATCATCGATCCGAGAGGACGGCTTCAGCCATCCGCACGCTGCCTCGCGACGGGGGAAAGCGCCTGTCTCGTCGTGACGAGCAGCGAAGGGCTCGTGCCGAAAGGCGCCGAGGGACTCGTCATAAATGCCACCGCGCAGCGGATCGAGCCGGCCGACATCGTAGAAGAGCTTTTCAAGCGAGGGCTTAAGAAGATCCTGGTGGAGGGCGGGGGAACGACAATATCGCATTTCATCAATGACGGAATGGTGGACCGGATTCATATCCTCGCCGGTCCACTGATCCTGGGTTCCGGAATTCCCGGACTTTCACTAACGCCGATCGGCAGCGTCGACGAAGCGTTAAGGCCGGAAACGGCAGTGCACGTTCTTGACGGCGGCGATGTGCTGTTCGATTGTGATTTGAGGCATCAGCGGCGAGGCTAGAGCATGGCTCAAGATCCCAAGTACGATCTCCCGACGTACACGCCAACTGCCCGTGGCCTGCATTGGCTGATAGCCTTGCTCATTCTTATTCAGCTGCCGCTCGGCTTTTACATGACTTACCGGGGCAACGAGATGCCCGGCGTCAATGAAAAGGGCGAACCCGTCAAAGGCGTCTGGGATGCGCTGACAAACACTATGTACAGCTCGCATAAGGTCATTGGGCTGACGATACTGCTCTTCGTCGTCCTCCGGCTGCTCTATCGTTTGACCCGTGGAGCACCGCGCTCCGACCCGACCGTTCCGCCCGCACTGACGGGCGTCAGTCATCTCGTCCATTGGAGTTTATATGCGCTGCTGATCGCGGTTCCGGTCATCGGCTACACGGCGATTTCATACGGCAACTATCTGGACGTCTTCGGCGTCCACCTTCCGGCCATCACCCAAAAGAACGAAGACATGTCGAAGGAAGTCTTCGAGTGGCACGAGACCGGCGCAATCCTGATCATCGTATTCGCCACGATACATATTGCTGCCGCAGTCTATCATCGGTTCATTCGCAGGGACCGGGTCGTCGAGCGAATGATCCCGAAGCGGGCAGCCTGACCGCCAGCGCCGGTTTCAGGGTGGAGCAGCGAAGACGTCGGTGTGTCCGACAAACGCCGCGGTCCGCGTAACGTTCACCCAACCGACAACGGCCTTCGCATCGACGCCGCCGCTTTCAGTCACGGCGACCGCATGTCCGCGTATCAATTCGTCTATCAGCATCCGGTCGTTGCGCTCGAGCCGCCATGGGCTTTCGCCCTCGACGACCACGTGCCCGTTGATGCGGAATTGATCGACAAGGTGCGAAGCTGCGAGCGGTCCCGCAGCGGGACCAAAACCTTTGTCCTGCATCTGGTGACGTTGAAAGGCTGCCGTCATTTGATTGTCGGCGGGCCGGTGCGGCGTCCATTTTTGCAGGCCGTTGTAGGTCAGCGTCGCGTAGAACGCCGCGCCCGCAGCAGCAACGGCTTTCGCCAGCATCCGTATGTAGTCTTCCGACGTTAGATCGAAGAAGGCTGACGCCGTGACCAGATCAGGCTTCTCGTCGAGAAGCATTTGCGTGTCGCGGGCGAGATCGGCGGTCTTGAAAGCGACAGTGATCCTGAGACGGCCCTTTTCGAGCTGCAATGTCTCGCCGGTTTCCTCATGGCGGTCCGCCCATTGAATGAGCTTGGCCTTCGCCACGTCTAATAAGGCCGGGTCGTGGTCGACGAGCGTCCATGTCTGCCGCTCCGGCAGTAAAGCCGACGTCGCACGCAAATTGGCGCCGGTGCCGGCTCCCAAATCGAGAATGCGGAGATCGTTTCTGAGCGCAAAGCGTGCGGCCACCGCATTGGCAACGCTCGTGTTGCGCGCGCGCGCGTCGGCGGCTTCGCGCAGGTCAAGCCATTCGGGCGAGAAATCGCTCACGGGCGTAATCCAAGAATGACGGCTGCAATGCGCCGCGCCGTTTCGTGCCAGGTCGGCAAGGTGCGACCCGCTTCCCAGGCCGCATCGGCAAGCCGGTCGCGAAGCTTCTTATCGGTCAACGCGCGCTGCAGCGCCGACGTGAGCTGGCCGACATTTCCCGCCTCGACGTGAAGCGCCGCGGCTTCGCCAGCCGTATCGGCAGCAGCGCCCCCGGCAGCCAGCACGATCGGCAGACCGCGAGCCATCGCTTCGGCGAGGACCATGCCGTATCCTTCGAACAACGACGCCGAGACGAAGAGATCGGCACTATCGTAAAACCGCTCGAGCGTCGCCGGCACGACTTTGCCCGCGAGCGTGACCCGGTTTTCAAGGCCATGCTTGGCTATTGCGTTTTGCACGGCTTCGACCGCCTCCGGATGACGGTCGAGCGCGCCTGCGATCGTCAGTCGCCAATCGATTGTGTCGAGTGGTGCTAGAGCTTCGACGAGAACGTCATAACCT
Organism: Hyphomicrobium sp.; assembly: GCF_019753045.1. Lineage (GTDB taxonomy): Bacteria > Pseudomonadota > Alphaproteobacteria > Rhizobiales > Hyphomicrobiaceae > Hyphomicrobium_B. The sequence continues at coordinate 17,652 of NZ_JAIELN010000015.1, forward strand.
TTGCGCGGCATGACGGCGCCGACGGCCAGAATCTGCAACGGCGCTCCCGTGCCGGTCGCCCGCTGCGCCGGGTCCGTTCCAGGCTCCGCAATCGTGATCTTATCGGGCGAAATCGCCATGTGCTCGGTGAGGATGCGCTTCGTTGCGCGGCTCGTCACGATGATGTGGTTGGCGCGCTGAAGTGCTCGTTCTTCGTTGGCTTTCAGCTCGACCTTGCGCGAGTGCGGCAGCCCGGTTTCAAGAAACAGCGGATGATGGACGAGGCCGATGACGCGTCCCCGAATTCCGTCGAGGATCTTGTCGGGAAAAGCGCCGAAGGCGAGGCCGTCCACCAGAAGCACCGAGTCCGCATGCCGCGTCTCGAGAATGTGGCGCGTTTCGTCGAGATCGTTCGCATCCGGATTTGGAAAGGAGCCCGGCAGCGAGAGAACCGATACGGGAACGCCGAACGCAGGCAAAAGCTCGATCACGCGGCGATCGTAGGCATAGCCTCCGGTCGTCGCTTTCAGATCTCCCGGGATGGCGAAAACGGCTTCAGCCACCGATTGGTCCCTCGTAGCTGGCGCGCGCCAAATCGGTTTCCGACAGCGTCACGCGCATTCGTGAAAGCGTTTTTCCGTCTTCGCCAAGCGCACCGGAATTCGCGGCCTTGGCGATGCGGTCGAAAATATATTTGCATAGAAATTCGGTTGTGGTGAGCGCGCCCTTGAATTGCGGAAGCACGTCGAGGTTCTGATAGGCAAGCGGTTGCAGCGTCGAGCCGAGCACGCTCAAGGCCGCGCCGATATCGACGACGACGTTCTGCTCCGTCAGCTTTTCACGAAAGAACGCAACGTCGACGACGTAGGTCGCGCCGTGAAGGTTCTGCGCCGGTCCGAAAAAGGGATTGGGCAGCGAATGGGCGATCATGATGCGGTCGCGAACTTCGACGGAGTACATGGATGGCTTCAACCTGTGAGAATTAATAGCGGACGATGGGCGGAAGGTCGGATGATGACCAGATTCTCGGAAGCGCCGTGGGCAGATCCTCGAAATTGACGGCATCGGCAACGAGCGCATCTAGACGGTCGTCGTCGAGCATGGCAATCGCCCGTTCGAGGCGGTCTTTGTGTTTCAGTTGGCTGCGGTGGAGAGGTGCCACGTGCCCCACCTGCGATGAGATGATCTTGAGGCGGCGGCTGTGGAATGCGCCGCCGAGGTTCACGGTCACGGGGTTTGTCCCATACCAGCTCATCTCGATCACGCTGCCCTCGAACGCGCAAGCGTTGATAGCGGTCTCGAGACCACCTGATGTGGCGCTTGCGTGAAACACGATGCGGTTGCTGGCGGGGACGTCTGTGCCGGACACGAACTTGATCCCGAGCTTCTCGGCGTACTTCGCCCGCGCCGGATTGATGTCGGTAATCGCGACGTCCGTTCCCGCAATTCGTCTCGCGAGATACGCCGTCAGCAATCCGACGATGCCGGCGCCGACGACGAGAACACGGTCGCCGATCGTCGTACCCGCATCCCAATGGGCGTTGAGCGCCGTCTCCATATTGGCCGCGAGCACGGCGCGGCGCGATGGCACGTTGTCCGGAAGGATCGCGAGCAGCGCTTCCGGAGCATGAAAATGATCTTGGTGTGGGTGCAACACGAAGACGCGTTTGCCGAAAAATTTCTCGGAACCCGCCGTCACGACCCCTGTCGCGGAATAGCCGTATTTGACGGGAAAGGAGAAATCTCCGGCTTGCAACGGGGCACGCATTCGTGCCCATTCGCTTTGAGGGACTTCGCCAAGCGCGACCATGCGTTCGGTGCCGCGGCTGATTGCGGAATACTCCGTCGCGATGCGTGCTTCACCCGGTGAAGGCGGAGAGAGGCGTTCGGGTCGAACTTCCGCAATGCCGGGTTTGACGTACCAGAGGGCTCGGGCGACCACGATCTGGCCTTGGCTGCGCCTTAAGCGCTGGGCATTGGAGTCGAATCTGCTCTGCGGGTCACTCATTGCGAAGGATGGATCCGTAATGACGATCGGTGCCGAGCACGACGGGGTGTCGGACATTAACAGAACGATTGTCGTCGAGGCCCCAAGCCTTACGACTCCCGCAGGCCTGGACGCAATAGCCACGCTGAACAAGCGGCGGCGCGTCGTCCTTTTTCTCAATCTTGCGACGTGGCTTCTCATCGTGCTCGTCGCCGGCGCGATTTTCACGAGCGGCGGCTGGACTGTGGTCGGCCTCACGATGGTCATTTGCTTGGCACTCGGCGCTCCTTGGCCGGTTCTTGGTTTCTGGAATGCTGTCATCGGCCTGTGGCAGCTTCATGGGACGAAAAGAACGCACGCCGAGCCGTATTACGAAACGAAGGGCGATCAGTCGCCCCTTACGGTTAATACAGCAGTCTTGATGACGTTGCGTAACGAGGATCCGGCACGGGCGCTGCTGCGTCTGAAAACCGTGAAGGCAAGTCTGGACCGGATGGCGGAGGGAGGTCGCTTCTCCTATTTCGTGCTGAGCGACAGCGATCAGGGTGAGATCATCCAGCGCGAAGAAGCGGAAGTCGCTGCGTGGAAAGAAGCCGACCCGGATCCCGACCGCATCGTTTATCGTCGGCGAATTGGCAATGCGGGTTTCAAAGCCGGCAACGTCCGCGAGTTCGCCCTGCGCTGGGGTTCCGATCACGAGTTCATGCTGCCGCTGGATGCGGATAGTCTGATGACGGGCGAGGCCATCGTGACCCTCGTGCGCATCATGGAGAAGCATCCTCGCATAGGCATTCTGCAAAGCCTTGTCGTCGGCACGCCGTCCTCGTCGGCGTTCGCGCGCATTTTCCAGTTCGGCATGCGGCTCGGTATGCGGACCTACACGATGGGGCAGGCCCGGTGGGTGGGAGACTGCGGACCGTTCTGGGGTCACAACGCTCTCGTTCGCATCGCGCCCTACGTCGAGCATTGCGCAATGAAGGGTCTGTTGAAGAGCGAGACGATCTTATCGCACGATCAGGTCGAAGCCGTTCTCATGCGCAAGGCGGGCTACGAGGTGCGCGTGCTGCCGGTCGAAACGGGTTCCTACGAGGACAATCCGCCCGACGCGCTCGAATTCATGCGCCGTGACGCGCGCTGGTGTCAGGGCAACATGCAGTATCTGCGTCTGATCGGAATGCCCGGCATCGAGCCCGTGAGCCGCTTTCAACTTTTCTGGGCAGTCCTGATGTTTCTCGGTGTTCCAGCATGGACGCTGCTCGCCGCCATTCTGCCGCTCGCCATGCTGAGCGCGGAACACCAGAACGATTTCCCCTGGTTTGCCGTCGAGGCGATATACGGCATCCTTTTGTTGATGCATCTCGCGCCAAAGCTTGCGGGGATAGCGGACGCCATCCTGACGCCGGGCGAGATAAGCCGCTTCGGTGGCCGCGTGAGATTTGCATCGAGCGCGATCATCGAGATCTTGTTCTCGCTCATTCTCGGCGCGGTGACGACAATCCGAACATCGATTTTCATGGTCGGGCTATTGTTCGGCAGAACAATCGTCTGGAACGGCCAGCGCCGCGACGGTGCCGGCGTGGCATGGGGCGACGCCATAAGGTGGCTTTGGCCGCAACTTCTCTTCGGCATGCTGCTCTACGTTGCCGTCGCGCTGGTTTCCCCTGCTGCGCTCCTTTGGAGTTTGCCGCTGACGGCGGGTTATGGGCTTGCGATTCCCTTCGTCGTTTTCACCGCGAGCCCTGCCGTCGGCCGCTTTTTCCGCCGTCATGGCATAGCGGGAATCCCTGAGGACTTCGCGCCGCCCGCCGAAATCCGAGCCGTTCAGGCGGGGATCTGACCTCATGGCGTCACAGGCTCTCGAAGGCGTATTCCGATCGCTGCGGATCTATCTCGGACCCGAGGCTCCGCGCAGCGCCATGGACGCACTCTATCGCCGTTTCGTCGAACCGGGCGATCTCGTGTTTGATGTCGGCGCCCATGTCGGTGATCGCGTATCTTCATTTCGCCGGCTCGGCGCCCGCGTCATCGCGATCGAGCCGCAGCCGCTGCTCTTCTCCGCGCTTACCCACATCCACGGGCGAGACCCCTTGGTCGAGATCATCGACCGTGCAGTCGGCGCAGAAGCAGGCACCCGCGAGCTTTTCATCAACACGGCAAACCCGACCGTCTCCACGTTGTCCGCAGAGTTCGTTCACCAGGCGGAGGGCGCAAAGGGCTGGGAAGGCCAGATATGGGACGGTCAAATTCCGATCGAAGTCGTGACGCTCGACGGCCTCATCGCACGCTACGGAGCGCCGTCGTTCGTCAAGATCGACGTCGAAGGCTTCGAAGACGCGGTGCTGCGCGGCCTGTCGCGGCCAATAAAAGCTCTGTCCTTCGAATTCACGACGATTGCACGCGATGTCGCGATGGCCTGCTTCGACCGGATGTCTGCTCTCGGCGTCTATGGCTACAACGTCGCGCTGGGAGAAAATCAGACTTTGTCATTCGATCGCTGGCTTTCTGATGCAGAGATGGCCGGCTATCTCAGCAATCTGCCGCACGACGCGAACTCGGGCGACATCTATGCTGTGCTTCAGCCGTGATAGACTCGGCACGCACGAAGCGGGTCGCGCCAAACGCGTTTCACGAACACTGGATGAATTGAATTGGAGTGGGGAATGCCCTTGTACGTCCGTCTGATCGCCACCGCGCTGCTGCTCATGGCGGCGCCGCTAATGCCCGCGCGCGCCGCGTCGTTGGACGGTCTCGCCGTCGACGTCGTGAACGAAAGCGAGCCGGTGCTTTGTGCTGAGAAGGACAACGTCGCAGTCTCGTTTTCCAACAAGAACGTGCGAGCATTTCGCATCGAAGCGGCTCACCCGGTTTATCTGACCCCCGACATGCGCGCGAACGTCGAAGCCGACTGGACCGCGTGCGATATGGCGTCGGACCCGAGCTATGCGCCGCCGAACCCGCCCAAAATGGTGACGCTTTATGAGGACACCAAGCTTTGGGTCGTCGGTTTCACCTATCCCTCCTTCTGGCGGCCCGCAGTGACGACCGTGCGTATCGGTGATCATGTCGAAAGCGGCCTGCACCTGTTGCAGGTCTGGTTGAAGCGCGACGATGGCGCCGAAGAAGTGCTCGTTCTCTACCCTCAGGACGGCTACTGGCGCGCCCGCCCACTGACCCCTTCAAGCATGCGCAATACCGCCTATGGCTCGTCTTTTATCGTCGGCCCCATCGAGCACGACGGCCGGCCGCTGGTCAAAATAAAGGAAGTTACGTTCGATCCCGCGATGCGCGCATTCAATCTCGAATTCGAGAAAGGTGGCTCGGCATCCGTACGTATCGCCTCCATTGACGCCAACCGCCAGGCCATCGACGTCGTCTTTGATCACGGGATCAGCGGCGGCCCGTTCGCAATGTTGAGATCGATGTACATAACCGAATTCAACAACGATACGGCGCGCATCGCTGTCCGCGAGCAGGGAGCCAAGGGCTGGCGCGAGGACAACATCATGAAGTTCGATCACGCCCGCGCAACCGACATCTGGATCGGCCGGCTCGTGCCGTCCCAGCACAACACGACATCGCCCGATGTCGTGTTCAACAGCTTCTCGGATGGCCCGACGCCGAAGCGCCCGAAAAGCGAGCCGCCGCCGCCGCTCCCGGTAACGAAAGCCGAGTGAGCGGAACAGTTACCAGGCGAGTTCCAGCATGGCGCCGAGAGCTGGCGGCGCGCCTGGTCCGAACAAATCGCTAAGCTTCGTTGCCGAGAGATCGAGCCCATCCACGGTCTCATGGCGATGAATGCCGGAGGCAATGAAGAGCGCGTCGCAACCATAGTTCTGCGCGCCCTTCAGGTCCGTTCGTAGCGCGTCGCCGATGACCAGAATCTTGGACCGCTCGACGTTGGCGTTCCGATGCGCTTCCGCCTTTTGATGCGCCGTCTCGTACGTGTTGAGATAAGGCTTTCCGGCCCAGAAGACTTCGCCGCCCATGTGGACGTAAAGATCCGCGATGGCCCCCGCGCAATAGAGAAGAGTTCCGCCGACGTCGACGACGAGATCTGGATTTGCGCAAACGAACGGCAAGCGCTTCGTAAGCGCATCTTCGAGAAGCGGCCGGTAATCGTCGGGCGTCTCGTTCCGGTCGTCGTTGAGCCCAGTGCAGATGATCGCCTCCGCCTCCGCGAGCGGAACGGAGCGGGCGCGAAGCGCCGAGAACAGAGCTTGATCGCGATCCTGAGGGCCGATGCAGTGCAGAGCTTGAAACCCGCGCGCGGTCACATGGTCGAGTGCAAGATCGCCTGATGAAACAATATCGTCCCAAGCCTTCGCCGGAACTTTTCGCGCCGCGAGCATATCGGCAACGCGCTGCTTGGGAACCGGCGCATTCGTCACGAAGATAACCGTGCCGCCGCCGTCACGAAACTTCTCGAGCGCCCGGCAGGCCCCCTCGAATGCCGTATGGCCGTTATGGACGACCCCCCAGACATCGCAGAAAATCACGTCGTAACGCGTCAAAATCGGGCCGGCATGCGTCAAGATCGACGGAACGTTGGCCCCGAGGCGGGACGAAGATGCTGACAAGCTTTGTCTCATACATGTGCTGGCGTGAGGTGAACTAGACACGCGGTTTTGATTGGTTGGATTGGAGCAGAAGGGATAGCCGTGAGTTAAAGGCCATCGAGTTCGCAATCAAGTTCATTCAGATGAGCCGATCGAACCGGTTGCCCGGCAGCTCATCCCCAAGGCTCGAAAGCAGCCGCCTCGCGAAACGGGCAAACCCTGCGGCATCGAGCATAACCTTATGCCGCGATATGACTGGCTAAAGCGCCAGTAGCTGCATGACTCGCGTGCACACAACATATGCAAAATTATCGTTTCATTTGCATGCTGACGAATTCTCGAAGGCGCGATTTCTCGGATTAATTTGATGAAGCCCGGCGGCCGTCCGTCCTCTAAGCCTGTTACGCCACGCCACGCTAACATCCCTTCCCGTCCGAAAGCCTCCAAAGCTAGAGCGGCGCCTGGGTTCTCGAGGCCGGGGAAACAGCGAATCGAAAAACCGAGCGGGCTCTTCGTCCGCGCCATCAATACCATGGTCCGCGGGTTGTCGATGTTCGACAAGGATCAGCGGCTCGTTGTCTGCAACAACGTCTATCGTGAGCTTTACGATTTGCCGGATGCGGTGACGGAGCCGGGGACGGCATTTGCCGATATCGTCGCCTATGTCGTGTCGAATGAAACCGGTCATACCGCAAAGGAAGCTCGCGCAATCCGAGAGCAACGGATCAACGATCATCTGGCCGCTCTCGCAGAAGGCGAATCTTTTTCCGAGGTCAGACATCTGAAGAACGGCCGGATAGTCCTCGTCACAAGTCAGCCTTTGTTGGACGGAGGCTGGATCGGAATACACGAGGACATCACCGACGAGCGGCAAGCCGAAAAAAGGATCGAATGGCTTGCTTGCCACGACACGCTGACTGAACTCTACAATCGTGCTTACTTCCACCAACAGCTTCGGGGCGCTCTCTCAAGCCGCAGCGAAATTGCCGTTCTCTGGGTCGATCTCGACGGCTTCAACAGCGTCAATGACACGTTCGGTCAGCCGGTCGGCGATGCGTTGCTTAAGAGCGTCGCAAGGCGCTTGATCAGGGTCGTTCGCAAAGCCGATATTTTGGCACGGCTCGGCGGCGACGAGTTCGCGCTGATAAGGTTCGGCGCGGCGACGCACGAGCAATTGGAACGCTTGGCGCAGCGGCTGCTGGCGACGATCGGCACCGAGCACAGGCTTCTGGGCCGCAAGGTCCATATCACTGGATGCTTGAGCATCGCGCACGCCCCGGACCATGGCCGCACGCCCGATACCCTCATGAAACATGCGGATCTGGCACTCCATTATGCCAAGACATCGGGGCGCGGCAGCTACGCATTTTACGATCCGGAACGTGATTACGAGAGCGGCCGCGTGAAGCGGCTCGATGCCGATTTGAAGCTCGCATTGAAGAAGAAGCAATTCGAGCTTCATTACCAGCCGATCGTCGACTTCCATGCCCAACGCGTGAGCGGCTTCGAGGCGCTGATACGCTGGCGCCATCCCGAGCGCGGCATGATTTCGCCGGCTGATTTCATTCCATTCGCGGAGGCGAGCGGGTGGATCGTCGAGATCGGCAACTGGGCTCTGATGCGCGCGTGCAAAGATGCGGCGGCGTGGCCGGCCGACACAAAGGTCGCCGTCAATCTGTCTTCGGTTCAGTTCGAGAAGGGTGATCTCTACGGCGCTGTTGTCGGCGCACTTTCGGCATCCGGTCTCCCGGCGGAGCGGCTGGAGCTCGAGATAACGGAATCCGTCTTGCTGAGGGATCATCCGAAAACGCACGATCTCCTGCATCGGATTCGCGCACTCGGTATCAAAATCCTGCTTGATGATTTTGGAACCGCCTACGGCGCGCTCAGCTATCTGCGGAGCTTTCCGTTCGACAAGCTCAAGATCGACCGCTCCTTCGTACGGGATTTTGGAACGCCCAATGAGCGCGATTGCACAGCGATCGTCCAATCCATCGCCGAACTCGCCAAGCGCCTGCACATGACGACGATCGCAGAGGGCGTGGAGACGAGAGAGCAGCTCGCCATGGTCACGAACGCGGGTTGCGAAGAGGTCCAGGGGTTTTATTTCAGCAAGCCGGTCCGTGTCGGCGAAATAGCCGCGACGATCACCCGGGTTCGCCAAATTTTCTCCCGGGCGCTCGAAAAGAGCGCGTGGAGGTAGCTTGCCGGACGATTCGCCGAATTATCGCTTCGGCGGTCGTAAGGAAGCGGATCTCGCGTTAGCGTGCGATTCATCGGGGAGGTTCGGCGCCATGCCGGACTGGGATGAAAGGGAGCGCCATGCTGGTCGTGACAACGAATGACATTCCAGGTTACCGCATTGTCCGTCATTTGGGGCTTGTACGCGGGCTGACGGTCCGCTCGCGCAGCGTCGTCGGCAACATTGGCGCGGCGATCCAAATCTTCTTCGGCGGCAATATCTCGGTTTATACCCGGCTTGCCGAGCATACGCGCCAGGAGGCGTTCGACCTGCTCGTCGAGCACGCCCAAAGCATGGGCGCCAACGCGGTCATTGCGATGCGATATGACGCCAACGAGATTGCCGCGGCAGTGACGGAAGTTCTGGCTTATGGCTCGGCCGTCGTCATCGAGCCTATCGCCGGTTCGGGCGCGACTTCGAGCGATTCTGGAGGACCCTGGACAGCCCCGCGGACGGTTCGATAGAAAAAAGGCGTCGCCGGGGCTGACAAGGTCGAAAACATCAGTTAAGGGTGCACGCCCCGAAAGAGGCTGCTCGGCGGTCGGGTTTTTGCTCGTATCGCGTTAGGGGTGTAGCTCAATTGGTAGAGCGTCGGTCTCCAAAACCGAAGGTCGGGGGTTCGAGACCCTCCGCCCCTGCCAGCCTCGTGACGGTTTGATCTGCCGACCGACCCGGTAAAAGACCGCGGTCGGGTGCGGCATGTTGTCGCTTATGCGCACGGAAAGCGGTTTTGATGGCGAAGTTCAATCCCATAACCTTTATGCAGGAGGTTCGGCAGGAAGTCGCAAAGGTTACCTGGCCGACTTGGAAAGAGGTGTGGATCACGACTTTGATGGTGCTCATCATGGTCGCGCTCGCCTCTGTTTTCTTTTTGCTCGTTGATCAAGCGTTGAGCTACATCGTGCGTTTCGTTCTAGGGGTGGCCAGCTGAAAACCGGCTCGCAAATTCGATTTGAGTGACGCGCCAGAGGGCCTTTGAGAATGGTTGTCGCGCAAGAACGCGAAGATAAAGGTACGGTTACCGGTACGCGCTGGTACATCGTACATGCTTACACGAATTTCGAACGCAAGGTCGCGGACGCTATACGCGAGCGGGCCAAGGCGGGCGGTCTCGATAATCTCTTCGAAGAGATCGTCGTGCCGACGGAAGAAGTCGTCGAGATCAAGCGCGGCCGGAAGATCCCGACCGAGCGCAAGTTTCTGCCGGGCTACGTGCTCGTCAAAATGAAGATGACCGACGCCGCGTTCGTCATGATCAAGAACACGCCCAAGGTGACGGGCTTCCTCGGCGCGGACAACAAGCCGATGCCGATCCCTGAAGCCGAGGCGATGCGCATCTTGAATCAGGTCAAGGAGGGCGTCGAGCGGCCGAAGCCGACGATCACTTTCGAGATCGGCGAGAACGTCAAGGTGGCCGACGGCCCGTTTGCCTCGTTCACCGGCATCGTCGAAGAGGTCGACGAGGAGCGTTCGCGCGTCAAGGTCGCGGTTTCGATCTTCGGGCGTCCGACGCCCGTCGAACTCGAGTTTACGCAGGTTGAGAAAGTGGCAGCCTGACGTCGCCGTTTCGGTGTCGCAGGCAAGAGAGTTCCGGCGCAGTGCCGCCGGAAACCGCATCGGGATTTGAATTCCGGAGCGGTGACGTGCGGGAGGACAGGTCATCCGTTGCGGAGGCCGGTCCGTTTGACCGCTAACCCTGAGCCCGGCCATCCGGTGCGGGCTCTAACGCTGAAGGGGAACTATGGCGAAGAAAATAGACGGCTTTATCAATCTTCAAGTACCGGCTGGGGCGGCCAATCCGTCGCCACCGATCGGTCCCGCGCTTGGCCAGCGCGGCGTCAACATCATGGAATTCTGCAAGTCCTTCAATGCGAAAACCAAGGACCTCGAGCAGGGTACACCGATTCCCGTGAAGATCACGGTCTACTCCGACCGTTCATTCACATTCGAGATGCGTCAGCCTCCGGCGACGTACCTGATCAAGAAGGCCGCCGGTCTGCGCCCAACGGGCAAGGGTGGCCAGGGCTCGAAGGAGCCGGGCCGTATCGTTGCCGGTCAGGTGACGATCGCTCAGCTGAAGGAGATTGCCAAGGGCAAGCTCAAGGACATGAACACCGACGACCTCGACGCCGCCGCCCGCACGCTTGCGGGTAGTGCGCGTTCGATGGGTCTCAAGGTGGTGGAGTAGTCCGATGGCAAAAGCTCAAATCAGCGCTGAGAAAATCAAGCAGACGCGCGATGCCGGTGGCAAGCGCATGGAAGCGATCAAGCAGGGTCTCCCGGCTGGCAAGTCTTACGGCGTCGACGAAGCCGTGAAGATCATCAAGGAACGCGCCAAGGCGAAGTTCGATGAAACGATCGAGGTTGCAGTCAACCTCGGCGTCGATCCGAAGCATGCCGATCAGATGGTTCGCGGCGTCTGCAACCTGCCGAACGGTTCGGGCCGTACGGCTCGCGTTGCCGTCTTCGCGCGCGGTGCCAAGGCTGAAGAAGCCAAGGCCGCCGGAGCCGACATCGTCGGAGCCGAGGACCTCGTCGAGATCGTCTCGAAGGGCACGATCAATTTTGATCGCTGCATCGCGACGCCGGACATGATGGGCCTCGTCGGCCGCCTCGGTAAAGTGTTGGGCCCCCGCGGCCTGATGCCGAACCCGCGCGTCGGCACGGTGACGATGGACGTCGTGGGCGCCGTCAAGGGTGCGAAGGGCGGCTCGGTGGAGTTCCGCGTCGAGAAGGCCGGCATCGTTCACGCTGGCGTCGGCAAGGCAAGCTTCACTCAGGAAGCTTTGGTCCAGAACATCAAGGCGTTTGTCGATGCGGTCGTGAAGGCCAAGCCGACGGGCTCGAAGGGCACGTACCTCAAGAAGGTTTCGCTGTCCTCGACGATGGGGCCGGGATTGAAGCTCGATACGGCGACCGTCGCATCGGGACCAGTCGTCTAAGTTTGAAGAATTCCGGGGCAACCCGGAAAACCCTGAACCGGGGCTTCGCGCTTCGGTTCAGCACTGTCCGAGATTGCGGGTGCCATACCGGTTCGCCGGGAAGCCTAAGTCTCTCTTTCTAGAGAGCCTGCATGAGACAGAAGTTGATCGGATTTGAGGCGAGAGCCTGAAGTTCGGTTTGAACCTTCTGGGTCAGCACCGTGCCGCTCTCACACGCGGTCCACGGGAACGAGGACAGACTAGAGTCGCCCGATCCTGAACGGAGACGGCGGCAAAGGTGCAACCCGCGGGGCTTCGTAAATGAAGCTTCGCAGCAAGGAGACGAGACGTGGATAGAGCCGCGAAACGTGAGCTCATTGATCATCTCCACACAGAGCTGAAGAGCACTGGCGTGGTTGTGGTCGCCCACAACACCGGCATGGTGGCTGCTCAATCCGCAGAGTTCCGCAGGCGCGTCAAAGACGCAGGCGGCTCTGTGAAAGTGGCCAAGAACAAGCTGGCACAGCTCGCGCTCAAGGATACCGACGCCGAAAAGCTTTCAGATCTTTTGAAGGGGCCGACCGTGTTGGCCTTCTCGAAGGACCCGATCGCCGCGGCCAAGGCGGCCGTCGCTTATGCCAAGGGTAACGACAAGCTCGTGATCCTCGGCGGCGCGATGGGGAAAACGATCCTTGACGCAAAAGGTGTGCAAGCCCTCGCCGATCTGCCGTCGCTTGATGAACTGCGCGCGAAGATCATCGGTCTCTTGAATGCTCCGGCGACGAAAATCGCCCGGACCGTCAAGGAGCCCGGTGCCAAGCTCGCACGCGTCATCCAGGCGAAGGCGTCGAAGGAAGAGGCTGCTGCTTAGCCGAAGCCGAGTTGTGGGGCTTTTGAGCCCTCGAAACCCACACGCAGCACGGCCCAAAGGGGGTGCTGCAATTCAACCTCTAGGTTCAAACCGTAAGGACACTATATATGTCTAAGATCGAGAAAATCGTTGACGACTTGTCGAGCCTGACCGTGCTCGAAGCTGCAGAGCTTGCCAAGGCTCTGGAAGAGAAGTGGGGCGTGTCGGCTGCAGCAGCAGTCGCAGTTGCCGCACCTGCCGCTGGCGGCGCTGCCGCTGCACCGGCTGAAGAGCAGACCGAGTTCACCGTCATCCTGAAGTCTGGCGGCGACAAGAAGATCAACGTCATCAAGGAAGTTCGCGCGATCACGGGCCTCGGCCTGAAGGAAGCCAAAGACCTCGTCGAGGCCGGCGGCAAGACCGTGAAGGAAGGCGTCTCGAAGGACGAAGCCCAGAAGCTCAAGAAGCAGCTTGAGGATCAGGGCGCAGTCGTCGAGGTCAAGTAATCGACGATCGGCACCGGCCAGGACCTCCTGGCCGGTGCCGATGCGTGCTTCCCGCCCGGCGGCCGGGCGTGACTGACATACCGCGCTTTCCGGCCGTCTCCCTGCAGGGAGGCGGAAGGCGCAAACAAGACGGTTTTCCGGAGGGTCCCGGGGTTCGCCAGAACCTCAAAAGGACCTTCCGGTGAACCGTTTCAAGAGGTCCCGGTTTTCCAGGGACCCTGAGCGCGTCGAATTTGAATCGCGGGTCTGCCCCGCAAACGAGAGCACGAAGGGACCGACATGGCTCAAACCCTCACCAGCCGTAAACGCCTCCGGAAGCAATTTGGACACCTCGGAGAAATCGCGAGAATGCCGAACCTCATCGAGGTTCAGAAAGCATCCTACGACGACTTCTTGATGGTCAAGGAACCTCCGGGCGGCAGGCTGGACGATTTCGGACTGCAGTCGGTTTTCAAGAGCGTGTTTCCGATCTCCGACTTCGCCGGCAAGTCGACGCTGGAGTTCGTGAGCTACGAGTTCGAACCGCCGAAATTTGACGTCGACGAGTGCATGCAGCGCGATATGACATTCGCAGCGCCGCTCAAGGTCAAGCTGCGCCTGATCGTGTTCGACGTGAACGAAGAGACCGGCTCGAAGTCGATCAAGGACGTCAAGGAGCAGGACGTCTACATGGGCGACATGCCCTTGATGACGTTGAACGGCACCTTCATCATCAACGGCACCGAACGCGTCATCGTCTCGCAGATGCACCGTTCGCCGGGCGTCTTCTTCGACCACGATCGCGGCAAGACCCACTCGTCGGGCAAGCTGTTGTTCGCAGCTCGCATCATTCCCTACCGCGGCTCGTGGCTCGATTTCGAGTTCGACGCGAAGGACAACGTCTATGTCCGTATCGATCGCCGGCGCAAGCTGCCGGTGACGACGATGCTGTATGCGCTCGGCCTCGACGACGAGGAAATCCTCGCGCACTTCTACAAGCACATCCCGATCAAGGAATCGAAGCGCGGCTGGAAAATGCCGTACCTCGCCGAGAAGTTCCGCGGCGTGACTCCGCAGTCGGATATCGCAGACGCCAAGACGGGCGAAGTCATCGCGCGTGCGGGCGAGAAGATCACTGCGCGTCGCTCGCGTGAAATCGCCGAGAGCGGCGTCAAGGAAATCCTGATCTCTGCCGAAGATCTCTCCGGCCGCTTCATCGCCGAAGACATCGTCGATCTCGAGACGGGCAAGATCTTCGCCGAAGCCGGCGACGAGCTCGATGCCGAGCTCCTGGCCGAGCTCAAGGAGCAGAAGGTCAAGGAATTCCACATCCTCGACATCGACTACGTCAATACCGGCGCGTTCATCCGCAACACGCTGAACATCGACAAGAACGCCAATCAGCAGGAAGCGCTGATGGACATCTACCGGGTTATGCGCCCGGGCGAGCCGCCGACCATCGAAGCGGCAACCGCGCTGTTCCAAGGCCTGTTCTTCGATCCCGAGCGGTTCGATCTCTCGGCCGTCGGCCGCGTGAAGATGAACATGCGTCTTGAACTCGACGCGCCCGACACGATGCGCGTGCTCCGCAGGGAAGATATCCTCGCGGTCGTGAAGACGCTTGTCGATCTGCGCGACGGCAAGGGCGAGATCGACGACATCGACCATCTCGGCAACCGCCGCGTTCGCTCTGTCGGCGAGCTGATGGAGAACCAGTATCGCGTTGGTCTGCTTCGCATGGAGCGCGCCATCAAGGAGCGCATGTCGTCGGTCGATATCGACACCGTCATGCCGCAGGACTTGATCAACGCCAAGCCGGCGGCCGCTGCAGTGCGCGAGTTCTTCGGATCCTCGCAGCTTTCGCAGTTCATGGACCAGACGAACCCGCTCTCCGAGATCACCCACAAGCGCCGTCTTTCGGCACTTGGACCGGGCGGCTTGACGCGCGAGCGTGCGGGCTTCGAAGTCCGCGACGTGCATCCGACGCACTATGGCCGTATCTGCCCGATTGAGACGCCGGAAGGCCCGAACATCGGTCTGATCAACTCGCTCGCGACCTTCGCGCGCGTCAACAAGTACGGCTTCATCGAGAGCCCGTATCGCAAGGTCGTCAACGGGCGCGTGACCGACGAGGTCGCCTACCTCTCGGCCATGGAAGAGATGCGCCATCACGTGGCGCAGGCCAACGCCGTGATCGACGCCAAGGGCAAGATGACGGAAGATCTCGTCACCGTCCGCCACAACGGCGACGTGATGCTCGTGCCGACGGATAAGGTCGACTACATCGACGTTTCGCCGAAGCAGCTCGTGTCGGTCGCGGCCGCGCTCATTCCGTTCCTCGAGAACGATGACGCGAACCGCGCTCTGATGGGCTCGAACATGCAGCGTCAGGCCGTTCCTCTGATCAAGGCGGAAGCGCCGCTGGTCGGAACCGGCATGGAAGAGCGCGTTGCGCAGGACTCAGGTGCTGCGATCGCGGCGCGCCGGACCGGCATCGTCGATCAGGTCGATGCAACCCGTATCGTCGTTCGCGCAACGGAAGAGCAGGACCCCTCGAAGCCGGGCGTCGACATCTATCGTCTTCGCAAGTTCCAGCGTTCGAACCAGAATACCTGTATCAACCAGCGGCCGCTGATCAACGTCGGCGACATCGTGAAGGCCGGCGACATCATCGCGGACGGTCCGTCGACCGAGCTCGGCGAGCTCGCGCTCGGCAAGAACGTGCTCGTCGCGTTCATGCCGTGGATGGGCTACAACTTCGAAGACTCGATTTTGATGAACGAGCGCGTCGTCTCTGAAGACGTGTTCACCTCGATCCACATCGAGGAATTCGAGGTCATGGCGCGAGACACGAAACTCGGGCCTGAGGAAATCACGCGCGATATTCCGAACGTCTCGGAAGAAGCGCTGAAGAACCTCGACGAAGCCGGCATCGTCTACATCGGCGCCGAAGTCCACCCGGGCGACATCCTCGTCGGCAAGATCACGCCGAAGGGCGAAAGCCCGATGACGCCGGAAGAGAAGCTCCTCCGCGCCATCTTCGGTGAGAAGGCGTCCGACGTGCGCGATACCTCGCTCCGTCTGCCGCCGGGCGTTTCGGGAACGATCGTCGAAGTCCGCGTCTTCAACCGTCACGGCGTCGAGAAAGACGAACGTGCGATGGCGATCGAGCGCGAGGAGATCGAGCGGCTCGCGAAGGACCGCGACGACGAATTGCAGATCCTCGACCGTAACGTCTACGCGCGCCTCAAAGACGCGCTGATGGGCAAGGAAGTCGCCAAGGGTCCGAAGAATGCTCGCAAGGGCACCGTGATCGACACCGCGATCCTCGACGATATCCCCCGCAGCCAGTGGTGGGAAATCGGGCTCGCGAACGAGAAGGCGCAGGCCGAAGTCGAAGCGATCCAGAAGCAGTACGAAGACGCCAAGAAGGGCTTGGGTCTGCGTTTTGCCGACAAGGTCGACAAGCTTCAGCGTGGTGACGAGCTGCCGCCGGGCGTGATGAAGATGGTCAAGGTCTTCGTCGCCGTGAAGCGCAAGATCCAGCCGGGCGATAAGATGGCCGGCCGTCACGGCAACAAGGGCGTCGTCTCGATGATCGTCCCGTCGGAAGACATGCCGTTCCTCGAGGACGGTACGCCTGTCGACGTCGTTCTGAACCCGCTCGGCGTGCCTTCTCGCATGAACGTCGGACAGATTCTCGAAACGCATCTTGGCTGGGCGTGCCGCGGTCTTGGCCGCATGATCGATGACGCAATTCATCAGTTCCACGAGAGTGGGCAGGCGAAGGCGCTTCGCGATCAGATGACGAAGGTTTACGGCGCTGAAGTGATCAAGCCGTCCATCAAGGACGAGGAGCTCGTCAGCATCTCGGAGAACCTCAAGACCGGTGTTCCGATCGCGACACCCGTGTTCGACGGCGCACGCGAGAAGGACATCGTCGAGATGTTGCAGCTTGCGGGCTTCGATACCTCGGGCCAGTCGACGCTGTTCGACGGGCGCACCGGCGAACCTTTCGATCGCAAAGTCACGGTTGGCTACAAGTACGTCTTGAAGCTGCATCATCTTGTCGACGACAAGATTCACGCTCGCTCGATCGGTCCGTACTCGCTCGTCACCCAGCAGCCGCTGGGCGGTAAGGCGCAGTTCGGCGGACAGCGTTTCGGCGAAATGGAGGTCTGGGCACTCGAAGCTTACGGTGCCGCCTACACGCTTCAGGAAATGCTCACCGTCAAATCGGACGACGTGGCGGGCCGAACCAAGGTCTACGAGGCGATCGTCAGGGGTGACGACGCATTCGAGGCTGGCGTTCCGGAAAGCTTCAACGTGCTCGTCAAGGAAATGCGCGCTCTCGGCCTCAACGTCGAGCTCGTCAACAGCGAAGCGCCTCCGATGATCGAAGCCGAAGTCGCGCCTGAGGAGCCACCTCAGGCCCAGCTGCCGCCGGCGGCCGAATAAGGAACATTCAAGACGGCCTCCGCTCTTATGAGAGCGGAGGTCTTCACGACTCGACCACTAGATTCCACGGGCGCGGCCACCCCCGCCGAGCCCTCGAGGAGACAGCCGATGAACGAAATCACCAACATCTTTAAATCGCAGGCTCCGGCTCCGGTGTTCGACCAGATCCGGATCTCGATCGCTTCGCCCGAGGACATCCTGTCCTGGTCATATGGTGAGATCAAGAAACCAGAGACAATCAACTACCGCACGTTCAAGCCGGAGCGGGACGGTTTGTTCTGCGCGCGCATTTTCGGACCGATCAAGGATTACGAATGCTTGTGCGGCAAGTACAAGCGCATGAAGTACAAGGGCCTGATTTGCGAAAAGTGCGGCGTCGAGGTGACGCTCGCAAAGGTCCGGCGCGAGCGCATGGGCCACATCGAGCTCGCAGCCCCTGTTGCCCACATCTGGTTCTTGAAGTCGCTGCCCTCGCGCATCGGCCTCTTGATGGACATGGCGCTCAAGGATCTTGAGCGCGTTCTCTATTTCGAGAACTACATCGTCATCGAGCCGGGTACGACGCCATTCGCCGAGAGGCAGCTCCTCACGGAAGAGCAGTACAACCAGGCGATTGATGAGTACGGCGCAGACACCTTCACCGCCGGCATCGGCGCGGAGGCGATCCGCGAACTCTTGTCCGCAATGGATCTGCACAAGATCGCGATCAATCTCCGCCAGGAAATCGCCGAAGCAACGACTGAACTGAAGCCGAAGAAGCTCGGCAAGCGCCTGAAGGTCATCGAAGCCTTCATGGAAAGCGGCAATCGTCCGGAGTGGATGATCCTCACGCAGGTTCCGGTCATCCCGCCGGAACTGCGTCCGCTCGTGCCGCTCGATGGTGGCCGCTTCGCGACGTCCGACCTGAACGACCTCTATCGCCGCGTCATCAACCGTAACAACCGCCTGAAGCGGCTGATGGAACTGCGCGCGCCCGACATCATCATCCGCAACGAAAAGCGGATGCTGCAGGAAGCCGTCGACGCACTCTTCGACAACGGCCGCCGCGGCCGCGTCATCACGGGCGCCAACAAGCGTCCGCTGAAGTCGCTCGCCGACATGCTGAAGGGCAAGCAGGGCCGCTTCCGTCAGAACTTGCTCGGCAAGCGCGTCGACTACTCGGGCCGTTCGGTCATCGTCGTCGGTCCGGAGCTCAAGCTCCACCAGTGCGGCTTGCCGAAGAAGATGGCGCTCGAGCTGTTCAAGCCGTTCATCTACGCGCGTCTGCAGACGCTCGGCCAGGCAGCGACCGTCAAGCAGGCGAAGAAGCTCGTCGAAAAAGAGAAGCCCGAAGTCTGGGACGTTCTCGACGAGGTCATTCGCGAGCATCCGGTGATGCTGAACCGCGCACCGACGCTGCATCGTCTCGGCATCCAGGCGTTCGAACCACAACTGATCGAGGGCAAGGCGATCCAGCTTCACCCGCTGGTCTGTGCTGCCTTCAACGCCGACTTCGACGGCGACCAGATGGCCGTGCACGTTCCGCTGTCGCTCGAAGCGCAGCTCGAAGCGCGCGTCCTGATGATGTCGACGAACAACATCCTGCATCCGGCGAACGGGCAGCCGATCATCGTGCCGTCGCAGGACATCGTGTTGGGTCTCTATTACCTGTCGATGATGCGCGACGGCGAACCCGGCGAAGGCATGATGCTCGGCTCGATCAACGAGGTGCTTCACGCCCTCGAATCGAAGTCGGTCAGCTTGCACGCCAAGGTCAAAGGCCGCTTCACCTCGACGACGCCGACTGGCGAGAAGCTCGTTGAAGTCCACGAGACGACGCCGGGCCGCATGCTGCTCGCTGAGCATCTGCCGAAGTCTGGCAACGTCACGTTCGCGCTGATCAACCAGCTTCTGACGAAGAAGAACATCTCCGGCATGATCGACGCCGTGTACCGTAACTGCGGTCAGAAGGAGACGGTGATCTTCTGCGACCGCATCATGGCGCTCGGCT
>NZ_JAIELN010000034.1 GCF_019753045.1 Hyphomicrobium sp.
GATCCATCGGTTATCCCGTTGGCCACGTTGTGCGATGTGCATCTCAGAACGCATTCCGCCACCCGGGCCTGCTCACCTGGCAGCAAGTACCGCAGCGCGATCTACATCTTCGAAGATAGCCAGCTGCATGAGGCCGAACTGGCGATAGTTCGATTCGCCGAGGAGGTCGGCAAGGCGGTGTATACTCTGGTTCTTCCGTTTAGACGTTTCAAAGCGTCCGAGGAGCGGTATCAGAACTACTATCGAACCGATCCGAGCAGGCCCTTCTGCCGCCGGAGCATCGACCCGAAGCTGGATCATATTCGACGGCACTTTCCGGAGCTGGCGCTCCCTGCAGCTGAGCCTCCCGCTAAGCAAGCCATCGATAATGCTGATGGCTCGTAGTGCCAGGGCGGCTCTGCGTGATGCCACCAGATAGTTTACGAGTTCTCAGCGCTGCTTTGACTGAATTCCGCCAAGAAGCGCTGGAGCCGTGGCGATATTGTCAAATGGGCCGGTGCGGCGCATGGACCGCAGCTTAACGCATCCATCGCTTGCCGGCCGGGGTCTCGTGGACAACCCCAGCGAGCAATTTACAGGGCCGCGTTCAATTAGAGGACTCCCTAGTTTGCCGGCTACTGCAGTTCTCATAACCTTGGAAGCATCGGCGTTGTGGAAAAAACCGTAACGGACCGTGATCCTCGCGACAGCGCTACGTAAAGGTTAGGAGCCGTCATCCTGTCGGCATTAAGGATAAGGGCGTGGTCCGATTCTAGTCCTTTGAGCAGCAGCGTTGAACCGACTGCCCGTGCGGGCAGCCTGCGGCCAGCAAAGCGGTTCTGGTCCCGGACGCTAGCAGCTGCCAATATCAACCCTTCCTCAGGTTTGCGTGCGGCTGCTTCAAGAGCCCCCATCATCGGAGCGAACAATCCACGTCTAAAGATCCGCCTGTTCCTATCCTCCACGAGGACTTTCAGGAAATGCACGGCCTCGCCATATCCTCCACCCCCAATCACCGATTGCGCAGCTGTCTCCTCACGAGAGGGCGGTTGACGGTTCCGGCCTCGAC
Organism: Hyphomicrobium sp.; assembly: GCF_019753045.1. Lineage (GTDB taxonomy): Bacteria > Pseudomonadota > Alphaproteobacteria > Rhizobiales > Hyphomicrobiaceae > Hyphomicrobium_B. Next base: position 1,049 of record NZ_JAIELN010000034.1, read on the forward strand.
CAAGGACCTCCAGGCGTCTGCGTAGTCTGTCACCTTCGAGATTGACCATGACCTCGCGCGCAAATTCCATGGCTACGTCAAACAGATCCTGACCCTGCTGTCCGTCCATTCGACGAGCCCAGTCAATCATTCCCCGCAACTCGACGGGCTCAACGACTCCGACTCCGTCGGCATGTCGCGCGTACTCATGGCGGCTGGCAACATTGCGCGCATCGCCAATGATCAGAACAGTTTCGTTCCTATTGCGATCAATCTCGAATTGGGCGGCGATCTGCGCTCGCACATCGATGCCATCATTACCTGTCAGCTGGCGCCAACGCACCCGTTCACCACCGGTGCTTACATCGATCCGGCCGCCGCGCAGCAAAGTTGCTCGAGATTGCAGCAGCCAAGCGCCTAGATCGTTCGCGCCGACATTGTTCCATCGGTGAGGGACTGCCAACTGCCCGACTTCCGCATACGCTTGCGCCACAACATTCCACCCAGGCAGGCGATCCTGCGGATCGAAATCGAACACGGCCTGCAGGTTGTCGCCGAACACGCAAGTCGGTAGCAGGCGCGACAGCGAAAGCGCCAGGCCGTGCTGCCCGGTGGAGCAGTCCTGATACTCGTCGACCAAAAGACGGCTATAGGTCGCGAGCAGTATCTCGTCGATCGCCCGAGAAGCGATGAGGTTGGATGCCGCCCGGCGCAATGCCGGATAGTTTGGGGCGTCGCCATCGAGGACGAAGCCGCTTCGCAACGGGTAGGTTCCGACCAGCCGCATGGCCCACCCGTCAAGCGTTGCCAAACGATAGCGTGAGGCCGGCACCTGCCTTCGCGACAGGCGACCGCCAAGCGCGATGCGTCCCGCATTGGTGTGCGTCAACACGAGCGCAGGCTTTCCTTCATTAGCGAGGACGGATTCTATGATCGACTGCGTCTTGCCGCATCCAGCTGGTGCAATTACGAGGCCGCGCCGTGCAGCGAGTATGTCAGCGTGCTGCACCATCGTCGGCCTCCGGAGGCAGGTCTGATTCAGCTTCAGCCCACGCAAAGACATTGTTGATCACAGCCGCCAGAGAACCGCACGCGTTCAGGTTTGGTCCAACGACTTCCCGCCCGATCCGCTCGGCCGGATCGACGTCTTTGTAAAGACTGGCCCCCTTTTTCTGTGCAGCCTTTCCAAGAAACGGCCGCATCTCCGCCGTGAACGCTTCCCGGCATTCCTTGATGCCTATCGCGTTGTCGGACGCCCATTTGATATTGGCGTCGACCGCATCTTCTGACCGCCAATCGCAAGCAATCTCGATGAGCTTGGCAATGGAGCCTTCCGGTACGCAGGCAAAGATCTCATCCTCCGTGGCATTGCCCGCCGACCACTCGAATATATCGATCCCCTGTTCGGTCGCCGCTTTCCGGTCAGCTTCGGCAGGCTGCTTGTCGCAATCGCGCAGAATGGCAGTTCGGTATCCTAGGCGGCGGAATGCAAGGGCGCGCGCGAATGCGTTGTCGCCGCCACCGTCGGCCCACAGTACACCGTGCGCGTTGATGCCAGTCATATCCTGCGACTGTCGGTGGAGATCAATGCCGCGAACAAGGCCGATCTCCGTCTTTCCCTCGCACACGAGCACACTCCGCGCCAGGAAGGCGTCCGGACATGCTCTCACCGTGGATTGAGCGCCGCTACCCGGACAGGACAGCGTGTGGCGGGCATTACCGGCTTGCGCCTTGCGGACAACCCAAAGTTGATCTGAGGCGAGTTCTCTCAGCACCACGGGCGAATGCGTGGTCATGAAGACCTGGGGCCCGGGATCGCCTTCCTTGGAGCCAAGGCAATGGAGCAACCTCGTGATCCGGTACGGCTCAAGTCCGTGCTCAACCTCGTCGATGAGAGCAACCTGGCTCTCGCCTCCTGCGTGCCTTTGCATTCCCGCAACCAGCAACCGGCCGGAGCCGAGGCCAAGATTCCTCAATGGGATTCCATTGGCATCATGGACGCCGATTGTGCCACCTGTGAAAGAAAGCCCCTGCACATCGAGTAACGCCTGTACCTCGCCTACATCGACGCCGATTTCCTCGCCGACTTCGGTCACGATGCGCAAAGTATTATTGACCTCGTCGTTGGCCTTGCCCTTGAAGGAGTCTCGAGCCAGACGCCCGGCAGTTGTCAGAGCTGCCGAGGCTTTTGCCCGATCGGTCGAAAGCCGGTTTAGCACGGAGCGTTGGCCCCACGCGAAATGCTGTGCCATGTATGCGCCAAGGCGAGTGGGCGCGTTGGCCGCTCGATGTCCCCAGGACATATCCCGCGTAGCACCCTGTGCAGCCGCCCGCTCAGATACCAGTGTCCATGTAGGTTCGAGATCTTCCGCGACCTGCAGCCTGACAGTCAGGACGGTTTCGAGATCAGGTCCCGGCTCGTCTTCCAACTCCTCGCGGTCGCCGGCCCATCCTTGGTGGTACAGACCGTAGAGGTCATAGTCCTTGAGCTCGTCTCCCAAAGCTCCAATCGTGATCTTGATGTCGATGAGCTGCGTCGGGTCCATTCCGTGAAGATCGGCATCAGTGAACGTTGTCTGACGACGCGCCCCCAAGGTCAGATCTATGGCATCCAGGATGGTTGATTTGCCGGAATCGCCGGGGCCGATAAGGCAGTTCATGCCCTCGGATGGGACCCAGTCCAACTTCTTGATGCACCTGAAATTCGCGATCTCGATCTTGCGGATGGTGGTCATGGAAAAGTTCTTCGATGACATTGATTCTTATCTGACTGTACTGGATCGGTCGCATTTCACATACGACGATACCGTGCTCAAAGGCTTTGGCCGCAACCGGCCAGTCGGCCGGTCGGGCTCTCGTGAACGGAACCCCGAGAGGGCGGGTTTCCGCCATTCGGCTTCGATCCCTTGCAGAATGCTGCACAGCAGCGTGAGCATCGCTGTCCTTTGGCTATATTGCGCGCGCAAGACAGCACCGACATCTCATTGTTCAGCTCAACCATCATCAGGGCATTTGCCGAGATGCAAGAATAAGACTTACCAGCAGCAAGCTTGACCAAAGCCCGGGCCATCCTCACCGCAAAGCCTGGATTGGCGACGACCTTGCCTGCTTCTTCGTAGATCTCGAATCTCCGACACAATTTGTGCTCGTCTTCAGCAAGCACAGGCGCTTCACGCCTACTCTCAGAGGCGCCGACATGCGTGACGCCGAAATCGGCGCTCTCTACGGACTTAAAGTCTCCGTATCCGTCGGGCAAATGCCGACGTGGATCGCGCTCATCGAACACTTATGTCGAAGTAGCAGTTCGGGCTAAAGCCACGTGCCGACAAATCCTTCCCGTCAAAACCCCGGCAATTTGCTAGCACTGTCGTACTTCCGATGCGGTAATTCTTGCGAATATGCGTATGGCCGTGAACCCAGAATGGCGTGTTGGTCATGCCGGCGATGATGTCATCCAGTTCGCTCGCAAACGCGCCGTCGAGACCGTTGCCCATGTGCAGCGGGTTCAAGCCCTTCAGGCTCGGCGCGTGGTGACTGACGACGATGGTCGGCCGTTCTAGTTTTGCCGCAAGGCGGCGTAACGCATGGACTGCCCGGTCGTGTGCAGCAAGCGTGTCCGCGGGCAGCAGCTTGGTCAAAGCGGTTTCGCCGTCATCGGTCGCTCGACGCGTTTTCGCGAAGAAGTATTCCCCGATGCCCCTTCGTATGCGTTCAGATGCGGCTTTGTCGCGGGCCGCGAGGTCGGTCCAGAGCGTGGTCCCGAAGAACCGCACGCCGTCGATCTCGATGGGTTCGTCATCGAGAACGCTCACGCCGGGCAGATGCTTGCGGAGCAGGAGAATGGTGTCTTCGAACACACCGCCGTAATGCTCGTGGTTGCCCGCCACGAGGATCACATGCGCGAATGCCTTGGTGGCGTCTTCCACAAAACACAGGACGCGCTCCCGCTGCTTGACGCTGTAAGGATCGGTCCGTGCGGGATCGAGCGCGCTTGCGTGGCAGAGGTCACCCGCGATGATCAGCACGTCGCCGCCCGGTAGCTGATGCCGGAACGCTTGGGCTTCCAAATGCAGGTCGCTCATGTAGTGGCAGCGCATGGTCGCTCCGAATCACCGGGTCTTTCGACCTTGGGCGATCCGCGCGGCTTTGTCGGTTAAGCCGCGTTAACAGCTGGTCGGGCGACCGATGCGGCCACGCTTTTCCATAGCGTTTATTGCTGCACTGCATCGTGACACGCGCAACCAGCTTGCCATCATCTTCTTCGGTATAACCCCGACAAGAAGAAGGATGTTCATGTCTACAAATGCTCTTAAGTACACGACCCACGAAGGCATCACCAAACTCGTACCGCTCGACACTATTCGTATCATTCGTCCTTTGACCGAAGAAGATAAGGCGCGCACTAGGGACTCGTTGAAGGAGAAGAGAGGCATCGACATCGACGCGGCCCGCGTCAATGTCCGCATCGAGTTCGGTGACAAGTCATCCAAACTGGCACAGGAATCACTCGATGCACTGCGTGAGCAGGGGATCGCCCTGGTCAATCTTGGCTCCGACCGCTACGTGCCCGCCACCAACATCACGGGCGCAGAAGCCTTCACTAAGGACGACGCTGAACGGTTGAAGGGCGAGGAGTACACGCTCACGCAGACCTTCCGCTCCAAGGTCGATACGCGGGCAGGGACGGTGCTGTCCTCCGCCACGCCGGTCCAGATCATGGACCGCCGCGCCAAGGCGATGGAAGCTGTGCCGGCCAACAGCAACAACAAGAAGCCGACGGCCAAGCCTGCGTAAGAGCAGGATCTACTTAAGCAAGTAGCCAAATACCCACTTGGGTGTTTGGTCCAATCTCGGGCTCAAGAGCCAGGCTTGGAGCCAAGCTTTAATCGCCTGTTTTCAAGGCTTAATACCTTCAGTTTTTCAATAATCTGCGCTGAACCAGGGCCGCAATGCCCCCTCCCGCAGCACTTGATTTTGTCAGAAAAAAGCTATATACTTCTGACACATCTTGCGTACGGAGAACTGCTAAATGCTTTCAATTAAAGATAAAATTCTAAAGCTGGTCCGGGCGCACGGGAGGGGGTCTCGTGTCTATACGCCAAAGGACTTCCTGAGTATGGGGAGCCGGGCGGCCGTAGACCAGGGGCTAACCCGCCTCGTAAAGGACGGCGTGCTTCGTCGCGTTGGGCGTGGCCTCTACGATTGGCCGCGTCATAGCGATGTGCTGGATGGACCGGCTCCGACAAACCTGAACGCGGTCGTCGACGCGCTAAAGCGCAGATTCGACATCGATGTTGTGCCGAGCAACCTCGCTGCGGCCAATGCGATGGGGCTTACCCATGCTGTGCCAACGCGTGTGGAGTATCTCACCACCCGCAAAGTTCGGGACGTGAAGGTGGGATCTCGCAAGGTTCGGCTCGTTCCGGCAGGGACTGCGCTGGCTCCGTGGCTGAACACGCCGGCGGCGCCAGTGGTCCAGGCTCTGTTCTGGCTGCATGACCATCATCATCAGATCGATGATGACGCCATCGTCAGCATCAGAAAAAAAGCGTCACCTGACGCTCGCCGCGTGCTGGATCGGGATATGCACAGCCTTCCGGGCTGGGCGATTCCTCATGCGCGCCATATCGTCGAGAATCGTGCCACTGGGGTTTGATGAACGACGACTACGGCAAGTTTGAAGAACTCAAGAGGGCAGACCGCCTCGATACGTTCGAGGCGGCTGCCGAGCGTCTTGGAACAAACGCGCAGTCGATCGAAAAAGACTACTGGGTCTGCCAGACCATTGACGCCATGTTCAAAGGGCTGGGGGCCCGTCCCAAGCTCTACTTCAAAGGCGGTACGTCGCTCTCAAAAGGCTACGGCCTCATCAAGCGGTTCTCTGAAGACATCGACATCGTCATCTCCCGCGCCGGGCTTGGCATCAAATCCGAGGATGATCCGTTGCGTGAAGGCCTATCGCGCAACAAAATAAAGGAAGCTGCCGCAAAGGCGAAGGAGAAGTGCAGCTCGCATGTGCTTGACCGCATGCAAAAGAAGCTCTCCGAGCTCATGCCAACCTGCGAGTTCGAAGAGGACGACAGCGACAACGATAAATGCTCGCTGAAAGTGAAGTATCCGTCGTTGATGGACGCCGACGGATATCTCAAACCTTGGGTCAAAATCGAATGCGGCGCGCGCGGCGCGATCGAACCCGAAGTTCAAAAACGCATAGAGCCCTATATACAGACAGAGCTCGGCAAGAAGTTCGATCTCACCGTCGAGAAGGTCACGCTCATATCAGCTGGCCGTACGTTCTGGGAGAAGGCCCTAATCCTTCATGGTATCTACTGTGGGTTCAGAGACAAAGGCAGACGACCTGGCGAGAAAAACCTCATCTCGCGTCACTACTACGATGTCGCCATGATGTGCGATAGCGCGGAAGGCCGGAAGGCGGTCAAGAACCTTGCGCTTTTGACAAAGTGTCGCAATCACAAGCTCGCTCTGTTCCGAAACTCGTGGGAAAAGCTTGAAGAAGCCGAACCCGGGAAATTCCATCTCGTACCGCAGAAGGAAATTCTCAAGGACTTGACCGACGACTACGCGGCTATGACCGGCATGATGTTCGGCGATGCACCGGAATTCGATTGGATCATCGAGCAGCTCGAAAAGCTGGAGAAGACGATCAACAAAGCGAAATAACCAACGTGACCGACGACCGAATAATGCTCCTCCTGCGCGAAGCAAAACATCTCGCGTTGGAATACAGACAACTTACTGGCAAGCCACTTAGGATAACGGGCGAGGTCGCAGAATACGAGGCATCGCGATTGCTTGAGATTGAGCTAACGCCTGCCCGTCATGCTGGATACGACGCTGTGCGCAGCAGCGATGGTCGACGCTACCAGATCAAGGGACGATGTGTCTTACCCGGTAGCAAGCCAGGACAACGCCTGGGTGCGATAGACATCACCAAAGAGTTTGACGCGGTCCTTCTGGTCTTGCTCGACGAAAATTTCAACGCAGCCACGATATTCGAAGCGGAACGAGGCTCTGTAATAGATGCGCCTGAGCGGCCCGGTTCCCGTGCGCGCAACGAACGCAAGGCGATGAGCGTCAGCCAGTTCAGGCGCATCGGTCGACGTGTCTGGCCTCTTTAATGCCGCACGGCCGCATTCGCACTTAATCGCCTACTATGCCTTGAGCCCGTAGGGCGATCTCTCATCATGCCGACACTGCGCCGGTGCGCGCGTGCTTCAAGGGCTGCGCCCTCGGCTTTCGGCTACGCCGGCCGCCTCGCGCCATGCGCTCGGTTCCGCGCCCGCTAATCCCCGTCGCCTTCCATCGGCATCGAGACCGCCATCCCGGTGGGCTCAGCAAAAGGAGAGCGATATGCGTGAGTCATACAATGACCAATCCAACCCGAAGGCCAACAAACTGACCGCTTCCGATCTAGCTCAGTTCACAGGCACTGAGCATCTCTATCAACACTCACTCGCCCGCCGGATTTGCTACACGGATGGCGCGCAGTACCTGGCCTTAGCTGGCGAAGCGTATTGGCTCATCGACAAGATTGCCTGCGCCCAGCTTGAGCGTCGCTACGTACAACATGAGTTCCAGGTCTGGACGCTCACCGTGAATGATGACCGTTCGGCACATCTCGTTTGCACCGACGGTAACCTGGCAACCATCTCAGCCGAGCGCATCGAATTCACAGACTTCCCGCTTCCGGAAATCAGCTTGTATCTGACGAACAACACGATCTTGCTACCGACTGAGTACTAGGCCGTCTGGTGCGCCTTGCTCCCGCTGGCGAGGCGCATCCTTATCCACATTCCATATTGTCGAAGCTGTCGCGACGATTGACGTCACACGTCATAAGTCTGCATGGTCTCGCTGCGGCTTAAAGGGAGGCCTGCTGCATGCCACGTATAGCTGTCCATCCCGGCAAAATGCTTGCCGAAGAACTTGCTGCGCTAGGCGTTTCGCCAAGCGAATTGGCTCGCCAGATTGAGGTGCCGCCCAATCGCATCAGTCAGATTATCAACGGCAAGCGGGCCATCACAGGCGATACTGCACTGCGTCTGGCGCACTGGTTCAAGACGACACCGGAGCTGTGGCTGGACCTTCAGACCGCTTTCGACCTCCACATCGCCGAGGATGCGGCAGGTAGAGCTATTGGTAGCCTTCCAACTCGGGTTGGGAAGGCTCGAAGCATTGAGCACGCTTTTCATCCAAGAAAAATTCATCGCACAGGCTGACGACAGTATGAACCCGACATTTTTTGAGCAACCGATTCTCAATTCGCCGTATGACGCTCCTACGAGACATCATGCGCTCGATCCGGATGGACAGCCGCTCGATCAGCCGCCGGTAGATGGCAGACGGCGTTCCGAGCTCATCACACCTGTTCCTAAGCCTCGCAAGAAAAAGGCAGGCAAAGATCAAGAAAGCTTCGTGCTTTCCGACAAGGAAGGCTTGTCCACGATTGAACAGGAGTACAATCCGACTCCTATTATCAATGAAATCCGCCAGCACGTTGCGACCTGGCGGGAGATCCCAAACCCTGCGGACTGGGGGGTCACGCCTGCTACGGCGCAACTCTTGAAGCATTGGCGACATCATAATTTTCAGGGCGTGCAGCCATTCTTTTGCCAGGTAGAAGCTGCTGAGACCGCGATCTGGCTCACGGAAGTTGCGCGGCGTGAGAAACGCTACAAGCACCTTTGGGCGCATATCGAGGGTGCAAACAAGGATGCCAATCCTGAGTTGATGCGCCTTGCGCTCAAAATGGCGACAGGCAGCGGCAAGACGACTGTCATGGCAATGCTGATCGGGTGGCAAACAGTTAACGCCGTTCGGTCGCCGACAAGCAGCCTCTTTACGCGCGGGTTCCTGTTGATCGCCCCCGGCATCACCATTCGCGATCGCTTGCGCGTGCTGCTACCGCAAGATCCCGACAGCTATTACCGCACCCGCGAGCTGTTACCGGCGGACATGCTGCCGGATATCGACAAGGCCAAGATCCTCATCACAAACTACCACGCCTTCAAGCGGCGGGAGACGATGGAGGTCTCGAAGGTCGGACGCGCCTTGCTTCAGGGGAGGGGAGAGCCGGTCGTCACGATCGAGACCGAGGGGCAGATGCTGCAGCGCGCGTGCGGTGAGCTTCTGGCTATGAAGAACGTCGTCGTTATCAACGACGAAGCTCACCACTGCTATCGCGAAAAAGCCGGCTCCGACGACGAAGGCGCATACAAGGGCGAAGAAAAGGACGAGGCCAAGAAGAACAACGAGGCTGCGCGTCTATGGATCTCTGGTATCGAAGCCCTCAACCGCAAAGTCGGCGTGCGAGCGGTCTACGATCTCTCCGCGACCCCGTTCTTCCTGCGAGGCTCTGGCTATGCGGAAGGCACGCTCTTCCCATGGTCGGTCAGCGACTTCTCGCTGATGGATGCAATCGAATGTGGGATCGTCAAGCTGCCACGCGTGCCCGTTGCCGACAACTTGACGTCGAGCGACATGCCCGTTTATCGCGATCTTTGGGATCATCTCAAAGAGCAGGGTTACAAAATGCCCCAGAAGGGCGCGAGCAAAACTGGCGACCTCGACCCCTTTCAAGTGCCTCCGCCGCTTCAGACCGCTCTGTATGCCCTCTATGGTCACTATGAGAAGACATACGAGGCCTGGCAAAAGGCAGGCATTGGTGTCCCGCCCGTTTTTATCGTCGTTTGCAACAACACGTCGACGTCCAAGCTAATTTACGAATGGATGTCCGGCTTCGAGCGTCCGAGCGATGACGGCGAGAAGGTCAGAGAGCACTCCGGCCATCTCTCGCTGTTCCAGAACTACGATCAGTACGGCGAACGGCTAGCGCGCCCGAACACCTTGCTGATCGACTCCGAGCAGATCGAATCCGGCGACGCTCTTGACGCTGCATTCCGTGATATAGCCGGGCCGGAGATCGATCAGTTCCGGCGTGAGCTTATACAGCGCGGTGGAGCAGGAGCCGTATCAGCCGACAGCATCACGGATTCCGATCTCTTGCGCGAAGTGATGAACACGGTCGGCAAGACAGGCCGACTTGGGGAACAGGTACGATGCGTCGTGTCTGTCTCGATGCTCACTGAGGGCTGGGATGCCAATACCGTCACTCATATCCTTGGCATTCGCGCCTTCGGAACTCAGTTGCTTTGCGAGCAGGTCGTCGGCCGCGCGCTCCGCCGCCAGTCCTATGATCTCAATGATGAGGGCCTGTTCGACGTTGAGTATGCCGATATCCTCGGTATCCCGTTTGACTTCGCCTCAAAGCCTGTCGTTGCGCCGCCCAAGCCACCCAAGCCCGTCACACGCGTTCACGCGGTGAGAGAGCGCGAAGCCCTCTCGGTTTCGTTCCCTCGCGTCGTTGGATACCGAAAGGATCTTCCGGATGAGCGCATTACCGCTGAGTTCCGTGAGGACTCACGACTGCTGCTGACGCCCGAGCTGACTGGTCCATGCAAGACGCTGCTTGAAGGGATCGTCGGCGCAGGCGTCGAGATCGGCCCTGATGTTCTCGCGGACGTTCGCCAGAGCACAGTGTCGTTTACGATCGCCAAGCATCTGCTCTACACGCGTTTCAAGGAGCCGAATGAGCCAGCTCCGATGCACCTGTTCGGCCAGGTTAAAGGCATCGTGAGGCGGTGGCTCGACGAAGGATATCTTCAATGCACCGGCGGCACTGTGCCGGCGATGGTCGCCTATACCGAAATCGCAGACAAGGCGGCCGAACTCATCTACCTGGCCTGTCAACGCCGCGATGGTTCACAGACGCGGATGAAGGCCATGCTTGACGCCTACAATCCTTGCGGCAGCACATCCCAAGTTAGCTTCAACACCACCAAAGCCGATCTGTGGAAGACGTCCGCGGATAAAAGTCACGTCAATTTCGTCGTCTGCGATAGCGACTGGGAAGCGGAATTGTCCCGCGTAGTTGAGAGTCATCCGAGGGTAAAGGCCTACGTCAAGAATCAAGGATTGCAATTCGAGGTGCCATACCGCGATGGCGCAATACCGAAGAAGTACCTGCCAGACTTTATCGTTCAGGTTGATGACGGGCGTGGTCCTGACGACCTGCTCAACATCGTCGTCGAGACAAAGGGCTACCGCGGCCTCGATGCACAAATCAAAGCAGAAACCATGAAGAACCTATGGGTGCCTGGCGTCAACAATCTTGAATCGTTTGGAAGGTGGGCGTTCGCCGAATTCCGTGACGTCTATGAAATCGAGAAGGCCTTCGCGAAACTGGTCGACGATGCCGTCAGTAAGGTTGCTGCATGAAGCGGTTCGCGACTCTGGACGACGTGCCGCTGAGCGAAGCCTGGGCTCATGAAGCCCACGAATTCACACCGTGGCTTGCAGCGAATCTTGGTCGGCTTTCCGAAGTGATCGGCATTCCGCTTGAACTGATCGATACCGAAGTCGCCGTCGAATGCTTTTCAGCCGACATCCTCGCGCGCAATCCGCAGGCTGACAGTGTCGTTCTGATAGAGAACCAGTTTAAGCCGAGTGATCACGGGCATCTCGGCCAGATCATGACCTATCTAGCAGGGCTCGGAGCGTCGACGATAGTCTGGGTCGCACCCAGTTTTCGTGAGCCACATCTCTCAGCCATCCGCTGGCTCAACGAGCACACAGAAGAGCCGTTCGCGTTCTTTGCGGTTGAACTCCGTGTTGTGCGCATTGAGAATTCGCCGATGGTCCCGCTGTTCGACGTGGTAGAGCGACCCAATCACTGGGATAGGAAGGTTCAGGAGAGCGCGCGCCAGGCGAGAGAACCGACAGAGATCGGAAATTTCCGCCGAGAGTTTTGGGCGCACATGCTAACCCGTCATCCCGGTGAGGGCGATCCCTCAAAACCTTACGCAGCTAGCTCTCGTTGGCGAGAGCTGCCCGATCAGAAGCTCGCGATCGTTCAGTACATCGCGAAAGGTGGGCCCGGCATATTCGTCCGCTGCCCGCGCGGTGGAGACGACGAGGCCACTGCCGAACTCCTCGATCCATTTAATAGTCGACTAGAAGATCTTCTGGGCGCGCCCATGAACGCGCCTAATCCTCGATATCTTTTTATCAAGAACCTGCGGCTCGATGCGACCAACAAGCAGAACTGGGATCGCATGGCGGACTGGCTCCATAACGAGGCCGATCGCTACGAAGCTGCAATGAAGAATGTGCTAGGGGGCACGGCGTAAATGGCAAAAAAAGCAATGGCGAAGACGCCAAAAGAAAAGAAGGTCGAAGCCCTGACGCACGAGCAGGCGCGGCGTAAGAACATTCCGACCGCCGAGCACCAAAGCCTCGTTCAGCGGCAGGAGGAAAACGCCCCAGTGGGGCCGATCCGATATGCGCGTGTCTATCCGCTAAACGCTGGCACCGAACGATCGCGCGACAAGGATATCGATCCGCAGATCATCTGGAATGGTGCGCGTATACGCTTGACGGGGGATCAGGTGCGGCAGCTGCAAGAGAAGGGCGAGATCGAGATCGGCGACGCCCAGCTCGTCTGGCGCGGCAAGGATCAGCAGGACTGGTCCGATCTAGTGGTCAATGCGCCGCCGCTCTACATTCAGGAAAAGGTACACCCAAAGGCCATCATCGACGACCTCGTAAAGCAATCTAAGAAGGCGAAAGCTGACAACGACGACACGCCCAATTTGTTTGCGGACTTCAACGGTCTCGACGATCCGGGCGCGCGGACTGAGTTTTACCAGCACAGTCAGCACTGGTCGAACCGCATGATTTTGGGTGACAGCCTGCAGGTTATGGCGAGCCTTGCAGAGCGCGAACATCTGCGCGGGCAAGTGCAGTGCATTTATTTCGACCCTCCATACGGTATCAAGTTTAACTCCAACTGGCAGGTCTCAACCCTTAGCCGGGACGTTAAAGACGGTAAGCAGACCGACATCTCCCGCGAACCGGAGCAGGTGAAGGCCTTCCGCGATACATGGAAAGACGGCATCCACTCCTATCTAACCTATCTGCGCGATCGACTGACTGTAGCGCGTGACCTGCTTCACGAGAGCGGCAGCATCTTCGTGCAGATTGGCGATGAAAATGTTCATCGAGTGCGTGGACTGCTTGATGAGGTCTTTGGACCAGACAACTGCGTCTCTCAGATCGCCGTTGAAAAAACGTCAGGCTCGACCGAAGCATATTTATCGAACGTTACGGATAGCCTGCTCTGGTACTCAAAGTCATTTGACGCACTCAAATACCGCCCGTTCTTGCTGAGGAAAGAGGTCGGAGGCGTGGGCGGCGATGCATATGGATTTACTCAACTAAGGGATGGTCGCCGAGTACGTTCGTCTCAGCTCGAAGAGCCCGAGATCGGCACCGGGCGCATATACCGACTGAGCGACATGACAAGCCAGAGTATGGGGCGTGCGAAGGGCGAAGGGGCCGCATCTTGGTTTCCGGTGAATATTCGGGGTCGCACCATCCTGCCGAGCGAACGAGTTCGATGGAAGACCAATGAAGTAGGCATGACGAGACTTGCGCGTGCAGACCGTTTGGAGCCGGGCAAGAATACGTTGAATTACGTCCGGTTTATCGATGATTTTCCTGCAATGCCAATCACGAACTTATGGGACGATGTTGGAAGCAGCGTTGGGGGCGATAAGATATACGTTGTGCAGACGGGGCCGAAGATTGTCGAACGGTGCATACTTATGACCACTGATCCCGGCGATCTAATACTGGACCCGACATGCGGTTCGGGCACAACAGCTACCGTCGCTGAGCAATGGGGACGGCGTTGGATTACCGTCGATACTTCTCGTGTGGCCCTTGCTCTTGCGCGTACTAGGCTCATGAGCGCGCGTTATCCATTTTATTACCTCGCTGATACTAAAGAGGGGCGCAGCAAAGAGCAGGAGGTCACGGGCAAATTGCAGGCTGATGCTGTGACCCATGCCGACGTTCGCTTAGGTTTTGTCTATGACCGAGCAACCCACATTACCTTGGGTTCGATTGCTCGGAATGCGGAGATTGACATCATTTGGGAGGAGGCGGAGAAAACGCTCGCACCGCTTCGCGACGAATTAAACAAGGCCCTTGGCACGGCATGGCAGGAGTGGGAAATCCCGCGAAACGCTGAACCGACTTGGCCCGAGGTTGGCAGAAAACTCCACGCGGCGTGGTGGGAGGCTCGCATCGAGAGGCAGATGTTGATCGACGCCTCAATTGCCAAGGCGGCAGATGTCGAAATCCTCTATGATCGCCCATACGAAGACAAGTCGCGTTTACGAGTGGCTGGACCGTTCACGGTTGAAAGCCTTTCGCCTCATCGTGTTGTGCCAGCTGATGAAGACATGCTTGCGGATGAGCCGAAAGCAAAGACCGGCAAGCGTCGTCGCTCGAAGATCATGGCAACACCGACTGATTTCGCCGACATGGTGCTTGAGCATCTTCGCACGGCTGGAGTTCATCAGGCTGAGAAGCGCGATACGATCAAATTCAATTCCCTCATCGGTTGGCCGGGGGAATACATCTGCGCTGAAGCCCATTTCCAGGAAGGCGAGACGCAACGCCGGGCCGCTATCTTCCTGGGGCCAGAGTTCGGAACGCTCTCTCGCGTTGATCTCGTCGCTGCTGCGCGCGAGGCAACAGACGCTCGCTTCGACGTTCTCATCGCATGCTCGTTCAACTTCGATGCTCATGCGTCAGAGCTAACGCGTCTTGGTCCGTTGCCCATTCTCAAGGCCAAGATGAATCCTGACCTGCATATGGCCGATGAGCTCAAGAATACCGGCAAGGGCAACTTGTTCGTTGTGTTCGGCGAGCCTGACATCGACATCATGGAGCAGGGCGACGATACCATCGTGGTGAAAGTCAACGGCATCGATGTCTTTGACCCGAATACAGGGCAGATCCGCTCCAACGATGTGAAGGGTATCGCCGCTTGGTTCATCGACACTGACTACAATGAGGAGAGCTTCTTTGTTCGTCACGCCTACTTCCTAGGCGCGAACGACCCATACAAATCCTTGAAGACGTCTCTGCGTGCGGAGATCAATTCCGAGGCTTGGGAGACATTGTACCGGGACACTTCACGCCCGTTTCTACGGCCAACCACGGGACGCATCGCCGTTAAAGTCATCAATCACTTTGGCGACGAAGTCATGAAGGTCTATCAGGTGTAGAGGGACGTGATCTATGCCAGGGCACAATCACTATTCGTGGTGCACGTGCGGCTGGTGTGTAAAGTATGGCTATGCACGACGCGCCGTGGCGAACGCCACGGCTTATTTTGACAGCTATGCAGCGCGTCGACTCCTGGAGAGGCATAGTGCTCATCGCAGTACAACGGCATGCTTCGTCAATCCCAATGCGCGATGCCCCGTCTGCGGTGATCCGGTCTTCTACTACCAGAATGCATTCGGAAGCCGCGTCTTCTTTGACGAACTTGGGCCGCCGTGGCCAAAGCACCCCTGCACAGATCAGAAGCCGCAGAACATCGGTTCGGGCGGTGCAGCATTCGAGCGGCCGATTCGACGGGCTCGCGGCCTAATGTTGGAACTCGTCGAGGCTGCACAGAAGGCGGCATCCGAGGGTAATGCAGTTGCCGAATCGGCTGAAGCCACGCCGTGGACTCTGATGGAAGCGAGCGAGATCCATCGCTCAGGCTGGCGGAACGACGTGCTGGCAGAGTTCATAGGCGCGGACACCAAGAAGTGGATCAAGTTTTCTTTTGATTCCGCGAACGAAACCATGAAGATGGGGGACATATTTAACCTGCGTGATTCTGAAATTTCATTGTTTGACCTGATTAAGATGAAGCCCCGGACCTACAAAATCACCATCATCGAAAACAACGTCACGGCCGACGATCGGCAGGTGGGATAGTTATGGAATTCCGCATCGCCGATACGTTCACGAATGCCCTCAGCAAGCTCACGCGAGACGAGCAGAAGGCAGTGAAGACGTCTGCGTTTGACCTGCAGACCAACCCTACGAATCCGGGTCTGCAGCTTCACCGCATCGACGCATCCAAGGACCCCAACTTCTGGTCCGTACGAGTCAATCGCGATATACGCATCATCATTCATAAGACCGCGCAGAGCTTCCTCCTCGCTTATGTCGATCACCATGACGACGCCTACCAGTGGGCGGCGCGCCGACGCATCGAGGCGCATCCAACAACTGGAGCCATCCAGATCGTCGAAGTTCGCGAGCTTGTCGAAGAGCTGGCTCCACGCGCCTATCAACAGCCATTGGACCTTGGCTCGTCAGGCGATCTGACGCCACCGCCTTCCATCGGTACGGCGAGGAAGAAGCATGCGGTGGTGATAACGCCGTTCAAGATGCTTTCGCGCGATGATCTCTTGTCCGTTGGTGTACCTGAGGACTGGATCGGCGACGTCAACGCGGCATCAGAAGATGGGTTTCTTGATCTGGCGATTCACCTGCCGGGTGAAGCTTCCGAAGCCCTTCTCGAATTTGTTTCGAGCGGGGTTCTGAAGAAGCCGGTACCGGTTGCCGTCAGCGATCCATTTGCACACCCGGATGCGCTACGCCGCTTCCGCGTTGTCGAGAATGTCGAAGAGCTGGAGCAGGCACTTTCCTATCCCTGGGATCGATGGATCGTTTTCCTGCATCCCTCGCAACGTGACCTGGCAGAGAGATCCTTTTCGGGGCCGGCACGTGTCGCAGGATCGGCCGGCACCGGCAAGACGGTTGTAGCTCTTCATCGTGCCCGAAGACTTGCGCGCTCACCAGAGTCTCGTGTTCTGCTCACCACGTTCTCTGAGCCGCTTGCGTTTGCGCTTGAGCGTAAACTGCGAATACTGGCTGGAGAGTCGTCCGATGTCGTTCCTAGGATCACCGTCGGTTCATTCGCGGGGATTGCCCGAGAACTCTTTCAGCTGGTTTACGGCGGTAAGCCCTCTATCGCTTCCGAAGAATTGGTCAGGAGCTTGCTCGTCAAGGCAGCGGCAAAGATTGGCGGTCCTACAATCACTAAACGGTTTTTGGTTTCGGAGTGGACGCACGTTGTCGACGCCTGGCAGATCAAGACCGCAGCAGAGTATGCAGACGTCCCTCGACTTGGCCGCAAGAACCGAATGGGCGCAAAGCAACGCGAGCGACTGTGGCCCGTTTTCGAGTCGGTGATCAAAGATCTCGATGCCCGAGGGCTGGACACTGAAGCCAGCATGTTTCATCGGCTGACCAAACACTACTCGGCACGGACCGATAAACCGTTCACCAATGTGGTGGTGGACGAAGCGCAGGATCTGGGCGTGCCGGAGTTGCGTTTCCTCGCCTCGATCGCGCCTCAAGGGCACGACGCACTTTTCTTTGCCGGAGATCTTGGTCAACGGATCTTTCAACAGCCCTATTCGTGGAAAGGTTTGGGCGTCGATGTCCAAGGCCGCTCCGTCACGCTCAAGGTGAACTATCGCACCTCGCATCAAATCAGGGAGGCGGCCGACCGGCTGTTCTCTGGTCCGGTGACTGACGTCGATGGGCGGCAGGAAGATCGTAGAAATACGGTCTCCGTGTTCAACGGACCGACGCCAATCATCTCTTTGCATGACACGGAGGAGCAAGAGGTTGCAGCAGTTTCGGCATTCATCACGTCGGCTATTCTCGAGGGTACACAACCCGAAGAGATCGGTGTCTTCGTGCGGACGCGCGAGGCACTAGGACGCGCCCGCGCCGCTGTCGAGGCATGTGGTATGCCAATTTCCGAATTAACGCCGCGGAAGGAAGGTCCAGTCAGTGCCGTACGGATTGGCATCATGCACCTTGCGAAAGGGCTTGAGTTCAAGGCCGTCGCGGTGATGGCGTGCGATGAGAAATATCTGCCTCTACAAGAGCGGATTGAAGCGGTTGCCGACGAGGTTGAGCTCGATGACGTGTATGCGACGGAGCGGCAGCTGTTCTACGTCGCCTGTACCCGCGCACGAGACCACCTACTTATCACCGGCATCCGGCCAGGCTCCGAGTTTATCGGCGATCTTGGCGGCCATGGTAGGTGATGACCGATGGCGAGCCAGGCAAACGTGCTGACGTCACCTAAAGACGTTTCAAAGCATTGGGATTCCATTAAAGCAGTCACGGACGCCAATAGGGAGTCGTTCGGATTCAATCCTTCCGGCGCGTATCAGCAGGCGATCGCGCGAGGGAAGTTATGGGTCGCGGTTGATGAAAAGGGAAAATATCTCGGCCACCTCATGCACGGCGGGAAACCGTCCAAAGAATTGCGTATCTTTCAGATCTATGTCGATCCGAACAGCAGAGGTGCGGGTGTTGCCAAGACCCTGATTGACGCGCTCGCAGCTTATGGAGAAGAGCTCGCCTGTCTGAACCTTCGCGCCGATGTTGCGCAAGACCTTAGCTCGGCGGTTAAATTCTGGCAGTCGGTCGGCTTCTGCGCTCTCGCGCCTCGCCGCAAGAAGAATGCTACCGGTCGCGAGGTCTTGATTTTCTACAAACGTCTATCGACACCCAGCTTGCTGCCGAGCGATGAACTGCCGCTCAGCATCGCGACGCGAAGCTACGGTGAGAATGTCGACACCTACGTGATCGACCTCAACATCTTTTTAACATTGCTTAAGAAGCGCGACACCGAAGAGCTAATAGCGCAGATCATGCAGGCAGCTTTCGCGGGGGAGTTCAGTCTGTTCGTTACGCCTGAATTCCAAACTGAACTGCAACGCGAGCGCAGGAATCCAGATCCCGTTTTTGAACTGGCTGAAGCGACACTGCCGGTTCTTGATAAGTTGGATGGGCGAGAGTTTCAGGCCCTGCAGGCTGAGATACGCGGGATCGTGTTCCCGGACCGGAGTGCCAACCGTAAAGGCGCAACACAAGACGCATCGGATTTGCGCCACATTGCGCATTGCGTTCAGAACTCGATAGCTGGATTTATCACGAATGAGGGCGCGCTTCTGAGGGCGAAGGAGAAGCTTCAGGAGAAATACGGCCTTACAATCTATTCACCGCAAGACTTCAAGATTGGTTATCTCGCCAACGCTCAGTCGGGTAGCCTGGCTGTTCCGCTGTTCAGTCCAGGCGGATCGGTCAGCGTATCTGCATTGAAGAGTGCTAATCAGGTCCGGGGATTTCTCGACGGGCTTGAATTGGCATCGCAAGATATCTCTAAGATCGTCGCAAAGAGCTCCGCGCGTGGAGAGCACGACAAGAAAGTAGTTGCTGTCGGGGATGATGTGTGTGGCGTGTACGTGTCGCGCACGAAGGGTGCGAAACACGATGTATTAGAAGGCTTCTTCCTGTCGGGCGGTGATTTCCCGAACCGCGAAGCTGTCTTTCAACATCTACTCGAATGCTTTGTTCGACATGGTCAAGCAGTGAGCGCGAGATCCGTAGTGTTCCACGTCCGCGAAGCGGATTTCGATCTGGAGAAGACTTGCCTCGAACGAGGCTTTCTGCGCGCTACGACCGCTCTCCCTGGAATGATCGCGCTCGCCAAGATCCCATGTCCGCCACTTGTCACCAAGTCCAACTGGTCTGACTTCAGGGCTTCGTTCGCCGAGCAAACCGAAATTGAGCTTCCCCGGCTCATGCCATCGGTGCGGATGAACACGGCGGGAACGCCAATAATCCAGGCAGTGAAAAAGGGTCAAGTCTACGACGCCGAGTTGTTCAAGCTGGAGACGCTGCTGTCTCCGACCCTTATCATGCAGCCACAAAGAAAAGGGCTGATTCTGCCCATAACCCCAACCTACGCCTCGAACCTTCTATCGCGCTCTGAGGACCTGCTTCCCTTTCCGCTAGAGGAGGAGGCGTTGTTGCGCGTGGAGAAGGCCTACTATCGAAAGCCCAGTCACTCCAACGTTCTGTCTGTAGGCAGGCCCATCCTGTTCTACGAGTCTCAGTCGGGCAGAGGCGTCATAGGCTGCGGTCGTATTACCTCGGTAAAAGTCACTAGCACTGATAACGCACTCAAGCTGTACCGACGGTACGGTGTTTTGGATGCACAGGCTCTGGCCGACTACGCCGACAAGAGCGGTCAGGTACAGGTCATCAAATTCGACAGCTTCAAAGAGTTTCAAAAGCCAGTCTCGATGAAACGTCTTCACGAGCTTGGCTGCGCCAAAGCCAATCTGGTCGGTCCCGAAGTCATCTCAGACGATCAGCTCTGGCGCATCTGCCACGAAGGCATGGGAATCCACGTTCGCGATGTGCTGATTTCGATCCAACCGGATTTCGTGGCGAAGATATTGTCTGGAAAGAAGACGATCGAGCTTCGGAAGAAGCCCTTCCCTGCAAATGGTGGCGTCCGCGTATGGATTTATTCTACCAGCCCCACAAGCGCGATCGAAGCAACCGCCTTCGTTGAAACCGTCGATTGCGACACGTCGGAAAATATCTGGAACAAGTATCAACACAAGTGTGGGGTGTCTAAAGCTGACTTCGACGCTTACTTCGACGGTGCCTCAGAAGCCTATGCGATTAGCATCACTCGTCCGCGTAAGCTCGATAGGCGTTTCAAGCTAGACGACATCAAGAAGCTTTTAGACGGTTTCACGCCGCCTCAGTACTATCGGTACGTCGACCACGACACTGAGCTATTCGATGCGTTGATTTCGCGAGCTAGCACCTGAGAGGAGCTGCGAACTACGGTCTTGCTCCTAAGACCCCTGCTGATTTTCCGTAAGTTACATTATCACTCTTATAGAAATTGCAGTCCCGATCGGCTCACCTGCCTCGGGCTTGCTTGAGAACTTGCCGAATTCAGAAGCAGCTTGGGCCTGCTCGCTTCGACAGTCTGCGCGACCGACGAAATCAAGCGGATCTGTATCGATTGCTTAAATCTATCGAGAGCGCTTTAGCGTTTCTGAAGGGAGCTCGCCAAAACGTTCGCGATATCGCGCAGCGAACACGCTCGGTTGAATGAAGCCGCATTGCCAGGCAATCGCCGTTACCGTGTCGTTTGAGGTCGCTGCAAGTAGCCGCACGTGGGCGTTATCAAGTCTGCACTGAATGAGAAACTGAAGAGGTGAACAGCCGTACGCCTTTCTGAAACTCAGCTGCAGGACGCGAATGCTTACGCCGAGAGTGTTGGCCACATCCGCGATCCTCAGCGGCTCGTCGGAATGCGCTACCAGGTAGTCCCGTGCGCGAAATGCGATCTGCGGCGAGCCGAATAGCTCGGAGCCGTTCGTATTGAAGTTGGACAGTACGGTTCCCAGAACCAGGTTTGTAAGGAGCTCCGCGAAGCTTGCAATGGCGAGCTGGCCGAGATTGGCGCTCGCCAGAAATTTTATCTCGTTGAGGGTTGCAACACTGCTTCTGACAAGTGCGGCCCCGATCGGGGAGGCGAGGTCGACGTCTCGAGGAAGAGATTCAACGTCGAACTCCTTGCCCATAAGGGCGACAGCCTGGTCCATCAGGATTTTGGGATCGACTTCTATAATTTGAGAAATTGTATGCGGGGCGACCTCGATCGCAAATCGATCTTGCTTTCGGATCAGGTTGGCATTGAGGAAGGGGCGTGCCGTTACCGGTCTGCCTCTGGCGAGCGTCTCGGCTGCGCCTGAAACAACGAACCCTAGATGAAAACTCTCATTGTTAGTGGCGCTGAAACATCCGCCTGATGTTGATATCCGGGCGAGCCTTACGGCGTTGAAGGCAACACAGGAATGTCGATAGTAGAAATCACGCGATCGACCATGATCACGCACCGCCACATCCGAAAAAACTCGCTTGAGGCCTTCAGTATGTTCATGCGGATCAACGGATTCGTTGTCGTCGATCAACACTCCATCTGCCGCATTTCGCATTTTGTGCATGCGTTCGTATTCCGAATATATCGCGATCGAGAATCCTGACTAACATCGCAGTTACGTCCGACTGGGCATGTCTTATATATTCGCGCGTCGTCCTTTATCAGGTCGAAACGGGGCACTCTATGCCATTCTCAGTTACGGCAGACAACCACTACGCCCAACTTTGCGATCGCGTGGATGAATTTGTTCGAAAGCATTTGGAGCGAGGAGACTACCCGGCATCGGTACAGGCGACGGAGCTGGTTTACTTGGCCGTTGCTGCGGCTTTTCCCGGCGAGTACGACGTCCTTGCGACACTACGCGACCGAATGCTCGCGAACGGTCTGCTTGCCGAGGCCGATACCGGAGAGGACATTTTTGTCGGCATCCGCCTCAGGCCTAGGTGAGTTATTCGGATACTTCGTGCTTCATTTCGGTAGGCAATGCCCGTGTAGGCGGCAATAGCGCAGCCAGGGCCTCGGCGAGCTCCGCATGAATGAACGGCTTGGTCAGGCGTGGGAGCTCAGCTGCTATACCGTCGACGTCCGCGTAGCCTGAAATGATAAGCACGGGAAGGCCAGGATGGCGCTCGCGCAGTGCCCAAACCAACTCTGTCCCTGGCATTCCGGGCATC
This sequence comes from Hyphomicrobium sp., assembly GCF_019753045.1. Classification (GTDB taxonomy): domain Bacteria; phylum Pseudomonadota; class Alphaproteobacteria; order Rhizobiales; family Hyphomicrobiaceae; genus Hyphomicrobium_B. The sequence goes on from NZ_JAIELN010000034.1 coordinate 23,411, forward strand.
AGGTGATCAGTAACGACCAGATCGGCCTGCAATCCATTTTCAATCGCGCGGATCGCTTCTTCAGCTGATGCGGCTTCCACCACCTCGTAGCCGAGTTCGGAAAGCATGTCTGCCGTGCTCATTCGAACTAATTCTTCGTCGTCGACAACGAGCGCCGTCCCGCGCGCTGGTGTCAAATGCCTCTCGTGCGCGATCGCGGCCTGCTCAGTGGCTCTGTCAGTTTGCGGCAGCCACAGTTCAACATTGGTCCCAAGTCCTGTCTTGCTCTTGATTAAAAGCGCTCCTCCCAGCTGCAATGCGAGCCCGTGCGCCATCGATAATCCAAGCCCGGTGCCCTTCCCGACACCCTTGGTCGAAAAGAACGGTTCGATGGCGCGTGAGAGGGTGATCGCGTCCATACCGGCGCCTGTATCAGCGACTGAGAGGCAGACGTAATCGCCGCGCTTAACGCCAGCTCTTTCAGCGTCGGCTGACGTTTTGGCAGTTACGGTTATCCGCAGAGTACCCCCCGCCGGCATGGCGTCGCGCGCGTTAACTGACAGGTTGAGGAGCGCCATCTCAAGCTGGTTGGGGTCGGCAATGGCCGCCGGAAGGTCGTCACCAATTTCGACCACGACTTTGATCTGCGGTCCGGTGGTGCTGGCTACCAGCTCCGCCATGTTGTTCACGAGTTGACTGAGATCGACCGCTATGGGCTGCAGGGGTTGGCGACGTGCGAAAGCAAGCAATCGTTGAACCAGAATTTTCGCACGCTCTGCTGACTGCGCTGCGCCCGATATCAAGCGTTGCTCGCGTTCGCCGCCGAGTTGCTTGCGCTGCAGCATATCGAGCGCGCCTACGATCGGCGTAAGAAGGTTATTAAAATCATGGGCAACACCACCCGTCAGACTACCCATCGACTCTAACTTTTGGCTCTGGCGAAGCTGCGCATGAGCTGCCTCAAGTTGTTCTGTCCGGTCGACGACACGCGCTTCGAGAGTTTCGTTCAGCTCACGAAGCTCTTCCTGTGCGCGCTTTCGAGCGGTGATATCGATCGCCGTGCCGGCGACGCGAACACACCTCCCTTGTAGGTCGAAAGTGCCCCTGCCCTTCGCAGCCACCCATCGGATCAATCCGTCATCCTTGCCGATGGTTCTGTACTCGACATCGTACAAAGCGCGCACAGCGGGATCCGCGGCCGCCATGTACGCTGCGCTTGTGGCTGCGCGGTCGTCAGGGTGCAGGCCGTCGAAAAAATCCTTCATTGTGACAGATGCGTTCGATGAGATGCCAAACAGCTGTTTGGTGCGGGCGGGCCAGACCAGCACGTCGTTTATCGGATCGACATCCCAGAATCCAATCTCGGCGTTCTCTGTCGCGAGCCGCAAGCGCTCTTCTGTCTCCCGCAATTCTGCTTCGCCCTGGCGGCGTTCTGTAATGTCGAAGCTGGCACCTGGAAATCTCAAAGGCGTGCCGTCTGGCGCCAATTTACAGCGGCCTTCCGCTAGCACCCAGCAATCCTTTCTGCCTGGCTGTACGAGCCTGTACTCTTCGCTGAACAAATCTCCGGTACGGACTGCCTGAGCAATGCTCGCTTGCACGCGGGGTAGGTCTTCCGGATGGATAGCCGTAAAAAACGTTGCTACCGGCGCTCCGGCTCGCGCCGCTTCTGGATCAACCCCATACAGATTGGCAAACTGCTCGTTGGCTACAACGCGGTCGTTTTTAACATCCCAGTCCCACGTTCCGATTCCACGCCCGCCTGACAATGCCAAGCGGAGTCGCTCATCGCTCTCGGCCAGCTTTTTTGCAGATTCAACTTGGGCAGTTGTTTCGGTGCAAACCACGAGAACTCCTCCCACACCGTGTGGAGCAGACTCATCGTCGATCGGGCTATAACCGTACGTCCAATAAACGTCGTCTCGGACACCGTTGCGAGTGATAGGCACGAGCTGGTTCTCATGCCAGGTAGCTCCCTTTCCAGTTGAAACCTGATCGATCTGCGGACCAATGACATCCCAGATCTCGTCCCACACCTCGCGCGCGGGGCGGCCGAGAGAACCGGGATGACGCTCCGCGCCGATGGATTGACGATACGCGTCGTTATAAAGGCATGTCGCCGTTTCGCCCCAGAATATGTACATCGGATGCCGAGTGTTCAGCAGGATGCGCGTTGCCGTTCGGAGACTTTGCGGCCATTTGTCGGGTGTCCCAACAGCCGTACGCGACCAATCCAGCGAGCGCATCAGCTCACCCATCTCGCCGCCGCCCGCTAGGAAGTCTGATGGTTGGCGCATTCCGGTGGGGGCCCTAATACTATTAATTTCTTCCAGTCACTGCAGCTGCCTACTTTTGCGCCGACCGGTCCAACAGCGCAAGTTCTTGCACTGCAGAATATAAAACATGGCGGCTAGTTGCGAGCTGATCGATTGCATCTATTGGCAAATGTCATCTTGGTAGCGCTCGTCGACTGAGATGGGCGTCTCTCGTCCTGCCGGAAGGCGCAGCCGGGCCTAGTTCAATTTCAGTATCGCTTCCAGATGCTTCAACTGCATCCGTCGACCCGCATGTTCTGCAAGTTCGCGAACCACTGATCGGCAATACATCTGCACAATCATATGATCTCTCCACATGGCGAACCAGATATCGGCTGTCGCTGCGCCGGCGCTCTGAAAAGCGAATAAGCAGCGATGCGCCTCGCCTTATGAATTTGCGGTGTTCGTCGTGTCGAGCGGATGTCGTCGACGCTGACCTCAAAAAACCGGCCCACGATGTAACGTCTTCGATCCGGTCTGCCTCGCCGGAAAATAATTGTCCTTGATGGTTCACGTGTCTCAACTAATCAGCAAGGACCGATATAATGTCGTCCACATTGCAGAAGCGCTACTGGCCAGGCGGGCATTGAGCGAGGCCGCGCTTACGACGCTCGTCGGAGCACCAACGCCGAGCGATTTAGAGCTCTATGGACCAGAAGCAGGGCGAGCGCGATCCCAGTGCGCGGCGGAATAATCTCCACTTGGTCCAAACCCGCACAGGAGCCTCTACCGCCCCGGCATTGCTGGTCTTGCGCAGTTCGCGAACGCTGTCAGCGGCGCTTTTTTTGTTAACCTTCGCAGGACATCCTGGGTGTGAATGTGATTCGTTGTAGGATGTCCGCGATGTTTTCTTTGAGCTCCGAAACCCAGGCCAAGATCAACGCACTCGATCGGTCACAAGCCGTGATTGAGTTTGCGATGGACGGCAGCATCATCACTGCCAACGCCAATTTCCTTAAGTGCGTGGGCTACGAGTTAAAGGATATCGTCGGCAAGCATCATCGCCTCTTCGTCTCTGCCAAAGACCGGGAATCCAAAAGCTACAGCGATTTTTGGGCGGCCCTGAATCGCGGGGAATACCAGTCAGCCGAATTCAAACGGATCACAAAGTTCGGAGCCGAAATTTGGCTGCAGGCGACCTATAATCCGCTGGTCGACCGCTCGGGCGTCCCATACAAGGTCGTGAAATTCTGCACTGATATCACGGCGAGCAAGCTTCGGACCGCCGACCTCGAGGGACAAATCGCGGCGATCGAGAAGTCTCAGGCCGTCATCTCATTCACGCTCGATGGCCACGTACTGTCAGCGAACCAGAACTTTCTTGGAGCAACCGGGTACACGATGGAGGAGATAAAAGGCCAGCACCATCGGATCTTTGTCGACCACGAGCAGCAACTGAGCAGCGAGTACCGCGCATTCTGGGAACGGCTAGGCCGCGGCGAGTACCAGGCCTCGGAGTACAAGCGTATTGGCAAAAGCGGCCAGGAGATCTGGCTGCAGGCGACTTACAACCCCATCTTCGATCCGTCCGGCAAGCCCTATAAGGTCGTCAAGTTTTGCGTTGATATCACCCAGCAGGTGCAGGGCCGCTTGCGCAAGGCGCAGCTGCAGCTGGGCATCAATGATGATCTGTCGCTGATAGCGTCTGCCGTCGAACGGACGACAAATGAAGTGGAAGCCGCTGTCAGTGCTGCATCTCAGACGGCTGGCAACGTTCAGACTGTGGCATCTGCCGCCGAGGAACTGGTCGCTTCCGTGCATGAGATCAGCAGACGGGCGAGCGACGCAGCAACCATCACGGCTTCGGCCGTCGACCAGAGTTCGCGCACGAATGAAATCGTCACCTCCCTGTCAGGCGCTGCTGACCGTATCGGCGAAGTCCTCACGCTCATCAACGCGATCGCCCAGCAAACCAATTTGCTTGCGTTGAACGCGACGATTGAAGCGGCCCGTGCCGGCGAAGCCGGCAAGGGCTTTGCCGTTGTCGCGACCGAAGTTAAAACCCTGGCAGCCCGCACGGCTCAGGCCACCGCCGAGATCGCGACGCAGATCACAGCCGTGCAGGATGGCACCGCCAGCGCCGCTGCTGCCATTGCGTCGGTTGGGCAGATGGTCGGGAAGATTGACGAGATTGCATCAAGCATCGCCGCTGCCGTGGAGCAGCAGGGTGCCGTCACACAGGAAATCTCATCGAGCATGCAGACTGCCGCGTCCGGGGTGGCCATGATCTCGGACAACATCGGCCGCATCCATGCGGCGGCATCGGAAACAAGACATGCAACGGCCAAGGTCAAGAACGCGTCGCGCGAGCTTGTAGCGTAGGCAAAGACCCGGTGACGCGCCCTTTTTCATTAGCCAGGGCGCGTCTGCGCCGATCACGGGGCGAGTTTGCAAAGGAGCATTGTGCCCTCATTCGTGAGGTACAGCCACGACTCCATTGGCATTTTCTTCCAGAGCTCCGTTTCCGCTTTCCCGGCGTACAGATCCTCGCATTTTACTATGCGAGCAAGGAGACCGAGGACCGTCGCCACTGGCGACCTTCCAACGCCGTTGGCCGTGGCGAGCATATCCGGATGGTCAGCAAGACGCTGTACCGCTTCGGCAACGTCGTCGCCTAGGCCCGAAATATCCCCTTCGATGAGCAGTTCGAATTGTTCCTCCCATGGGATGCGTCTGGCCAGTAGGACTGCCGAATTCGGCTTAGCGATGAGCTGCGGCCTAAAGTTGTCTTTCTCTCTTTGTCTGGCTGTTCGCAGCTTTGCCGCTTCGAGGATTTCAAGTCCTGCTTCGGCGATCTCGGTTCGCACTGCCGGCTTCAGGCCTTCGAGCACGCGATGCTGCACTTCCTCGGCCGCAGTCTCATCTTGCTTAGAAATTTCCGCGAGGATCCAGAGCTGCAGAATATGCGGCTCTATATCCAGTTTTTCTGCAGCTGCGGGCAGACGCGCATCGCGGTGATCGGCTACGTCGTCCTCGGAAACCGCAAACGGCTCCCGTTCATCGAGCTCATGCCAGTCCATGACCGCCGCAAGATCATGGTATCGACTAACTTTTGGCGTCGACGGCCCGGCACTAAAGGTCGTACTTGCACGCGCTCGATAATTCATCATGGCGCAGCGTGACGACTGCACTGGCGAGTACAGCGGAAGCTTCACCATTTGGGGAGGTGCTTTGCGCTGAACGCCGTCACGGTCGACAAGCACAAGGCTTGTCAGATGCGTCACAAGTCCCTCGGTGACGGCAAGCCGAGCCGCCTCGTCGTCCGACAGAGACGTTAGCATCAGGCTTGCCGCATAAGCGGCGACCGCCCGGTTGCCTTGCTCCATGGTTTCGCTGCTCGAAGACTTCCAACGAGCTATAACCTTCATGCCGCCGCGCAGGGTTTCAACGCCCGGCCCGGACGACCGCTGCGGTGCATGACGCAGGTGACCGAGCAGGTCTTTAAGGGCAGAGGCTATATGAGACTGTTCCACTGGCACCAGAACTTGCCCTGCCGTTAAGGCGGCTAGGTGCCCGACATTGGCCTCAAGGCTGTCGTCGCCAATCAGGGCGACGCTGAAGCGCGTGCCGGATCGGGCAAGAAACTGGATCGGCAACGCATGGCTCTTCCCGTCAGTTATGAGCAGGACGTCCTGCAATTTGCGTTCTGCCTGCGCCGCCATGATAGCGGCCCCGATTTCCGTCCCGCCGCCGGGCGTGCGCATGTGCGCAAGGATTTCGGACCAGTCTTCTTCCGGCGTTGCTCCGACCCGAACCGCGTCATCCTGGAAATCCCAAAGCTCGACGTGGTCTCGCGTTCTAATGTTTCTACTAATTCCGCCTAGCGCGTCTCGTACTACGTCAAATTTGGTTTTAGAGGCATTGTTCGACCATGCTTCGTTCATCGATCCTGAGCAATCGACGAGAACGGCCATATTCAGCGGGCTCTCGCCTGCTACAGCCGGAGTCATCTTCAGGCTCACATGGCGACCATCCGCTGCGACGCCCTTGAGCTCTCGGGGTTTCCATCCCTCAACCACGATATCTATGGGGGCATTCAACGAGATTATTTCGGGGACGCCTACCATCGGTCGTCCGTTCACTCGCAAAGTACCGGTGTCGATCGTTGCGTTAATCGTTGCCGCCTGCGGGGCGTCTGAGTGTACGAGCTCATCGCACTCAAAAAGATTCGACCTCCCGTAGATATCTCCGACTGTCGTCGGTACGCGAAGGCTGATTATTCCGTCTATTGCGCTCAATGCGATAGCGAAGCGGGCCGTCACGGCGATGTCAGCTCCGGGATGAAGCTGACCCAGCGAAATCTGGTGAATGCCCCGGAGAACTTCTTCATGCAGGATGGTTGTGTGCCCTGCTTCCACTGCGTCTTCGTAGGTGTCCCTTGCTTCGCCCTTAGCTTCCGTAACGGCACGTAAAACGCGACCATCAATGCGGGCTTCGAGTTCGTAGAGCACGGCGTGGATGGGGAGAGGAAAGGTCAGCACCCCTTCGATGCTGTGCGCTTCGGTGTTTCGGAACGTCCGGGTCAGCGCGACGTCGGCAAGGCCGCCTGAAATCCAGACGGCGTAATGCGTCCTTGATAGCGGCGATGTTCTAGGAACGGGTTCGTTTTCGTATAGCCGGTTTGGCTTTGCCATCTCGTTCATGCTCCACAAAGAGATCGACGAATACCTCGCGTGCTCGCTCGGTCAGGGCGTTCACGTCATGCTTGCTCCCTAAAAGGGAGGTCTCGACATGGAGTGAAATGCCGGGCCCGATCGAGAAAGGAACCGTCGAAACTTCCGAGGACAAGACCCGGATGGCCTGCGGCGGAAGCCCCTGCTCCC
>NZ_JAIELN010000033.1 GCF_019753045.1 Hyphomicrobium sp.
TTCGGGCGTCACCCTCCCCCGCGACACCGTGTATTTCGGTGAAGTTTCCTTGTCCGGCGCCGTCCGCGCCGCCACCATGATGACCTCGCGGCTGAAAGAAGCCTCAAAACTTGGGTTCGGACGCGCATTTCTGCCCGAAAGTGGCGAGATCGATGTTCAGGGGATGAAGTTGTCGCTTTCTCGCATCTCGCATCTCAAGTCGCTTGCAGAGGCAATGACGCCATGCGACTGAATTCGCGAGCGAGTCTGACGCTCGGGGAGCTGTCGATCAGAGAGGGATTCCGGCCATGATCGGTCCGTTCACCTACTTGGACTTGGCGTTGATCGCCGTAGCGTTCATTTCCGGTCTTCTGGCGATGTACCGGGGGTTCGCCCGCGAACTTCTTTCCATCGTGTCGTGGATTGCCGCAGCCGGCGTCGGCTATTGGATCTTCGCGACCAAGAAGGAAATGACAGCGGATATCGCTGCGCAAACAAGCCTTCCGCCTCAAATTGCGACAGTGGCCGTGGCGGTCGTGGTTGCATTGATCGTGTTGATCATCGTGCACCTGATCACGGCCCGCATATCGGATGCGATCCTCGACTCGCAGGTCGGCATGATCGACCGGGTTCTCGGCTTCGTCTTCGGCGTCCTCCGCGGATTCCTGCTCTTCGTTATCCCTTATATGGCCTATGAGGCATTCATCTCGCCGGACAAGGACAAGCAGCATCCCCTTGTTCGCGACGCTTATTTTCGCGATTACGTGAAATCGACGGGCGAAGCCATCCGGAACGTTCTGCTGCAGGTTATTCCGCAGCCATCGACGACGCCGCCCCCGCCCTCGCCGAACGAACAGCCGGGACAACAAGGCTTTAATGAACAAAAGGGTCGTTCAGTCGCGCTGGTCATTGGCGGCAAGCGGTACTATATGACCGTCGCGTGACGACCGGCGTCGAGCATAGCGGAATGTTCGAAGGTTAACCGGCGTATCGGGCGTAGTAGGCCAGCTCAATCGCGGGAGGGTGCCTATGGCACAGCAAGGCGGCGTGACCACAATCGACGGTCTGACCTTTACCCGCTACGGCGACGATCGCCTCAGGGAAGAATGCGGCGTATTCGGAATATTCGACCATCCCGATGCCGCAGCTATAACAGCGCTGGGCCTCCACGCACTCCAGCACCGCGGCCAGGAAGCAGCAGGCATCTGCTCCTACGACGGCCGCAACTTTCACTCCGAGCGCCGCATGGGCCTCGTCGGTGATAACTTCTCCAAGCCAGATGTTCTCGCCCGCCTCAAAGGCCGAATGGCCATAGGGCACGATCGATACTCGACGACGGGCGAAGCCCTTATCCGAAACGTTCAACCACTCTTCGCAGATATTGATACAGGCGGTTTTGCCGTCGCCCATAACGGCAACCTCACGAACGCTCTGACGCTACGGCGCGAGCTCATCTCCTCCGGCGCCATCTGCCAGTCGACCTCCGACACCGAAGTCATCCTTCACCTCCTCTCGCGCTCGAAGAAGCGCCGCATCGTCGAACGCCTGGTCGACGCAATCCGCCAGATCGAAGGTTCTTACGCCCTCGTCTGCCTGACCAACGATATGATGATCGGCGTACGCGATCCGATCGGCATCCGGCCCCTGGTCATCGGCCGTCTCGGCACCTCCTACGTTCTCGCTTCCGAGACGTGCGCACTCGACATGGTCGGCGCCGAATTTTTGCGCGAGGTCGATAACGGCGAAGTCGTCGTCATCACCGATGAAGGTCTCGAGAGCCACCGCCCCTTCCCGATCCGCCCGGCGCGGCCGTGCATCTTCGAATACATCTACTTCGCGCGGCCGGATTCTATCGTCGGCGGCCAGACCGTTTATGACATCCGAAAACGCATGGGCGTCGAATTGGCCCGTGAAGCGCCGACCGGCGCAGATGTTATCGTCCCTATTCCCGACTCAGGCGTTCCCGCCGCAATCGGCTTCAGCCAGCAGAGCGGAATTCCCTTCGAGCTCGGCATCATCCGTAACCACTACGTCGGCCGCACCTTCATCGAACCGGAGCAGCGCATCCGCCAGCTCGGCGTCAAGCTGAAGCATTCGGCGAATTCCGGAGTAATCCGCAACAATCGCGTCGTCCTGATCGACGACAGCGTCGTCCGCGGCACGACATCGAAAAAGATCGTGCAGCTGATCCGCGATGCGGGCGCCGCCGAAGTCCACATGCGAATTTCCTCGCCCCCGATCACCCACCCCGATTTCTACGGCATCGACACGCCGAGCAAAAAGGATCTGCTCGCGGCCAACATGACGCTCGAGGAAATGCGGGAATACATGGGCGCCGACAGCTTGGCTTTCCTCTCGGTCGACGGCATCTACCGCGCCATCGGCCTCGATCGCCGCGACGATCGCGCACCGCAGTTCACGGACCACTGCTTCACCGGTGACTACCCGACGAACCTGACCGATTACGGCGGCGAGGCGGTACCCCGGCAGCTTTCCCTCTTGGCCGAAGTGGGCTGATCCAGGCCTCTGACGGCCGCCTCTTAGATTCGTAAGTGACACATGACCGACAGCCCTCTTTCCGGTCGCATAGCTCTTGTGACGGGCGCATCGCGCGGAATTGGCCGAGCTGTCGCGCTGGGCCTCGCGAAAGCCGGCGCGCACGTCATCATCGCCGCGCGCAACGTCGGAGCACTCGAATCCCTCGATGATGAGATTCAAGCGGCCGGCGGCGCCGCGACGCTCCTCCAGCTTGATCTGAAAAAGGGTGACCGTGTCGACCAGGTCGGCCCGACGATCTTTCAGCGCTGGCAGCGTCTCGACATCCTCGTGGCCAATGCCGGCATTCTTGGCCCCCTCTCGCCGCTCGGTCATACGACGGACGACGGCTTCGTTTCGACCATCGACATCAACCTCATTGCCAATTGGCGGCTGATACGCACGCTCGACCCGCTTCTGAAGCGCTCCGACGCCGGCAGAGCCATATTTGTGACGTCCGGCGCAGCAAGCGGCAAATATGCCTATTGGGGCGCCTACGCGGCATCCAAGGCAGGCCTCGAAGCCCTCGTCAAAACCTGGGCCGCCGAGCTTGTGAATACTCCCGTCAAGGCCAACCTCATCAACCCCGGCGCGACGCGCACGCAAATGCGCGCCAAGGCATTCCCGGGCGAAGATGCGGCGACACTGCCGCCGCCGGAAGCCCTCGCTCCCCTCTTCGTCGAACTCGCCTCGCCCGATTGCGAACTGAACGGCGAAACGGTGAATTTCCGCGAGTGGCGCGAGCAGCAAGCCGGGAAAGAAGCGTCCATACGATCGGCGTCAGACGCCTGAATGGAATAAATTGGCGGTCCATCGTCCGACCGCCGGCGACAGTTTCACGACACAAAACCAACCCGCGCTCGGACGAAACCAGCCTCCAAGACAGAGTACAGCCATCCCCGCACAGCAGCGGAGAACTGCTGGCCCCAACCTCGCCTCAAAACGGACACAACCTCGCGCGCTTTGACAATCACGGCCGGGGGGCCGTTCTGGTCCGGCGGAAGCTGGCCAAACAGGCGTGGGGAACACAACAGAATGCGCTTAACGAGAAGTCTTGTCTTGCTACTCATTCTGGCGGGCAGCACGCAAACGGCATTGGCCGATGCATCGATGGATCGCGTGCTCAAAGAGCTCGAACCGGAAGAACGCGCCCATCAAGTCTGCAATTTGCGCGGACTGGATGCGGTCCGCAAAGGTAGCCACCTGAAGGGCGTCGATCGCGTCACCACCACGCTTCAGAAGCCCGCAATTTTTAAAGACAACGTCGTCATCGCCAAAAACGGCGCGGTGCGTGCGAAAAATCACTGGTACTTTTTGGATTTCACCTGCGCGGTGAGCGCCGACCAGATGAAAGCGACCTCGTTCGATTACAAACTCGGTGGCGAAATACCCGAGAACAAATGGGAAGATTTCGGCCTCTGGAAATGAGGCCGCACACGGACGAACGAGACGTGCGATCGCAACCTGATCGCAAAGTCAGGTGAACGAAATCATCATGCCGTCATATGCGGGCTCGACGCCATCGGGCAGCTGCCGCACGAGCGTTTCATAGTCGAGCTCGCTCGTCATATGCGTCAGGATCGTGCGCTTCGGTTTCAAGCGCTCCACCCACGCGAGAGCCTGCTTCACGCTGAAGTGGCTCTCATGCGGCGTATGACGCAAGGCATCGACGATCCAAACGTCCAGCCCCTCAAGCAGCGGTATCGACTCGGCCGGGATGTCGTTGATGTCCGGCGAATACGCGAGGTTCGAGATGCGGTAGCCGAGCGACTTGATCGATCCATGCCATTGCATCACGGGCTGAGCAGAGATCGTGCCGCCGCCCCCGGCGATCTCGATCGGCTTGACGCCGTCGATCTCATGACCGTTGAGCATGGGCATATAGGGTGAGCCCTCAGGCGTTTCGAAGCAGTATTTGAAGCGCGTCTTAAGGCTGTCGCCCGTTTCCCTGTTGAAGTAGACGTCCACGCGCTTCTTCATCGCGAATGCGACCATGCGCAGGTCGTCGATGCCGTGCGTATGATCGGCATGATCGTGCGTGTAAAGAACGCCATCGAGGGCCGTCAGCCGGGTCGACAAGATCTGTTCGCGGAAATCTGGCGACGTATCGATCAACACGGATGTTCTGCCGCCGGAGCCCGTACGCTCGATGAGCGCCGAACATCTGAGCCGCCGGTTTTTCGGATTGTCGGGATCGCATGAACCCCAGTTCATTCCGATGCGCGGCACACCGCCGGACGAGCCGCAACCCAATATCGTGCACCGGTAGCTCATGCCGCGGCGGACCCGCCGGCTGCGGCTGCCCGGAGCGGCCGTTTCGCTTTGCTGTAGAGCCGGAAGAAATTCTCGGTCGTCGCGTGTGCGATATCGTCGGCGGTGACGCCCTTGATAGACGCAAGCGCCGCAGCCGTGCGGGCAACGAATGCAGGTTCGTTGCGCTTGCCGCGGAACGGCATGGGCGCGAGAAACGGCGCATCCGTTTCGACGAGAATCCGGTCGAGCGGCACGTCGCGTGCGATCTCGTGCAATGCCTCCGAGTTCTTGAAGGTGATCACACCACTGAAGGACACGTAGAGGCCAAGGTCGAGAGCGCGCATCGCGAGTTCCCGTCCACCCGTGAAGCAATGGAGCACGGCCGGAAATGCGCCCTTCGCGTGTTCGGCCTCGAGAATGGCGATCGTGTCGGCGTCGGCCTCGCGCGTGTGAATTTCGAGCGGAAGCCCCGTTTCACGCGCGGCAGCGATGTGGCGGCGGAAGCCCTCCGCCTGCGCCTCGGGAGTCGAATGCTTGTAGTGATAATCAAGTCCGGCTTCGCCGATTGCGACGACTTTCGGATGCCGCGAAAGTTCGACGATCCGCTCGACGGGGATGTCGAGTTCCTCATGTGCATTGTGCGGATGCGTTCCGACCGAGCAAAAGACATCGTCGAACCGTTCGGCGACGGCCTTCACATCGTCGAACTTGCGAATGCGCGTCGAGATCGTCACGAGCGTGCCGACGCCGGCCTCGCGAGCACGCGCCACGACCTGATCCAGCTCCGGCGCGAACTCCGGAAAATCGAGATGACAATGATGATCGACAAGCATCAGGTCTTTTACTCTCCAGAGGCCCGTGTCGGCGGTGCGGCGCGTTGTCCGCTCACTCGGGTTCCACGTAGCGCGGAAAAACACCCTGCGGTTCGGGGATCCGCGCGCCCGGTTTCAAACGGCCCTTCTCGCCAAGGTACGCAAATGTTCGTTCGTCCTGCGGAACGCCAAGGAGATCGAGCAGCTTCGCAGCACTTTCCGGCATCACCGGCTGAGCGAGGATGGCGAACTGCCGGACAACCTCCGCCGTCACGTACAGGATCGTCCCCATGCGCGCCGGGTCCGTCTTCTTTTTCGCCCACGGCTCTTCCGCCGCGAAATAGCGGTTGGCGTCGGCGATAACGGTCCACACGGCATCGAGATACTTGGTGACGGCTTGCCGCTCCATCTCCGCACGCGCAATCACGTAAAGACTATCCGTCGCCGACAGGATCGCCTGATCCGCCTCGCTGAGTTGCCCTGGAGCCGGGATCGCGCCGTCGCAGTTCTTGAAGATCATCGACAGCGAGCGCTGCGCGAGGTTGCCGAGGTTGTTGGCGAGATCGGCGTTGATGCGATTGACGATCACTTCCGACGAATAGTTTCCGTCCTGACCAAACATCACTTCGCGCAGGAAGAAATAGCGCACGGCATCGCGGCCATACGCCTTCACGAGATCGAACGGATCGACGACGTTGCCGACCGACTTCGACATCTTCTCGCCGCGGCTGAACAAGAACCCGTGCGCGAAAACCCGTTTCGGAAGTTCGATACCGGCGGACATTAGAAAGGCCGGCCAATAGACGGCGTGAAACCGCACGATGTCCTTGCCGATGATGTGAACGTCGGCAGGCCAATACTTCCATTTCGCGCTGTTCGTATCCGGATACCCGGCAGCGGTGATGTAGTTAGTCAACGCATCGACCCACACGTACATCACGTGCTTGTCGTCGCCGGGAACCGGCACGCCCCACTTGAGCGTCGAACGCGAAATCGAAAGATCCTTGAGGCCGGATTTGACGAAGCTCGCAACTTCGTTCCGCCGCTCAACCGGACCGACGAATTCCGGATCGCTTTCATAAAGCGCGAGCAGTTTGTCCTGGTAAGCCGACAAGCGGAAGAAATAGCTCTCTTCCTCGTTCCATTCGACCGGCGACCCGAGCGGCTCGCGGCGCACGCCATCCTCTCCGACGGTCGTCTCTTTCTCGTCGAAATAGGCTTCCTGCCGCACCGAATACCAGCCGCCGTAGCGCGCGAGATAAATATCGCCGTTCGCGGCCATCCGCTCCCAGATAGCTTGGCAAGACGCGTAGTGGCGCGGTTCGGTCGTGCGGATGAAATCGTCGTTCGAACCGCCGAGCGTTTCGATCATCGAGCGGAAGATTGCCGAATTCCGGTCCGCCAGCTCAATCGTCGGCACACCCTCTTTCTCGGCGGTCTGCTGCATCTTGAGACCGTGCTCGTCCGTGCCTGAGAGAAAGAACACATCCTTCCCATCGAGGCGGGCGAACCGCGCCAGCGCGTCGCTTGCGATCACCGTGTAGGCGTGACCGATATGCGGTTTTCCGTTGGGGTAAAAAATCGGCGTCGTGATGTAATATTTTTCCGCCACTCTCGGTATCTTTCGTTATCGCCGGTCGCAGGATGCGACCGCGCTCGACTCAACCGCGGCTCGCGGCCTCGAGGCGCGCGAAAGTTCCGAGGATTAGCGATTTGCGATCAAGGTTGAGGGAAACGACATCAGCCTTGTCGCGGGCCAGTGTTTCCCATAGCTCGGCAAAAGTGGCAAGGCGGCCGTCGCCGATAAGACGCTTTGCGAGACTAACGTCCCGTTCTGCCCCTTTTCCGGTCGCCGCTGCGAAAATGAGCCGCGCCAGCGACGTTTGCAGGAGATCCATGAACAGCTGGAATTTACGATCCTGCGCCAAGGGCTGCAGCTCGTCGGATAGCGCATGCACCGTCTTGAGATCCAGCCGCGGAAGGCCCGCCAGCACCTGATCGATCCGGGACTGAAGGGCAAGGCCCCCGCCCCCGAGCAGCACCAAGGCCCGTCCGACGCTCCCCTCCGCGAGAGGCGCGAGCGTCTCCCATTCATGCGCTTCCGGTACGGCTTTTCCGGCCGTTGTGAGAGCCTGCGCCGCCGCCCGCTTCAGATCGCTCTCGGCAAGCGGACCCATCGCGATCGTCCGGCACCGCGACCGGATGGTCGCGAGCAACCGGCCCGGCGACGATGTCATCATCAGAAAGATCGTGCGCTCCGGCGGCTCCTCCAGCGATTTGAGCAGCGCATTCGCCGCGTTCTGGTTGAGCTCATCCGCCGTATCGACGATGACGACGCGCCGCCCTTGTCCAACGGCGCTGAGCGACAGAAAGTTTTTGAGCTTGCGGACCTCGTCGACCGGAATGGACTGCGGGAAGCGCTTCGTCTTTTGGTCGTAAGGGCGCCTGATGACGAGCAGCGATGGATGAGAGAGCGCTCGCACTTGCCGGTCCGTTCGCGAGTCGGGCTCGATTGCGAGGCCGTGGCCGAAAAGGTCGCGCTCCTCCGGCTGCGCAAGAGCCACACGCGCGACCTGATAGGCGAGCGTCGCCTTGCCTATTCCCGCCGGTCCCGAAAGCAACCACGCATGATGCATGCGCTCGCCCGCGAGTGCTTCGGCGAAAACCGATTGCGGGCCTTCCTGGCCGTAGAGCGCCCGGGTCTCTCTCGGATGCGGAAAATCGTCCAGCCGGTCGGCCTCGGGAAAGACTTCCGTCTCCGCCACAAGCGGCGCCCGCGCCATCAATCGGCCTCGGCAAGCAGGTGAGACGACACGGCCTGCCAGACCGCCGTCTCGACACTCGATACCGTCAGGCTCGCATCGATCAGCACACAGCGTAACGGTTCGGCGTCGGCAATCTCGAGAAAGCCCTCGCGCAGGGTCTCGTGCGTTTCGATGCGTTCCGCGTCATAGCGCGAAAGCGTGCCGCGAAGTTGCGCACGCTCGATACCGGCGCTCGCAGGCAAGTCGAGGATCAAGGTCAGATCGGGATAATCGGGCGCGACCGTGAAGCGCTCGAGCTGAGCGATGAACTCGGGCTCCAAGCCATAGAGCTTACCTTGATAGACGCGCGTCGAATCCATGAAGCGGTCAGATATCACCCACGTACCGTCATCCAATGCAGGCCGGATAACGGACGTTACATGCTCGGCCCTCGCCGCCGCGAAGAGCAACAGCTCCGTCACGGGATCTGTCGGATGGTCGCGCATGATGAGTTCGCGCACGTCTTCGCCGACCGGAGTGCCGCCGGGCTCCCGCGTGACGATGACGCTGATGCCCGTGCGCTCCAGGCGCTCAGCAAGACGTTTGGCCTGGGTCGACTTTCCAGCCCCTTCCCCGCCTTCGAATGTAATGAATTTTCCGCGTTTCATTGGCTCGCCTCTATTGCCGGCGGGCGTAATCTAGAGCGCTAAACGGCGCAAGGCCATCAGAACAAGTGAATCGACACCTTGCCGCACGATCCCCCCGTTGAGCACGTCTTCAGATGCATAGAGCGGCACTTCGACCGAAGCGCTGCTGGTACTTGTAATTTTAAGTACCGCAACTTGATCGCCTTTTTTTACCGGAGGTTTCAGCGGCGCCTTATAGACGATTTCCGCCGAGAGTTTTTGGTTGGCCGGATATTTCGGCAACAGGAACATCACGTCGCCCTTGGGAGCAAGCGGCACGTACCATTCCTTGCCCCCCCACACGCGCGCCTTGCCGACGATTTCTCCATCGTCGAACACTTTAACTTCGCTGAACGACCGGAAACCCCAATCCAGAAGTTTCGCGGCCTCGTCCTTGCGCTGGTCCGCTTTCTCGAGCCCACTGACGACGACGATCAGGCGCTTGCCGTCCTGCACCGCAGACCCAACCAGGCCATAGCGAGCGGCGGCGGTGTGCCCTGTCTTCAATCCGTCGGCGCCGATGTTCAGAAACAGCAGCGGGTTGCGATTGATGAACCTGTGCTTGCGGTAGAGAAATTCTTTTTGGCCGAAGGCAGGGTAGAATTCCGGATATTCGTTGACGAGGTAACGCGCCAGCATGGCGAGTTCGCGCGCCGTCATCACATGGTTCGGCGCTTCGAGACCCGTTGCATTCGCGAAAGTCGATTTGACAAGACCGATACGACGCGCCTCATCGGTCATCATGCGAGCGAAGGCGGCTTCCGTTCCGGCCATGCTCTCCGCAATACACATGGCGGCGTCATTGCCCGACTGCACGGCGACGCCTTGAATGAGTTCCTCGACCGTCGCCTTGGTGTTGACCGGCACCATCATCGCCGACGTGCCCGACGGCGCCCCGCCATTCCGCCACGCGTTGACGCTCATGACGAATTCGTCGGTCTTGTTGATGCGGCCTTCCTTGATTGCCCTGAACAGCACGGCAAGCGTCATGAGCTTGCTCATGCTCGCAGGCGGAGCCAGCTCGTCGGCATTCTGTTGGAACAAGGTCGCGCCGGTCGCCGCGTCCATGAGGATGGCGCGCGGCGCTTTCGTCGCAAAAGCAGACTCTGCCGCAATAGCTCCGCCGAGCGGCACCCAAAGCGATACCGCGATCACAACGGCCGCGAACCACATGCTGAAGGTCTTCTTCGACATCGATTGAACCACGCTTTGCCCAGCGCCGCCTCGAGAGCGGGACACCCCCCCCCAAAAGATAGGAGTATCCGGTCACATTGTAACATGGTCAACGTAAGGTTAACGGCCGTTAGGCCTCAATCGTTGACGATCGCCGTATTGGCGACGCCATATGTCGCAATTCGGCTTTGGGCACGGGACGCATCGGCCTCCGAGAATGGCCCCACGCGCACACGGTAGGCTTCGGACGCAGTTCCGACTTGTAGCGGCGCCACTTCCACCGGTCCGAGCGATCCAAGCTCGCGCCGCAATCTCTCGGCGTTGGACCGGTCGCGAAAAATACCGACCTGGACGTACGTGCGGCCGTTTCCGAAAGGCTGCGGAGCGGCACCACGGTCGAACGGCTGCGGACTGGAAAGAGACATCCGGCCATCGTCCCTCGAAGGCGCGGACAGACTTGCCTGCTGGACGAACGGTTGGAAGGTGGGAGGCGGTCCCCGATCCGGCTTGCCCGCAAGCGCGGCACGGTAGCGGGTCGCCGACCAGCGATCCGTAGATTCTGCCGGCAATCCTTGGTACCCGGCCCGATCACCAGACTGGTATCCGTATCCAGACTGATATCTGGGCTCGGCCGATGCATACGCGCGCTTGGGCGGCTGCGGTGTCCAATTGCCCGGCCGCTGCCCGGACTCTTGGGAAGCCAGAAACTGCCGTTCACGGCTGTCGTCGCCGCTGAGCGGCGCCAATCCAGCAAAACGAACCTGCACCCGGGCCCGTCCGTTGTTGATATATCCCAGATGTTTTGCTGCGGCGTACGACATGTCGATAAGCCGGTCGTTGACGTACGGCCCGCGGTCGTTCACCCGCACAAGCACAGTCTTGCCGTTGTCGAGATTAGTGACATAGGCATAGCACGGGAGCGGCAGCGTCGGGTGCGCGGCGGTCAATGCCTTCGCATCGAAGACTTCGCCGTTAGCGGTTCTCCGGCCGTGAAAATCGGCGCCGTACCACGACGCCACACCGGATGCTTGATAATTGGGATCTTCGCGGGGGACGTACCACCGCCCGGCGACCTTGTATGGCGAACCGAGTTTGAAATGTCCACCACCTTTCGGGACGTTATCGGAGGAGGCTACGCGCGGGCTGCTTTTGACGCCGTATTCGTCTTCCGAGAAGGCAGAGCGCGAGACGCCGGTCAGCGACCCCGGCGACGGATTATTTGATGAACAGGCCGTTGTAAGCACCGCTGCACTCGCAGCGAGCATCAGCCGGCACGCCCTGAGCGAGCCGAATAAACGCCTCTCCATTACGCAAACTCACTTGATACGCTACGCCCGCCCAAGCGCACCCTCGCGAACCATCAAGCGCGCAAAGGTGGGCCGAAGCTTGCTGGAATGATGGCAAATGCGACTTAGGATCAGGTTAAGCTCTAGGGACCTTGAGACAGAAAGCCGAACCGGCTAGGAGAAGCCTCCGGACCGAGCTCGTTGACGCTCCATGTTGTATGGAACCGTCTGGCCGCCAAGTTCCGGAAGGGTGGCCGAGTGGTTTAAGGCACCGGTCTTGAAAACCGGCGTGGGCGCAAGTCCACCGTGGGTTCGAATCCCACCCCTTCCGCCATCGGCCCTTATCCGATGGCGTCCGAACCGGTCCAAGTTAAGAGCCGTGCGCCAAAGTCACCGCGACGCTTCCGAGGTTGTAGGCCTCGCTTATAAGAGACAGAAAATCTGAGTCACCGGATGTTTTAGCCGGTAAGTGCATCTGGGGCTCATTGCGCCGATCTATCGAGCACGACTGACCTGCCCTCGGCGTTGGCGGCGCGTTGTTCCCCGCGTTGAGGGGCAACGGGAAGCGACAGGATGACGGAAAGACCGCCTAAAGGCGATTTCTGGAGTTCGACATTCCCGCCGTACAGCTGCGCCAGATCGCGAACGATGGCGAGGCCCAGCCCAGATCCACCCGCTCGTGAATCCCATTGCTCACCAACGCCGAACACCACCTCGAACGCCTCCGGCGGCAACCCACGCCCATCGTCGTCAACACGGATGTGAACGAGCTTGTCTGAAGAGCTGCCACTCGTCTCTATACGCACAGCTGCTTTTGCATATTTGCAGGCGTTATCGATAATATTGGCCAGCATCTCATTGAGATCTTGAGGATCGCACGCGACCGACGTTGCCGCCGATACGTCGACCGATATCGTCACGCCGCTTCCCTCGTGCAGCCGCCGCAATGCCCGAGCGACATCTTCCGAAGCCCTGAGAACGTTCGCGAACGTGCCCGGCATCGATCGCATCGCAACTGCACGAGCACGAGCCGTTTGGTAGTCGATCTGTGTTTGCATTTTGCGACACTGCGAAATGATTGTTGTCGCCGACTGCAACAAACCTTTTCGTTCGATGCGATGAGCCTCGTCTGTCAATATCGCAAGAGGTGTTTTTAGGCCGTGAGCCAGATTCCCGGCTTGGGTGCGAGCCCTTTGCACAAGTTCCGAAGTTGATTTCAGAAGAGCGTTGAGCTCTTCAACCAATGGCACAACCTCGGAAGGAAAATTCCCATCAAGGTTTTTCTCCGTGCCAGCTCGTACATTTCCAAGGGAGATACGTAATTCGCTGAATGGCTTCAGCGCGTACAAAATTAACAACGTAGCCCCGAGGATCAACGATAGGCCGAACGCAATCAGAGACCACATCAGTGTGTTGCGAAAGCTCGCAATCATTTTATCGAGGTGACGGCGGTCCGTACCAACGATGAACCGGGTCAATGCATTGTTTGGTGATATTGAAACCACCTTCTCAGCCGCGAGCACGGCTCCAGTCGGCCCGCTTACCTCATAGGTATGGATACCGGTACCCGCGGATGCATTCTGCGGTATGGTGAGTGTTTTGCCGTCGAGAGATCCAGATCCGGCAAGAACGCGATCGCCTTCTTGGATCTCCCAGTAGTAGCCGGACAACGGCATGTCGTATCTCGGATCGCTCAAATGTCGAGCCAGACGAGGACTATTATCTGTCTTGAAGTCCGTTAGACGAAGAAGTTCATCGAGGTGCTCGTAGACCTCAGCGTACAATTGGTTCGTGGCGTGCTTCCTGAAGACTTCTGACAGCACGAATCCAGCCAAGATCATCCCCGCTGCGATCCAGATCGTGGCTGCAAAAATTAGGCGACCTTTCAGACTGGTCATTTGCCTAGTCCATTCGATAGCCGAGGCCGCGAACGGTCGTGATGATGTCCGCGCCGAGCTTGCGCCTTAGTCTGCTTACGTAGACCTCAATCGTATTCGACTCGCGTGTCTCATCGAGCGCGTACAAATGCTCCGTGAGTTCTGCTTGGGATACGACACGACCGATACGATGTATAAAATAATTGAGCATCTTTAGTTCGCTGGCGGTCAGTTCGACCGGTTGGCCATCGCGCAGAACCCGGCTCGAAGCCGTATCAAGCGAGATATCGCGATGAGTCAAAACAGGACTTGCAATTCCCAATGAGCGCCGTATCAGCGCCTTAAGCCTCGCAGCGACTTCCGGTATGTGAAATGGCTTTGTAATGTAATCGTCCGCGCCCGCGTTGAGGCCGTCAACCTTTTCAGCCCACGTGCCACGAGCCGTCAAAATCAAAACGGGGATCTTGCAATCGGCGGCTCGCCACCGCTTGAGAACATCCAATCCCTGCATTTCAGGAAGGCCGAGATCGAGAATTGCGGCCGCGTATATATCGTCCATACCCATAGCGTAGCCGTCGGCGCCATTGTCTGCGCGCTCAATCGTGAAACCGGCGGGAGTAAGACCGCTCGCCAGTCGTTCGGCGATCTCGTTATCATCTTCAAGCAAAAGAACTCTAATCGCCGCCTCCAACGCGTTTTCGCTAAACCTAGCACGACGATGCTGAAAACGAGCTGAAAAGCACATTTCAGTATCGCTGCAGGTTCGGTTCAGCCTCCTTTCAGCTTGCACCCCCAAACGACCGGCTCGAAGGGTCGACTGGGAACTTGCGATGCGTGGTCCACGATATTTCATTCTCCTGATGTTTCTCGCGCTCGGTCCGTCAAAGGCGGGCGCAAAGGATGTGGCAGTTACACCGGAGCAAGTGCGACAACTCAACATCCGTCTTGAGCCTGTGAAGGAAGTGAAGACGGAGACCGTAGCCACGCTTCCCGGGACCGTTGTGCCGCCTCTGAATACCCGCGTAGTTGCGGCGGCGCCCTTCGCGGGGACTGTCGTTCAAGTGCATGTATTGCCGGGCCAGCGGGTATCCAAGGGGGCCCCCTTGATCACGGTTTCGAGCCGTGAGTTGCTCGAAGCCCAAAGCCAGCTTGCTCAGTCCGAAGCTGAACTTCAAACCGCCGACGCGGTCGCCCGGCGCAGACGCGCACTCGCCGACAAAAATTATCAGAATCCAACGCTCGCCGATGAAGCCGAAGCTCAGGTTGCGAAAATCCGGGCAGTCATCGAGCAGCACAAGCGGACGGCCGCGCTGAATGGAATAGTCACGCGTGACGACGGGCAATATTCAGTTCCGGCTCCAACCGACGGCATTGCCGCCGAAACGCGTGTCATGCCGGGCGATAAAATCGATGCCATGACCGCTGCGGTCACCATTGATACGAGCGACGAGTTATGGATCGAGGTTCAGGTCCCGAAAAACATCGTATCTCTCATAAAACGCGGTGACATTCTTGAAGTGGAGAATGGTCCTCAAGGCCGCGTGGTGTCGATTGGTGGATCACTCGATCGTATGACGCGGTCGGCAGTGATGTTCGCAACAATACCCGCCGATTCCGGATTGCTTCCTGGCCAGATGGTCAACGTCAACATTCTCCACACTACGGAGACCGGCGGATTGGTGGTCCCGTCTTCGGCAATCGTCACCGTTGAAAATACGTCTGCTGTGTTCGTGCGGAGTGAATCCGGCTTCAATCTCGTACCCGTCGCGTTGCGCGGCAGATCTCCAGATCTAGCTACGATCTCCGGTCCCATCGGTGCCAAAGCGCAGGTCGCGGCAAGCGGGATTCCGCAGCTCGAACGTCTCCTGCAGGGAGAGTAGAGAATGTTGCGACGCCTGGTCGAATTCTCGCTCACCCAGCGCCTATTTGTTCTGCTTTCATTTGCGCTGATGATCGGCGGCGGCTTCTATGCCTATCGCACAATCCCCATTGATGCCTTTCCGAATATCTCACCTGTTCAAGTCAAAATGATCCTCAAGGCGCCAGGCATGACGCCGGAAGAGGTCGAGACGCGCGTTATTGCACCTATCGAGATGGAATTGCTCGGCATCCCTCGGCAAACCATCCTGCGGTCGGCCGCAAAGTATGCGATCGCTGACATCACTCTCGATTTCGAGGACGGTACCGACATTTATTGGGCGCGCCAGCAGGTCGCTGAACGTCTCGCCAGCGTTCGCGGCGACCTGCCTGCAAACGTTGTTGGAGGTCTGGCACCAGTTTCAACACCGCTTTCCGACGTGTTCATGTTCACGATCGAAGGTGGTGATCTGACGCTCGAACAGCGCAGGAGCCTCCTTGATTGGACCATTCGGCCCGCCCTTCGTACCATACCGGGAGTAGCCGACGTGAACGCTCTCGGCGGCATGGTGCGAACGTTTGAGGTAACACCCAATAACGCCGCGCTCGCAGCCGCCGGGCTAAATGTCTCTGATCTTTCGGCGGCGATTGAGGCCAACAACCGGAACGATGGCGCGGGCAGATTAAGTGAGGGCGAAAAGACTCTCGTCGTTCGTGCCCAGGGTGCCATTAGCGCGCCCAAGGATCTCGAGCAGATAGTTCTCAAGTTGCATGGCGACCGGGTTCTACGGCTTGGCGACGTCGCACAGGTTTCGATTGGCAGCCTCACGCGATACGGCGCCGTCACGGAGGATGGCCATGGAGAAGCTGTCGAAGGTCTGGTCTTGTCTTTGCGGGGAGCTGACGCCAGCGCGATCGTCAAATCCGTACGCCAAAGATTGGCGGATCTAAAAGGCAGCCTGCCGGCGGGCGTAGAGATTAAAGTTTTCTATGACCGGTCTGATCTCATTGCGAGCGCAGTAGGCGGGGTACGAAAAGCATTAATCGAGGCAACAGTTCTCGTCGTCATCCTGCTCCTCGCGTTCCTCGGAAATTTGCGTGCGGCCGTTGTCGTTGCAGTAGCTCTGCCGCTTGCCGCGCTGATGACCTTTGTCATGATGACGGTCTTTGGCATGTCTGCGAATTTGATGAGCCTAGGCGGACTTGCGATTGCCATAGGTCTCATTGTCGATGCGGCAGTTGTCATCGTCGAGAATACGGTTGAGCGTCTGCAGCACACCCCGAAGTCGACCGACCTCCCAAAACTGCACGTCGTGTATCGGGCGGCCAGCGAAGTTTCCGCGCCTGTCGCGTCCGGCATTTTGATCATTTGCCTCGTGTTCCTGCCGCTGCTGTCCCTGCAGGGCCTGGAAGGAAAACTTTTCGGCCCAGTTGCCTTGACAATCGTCTTTGCGCTGAGCGGATCGCTCATTCTCTCGCTTACCCTGATACCGGTTCTCTCGTCGTTTTTGCTCAAGTCCGGCGCGCACGCAGAGCCATTGCTAATGAGGCTTCTCAACCGGGCGTACCGCCCGCTGCTACGGGCGTGCCTGGCGCATCCTCTACCTGTCTATCTTGTCGCCGCCGCCGGTATAGCGCTCGCATTCGCTGCCTACGGCGCGGTTGGCAAGTCGTTCATGCCGACTATGGATGAGGGCTCGGTCATCATGCAGATCACCAAGCACCCCTCGATCAATCTCAATGCGAGTCTTGAGGGAGACCTCCAGATCCAGCGTACGCTCAAAGAGAGAGTCCCCGAGATCGATCGCATCGTAGCGCGCGTAGGGTCGGACGAGCTCGGTCTTGATCCCATGGGTCTCAATGAAACCGACACGTTCATGGTCTTGAAGCCAAAAAGCGAATGGCGGGTACCCGACAAAGCTTGGCTTCTGGAGCAGCTGCGCGCTGCAATGGCCGACCTTCCGGGCTACGAGTTTGCATTCACCCAGCCGATCGAAATGCGCACAAATGAGATGCTGACCGGTGCGCGCGGCGACCTCGCCATCAAGATCTTCGGTCCGGATTTGAAGACGCTTTCGGATCTCGCGAGCCAAATCCAGGCAACGCTCAGCAAAGTTCCAGGCGCGGCTGAGGTCTCGACCGTGGCGAACGATACGGTTGATTATCTCCAGATCAACATCGATCGTCTCAAAGCGGGCCGAACTGGACTTTCTGCTACGAAGCTTCAAGACGAACTGCGGTCGACACTCGAAGGCACGTCGGCTGGGCTTGTCATCGAACCTGGCCGGCGTACCGACATCACGATCCGCGGTACCAAAAGCGTTCGAGAGTCGCCCGAGCTCTTCTCTTCGACGCAGCTTGCAGCGGGCGACGGCGGCTTGGTTCGCATTGGCGACATCGCATCTCTCGAGCGCGTTGTTGGACCAGTCAAGATCGATCGTGAGAATGCTTCGCGGTTTGCCATCGTCCAAGCCTATGTGACGGGGCGCGACCTCGTCGGCTTCGTCGAGGAAGCCCAGCGAGCCGTCGCGGCCAACGTCCAATTGCCGCCAGACTACAACCTCGTCTGGGGCGGTCAGTTCGAGAATCAGCGACGAGCCGCGGCACGTCTCGGGATCGTAGTACCCGTTGCAATCGGTCTGATATTCGCGGTTCTGTTCGCAACCCTCCGCTCGATCCGTCAGTCGCTTCTCATTCTTGCAAACGTACCATTTGCGCTCGTCGGTGGCTTCCTCTCGCTGTGGCTGTCGGGCACTTACCTTTCCGTTCCAGCATCGGTTGGCTTTATCGCCCTTCTTGGCATCGCGGTACTGAACGGGTTGGTGCTCGTTAGTCATTTCAATGAGCTGCTGGCAAGCGGAATGAGCCTTGGCGAAGCTGTCTTCGAGGGCGCGTTAAGACGGCTGCGCCCAGTTTTGATGACCGCCAGTATCGCCGCGTTCGGACTGGTGCCCTTGTTGTTTGCAAACGGCCCGGGTTCAGAAATCCAAAAGCCCCTCGCCATTGTCGTCATTGGCGGTCTTGTGACGTCGACAGCTCTCACCCTCATCCTGCTGCCGATCCTGTTCCGTCGCTTTGGCGATGCGGTCGGTCAATTTTCTCAATCATCATCCGGATCTCTCCAATGGAAAAATCCCTTTTCCGTCTCACACTTGTCTGCCCGCCTGCCGGCGCCGACCGCATCGTCGAAATAATGCTCGCACTCGAGCCGCCGGTTCCTGGCTTTACGACCTGGGAGGCCGAGGGACATGGATTTGGGTTCGCCAATGCAACGATGAGCGAACGCGTCCGGGGACGCGTGAAAAGAACGGTCATAACGGCCGTTGTCGCGCGCGCTGAAGCTGATTTCATTTTGGGCGAGATCGCGGAACAGGCCCCAATCGCACACCTGACGTATTGGCTCGAACCGGTCGAACGTTTTGGTCGACTGCAGGAAGCTCCATCTCCTCCACCCGGCCACGCACCTCCGCTGACCGCACCACTCAAAGAGGCAAAGCAATGAATTCGACTTTTCTGGGAGATGCCTCTTGGACGTTTCTCGTGCCGCTTTTTTTCGTGGCCGGCGCATGGGCGATTGTGATGTGGGCGCTCCAGTTCCCCACCGACCACGGGGCGCTCCTCCACCGTCTGATGTCGGCCCCAAAAGACGGCCGGGCTAAACGATGCGACGGGACTGAAGAACAGCGGGCTCATTCAGTGATCCGCAATCCCGATATCCATTCCTGAAATTTGAGGGACACGACGATGCAGAGCATCATTCGACTGATCTTATCGCGATCGCCGCTATCGGGGCGAGCAATATGGCCTTTGCATTGAAATACACTGCGCCACCGATCATCGGAACTGAGGCTGATGGCACGCGCAAGGAGACACCGTTACGGATCGCTGACAAGCGGGACTATCGACACTGTCACTACGTTCTTACGCGCCTCTATTGTCACCGCCGGGATGCGCTTCCGGTTAATTGGCCGCCGTTTTCCGATAGGGACAAGAATAAGGGCTAGATATCGAACTAACCTTCTCCGAAGCTGAGAATCCGGTGCTGTGACTGAAACATTCCCAAAGAGGAACTGGCCATACCACGTGGCCGTTCCCGCCAGGCAGTACCAGGGCACAGATTTCCTGGTGTTGATGAAGTTCTGCGAGGGGCTCAATATTTGCGATATCTGCTACACCCTAAAGCGTGATGGAATTGAATATGCCGTCTACCGGTTTGCCGACCACTCCGAGGCGGAGCGATTTCGCCGGCATTTCAACGGCGAAATTATCCAATCACAGGATTGATAGAAAAGTGGGCTCGGAAAGCCGGAAGCCTGTCTGCTCCGGCCTTCCGTCCTGCACGGCGCGATTCTATTCGTGGCCCATGCCGGTCTCGCCTGCACCGGCGCCCGTCATGGCTCCGGCACCTTCGTCTTCCATCTGCTCGCGCCGGGCTTCCACGCCTTCCCTCATCCTGTGAAGAACGAGGATGCCGAGAACGCGCATCCGTCGCTTCTGAGCCTCGTCCAGGGTCGAATAAAGGGGCTGCCATGCGTCAGCGAGCTTTTTGAGCTCGGTTCCACGAGCAATGAGATTATCAGCTCGATTTTGCAAAACCTGCACGAAGTTCCGGTCAAATTGACCTTCTTCCATGCGAGACATCATGTTCTCAATTCTTTCGCGGCGTCCTTCCGCCCGTGCACGGATCGCGTCCTCGACTGCTGGCCAGTACTGCATTTGATCGGGCCTTAGCTGCAAGGCAGTCCTCACAATATCGATCCGATTAGTGGTGACGTCATCCCTGCCTTGGGCTTGCCCTCTTTGCATTCCCTGCATCCGTTGCATCCCTTGCATCGGCTGCATGCCCTGCATCTCTTGCATTGGCTGGCCCTGCATTGGCTGTGCTGTTTGCGCGATGGCGAGTGATGGAGCGGCCGTTAGGAGTGCCGCAAAGCCGTACGCGATAAATTTCGACATGTTGAACTCCTTGTTCCTATCGCGATTGTTAGAAGCTACGAATAAGCCGTCTGCAGGTTGGCCGAAGCGTCGTCTTCATAGATCGATATCGAAGTTCTGGAGTCTTGCCTCGGGCGAGGTGCCGTTAGCAGTTGTTTATGATCGCAAAGCTGTTCTTAAATGTCGGTCGCGCTCAGAGAGCGCCAACCAACCGTTATCGACTGTCTTTATTGCGTTACCTGTGGGTCCGCCCAAAGATTCTGGGACCGGGGATCATTCCCATCAGACCAGCGTCATCGCATCAGGCCAATGCATTGGTGCGTATCTAACATGCGTGAGGAAACGTGTGAATGGTGGAAGGCGTTCGATCATCGCAAACAAGTATAATGGTTTGCACAGTGTCTAAAACTGTTCTGTGCTCGACCGATTGCTGTTCCGTTGCCGGGATGAGCCGTCATTTTCTCGCCGGCTTCTAGCCGTCGTGTGGAACCCAAAGGTCCCGTTTGTCGCCATCGCGCAAGACATTGAGAACCATCCGCCCTCGTAAAGCAGAGACGTAGTCGTCAAAAATCGGGGTCGCAAAGAAGACCGCCAACGACGCAAACAAGAAAGCGATAACCACGATGGAACAACGCCACCCGAAGAACGGAGAACAGGAAGACTCTCCGTCTCGGCTGATCGATGAGAGAATTAAGACGCTGAGTGATTGGCGGGGTGAGATGCTTGCTCGGGTTCGAGCTCTGATCAAGCAGGCCGACCCCGAAGTAGTCGAGGAGTGGAAGTGGAGAGGAGTTCCGGTCTGGTCACACGCCGGCATCATCTGCACGGGCGAGACGTATAAGAGCGTCGTGAAGTTGACCTTCGCCAAGGGCGCCGCGTTGGAGGACTCTTCAGGCCTCTTCAACGCCAGCCTCGAAGGCAGCACGAGGCGCGCTATCGATATTCACGAAGGCGACAAGATTGATGAAAAGGCATTGAAGGCGCTCATTCGCGCCGCCGCGGCACTCAACACGTCGGCGAGCTCTAACGCCCGCCCCGCCCGTTCTGCGAAGAAACCAAAAAGACCCTGACGTGCCTCTCGCAAAGCATGGAGCATGCGCGTCCTGTCAGCTGCGAACGAGAATCATCTGGCATCATTCGCCCTTCGAGCAAATCTCCTCTCCCTCATCTGCCGAACGGCGCGCAGTCCCCCTTTTCCTATCGTCCCGGCGCCTAAAATCCTCTCTTTCGCCGGATGCTTCCTGGGCACGAAGATTTTCTGGTCGAAGGAGCAGCCGACACAGCGCACAGCATGTGTGAGTGCACTGTCGTCCAATTCAGTTCCCCCGATGCAAAACCTACCGGAATCGGCACGAAAATGAGTTACGCCTGGGCAACAGGCCCAGATTCAACGACGAAATATGCGTCGAAAGATTATTATGGCCTAGATCATCGAGTTATTATCTCGTGATTCAAAAACTTGGATCTTGCCGGCAGGAGGAAGTGGGGGGACTTGCGACAACTGGCTTTCGCCGCAGCTGTACGCGGAAAGTCTAAATAAAAACAACGATGTACAGTCGAGAGCTCTGGGGGAAGGCCTTTTATGTTTCGCTGCTTGGTTCTGGCTGGCGCATTGTGTGCGTCGCTTGGCATTTCAGGCTGTTCATCTCTCGACAAGCCGCTTATCGAGCCGCCCGATGAGATGGCAAAGCTGTCTAACGTCGATCTCGGTCCGGCTCGGCCCGCAAATCGTCAACCGCAAAATGCATCCATTGGCAGTCCGCCGATTGTTTCTGCGAAATATCCAGGCGTTGACCGCATCGCAGACGCGCCCCGGCAATCATCCCCGGGCGTTAGCCAGAGCAGCGCCGGATATGAGCTGAATTTCAACGATGCAGAGTTGTCCGAGTTCGCAAAAGTCGTTCTGAAAGACACGCTCGGACTTACGTACGTCTTCGATTCGCACGTCGAAGGCCGCGTTACGTTGTCGACGGGCAGTCCGGTATCGCGCGCCGAACTCATTTCGATCCTGGAAAGCGTGCTCTCGACCTATAAAGCGTCCCTCCTCATTGAAAACAACGTCTACCGTGTGGTTCCGGAAGCCGACGCGCGCCAGCAGGGCATCTCTGCGTTCGACTACGTCAGGGAAAGCCGCGAGGTCGGCCCCGGCTATGGGGTCTCCATCTTTGCTCTGAAATACGTTTCGACCGCTGCGATGATGCGCATGCTCGACGGATTGTTGGTCAAGCAGGACGACCTGCGGGCGAGCGTTTACAACAACCTTCTCTTCGTCCGCGGTTCCGGCCAAGCCCGCCAGTCGGTGGTCGACATCGTTTCGATGTTTGACGTCGATTGGATGAAGGGTCAGTCGGCGGGGCTCTTCAAGCTCAATAATGCCGCCCCGGACGACGTCATTCGGGAACTGACGCAAGTTTTCCAGACGGAGCGGCAAGGCAAGGGCTTGATCAAGTTTCAGCCGATCGCGCGCCTGAACGCCGTGCTCGTGCTTGCGCCGAAATCGCAAATGATCGACAAGGCAGCGGAATGGATTTCGCGGCTCGACCGCGGCGGTGCCGACGACAACAATTTCTACGTTTATCGGGTTGAAAACGGACGCGCAAAAGATCTGGCGCGTCTTCTGATGGCGGCGTTTTCTGGATCGGGCGGCGGCTCCATTCGCGACGCGGAAGAAAAAGAAGTTGTACCGACTTCCAAAGCTTCCCGGATGGGTTCCGGTGGGGGCGGCGGAGGTAGCTTCGGAAGCAGCTTCGCCAACAACAGTTCGGCAGGCGCAGGGTCCGGTTTTTCTAACAACGATACGCCGGGCAGTTCGAGCAGCAGCGGTCCGTTGAAGAGTGCACCACCGATGTCGACTGCCGACGACTCGTCGACCGATGACGTCTCGGAGTCCTCCAACAGTGGAGGATCTTCCTCGCCCTCCGATCAGGTACGGATTACTCCTGACGAGCGAAACAACAAGCTGTTGATCAAGTCATCCGAGCGAAACTACCGGAAGATCCTCCAGATCCTCCAGCGCATTGATCAGCCGCCACTCCAAGTGCTCATCAACGCGACTCTCGCCGAGGTCACGCTCAACAACAATCTGTCTTATGGCGTTCAATTCTACCTGCAGAAAAACCGCGGCAAGGCCGGCGCGATCGGATTTAGCACATCTGATGCGCTCGCCATTTCGCCTGTGGCGCCCGGCCTCAATCTGATCGCCGGAAACGTCGGCACCGATCCGCGCGTCATCCTCGATGCTTTGGCGAAGGAGACTGCTGTTAGAGTCGTTTCATCACCGTCCGTTGTCGTGCTTCATAACCAGCCGGCGACATTGGAAGTTGGCGACGAGGTCCCGGTCACCACGCGCCAGGCCCAGAGCGTGATCAATCCGGACTCTCCGACCGTCAATGAGATCACGTTCAAGAACACCGGCGTTATTCTGAATGTAACGCCGCGCATCAACAGCAATGGCCTCGTAACGATGGAGGTTCAGCAGGAAGTGAGCGCGGTTGTGAACGCTGGAGGCCAGAATACGACCACGCTCACGCCGACGATATCGCAGCGTCGCGTGTCGAGCACGATTGCTGTCCAGAGCGGTCAGATGGTTGTCCTCGGTGGCCTCATTCGCGAAGAAGTCGATCGCTCGAAATCCAGCATTCCCGTGATCAACAAGATCCCCTACATCGGCGATGTTCTCGGTGGATCAACCAACAACTCCAAGGTGAGAACAGAGCTCATCGTCTTTATCCGGCCGACGGTCATTCACAATCCGGAAGATGCGAGCAACGCTGCTGAAGCGCTGCGTGCCGGTATGCAATCGCTCGCGCCAAGGCCAACGGCCTGGGATGTCGAAGTCGAGGAGCGCGGTTCCGGCCGCCGGCCAAACGTCATCAAGTGAGAAGCCATCACTTGGATCTTAGTCAGCGAAGCCCAAGTGAGTGAGCTCTACGTGCGCGACGAACGGGCGGGCGCAAAAGTCACCGAATGGTGGGGCGAGGAAAGCGCCGAATGGCGTCGGCGTCATCGCGCCCACCGAGTGCCAATCTTTTTGTAAGCCGGGCAGAACTCGGTAAAAATCGATATCACAACGCGCATACTTTGGGCTGGAGAGATCGCCATTCCGACCGTCGACTTGTGATTTGCATCGGCAGTGACGTCCAGATTTCTGCCGCGAGCGGATGGACGGTCCTCTGAGCTAGCACTCGTTACCTTTCTCACGTGCAAAAAAGCACTGCCCGCGCGAGGCGGGCAGTGCTCTTCCATTCAACCAATTCGATGAGCAGAATTATTTCTTGGTCTTCTTCGCGTAGTCGTCGAGCTTGTTCTTCTTCAGGAGCTTGAAGAGCAGGTCCGCGACCTTGTCGTTGTCCATGTCCATGAAGGGAATATGCGTGCTTCCCTTGAGCCCTGCATCGTCCCCAAGTTTGAGAACCTCGGCATTGCCGCCGTACTTGTTGATGAGCTTGGCGCAGAGGCGGGACAGAATGACCTGCTGCTCGGTTTCAGGACGGTTGTCGCCCCAAACGAACTGGATCTTCTTGAGTTTCGCCAGCTTCTTGAAGTCTTCCAGCGGAACGCCGAGCGGACCGAATGCGCAGGCTGGCGTCAGAGCTGTGCAGAGTGTCGGACTCTCGGGGTCGCCGATCGGAAACACATAGCCGATGCTCTCGTAAGTGACGATGCCGCCGATGTTGTTCTTCGTCGTCTTGGCCGTGGTCTTCATAGCGCGAAGCCCGCCGGCGGAGTTCGTGAGGTAGACGATCTGATCGCCGAGTTTGCCGGAATCCGCCGCCACCGCAGCAGCATCCGTCTCGAGCTCGATATTATAGGCGTTATCGAACTCATCATAGCGCGCGCCTGTTGCGTTCCACCAGTACTCTTCCAAATGTGGACTGTTGGCTGGGAACTGCGTGCCAGGGTAAAACTCGGCCGGTGTCGGCACTTTTCCAACTGGTATCGTGGGGCCGAATTTCCAGGCGGTGAAATTGCCCTGATCCCGGTTGGACGGCGTGTAAGTGACGGTCTCGCAGCTCCAGTTGGCGCGGCCTACCCGCGGGCCATCCCAAATATACGTGGGAAAGTCGGCGCGCAGCATCTTGTCCTTATAGCCTTCGCCACCGTCCCAGCGGTTCTGCCAGACCTGCGCGCTCGAGCTGTGCCAGAGGACGATGCTCGTCTTGCGGGGCTTCTTCGGGATGAAATACTCGACATACCCGTGGTCGCACGACAACGTCCGGTTCGGGTTCGGCGCACCGGACGTCGGAGGGACGTTGTAGTGCTTGCCGCCGATGATAAATCCGCCCGTTTTCTCGAGCGTAATATCTTTGGTACCGGCCAAGGCGCCGCCAGCCGAAGCGACAAGCAAGAGAGCCGCCAAAGGATAATAACTTCGCAAACCTTCAGGCCTGAACTGCGCAAATCGTCTGTTGCTTATTGTCATTATTTCTTTTCCTCCGTTTACGTCATTCATTTTTGATTTTTTTTGAAACGAGCATTTCGATCTTCATCGAAAACTGAAGTGCGCTCGTCGAGACGGACGATAGAGAGGCTAAAAATCGGAACTACAATGATCCTGCGCTTTCCGGCACAATACTGCTCCGTGGAGCGAATACTTTTCGACATGTTGAATCAGTGACGCGCGTCTGACCTTCGAGACGCGACGACCTCACCTGAGCGTTATCGCGCAGGAGGGTTTTTATGCAGGCATCAATGCGGCTCTGCGATAATGAGGAGGGTATCGGCGGAACACTTTTCCGGTCACTCTGACTCGAGCATTCATGCGCCGATCTTCATCGAGCAACCAGCTACAGGCCTACTTTATATTGCTTGGGGGTAACGCCTGTAACCTCGCGAAAAACTTTCGCAAAATGGCTCTGACTCGAGAAGCCGTACACGGAGGATATTTGGCTCGCGGATAGCTTTGTGGTTGCGAGCATGCCCTTCGCCCCTTCGATCCGCTCGCGCATGACGAACCTATAGGGCGTTACGCCAAACACAGCCTTGAACACGCGAGTGAAATGAGAAGGACTCATCTGCAGCAGCCCTGCAAGCTCCGTCACAGAGATATTGCTTGTCAGGTTCTCTTGAATGTAATTCACGAGACAGCTCTTCTGTGCCGGCGATAGGCTGGCCTCGCGTTGGTTCACGTGTGAGGCAGAGGCATATCTGGCCGCCAGATACGCGAGCAAGGCAAGCGAAATCGACTCTCCAAATAGTCTACCGGAGGGGCATCCTTCGCGAACTTCCTCGCACATTGCCGCCAACAGCATGGCGAGCCGGACATCGCTCGCGACCTGCGCAGTCTCCAAAAAATTATCGATGGCGATAACATTGTCGGGCGCCAAGTGCTGCAATTTGGAGTTATCGAGTTGGAGCACCATCATCGGAGTAGCAGCAGTTGGCACAGCGGATTGAATTTCCACATCGCGCCGAATGATAGAGACGGTTCCACGCCGAACCGCATCCTTGCGCCAGATGCCCCTATGCTTCCAATTCAAGGAACCGCAGCCACCGGTGACATACAGGAGCGTCGTCTTGGGCCAGGAATGGCTCGGCAGCGGCTCGAGACGGCCGTTTGCCTCCTCAAAATAGTAGCCGGCCCAAGGGCTATCCGCACTACTGAGCGCCGGCCCCGCGAAGAACGGAATACGACGCCCATTTGCATTCATTTGAAGACGTGACGTGGTCACATTCACCTCCGGTTCCGCGCCGCCGAGATGTCTCCTCGATTGTTTGCGAGACCGAAGGATTTCAGGAATTTATCGGCGAGACTTGGCTCTGCGAGAACACAATTGGCATGGAATGAACAGAACGCTTCAGCAGCGGGCTACGCAGCCTGAGTGCGGCGCACAAATCAATCGTTTTGCACCAGCGCTCCAATCCTGGACTTACGACGTATGCGTCCTCGTTTTGCTACGCATACATCCTATTGGCGATCGCTCATCTCATCTTCAACGTAACGATCGGCTGCTTGGGATTATCGGACTACAAGGGCGCCGGTCTTAGCCTTGTCGCAAAACAAAATGTCGCTGACAAATGCGATGAAACAATTCGATGCCTAGCGCAACCATTGTGCAGCGCCGAGTATGGAAACTCGGTTGAGGGCTAACCGCGCACTTACGCTTCCCTCGCCCGTCTGAGCATGACGCGGCGCAGCGCGCTATCGGCATCATCGGAGGGACACTGCCGATACGCGTAGGCCATAGCCGGTCGATGACATGACATCGCTGTTTTGATCGCGCGGGGCCCGTTCGTCACAAGCTGCAAAAACAAAAACGCGCCGCGGTGCACGAGGCACAGCGGCGCGTTTTGAATACGATCGATAGAGGGCACTGATTGACTTCTTTG
>NZ_JAIELN010000026.1 GCF_019753045.1 Hyphomicrobium sp.
TGCTCCGTCTTTCGTTCCCATTCTTCTGATGTGGTTTGGTACTGGAGAAGGGGCCAAAATCGCTCTCTTGTTCATCGGTGTCGTGTGGTTCCTGACAACGACGGTGATGGACCAGACGCGCGAAGTTAGGGCAGCGCTCATTGAAACGGCACTGACGCTCGGGGGATCGCGGCTTCAGGTTCTCCGTACAGTCGTGGTTCCAGCCGCCATGCCGGGGATAGTAACGTCTATGCGCCAGATGTTTGCGGTAAGCTGGACATATCTCGTCGTCGCGGAAATCGTAGCCTCGACCGATGGCATCGGCGCAATGATGATGCGGGCGCGCCGTTTCCTCCACACCGACGAGATCATGGCTGGAATCGTCGTGATTGGTCTTCTCGGATTGGCTTTCGATCTTCTATTTAGGCTGGCTCACCGGCGGTTCTTTCCCTACCTCGAGGAGCATGCCAAATGACACTCGGCAACCAACCCAGCAAGTTGAGTATACGGAACCTGTCGAAGACCTATGGGCAGGGAGGAAAGCGCGCAATCCCTGCGGTCCAGGACCTCTCATTCGATGTTCAAGAGAACGAGTTCTGCACTCTGCTCGGGCCATCGGGTTGCGGAAAGTCTTCGGTGTTACGAATGATTGCGGGCCTGGAGGCGCCAAGCGCCGGATACGTCTCGCTGGATGGTCAAAGGATCGAAGGTGCGGATCGCGCCCGAGGAATGGTGTTCCAGGACTACACGTCGTTCCCGTGGCTGACGGTTCAGCAGAACGTCGAATATGGAATGAAGCTCAATGGCGTTAGAGCCGCCGAAAGGCGCGAGCGGGCCGACCATTTCATACGTCTCGTCAAGCTGGACCGCTTCAAGGATGTTTATCCCAGCCAGCTATCGGGTGGCATGAAGCAACGCGTCGCCATTGCACGGACTTTGTCCAATGAGCCTGACGTGCTTTTGATGGATGAACCTTTCGGCGCACTCGACGCTGACACGCGCTGGTCCATGCAGGAGCTCATGATATCGATCATGAACTCGACAAAGATCACCGTCGTGATGGTGACCCACGATCTCGAGGAGGCATTATTTCTCTCCGACACCATCATCGTGATGTCGAAGCATCCGGGCCGTCTGCTGCACAAAATGACGACGAGCTACAAGGGCGGCACGCGGATCGCGGACAAGGCAACGGTGCTGGGCCTCGAAGGATACGCCGAGGCGGAGCAGGAAATCATTGCACTCATGCGAGGGCAAATGGACGCCGTCAGCTGACCCGGCCCCACCGTCTCAGGTCCGCGCCAGAGACACTCGCTCCGATGCGGATGGTCTGCGGGAGGGATGCCGGAGTACCGGTGTCATCGCATTGGCTGCGAATGTTGCCGGCCTTCCCTCACGCTTCCCAAGTGATCTGGCCGCCGCTGACAGTCAGGACAGCATGCGAGCTGGCCAACTCCTGAGGCTCGAGGGCTTCGAGGTCATGTGACATGACAGCGATGTCCGCTATCATTCCGGGCTTCAGACGCCCCTTTCGGTCCTCGTTGAACTCCACCCAGGCGTTATCGGCGGTATAGCTTTTCAGTGTATTGAAAAGCGTCTGACGCTGATCCCTCCAGGGTTCTGGCATGTCGATGGGTGAGACTGCGGCTTTGATGTTCGCCATCACATCGACTGGAATGATCGGCCAGTCGGTCGAGAAAATGACTTTGGCACCGCTGGCGCGGATGTCCTCCCACGCATAGGCAAGAGGAATTTGGTGAGCGTGGAGCATCCGGCCGACCCCGTCCGGAGGGAAGATCCCCCCGAATGGCGCATGGCCGGGCTGGATCGAAGCCACGACGCCAAGTTCACGGAACCGGGGCAGATCGTCGGGATGGAGAATCTCGATATGTTCAATTCTGTGCCGGCTGTCGCGCCGGCCGTTAGCCCTGATCGCGGCCTCGTAACCATCAAGCGTGCGGCGGATCGCCAGATTGCCAATCGCATGCACTGAGATCTGAAAGCCCATTGCATCGGCCATGACGCAGGCGGCATTGAAATGGTCAACTCCGAATACGGCGTCCCCGGTCGTGACGAGCCCGGGATACGGTTCGAGCATCAAGGCGGTCGAACTTTCCACGACGCCGTCCATGAACATCTTCACCCGGTTGCACCACAGCCGGTCGCTGTTGAACCGTTGCCGCATTTCCTCGGCTTCATTCAGACGATCGATGCCATCGAACTCTTTTAGGTGGAACGGAACCTCCATCCGGCAGAGAAGATCGCCCGACTGCTCAAGTTCACGTAACAGTTCCAGTGTGTAGAAATTGCCGTCCATGTTGTGCAGGCCGGTAATTCCGTACCTCGCGCAATGCTTCAGCCCCTTAGCCATCAGTTCGCGGTCGAGCGCGCGATCGGCCGGCGCAACAGGCGGCGTGGGATCGGCGCCTGTTAAAACACCTTGCAGATCGCGACCGCCGTAGCGGGTCAAGCGAAGGACATACGAATAGGCACCGGGTTCGCGCAGCTCACCACTGGCGGTGCCGTCGGCGGCCATGACGATTTCCGACCCGCGATCGACATCGCCGCCATGAAGGATGCCCGCCAGCTCAAGCGCTTTTGTGTTGGCCCACACGGTGTGGTGGTCTGCCGCGAACATCGCGAAGGGACGCTCCGGCAGGACGCTGTCGAGATCATGGCGTGTCGTTTTCCGTCCAGGCCCCAGGATCGCATAGTCGGCCCGGACGGCGAAAACCACCTTGTCGTCGCGGCATTGATCTGAATATCCGCGGACTTTCTCGGTCAGATCCCCGAGACCCAGCACCCCATAGAGATCGAGGTAGTCTAGCTCGGCAGAACCACAGAAAAGATGCACATGACTGTCAATGAATCCCGGCAGCACGGTTGCCCCGCCGGCATCGATCACGCGGGTGCCGGGCCCGGCAAGATCTCGAATTTCCCGAGTGTCGCCGACGGCAGCAATCTGCCCGCCGCTCACGGCAAGGGCAGACGCTGTGGGACGCGCGTCGTCGAAGGTGATCAGGCGGCCGTTCAGGATGACGATGTCTGGGATTATGGCTACCACCATATCATGGGCGTCGTCGTCAGCAGTTCGTGACCGGTCTCGGTCACGATGAAGTTCTGCTCAAACGCCGCGGACCCGGCTTCGGGATCGGTCAGGAAGAACTCCGAAGAGACGACCATACCCGGCTGGTAAGGCGTGTCGACAAGTTGGATTTCTGGATCCTGCGTATCGGCCTCTTTCTCGAAGACCGGGACTGGATATTGCCAGAACGTGCCCGTCCCATGCCCGTAAATGGGCCACATGGCTAAGCCTTGCTCGCTGTCGAAGAAGCCGGCTTTCTGCGCAAGCTTATCGCCGAACCTCCCCAGCTCCCGAGCCGTAATGCCTGGTTTGGTCATGTCTCGAACCGCTTCGACGACCATAGCGCAATCCTCCGTGACACGCCTTTGCGCTACGGTCGGTTTGTTGCCGCAAACGGCTGTCCGGCCGGGATCAATCCAGTAGCCATGCATGATCGGCCCATAGACCCAGCCGCGCACGAGGTCGCCCTTCTCGGGACGTGTCCTACTGAAACCGTAGAACGGATCACTCCACATCTGCTTGACGGACTGACACCCGTGATTGATGGCGAGGCGATGAAATCCCCCCCCCGCGCGCACGATAATAGCCGCGGCGCGCGCTGCCGCCTCGTTCTCGGGCTCACCCGCGATCAGCGCCTCCATCATTGCGGTTAGCGCGCGGCTGGCCACCGCGCCCGCCTCGCGATACGCGTCGAGCTCAGCCGGAGACTTGATAAGTTGTGGCCGGTTGAGAAGGTGATCGCATGGCGTCCAGTTGATTTCGGGGGCCGCATCAATCATCGCCCGGTAGGCATCGGCAGGCAGCACATCGTCACCGACATAGCAAATCCGATCCGTCAGCCCTAACTCCCTCACCCTCCGCGCGACCCCGACGGTGAGGTGCTCGTGCTGGAATTTCTCACCAACCGCGATTGAACCAGGTGCGATGCTTTCTAGCGCTTCAACCGTATGCAGCTCCGGCTCATGACCGGGACGCATCAGTATGGCGGCGAAGGACGTGCCGAACGCCCAGCCGAAGTTCGGCTCCTGACCCGAGGCCTGGGTGGCATGGTCCGTCAACCACAGCACATGACCGGCCCTGTCGTATCCGCCGCCGCTCCGTTGCCAGATCACCGCAGCTTCGAAGCCGAGGCGCTCCATTTCGGCATATACTTTCTGCCAGCGAGCTTCGTACTCAGCGCGCGCAAATCTGATCATTGGAACCCTTCCTTGTGGCGTCGAGCGGCCACCCCAGTCCGTCGTTTTCGTATAGTAGACTATAGGATATATGTCGACTATAAAAACATTGTGTGATAAATATTGACCTCATGGCAGCTAGAGCCGCAGAGGTTCTCGCATGGCCCGTTGCGGACGATCGTCCGAGTCGAACCGCATTCGGCAGAACATCTTAGAAGGCGTGGGAATGTTTGATTGGCCCCAGATCGATTGGGACGCGTTTGTTGCAAAGCGTCGCTCGCTGTTTGCAGATTTCATGAAGCGGGAGAAGCTCGATCACGCAATGCTTTGTGGATTCGACAATATCCGTTGGGCGACGGACATTCGAACCAACTACACGCATGATTCCAACTACGATTGGTTCTGCGCCATCGTCGAAACGTCGGGCGAAGTGAGTCTCATTACGAATGATGGCGGCTCCACAGAGGAGCGTCCGTTCGCGAGTATGCCTTGGCTCAGGCGCCGCATTGCGGGTCCATCCTGGACGTCGCATTGGGCCCATCCTACCGTCTTTGTTCGCCTAGCGGTCGAGGCGCTTCGAGCCCAGAACGCCAAGCGCGTTGGTGTAGAGGGCATGCACTTCGAGATCATGGATGGGCTGCGTCAGCAGCTGCCAGATGTCGAATTCGTGCCGATACTGCGTCCACTACTGCAGCTGCGAAAGATCAAGTTGCCGGAGGAAATCAAACTCGTCGAAGCCGCGTGTGAAGCCGCTTCAGTGGGAATGTCTGCAGGCATCAACGGTGTCCGCGAGGGGATGCGAGATATCGACGTCATCGCAGTGACAGTTGATGCCGTTTATCGATGCGGTGCGGAGCAGCTTTCGCACGCTGTTATTGTCGCCCAATCTAGCCCCTCCGAGGGAGGCTGGTTTGCCCGTGGTGAGCGTTTGTGGAAAGGGCAGACTTTCTTCATGGACATGGGGTGCTATGGCGTTGGTGGCTACTGCAGCGACTTCTGCCGGGTTGGTTTCGTTGGCGAACCACATCGATCAGTGCGGAAGGCGTACACGGATCTGTCTGAAGTTCTGGATAGCACCGCTGCGGAGCTAAGACCCGGCATTCGATGCTCGGCGATCAGAGAGACGATCAACGCAGCCCTGAAGAAAAAGGGATTGCCCGAGACGCCCTACAGCATGGGGCATGGCATCGGCGCGCGCCTCGTTGAGTATCCGTCGATCTTCACTCCCGAACTCATGGATTATGATGACGCGCTCGAGGAAGGCATGATCATTTGCCTTGAGCCGTCAACCCACGTTGAAGTGAATGACGTTGTGGTCGGTCTCAAAGACGAGAACCAGTATGTGGTCGAGACCGCC
Organism: Hyphomicrobium sp.; assembly: GCF_019753045.1. GTDB lineage: Bacteria > Pseudomonadota > Alphaproteobacteria > Rhizobiales > Hyphomicrobiaceae > Hyphomicrobium_B. The sequence continues at coordinate 5,597 of NZ_JAIELN010000026.1, forward strand.
GGATTAAGGAAGCTGACGCGTTGCGGCAGGGTTATCGACTAGAGGCACTGACGCGGACATTGTCTCAACTCCGATGCGCCATTTGCACTTTTACACCCCGACGCGCTTCAGCGCGTCCAATGAATAGTCAGCTAAAAACGTAAAACTGACCGCAGATATATTCTTGTTTTTCATGTGCTTGGTGGGTGATCACGGGCTCGAACCGTGGACCCGCTGATTAAGAGTCAGCTGCTCTACCAACTGAGCTAATCACCCGTACCAATGACCGGCCTGACGAAAGGAGCCGAAGCTCCGAAGGACGGCGAAGGGGCCCGAATGCGGGCCCCTTCGGAGGAGCGAATAGCATCGGCCGAAGGCTCTGTCCACCCCCCTCCCCAAACTATAACAGCCCTTTGAAATAAACGCCGATTTTGCGGGCTTCCGAGGCACTCCATCGGCTGGGCCGCCGCGCTCAGCGCCCGCCGGCCCGCCCATGGACATAGGCCGACATCGCCAATCCGAGACCGATCATCAGCGTCGTCATCGATGTCCCGCCGTACGAGACCAGCGGGAGCGGTATGCCGACGACCGGGACGAGCCCGGTGACCATGGCAAGATTAAAGAACACGTAGAGGAAAAATGTCGTCGCCGACCCGGCAATGGCGAGGCGCGCGAAACGGTTCTCGCACCGCTGCGCCATGATCATCATCATCAGAATGAGCAGTCCGTAAATCGCGATCAAGAACAGCATCCCCTTGAAGCCCCACTCTTCGCCGATGATGCTCGCGATGAAATCGGTATGTTTCTCGGGCACGAAGTCGAGCTGGCTCTGCGTGCCCTGCATGAAGCCCTTGCCCGCGACCCCTCCTGCGCCGAGCGCGATCTTCGATTGCGTGATGTGATAGCCCGAACCCAGCGGGTCCATGCCGGGATTGATGAAAACTTCGACGCGCCGCTTCTGGTAGTCGTGCATTCCCGACCAGATCACCGGCAGAGACGCAATGGCGATCAGCCCGCCGAGCGCGAAATAGCGAAGCGGTACGCCCGCGAGAAACATCAGCGCCAATCCGAGCGCGACGAACAGGCAAGCCGAACCGAGATCGGGCTGCTGCATCGTCAGAAACACCGGCACCCCGATCAACAAAAGCGGCGCCAGGACGTACTGAGGTTTCCCGATTTTTTCGAGCGGAAGCTGAAAATAGAATCGCGCGAGCGCCGCGACGAGGGCGAGCTTCATAAGCTCCGACGGCTGGAACGAAATAGGACCAACGTCGATCCATCGCTTCGCACCGAGCGCCTCCGAGCCGACAAACGGCACGAGCGCCAACATTACGAGCGCCGCGAGATAAGCCGGATACGCAAGCTTCATCCACACATCGAGGCGAACGGTCGCCATGGCGACGACAATGCCAAGCATGACGAGAAAGCGTAGCGTATGCCGCTCCGCCCACGGCTGAAACGAGCCGCCGGAAACGGAATAAAGCGTCGCCGTTCCTATACCCGCGAGCAGGCACACCGTCAGAAGCACAGGCCAGTGAATGCGCCACAGCTTGTCGCTGAGGCGAAGCGGCCTGCTCGTGCTCCAAGCGGAAAACAACGCGTCCATCATCCGGCCTTCCCGGTGTCGTCACCAGTAGGAGAAACACCGCCGCCTTGCGGGGTCTTGCCGCCGGCATGATCCGCGCGATCGACGGCGAAGTTCAGAATATCGCGCGCAAGAAGAGCCGCTGACGCGTTGCTGCGCTCGACGACGGTTGCGATGGCATATCGCGGCGTCTCCGCCGGTTCATAGCCGATGAAAATCTTCGATGCCCCGGCTTTGCCCGCAACAACCGGCCTGCCGGCGCCGAGCTTGGCCTCCTCCGCACTCCCGCCCTGGTCGTTGACGGCGGCGGCCATGCCCTGCCGAACGGCGTCGATATGCACCTCACTGAAGCCAAGTGGCACAAAGCCAGATATGCCGTCGCGCTTCTCGAGCACGGGAACGACGCGCCGTCCGGAGGCAAGCCGCGCCGCCATCACGGCAAGCTGCAACGGCGTCGCCTGCAGGTAGCCTTGTCCGATGCCGGTCAGCAGCGTCTCGCCCCCGAGCCACGCCGCGTTGAGATTTCCCCGCTTCCAATCGGGATCCGGAACAAGGCCGGACTTCTCCTCGCTAAGCCCGAAGTTCCATGTCGATCCAAGACCCAGCGCGCGCGCCGCGGCCGAGAGCCGAGCGATGCCCAAACGCGCAGCCACTTCGCAGAAAAACACCTCGCAAGACGAACTGATCGCTTCATGAAGAGAGAGACTTCCATGCCCTTCCCGCTTCGAGCAGCGGTACACGTCTCCGCGATATTCATATTCCCCATCGCAGACGATGCGTTCGCCCGGCGATAGAACACCGGCTTCAAGCGCGGCGAGCGCCGTCACGACGACGAAGGTTGAACCGGGCGCGTACTGGCCGGCGACAGCACGATTGAGAAGCGGCTTGTCTTCCGATTGCGCGAGCTTCTGCCAGTCGGCCGTCGTTATTCCACCCGCAATGGCTCCCGGGTCGAACCCCGGAGCCGAAGCCATGACGACGATCCCGCCCGTTTGAATATCGAGCAGCACGGCAGCCGCCGCAGTGCCTCCGCTTTGCAGCCTCTCACCTACGAGCTGTTGCAGTTCGGAATCGATCGTCAGCGTAACATCGCGGCCCGCAACCGGATCGACCGTCTCGAGATTGCGGACGACGCGCCCGCGCGCATCGACTTCGACTTTCTGCGTCCCGCCCGTGCCGCGGAGATCGCCATCGAACCCCAATTCAGCGCCGCTTTTGCCGATGCGCATTTCCGGCAGCCTCGCGACGGCATCATCGTCGATCGTGAACCGCTCGACGCTTCCGACAAAACCCACGACATGACAGAGCGAGGATCCGCCGAGATAGCGGCGGCGCAACGCGAATTCGGTGTTGATGCCGGGAAGGCTCGGCGCGGCGAGATTGAGGTGCGCCACCTGTTCGAAACTCAAATCCGATGCGACGGTCGTCGGGACATTCCGCCCCTGCTTCCGCGTCCGCGCGACGATCTTCGCGATTTCATCGTCCGTAAGCGGCAGAATACGGCTGACGCGCCTGAGAACGCCACCAACGTTCTTTGCGAGTGCGGGCGTGATGGTAACGCGAAAAACTTGTTCGTTATCGGCCAGCACGCGTCCCGAGCGATCGAGAATGCGCCCGCGCTTCGGCGCCACGACCTGCAGATTGAGACGGTTATTCTCCGCGAGCGGCCCATAGCGATGAGCGCCCATCACCTGCAGATCGAACAGCCTCCAGCCGACAAGGCCCAAGCCCGCCGCTTGCACGCCGCCAAGCAGCAGGCTTCGCCGCGTGAATTGATCGAGTTGCCGGCGATCCCCATCGGAGGTGTCCGTCATCCGCTGCCTCGAGTGAGACGTATGCCTCGCGGCGGCTTGGATACGGATCGGAGAATGTCGAGCACCGGAACAACCAAAATTGCTGCGAACATCGCGACGATCGCGCTCCTCGCATAGGGCGCCCAGTTCAGCATCTGCAGAAAATAGAGGGAGGCCAATAGCCAGGCGAAGGCGGTCACCAGCCCGATCGCACCGGCGAGAAGGGCCATTCTGCCGAACACAGTATCGATCCTCACACGTGAGGCAAAAAGCGCGACCGCATAGGCGAAGAGATAAACGAGCGCCCAATACCCGAGAGGACCTTGGGTCAAAACATCAAGCGTCAAACCGGCGAGAAAGACCACCCACTCCGGCAACCACGCGTCCGCGTCGAGTGTCCACCGGTAAATCGCGATGACGGGCAAGAGCGGCAGCACGAAACGGTCTTCAGCCGCCAGTCCCCACGGCAGCACGGCCGCGAGCGTCAGCACCACGACGGAAATGACCGGCATCAGAAAGCGAAGCCACATCATTTTGGTTTCCCGATCGGAGCAAAAACCGGCGAAGCGACGTTGTTGGCTTCCCCTGCCGTCTTGCGGTTCGCAAGATCGTCGGTGAGGTCGCGGAACGGATCGGCGTAGAAAAGCACGCTCACGTAATCCAAGCGGTCGACGTCGGCACGCAATTGGACGCGCGGGTCCGAGAGACTTCCCGCGACCGTTCCGAGGCGAAGACCGGCGGGAAACAAACCGCCCGTGCCCGACGTCGCAACATCGTCGCCTACGGCAATGTTGGCGCCGTCTGGAACGTAGATGATCTTCGGACGCGGACCGTTGTCTCCGGCAAGAATTCCGCGGACGGCATTTGGGCCGATTTGAACTGGAATGCGACTGTTGAGATCAGTCGCAAGAAGCACACGTGAAACGTTCTGGCTGGCGTCGACGATACGTCCTACGAGCCCATCGGCATTGATGACGGGATAACCCTCTTTGACGTTCCGCCCTCGCCCCGCATCGATCGTCACGCTGCGCACGAACGCGCCGCTCGACTCCGCGATGACGCGGCTCGTTACAAAATCGAGTTTCTGCTCGGGGACAACCTTCGCCAATGCTTCGAGCTCGGCAACCTTCGCTTCGAGTTGGTGCGCCCGCCACTTCCAGCTCTCGAGCTTTTGATTTTCTCGGGCGAGCCGCGCGAGTTCGTTTCCAAGATCGACCTGCGTCGATATCGTTCGTCCGATTTCGCGAACGGGCGCGGCAGGTATCATCACGCCTTGCAGAACTGGCGTCAGCCAGGATGCGGCCCGCCAGCGGACATCGCCGATCATCCCGTGATCGAGCCGGCTGAGCAACATCAGGCCAGCGCCGACGAACACAAGAAGCAGCAGCACGGGCCGCGCGCGCTTTCCCGCCGTCACGCTATCGCCGCGCCGCAGAAAAAGGTTGTCGTCCTTCAGCCGGGCCATAACAATTTATCCGCTGCTCTCGACCTGCATTGGCGCAGGTCAAGGCCTGATCAAAAGATGCTCGCGTTCCTTGAGCGAGCGCAATATCGCAGCCGTCCCCACAATGACGCATTGCTCCGGCAGCTCGGGTAAATGAACCTTGACGCCGATCCTGCGTTCCAGCTCCTCGTCGAGCTTGGCGAGCTTGGCCCCGCCGCCCGAAAGGTGAATGCCACGCTCGCAAATATCAGTCGAAATCTCCGCCGGCAGATCCTCGATTCCGTGCTGGATGAATTCGGCGATCTGCTCGACCGTTCCCTCGAGCGCCTCTGCAATATCGTGCGGTCCGAGAACGACCGTCTTCGCCTTCCCCTCCCTGATCTCCCGGCCGCGAATGAAAATTTCGGCAGTTTCACCGTTGATGATGCGCGACGCCGAGCCCGCCTCGATCTTGATGCGCTCGGCATTGGCTTCGCCGATCACCAGTTGATGCTTGCGCCTGACGTAACGGACAATGGCTTCGTCCATCGCCGTGCCACCGCAGCGGATTGAGCGCGCCTGCACCACGCCGCCGAGAGACAGAACCGCGATGTCCGTCGTCCCGCCGCCGATATCAACCACCATCGATCCCTTGGGCTCGTCGATCGGCAACCCGGCCCCGATCGCCGCCGCGACCGGCTCCTCGACGAGAAAAACCTTCCGCGCCCCGGCCGACAGCGCCGTCTCGTAGACGGCACGCCGCTCCACAGGCGTTGCGCCGGCTGGCACACAAATCAAAATCCGCGGGCGAACGAATTCGATGAGCGACTTCGTACGCCCGATGAACTGACGCAGCATTTCCTCGGTCGCGACGAAATCGGCAATCACGCCGTCGCGCAGCGGCCTTATCGTCTCGATGCTTTCGGGCGTCCGGCCGAGCATCTGCTTCGCCTTCTCGCCGACCGCCAGCACATCGCGAACGCCACCCCGTGAGCGAATGGCGACGACGGACGGCTCGTTGATGATGACGCCGCGACCCTCGACGTAAACAAGCGTGTTCGCAGTGCCGAGATCAATCGCAATGTTATCGGGAAGTACGCTGCCGAAGCCTAAACCGAACATTCGCGAACCTGGCCTAATCTAATGCCGCCCAGCTTATGGTGTGGAAGGCGTTATACAAGATGGCCGGCCTGTCCAAAGCAAGGCTTCTGAGCGAATGGTAACTGGCTGCGGCTTCCGTTGTTATACAGACAAACGGGCGCAGGGTAGCGCACATTGCAGCACGCTACCCCGACTAAAAGTTAAGCGAAAATCTGCTAATTCGCCTAAATTGCCTGCTGAGCCTGGGCGGTCTTCTGCCGCTTCACGACGAGCTTATTAAGCGCAGCGACAAAAGCCCGGGCGGACGCAACGAGTGTATCTGGATCGGCGGCGCGCCCAGTGGCGACGCGGCCATCCTCCTCGAGACGCACCGACACCTCGGCTTGTGCGTCGGTCCCCTCCGTTACCGCGTGCACCTGATAAAGGTCCAGGCGCGCATTATGCGGGAAGAGTTGTCTGATCGCATTGAATGTTGCATCGACCGGCCCATTGCCGACGCTCTGCACCGTTTTCGACTGCCCGTCGATGTCGAGCGTAAGCGTCGCCGATTGCGGCCCCATCGTGCCCGCAATAACGGTCAGAGCCGTGACCTTTACTCGGTCGTTCATGTGCGCCATGCCGTCGTCGACAAGGGCTTCGATATCCTCGTCGTAGACATGCTTCTTGCGATCGGCGAGCGCCTTGAAGCGATTGAAGGCATCCTCCATCGCATTGTCGCCGAGTGTATAGCCGAGTTCTTTCAGCTTCGACTTGAACGCCGCCCGCCCGGAGTGCTTGCCCATGACCAGCGACGATTTTCCGACGCCGACGGACTCCGGCGTCATGATCTCGTAGGTCTCGGTGTTCTTCAAAACGCCGTCCTGATGGATGCCGCTCTCGTGCGCGAAAGCGTTCCGGCCGACGATCGCCTTGTTGTACTGGACCGGGAAATTCGTCACCGCCGAAACGAGCTTCGAAGCACGCGCCAGCATCTCGGACTTGATGCCCGTGCTGTACGGCATGAGATCGTGGCGCGTACGGACAGCCATGACGATCTCTTCCAGCGCGGCATTGCCTGCGCGCTCGCCGAGACCGTTGATCGTGCATTCGATCTGCCGTGCGCCGGCGCGGACGCCCGCGAGCGAGTTGGCGGCGGCAAGACCCAGATCGTCGTGGCAATGGGTCGAGATGACGACCTTGTCCATGCCGGGAACGCGCGTCTTCAGCATCGTGATGAGGTCGAAATACTCTTCCGGCAACGCGTAGCCGACCGTATCGGGAATGTTGATCGTCGTGGCGCCGGCCCTGATCGCCGCTTCGACGACCCGGCAGAGATAATCATGCTCGGTGCGCGTCGCATCCATGGCGCTCCACTCGACGTCGTCGGTGTAGCCGCGCGCCCGCGTCACCGACGCGACGACACGCTCGTGCACCTGCTCCTGAGTGAGCTGCAGCTGATGCTGGCGATGGAGCGGCGAGGTCCCGATGAACGTATGAATGCGGCCGCGCTTTGCAGGCTTGATCGCTTCGCCCGCCCGGTCGATGTCGTTGAAGTTCGCGCGGGCAAGGCCGCAGATGACCGACTGCTTGGCGAGCTTGGCGATCTCGGTCACCGCCTCGAAGTCGCCTTCGGACGCGATCGGAAAACCTGCCTCGATAACGTCGACGCCCATCGCGTCGAGAAGCTCAGCGACCTGCAGCTTCTCCTCGAACGTCATCGTAGCGCCGGGGCACTGCTCGCCGTCGCGCAAGGTTGTATCAAAAATGATAATCTTGTCTTCGTCGCGCTTAGGCGCGGCTTTGGTCGGGGAAGTCATCGCTTTTCATCCTTTGCCGGGCGACCCTTGGGTCTGCCGCGATCGCTATCGAGCTCGATTGGTGACCGTCTCAACCCCTGAGCACAAACCCGGCGACGGCCGGGTGTCATGCGGCCCAGGGGCCGCTAAGGAGAAGAGCCGAAAGCAGGAGATGAGGCGCGATCGTGCAGCCGTGCGCCAACGCGCCGGAATCAAACATAAAATCAGCAGCAATGTCCGTCGCGCGCGCCATGAAGGCAAACAATCCAGCGAATTGGCCGAACGATCCGGCCGAACAATTCAGTCCGGGCTGAATAGCCGATCTGGCTCCCTAAAATCAAGCCGTTCGACCGCCGCGCCCCTTAGCCCCGGCAAAAACCGGTGGTCTGCGGCAATTTTCATGGTGCCCCAACGGATAACGGACCTAAAACCCGTTCAGAAGAGGACTAGCCGCCAAATCGAATAGCATTCGGGGGAGAAGATCGCGTGACCACAGCCATAGAGCCATCTACTAGGGCGTACACCTATCCGCCGTCCCTCATCGCGCTCCACTGGATAACGGCTCTGCTATTCGTCGGAATTCTCGCCGCCGTCGAGCTGCACGAGTTCTACCCCAAGGGCAGCCCGACGCGCGACCTGCTGATGCTGGCACACAAATCGTTGGGGCTATCGATCCTCCTCCTAGTCGTCGTCCGCATCTTTATCCGGAGCCGCACCGCGGCGCCGTCGATCATTCCCGTGCCCCCGGCGTGGCAGACCGCGATCTCGCACAGCGCCCATGCTGCCCTCTATGCTGCGATGATCGCGATGCCGCTGCTCGGCTGGCTGATGTCGAACGCCGCCGGCCGCCCGGCACCCTTTTTCGGGTTGGAGCTCCCCTTCATCATCGGAGAAAACAAAGATCTCGCGAGCACCCTCAAAGAGGTCCACGAGTTCATCGGCAACGCGCTCTATTACGTGATCGGCCTGCACGCAATTGCAGCGCTCGCACATCACTACCTGTTCAAAGACAACACGCTTCTGCGCATGTTGCCGATGGCGACGCGCAAATAAGCGATCAGATCTGGAGTGTGCCCTCGGCGACGCGCACGGCGTAGCCGCCGATGCGCACGCCTTCGAGCTTCCCGCGCGCGACCGTCATCGTCAGTGAGATCGCGCTCGGGCGCCCCATTTCGAAGCCCTGCTCGATGCCGCGCTTGTGCACGCCGTCGGTCAGACCATCGAATTCCTGGATGACATAGGCGAAGCTGGCCGCGGCCGCCCCCGTCGCCGGATCTTCGACGACGCCAAGATCCGGCGCGAACATCCGCGCATGAAACGCCGATTGCCCGCGCACGCACTGGCGCGTGTAGAGATAGACCCCACTGACGCCGCGATCGGTGAACGCCCGCGCCCAGTGCTGGGGCGCAATCCTCACCTTCGCCATGGCTTCGAGGTTCGACACCGGCACGAACGCGAACGATGGCGCACTTCTGACGAGCGTCGGCTTGTGATTTTCGAAGGTGATCTCATTGGGAATGAGACCCACGGCCGCCGCGATCTGCTCCGGCTCCGACATGATTTCCGGAACGCAGCTGAGCTTCGGCGCATCGAACTCTCCGAACGACGCCCCGCCCGCGCGCATGCGCACGCCGACCCGAAGGCTGCCGATCTCTTCCTCGAGCGCGATGATCGCATCGCTCTCGCCATTCCCGAGCAGCGCGCGGAGCTCAGCCAGCAGCACCGCTGTCCCGATCGTCGGATGCCCTGCGAACGGTAATTCCCGGCTCGGCGTGAAAATGCGGATACGCGCCGTATGCCCTGGCGTCGTCGTCGCCAATACGAAGACCGTCTCGGAGAGATTGAACTCCCGGGCAATCGTTTGCATCTCGGCGGCGCTGAGCCGGTCGGCGCCGAGCACGACCGCGAGCGGATTGCCGCCGAAAGGCCGTTCGGTGAAAACGTCCAGGACATGATACGTGAGCGCCATCGTGCGCCGTACTCCCCGCTGCTTCGTCTGCCCGCCGCGCGAACTGCGCGAATACCCTTAGTGAGCTTGCCGCGCGCGAGTATAGCCTTGAGCATCAACGCGAGCGGGCGGAACCATGCGGCATGGCTCAGCCGCAGCCAAGCCCTTTTTCAATGCACCGAAGGCCCTCGGCGCGCGGCGAAAAGCGCCTCCATCGTCGCCCGGGTCGAAGGCAGCATATTGAGACGCTTGAGGTCGTCGCAATTTGCGACTGGAATGATCGTTTGCAGCTCGGGATTGTCACACGTCGCGTTGTGTGCCTCGACAAGGCGCACAACCTCGGCCGTCGGCATGGGCGCATAAAAGCGAACAGCGAATGACATCTGCGTGTCAGACCGCGTGACGACGAAGCCCTTCTCCTTTTGAACGAGCTTCGCGACGTCGCCGAGCTCTTCCGCGATCTCCCGCTCGATGCTCCGTGTGATGTCGATCGTGCCGTCCGGAAGCACATCGCGTTCGTCGATGAAACCCGAAGGCAGACACGCGAACCCGTAGTTCACGTTGCCGGGCATCTGTTGGCCAAGCAGATACTCGCCGTCCAATGACCGGATGAGCGCCGATCCAAATCCGTCGAGAACACCGGCTTCGGGAAAACCGTGCATGCGCCAGTAGAGATAACTTTTGAATTCCGTGCGCGTCAGCGTTGCGTAAAGCACTTCGTCGACGAACCGTACACTGTCAATGAGATGCACGATGCCGTTGAAGTACGCAGGGTTCTTGTCCGTCGCCGCCTGCCAATGCGCATCGATCTCGGCTGAATGCTCTTGCGCAAAAGGCCAAGCTTCGCCTGAGAGTTTTAACGAGCAATCTGCAACGGATTTGACGCCGTTGGCGAAAGGAAAGCCGGCATTCGGCATCGCGCGCGCAATCACGTAAGCGCCACCGCGAAACGAGACGCGCAAGCGCGCGAGTCACAAATAAGTCTCCGTTTGACTAGAACTCGCCCGCGCAATTTAAGCTCCCTTTCAAATGCTCGAAGCACAAATATGTTCGGCATTTATCGATGTGAATTCCAATTGCACAAAAACGTTCTAGCCTTGGGTTCAGCCAAGTTTCGTCATGACGCGGCCAAGATTCGGCACGCATATGACACTCACGACAGCGTCGCTGGGGGGCGACAGTCAAGATCTCCCAGCACCTCTTAGCCGGTTTCAGCATCCTGGTGTTGCACCAGGTTACATTGCGGCGAGGTGTGATGATGGATCACCTGCCGCCCGATGGAAACACCATCGGGCTCACGCAGCGGCCGCGCTGCGTCAGAGCCCCTTTAAATCCGAAGAAGCCGTGCAAGCGGCAGAATCGGAAACGGGCGGCAGAGGTCCCCGCTCCTCTGCCGCCCGCGTTAGTCCCGGTCGATTGTCCGAAAGGTCAGTTGGCTGGATTTGACGTAGACCGCCCGCGCTGCCGCACGTTAACCCTCCCCAAAGCGCAGTAGTGCGGGCGGTTCCCGCTGTGGGAAACCCGCCCGTCAGCCGCCGGCGCTCTTAGTTCTTGCCCTTATCGACCAGCTTGTTCTTCGAGATCCAGGGCATCATTGCGCGCAGCTTCGCGCCGACTTCCTCGATCTGATGGCTATCGTTCAAGCGGCGCGTCGCCTTGAAGTTCGGCTGCCCCGCCTTGCACTCGAGCATCCAGTCGCGCGTGAAGCGGCCGGTCTGAATGTCGGCGAGCACGCGCTTCATCTCCGCCTTCGTCTCCGGCGTGATGATTCTCGGACCCGTCTTGTACTCACCGTACTCGGCCGTGTTCGAGATCGAGTAGTTCATGTTGGCGATGCCACCCTCGTAGATGAGGTCGACGATCAACTTCACTTCGTGCAGGCATTCGAAATACGCCATCTCCGGCGCATAGCCCGCTTCGACCAGCGTCTCGAAGCCTGCGCGAATCATCTCGACGAGACCGCCGCAAAGCACGGCCTGTTCGCCGAAGAGATCTGTCTCGCATTCTTCGCGGAACGTCGTCTCGATCACGCCCGAACGGCCGCCGCCGATTGCCGACGCATAAGAAAGGAAGAGATCGTGCGCGTTGCCGCTCTTGTCCTGATGGACAGCGATCAGGCACGGCACGCCACCGCCCTTCTGATATTCGCCGCGCACCGTGTGGCCGGGGCCCTTCGGAGCGACCATGCCGACATCGAGATCAGCACGCGGCTCGATCAGGTTGAAATGCACGTTGAGGCCATGCGCGAAAAGAAGCGCTGCGCCCTTCTTCATGTTCGGCTCGAGCTGCTCTTTGTAGATGTCGGCCTGCAATTCGTCCGGCGTCAGCATCATGATCACGTCGGCCCACTTGGCCGCGTCCGCAACTTCCATGACCTTGAGACCGGCGCCCTCGGCCTTCTGTGCCGAAGCCGAACCCTTACGCAGCGCAATGACGATGTCCTTGACGCCCGAATCCTTGAGGTTCAGCGCGTGCGCATGGCCCTGACTGCCATAGCCGACGACCGCTACTTTTTTTGATTTGATAAGGTTGATGTCGGCATCACGATCGTAATAGACGCGCATGGGCGGCCTCTCGGGTTCCCCGGTCGATATCGACAGTCGGGCTGGGTTGAAAGCAAGGGGGCCCGGATCAGCTTTGAGCCGGGCGCCCTGAAATCTGGGCGGAACCTACAGAGATCGGGATAAGGATTCAACGGGCCGGGGTGCTACCGACTGCCCTAGCACGAATATTTCTCCGCCCCTTTTTCTTGTCGCCCCTTGCAACAATTAACCGAACCCTAACTGGGAAAAGCGCAGATTTAGGATATCTGACGCCCAATTCGGACCCACCCCATGCGAACGATCGCATTATTCGGAATTTTGTCTGCAGCCTTTGCACTTGCCGGTTGCGGCAACAGCGCGGCGCCGGCCGCTCCGAAGGCAAAGGCCGAAACGGGGATCTTCATTTCCTCCGGAGATTGCGCCGGGCGCCAGAAGCTCACCATCGATGAGTGCGGACAGGTGATCGATAAGGCGGTTGCACTGCATCAGAGCCGCGCCCCGTCCTACAACTCGCTCTCCGCTTGCGCCGCTGCCGAGGGTCCGGACCGCTGCGCAAAGGGCGTCGACGGCAATTACAAGCCGAAACTCCAGGCATTTTTGATCACGTTCAGCCAGCCGCCGAGCGCGATGCCGCTCTACGCGACGTCCGACGGTTCGTCCGGCTTCAAAGGGCTCGACAAGCAGAATTTTGGACTGAAAGATGACGGTAACACTTTCTCGGAATCGGCCGAGGCGTTGGCACACGAGAACGCCCGGCTTGCCAAGAAGAGCTGACGCGCGGCGTCAATCTCTCAAATCATTTCGTGGACGAGCGGCCACAGCGACGCAACGAGCGCAACGGCCATCGCCACGTTGAAAATCCGCATCGATCGCTCATCCGCAAGAAGCGGCCGAAGCGACGTGCCGAAGAACGCCCACGCCGTGGCCGACATCAGCGAAACGGCCAGAAAGGTTGCCGTCAGCACCGCGGCATCGAACCAAAGGCTGTCCGGCGAAACGAAGTTGGCGGCAACGCTCAACGCCACCATCCACCCCTTCGGATTGACCCACTGAAAGAGCGCCGCCTCGAAAAATGTCATCGGCCGCGCTTCCGTCGTGACGATCGGGTTGCTCGTGCCGGCCGTCGCGATGCGCCACGCGAGCCACAGCAGATACCCGATGCTCACGACCCGCAACGTCGAAAAAAGCGCTGGAAATAATAGGAATACGCGCCCGACTCCAAGCGCGACGGCCAGGATCATGATCGTAAATCCGATCACCACACCCCAGACATGCGGACGCGTTCGCCTGAAGCCGAAGTTGACGCCCGACGTCAGCAGCATCGTGTTGTTCGGCCCAGGCGTCATCGCCGAGACGAATGCAAACGTCACGAGCGACAGAATGAGCTGCTGAGACAAATGCTGCGACAGCGCGGCAAACCGCGTGCCCCCTCTTGGACTAAGCCATCACGTGCCATGTCGCGCGATTGACCGCGAAGATCAGGCGACGGCGCCCCGGCCGATAGCCGCAATGCCGGTACGCGAAACTTCGACGAGCCCGAGTTCCGACATCAGCTGAATGAACGTCTCGATCTTCGACGGCTTGCCCGTCACTTCAAAAACGAAATGCTCGATCGACGTATCGACGACTTTGGAGCGGAAGATCTCGGCAAGCCGCAAAGCTTCGATGCGCTTGTCGCCCTTGCCCGCGACCTTCACGAGCGCGAGTTCGCGCTCGATCGAACCGCCCTCTTCCGTCAGATCGCGGACGCGATGCACCGGAACAAGCCGCTCGAGCTGATGCTTGATCTGCTGCAGCACCGCCGGCGTGCCGCTCGTGATCACGGTAATGCGCGACAAGCGCTTCTCGTGCTCGACCTCGGTCACGGTCAGCGAGTCGATGTTGTAGCCGCGGCCCGCAAAAAGGCCGATGACCCGCGCCAGGACGCCCGGCTCGTTATCGACGACGACCGACAGCGTACGCGATACGATCTCCTGCGATCTGAGAACGCTCGGCGGCGGCATTTGCTTCGTTAGGTCGGACATCGTCGGTCTCTTGGGTGTCGGGTGAAAAGTTGGGTCAGATGAAGCTTTCGACCGGCGTGTGGCCAGCCGAATATTCCGCAATGCGCCACGGCTCGACCAGCGCTGCCGCCCGCCACACTTCGAAAGCGGGATGCGCGAGAACGGCGTCCATATAGGCTCGCGTCGCCTCGCGCACGGGAATTTGATAGGTGTCGAAGCGCGTCACGACGGGCGCATACATCGCATCGGCCGCCGAGAACGCACCGTAGAGAAAAGGCTGGCTGCCCGCAAAGCGATTGCGCGCTTCCGACCAGATATCTTCGATCCGATCGATGCACGCCTGCAGCGGTTCGGTTAACGGCGGCGTCGCAAAACGAGCGCCGAGATGCATCGGGCAAGCCTGCCGGACCGCCTGAAAGCCCGCGTGCATTTCGTTCGAGATCGCGCGTGCGTGCGCCCGGGCTTTGGTATCGCGCGGCCAGATCGCAAGCTCGGGAAACTTCTCCGCCAGATATTCGATGATGGCGAGACTTTCCCAAACCGATACGTCGCCGTCGACCAGCGCCGGCACTTTACCCGAGGGCGAATATTCGAGCACGAGGCTGCGGCTCTCGGGCGTCCGCAAAGGAATGATGACTTCCTCGAACGGGACGTTGAAAGCCGATAGCACAAGCCACGGCCTAAGCGACCACGACGAGTAAAGCTTGTTGGCAATGACGAGCTTCAGCATTTCGCTAACGGTCGCTCGCCTTGCCGGGATCGGCAGCGGAGCCGGCTTCGCCCGGCTTCGCGGGAGGAAAGATGGACTTCAGGAAGATCGGCATGCCGTTCTTATCGACCATCTTCTTGAAGTTCTCGGCTTCTTTGACCGAAATATTGTACTGCTTGAAGGTCGCGACGAACCGCTGCCCCATGCCACGCGCGATGTCTTCCGGCGCCGGCGTGCCCATGCGGACGCGCTCGGCTTGCGGAATGCGCGCATAGATCTGCGCCAGCACTTGGCTGTGCATGTAGTCCTGCGCCATGCACGACTCGAGGCCCGCCGAATAATTGCTGGCGAGCGTTTGCGTCCGGTAGCAGGCGTCGAGGAACTTCAACACGCCCTGAGAACCTTCGCGGCGATGCAGTTCGGCAAGGCGCTTTGCGGCGTCCTTGATGTTGGCGGCGTGGTCCCAAGTTTCCTTGGCAGCCGACGCCTGGGGCATGGCAACAAGGGTCGCCATGCAAATGGCGGCCACGATGCTACCAATCCCGAAGCCAGAGCCCCCGCTTCTCACACGAGTACCTTTCCTGCATCGTCGATAGCCCGCTCGACTTCTTCGTCGGTAATGTTCTCGCCGAGCAGCATCTCGTTGTGGCCCTTGCCCGATGGGATCATCGGGAAGCAGTTCGCGAGCTTGGCGACACGGCAATCGAAGATAACCGGGCCTTCCGTATTGATCATCTCTTTAATCGCATCGTCGAGATCGGCGGGATGCTCGCAACGCATGCCCGTCCAGCCATAGGCCTCGGCCAGCTTCACGAAATCCGGAAGCGCCTCGGTATAGCTCTCAGACAACCGGTTGCCGTGCAAGAGCTGCTGCCACTGGCGCACCATGCCCATGTACTCGTTGTTCATGATGAAAACTTTGATCGGCAGGCGATATTGTACTGCTGTTGAGCACTCCTGAATATTCATCAGGATCGACGCATCGCCGGCGACATCGATGACGAGCGACCGGGGATGCGCAAGCTGCACGCCGATCGCAGCAGGCAATCCATATCCCATCGTGCCTAGCCCTCCGGACGTCATCCAGTGGTTGGGCTCCTCGAACTGGAGGAATTGCGCCGCCCACATCTGATGCTGGCCGACCTCGGTCGTGAAGAACGTATCGCGATTCTTCGTCAGCTCCTGCAGACGCTGACACGCGTACTGCGGCATGATGATGTCTTTGGAGTTCTTATACGCAAGCGATTTTTTTGCGCGCCAGCTATCGATCTGCTTCCACCAGGCCTTATGCGCAGCCTTGTCGAGGGCCGGCGCTTTAGCCTTCCAGATCCGCAGCATGTCTTCGAGAACGTACGCGCAATCGCCGATGATCGGCACATCGACCACGATATTCTTGTTGATCGACGAAGGATCGATATCGACGTGGATCTTCTTCGATCCCGGCGAGAACGCGTCGACGCGGCCAGTGATGCGGTCATCGAAGCGGGCGCCGATGTTGATCATCACGTCGCAATCGTGCATCGCGAGATTGGCTTCGTACGTCCCGTGCATACCGAGCATGCCGAGCCACTGCTTGTCGGATGCGGGATACGCGCCGAGGCCCATCAGCGTCGACGTGATCGGATAGCCCGTCAGCCGCACGAACTCGCGCAGCAGCTGGCTCGCCTTCGGACCCGAGTTGATGATGCCGCCGCCGGTATAGAACACCGGCTTCTTGGCGCTCGCGATGAGATCCACGGCTTCGCGCACAGCGGTCTGTTCCGGCTTCAGCTTCGGCCGGTAGGTCTTATGCTGAATATTCGACGGACCGACGTAGTTGCCGAGCGCAAACTGCACGTCTTTCGGAATGTCGACGACGACGGGACCAGGACGCCCCGTCCGCGCGATGTAGAACGCCTCATGCAGGATCCGCGCGAGGTCGTTGACGCTTTTGACGAGCGTGTTGTGCTTGGTGCACGGCCGCGTAATGCCGACGGTATCGCATTCCTGGAAGGCATCATTGCCGATCAGATGCGTCGCGACCTGGCCCGTGATGCACACGAGCGGAATGGAATCCATCAAGGCGTCCGTCAGGCCCGTCACGGCATTCGTCGCGCCCGGTCCCGAGGTCACGAGGCAGACGCCGACCTTGCCCGTCGAGCGCGCATATCCTTCCGCCGCGTGCAACGCCCCGCCTTCCTGACGAACGAGGATGTGGCGGATCTTCTCCTGCTTGAAGATCTCGTCGTAGATCGGAAGGACCGCGCCGCCCGGATACCCGAAGATCAGCTCGACGCCCTGATCGGACAGAGCCTGCAAAACGATTTCGGCGCCGGACATCGTGCGTGCCATGAATAACTCCTTCGCCGGCAAAAGCCTGCAGGCGGTTTCAAAGGTCGGGGGAAAGTAGGGGTCCGAGCCTAATTGGTCAACGCTAACGTTGAATAAATGCGAAAATATCTCGCATCAAACTTGTTGTTTCTTTCGTTGCGACAGGCTTCCAAGTAATCATATTTCTCTTAAGCCAAGTTTCCTGGCGTTTGATGTACTGCCGGGTCTCCGCCTTTGCCAGCTCGCGAGCCTCATCCTCGCCGATCTCACCCGCAACGAGCCGCAAAAGCGGCCGGACGCCGATGGCCCGCATCGCCGGAAGATCTGGATCGAGTTGTAGAGCTGACAATGCCCGCACCTCGTCAAGCGCCCCTTCCCGCATCATCCGGTCAAAACGGGCATCGGCCCGCGCATGCAGTTCGGCTCGATCGCCGGAAACCGCGAAGCGAACCGTCTCAGCTTCATCGACCACCGGCTCACCCCGCAATGTTTGCCACTCGGCGAGCGACCGTCCGGTCGATTGGATCACCTCGAGCGCGCGCACGATCCGTTGCGTATCGGTCGGAGCCAGGCGCGCCGCCATCGCCGGATCGACCCGCAGAAGCTCGTCGTGCAAAGCTTCGGCGCCGCGCTCCTCGCCCGCCCTACGCCAATATTCGCGAACGTCGGCGGCGATGTCGGGTATGGGCGAAAGCCCCTCGATCAGGGCCTTGAAATAAAGCCCCGTGCCTCCGACGATGACCGGACGCCGGCCCGCACTTCGAGCCGTCGCGATGGCGGTTGCCGCATCGCGGACGAAGCGCCCCGCGGAATAGGCTTCGCCCGCCGGCACGAACCCGTAGAGCGCATGCGGAACGCGAGCCTCTTCTTCCTCTTTTGGCCGTGCCGAGAGAACGCGCAGCTCCCGATAGACCTGCATGCTGTCGGCATTGATGATCTCGCCGCCGGTCTGTTTGGCAATCGCCATCGCGAGCGCGGACTTGCCGCTCGCCGTCGGCCCCGCGATCAAAATCGGCTTTGTGTGATTTGGCTCTGCGCTCATGAAAAGGCCTCCTAGCGCACCCATCGGGGCGGCGCTAGGAGGCCTTCGTCAGATCGCGATTTGAAAGCCCGAAACCAAGCTGAGGAAAGGAAGCAGGCTCAGTAGTTCAGAATGGTCCTGACGCCGACAACGGCGGCATTGGGGATCTGCTTCAGATCGTCGGCATTGCTGCCGACGCGGGCGCCGGGGTTCCAGAGGTATTGAAAGTCAGGCGAGATAGCGAAGCCAGGACGGATCTTCGCGAGATAGTTGAGCTCGAGCACGGATTGGTAATTCGAGATCACGTCCGAATTGAAGTCACTATCCGTATCTGCCTGCGCCTGGCTGAGCTTGTTCGAGATGTGGCCATAGCCGAACGCAGCGCCGAACGAGTCTTCCTTGCGTCCCGGCACGAACCCCATGAAGACAACGCCGGTATCGAAATAGTTATCGATCAGGTTCTGCTTGTCGGGGCTGCCCGATACCCGCACGAACGCGTTGATCGCCTTATCGTCCGCGCCCTTCCAGATCTGCTGGTCGATGATGCCGTAGATTCCGTAACTGGTGTCGAGAACAGTCGGATCGAGGAACTCCGGCGCGTAGTGATTGAATTGCTTCCAGCCGCCGAGCCTGAAGGTGCCGGGCAAGCCGGCATCATACTTGTACTGCGCTTCGACCATCAGCAACGGCGCGTCCTGGAGACGGAATTCCACCCCGTAATTGTTGTCCTTTTGCGGGTTGTCGGAAAAAGGATTGGCCGGGCTGCCGTTGAAGACGGCGGCCAGAATGTTGAGGTTATCGTTCGGCTGATACTGCAAGCGCACGCCGAGCGACGCCAGCGGATACCCAGGTCCGCCCGCCGCCTGATCCGCAGCCGTGATGCCGGGCCAACCGAACGTGCCGTTGATGAACTGAGAGCCCGTATCGCTGATGAAGAATTCCTTATCGGCGGCAATCGAACCGACCTTCACCTTCACCTTGTCCTCCAGCAGCGACTGCTCCAACCACAGCTCGTCCAGGCGGAACGTCTCGTAGCCTTCGATATTGCTGACTTCGAAGATGTTGCCGACGCGCTCGGTCGAAGCACCGATGCCGTGGATGTAGAAAGCGTTGGCGTGGATGACCGCACCCTTCCAGCCCACGAGCTTTCCGAGATCGATGTCGGTGTGGACATCGAAACGGCCGTCGAAGTTCGAGCCCTGCGAGTTGCCGCCCGACGCGACGTTCCAGTATTCGCCGATCCAATTGACGCCGTAATTGATGCCGCGCTTCGCGAATGCCACGCGCACCGGATCATTCCAGCCAGCAGCGAACGAGTCTTCCGGAACGCCAGTATTGGCAGCATCTTCCGCCCTGACCCCGCTAGTCATGCCCCCGGCCGCCGCCGTCAGCGTGCCCAACGCCAAAACAGGCAATAGGCCGGGAGAAACTCTCAATCTCATTGTATGCCCTCAAAAGGCCCGTGCCGGCGATCCAAACAGCCGCTCACAAACGTCGCCCCCTCGCGCCCTGCCTCGGGCTCAACGCCAATTCAGAAGAATATACTTGACCACTCCCATCAACATTAGAAAATGCTATGGGCGCTGCATTCGCGGGTTATGCTCTGTTGCCCATTTGCCATTGTTGTTGTCCGGACAGGAATGGCGAAAACGAGGATACTTATCTTGAGCTGCGCTCCACCTCGGGCAGCCTCGAATCATTTTATCGAAAGATCACGCTCCGCGGGTGGCTTTCCGGCAAACGGCAACTCACGTCCGGTCAATCGCCGCCATAGATTTGAAGCGCGCGGGCGGATCCGCTTCCAGGCCTGTTGGACATTCGCCACGACCCGCGCCTTGACGATGCGCCCATACCGCCAGACCCACGACGCCCGTATTTGCGCGAAAAGCGCGTCCTTCCACGGCATCAGCCAATTGAAGCCACGGGCGAACCAGCCGATCTGCATGAGCGACGGCTTCGTCAGAATGAAGATGCGGGCGAGGATGGCCGTCGACGCCAGTTTCGCGCCGATGAACAACAGCGTCGCCGTCGCGAAATGACCGTTGGCGAGCAGCCACACGGCGACGAACTTCAGCGGCAGCAGCAGGGATGTCGGCAGCGCCAGCGCGACCAGCGCCGCATAGGGTGGCAGCCCCGCGATGAACCGCTCCATCGCCGCGATCGGCGCGAATTTCGCGAGCCGGCCGATAAGCTCGGAAAGCGGCCGCCATCCCCATTCCTCGAAGAGGATGATTAGCGCCGCAGCGACATTGAGGGCGGCGATCAAAGGCCCGCGCACGATCGACCAGAAAGTCCTCAGAAGCTCGCGCATGGTCCAGAGCGCAATGACCGACCCGCGCCAGATCGCACTCAGAACCCGCCCTGCCGTCTCCTTGAATTCCTGACCGTCCAAGCGTCCAAATCCTTGTCAAAACCCGGACATTGCCGGTCGAAAGGCCAAATCTAACACCCGATGATGAACCGGGGATAAGTTTTGGCTGAATTGATGCGAAGCCCCGGCCTGCGCCAGATCCTGCCCACACCCCGGGTCAACTCGCCGCGCAAAAAGCAACCAGCACGTCCGTTTCCGGAATTGATTACTTTTTTAGTATATAATAGTGTCGGGACTAGAGCTAAGCCACACGCTTCCCAGAACGGCTAAAGGCTGAACTCGCAACTAGCCCCGAGATGGCTCTCCCGGCCCCTATCTCGGGGCTAGTTTTTGCCGAAAGTTGCGGTCACTCTTTCCGGGCTCACCGGGACGAACGCGAGATTTCGGCCAATGGCATATTTACTGGAAGAGCAGCGGCACGACGTATTCCGCGCCACAGGACAGCACACCTATCTCGGCAACGGCGACGTGTTCGTCCCGCGGTCCCTGGCCATCCGCTTCACAACGCGCGACGAAGCCGAGACGAAGCGGAAAAAACTGCCCCATCCCGAAGGCTGGAAAGTCGTAGAGGACTAGCGCCTCTCGCTGATGGATCGGAG
>NZ_JAIELN010000035.1 GCF_019753045.1 Hyphomicrobium sp.
AGCGGGCCGAATGGTTTTGGAGTGTTTTT
The DNA here is from genome assembly GCF_019753045.1 of Hyphomicrobium sp. Lineage (GTDB taxonomy): Bacteria > Pseudomonadota > Alphaproteobacteria > Rhizobiales > Hyphomicrobiaceae > Hyphomicrobium_B. The sequence continues at coordinate 30 of NZ_JAIELN010000035.1, forward strand.
GGCATGGCCGTGCTCTCACGCAGCACGAAATCCTGGATCGCGGTGGCGCTGGTCGGCGCGGCTTGCGCCGGTTTTGCAGGCTGCGGTGTTAAAGGGCCCCTCGAGCCGCCGCCTGCCGCCAAGGCGGCTGGCGACGCGAAATCGCCCGATGCTCACGCCGCCGGCCAGAATTCAGACGCTCCGGCGAAACCGCACGAATCGTTCATTCTCGACCCGCTGTTACGGTAGCCGGTTCGCTCAGCCGGTTTTTGAGCCTTCCTCGTCTTTTCCGGTGACGCGGGTCATTCTCATCCGCTAGAAGCGCTTCCCATGCATCACTTTCAGTATAAGTCCGGCATCCTTCATGCCGAGGACGTGAGCCTCGCACGCATCGCGGCGGAGGTCGGGACGCCCTTCTATTGCTATTCGACCGCGACGCTCGTGCGCCACTACGAAGTTCTGGCGCGGGCGTTCAAAGGGCAGGACGCGCTCATTTGCTTTGCCGTCAAGGCGAACTCCAATCAGGCCGTACTCACGACGATGGGCCGCCTCGGCGCCGGCATGGACGTCGTCTCGGAAGGCGAACTCCGGCGTGCTCGTGCGGCGGGCGTTCCGGCGTCGAAGATCATTTTCGCGGGCGTCGGCAAGACGCGCGGTGAGATGGCGTATGCGCTCGAAGAAGGAATTCACGGCTTCAATGTCGAGAGCGAGCCGGAGCTTCATGCGCTGAGCGATGTCGCGACGGCGATTGGCCGTACCGCTTCAATCGCCATTCGCGTCAATCCCGACGTCGATGCCAAAACGCACGCGAAAATCTCGACGGGCAAAGCCGAAAACAAGTTCGGCGTACCCTACGAGGATGCGCGGCGTCTTTATGCGGAAGCCGCCAAGCTTCCGGGCATCAAGATCTCGGGCATCCATATGCACATCGGCAGCCAGATCACGGATCTCGCGCCGTTTCGCGATGCGTTTCGCTTGCTGGCGGATCTCGCGCGCGATCTCAAGGCCGACGGTATCGCGCTCGAGCATCTCGATATCGGTGGCGGTCTCGGCATCCCGTACCGGGGTGCGAACGACATTCCGCCGACACCCGATGAATACGCGGCGGTCGTCAAGGACACGCTCGGCGGTCTTGGCCTCAAACTCGTTCTCGAGCCGGGCCGCATGATCGTCGGAAACGCAGGCGTTCTGGTTACGCAGGTCGTCTACGTGAAGGAAGGGACCGACAAGACGTTCACGATCGTCGACGCGGCGATGAACGACCTGATCCGGCCGACGCTCTACGAGGCCTATCACGACGTCTGGCCGGTCAACGAAGCGTCCCTGGATTTGTCGCCGGTGCAGCAGGATATCGTCGGGCCGGTTTGCGAGACGGGCGATTTTCTTGCGGAAGACAGGGCGTTGCCTCCGGTCGCGCCGACGGATCTTCTCGCCGTCATGTCGGCGGGCGCGTATGGAGCGGCGATGTCGTCGACCTACAACAGTCGCCTGCTCATCCCGGAAGTGCTGGTCGATGGTGATCGCTATGCCGTCGTCCGGCCACGGCCGACCTACGACGATCTGATCGGGGCGGATCATCTGCCGCCGTGGCTCCAGGCCTAATTGTAGCGGCGCGGGTCGCCCCGGCGACGCTCTGGCTATGCCGCGCCTTCGGCGCACAAAAAGGCCGTAGAAAAGGCCGATAGGCGGGTCATTCGGCCTCTCATAGTTGCATTTTGTTAACGTGCGGGGTCAGAGGCCCGTGTTACCTTAGGCGCGCATGGTAGAGCCCCAGAACAGGGATCCCGGTCCCGATATTTCGCGGTCCTTGGCGCGGAAGGTACGTCTCAGCACGGTCGCGCTGTTTTTCGAGCGCCTTTGGCCGCGGCTCTGGCTCCTTATCGGCGTGGCGCTCGTGTTCGTCATGCTGTCGTTCCTCGGCATATGGCCCTACCTAGACCCGCTCCCTCATAAGATACTGCTGGTTGCCTTCGCGGCCGCTGCCGTCGCGGCTGTCGTTTACGCGGTTCGCATTCCCTGGCCGACGCGGGAAGACGCCATCCGGCGGATCGAGCGCCGTTCCAACGTTCCACACCGGCCCGCGACGTCGTACGAGGACACGCTGACGTCCGGCGCCCAGAATGCCACCACGTCGGCGATCTGGCAGGCGCATCGGGAACGTCTGGCGCGGGCGATTTCGCGTCTCCGGGTCGGGCGTCCGGCGCCCAGAACCGATCGCTTCGATCCCTGGGCCGTCCGCGGGCTTTTGCTCGTCATGTTCGTGCCGATTGCGGTTCTGGCGACGGGAAGCCTCAGTGATCGTCTGGCTGCCGCTTTCCGCTTCGGTGCCGGCGAGTCCGGACCTCCGGCGCGCGTCGATGCCTGGGTCACGCCGCCGCCATATACGGCGCTGCCGCCGGTGCTGCTGGCCGATGGCTCGCAGCAAAATGCCGACGACGCCAAGGACAGGATCAAATTTTTCGAGGTGCCCGATCGCAGCCTGCTGACGCTTCGGGGCGTCGGGTTCGGCTCGGATGGCGTCTCGCTTGAAGTCTTAACCGATGGCGCGACTGCGCCGGTCATAGTGCCTCCCGAAAACTCGAAGAAGGGCGATACCGCGAGCGTGTCGGAGACGCGCTACGAGATCCGCAAGTCGGCGCGCGTTCGCGCTCTGTCGGGAACGCGTGAGCTCGGGCTTTGGACATTCGACGTCATCCCCGATGCGCTGCCGAAGATCGCGTTGACCAAGGACATCACCGGCACGCCGCGCGGTTCGATGCGCGTTTTCTACAAGGCGGAAGACGATTACGGCCTTCAGAGCGCCGAAGTTAAAGTACGCAAGGCGCCGCCGAAGCCCGTGGACGCAACGAAGTCGTGGGCGCAGCCGCCCCCGCTCACGGGACCGCGGTTGCCGCTCGAACGTCCGCCAGTGCTCAGCCTCAAAATTCCGCGTCCGGGCGCAAAGACTGTCGATACGTCGGCGCTTCTCGATATCGGCGAGCATCCGTGGGCTGGTCAGCGCGTGCAGCTTTGGCTCGAGGCGACAGATGTCGGCGGGCAGGTCGGGCGCAGTGAGCCGATCGAAATCGCGCTGCCGTCGCGCCGCTTCAAAAATCCGCTGGCGAGGGCTTTGGTCGAGCAGCGGCGGTACCTAGCGGAGGACGCTCGCAACCGGCCGAAGGTCGTGCGTGCGCTCGATGCGCTGACCATGGAGCCGCAGGGCTTCATCACCGACGACGGCGTCTATCTCGGCCTCAGGGCGATCTATCATCGTCTCGACCGGCAGGAGACGCGCGCGGCGCTGAACGAGTCCATCGCTGAGCTTTGGCAGATCGCGCTCAAGGTCGAGGATGGTGCACTGTCGCAGGCGGAGCGCGCGCTCAAGGATGCGCAGGACCGTCTGTCGGATGCCATCGAAAAGGGCGACGACAAAGAAATCCAAGATGCGATGGCGGATCTGAAGAAACGCCTCAACGACTATCTCAACGAAATGCAGAAGAACGCGGAGAAGGAAAATCCCTCCGGCGATCAGCAGCAGGGTGATCGGAACCAAGAGCTCGGTCAGCAAGATCTCGACCAGATGATGAAGGATCTGGAGAAGAGCGCGCGGGAAGGTTCGCGCGATGACGCCGAGAAGATGCTTTCCGAGCTGCGCGAGTTGATGGACCGCCTGCAGGCGAGCAATTCGCCCGAGGCGCGCGCCCAGCAGCAGCGCGCTCAGCAGATGATGAAGAAGCTCAACGAGCTGAGCGATCTCACCGGCAAGCAACAGCAGCTGATGGACGACACGTACGGTCAGCAGCGGCGCCAGGAAGGACAAGGCGGCTCGCAGGAGGATCCGAACGGTCAGGGCTCACCGAAGACCGGTAAAGGCAAGCAGGGTCAGCAAGGCCAGAGTCGCCAGCAAGGCGGCCAGGGTGACATGGATGCGGATCAGGAGGGTGGCGGCCAGCAGGGCCAAGGCCAGCAGGGTTCGCAGGGCAAGTCCGCCGGACGGCAGCAGCAGGGCAAGGGCAGCCTGCAGGATCGTCAGGCGCAGCTTCGCAACGAACTCGACAAGCTGAAAAAAGATCTTGAGGAAATGGGTGCGGGTGATCCCGACAAGCTCGGCAACGCGCAGGATGCGATGGGCAGGGCCGAGGAAGCGCTGAAGCAAAACGATCTTGGCGAAGCTGCCGATCAGCAGGGGCAGGCGCTCGAGCAGATGCGTCAGAGCGCTCAGCAGATGGCCGAGCAGATGCAGAAGAATGCGCAGCAGCGTTTGGGCCGCGGCGGCAACTCTCCGCGCGATCCGATGGGCCGGCCGCAGCGCGCGCAGGGGCCTGATCTCGGCACGTCCGTGAAGGTGCCTGACGCGATCGACGCCCAGCGGGCGCGCGAAATCCTCGAAGAGCTCAGAAAGCGTTCGGGTGAGAGCCTCCGGCCGCAGGACGAACTCGAATACATCGACCGGCTGCTGAAGCGGTTCTAGCGTCTATCACCGTTTCATTGAAACGTTGAAAGACGCTCGGCATGTCACCGGCTCGCGTCGCGCCGAGCCTCAGTCTTCGGAGGGACCTGGAATGCAGCAAGCCAATCATTACGATCGACGCGCCGTACTCGGAGGCCTCGCGTTGGCGCTGTCGTCGCTGACGACTGGCGTCTCGGCGCAGTCAGCCCCCATCCTCAAGGTCTTCAAAGACCCCAACTGCCGATGCTGCAGCGCCTGGGTCGAACATTTGCGCAGCCATGGGTTAGAGGCGACCGTATCCGAGACTTCGGAAATGAAGGCCTTGAAAGCGCGTTTGGGTGTGCCGGCCGCGCTCTCGTCCTGCCACACAGCAGAGCTTTCGGGATATGTGATCGAGGGGCATGTGCCGGTTCACGCTATCCAACGGCTGCTGGCCGAGAAACCGGAGGCCATCGGACTCGCCGTTCCGGGAATGCCCGCTGGCTCACCGGGCATGGGTGGTGAACCAGAACCCTATGAGGTGGTGATCTTTACAAAAGATGGGCAGCGGTCGTTTGGCCGTTACAAAGCCGATCGCCCCATCGCATAGACCGTCATCCTCGGCCGAGCGCAGCGGAGCTGCGTCGATGGCTGGGGATCCAGCGTTAGACTTGTCGAAGACGCAGTGTCGTGCCTTCGGCACTTCTTACGCTGGATCCCCGAACGGCCTCGCGATGCTCGTCCGTTCGAGGATGACGAGAACTTCCGAGACACTACCGTTTCCACTGGTCGCCATCGTGCTGGCGACGATCCGGATAGAACAGCGTTTCTATCGTTTCGATCAGGTGTTCGATAACGCGCATCATGGCCGTTCTCCGATTTCGACGTTTGAGGGAACGGTGAGCCCGGCGGCCACGCGGGACAAACGGCATTGCTTTACAGGACGTGTAAGGAATTGTTACATCGGGCATGGTCCGCAGACTGCCCCCGCTCAATGCTCTGAAAGCGTTCGAAGCCGCCGCGCGGCTATCCAGCTTTTCGCGCGCGGCTGATGAGCTCAACGTCACGCACGCTGCGATCAGCCGTCATATCCGTACTCTCGAATCCGAATTCCGAACGCCGCTCTTCGAGCGGACGGGTCGCGGCGTGGCGCTGACGGAAGCCGGGCAATCGTTCGCTCAGGAGTTGACGAAGGGGTTCGATCTGATCGCTGCCGCGTCGAGCCGCTTCGCGCGTCCGTCGCGTCGACGCAAGCGCTTGGTCGTGACGTCGGATGTTTCGTTTGCCGCGCTCTGGCTGGTGCCGCGGCTCGGAAAGTTCACCGAGCTTCATCCGGGCATCGATATCGTTCTCGACCCAAGTCACCGGCTCGTCGATTTCGCCAAGGAAGATGTCGATATCGGCATCCGCTTCGGGGGCGGCGAATGGAGCGGCGTCGAGGCGCGGAAGCTCGTCGACGCAGGATTGATGCTCGTCTCCAGTCCGAAATTCCTGACGGATAATCCTCTCTCGGCTCCTGCCGATCTCGATGGCGGCCTTCTTATCCAGGAGACGGCGAAGGAGTGCTGGAACGCGTGGCTCGCGGCGGCGGGAATTTCCGGCCGCGTGGTGCCGTCGGGACCAACGCTCAATGGGGATCTTGCGCTAGCTGCGGCGGAGGCTGGACAAGGCTTCGCGCTCGCCGATCAGATTCAAGCTGGAGACGCGCTCCTCGCGAAGCGGCTGGTGCGGCCGTTCGATATCGTCGTGTCGCGGCAGGGCTACTATCTCGTTCGCCGCGCAGGAGCGAAAACTCCCGACGCCGCGGCTGTTTTCGAGACGTGGCTTGCCGCCGAGCTTCGGACGTTCGAAGCGACGCTCGCCGCTTACTTCGCTCCGGCAGTCTTCGGCACGAAACGCGTGAGGAAGCCGCCGATCACCTGATGGCTCGTCAGGCGAGCGCCCGCCCAGCCATTCGGGGGTTCTTCGCCGCTCCACCAGCGCGAGAACTGACGCCACATGTCGATCGGGTACCACGTGCCGTCACGGCCGGTGAGTGGACCCCAATAGTCGGACGATGTGAATTTGTATTCGACGAACACGGAGCCGGTTGGAAGCCGGAACTCGAGACCGAAGAGAGCCTGGCCGGCTGGGCCGGTGTATTGATATTCGTAGGTTCGCGACGGATCGGTCTTTGGATAAATTTCGGAATGCGGGAACGAGAGCCCGGCTCCCGCGCCGAGATACGGCGAAACAATTCCGAGTGACGGCAGACGGATCATGGCATTGAGCGTCAGCATGTTATGGCCATGCGTCCATTCAAGCTTTTTGAAATAGTCGCGCGGTTTCGCCGTGGGCGGCACCGGTTTGCCGTCAAACGTACCTTCGAAATTCGCCTCTTGGTCGAGCGGGGCGTAGACTTTCGAGTGCGTGAAGTCGAGCATGGAGCCGAAGCGGCCCGTGAACCAACGCTGGAGACGGACGCCGTAGTACAGCGGGTTTTCGAAAGGCAGCGTGTACCATTCGACGTTCTTGATCGTGAGATCCGTCACGCCTTTCTTCACGAGGTGAAAGTCGCTCGGGTAGTGATAGGGCGCGCCGAGGTAGGCGCCGAAATCGGTTTCGCGTCCGGGGGAGAGGGCCGTCGATATGGGAACGCCGTTCGAGGCTCTGGACGAAGCGTTGTCGCGATCGCTCGGCAACGTGGCCGCCATGACGAGGCATCCCATCGTCGCAACGGCCGCGGCGACCTCGAGCGTTCGTTTTATGCCGGATGAAATGCTCGGCGCTTGGGGCCACGATAGGGACACGAGGGGCGCAACGAGGCGTTCACGTGCGAGCATTCTGGAATTCCCCCCATTAGCCGCGCTGAAGCGGCGGCTTTCGTAGCGCTTGCTGGCTGCGAGCCTTTATGCGCCTCCGCCCGGCGCTTGCAAGGCATCGAGCATGCGGTTTACTGCGGCAATCTGCGGCGCGTCACGCGTAAGATACAGCGGGCCGGTATAACCCCACCAATCCCAACATCCTTGCGGGTTTATCGGAGAATCCGCGATTTGTGGAAAAAGCACGATGAACCGGTTCGTGTCCGCCCATCGCGCGAAGCCCGATTCCTTGACGAACGCATCGCCCACGGCTTCGCGATTCTGCGCGCAGCCGTGGAAGGCAATATGAACGCGGCAACCGGCAGTGACCTTGCACGACTTGGGGACGTAGACAACGCCGGTTTCGGCGAGTCCGGCGCTGTCGTCGCTCGGGAAGAACGGGCGTTGATCGAAATCAATGAACTCTCCGCCGGGCGTTGCAGCACGCGGCTCAAGGTTACCGTAGATGTGCTTCAGCAGGGCTCCTGCCTGATCATAATTGCAATTGTCGATGTACGGCGATGCGGACACTCCGCAGGCGTTGCCTTCGTTGTCCGTGATGAAGGCGTGACCCGCAGGCAGGTTCGAAACGAGATCGATGTTCGCTTGGGGCACGCCGAGTTTTTCGTAGAACGTCGCCGCGTGGCGGACGATCGACGGCGCGACGGTGCGGTCGGAGGTTCCGGTGAAGAGATAGACGCGATCATTCACGACATCGGCGATCGGATCGATTTCGCCTTTGTCGGCGCGCTCCTTGGCCTTCGCCGCAAGGTCTTGCGGGTCGGAGACGCCCCAAGCGCCCAGGAGATCGAGCATGCAGCCGTTGACGGCTTTTGAGAGATTGAGGAACGCCGTTCCCGCGCCCGGCATCGTGCCGGCGAAGACGCTCTCGGAGCAGCCGTACGGTCCGCCGGCGATGATGGCGGCACCGGCAACACGTTTTGCGTGCGCCATCTGGAATTGTCCGGCCATGTAGGCGCCCGATGAAATGCCAGAGACGGACGTTTCATCGATTTTGGCGCCGAGCGCGGGAAGTGGCCGGTCGGATGCCGCATTTTTCGCGGTCTCGTTGCAGCCGCCCGAGGTCAACGGAGCGGCGGTCATTGCGACCATCAGCGCAAATTTTCGGATCGCGGCGCGGTGGCGTCTCATGGTCGGTTCGAATTCCAAAATGTGCGATGGAAGAGAATAAGGCTTAGGACGTAATTGCGTTGTAGCTCAGGGCCCAATCCGACCCGACGTACCAGCACTCTGCACTATCGGCCGCCTGCTTCCAAACGAGACTTTTTACGCCCTCCCATCCGCCCCTTTTGAGGCTCCGATACAAATTTCTGATTTCCTCTTCGCTGGGTTCCGGTGTCAGCCCTTCTGCAAAAACGAACGAGACGGGGTAAGAGGATGACGCCGCATATCCATCCTCCAAGCGCGTTACCATTATCGTGACGCCGTTCAGCGATCGGCCGTGCGAGCGCGTCGTGCTGGGGACACCGAGAGGAAAGATGAGACGTCCGCCGGGCTTCAGATTTTCGATCCAAGGGTCGGCCGGGCGGGGGATCGCAAAATTCACATATACGATGTCGACTTCGTCCTTCGGCCAGTCGCAGCCGTTGGCGTGAACGACGTCTACGTTCCGGCGCTCGGAAAGATTTTCACGGGCTCTCGCGGCGCAATCGGCATCATATTCGACGGCAATGACGTGACCTTCGGGTCCGACAATCTCCGAAATGATGGCGGAGTAATATCCGGTGCCCGCGCCGATGTGAGCTACGCGATCGCCGGGACCCGCCGCGACTTCGTCAAGCCATCGGGCGTGCAAGGAAGGGCTGCCATTGTTGACGCCGCGTTCCTCGTCCAAGGCGATGACGACGTCCTGATAGACGAGGGCTGGATCGCCGTTATTGGCGTAGTTTTGGAGCGACCACGGCGTCAGAATATGCCACCGGCCGCGCCCGAGAAATTTTTCGCGAGGAACGTGGGCGAACGCGTCTTCGAGCCGCTTGTTGTCCCATACGTCAGCGAGCGCCAGCATTTGGCGCGCGAAAACACGACGCAACTCCGCGAGTTCCATTGCATGCTCCTGGCGAGGAACATTGCCAGCTCCGCGCCCATGTGCGGCGGGCGCTTGCCCCATACCGGGCTTTGCGCGCGTCTATGTGATCCGACTATCTTAGTCTGATAAGGGCCCGGTCGGTACGGCCATTGGCGTCGATCACCGTGAGCTTGGCGAAGCCTGCGCCCGCGGGCTGCCATACCGCTTCGCGTGTGTGGGCGTCCGATTCAATGGGCTTACCGTCGACGAGCCAGGTGAGCGGCAGTGCGCCTCCGTCGGCCTTGAGCACAAGGGGCTCGCCGTCGAGGTCGGTTTCGGCGATTTCGGATAGATCCGGCGGGAACGAGATCAGCACGGGCGGCTGGAGGTATTTGCCGCCGGCCGGGTCGTCGCCCGGGTCGCGCCAGCGTTTGAGTGGCGCTGGCAGATCGGCGTTCGTTCCGCGAATGACGTTGGCCGGGGCGCCCTGCAGTGGCACGCGGGGGCCGGGTACGCGCTCGAAGGCGTCGAACAGGATCGGAGCGGCGGCGCTTCGGCCCATCAAGCCCGGAATGCTCGAATTGTCCGGACGGCCGACCCAAACGGCAATCACGTAGCGGCCGTCGTAACCGATGGCCCAGGCGTCGCGGTAGCCGTAGGACGTTCCGGTCTTGTAGGCGAAGCGGCCGCCTTTGGCGTTGAGCGGGGGCGGGGCGTCTTTCAGAATGTCCGTCACATACCAGGCGGCGAGCGGCGACATCAAACGGTGGGCGTTGACGAGCGGCTTGACGTGCGTCGTCGCCCAGATCTTGCCGCGCTGATCATAGCGATGGGTCAGCATGATGCCGTCGCCGCCGCGCGCGAGGCCGGCATAAAGAGCCGTAAGCTCTTCGAGCGTCAGGCCGGTACCGCCGAGGGCCATGGCGAGCGTCGGTTCAGACTTATCGGGAAAGCGTGCCGTCACTCCGGCGCGGCGGAAGCGGCCGGCGAGCTTGCCGGGTCCGACGCGCGCGAGCACGCGCACAGCCGGTACGTTCAACGATTGCTCGAGCGCTTCGCGTATCGAGACGGTGCCGTGATAGCCCTCGTCGAAATTCTTCGGCGCGTAGTTTCCGAAGCGGACGGGGCGATCTTCGATGAGCGTTTGGGGATGCGCGAGGCCCGCTTCGAACGCGAGGCCATAAATGAAGGGCTTCAGCGTCGAGCCCGGCGAGCGCACCGCCGTCGCCATATCGACGGCACCGTGGCGCGTCCTATCCATGTAGTCGGCGGAGCCGACCTCGGCGAGGATTTCGCCGGTCTGGTGATCGGCGACGATGATCGCCGTCGAGACGTTGTCACCGATCGTCCGGGCGTGCTCCACCGCGAGGCGTTCGAGGTTGCCCTGAAGATTGCGTTCGAGCGTCAGCTTGATGACGTTCTCTGTGGGGCGCGCGGCAACTTCCGCCTCGGCGAGATGCGGCGCGAACATCGGGAAGGCGTAACGAATTGACGGTATGCGTTCGGCTTTTGCTCGTTCTGCTTCCGCGACCGTGATGACTTTCGCCGCAGCGGCGCGGGTCAGAACGCGATCACGCGCGCGGCGTGCGGCTTCCGGGTTCCTGTCGAGACGTCGCATTTCGGGTGATTGCGGAAGAGCGACGAGCAGCGCGCACTCTCCGAGGGAGAGGCGGCGCGGTTCCTTGCCGAAATAGGCGAGCGATGCGGCTCGGACGCCTTCGAGGTTGCCGCCGAACGGCGCCAGGCGAAGGTAGAGTTTCAGGATCTCGGTTTTCGATAACGCGCGTTCGAGTTCGATGGCGCGCGCCATCTGGCGGAGCTTGCCGCCTGCGGTGCGCTCATGCTTGCCGTCGAGGAGGCGTGCGACCTGCATCGTCAACGTCGAGCCGCCCGAGACGAGACGGCCGTGGCGCACCATCTGCAGGATGGCGCGCGCGACGGCTTTCGGATCGACGCCGTGGTGGCTGTAGAAGCGCTTGTCTTCAAATGCGAACAGCATCTTCAAGTAATGCTGATCGACATCCTTCGGATCGACCGGCAGCCGCCATTTGCCCTCGGTCGTGGTGAAGGCGCGTAGCAGGCGATCGTCGCGATCAACGACCGTTACGGATACGGCTTTCGCCTGTTCGAGCGGCAGCGGGCCGGCGTCGGCGAAGGCTTTGAGATATACGCCGTACGCGCCGCCTGCGGAGATGAACAGTGCAAGACCCATAGCCATCGTGGCGCGACGCCACGATATGCGAGGCATTGAAAAGCGCCGGAGGAGAGTGGCTGATGCTTGGGGCACAACCTGCTCATCACCCCCGCTCCGGCCCTCCCCCTTTTGGGGGGAGGATTGGAACAACGTGGACTTGATGCGTTTCGCGAAGAGCCCCAGCCTCACGTCGGATTACTCCTTTGCAGAGACTGTGAGCTGACCCGCGGCCGAGCGCGCATAACGCTCGGGGCGATACATGTCTTCGACGGTCGCCGCGGGATGCACGAAGATCCCAGGGTTCACGGCGCGGACGATGTAGGCGAGCGTCACCGTCACGGCTTGCGGCTTTTTCTGCGCCGTGCCGTCAGGCAGGACGAGCGAGTCATCGACCGGTGTTTCGACCGAGTTCTGATCGACCCCTTCGACCGAGCTGCCATTTTCGCCGTTCGAAGTATCGGACGATGTGCGCACGTTGGCGAAGTTGAATGCCGCCACGAAGCGATCGTCGCGGAATTCGGTGTGCTCGGGGTCGGCGGTCGATTTCAGCCACGAGAGGCCAGCGATTGCGCCGCTGTCGACGAGATGAGGATTCTCGATCTCGAAGCCGGCGGGCAGGCGGTCGACGACCATGACGCGGCCTGCCGGCTCGTCTGACGTGACCTTGACGGTGATGACGAAGCGATCGTTCTGCTTCACCGCGGCCTTGCCGCCGCTCAGGCTCGCCAGATCGACTTTCTTGCCGTCGAGCGCGTAGGCCTGACGTTCGATCTTGAAGCCTTTCGAAGCAGGCGGTTCCGGCGTCAGCGCGGCGCCGATGACGGAGATCACGGCATCAACGGCGGTGTCGCCGTTATTGGTGATCGTCAGCGTACCGTCCTTCAGCTCGGCCGGCTTCAGGCCTTTGAGCAGCGGGCCGTTGATCGGTTTGCCATCGATTGACAGCGTCGTCGCCTTCACCTCGTCGTTCAAGGCTTTCGCTGCGAGAAGCATCCATGCCTGTTCTTGCGTCGAGGTATAGCTGCGGGTCTCGTAGGCCTTGGCGATAACGGTTGCGAGCTTCGGCTGTGCGTCACGAGCGACGCCGGTTTCGGCGGCGAGCGTCACGAGTGCGGCGCCGTCGCGAAGCATCGAACCGTAGTCGCTGCGGTAGCCGGAATCCGGCTTATCCGGCATGGCTGCGAGAGCGGCTGCGAACACCCGCTCGGCGCGTTCCTTGTCGCCCATCATCGCCAACGCCGCACCGACTTGCGCTTTGGCGAGCGGCGTCGAGAAGCGTTCGATGCGCTCGTCTGCGTAGTAGCGGAGATCGCCGACGGGCGCTCGGCCGTTTCGAGCGAGAACGTAGAGCGCGTAGGCGCGATCTTCGCCGCCCTTCTCGAAGTCGGACGCGTAGGCGATGAAGTTCTGCAGTTTATCGAGGGCGCGATTGAAGCCCTCGCGTGGCACATCGTATTTCGCTTCCTTGGCGCGCGTCAGGAAGTCCGTGACGTAGGCGGTCAGCCAGAGGTCCGTCGAGGACGGTCCCCACACGCCGAAGGCGCCGGTCGAGTCCTGCATGTCGAAGACGCGGGCGATTGCGCCTTGTACGCGTTCCTTGAGGGCTTTGTCCTCGGCGAGGCCGATCTGCGCTGCGACCGCATTGGCGACGACGAGCGGCATCGCGCGCGACACCGTCTGCTCGGCGCAGCCGTAGGGATAACGGTCGAGCTGAGCCAGAAGTGTCGGCACGTCGAGACGCGCGGCCGGGCCGACGGAGAGGTTGATGCGCGTGCGCGACGGGATCAGATCTTGGGCCAGATCGCGCGTGACCTGCAACTTGCCGCCGGGCTTCAGCGACGAGATCGTCGTACGCTTGATATCGCCGGCAGGCGGCAGGACCACGAACGTCATCTCGCGTTTGACGCGAATATCGTTCGGGCCGGTGACGACAGCCTTGAGTGTCAGCGGACCGATATCGGCGGGTTTGAAGGCGATGCGCTGAAGCGTGCGTTCGCCGCCTTTCAGGTCCGCCGTCTTGTCGGCAATCTCGGTGAGCGTTTCGTTGGTGTCGTCGCCATCCTTTTTGGAAAGCGCGAGCTTGTAGGCCGCAGCGGGTCCATCGACGTTGTGGATGCTGAAGCCGAGGTTCACCTCGTCTCCGAGCGTCATGAAGCGCGGCACTGCGACGGTCAGCGCCACCGCGTCCCGCACGATCAGATCGCCGGACCCGTGGCCGACCTTGTCCTTGCTCCAGGCGACAGCCATCACGCGGACGGTGCCGTTGAAATCAGGAAGCTCGAAGTCGACGCTTGCGGTGCCGTCTTCCTTGACGCGTACAAGGCCGGAGAATAGCGACACGACTGTTTCGACCGTCGGGTTGCCCTGGAGGGCTGCTCCGCCGTCGCCGCCCGAGCGCAGCTTGCCGCGATCGGCGCGCATGCCGTCGATCAGCTTGCCGTAGAAGTCGCGGATTTCGAACGAGAGCTTCTGCTGCTCGGAGAAATATTTCTCAGGCGCCGGCGTTTCATAACGCGTCAGGTTGAGGATGCCGAGATCGACGGCCGCGACGACGACGCGCGCGTCTTCACCAGGCGACAGGCCTTCGACCTTCAGCGGCACCGTGAACGTGCTTCCGGATTTCACCTTTTCCGGAAGCGTCACGGCAACTTTCAGATGCTTGCCGCTCTGGTCGATCGGCAACCAGCGGACGCCAATGGCGCGGCTCGGCATGCGCTTCTGGCTCTCATCCATCGGGCGATAGAGAATAGCCGTCGCGTAGGCGCCGGGGCCCCATTCGTCGAAGATTGGGATTTCAACCTCGCCGCCGCCTTTGGCGATGTCGACTTCCTTCATCAGGTGGAGGCCGGTGCCGAGCACGGAGATCAGCGCCTTGCCGCCGAGTTTTGAAGCGATGCGCAGCTTCGCGGTCTCGCCGGATTTGTAGCTGTTCTTATCGAGCGCGACGTCGAGCTGCTCGGGGCTGTCGACGTTGTCGCCTGCCGTGTACCAGCCGGCATTGAAGAGCACGCTTGAAGCCGGGCCGTCGGCGTCGTTCGATGCGACGTCGAGGCGATAACGGCCCCACTGGATGGGCTGTGAAATTTTTGCGGCCCCATCGGCGGTGACGGTGAGCGCGCCGTTGCCGATCTTACGCTTCACTGTGACGGCTTCGTACGTCCACGATCCGTCGCGGCGATACCACTGCCAGTTCGTGTCGAGGCGCGTCAGCGTCCAGGTGAGATTGCTGTTCGCTTCAGGTTTGCCGTCAGCGCCCAGAAGCACGACGTTGAAATCGGCGTTCTGGCCTTCGGCCGCGGTGAAGTTCTCGAATAGCGGCTTGATGCCGATGCGCTCGAGCTTCAGGTCGACGGGGAGCGTGATGTTACGCTCGATCGTGCGGCCGCCATCCTCGCGGAGCTTGACGGTGATCGCGGCTTCGAGCGGCTTCGGCGTCTTCGGCATTTGCGGCAGGACGATCGGGATGGCGGCTTTGCCATCCTTGTCCATCGCAAGGCTCGCCTCGAGCGGCTGGCGCGCGGGGTTCACGAGTTCGTCGGCCTGTCCGAAGACATATCCGGCGAAGCCAGGCACGTCTTTGTTCGAGGCTTTGACGACGACTTCACCTTCGATGCCGAGGCCGGCAGCCGGCGGTCCGTAGAGGTAGCGGCCTTCGGCATTGATCGTTTGGTTTTCGTCGGGCGTCAGAGCCGGAATGGCGGCCGAGAGCGTCATGTCGAGGCGTTCGGGCACGAAGTCTTCGACGAGGAAGCTCTTCTCCGCGATGGCTTCGGCTTTGGGGTCCGTATAGAGCCGCAGACGCCACGTTCCGGTCATTGCGGCTTTGGCGAGCGGCACGGCGAGCGCGCGGCCGCCGAGGCCCTGATCGTTCATCACGAGGCGCGTCTGCTCGACGCCGTCGGGCCGGAAGAGCATCAGCGTCGTCGGTACGGCGGATGATTTGCCGAACTGGTCGCGAACGAGCGCGGTGACGTTCACTTCCTCGCCGCCGCGGTAGACGCCGCGTTCGGTGTAGACGTACGCGTCGACGGGACCAGACGGGTCGCGGCCTTGGACGCCGCGGTCAGACAGATCGAAGGCATTGAGCGTCAAGTCGAGGAAGGCGTATTCACCCTCGCCCTTCTGCGCGACGAGGATTGCGGGAGCGGCGCCGCCTTCGCCTTTCGTTATCGCGGCGTCGAACTTTGCATAGCCGCGATCATTGGTCGTCGCGGTTGCGAGCACTTCGTTGTTGCGAGCGATCAGCTTGACGGAGGTCCCAGCGACGGCCGTCGCTTCCGTCAGAGAGCGAACGAGCGCGTGAACGCCGTCGTTGCCGGTGAACGCGGTCAGGCCGAGGTCAGAGACGATGAACCACTGCGTCGCGCGCTCGTAGCTTTCTTCCTTCTGCTTCTCGGTCGGCTTCGCGACCATGACGTAGACGCCCGGCTCGAGCTTGCCTGTCGCGTCGGTGACGGGGACGGCGGTCGACACCTCTTCGTTGAGCTTCGACGTTATATCCATCTGGCCCTGGTAGACCTTGATGCCGGAACGATCGCGGATGTTGTCGACGTCGTAGCTCGAAAGCTGACGCTGCATGTCGCCGGACTGAAGCGTCGTCGCTAAGCTCCGGTCGCCGATGCGGTAGACCTCGACGTCGATCTTGCTCGTGTTGATCGTCGTGACAGGGATGCCTTGCTGTCCGCGTGACGGCAGTACGTAGGCCTTGCCACTGAAACGGACGAACGCGGAGCGATCCGGCACGTAGACGGCGATGTTCGCCGTCTTCAGCAGCGTCTCGCCGATGTCGGAGGGGAGGCCCGCGCGGATTTGCACTTCATAGCGCTCGCCGTGCTTCAGACCTTCGAGGCAAAGCTGCTTGCCTTCCTGGACGAGGTTCTGAGGATCTTTGCCGCCGACAGAGATGAACTTGGCGACGTCCGTCTGCGTGCGCGAAAGATCTTCCGAGAACTGGAGGCAGAGACGCGGGGGCGTCGCCTCGTTGTCGGTCTTGTAATCCGTCATGCGGAAGCCGTATTCGCCACGGAGGCGGTCATACATTTCGCGCGTGGTCTGATCGTCGGCGAGGGTTAGGCTGAGGCTCAGCGCGTCGATCGCCGGGCGCCAGTAGGAACGGGTTTCGAGTGTGCGGCCGAGTACATAAAGAGCGTGCGCTTTTTGCGCGTCGTCGGTCGCGCGCTGATAGCCGCGGTAGGCCGCGCCGGAAGCATAAATCGGCAAGTCGTAGCGTTCGCCGCCCTTGTCGGGATCGGGCTTGATCGCGAGCAGGGCTTCGGCAAGGCGCGTCCACGCGGCGGAATCTTTTTCATCGACGGCGACCGCGTTGGCGAGGGATCTCGACGCCGCCCTTGGGTCGGTTGCAAAAACTTTTTCCGCTTCGGATTTGAGCTCGGCGGGCGATTTGCCGTCCGGCTTCCAATTGGCCTTGAGATAGGTTTCGTAGCGTTTCGCGTCTGCCGCAATCCCTGCGTGCAGGAAGGGTTTCTCGGTGGCGCTGGCGCTCGAGAACGTGGCCAGTAAGAGAGCGAAAAACACTGCAAGGCGCGCGATGACGTGCATGGGGTGGCATCCTGTTTGAGTGCCGGGTTGAGTGCCTGGCGATCGGAGCTTCGCTCGGCACACGATTGGCGCCCGGAACTCAGCCCGGGCGGAGTATCGCTAATCGGCGAGTGTTTCAAAAGCCCAACAGGGGCCAAGGGCCGAAGCGCGGCGGCAAATTCAGAAATGCCGCCCATTGCGCGTTCTTGCGGCCTTTTTCTCCGGGTGCACGTGCAAAGACTATCACAGCGTGAAAAGGCGGGGATAAGTTGCGCGGGAAACGCGCAATAGCCCGGCCTCGGCCGTTGGCGGCGAGGCGCGGGCGCGCAAAAAAGCTTTGAGGATTTGTTAAACAATTCATCCTCGGGCCGGGCCCGAGGATGATAAGAAATTCGTGTACGTCGACGACCGTCGCGCTAGTGACGCGGATTGTGTGGCAGTGCGTCCGGCTCGGCCGATTGTACGGCAATGATCTCCGGCGCTACGCTCGCCGCGAGAGGCTTCAGCGGGCGGCCGCGCACCCACAATTTTTCGAAGGACGCGCTGGCGAATACGCCGGTGGCGGCATCGTCGGCATGATAGATTTCGAAAGCATCGCGCTTCGTCGGATCGCGGCGGAGGCAATCGCCGATCCAGACGCGGCTCTGACGAACGACGAGCTGTTCGTGCGCGGGGCCGAAGCTATGGTCGGCGAGAACGCGGAATTCGGCATGCGGGATGTCCAGCAACGATGTCGCCGCCGGTTCTTCGGCGTTCGTATCGCAAATCAGGATACGGACGCGAGTGTCGTCGATCCGCCCTTCAGACCACGCAGCGCACAGAGCGCGTGCGACCGGGCTGTCGGGATTGCGAACAAAAACAGTCAAGCACTTATGGTCTGCCGGGCCTTCTTCGCGGGGTGCCAGACCGTCCCCAATGAAGTCCTTGAGGCGTGCTTCCTTATCCGTTCGAGCTACCATCATGAGCCGCGAAGGTGAAGCGATGCGCATTTATGATTTCCTATCTTGAGCCGACTGAATTCGGTATTTCGAACTGCCCCCCGCTGGGCATTCGGCGGCCCCATTAAGCCAAGAAGAATGTTAAACAAGCGTTGCCGGTCGGTTCGATTTAAGGCGAACGTCGTTATCCTTTTTTCTTTCCAAGTCTTTTTCATTCTGCAGCCGGTGGTGCGATTCGACGGATAAGCGCTCTATCGCCTTCAGAAAGCTGTATTTCTTCTGCCGGCCCATGCAGTTGTTCCTCGTCAAGATGAGGCAGGGCATTTCCGCTCGCCGGGCCGCTATTCTCGCTCTCGACCTCGATCCAACGGCCGTCAAAACTGCTCATTGCGGCTTCGAGCGATGGTGGCATAACCGCCTCGCTCACCGGCACAGAAAATGTTGCGGTTTCGCGTTGCAACGTCACGCTGGCGCGGGGCTCGGCGGGCGTGGAAGCGTCTGCCGGCTTTTCGTTGCGGGGTTGATGGGCACGGGGGATCGTGACGACCGTCGCGTGCCGGAAATCGGGTAGGGGTGGCGGTGCGATGGGCGCCGTTTGAATGGTGTTGCTGTTAGCGGCCTTGACGGTGACGTCCGCCTCGGGATCGGGCTTCGGCGGCGCGCGGCGGACACGAGGCGCTTGCGGCGCGATCGCTGACGGAAGGGCCGGCTCGGGCCGATAGACTTCCGCATAGGGACCGAAGCGAGCGGCGTGCTCGGGATCAATCGCGAGGTTCGGGCGGGCGGGGCGAATGTTGTGCTCGAAATTCGGGGCGGTCATCGGCTCGTCGCGATCTTCATCGCGCGAAGCGGATGGGGCCGCTCGTTCCGGTGCTGGCGTTTCAGTGATTGACGGCGTTGACGGCGCATCGCGTTCGGCGGAACGGCCGATCGTGCCATCGCTTCTCGCGGCCCGGCGCGCGGCACCCATGACGGCGCCCAGGATGATGTCGGACCATGCACCGTTCGTGAACTTGTAGACGCGGAACGATTCCGAGCCCGCAAATTTCGACCCCTGGCGCTTCAGGCGCTTCTGGATGCTGCTCGTTATGGGCAGCATCGTGCGCTTGAAGATTTTTTCTTTTTCGAAGCTCGCGAAAAGGTTGGCAAGAAGCTGCGCTTCGACGCGCAGGTTTTCGCGTTCGGTCGGGTTCATGCGCGGCGGCGCATCGAGGGGAACGGCGACGTAGTAATCGCCATTCATGTCGAAGACGACATGACGGAACAGCTCGAAGTTTTCGCGGATCTGCTTGTCGCGATGAATGTCGTTGAAGCGCGAAAGGATCTCGATGACCGGGCCGCGCTCGGCAGCCTGCATTTTCGGAACGAGGCCGTCGAGGCGGCTGCCTGCACGCTGGCCCATTGAGACGAGGAACAGGCAGATATCGACGAAGAGGGCGACGGCGAGCGGGACGTAATCGCGCTTCGAAAGGCCTGCGACCTGATCGTCGACGAGGGATCGCGGCGCACGCGCATTGGCGTCGCCTGAATTCTCGACCGATTGCACGGCCTTCTTCTGCAATTCGCGGAGTTCGTCAGCGGACGGCGGCATCTTGAAGGACAGCAGTCCGTAGAACGTCGTGGTCAGGCGGCGGAAGGCTTCGATCGTCGCCTCCGGGCCTTCGACCGCTGCGATCTCCGGCTTCTGCAACTCGGGCAGCTGATCGATGGCCTTCACGACGCCGCGCAATGCCATCTGCAACTGCGGGTCGGGGCAGGAGACCGCACCATTCTTCCCCTCGCCGAAGGTCGTGCGTTCGGCGCGGTCGGCGAGGTCGGAGCGGATCTGGCGAAGCTGCGGATCGGTCCGGAAGGCGTTGAAGCCCGTCGCGGTCATGTCGAGCTTGCGGCCGAGCGCGCGCATGAATTCGTTACGCGTGCCTGTCTTCGGATCGAAGGTCGATGCATCTGCAGAGACGATTTTCGCGAGATCGCCGTTGAGCGCTCCCATGTCGGTTTTGACGGCGCCGATGCGGCCTTTGACGAAGTCGGAGGCAAACGAAAAGCGTTGCGCATCGTCTTCGCGCATTTTGCGGCGGGGGCCGTCGCCCGGCTTCGAATTCGGGCACGACGTTCCCTTCGTGCGCTCTAGCTCGGCTTTCTCGGTGGAGACCTGGGTCAGTTGAACCAGTGTCGCCTGCAACTGTTCGAGGCGGGTTTCCGCGCCATGCAGGGAATTCTGAACTTGCGATACCGCGCTTTCGGCCGAACGGGAGGCTTCGCCGCGGCTTTCGAGAACCTTCCAGTAGAAGCCGAAGCCGAACCCGATCGATATCAGCGAGAGGAATACGTAGCCCGCTGCATAGAAAAGCCTGGTAGTGAAGGGCAGCGGCCGGAAGAGCTGATCGAGAAGCCAGATGATCATCGTCATCAGCATCGCGACCGAGAAACCGACGATGATGCGGTGGACGAGCGGCAGATCGCCCATGTTGGCTTCGATCAGCTCGAGCATGCCGACGTAGGTTGCGACCCACGACAGCGTGCCGAGTCCGACGATCAAGATCGCGCGCTTCCAATCGCGCGGCGGCTTTTCCGGCGTGGCGTCGTCGCGCGTATCGGCGTAGAGGCGCATCGAGCCCGTCCCGCGCCCGAATTCAGGACCATCCAGGTTCATCACCGCCAACCCATCCCAAGTGAGAGGCGGAGACTCCACGCGCAGTCCGCGTTTTTAATGTCGCAACTGCGGCTCGCTGATGTTCGAGTGCTGGCGGATTTTCAGCGAGAGGATGAACGGTTTGTTCAGCGTTCGTTGGCTGTGAGGGTGCGGAGCTGAGCGTCCGATGGTGAGCCGTCGCGCGCGATCGTCCCTTCGGACGCGAGCGTTCGCTGAGCGCCGCGAAGACTTGCAACGGGTGTCGATGCGGGCCGGCGAGGCGGTAGTAAATTCCGGCGCGGGTTCGCTTTGGCGTGATCGGCGAGGTCGCGGAGAAGGACATCGAGAAGGGGGGCAGCAATTTGAGCCGAATGCAGATCGCGCGCCCACGGTTTCGAGGCCGTGCCGGTGCCGACGAGGACGACGTAGGAATAGGCGGCGCCGTTCGCGAACTGCAGTCCACCGGATGCCCAGGCATCGACGGTGGCGTTCGGATCGAGCGAAACGGACGTTCCGGTCTTGGCGAAATGGAGCCGCAGGTCGCCGCGGCGGCGGGCGCACCATTGGCTGAGGCTTTTCAGGGTGCCGTACGATTGGCCGCCGGTCTGATAGCAGAGCGGCGCTTCGAGTAGAGACCGAATGATCCACACCGCGCCCGGCCGGATGAGCGACTTCGGGATGACGGCGGGGCGCGCTTCCGCGGCGATGCCGGCGCCGCCTTCGCCTTTCTGCGTGTAGTCATAAGCGGCAATCAATGTCGGCGGCCGGACCGGCTTCGTGCCGCGTCCGATCAGCGATGCCAAGATCACGCTCGACATGAACTGCACGCGCTGGGGCGCCCCGGCGATCTGTCCAAGAACGACGGCCGTCGAGGGTGGTGTTCCGCCCAACTCCGCGGCGGGTGGCATCGTGAAGCCGAAGCCGTCGATCAGCCGTTTGATCGGCGCTTGTCCGAGTTGAGCGCCGCGTGTGATCAGCGGCGCATTGAGTGAACATGCGAAAGCGACGACGGCTTTGCGGTTACCGTTGCTTCCGCCCTTGGCGCACGTGTCGAGGCCCTGCGCCGGTGCTTGCGGATCGGCGTAGAGGCTCTCCGCCGTGTCGCGTCCCTGATTGGCGAGCGCCACAGCCAGGATCATCTTGCCTGTCGACGCCACCTGACGGCTTTCGCGCGTGGAATCATAGAGCCCGTTATCGGCGCGGCGTGCTGGCAGCGAGCCGAAGTACGCGGCCGTCTCTCCGGCTTCGTAGTAGCGCACGATGTTGCCGTCGGCATCAGCCGCGACCACGATGACGTTGGGCAGCGCCTTGTCGGCCGTCACCTTTTTGGGATCGAGCGTATAGGCTGGGTCGATGCGCGACGTCCATTTCGTGTCGAGCTCGGCGAGGGCGCTGTCGATCTTTTCGCGGAAGGCGAGGTTTTCGCCGATGTCGAACGTTGTCGTCACGCCGCGAACGTAATCGCGCCAGCCGAAGCCGTAGCTCTGTTTCATTTCCTCGCGGATGCCGAAGCGGGCAGCCGGAAGAAGCAGGTTGGCGCGGATCGTCGGATTGGCTTCGGCGCGTTTCACTTGTTCCGGCGCGAACCGTTCGAGAGCCGCTTCGAGCTTCGGCTTCACCTTTGGATCGGGTGGGCCGCCGGCGAGCTCCATCAACTCGAAGACGACCTTTTTCTGTTCGGCTTCGTCGGTGATGAGCTTCTCGGCGCAGGTGCGGGCGCGGACTTCCGTAATGTAGCGCCACCGATCGAGGCGGACGGCATTCAGCCGGTCGTTGCCTTCGAGCAGGATGATCGGCTTGTTGACAGCGGAGGCGAGCACGAATTGCTCGGCCGTCGAGAGATCCTTCGCTTCCTTGCCGAATACGACCTGGCTCGTCACTTCGACGCCGTGGAGCGGTTGGCCGCCCGTGCGCTGGGCAAGCCAGATGTGGTTCGCCGCCCACTGCTTCAGAAGCGTGTCGTCGCCACCGCGGGTCAACTCGCGATAGATCACCGGCGCGAGCCACCATTCGCCGAGCTTGCGCCGCAGTTTCGTGATGCCGCCCTCATCGGGACTTGGCGGAGTTTTGTAGATTACGCGCGCGAACTGCATCGGCAGCGTCGAGCCACCGACGCCGAGGCTTGGGCGGTGTGCCGCGATCGAACGGGTGATCGTCGTCAGCGGAATTTTCAGAACGCCGATGAGGTCGATGCCGAATGGATTGAGCGGGCCGCCAAGGTAGCGGTCTTCCTGAAACGAGAGGCAGCGCCAATACTGCTCGGGTACCTCGCGCACGGGGATCGATTTGTGGTCGGGGTTCGCCACGTAGTCGCCGAGCGCGATGGCGCTGTCGGTGTAGTTCACATCGCGCAGGCTATCGAGGCGCGGGTCGAACGTGCCGACGAAGCTTCCCTTGGGGTCGTAGATCGCCGTCGCCAGCCATCGCTCGGCGTCGTAGCCGAGCCTGTCATGCATCGAAAGCTCGCCGATGTAGCCGCGTATCGGTGCAGCGACGTAAACGAGGAGGATCGCAAAGAGAACGTAGAGGAATGCCGCCGTGAAGACGTGCCGGAGCGGACCGAGCTTCGGATTGAACGCGACCGTCATCATGAGCCAGCGCACAATCGCGCGCGGCACCCAGAGACAGAACTCCGCGAAAGCGGTCAGATGCCGCAGTAAACGTAACATCGCTGTCGCAAAGCCGGGCTAATGCCATCGCCGAGATGGGCGGCGGCTGAGTATTAGACGCTAGTCGAGCTTTGAGGCGTCAAGTCAGCGAAGGCTTGTCGGCTTCCGTTCGGAGTTACGGCAAATATACGGCGCGCGCAGGCGGCGATGCCGCCAACGCGAAAGCAGCTTGGATCTCTCAGCGAAAAGCAGGAAGTCCGGAAGCCTAGAAATTATTCATCAGTATAAAAAGGCCGACGCCGACTGCAGGACCAACGAGCGCTGCAACGACCACCATGACGAAAGGTTTCGCCACCATAACACTTTACCCCGCACTGAACCCTTGAGTTCGCTCCACT
This sequence comes from Hyphomicrobium sp., assembly GCF_019753045.1. Classification (GTDB taxonomy): domain Bacteria; phylum Pseudomonadota; class Alphaproteobacteria; order Rhizobiales; family Hyphomicrobiaceae; genus Hyphomicrobium_B. The sequence goes on from NZ_JAIELN010000035.1 coordinate 23,595, forward strand.
GTTACTCGCGGCCCTAAAAAGATGATGTTTCGACCGGTTTGCCCCCTCGGTCTCGACACCTCATTCCGCTAAAAGGAGCCGCCCCCAATCAGCGAAGCCAGCCAAAACCCCTCTAGCCAGCGTCCTTGAAGGATACAGCTTTGCAAAAAAACTTGACAGGGGTTGCAAGGCGTTTGACCGGCGGATCGTAGAAACCGGATCACACAAAAAGCATTGTGGCAACAGTAGAAAGAACGACTTTCGGCTAGCCGCAAAAAGTTATAATAAGTTTATATATTTCAAACGCTTAGTCGTTCAGAATAATTCATCGGCTCCGTCCGGTGCCGCAACTGCTGGCACCGCATCATCACGGATTATGTCGGGGTTTGAAACGCGAATTGAACATTACCGGAGGTCGAAAAGGCGAAGCTGCCTCTCGTCGGTGCCTCTCGTTTCAGCAGCCAATTGCTCGATCCGGTCGAAGGGGACCTGCTCGGCGGCGATCAGTGAACGCTGTGCCTTCATCGGCCTTACGAGGCCTTCCTGAACGAGATGGAACTCGCCGACCGTTTGGCCCGGAAGCGCGACCGTCGGGTCGAGGCCCGACTCGGATTGGAAGGCGGCTTTCAGCTTGCGCAGCGCCGTGTCTTCGCGGACGCGGCCGATGAACCAGCTCGTTATCTGATCGCGGCTCTTGTAATCGAGGTCGCCCGGCGACTGGGTTGCGAGCATCATGCCGAGGCCGGCCGAACGGGCGCGCTTCAGCAAGCTCTGCAGCGGCTCGGCGGTCGCGGGCTTAGAGTTCGCGGGAATATAAAGGTCGGCTTCGTCGAACATGACGACGGCCTGCAGTTCGTCGTTCGGGTTGCGCTGACAGAAGCGGAGCGCCTCCGACAGGAACTGCGAAACCCAGAACAGGATGTTCTCGTTGTCGCCGAGGAAGCCCGTGTAAATGACCGACAGGCGCGTGCGGTTCGGCCTTTGATACTTGCCGAGGCCCAGCAGGCTGTCCATGCGCAGGCTTTCGCCGCCGCCTTCGAAAAGAGCGGCGTTGCGGAGACGGAGCGAGTCGAGCTGAGCGACGAGATCGCGGCGAAGTTTACCCGACGGGTCCATGCGCTGCGTCTGGTCGGTGAGTTCTGGGTGCTCATCCTCGAGGAGATGGATCAGGTCGGCGAGCGTCACTTCGTTCGTCGATAGCGATCCGAGGATGCGCAACGCGACGGCGAGAACGCCCGACTGCTTCTGGTGCGTTGCCGAGTTCTTCAGATGAAGCATCTCGCCGAGCGCCGCGGCCGACAGATTGGCCAAGAGCTGCTGCTCGTGATCGGGCAATTCGTTGATGCCGTTCGGCAGCAGCGTGATCGAGATCGGACGGCCCGAAGCGCGGCCCGGCGTATAGACGGCGACGTCAATGGCGTCTGCCAGCTTTTCGCGTTCGGCGCGCCGTTCGGCCGACTCGTTCTCGTTCGAACGCCAGACATCGGGGTTCGCATAGCTCGCGAGATCGCCTTTGCGATCGATCAGGACGGCGGGAACGCCGCGCAGGAGAAGCTGCTCGATCAACGACAATGCGAGGGTCGTTTTACCGGAGCCCGAGCCGCCGAGGAACGCCGCGTGGCGCTTCAGCACGCTCTTGTTCATCGTGACAGCGCGACCGCGATTGCCCTTTTCGCCGCCCGCTAGAATGCTGGCGCCGTAACTGCCGTTTTCGTCGAGAATGACCGACATCGGCAGGTCGTCGTCATTTGCCGGGACGCCGTTGTCGCCTTCAGCCGTTTCGGCGCCGTGCGCCTGCTCGGCGGAAATCGCGTCGAAACCATCGAGCGTCGATTGCGGATCGTCCATGCTCTTGGCGACAAGGCGCGGAACCGGACGCCCGAGCAGATCGAGGCGCAAGAGGTGAATGATCGAAATGAGGCTCGACAGCGGTTTCGTGCCTTCGAGCCACTGCGTCATGCCCGCGTCGTTGCGGTGATGGGCGGTGAACTCGCGAACGGTCATCATGCGTTCCCACTCGGGGATCGGCACGAGGAGCTGGCGGCCGCCGCCGTCGCGGAACTTGCGGAATGCCTGCGCGGTCTGGTTCTTCTTGTTCGGCGGGAAGTCGCTGGCGCGGAGCATGAAGCAGGGCTTGCCCTGCATCGCGGTCAACACCTTGTCGAGCTGGCGTTTCAATCCGCCGCCCTGGGTCGGGCGATTGCAGAGGAACACGCGCACGTCGTTGGCGAAGCCCGTGCGATGGCGAACGGTCAGATCGAATGCCGGAAGGTCGTCGCCAAGCTCGAGCCGCTTTACGGTCACTTCGATCGAACGGCCCCATTCGTCGCGCGCGAGCAGAAGGGCGGCAGACAAGACGTCGACCAGCTCCTGATCGTCGGCCGGCATCTCGGCTTCGCTTTCGTTGGCGAAGCGTTCCCACATCTCGCGGAACTGCACGGCCGAGAGCGAAGACGGCGCGTCGTCGTCGGGATTGCCGAAGCCGACCGCCTGGCCAAGGGCCTGAGCCAGCGTCGAGATGAATGACGGTCTCTCCGGCTCGGGATCACGCTCATCGCCTTCGGTCGACGTCGCCTC
>NZ_JAIELN010000023.1 GCF_019753045.1 Hyphomicrobium sp.
TTCGGTTACGCCGCCCGTTGGAGCGTCAATCAGGCGATCGAACGCGTCTGCCAAAGCGCGAAGCTGAAATACTATTCGTCCCATAAGCTCGGCCGACACGCATTTGCGGCCCGACTGCTCGAAAGCGGCGGAACTCTCAAAGAGGTTCAGGAGGCCGGCGGCTGGGCATCAATCCAGATCGTCGCGGATACATACGGCCATCTGGAGGAGCAGGCCGTCTATCAGGCAGTTCTTGGCAGAGCTGCGGCCGTCGCGCCCCTTCTCATTGGCACACTGCTGACACACACGAGCAATGGCCAGAACCGGAAGGGGAAGTCTCATCCGAAAAAACCAAGGAAATCCGAGGAGTTCCTGGTGGGCACTAGAGGGATCGAACCTCTGACCCCTACCATGTCAAGGTAGTGCTCTACCGCTGAGCTAAGTGCCCGGAAGAAGCGAGCTTCTAGAGTGTTAGCGATACCCCGGTCAAGCCCTGGATGACGGCAAATCGGCCGCAGGTGAAAATAAGCGCGCCTCAGACCGCCAGAAGACGGTCAACCTCGCGCACCAAATCCTTCAGATGGAAGGGCTTCGAGAGGACGCGGGCGTCCTTGGGCGGCTGGTTTTCGCTGTTGAGAACGACGGCCGCAAAACCCGTGATGAACATGATCTTGAGGTCAGGATCGATCTCGCTGGCCCGGCGGGCGAGTTCGATGCCGTCCATCTTCGGCATGACGATGTCGGTGAGCAGAAGCGTGAAAGGCTCAGTCTTGAGGCGGTCGTACGCGTCTTCGCCGTTCTCGAAGGCGACGACGTCGTAGTTCGCTTTTTCGAGCGCCTTGACGAGGAAACCGCGCATGGAGTCGTCATCCTCGGCAAGCAGGATGCGGCGGATCGGCAGGCTGGAGGGCTTGGCTGTCATGACTACTCTGATGTGCGGAAGGTCCCAGACGAGAAGTACCCGATATCTCATCTAACGCAAATTTGGCTCGACTTTGGTAAACGGAGCATGAAACTGTGGAAATGCCGAACACAGCGCGGCAGTACTGCATCACTCGGGCATAACGCCGGCAAATTTCGCTCCGCAAGTTATGTGCAATCGACGCGCACCTAAGTCTTCCATGGACTTACGCGCACTGCGTTGGCAATGTATTCCGCAACGAAACACCGAATTGCGGCCGGGATCTGAACGAGACACAACTGACTATGGCCGACGATAAATCTCACGACGTACCGAGAGCATTTTTCCCGTCATTCGACGTACTGGCGCCACGCGTTCAATCCGCACCCTTCGTGTTCTCTTCGCCCCACTCGGGCAGGCTCTATCCTCCTGAGTTCCTTGCGATCTCGCGCCTCGATCCGAAAACCCTGCGCCGCTCTGAAGACTGCTTCGTCGACCGGCTTTTCCGGCCAGTTGCGAGTTTGGGAGCGCCGATCATCAGCGCCCGCTTTCCGCGCGCCTATCTCGATCTGAACCGCGAGCCCTACGAGCTCGACCCGGAACTTGTCGGCGAGCCTTTGCCGGCCCACGCGAACACGCAGTCGATTCGCGTGGCGGGCGGATTGGGTACCGTCGCGCGCATTGTCGCTGACGGCGAAGAAATTTATTCGGACCGCTTGAGCCTCGACAGCGTGCTCGCTCGAATCGAGCAGCTCTATTTTCCCTTCCACGCCGAGTTGTCGAGACTAGTCGCGGCGACTCGCGAGACCTTCGGCTACGCCGTCCTGATCGACTGTCATTCCATGCCGTCGACAGCGATGGCCCCAGGGGGGGCGCAACGGCCCGATATCGTTGTAGGCGACAGGTTCGGCGCCGCGGCCGATCCGCGGCTGACGCTGCTGGTCAGAGACGAGTTTCAGCGCCGTGGCTTCAAGGTCCAGCTGAACCGGCCGTACGCCGGCGGCTACATAACCGAGCATCACGGGCGGCCGGCGCGCGGCACGCATGCGATACAGGTCGAAATCAACCGCGGCCTCTACATTAACGAACTGACGTTCCAGGAAACGGCTGGCTATGCGCGTCTTGCTGAAGCGCTGAAAGAGATCGTCACGGCCCTGTTTCGCGAAGTGCCGACACTGCTCGACTATCGCGCCGCAGCCGAGTAGCGCGCGCCTTTACCAAATCTATAAAGAAAAAGGGCCGTCCGAATTTTTCACGAACGGCCCAAGTCTAGGGAGGAAACGCCCAAGGAGGGCTGCGAAGCGCGAGCCGAGCTCACATATCGCACTGCAAAAATTAAAGGTGCAGCGCATTATCGGCAATTGCGATTTGCGCAGAGCTGAGGAGCTTGAAACGCGGACCTCGCCGCAAGGCCCATTTTTCGGGCATGCCGGTTGCAACTGGCGCGGGAGGGGCCATTCCCCATAAAGAAAGGCCGTCCGAAGCCGAACGGCCCAAGTCTAGGGAGGAAACGCCCAAATTGGGCAGCGATTGCGATGAAGCGTGTCAACGCAATCACCTCGTAACGATGGGCTGCTTCGACCCTCGCCGCAATCTCTACGAGTATTATCCTAGCACATTGGGATAGGCGTGTATCAGGCCCGCCACAACTTACGTTACTAATGTGTATCTAGCTCAAGATTGCAGTATCTCGAAGTAACGTCTGATAGTAATTGGGGCATCTAGCAAACACTTGAAATCTCAGGATGAGCGCGTGCCGGGAACCTCCCCCGCGGCGGAACTTCAGGCCATTGTCCGCGTGGCCCATGAGCTGGCCGATATTTCAGGCCCAGTTATCCTCAAGCATTTTCGCAAGACGATGCCTGTGGAAAACAAAGCCATAGGCGGCGCCTTTGACCCGGTAACCAAGGCCGACCGCGGTGCTGAAAAAGCAATATCGCAGGCTCTGGCAGCAAGATTCCCTGATCACGGCATCGTCGGCGAAGAATTCGGAACGAAATCCGGATCGAGCCCCTACCAATGGATCATCGACCCGATTGACGGAACGCGATCGTTCATTATCGGGTCGCCGATGTGGGGCACGTTGATCGGCGTTCTCAAGGACGGTGTGCCGGTCTTCGGCCTTATGGATCAGCCCTTCACTGGCGAACGCTTCTGGTCCACCGATAAGGCTGCCTATCATAGCGTCCGAGGTGGACGGCCCACGCGGCTTAAGACGCGCGAGTGCACCCGCATCGAAGATGCCGTCTTGACCACGACGCATCCCGAAATGTTCGCCCAGCCCGAACAGCTAGCGACTCTCGATACCCTCAGGACAAAGGTCCGGCTGACCCGCTACGGCGGTGATTGCTACGGCTACTGCCTGCTCGCCTCGGGTCTCGTCGATATCATTATCGAACCGGGGCTGAAGCCCTACGATATCGTGGCGCTCATCCCCGTCATCGAACGTGCCGGCGGTGTCATCACGACCTGGACCGGCGGCAGCCCCGCGAACGGCGGAGACATCATCGCGACCGGAGACGCCCGGCTCCACGAAGATGTCTTGGCGCTTCTCAATAAGATCTAGACCCTTCCGACAACGACGTTTCGATACCCATGTAAGCATCGAATGCCGCCCAGAACCGCTGCCGTATGGCGTCAGTCTCTTGCAGAATTTCATGTCGCGAGCCCGGCATGAGGATGTGGCCGCCGGATTTGAGATCCACGGCGAAATCCTCGATCGCTTGCGATGAAACGACATGATCTGCACCGGCCGCGAACACCATCATCGGCACAGAGACGTATTTCGGATAGTCCGGCCGCGAAAGCATCGCACAGCTGCGAAGGGCGGCCCTGAGCCAGCCGACCGTCGGCGCGCCCAGCGCCAGATCAGGAGCAGCTTCGATGATCGATTTGACTCGCGACCAGCGCACGTGGTCGGCCGTCAGCCTGTTGCCCTCGAATTCGCCGAGGTCGTTCGGCTCATCCCCGCCGCCGCGGACGTAGGTGGTCGCAAACCCGCAGAGCGACAGCATCGAAGAATAGGCTTTCGCAACGGGCCGGCTGGCGCCGAGCATCTGCTCGTGAATCTCGATCATCGGCGACAGCAGAATCATTCGCGCGAAAGGGCTCGCTTCGTCCTGCGCCCCGCGCAAGAGGATGTTACCGCCGAGCGAATGACCAAGCCCGATCAGGGGCTCCGGCAGCGCGGGCCTAACGATCTCGTCGACGAAGATTGCAAGATCGCGGTCGTATTCGGTGAAGGCAACAACGTGCCCCTTGCGCCGGTTCGAGAGCATTCGCTCCGATCCGCCCTGCCCGCGCAAATCGAAGGTGGCGACGGCGAACCCGCGCCGGCGCAAGTCCGCGATAACCTCAAAATATTTTTCGATGAACTCGCCGCGCCCCTGCACGATGCAAACCGTGCCCCGCGATGGTCCCCGCGTCGCCTCCCAGAGAGCGCACCGGAGTTTCAATCCGTCGTATCCGTCGAAGGCCGTAACTTTCGCGCCGCTTGGAACTGGGTTGATTGAGAGTGAAACGAGTTCCATCTGCCTCTCTTTTTGGACTGCATCCGGCAGTCGGCAAGACCGGCTCCGGTGATTCCGAATAACGCCGTAGCACACGATATGGGCGGAAACTCTCGCGAAACTCTCGCACAACCCTCTTGAAGCCCTTTTTCCGCTTCCTACCTCTCTGCTGTGGTTGCCGCAAAGCGGGGCCACACAAAGAAAAGGGCCGGTCCAGAAGGCCGGCTCACATGTCGCTTCTTAAGAGGATATGTCATGAGACACGCAGAATTCGCTCCCTTTTATCGCTCTGCAATCGGCTTTGATCGGCTCTTCCAGCTATTGGATCAGTCCGCAGGTTACGACAGCGAATCCACGTATCCGCCATATAATATCGAACGGACCGGAGAGAACGCGTACCGGATCACTTTGGCGGTCGCGGGCTTCGCGCAGAACGAGTTGAATATCGAGGTTAAGGAGCAGACGCTTTCGGTCGCCGGTGAGAAGGCCCCAGACTCCGCCGAGAAGACGTATCTGCATCGCGGCATCGCAGCCCGAGCGTTCGAGCGCCGCTTCCAGCTCGCCGACCACGTCGATGTGACTGGCGCGAAGTTCGAGAACGGCCTCCTCCACATCGACCTGGTTCGCAACGTCCCCGAAAGCAAGAAGCCCCGGACGATCGCGATCGGCACGTCGGACGGCGTCCAGCAGCTTGAGGCCAAGGCGGCCGCCTGAAGCCTCACTGGGCCTGACACCCGGCGGACGACCCCTCGTTAATTAACGCCACGCCTGAAACGGCAGCTGCGTCCCAACGCAGCTGCCGTTGCTTTTGTCCACCGCGGCTCCGCGCGAAGAAATTTTGTTGCTGCGTGACGTCTCGAACCTTGCCAAAACCAATTGCGACGCACAGTGCTTCTTACCGCTTGTGCCGCAGTGCCAAATCTGTAGAATTTGTTAGATAGGTCAATATTGCTGTCCTTTGTGCGCCGTTGGGCAAGCACGAAGAGCGGTACGGACGTTACACGATCGGCCGAGGCATTGCCTTTCGGCACGACGTGGCGTGGGAGACATTAGGTGTTTGAAAGCACGATGTGCGGTTTCCAGAGCCGCGAATTCGGCCGCGGGCTTCATGCCATACGCCGCAGCGCGTTGGCCCGAAGTGACCGAAAGCGCCGGCGCTACGCGTGACCGGTTTTCTTCCGGCGGCGTAGCGCCGCACCTAATATTGAATGAGCCGCGCCTCCAATAGGCGTCCTACCACACCAAAGTTCCGAAATTTGGGCCACAGGCCATACGAGGCAACAGATGAGCGAAGGCTACCAGTATCCGCTGGATGATGAAATCGGCGATGAGACCCGCCCGGCGCCGCAAGGGCTTTTCGACCCAGCCCTTGAACGCGACGCATGCGGCGTCGGTTTCATTGCAAACCTCAAGGGACAGAAGTCCCACGCCATCGTCGAAGGCGCACTCAAAATTCTCGAGAACCTCGAGCACCGCGGCGCAGTTGGCGCCGATCCACTCTCCGGCGACGGCGCCGGCATTCTACTTCAGATTCCCCACGACTTCTTCGCCGCCGAGACGAAGGCCGCTGGCTTTGAGCTACCGGCGCCAGGTCACTATGCGGTCGGCCAGATTTTCATGCCGCGCGATGACCGGCTGCGCGCCCACTGCGAGCGCGTCTGGTCGCGCTGCCTCAAGGAAGAAGGTCTCGATCTGATCGGCTGGCGCACGGTGCCCGTCGACAACAGCTGTCTTTCGGTGATGGTGCGCGACGTCGAACCGGTGCAGCGGCAGGTATTCATCCGCCGTCCCGCGTGGATGACCGATCAGGAAGAATTCGAACGCCACCTCTATATCGTTCGCAAGGTCGTCTCGAACGCAATTCACGACGCCTATAAGGGCCGCGACATCGGCCACTACACGGTGTCCCTGTCGACGCGCACCGTCGTCTACAAGGGCATGTTCCTGTCCTACCAGGTGAAGGCCTATTACAAGGACCTCTCCGATGCGCGCCTGGTGTCGGCGCTTGCCCTTGTTCACCAGCGCTTCTCGACCAACACCTTCCCGTCCTGGAAGCTCGCCCATCCCTACCGGATGGTTGCCCATAACGGCGAAATCAACACGCTGCGCGGCAACGTCAACTGGATGGCCGCGCGTCAGGCATCCGTATCGTCGCCGCTTTTCGGCGATCGCATTTCGAAACTCTGGCCGATCTCCTATGAAGGCCAGTCCGACACGGCTTGCTTCGACAACGCCCTCGAGTTCCTCGTCATGGGCGGCTACAGCCTTTCGCACGCCGCGATGATGCTCATCCCGGAAGCCTGGGCCGGCAATCCGACGATGGATACGAAGCGCCGCGCGTTCTACGAGTATCATGCCTGCTTGATGGAGCCCTGGGACGGCCCCGCCGCGATGGCGTTCACCGACGGCCGCCAGATCGGCGCGACGCTCGATCGCAACGGTTTGCGCCCCGCACGCTATCTCGTCACCAAGGACGACACCGTCATCATGTCGTCGGAGTCTGGCGTGCTGCCGGTCGCCGAAGAAAACATCGTCAAGAAGTGGCGACTGCAGCCCGGCAAGATGCTGCTGATCGACCTCGAGAAGGGTTGCATCATCTCCGATGAGGAGCTGAAGGCCGAAATCGCGGCAAGCCATCCCTATGAAACATGGCTGAAGCGCACGCAAATCAAGGTCTCCGACCTGCCGCTGCCGTCAAAGGGCATCATCGCGCCGAAGTCGAACGTTTCGCTGCTCGATCTGCAGCAGTCGTTCGGCTACACGCAGGAATCGATCAAGTTCCTGCTGACCCCGATGGCCGAAAAGGGCGAAGAAGCCACCGGCTCGATGGGAACCGACACCCCGATCTCGGCGCTCTCGTCGAAGTCGAAGCTGCTGCACACCTACTTCAAGCAGAACTTCGCGCAGGTGACGAACCCGCCGATCGACTCGATCCGCGAAGAGCTGGTGATGAGCCTCGTCTCGTTCATCGGTCCGCGTCCGAACCTCCTCGATCTTCAGGGCACCTCGAACCAGAAGCGTCTCGAGGTCGCTCAACCGATCCTGACGAACGAAGACCTCGAGCGTATTCGTGGCATCGGCGCCGTGAAGGACAACGATTTCGATTCGATCACGATCGACATCACCTACCCGGCTGAAAAGGGCGAAGGCGGCATGGGCCCCGCGCTCGACGGTATCTGCGCCGAAGCGGAAGAGTACGTTCGCGCCAAGGAATACAATATCATCATCCTGTCCGATCGGCGCGCCGGTCCGGACCGCGTGGCGCTGCCGTCGTTGCTCGCAACCTCGGCCGTGCACCATCACCTGATCAAGCAAGGTTTGCGGACCTCCGTCGGTCTCGTCGTCGAAACGGGCGAAGCCCACGAGATCAACCAATTCTGCACGCTTGCAGGCTACGGCGCCGAAGCGATCAATCCCTATCTCGCCTTCGAGACGCTTTACACCATGCTGCCGGATCTTCCCGAGGGAACGACCCCCGAGATGGTCAAGAAGCGCTTCATCAAGGCCATCGGCAAAGCCATGCTGAAGGTCATGGCGAAGATGGGCATCTCGACCTATCAGTCCTATTGCGGCGCTCAGATCTTCGACGCCGTCGGCCTGCGTTCGAGCTTCGTCGATCGCTACTTCACCGGCACGCATACGCAGGTGGAAGGCGTCGGCCTCCGCGAGATCGCGCGCGAAACGGTCGAGCGCCACAAGACGGCATTCGGTGACGTACCCGTTCTCGCCAACGCACTGGAAGTCGGTGGTGAATACGCTTACCGCGTCCGCGGCGAAGCACACATGTGGCGACCGGGAACGGTGGCTGATCTTCAGCATGCCGTTCGCGCGACCGACAACAAGGAAGCGATGAGCGGTAGCGTCCCGCAGAAGTTCCGCGAGTATTCGAAGTCGATCAACGACCAGTCGGAACAGCTGATGACGCTGCGCGGCATGTTCCGCCTGCGCTCTGCCGAATCCTTGGGCCGCAAATCCATTCCCATCGAGCAGGTGGAACCGGCAGCCAATATCGTGAAGCGGTTCTCGACCGGCGCGATGAGCTATGGCTCGATCAGCCGCGAAGCTCACACCACGCTCGCGATCGCCATGAATCGCATCGGCGGCCGCTCGAACACAGGCGAAGGCGGCGAGGAATCCGATCGCTTCAAGCCGATGGCGAACGGCGACTCGATGCGCTCCGCGATCAAGCAGGTTGCTTCCGGCCGCTTCGGCGTGACGACGGAATACCTCGTCAACTCCGACGTGATGCAGATCAAGATGGCCCAGGGCGCCAAGCCCGGCGAAGGCGGCCAGCTACCCGGACATAAGGTCGACGCGACGATCGCCAAGGTTCGTCACTCGACCCCCGGCGTGACGCTCGTCTCGCCGCCGCCGCACCACGATATCTATTCGATCGAGGATCTCGCGCAGCTCATCTACGACCTTAAGAACGTCAACCCGACGGCTGACGTCTCGGTGAAGCTCGTCTCCGAGGTCGGCGTCGGCACCGTCGCGGCAGGCGTCGCCAAGGCGCGCGCCGATCATGTGACGATTTCCGGCTTCGAAGGCGGCACCGGCGCATCTCCGCTGACGTCGATCAAGCACGCCGGCTCCCCGTGGGAAATCGGCCTTGCGGAAACGCATCAGACCCTGGTCGCCAACCGTCTGCGCGGACGTATCGCCGTTCAGGTCGACGGCGGCATCAGAACCGGCCGTGACGTCGTGATCGGTGCCCTTCTCGGCGCCGACGAGTTCGGCTTCGCGACCGCACCGTTGATCGCGGCCGGCTGCATCATGATGCGCAAGTGTCACTTGAACACCTGCCCCGTCGGCGTCGCCACGCAAGACCCGGTCTTGCGCGCGAAGTTCTCCGGCAAGCCCGAGCACGTCATCAATTTCTTCTTCTTCGTCGCCGAAGAAGTCCGCGAGATCATGGCGCAGCTGGGCTTCCGCAACTTCAGCGAGATGATCGGTCAGAGCGACCAGCTCGATAAGGACCGCGCCATCGAGCACTGGAAGGCGCGCGGGCTCGACTTCACGAAGCTCTTCCACAAGCCGCATGCTCCGAAGGGCGTCGCGGTGTTCAACAGCGAACGCCAGGACCACGGTCTCGATAAGGTTTTGGACGTCAAGCTGATCGACATCGCGAAGCCGGCGCTTGAATTGAAGAGGCCGGTGAAAGCCGAACTCGAAATCAAGAACGTCAACCGCTCGACGGGCGCCATGCTCTCGGGCGAAGTCGCAAAGCGCTTCGGCCACGCCGGTCTGCCGGAAGACACCATCTGGCTGTCCTTCAAGGGCACGGCCGGACAGGCGTTCGGCGCGTGGGTCGCGCATGGCGTCACGCTCGACCTCGTCGGCGAAGGCAACGACTACGTCGGCAAGGGATTGTCGGGCGGCAAGTTGATCGTCCGCCCCGATCCGAAATCCGGAATCGTACCGGAAGACAGCATCATCGTCGGCAACACCGTGCTTTACGGCGCGATCACCGGCGAATGCTATTTCCGCGGTGTCGCCGGCGAGCGCTTTGCGGTCCGCAACTCGGGCGCCTACGCTGTCGTCGAAGGAACTGGCGACCACGGCTGCGAATACATGACCGGCGGCGTTGTCGTCGTTCTTGGAGAGACCGGACGCAACTTCGCGGCCGGCATGTCGGGCGGCATCGCCTATGTGCTCGACGAGAAGGGTGGTTTCGAAAACCGTCTCAACAAGGAGATGGTGCAGCTCGAAGCGCTGACGGCCGATTCCGGCTCGCTGCAGAAGCTTGCCCAGCAAGGCGGCGATGTCGCGATCGCGGTCCGTAATGTGATGGTCGATATGCGCGAGCAGGACGTCGAGCGCCTGCACACGCTCATCTCGCGCCATGCCCATTACACCAACTCGCGCCGGGCCCAGGAAATCCTGAAGGATTTCCCCGCCTACCTGCCGAAGTTCAAAAAGGTGATGCCGATCGAATATCGTCGCGCACTGACTGAGCTGGCGAAGGCCCGCGAAACCAATCGCGAAGCTGAGCTTGAGGCCGCAACCAAGCAATAGCTATCGCTCTGCCAATCGCGAATTAGAAAGACGAAAGAAGAAATGGGCAAGCCGACTGGTTTTCTGGAAATCGACCGCGCCGACCGCAAGTACAAGCCGGTCGAAGAGCGTTTGAAGCACTATAAGGAATTCGTCGTTCCGCTAGCCGAGCCTGAGGTCAAGAAACAGGCTTCGCGCTGCATGGATTGCGGCATTCCCTATTGCCACACGGGCTGTCCGGTGAACAACCAGATCCCCGATTGGAACGACCTCGTCTATCACGGCGATTGGAAGGACGCGGCCGACAACCTCCATTCGACAAATAACTTTCCCGAGGTAACCGGTCGTATCTGCCCGGCGCCGTGCGAAGCGGCCTGCACGCTGAACATCGACGACAAGCCCGTGACAATCAAAACGATCGAGTACTCGATCGCGGATCGTGCGTGGGAAGAGGGCTGGATCCGTCCGCTGCCGCCCGAAAAGAAGACCGGCAAGAAAGTCGCCATCATCGGCTCAGGCCCCGCAGGCCTCGCGGCTGCCCAGCAGCTCGCTCGCGCCGGTCACGACGTTCACGTCTACGAGAAGAACGCCCGCCCGGGCGGGCTGCTCGTTTACGGCATTCCCGACTTCAAAATGGAAAAGGCGATCATCGCCCGCCGCGTCAAGCAGATGGAAGCGGAAGGCGTGACGTTCCATTGCGGAATTCACGTCGGCCAGGATCTCTCGGCAAAGTATCTCGAATCGAAGCACGACGCGGTGTTGATCGCCATCGGCTCCGAGCAGCCGTTCGACTTCTTCGCCAAGTCGCCGGGACGCGATCTCGACGGCCTTCACTACGCAATGGACTTCCTGCCTCAGCAGAACCGGCGCAATGCCGGCGAGGCGCAGAAGCCCAAGACCCATGAGATCTCTGCGAAGGACAAGCACGTCATCGTCATCGGTGGCGGCGACACCGGCTCCGACTGCATCGGCACTTCGTTCCGCCAAGGCGCGAAGAGCGTGACGCAGCTCGAGATCATGCCGATGCCGCCTGAGAAAGAGAACAAGGCCCTCTCCTGGCCGCATTGGCCGCTGAAGCTGCGCGTTTCCTCATCTCAGGCCGAAGGCGCGAAAACCGAGTACTCGATTTCGACCACCGGCTTCTCAGGCGAAGGCGGCAAGGTTAAGAAGCTCCACTACACGCGCGTGAACGCCAACCTGCAGCCGATCAAGGGCACCGAAGGCGCGCTCGATGCCGACCTCGTGCTCTTCGCGATGGGCTTCTCGGGCCCGATCGAAAGCGACATCGTCAAGGAGTTCCAACTCCCCGTCGTGCCGCGCGGGCGCTTCAAGGGCCTGGACGCGACGGACAAGGATTACAAACTCGCGACCTCGCCGAAGCTCTTCTGCGCCGGCGATATCCGGCGCGGACAGTCGCTCGTCGTGTGGGCGATCCGCGAAGGCCGTCAGGCAGCCCACACCATCGACAAGTTCCTGATGGGCTCGACCGTTCTGCCGCGCTGAACGGCGGGGTTACGCGACACGCGGCGCAGTTGCGCCGAGACCGATAAGGCAGCCGGCAATTCGTGCCGGCCCCAGCCGCTTGATCAAGCAGGAACGTAGGTCAACCTGATCACGTCCTCGCCAATTCGATCGCTGGCCACAAGGCGGAGCGGCGGCCGTGGGCCGGCGAAGAACGGCTTGCCGCGACCGAGCACAAAGGGGTGGAGGTACAGCCGATACTCATCAATAAGACCAAGATCGCTCAGGCTTCGAGCCAAGTCTGGTCCGCCAACTTGAACCTCCCCAACAAGCTGAGCCTTGAGCTCGCGTATAGCCGCCTCGACGTCATTGTCGACAAGCTTGGCGTTAGGGCCGACCGACTTCAACGAGCGCGACACGACCCACTTCTGTTGACGCCGCCACGCAGCCGCGAAGTCGCGCCGCGCCGCATCCCACTCGGGGTGATCCTCGTCCCAATAACGCATGACTTCGTACAAGCGGCGACCGTACACGCTACCCACCTGGTCGCGCGCCTGCTCGATGTAATGATGGAAAAGCGTTGGGCTTGGCGCATACGCCGTGTGATCGACGTAGCCGTCTAAGGACTGGTTCATTCCAAATACGAGCTTCGCCATACTGCGCTACCGCGGGATCATGCTGGCTGTGAACCGGTGAATGCGTTGCCCTTCGCTCAGCCCCGGGGCGCGGCTTCTGAAGGCTTCGCCTGGCTCGTCGTATCGGGCTTCGGCGGCCACTTCACGTCGTCCGCGCGACCAGCTTTCGGCTGCAGCCGCTCGCCCTTCACCAGCAGCCGGAAATACGGCGCCTGCGTCGGCGACAGACGTCCGCGATCCTTGTTGCCTGCTGGCGAGATCGAACTCATCAACGTCAACCCGCCCGCGATCTGATCGACGAGAAGATCGCCTCTTTGGCCCGATCCTTCGCGCCGCGCCATCAGCGTGACGACCGACGCCGGGATCGCGGGTCTGACGATTTCGACCGTCTGAGATTCCTCGCGGCCGTTGTTGCCGATCATCTTGAGCGTGATCTTGCCGTTATCCGCCTTCTGATCGCCGGTGCCGTCACCCGATGCCGACGGCAGCGATCCATCGAGCGAAGCCCCGCGCACAACCGGCGCATGCGAAACGGCCTCCGGTTTCTGCGCCACGGGCGACGACGGCGCGGGCGTCTTCACCGCGTTGTCCGGATTGATCTTCGCCTGCTCTGCTTCCGCGCCGAGCAATGGAATGTTGCGATTGGCCTTGGCCTGAATGAGATCAGGCCGCAATTCCTTCTCGACGAAATGGGCGAGCTTGCGATTGCCGGCATCCGTGAAGCTGACGCCGTCCCTGAGCCGCAAGAGCCGGATCGCGCCTTCGAGATCCGGACCATAAGACGAGTAGGCACCGTTCTCGTCGGTGAAGCCCTGGTAGGCATCAATGTATTTATAGCCGTTCAGATACGCGCGCTCGCGGATGACATCATTCATGCGCTGCGCGAGTTCGTTCGCATCCGAACGCGCCAAATTCGGCAGACCCACCCAGTAGACGGCCGCATTCTTGGCTTTGAAGGCCCGCATCAGGCGATCGACGCGCCGCGTATATTCGGCGAGCCAGGCATCGCCGCCTACCGGCAATCGTTTGCCGTCGGGGCCACGGAACGACATGCGATCGTCTTCGCCGACCATGACGATGGCGATGTTGAGCGGTTGCGCCGCGATCGCCTTTTCGAGCGTCGCGACTTTCGCGTCGAAGTCCCCAAGACCTATGCCCGAAAACGGCGTCACCTGACGCTGAATATTCAGCCGGATGTCCGGACCGAAAGCGGCGACGAGCCCCGCGAGCAGACCTTCCGCAAACCCGTCGCCAAAAACGCTCACCTGATAGACGTCGTTATCCGGGAATGACGTAAGGAACGTCCCGCCCTGATCCTCGTCTCCAGCGCGCACAGGCGAACCAGGCACGACCAGAAGCGCCACGAGAAACGCGGCGAGCATGGGGGTCAGATACCTGGAGAAGGCGCTCATCCGGTCGTGTGCCTTTTGCAACCCGCAAGACTGCCGAGGGCTTGATTCCGGGGCCCACCATACAGCGCCGGCCCCAGGTCTCCAACCACGTCTCCAACCGCCGCAACCGGCAACAGAAACGTCTTAGCGCGTCGCCTGCGAATTCGCGTGCGCCAACACCCCATCGGAGGGCCAGCAATCGATTCTCAGCCCGTTGGCCTTTTGATAGAGACCTATCTGCTTGCGCGTGTTGGAGCCGATTTTTCCGTCGGTCTTGTCCATCGGATAGCCGAGCACTTTGAGCTTGGCCTGCAGGTTATGAACCGTCTGCGTCTTCGGCTGCGCGAACGACTGCCATGGCGCCGCGAAATCCCCCTCGCCCCGTATGCGGTCGCCGAGATTTCCGACGAACAGCGCGTAAAGATCGGACGTGTTGTAGAGCCGGATGACGCGAAAGTTCTGGGCCGCCAAAAACGCCGGGCCGTAGGCTCCGGCCGGCATCATGAGATAGGCGTCGTCCGCAAGCTGGGCCTTGCTGAACGGCGCGCCTTTCGCCTTCTTAAAGCCCATCGCCACCCAATCGCCAATCGGGCGGGCGTCGGGCGGTCCCTCGAGCGAACAATCGGCTTTCGGCGGCGCGATGACCTCATAGCCCCACCGTGCGCCACGAACCCAGCCCTTACCCTCGAGCTGTCGCGCGGTGAACGCGAGCGCATCGGCGACAGACCGCCAGATGTCGACCTTGCCGTCGCCATCGCCGTCGATAGCGTATTTGAGATATTCGGTCGGCATGGCCTGCGTGAGACCCAGCGCGCCAGCCCACGACGATTTCATGTCCGAGCGCGGCACGCCCTGTTGCAGCATCACGAGTGCCGCGATGAGCTCCTCCCGAAACTTATCCTTGCGCTTTCCGGTGTAAGCGAGCGTCGCAAGCATGCGGATCGCATCGTTCGGGGGATGATATGAGCCGTAAGCCGTTTCGCGACCCCAGATGGCGACCAGCGTATAGCGGTCGACGCCAGTCATCTTCTCGATGCGCTCGAGGTCGGCCTTGTGCTCATCCAGAAACTTGCGGCCCTGAACGGCAAGCTTTTCGAGGTAAGGTTTCGACAGGTAATCGGCCGCCGTCTTCGTGAATTCCGCCTGACCGCTGTTGTCGACTTTGGGGCGTCCGGGAATATCGAGATCGGGGATCGTAATGTCGGGTTCAACGCCGGCGAAGGCGGCATCGAACGTCTGGCGGCTAACGCCGGCGCTCTTCGCATCGGGCCACAAGGTCTCGATGAAGGCGCGGAATTCGTCGGTTGGCTTCGCGTGAACAGCAGTCGCCGCAAAGGTCATCGCAATCGCCAGGAAGGCGGCTGACAAAATCTCGAAATAGCGTCGTCTGAACAGCATTGAATCGCTGCCTTCCTTAGCAAAGCGGACCGCAGTGCGGATGACAGCGCGTGACCGATTTTCAGGGCATTTTTGGGGCTCACCCCTCGTGAGCCCCAGCCTTTAAGGCGTCGACACGCCGTTCCCAGTTAAGCGCCTGCGCGACGATCTGTTCCAAATTGTCATGTTGAGGCTGCCAGCCGAGCTTCTCGCGGATTTTGGCAGATGCGGCGACGATGGCCGCAGGGTCGCCCGGCCGCCGCGGCGACAGCAGAACCTTGAAATCGACGCCGGATACCTGTTTCACCGCGGCGATGACCTCGATGACGGAATACCCCTTCGAATAGCCGCAGTTGAAGATATCCGAAGCACCGCCCCGGCGCAGATGCTCAAGAGCGACCGAGTGCGCGTTGGCGAGGTCGCTGACGTGAATGTAGTCGCGCACGCAGGTGCCGTCGGGGGTCGGATAATCGGTCCCGAAGACTTCCATCTGGGGCCGTTTGCCGAGAGCCGTTTCGCACGCTACCTTGATCAGGTGCGTCGCGCGCGGCGTCGACTGGCCGGATCGGCCTTCCGGATCCGCCCCCGCGACATTGAAATAGCGAAGTGCGACAAAACGGAAGTCATGCGCCCGCGAGGCGTCCGACAGCATGATCTCGGTCATCAGTTTCGAGGAGCCGTAAGGCGACATCGGTGCGGGGGGAGCGCTTTCCGAAACCGGATTGTCCTCGGGATTGCCGTAGACGGCGGCTGTCGAGGAAAAGATGAAATTCCTGACGCCCGTCTGGACGGCCGCCGCTATCAGGCCCCGTGATTTGACCGTATTGTTCAAATAATAGCCGAGCGGGTCGGCGACGGAATCCGGCACGACGATCGATCCGGCAAAATGGATGATCGCGTTCACCCCATGAGCACGGATCGTTTGTTCGACGAGAGCGTTATCGGCAATGTCCCCCACCACCAGCGTCGCCCGGCGATCGACCGCCCACCGAAACCCAGTAGACAGATTATCGATGACGACGACGTCCTCGCCTCGATCCACCAACTCCAGCACCATGTGGCTGCCGATGTAGCCGGCACCGCCCGTAACGAGAACGCTCATGGTTGCATTGGACTCCCGAGTTAGATACCGACACTCCCGGCCGATTTTCCGTCAAAAAGGCCGTTCAGACCTAAAGGAGACGGCGCCCCGGCGCAAACGACCCTCCCGCGTTCCCCGCGAGAAACTTCTCAAACTCGGGGATTAGACATAAATCGTTACCAAATGGGCTTAAGACCGCTTCTGCTGTCCTCGGAGCATATGATGAGCGTTGTGAAAAGACCTATCCGTAAAGCCGTTTTCCCGGTCGCCGGTCTCGGAACCCGATTTCTTCCCGCGACGAAGGCAGTGCCGAAAGAAATGCTGACCGTGGTCGACCGGCCCGTCTTGCAGCACGTCGTCGACGAGGCGCGCGCCGCCGGCATCGAGCATTTCATTTTCGTCACGGGACGGAACAAGGGAGTCATCGAAGACCACTTCGACAAACAGTTCGAATTGGAATCGACGCTCGCCTCTCGCGGCAAGACCAAAGAGATCGAGGCCCTTGCGCGCGATCTTCCGCAGGCCGGCCAAACGAGCTTTACCCGCCAGCAGTCTCCGCTCGGCCTCGGCCACGCCGTATGGTGTGCGCGGGAACTCGTCGGTGACGAGCCGTTTGCATTGCTGCTGCCGGACATGCTCCACCATGGCCGCTCGTCATGCCTCGCCGATATGATCGAAGCCTACGCGAAGACCGGCGGCAACCTCATCGCCGTCGCCCCCGTGCCCGACGATCAGACGCATCAATACGGCATCGTTGGCGTGACCGATGCAAAAGCGAAGGTCTCCCCGATCACCGGAATGGTCGAGAAACCGAAGCAAGGCACCGCGCCGTCAAACCTGCACATCACCGGTCGCTACGTCCTGCAGCCTGAGATTTTCGGGCTTCTCGAGAAGCAGGAGCGGGGCGCCGGCGGCGAAATCCAGCTCACCGACTCGATGATCAGCCTGATGCAGGGCGCCGATCAGCCATTCCACGCAGTCCGCTTCGACGGCGAAATTTATGACTGCGGCTCGAAGCTCGGATTTCTGACGGCCAACGTCGCGCTGGCCCTCGAGCGCGCGGATCTCGCCGACGACTTCAGGCGTGATTTGAACCGTCTGCTCGCGACCACAAAATAAAACCTGCGGCCGCCTAACGGCGGCGCAGTCCTACTGGCGCAACCGGACACCGAAGTGGACTTCGTCTCCGATGTAGTCATTCGGTGCGCCAACGCCGTTGAAATCGACGTGCGCGTATCTTCCGAAGAGCACGGTGTTGCGGTTGGCATAATATTCGATGCCCGCCGTTGGGCGCCATTCAGTATTATTGATGACGCCGTCTTGCGAATTCTGGTTGGAGTAGATCAACCCGGCCGTGGCAACGAGATAGCTCTTAAGCTCGTGACGAATTTCGACTCCGATCATGTGATAGAATGCGCCGCCGACGTCGGCGGTTGTCGTCTCGGAAACATCCGTACTGGCGTTGAGCAGAACCGACGTCAGCGCCGTCACCCGCCACGTCGCATTGGCATCGAACGTCAACCCATCGACCGCGTGCAGACGTGAATTTTCGGGCGTCTGAATGCCGTAGCCGAGACTTACGTCGCCGCGAAGAATTTCGCCCGTATTTCCGAACGAAATACCGAACCGGTAACGCTGGCCATTCGAAGTACGATTGATCAAATCGCTCTGCGCCGCTTCGGCATAGTCGCGATGATTATAGGCGAACTCGAAGTAGGGCGAGAACGACGGCTTGAACTCCCACGACGTCCGGAACGTCTCTTCGTAAATCGTGTAATCGCGATCGCTGTTTGACGTCACCACGCCGGCGTCTTCGACGCTGCCGTAAGTGTAGTCCTGCACACTGCCGCGCAGCTGGTAGGACAGGCGATTGAAGCGCTGGTTGTAGGCGAGTTCCGCGCGATTCGTGTCGATGACCGATCGCGTCCCGACCGAACTTGCATCGAGCGCCGAGCGGTTCTCGAGATATTGCTGCCGTGAAATGAGCGCTTGAATGTTCGCGCGCTTCGTTATGTCGAGGCGGCCGCGCGCCTCGAGCGTATAGTCGCGATCGTCTTCGGTCGGAAAGTCGTTGTAAAAGCTCAACGCACCGACGGCTCTGAACTCCAGAGCATGCGTTCCCCAGTTCGAAACGAGCCTCGCCCCCGGCTTCACATCCATCGCCCAATCGGACGGCGAGCCCGGCGCGTGAAAGACATTCGAGTAATAAGAAGCGCCGAACTCGACCTCGGGAAAGAGCACGAAACTGCCGATCTTGATACCGACCGGATCATAAGGCTCCTGACGGAAGAGACGCCTCGGCGTTCGGTTATCGACATATGGATTGAGATCTTCGATCTGGAAGAGCAACGGGTCGTAACCGACAGGCGGATTTTCGACGAGCGCGATGTCGCCGCCGTCCCGCGCGTCGCGGGCCGCCGGATCCGTCGCCTCTAACGGCTCCGCCGTATCGACGCCCCCATCGACGGCACCGGACGTATCGGCTGCAAGACCAGCGTCGCCGTCAGCCGGCATACTTGGTTCGACAAGGTCTTGTTCGGTCGCCTTGGAATTTGGATCGTCGCCGGACGCCGCGGCATCGTCGTCGTCTTGGGAATCGGATTGGAGCGAGACCGGCCGGGTCGGCCCGGACGCATAACTTTCGCTGATCGTCGTCTCGCCGCCTTGTGCGGCATTAGGTGCCTGAGCGCGGACAGAGGACGTCAGCACGCCCGAAAGCGTTACAGCAACAATTCCACTTATCAACCAGGCTATAAGCCGGTCGACCATTTCAGCGTCCCCATGCGCAACTTCCACTCGAAACGCTACTAACGATCGATGGACCGTAGGAAACGGTTGGTTAATGTCCCTTTAAAATGCTCGCGGGGGTTGCTTCGCGCGCCGCCAGACGCGAAAGTGTTAACGCGGTTCGGCCGAGTCCTTTTGAGGATGTCGAACAATCGCGCAACGGGGGAACATCGAGCGGATGCAGAAGGTCATTCCATTCCAGCTGCCCGAAGGCGAGCGCCGGGAAGCTGAAAGCGAAGCCGACGAGACGACGCCGATCTCTTCAGCGCTTCGAACGCTCAATCTCGGGGCTGAAGGCTTGGCCCAGCTCGCCAACGAAATCGCTGGCCCGATGGCGCCTGCGTTCGATGAAGCTGTTCGCCGCCTCAAGGCCGTCACCGGCAGGGTCATCGTAACCGGCATCGGCAAGAGCGGCCACGTCGCCCAGAAAATCGCCGCGACGTTCGCCTCCACGGGAACGCCCGCCTTCTTCGTTCATCCCAGCGAAGCTTCACACGGCGACCTCGGCATGATCACGCGATCGGATATCATCCTCGCGCTGTCGTGGTCCGGCGAAACCGTCGAACTCAAGTCCATCATCACCTATTCTCGCCGGTTCGCGGTTCCGCTGATCGCGATCACCTCCCAGGCGAATTCCGCGCTCGGTGAGCAGGCCGACGTTCTGTTGCTTCTGCCACGCGTGAAGGAAGCATGCCCGCACGGCCTCGCGCCGACGACCTCGACCACCATTCAACTCGCGATCGGAGACAGCCTCGCCATCGCGTTGCTGGACGCGCGCGGGTTCACCGCCCACGACTTCAAGATCTTCCATCCGGGCGGCTCTCTCGGTGCCAACCTGAAGTACGTCGCCGACGTCATGCATCCGTCCGATCAATTGCCGTTGATCGGAAGCGGCGCGCTGATGTCGGAAGCGCTCGTCGCCATGACTGAGAAGAGCTTCGGCTGCGTCGGCGTGACGGATGCCAAGGGCAAGCTGCTTGGCGTGATCACCGACGGCGACTTGCGGCGCCACATGGGCGGCAAATTGCTCGAAGCCAAAGTCGATGACGTGATGACTGCGAAGCCGAAGACCATTGCGCCGACCCTGCTCGCGTCGGCCGCCTTGGAGCTCATCAACTCATCGCGCATCACCGCGCTGTTCGTCGTCGAAAAGCAGAAGCCCATCGGCATCGTGCACGTTCACGATCTGCTGCGATTGGGCGTCGCCTAGGCAAGCTACGCGGCCGGTCAAAGCCAGCCTTGCAGCTCCCGGCGCACCACCGCCTCGATCACATCGACGCCCTCGGCACTGTCGTTGAGCGCTTTGAGATAGGCGAATTTCTCGCCGCCGTTCGACTCGAAGATGTGGCGATTTTCAACGTCGAGTTCTTCGAGCGTCTCGAGGCAGTCGGCCGAAAAGCCCGGCGCGACCAGAGCCAATTTTTTGACGCCCGACTTGGCCAGCGCTTCGACGGTTTTATCCGTATAGGGCTGGAGCCAGGGATCGTTGCCGAAACGCGACTGGAACGTGGTCAGCCAGCGTGCTTCCGGAATTCCCAATTTCTCCCGTAAGAGCCGCGAGGTTTTCTGGCACTGGCAATGGTAGGGATCGCCCGCCTTGAAATATTTCTCGGGCATGCCGTGGAAGGTCGCGATGATCTTCTCCGGCTCGAAATCGAGTTCGGCCAAATCCTTGCGCATCGAACGCGCGAGCGCATCGATGTAAACCGGATCGTCGTGATAGCTCGGCGCCGAACGAACAGCCGGCTGCCAGCGCATTTTCATCAGCACGCGGAACGCTTGATCGCACGCGGTCGCCGTCGTCGCCGCCGCATATTGCGGATAGAGCGGCACCAGAAGAATGCGGTCGCACCCCTGCTCCTTGAGTGCCAGGATGCGGCTCTCGGTCGACGGGTTGGCGTAGCGCATCGCCCAGTCGACGACGATGCGCTGCTCACCCCCGAGGCGCGCCGCCAATTGCTCCGCCTGACTGCGCGTAATCGTTTTAAGAGGGCCTTCGTCGCGCTCGTTATTCCAAATGGTCGCGTAGTCGCGTCCCTTTCGGCTCGGACGGGTTGTCAGAATGATGAGATTGAGGATCGGCCACCACTTCCACTTCGGCTCCTCGATGACGCGCTCATCAGACAGGAACTCGCGCAGATAGCGGCGCATCGGCCAATATGTGGTGCCGTCGGGCGTTCCGAGGTTGAGAAGCAGAATGCCGACCCGGCCGAGCGCGACCGGAGCATGCCCGGCTGGCGGCTTCACGGCCTCGGAATCAAAGCGATCTTGTTTAGGAACTTCGTTCATCCGTTCTCCGAAATCAGAAATCAGCGCGACCCTAACGGATCAGGCGCGCCGTTGCGATGGGGCAGAGGGGACGGATTTCGTAGCGAGCCTCGGCTTGGACTGCACGCGGGCTTTATCAGGTTCGCCGCCCCTTTCATCGCTCCGCTCATCCGCCCGGCCATTGGCCCCAGGCCGTGTGGCATCCGCCGCTTGCGGAGCCGGCTGCACTAAAGATGGTGCGTCGACCAGCGGATCCAATGCCCGCCCATGTTCCCAATATGCCGCCGCGCGCTTGATGAAGGCCCGCGTCTTTTCGGAGAATAGGCGCTTCACGCGAAATTCGACCTTTGCGCGCAGAACCTGCTGCTGCCGCCGGCATATGGAAATAGCGGCTTCCTTCTGCTCGTCCGCCATATCGGGCGTGGCCGAAACGGCACCGGCCAGAACCGCAAGATCATGGTCATCGCCGAGCCACTGCGATAGCTCCCGCGAGGCGTTCACCCGAACCGCGAATTCATCCGGCCACGCACGCGCCAGCAACGCCATCTGACGCCAATGCCACTGCACGGCCTTGCGCAATTCGTGAAAATTTTCATCCGTCGGCTCGTCGTAAGCGTGGGCGACCGCCTTTCGCGCCTTCCGGTAACTTGTCTCGAGACCGCCCGCGAGTGCCGCGAAGCCGTGATGCTTGAAATCGAGACGCTCGATCTTCCTCGCTTCCACGCCGAGCAACCCGCGCGCGCGATCGGCCGTCTCGGCGTCAAGATGCTCCGGCTGATTTCCCGCCCGCGCTGTCAGCGCTGCCGTCAACGGCGCAAATGCGGCCCCCGCCTCGGGAAATTCGTCGGCAAGTTTTTCGATGGTTTCGAACATGACGGTCTGGTCGCGCCGGGCCGACAGAAGTCTCCCGATTTTGCCGAGCGCCTTCGTACGCCGTCGCGCCTTCTTGGTGCCGATGGACTCCGCCGCAAGGCGTATGAGCGCACGCAGCCGCTTGATGGATTTCCGGCACTCGTGCACGCTCTTGGGATCGGTGGTCGGACCCGACAGTTCCGCAATCGAGCTATCGAATTGCTCGCGCGCAACGCGTCGAAAACCCTTTTCGACGGGCTCGTTGATTTTGAATCGATACGGCATAACTCGGGAACGGCTTCGAAAAGAGGAGCTGGCTTGTCGTAGATCCGAACCACATAAAACTGTCACAAACAACGCCACGATAGTTAACACATCGCTGACGTCCTTATCGAGCCTCCAACTGTCGCAACCATTGAGCCACGCGTTCATTGGGGTCTGAGGCTGTTATGAAATCGGTTATGACGGCCAAGGTATCGGCCCCGGCTTCCAGTACTCCCGGTGCCCGCTCCGGCGTCAAACCGCCGATGGCAACCAACGGCAGCTGACGAATTTTGCCGCGCCATTCCTTAACCTTCTCAAGGCCTTGAGGCGCCCAGGGCATGGCTTTGAGCTTGGTCTCGTAAATCGGCCCCAGCGCCACATAGTCAGGTTGCGCAGCGAGCGCGATTTCGAGTTCGGCCTCGTCGTGTGTCGATACACCGAACTTGATGCCGGCGAGCTTTATCGCCTCGAAATCGGCCGTTCGCAGATCCTCCTGGCCGAGATGAATATAATCGACGCCGGTATCGAGCGCGGCTTCCCAATAGTCGTTGAGGACGAGCTGACAGTTGTTCTCGCGGCAGAAGTCAAACGCCCGCTTCGCCTGCGCCGCGATCTCGGCCGGTGAACTGTCCTTGATCCTGAGTTGCACGAGCTTCACGCCGAGCGGCACGATACGTTCGAGCCAACCGATGTCGGGCACGATCGGATAAAAACGCGCGAGCTTGGTTTGCGTTGAATTCAAAGCACGTTCAATCGAGATCGAAAAACGGAGTCCCGGCGACCGGCGTCGACGGTACCGCCATATCGCGAGGCGGGATCAGCCCGGCTTCAAAACCCAAACGCCCCGACTGGATCGCCGACGCGAATGCCGCCGCCATCTTCACCGGATCAGCGGCTTTCGCAACCGCCGTGTTGAGCAATACGGCGTCGTAGCCAAGCTCCATGGCGAGCGCCGCGTGCGATGGCGCGCCGATGCCCGCATCGATGATCAGCGTCACATCGGGGAAGTAAGCACGCAAGCTTGTCAGCGCCTGAACGTTGGCGAGACCGCGACCGCTGCCGATCGGTGCGCCCCACGGCATGATCACTTCGCAGCCGGCGCGCTGCAGCCGTTCAGCAACCGAAAGATCTTCTGTCGTATAAGGCAGCACCTTGAACCCATCGCGACTGAGCGTGCCCGCCGCTTCGACGAGCCCGAAGACATCCGGCTGCAAAGTATCGTCATTGCCGATGACCTCGAGCTTGACCCAGTCCGTTCCGAAAAGCTCGCGCGCCATCTGGGCGGTGGCAATGGCTTCGCCCGGCGTCCGGCATCCGGCCGTGTTGGGAAGAACGCGAACGCCCAAATCTTTGATGATGTCGAGGAACCGCTCGCCGGCCTTTCCGCCGGCAGCCTCGCGGCGCAGCGAAACGGTGACGATCTCCGCGCCGGACGCCTTGACCGCGCTTGTCAGGATGGCCGGAGACGGATAGCCCGCCGTCCCGAGCAGAAGCCGCGAAGCAATCGGGTTCCCGTAAACGGAGAACGCCCGCCCCGCATGCAACGACTG
>NZ_JAIELN010000029.1 GCF_019753045.1 Hyphomicrobium sp.
GACATCAGGCTGCGCGACTGTGACGACGTTCGGGTTGCTGCCGCTTACCTGTCCGGCGCCTGGAAGCCATGCAGCCCAGTTGCGGAGCGCCTCGAACCCCTTGCTGCAATCGAGATCGGGCGCCACGGACGCGGGCTCAGAGAGCGCAGGCCAAGGCCAGAGCGCAACCAAGGCAAGCGTCGTCCGCAACCTCGGCGCCATCGCTCAACCGATTTCGTAGCTGTAGTTCTCGATGACGGTGTTGGCCAGCAGGTCCTTGCACATCTGCTCGACGATGGCTTTCGCCTTCGCCGGGTCGCTCTCTGCAAGGTCGACCTCGATGTACTTGCCCTGACGGACGTCGCCGACGCCCGTGATGCCTAATCCCTTGACCGCGCCTTCGATGGCTTTGCCCTGGGGATCGAGCACGCCGTTCTTCAATGTGATTTTGATGTGGGCTTTCATGGCGTCCTTTGCTCCCTCGCCCTGCGCAGCGGGGAGAGGGCTGGGGTGAGGGGCGGCCACCATGCGAACGTGATCGCTGCCCCTCACCCTAACCCTCTCCCCATGACCCTGCACGCGTCATGGGGAGAGGGAAACGAATTTAGTTCGGCTTGCCGTTTACGGGCGTGACCGGACCGTTGATCGGTGTGTTCGAAGCGACGAGCACCGGACCCGCACCGCGCGGACGCGGTGTTTCGGTCAGGACGCCGAGGCGGCGAGCCACTTCCTGATAGGCTTCGAGAACGCCGCCAAGATCGCGCCGGAAGCGGTCCTTGTCGAGCTTGTCGCCCGACTGGATATCCCACAGGCGGCAGCAGTCCGGGCTGATTTCGTCGGCGAGGACGAGGCGGATCTGCTCGTTGTCATAGAGACGGCCGAACTCGACCTTGAAGTCGACGAGGCGGATGCCGATGCCGAGGAAAAGACCGACCAAGAAGTCGTTGATCCGCAGCGCGAGCTGCATGATCTCGTCGATCTCTTGCGGCGTTGCCCAACCGAACGCAGTGATGTGCTCTTCCGAGACCATCGGGTCGTTCAGGTCGTCCTTCTTGTAATAGAACTCGATGATCGAGCGCGGGAGCTGCGAGCCTTCTTCAAGGCCGAGGCGCGACGACAACGAGCCTGCAGCAACGTTGCGCACGACGACTTCGAGCGGCACGATCTCGACTTCGCGGATCAACTGCTCGCGCATGTTGAGACGCTTGATGAAATGAGTCGGCACGCCGATCTCGCCGAGCTTGGTAAAAATGTACTCGGAGATACGATTGTTCAGAACGCCCTTGCCCTCGATCAACGCATGTTTCTTTGCGTTGAAGGCGGTTGCGTCGTCCTTGAAGTGTTGAATGAGGGTGCCCGGTTCGGGACCTTCATAGAGGACCTTTGCTTTGCCCTCGTAAATTCGCCGACGCTTGTTCATTCCTGGACCTCTGAGGATCAACAGCTTGCTCTCACTCATTGCGATACACGGATCTTTTCACGAGTTCGTACACGGACGCTGACGCCTTGATTTTCCAACGTGTTTTCTTCATGTCGGGAAAGAAGCGGCGCACCTTTCGCGCTCGGATGTCTTGGGCGGACACTAGCCGAAGGAGGGGGGCGACACAATGTAGACCATGAGCCGCAGCACCTCTTATGGTGACCGGCAGCCAAGCCGTTGATTTAACTCAGGGCGCGCGGTAACCCTGGGCCTAGATATGCGTTTGGCGAACGTCTGCAATACCCGCACAGCGCGTAATCGCTGTCGATACAACCAAAAGTCCATACCGGCTGGCAGCCCGGACGAGGAGATGACCCATGACGACTTTCGACAACCGCGAGCGGGGATTTGAGAACAAGTTCGCCCATGACCAAGATCTGCGCTTTCGCGCGGAGGCTCGTCGCAACAAGGCGATTGCTGAGTGGGCCGGTGCAAAGCTCGGTCTCGTAGGAGATGCGCTCGAAGCTTACGTGAAGGAAGTTCGCAAGGCCGATCTCGCCGAGGCGGGCGATGACGATGTTTTCCGGAAGGTGAAAGGCGATCTCGCCGCGAAGGGCATTGCTGTTTCGGACGCCGAGATCCGCGCGTTCATGGGCGAAGCCCTTGCGAAAGCCGTGAGCGACATCGAGGCGGCGAAGAGCTGAGAGTCCTTTTTGGGCGTTGGCGACTCCGCTTCGCGGAGCCGGCCGCCAACGCCGGAAGTGTCGGGAATTTTTTCGACGGGGCTCATGTGGGCCCCGTTTCGTTATCTGGTGCTACGCCAGCGCGGCGGCGTTGGTCATCCGAGCTTTTTCAAGAACTGACCGAACTGCAGCAGTCCTTCCGGCCATGGTCCGTGGCCCGACTGGATGTTGATGTGGCCGCTTTCGCCCGCGTCGCTCAACGTCGCGCCCCATTTTCCCGCGAGGTGCTCGGCGCGCGCGTAGCTGCAATAGAGATCGTTGTTGGCGACGACGACGTGCGCGGGAAACGGCAGGCGCCGTTCCGGCATCGTTTCAAACCCGCGCGCGCCTTTCTCGGGCGGCCAACGTTTGCCGCCGGTGTCGGGCCAGAAGTCGGCGTGGTCGAGATCGGCGGGCGCAACAAGGAACGCGCCGATGACGCGGTTCCGCTTCAGCTTGTCGGCCGCGAAAATCGTCGCGGCGACGCCCACCGAATGGGCGACGACGACGACAGGCTGCGTTGCGCCGCCCGCGAATTTCGCCATGCGGTCGCCCCAGGTCTCGACGTCGGGATTATCCCAGTCCTGTTGGATGACGCGGCGCGCCGTCCTGAGATTTCGTTCCCACCTGCTCTGCCAGTGATCGGGACCGGAGTCCTGCCAGCCGGGCACAATGAGAATGTCGACTTCCGATGTTTTCATGCGGGAGTCTGATTAACGGACGGCGTGCAAGGAGGGAAGAGCGGCAGAGCGACCGGGGGCGGCGGTTCCAACCAGATATCGCTAACGCACCCCCGCATCGATCCGCAGTCTGCGGATGCTTCATCCTGGGAACCGCGAGCGCGGCGCGGCGTTGGCGAATTACGCGACTTCAGCAGTTCCAGTCCGAGGAGAGACGCCCCAATGAAAATCGCTAATCTAGAAGACCTGTTCAATCATACGCTTGAAGATATTTATTACGCTGAAAGCAAGCTCGTTAAGGCGCTGCCGAAGATGGCGAAATCATCGGATTCGCCGCAGCTCGCGAAGGCGTTCATGAGCCACATGGAAGAGACGCAGGAACACATCACGCGTCTTGATGAAGTGTTCAAATCTCTTGGCCGCAAACCCAAGGCCACGGAGTGCCCGGCCATAAAAGGCATTCTGGAAGAAGGCGAAGAGCTGATGTCGGAAATCAAGGATGCGGATACGCGCGACGCCGCGATGATCGCGGCTGGTCAGGCTGCGGAGCATTACGAGATCACGCGTTACGGCACGCTTATTTCGTGGGCGAAGCTCTTGGGTCACAAGGAGATCGCGACGATCCTCGAGAAGACGTTGAAGGAAGAATACGGCGCCGACGACAAGCTGACGAAGCTTGCCGAGGGCCGTCTCAACAAGGAAGCTGCATAGTTCTTCGGCATTCCACGCCGGGCCGGCCGTAACCAATCGGCGGACCGGCGCTGAGCCTTGTCACCGTTCCGCGATCAGAGCGGCGGCGCGGGCGGGTCGGAGAGCAGATAGACGACGTACGTCGCGCCGTTGGGGCTGCCGTTGTTGCGCGTCAGGGTTCCGAGCGGCTCGATCTTGCGGAACTTCTCGCGCATCAGTGGGAGATCGAGGCGTCTCTCAAGCTCGACGTAGAGGGCGGGTTTGGCGAGCACGGATGCCGGAAGCGGGGGCAAAAATTCATAGCGAATACGCTGATCGAGTTGCGCGACTTCGCTTCTTCCCCTGAGCCCCATCGCCATCTGGCCGGTCGTCGCGTAGCTCGACGTCGCGACCCAGCCGGCGCCTGTTTCGCGCCGCTTGGCTTCGATGGCATCGGCGAACGCGGGCCAGCCGCGCATCTGTTCGGTCGGGTCCTTCGCGACCGCCACCAATGGATGGAGCGCGTGAGCATAGATGCCGGCTGTCATCACGAGGCCAAGGCCGAGTGCGGACAGAAACGTCGTGCGCCGCCATTTCGGCGACACGGCGTCGAGTGCAAGTGCTCCGCAGATCGCGAGAGACGGATAGAGCGGCGCGGGCCAGTTGCCTTGCACGCGGTCGTGCAGCGCGTGAGCGGTGAAGTAGACCAGCATCGGGAGCACGGCGGCGGCCAGCAGCACGTCGGGGCGGCTCCGGCCACGGCTAACGACTGCCGAGCGCGTAACCCTGACGAGGCCCCATATCGCGAGAACCGCGATCACCGGGCTCGCAAGTGCGAGGAATGCGCCGACGAATTCGAGGAGATAGTTCAGTCCGCCCGAGCCGCTGTGTCCGACGCGTCCGAATTGCTTCGTGAAGGATGCCCAGCCGTGTTGTGCGTTCCAGATGAATACCGGGCTCGCTACGGCAGCCGCGATGATGCCGCCGATCCAAAGCTCGGGTGCGCGAAACCATTTGCGGTTGTCGGGTCCCGCGACCAACCAGACGAGGATCGTGCCGCCGAGAAACAGGTTCGTATATTTCGACAGAAAGCCGAGGCCTGCGAACAGGCCGATGGCCAGCCACCATTTGGCATTCTGGCTCCGGTCGAGTTCTGCGAGCGCCCAGACGACGAGCCCTGCGGTAAGCACGGAAGGCAGATCCGGCGTGACGATGATGCCGCCGACTGCGAGCAGCGGCATCGCCAGCATGATCCAAACCGCGCGCCTCGCGATTTCGGGGCCGTAGAGGAGATATGCGGTTCGCCAAAGGATCGCGGCTCCGGCGGCGACGATGAGCGGCGCGAGGAGGCGAATGCCGAGATACGTATCTCCGGCGAGTGCCCGGCCCGCGCCGATGATCCAGGCGACCATCGGCGGGTGATCGAGATAGGAGAGCGAGAAGCCAAGCGACCAGATCCGATAATAGGCTTCGTCATCGACGAGCCCGATAGCCCCCGCGAGGCCGAGACGAATGGCGGTGAGCGCGAGGACGGCAGCCAGAAGGATGCTGATGGCCGTCCGGCTGTCGAGAGGCGGCTTTGAAAGCGCGGGTTCGGAATGCGCAGGCTCAGGCGCCGCTCGTGTGATGGTCGTGAGACTAGCCGTCATCGGCGCCAGGTGAATGCAGAGCTGACCGCGTAATTGAAGACGGCCGCCATCAGTGCGCCTGCGATACCGGCACGCCACCACGTCGCGTCGTGGCTGTAGACGAGATCGGCAACGCCGATGTTCGCAAGCGCGCCGACGCTGCACACGGCGTAGAAGATCAGCAGGCCTTTGATTGCCTGGAAACCGCTGAGGCGGCGGTCGCGGAAGGTCAGCACGTTGTTCAGGAAGAAGTTGAACGTCATTGCAACGAACGACGCGAAGATCTGGGCCGTATTGAACGATGCGTCGCTGACGACGATGGCGCTTCTGAGCGCGAAGAGGTGGACGACGAGGCCCAGCGTTCCCACAAGCGCGAACAGAAAGAACCGCGGCGGCACCAAGTTGCCCGCGAGCTTGGAAAGAAGCAGCCCCACGAAATCGGCAATCACGAGGCCGTCGAGCTTCGACTTTCCGACCCGGCGCGGGCGGAACACATAAGGTATCTCGCGGACGCGGATGCCCGCGGGCGCGGAAGCCAGAATGTCGAGCAGCAGTTTGAAGCCGCCAGGGGACAGGTTCGGAGCAATCGTGTCGACGAGTTCTCTTCTGATCATGAAGAAGCCGCTCATCGGATCGCTGACGTTCGTCCGAAGGAGGAGGTTCGAGAGGCGCGTTGCAAGCTCGCTCGATAGGCGGCGTGCGGTCGAAAAGCCGTCGCGCGCCTCGCCCGACTGGCTGTAGCGCGTGCCGATGACGAGGTCTGCGGCGCCGCTTTCGATCTCGCTCAACATGCGCGGGAGCAATTTTTCGTCGTGCTGAAGATCGGCATCGACCACGGCCACGATGTCGGCGCCGGATGCGAGCATCCCTTCAATCACCGCACCCGCCAAGCCACGGCGGCCAACTCTGCGCATGGCGCGCACGCGGTCGTCGGTTTCGCCGAGAGACCGGATAACTTTCATCGTTCCGTCGGGGCTGTCGTCGTCGACGAAGATGACTTCCCACCGGATGCCGGCGAGGGACGCATCGAGAGCCGCGATCATCGCGCCGATGTTGCCCGCTTCGCAGTAGGTCGGCACGATGACGGAGAGGCGCGGCCGGGAACTGGCGATCACGCTTCGCGATCCGACAGGCGCGCTGACGGTATCGGAATTCGGAGATCCGGCTTCAAGTTCGGACGTTACCATGAGCACCATCGGGCCAGCGGATTTGGCGGGCCGGTCGCTGGATCGGTGCCGCCGCCTGTCCGCGCAATGAGATCGAACAGCAGGTAGATGGCGGCCACGGTTGCGGCCATGACCACTCCCGCAAAGACGACGTCGGATAGAAAATGCGCGCCTTGCGACATGCGCACCGCGCCTGAGAACAGCCCCGCGAGGACGCCGGCACAGATAAGTCTGGTGCCCAGGCCCGCGAAGAGAAATGCAGCGGCGAAGAGCGTCGCGTAGGCCATCGATGCCTCGCCCGCGACGAACGAACAATTCTTCTCGCACTGGTTGGAGGGGACAAGCGGCGGCGAATACGTTTTGCTGCCGCCGAACTCCGTGAGGTGAACGGGTCTCGCGCGCCCCCAGTTATCCTTCAGGATGGCGTTGCCGACGATACCCGGTCCGATGACGAGGCACGCTGCCAGAAAGAGCCATTTTGGGGCTGTGAAACTGAGAAACGCGCGGCCGCGAAGGACGGTCGTGGCGAGTCCACAGGCGGCGACGACACCGACACCGACGAAAGCCAGAAAGAGCACAAAACGGATGAGGTCGGCAGCGGTCGACGACTTGCCGTAAAAGATGCCGCCGCCGCCTTTACCGGTGAATACGCCGTTGCCTTCATAAAAAAGCGCCGCCGTCTTCATGTCGATATCCGGGAACGCGCTGAAGACGATGCCAGCGATGACGCCGACGATCGCGGCGCCCCAGAGAAGCAACGAAACGTTCCGGCTTTTTTCTTGCGTGCCGAACTCGGCTTGCGGCTCTGCCGCCATCATTATTCCCATCGGACTCAAAGCTTTCCGCCCGAGGCTCGGTTGGACTTCCGCTTTCCGGACGTCACGTAGCAGCATTCGACGGTGCCGGTCACTTACGCCGAACCCGGTTAGATCGAATTTTTACGGTCGGACTCCAATGTGTCGAAAAGGAGTTGCAAGCTTGCAGCGGTTATCGCCATCAGCACCCCGGCGAAGATGACGTCGGATAGAAAGTGCCCGCCTTGAGCAATTCGCGTCAAGCCGGCGAGGCCGCCCAGCAGGATGCTCAGTGTGACAAAGTTGCGCGAGAGGGATTTGAAGAGCAGCGCAGCAACAAACAGCACCATGAACACCGACGAGGCCTCTCCCGAAACGAACGAGCAATTGTAATTGCACTGGTTCGAGGCGGGGAAGGGCGCGGTGAATGCCTTGCTGCCGGCAAATTCGACGACGTCTCGGGGGCGGGCGCGGCCCCAGTGATCCTTGAAGCCGATGTTGGCGACGACGAGGGGGCCGGTCAGGAGGCAGACGGCGATGAAGAGCCATTTGCGTATGCCGAGACCAAGCCAGCTGGCGGCTATCCGTGCGGTGATGAAAAGACCGACGGCGGTCACCGCGCACGTCAGATAGAACAGGCCGTTGAAGGTGAAGCGCAGCACGCCGAACATCGCCAGCTGGTTGCCAATGAACTGGCCGTTCCCGGCGTAGAAGAGACGCGCAATCGCGAGGTCTATTCCCGGCGCTAAGCTGAATACCGCGAATGCGAGGGCGCCGACAGCGACGGCGCCCTTGAGCAGGCTGATTGCGCCGATGACGGGCCGTTTTTCAGCCGCGTCACCCTCATGGCGCTCTTCCGTCCCGAAAGCAGAGTCCGGCGCCGACATCCCACCACCCCGACATATCTCGATTGGAAGCCTATCGGCAGTCGACATGGCAGTAGCACGTCAGTTTCGTGACACTTCCGTGACGATGTCGACGGACGCGTTCAGGCGCTGCCGAAAACGCGCCGGAAAATCGTGTCGACGTGGGCCGTGTGATAGTCGATGTCGAACATCGCCTCGAGAGCGGCGGCCGGCACCTTGGCGGTGACGTCCTTGTCCGACTTGAGCTCAGTCAAGAAATCCTTGCCCTGTTCCCACGTCTTCATGGCGTTGCGCTGGACGAGCGCGTAGGCGTCCTCGCGGCTGACACCGGCCTGGGTCAAAGCCAGCAACACGCGCTGGGAATTGTGCAGGCCGCCGAGCTTTTCCATGTTCCGCTTCATCGTCTCCGGATAGACGACAAGCTTTTCGATGACGCCCGCGAGGCGCGCGAGCGCGAAGTCGAGCGTCACCGTCGCGTCAGGTCCGATCATCCGCTCGACGCTCGAATGCGAGATGTCGCGTTCGTGCCAGAGGGCGACGTTTTCCATGGCGGGGAGCGCGTAGGCGCGAACCATGCGGGCGAGACCCGTCAGGTTTTCCGAGAGCACGGGGTTGCGCTTGTGCGGCATCGCGGACGAGCCCTTCTGGCCCGGCGAGAAATATTCTTCCGCTTCGAGCACTTCCGTCCGCTGCAGGTGGCGGATCTCGATCGCGAGGCGCTCGATGCTCGAGGCGACGACGCCGAGCGTCGCGAAGTACATGGCGTGACGGTCGCGCGGAATGATTTGCGTCGACACGGGTTCGGGAACGAGCCCCATCTTCTCCGCGACGTATTCCTCGATCCGGGGATCGACGTTGGCGAAGGTTCCGACCGCGCCCGAGATGGCGCACGTCGCGACTTCCTTGCGGGCGGCGACCATGCGCTCGCGTGCGCGCTCGAACTCGGCATAGGCGTAGGCGAGCTTGACGCCGAACGTCGTCGGCTCGGCATGGATGCCGTGGCTGCGCCCGATGGTGATCGCATCCTTGTATTCGAATGCGCGGGTCTTGAGCGCGGCGAGAAGGCGGTCGAGGTCTGCTATCAGGAGATTGGCGGCGCGCACCAACTGGACGTTCAAGCAGGTGTCCAGCACGTCGGACGAGGTCATGCCCTGATGGACGAAGCGGGCGTCCGGGCCGACGTGCTCGGCGAGGTGCGTCAAAAAGGCAATCACATCGTGTTTCGTGACCGCTTCGATTTCATCGATGCGGGCGACGTCGAAGGTCGCGGCT
The DNA here is from genome assembly GCF_019753045.1 of Hyphomicrobium sp. Classification (GTDB taxonomy): domain Bacteria; phylum Pseudomonadota; class Alphaproteobacteria; order Rhizobiales; family Hyphomicrobiaceae; genus Hyphomicrobium_B. The sequence goes on from NZ_JAIELN010000029.1 coordinate 9,197, forward strand.
GAACCTTTTTCCCATATGTTTTTTGCCGCAGCCTCGGGAATTATCCCGATTTGGGCGCTGGCGGTCGCGGCGTGCGCTTCGATCTCGAACCAGATGCGGAAACGTGTTTCGGGCTCCCAGATGCGCGTCATTTCCGGTCGTGAATAGCGGGGTATCATAGAGCTAAATCCTTGATGCAACGCGGGAGGCGTAGCAGACGGGCCACTGCGCATCAATCGCCGGGGCCCATTTCGAGGCTAGGTAGCGAGACTTCGCTTAAGTCTGCGTGTTTTGCTGCCCTGCACCCAACGCTTTTGCAACAATTCGTGAAGCGATATTCTAATTCTTGCCAGTTAATCGCCACGAATGGCTGACCTAGTTTCCCCATTACGAGGCGGGCATTTCTGTTTTTCGTTCAGGTGTTATTCAGGGCAGTTAAGCCACACTCCTGAAATTCGTCGGTCTACTGCCGAATTAGCGCATTCTATTCGTGTACGGGTGGGCCTAAATAGAAATACCCAAGGATGTAATTGAGTCGAGGAGCTCTTCCCGGGTGGCAACAATGATCCCCCGTTCGAACTCCGAGATAAAAACAACAGCGGGAGACTTGAAGAACATGTCGCAACAGATGGGCAGCGGGGAACTGGCTGAATTGGTCCATCAGATGGAGCAGTCGGAAGACGATCCGCGCCAGTGCTACGCCCTCGTGAAAGAACGAATCACTGAATTTCGGGATTCGGGCCGGGATATTCCGGACGTATTGACGAAACTAGAACGACGCCTAATGACGGAATGCATGCTGGCCTCTCAGGGTCGCTAATCCTGGGCCGCTAATTCCGCCGAATATCAAAGCTGGGAATACCGGCATTTAAGCTTCGTTTCATGGATGGCCTTCGTGCCATCAGGTCGGCTTGCGCAATCTGGCGCGAGGCGGCCTTTTTTTTATGTGGCCGGGACTGCTTAGCCTTCGGCGCAAGGTGCCGCGAAGCCGCCTGCTGTTGCTCTGTCGCTACAGGACGTTATGGGTGCCGTCGCAATAGGGTTCGTCGTCTGTCGCCTTGCAGCCGCAGATGTTGAAGGTACCCGTGTGGTCCGGAACGAACCGCATCGGTTCAAAGGACGTGCCTTCGTGCGAGCCGTCGCAAAAGGGCTGGGTCTTGGATCTGCCGCAGCGGCAATACCAATACTCTTGGCCCTCAGTGAGGTCGACCTGATAGGGCCCGGTTTGGGCGACTACGGCCTCGTCAGACATCGTCGTACTCCATCTCGCTCGACTGGCACGCTGAGCTTGGCTCGTTCAAGTCGGCTTGACGAACCGAGCTGGTGCACCCCTCGTTTTTTGACTCGCTATCGGGTTTAGGAGCGCCGGGCAAGGGCCCGTAGTGTTCTGTTCAGCAGGCCAGCTTGGTCGATTCGCAGCGATCTGCCTAACAAGCAGGCGGGCAACATTTTTCGGCAACGGCATCCTAGACATCGGCAAACGGCTGGGCGAAGCTCGCAGAGAAGCGCGTGGTGTCCTGACAGGGGTGGCGGCGAGGGGAATTGCCGTCCGAGGGGGGAAGGTCATCCAGCGCCAAATTGTCCTGTGACCAAAGACGTCCAGATCATGAGGGACCCGCGCATGGCCGATCTCTTCCGCAAGAAATCTGTCGCCTACGACGACTCGGACTTCGGCATGAAGCGCGTCTTGAGCGCGCTCGATCTGACGCTGCTCGGCATCGGCGCGATCATCGGAACCGGCATTTTCGTCCTGACGGGCGTGGCGGCGGCGACGCAATCGGGGCCTGCAGTCGTGCTTTCGTTCGTCGTTGCGGGATTGGCGTGCGGATTCGCGGCGCTGTCCTATGCCGAGCTTGCTTCAAGCGTCGGCGGTTGCGGCAGTGCCTACGGCTACAGTTACGCGGCCTTCGGTGAACTCATCGCCTGGATCATCGCCTGGGACCTCATTCTCGAATACGGCGTTTCGGTTGCGGCGGTGGCCAATGGCTGGTCGGGTTATTTCAACAACGCGCTCACGGCCATCGGACTTGGCCTGCCGCCGGAGTTCACGAAGGGACCCTTCGCGGGCGGGATCGTGAACCTCCCAGCATTCGGCATCGTGTTCCTGTTGATGATCATGCTGATCATCGGGGTGAAGGAGACGGCCCGGGTCAATGCGGCGATGGTGGCGGTGAAGCTTGGGACGATCGCGATTTTTCTGGCCGTCGCGATCTTCAACATCCACCCCGAAAATTGGACGCCGTTCGCCCCCTTCGGCTGGTTCGAACACAATGCGGAAGGCAGGCCGGTCGGCATTCTGGCGGGCGCTTCTCTCGTCTTCTTCGCGTACGTCGGCTTCGATGCGGTCTCGACTGCGGTCGAAGAGGCCCGGGACCCGCAACGTGACGTGCCGCGGGGGCTCATCGGCTCGTTGATCTTCTGCACGATCATCTACATCGTCGTCTCGGGCGTGTTGACCGGCATCGTCAATTACACCGAGCTTAATGTCTCCTCGCCCGTTGCGTTCGCGCTTCAAAAGATCGGGTACAACTGGGCTTCGGCGCTGGTCGCCGCGGGCGTCATCACGGGGCTGACGACCGTCATGCTCGTCCTCTACTACGCCCTGACGCGCATCATCGTCGGTGTGTCGCGAGACGGACTGCTCCCGCCGTATTTTTCCGTGGTCAACCGCCGCACGCATACGCCCGTTCGCACGACGGTCATCGTCGGCTTCGTCATGGCGGTCATGGCAGGCTTCATTCCGCTCGGCGTTCTTGCCGAACTGGTGAATATCGGGACGCTAGCGGCGTTCGTTCTCGTGTGCGCCGGTGTGATCTCGCTCAGATTCTCACACCCGGATCTGCCGCGGCCATTCAAGATGCCGGGCGGCCTCATCATTCCCACGCTTGGCATACTTTCGTGCGGGGCGCTGATTGCCTTCCTGCCGTTCGAAACGCACCTGCGGTTCATCGTCTGGCTGGCCGTCGGGCTCGTCATCTATTTTGTGTATTCCATCAGGCACAGCCGACTCGCGGTGGCATAGGCCGATTAACTCTCAAGACCCCACTGGAAAAAGACGAAGCGCGAGAGTAGGTTCCCGGCCGACCGCGGCCGCCTGAAAGCTTGCCTGCTCTTCCGTCGGCCCGGATACGAGGATCAACAAAAATGGACTGCGACAGTCGAAGCGACACTTCGATATCGCCCGTATCCCTCGAGCTCGCCTGATACCAGGCCCGCTCGGACGGCTGCGTGGTGGCCGAGAACCGGGAAGGGCCTATACATGCTGCGCAGCTATCGCCGCGAAAATTCGCATCTCGTTTTGGCGCAGGAAGGCATTGAAGCAGATGCTGGGGTGATCGATCTTCCGTTTTGGATCGATCTCTACAATCCGGCTCCCCAGGACAATCGCTATGTGGAGCAGTTGCTCGGAATTTCGCTGCCGACGCGGGAGGAGATGCAGGAGATCGAAGTCTCTGCCCGGCTCTATCAGGAGGACGGCGCCGAGTTCATGACGCTGACGGCCGCGTCTCAGCTTGAAAGCGACGAGCCGATCAACACGCCGATCACGTTCGTGCTCAAGGGCACCACGCTCATCACCGTTCGCTACGCGGAACCCAAGGCCTTCGCCAATTTCGTGGTGCGGGCGCAGCGTTCCAATGCGGTGCCGGTCGGGAACGGCGAGCAGATCATGATGGGCCTGATCGAAGCGCTGCTCGATCGGATGGCGGATGCTCTCGAGCGCGTTGGGACGGGGATCGATCAGGTTTCGCGGCAAGTTTTTCGTAAGGGCGGGAAGGGAAAGGAAAAGGCCTCACCTTCCAGCGAAGATCTGCAGGCGGCGATCGAGAGGATCGGCCAGGACGGAGATCTGTTGACGAAAGTCCGCGAAAGTCTGGTCAGCATCAACCGCGTGTTGACCTATCACACCAGCGTCGACCAACAGGACAAGAAGGTCACGAAGGAAGCCAAGGCGCGCAGCAAGGTTTTGTATCGGGACGTGGTCGCGTTGACGGATCAGGCGACGTTCCTTTCGAGCAAGGTCAACTTCCTGCTCGACGCGACGCTCGGGCTCATCAATCTACAGCAGAACCAGATCATCAAGATATTCTCGGTCGCGGCAGTGGTGTTTCTGCCGCCGACGCTGGTCGCATCCATCTACGGCATGAACTTCGCGGATATTCCGGAGCTCAGGTGGGGGCTCGGATATCCATTCGCGCTGGGCATGATGGTCGTCTCGGCGATCCTGCCGTATCTCTATTTCAAGCGACGCAGGTGGCTTTGATGTTCGGCGTTGGCGACTTGCGTTCCGCGAGCCGGCCGCCAACGCCGGGCGTCGGCTGGTTACTATTCGAGCAAGCGGCGGGCTGCCTTGTCCGGTGTCATCGTGCCTGAGAGTACGGCGTCGGCGAGCGGATCGAGACCTTCCTTGCCGCCGGACTTGATGCGGGCGGCGACGATGTCGGCGGCGGCGCGAGCGATCAAATAGCGAGCCCTGCGGCGCCGTCTCTTGATCGCGCCGTCGGCTGCGACGCGGGTGCCGATTTCGTCGAACGCTTCGACGAGTGCCGGAACGCCATCGCCGCTCAACGCGCTCGTTTTCAGCACCGGGACTTTTTCTGACGCCATTGCGCGGATCGACAGTGCGCCGATGAGTTGCTGCATCGTTTGTTCGGCGCCGGGACGATCGGCTTTGTTGACGACTATGATGTCGGCGATTTCCAAAAGGCCGGACTTCATGGCCTGAATATCGTCGCCCATTCCAGGAGCCGCGATGACGACGCGGATGTCGGCAACTTCCGCGACGTCGACTTCGTTCTGCCCGGTGCCGACCGTTTCCAGCAGCACGATATCGAAGCCCGCGCCGTCGAGTGCATCGATGATGCGGACGGCTGCGGGCGACAGGCCGCCGAGATAACCGCGCGAGGCGAGCGAGCGTACGAAGACGCCGTCGTCGTCCAGTGCCGCGGTCATGCGGATGCGATCACCGAGTATCGCGCCGCCCGAGATAGGGCTCGACGGATCGACGGCGATAACGCCGACGGTTCGGCCGTGCTTTCTCAGATGCGCGATGACGGCGTTGACGAGGGTCGATTTGCCGGCGCCCGGCGGTCCCGTGAAGCCGACGACGAGTGCATGACCGAGATGGGGCTGCAGCGCCTGAAGCAATCCGGGCGCGGCTTCCGAGAGCCGTTCAAGCTCGGTGATTACCGTCGCGATGGCGCGGCGTTCGCCCGCGCGCATGCGTTCAACATAGCCCGCGATGTCGGCGGCTGGGATGCGGGCAACTGGAGGAAGCGGATCTGCAGTCGTTTTGGCCATACGCGCTGATAGAAGGGAAGCGGCCCGCGCGCAACTGTGTGTTGCCGCGCGCAAGCGGACGACTAGGGGTTGAGGTGGTGGGGCGAATGTGATCCTTTCGCGGCACTAAGACACCTGGTCGGGGGGCGTAGTGTCTAACAAGGGGCGATTGCCGGTCGAGGCGATACGAGGTCGAGCGGTCACGGCACACCGCTCTGACGTCGACGGTCTCAGAGCGGTCGCTCTAGTCGGCGTGCTTGCTTTCCATTTCGGATTTGGCGTTCAGGGCGGCTACGGTGGCGTCGACGTCTTTTTCGTCATTTCCGGCTTTTTGATTACCGGGATCATCAAGTCCGGACTCGAGACCGGCACTTTTTCCCTGGCGCGGTTCTACGATCGGCGCATCCGCCGGATCATTCCGGCCTTCGTGGTTTGCGCTCTGGTCACCACCGCATTGGCGGCGACGATCCTGTTGCCGCGCGATTTCAAAGCATACGGCGCGACCCTGGCCGCAGCGGTGACATCAACGTCGAATTTCTATTTCACTAAACGTGCCGCCGATTATTTCGCCCGTGATGCCGCCGAAAATCCGCTGCTCCACACCTGGTCGCTGAGTGTCGAAGCACAATTCTACCTCGTCTTTCCGCTCTTCCTTCTTCTCGTATTCAAGATCGGCCGCCGGGCCATCATTCCGGCAATGGCGATCGTTGCCGCGGCAGCGCTCGTTTTGAGCATTGAAAGCGTCGAGGTCGCCCGCAAGGGGGCATTTTTCTCGACGCCCGGGCGCGTGTGGGAATTGCTCGCGGGGGCGCTTCTGGCGTTTGGAGCGCTTCCCGATTTGAAGAATAGGGCCGTTCGCGAAGCGGAGGCTGTGCTTGGCGCGGCGCTAATCGCGTTCGCGTTTTTCACGAACACATCTGAAACGCCGTTTCCGGGTCTCGCGGCTCTGCCGTTGTGTCTTGGGGCCGTCCTCATCATTCACTCCGGCGGTCAACACGAACCGGCGACCATCGTCAAGCGCGCTCTTTCGTGGCGACCGGTCGTCGGGCTTGGGTTGATCTCGTATTCCGTCTACCTGTGGCACTGGCCGCTGATCACTCTCGCGCGATACCGGCTGCCGCATTTGTTCGGGCAGGATGCCGCCACCGCGCTTGCTGCTAAATTTGTGCTGCTCGGGCTCTCCGTCGCGCTTGGCTTCTTGTCGTGGCGCTTTGTCGAGCAACCGTTCCGGCGAGCAAAAACGGGCTCGGCCCGGTGGCCGGTATTTATCGCGGGTGCGCTGGCCGTTGTGGTTCTTCACGTCGCCGGCAGCAGCATCAACCGCCGGCCAAGCAACTATCAAACCTGGCCGGCCGACGTCGTAGCCGCTTCGATGACCGAGATGCCGCTTCCGGTGGAACGGTTCGGCCGCCCCGCGCCGTCGGCAGGCGGCTGGCCAAGCGAGGTCTACGAGATTGGCGACGGCAGCGTCCCTGCCGATACGCTGCTCTGGGGCGATAGCCACGCGAAAGCACTGGTTCCGGTCTTCGCATCGTACGCGGAGAAGACGCATCGCCGTGTGATGGTGGCGCCGTATCCGGGGTGTCCGCCGCTGTTCGATGTCACATTCCGTGGCGGCAAGTTCAGCAATACCTGCCGGGCGCTCAATACGGCCACGTTTAAAAGGAGTCTGGATCCAGACATCAAGCGAGTCATTTTGGAAGGGTACTGGGGGGCATTTGCGCCAAATTTCTGGCGTGACGGCAATGGTGAAATTTTTTCCGACAAGAGCCGAGGTGGAGCCGATGGCAAGGCATTTGCCGATGCGCTGGCCGCGACGATCAATCTGCTGCTTCAGAATGGCAAGGAGGTTGTCGTCATCGGGTCCATTCCGGTCCAATCGAAAGAAATCACACCGGCGATAATCAAGTCCCGCTTCTGGGCCGAACCTTTGCCTCAAGAGGCGTCTCTTGAGGAATTCTTGGAACGGCAAAAACTTGTCATGACGGCATTCGATCAGATCTCAACGATGTCGAATGTCCGGGTGTTCTACCCGCACAAGCATCTGTGCGGCGCTTCCACGTGCCCCTATTCTCGCGAGGGCGAGCCGCTTTACGGCGACCGGCATCATCTGACGCCTCTCGGTGCTGCGAAACTCGAGCCGATGGTGGCCGAAATCTTTGGCGATGAGGCCGAGCGCCACGACGGAGGGCGGTCGCTCACTCTTCGTCACTAAGGACAATCAGAATTTTTTCAGCACGTTTTCCTCGGTCGCGGGTTTTTGCGGCTTCGCGGCTTTGAGGATCGCGGGGAGGATGTCTTCGGCCTTGTCGACAACGGTAAAGCGCACGTCGAGGCCGTCGCGGATGAAGGTTTCCTGCTTCATGTGATCGAGAAGCTTCAGGAACTGATTCCAGAAACCGTCGATGTTGACGATGATGATCGGCTTCGCGTGACGGCCGAGCTGGGACCACGTCAACTGTTCGACGAGTTCCTCGAGCGTGCCGACGCCGCCGGGAAGTGCCACGAACGCGTCTGCGCGATCGAACATCAGCTGTTTGCGCGTGTGCATGTTCTCGACGACGATCAGCTCGTCGACGTCTTTCAGCATCAACTCGCGGTTGCCGAGGAATTCCGGGATGATGCCCGTGACCTTGCCGCCGGCGCCGAGCGCGGAGCGGGCGACCTCGCCCATCAAGCCGAGGCTGCCCCCGCCGTAGATCAGGCGGATGCCGTTGTCGGCAAGCGCCTTGCCGAGCTTGCGTGCAGCCAGGGTGTAAGCTGTGTTCAGTCCCTTTCCGGAGCCGCAATAAACGCAGACGCCTTCGATTTTTGAGGGGGGGATGGAATTATTTTCGCTTGCCGGTGCGCCGGCCATTTTTGTCATTTCATTCATTCTCGGTCCATTCTCAAACGATGTAGCATCAGTATTTGGGGGTTCGCCGGCGGGCCACCAGAGTAGGAATAGGACGCATGCCGCTTTTGCGGGGCGCGCGGTCCGTTCCAGAGGAATTTTTCGCGTCGTCGTAGCTCTTGGGCTTGGCGAGAGCGTGACACGTGTGCTTAGTTCATAATCGACTTAAAAGGCGATGTTATGAAAAATGACGAAGCCACGGTTTCCGCGAAGAAAACCGCGCTCGTAAGCGCGCGGGCTGGCGCCGTCGCAGCGCTTCTCGTCCTTGCCGGGCTCTTGCCGCTGCCGCTCGGGGCCGCCATCGAGCAGGGGGATATGGCGTCCAGCGGGACAACTGTCATTATCGCCAGCGAGTTTCCTCCGGTCGCGATCGATAGCGAAGATACGCTCGATGCCGAGGACCGGCTTCCCGTGTTGGCCGAGGATGTTTCGAAGCAGCCCGACGCGCCGGCAAGCTCCGATGCGCGGGAGATTGATGTCCGGCCGCCCGATGCTAATCCCACCGACGCCGACGTTTCGTCCGAGAAGGACAGCGATCTCGCTCGCGGCTACTGGCCGCCGAAGGAGCTTGGAATTGCCGATCGTGTGCAAGATTGGCTGGCGCGCGCCAATCGCGAATTTCAATCGACGATCATTCGCCGATTGTCGACGCCGTCGGCTGCTACGGGCGACGCCGTTGTGCGCAAGATCGAAGAGGTGAAGGACGAGGACGCAGCGGCTGCTGCGGCTGGCGCGCAAGAGGCGCTCAGTACGGCGCAGGCCAAGCTGGCGTCCGAGGCTGAAGCCGAGCATCAGCGCGAACTGTCCGACGCTGCCGCGAAGGCTGCGGAACAAGCCAAGGCTCGCGAAGCGGAAGCGGCTCGTATCGACGGGGAACGGAAAGCGGTGGAAGAAAAGCGCCGCGCGGAGGAGCAAAAGCGGCAGGCCGAACTTCGGCTCGCCGAGGAGGAGAAAGCGGCGAAGCAGAAAGCCGCGGAGGAAGCCGCTGCGAAGGAGGCAGCTGAGAAAGCGGCTGCGGCGGCAAAAGAGCGTGAGATCGCCGAGAAGCAGGCTGCCGAAGCCGCTGCTGCAAAAAGAGCGGCAGAGGCAAAGGAGGCGGAAGACCGGCAGCAAGCCTTGAGAGAAGCCGAGGCAGCCAAAGCAGCTGAAGAAGCCAAGGCAGCTGAAGAAGCCAAGGCAGCGGAAGCGAAGCGGCGGGCGGATGAGGAAGCCGCCAGGGTCGCGGCCGCTCAGGAGGCCGAGGCCCGGGCGAAGACTGTCGCCGCAAACGAGGCTGCAGAAAAAGAACGCGTGGCCCAGGAGGCTGCCAAGAAAGACGCTGAAGCCAAGCAGGCAACCGCTCCGCAAGCCTCGGCTCCGACCAAGCAGGCAATGGTCGAGGACGAAGATAAGGATGAGACCGACGTCGCGGCTGCGCCGAGCGCCCCCGAGCAACCGTCTATCAGTGGCGCGCAGCCCGCCGGCAAAGTCGAAGGCAAGTCCTCCGGCGAAAGCGAAGCCAAAGCCGCAGGGCGGAAGGCGCGCCCTCATCACGCCCGCCTACACAGGCAAGCGAGCAATCGCTCAGTCAACAGCGGGGCCAATACCTCGGTGCATAAGGGTGGTCCGGTGGTGAAGCGCTGGGTTAGGCGTCCGCGGCAGGGCCGCTGCCGGCTTGCGGGCCACAAGGTTCTGCTGCCGGGCCGCTATACGGTCGCACGCGGCGACAACCTGTGGCTCATCGCCCTTCGGCACTATCACGACGGTTGGTATTTCCGCCGGATTTACCGCGCGAACCAGGACGTTATCCGCAATCCCAACCTGATCCGTCCGTGCGAGCGGCTTTATCTGCCCCGGCGGTAACTGTGATGGACTTTCGCGCCGCGTGATCCTATCTGAAGCCCAATGCAAAGCGCCTTTGTCAATTGGTGCGCGGCGGTCCGCGATGGATTGCTGGCGCGCGTTACCCCCTCCGCCGAGACGTCTCGGGTTCTGAAAGCTCTCTGGCCCTACGTTTGGCCCAAGGACCGGCCGGACCTCAAGCGGACGGTTATCTGGTCGTTCGTCATTATCGTCATTGCCAAGGGCGTGACGGTCACGGTGCCGTTCACGCTCAAGTGGGCGACGGATGCGCTCGTCGCATCGACCGGCGGCCACGTGTCGAGCAACCAAACGCTGCCCTGGCTTATCGGCGCGCCGGTGGTGGCGACTATTCTCTACGGTATAGCGCGGATCGTGATGTCGCTGCTCGTGCAGGTCCGCGAGGGCATGTTCGCGCGCGTTGCGATGCATGCGGTCAGAAAGCTTGCGCTGTCGACATTCGACCATATGCACAGGCTGTCGCTGCGGTTCCACCTCGAGCGCAAGACGGGCGGCCTGACGCGCGTTCTGGAGCGCGGCCGAGCGGGGATCGAAAACATCAGCCGCATGGCGCTGATGACGCTCATTCCGACCATCGTCGAATTTCTGATGATCATCGCCGTCTGCGCTTACGAGTTCGACTGGCGCTATATCGTGACCATCGTCCTGATGATTGCCGCCTACCTGTGGTTCACGGTGAAGGCGACCAACTGGCGGCTTTCGATCCGCCGGGCGATGAACGAGAGCGACACGGACGCCAATACGAAGGCGATCGACAGTCTTCTGAATTACGAGACCGTGAAATACTTCGGCGCGGAAGAGCGGGAAGCGGCGCGCTACGACAAGTCGATGGCGGCTTACGAGAAGGCGAGCATCAAGACGTATACGTCGCTCGCGGTTTTGAACTCGGGCCAAGCGATCATCTTCACGATCGCGCTGACGATCTGCCTTGTGATGTCGGCTACGGACATCGTGTCCGGCAAGGATACGGTCGGCCATTTCGCGATGGTCAACCTGCTGATGCTGCAACTCTTCATGCCGCTCAACTTCATGGGCATGGTGTATCGCGAGATCAAACAGGGGCTGACCGACATCGAGCGCATGATGGAAGTGCTCGAGCAGAACCCCGAAGTCGCCGACAAGCCCGGTGCGAAGGAACTCAAGGTATCGGGCGGAGCGATCCGGTTCGATCACGTTGGGTTCGCGTACGATCCGGAGCGCGTGATTTTGAAGGACGTTTCGTTCGATGTGCCGGCGGGCAAGATGGTCGCCATCGTCGGGCCGTCGGGTGCGGGCAAGTCGACCGTCGCACGGCTGCTTTTGCGTTTCTACGACGTGACGGGCGGTCGGATCACGATCGACGGGCAGAATATTCGGGACGTGACGCAGCATTCGTTGCGCGCGGCCATCGGCGTCGTGCCGCAGGATACGGTGCTGTTCAACGATACGATTTTCTACAACATCAAGTACGGCCGGGCCGATGCTACGGACGCGGAAGTCTATGCGGCTGCCAAGCTCGCGCAGATCGACGATTTCGTTCGCGGGCTTCCTGATGGATACAACACGATGGTCGGCGAGCGGGGGCTCAAGCTCTCGGGCGGCGAGAAGCAGCGCGTCGCGATTGCGCGTACGATTTTGAAGGCGCCGCCGATCCTGCTGCTCGACGAGGCGACGAGCGCGCTCGACAGCCATACGGAAAGGGAAATCCAGGACGCGCTGGACCGCGTTTCGAAAGACCGGACGACGGTCGTCATCGCGCACAGGCTATCGACGATCATTCATGCGGACAGCATTCTGGTCTTGGAGGCGGGCCGCGTAGCAGAGCAGGGCACGCACGGCGAGCTGATCGCGAAGAACGGGCTGTATGCGAGCCTCTGGGCGCGTCAGCGACAGGCCGAGAAGGCACGCGAAGAACTTGCTCATGCGCTCGAGGAAGCCGGCGAGCCGGCGTAAC
>NZ_JAIELN010000025.1 GCF_019753045.1 Hyphomicrobium sp.
GGGAGTGAACGATGATCCATTTTGTTACTGTGCATTGGAAGTCCGATTTCTGGATCGAGCCTCAACTTCGCCAGATCGGGTTATTCACGACGAGCCCCTACAGAGTCTATTCATTTTTCACTGGCCTCGACATCGCGCCATATGCATCCAGTTTTTATTATGCGTCCGACTCCGATGTTGCTGACCACGCCACCAAGCTCAATCAACTTGCTGAGATAGCCTGCGCCGGCGCAGAAGGTCCGGATGATCTGCTCGTCTTTCTGGATAGCGACGCATTTCCGATTGTGCCCTGGGAAGATTTTGTACGTCAAAAGCTGCAATCAAACAGGTTGGTGGCAGTACGCCGCGAAGAGAACCTCGGCGATCCTCAGCCACACCCCTGCTTCTGCGTGACTACAGTCAAATTCTGGAAGGAGAAGAAGGGAGATTGGAGCAAGGGCTACAAATGGAAGAACAGCGCTGGAAATTTTGTCACTGACGTTGGAGGCAACTTACTATTGACGCTGCAGTCGGAGGCGATGCCTTGGCACGCCCTGTTGCGCAGCAACGCTGTGAACCTGCATCCGCTGTTTTTCGGCATCTACGGAGATCTCGTCTACCACCATGGAGCAGGTAGCCGGAAGTCGTCATCTAGGCTCGACCGGGATATCGTTGAGAAGAAAACGAACAAGGCGATCAAGTTTTTTGCGAAAATGCCGGGGCTGAAAAAGATGTTGGTCAATCGGCGGGCGAAGGCAAACGCGGATATGAGCCTGAGGATCATGGAGCAGATTCGGGACGACCCAGACTTCTATAAGAGCCTGTCCGGCGTTTGATCATCCGCTCCAGGCGGCCTGCGGTACGTTGCCAGCTTCACCTTCACGATAGTCGCGAAAGCCGTTTGAATTCCCGGGCAAATCCCGCCACGATCCGTCGGGAGCGCGAAACAAGCGGGGAGAGGCATTTCTACAATGCCAGTCGAAGTCGAAACGGTGGTCATCGGAGCCGGCGTCGTCGGTCTCGCCATCGCAGCCGAACTCGCGAGCCTCGGACAGGACGTTCTTGTCCTCGAGCGGCATCATACGTTCGGCACCGAGACGTCTTCGCGAAATTCCGAAGTGATCCACGCTGGAATTTATTACCCGGAAGGGTCGCTGCGAGCCAAGCTCTGCGTCGAGGGCCGCGAGCGCCTCTACGCATTCGCTGAAGACTACAAGGTGCCGGTCAACCGTTGCGGCAAACTTCTCGTCGCAACGAGCGAAGCGGAAATCGAACAGCTCGCGGCCATCGAAGTGAAGGCCGCCCGCAACGGTGTCCACGATCTCACCCGTTTGACGGCGACGGAAATCCACCGCCTGGAACCGGATATTCGTTGCGCTGCCGCCACCGTGTCGCCGTCAACCGGGGTAATCGATAGCCACCTCTTCATGGCGGCACTCGAAACCCGTCTTCTCGATGCTGGCGGCCAAATGGCCTTCAACTCCGAAGTCGTCGGCGCAAAGACGATCGCCGAGGGCGAATTCCAGCTGTCCATCCTATCGGCGAACGAGGTCTCCGAACTCTCGTGTGCTCGCCTCATCAACGCCGCCGGATTGAGCGCGACGCGCGTCGGGGGAATGCTTGAGTCCGCGAAGTCCGAATACGTGGTGCCGAGCCTCTATCCGGCAAAAGGCCATTACTTCGCACTGTCCGCGCGGGCGCCCTTCAAACATCTCGTTTATCCGATGCCGACGCCCGACGCCCTCGGCATCCATTTGACGCTCGACATATCAGGCGGCGCAAGATTTGGGCCCGACATCCTTTGGCGGGACGACATCGATTATACGTTCGTCGGCGTGGACGCGCGGCGCGAGATTTTCGCGAAAGAGATAAAGCGGTATTGGCCGGCGCTCCCCGAAGGCGCGCTCATTCCCGCGTATACCGGAATTCGCCCGAAGATTTATTCGGAGGGCATGCCGCCCGCCGACTTTGCGATCCACGGTGAACAGCAACACGGAATTCGAGGCTTCGTCGGACTCTACGGCATCGAAAGCCCGGGGCTCACGTCATCACTGGCGATTGCCGCGTATGTACAGAGCTTGCTGAATTGAGGCTGTTGGCCTCGCGATCCGCTGCGTTGCGACGCCGAGCGAAAACAACGCGCGACCGCTCTATAAACTCCCAAAAAAACATCTGAGTGCCCGGTATTTGATCTGTGCACGCCGCGTCGATTGCGGCAGTCTCATGTCAATCGGGCTTGCCCCAGAACGCCGGCCAATTAACCTGTCGCGCAAGTCGCCAATTCAAAAGCCATCTTCTTCTTGTTAATTTGCCGCGAAAAGGCGAAGAAATAACCAATTCGTCGGCGGGGGAGACGTATGGCGGCGCCCAACAGAGCGGACTTTCTCGGTCTCCAATTCGACGGAGGTTCAACCGAGACTGCAATCGAAGAAATATTGGGCGCCGATGGAACGCCGTTCATATATGTCGTGACACCCAATGTGCAGCACGTCGTCGAAATTCATGAGCAGGGAGAAGAACTAAGGGCCAAATACGCTGCGGCATGGCGAGTTTATTGCGATAGCCGAGTGCTCGGTAAATTGGCCCGATTGTGCGGGGCGAAGCTCGATGTCGTAACCGGCAGCGATCTGACCGCCGGCCTTTTAGCGCGAGCATCCGAGCTGGGAAGGAAAATCGCAATCGTCGGGCCGAGCGCTTCGGACTGCGCCATCATCGGCCGTCGTTTTCCGGGCCTCGAAATTGCCTCGTACACGCCGCCGATGGGCTTCATTTCCTCCGACGCCGAGGTGGAGAAGTGCATCGCGTTCATATTGGGTGCCGGCGCGGACATCACGTTTTTGGCTATAGGATCGCCGCAACAGGAGATTTTGGCATATCGGCTCCTTAAGAATCCGGAGGCGAGGGGCGTGGCGCTTTGCATCGGTGCATCGATAGATTTTCTCACCGGGAAACAGCAGAGGGCTCCGCTTTGGGTTCAGCAATCGGGTCTCGAATGGCTGCATCGCCTGTTATCGGATCCCAAACGCCTCGCGAAGCGATACCTGGTCAAATGCCCGAAGATCTTCGGCCTCGTTGTCGCGCAAATGATGAATCCGCGATTTCGCTCATGATTACGAAACGTAGCTCTAGGTTCTTTGCAAATAATATGTACACTGGCTTTGTGAATGAATAGCGCTTGATGGTTTTCCCCGAAATGTCTGTTGCCGCCAATGCGTTGGTTTCGGGAGCCCTAGGCGCGATTGCGTTGCTCATTAGCATTCCCGTTTTTGTTCTCCTGACAGAAGTCCTCGCAGCCATTCCGAGAAGAAACTCCGGCCGCAAACCCAATTCCGTTAGCACCTCTCTAGCCGTACTCGTTCCCGCTCACAATGAGGGAGCAAGCATCCTTCCGACATTGAATGACATTTTGGCTGAGATCGGCCCGGGTAATCGTCTGCTGGTTGTCGCAGACAATTGTTCGGACGATACGGCGGAGGTCGCTCGCGCAGCAGGAGCGGAAGTCATCGAACGTCGAGATGACAAAAACCGCGGAAAAGGTCACGCGCTTGACTATGGAATTCGCCATCTCGGAGCGGCAGCCCCTGAGGTCGTGATTATTGTGGATGCAGACTGTCGCCTGGAGACTGGCGCCATCGATATTCTGGCCGAACGTGCGGTCTCGACCGGCCGGCCAATTCAAGCCCTCTATCTAATGCATGCGCCGGATGGTTCGTCCGTCGACGAACAAGTCTCGGAATTCACGTGGCGGTTAAAGAATTGGGTGCGTCCGCTTGGCCTCACGAACCTCGGTCTCCCGTGTCAGCTGGTGGGCACGGGAATGGCATTTCCGTGGAGCGCCCTGAGCTCGGCCAACCTCGCAACCGGCGCGTTGACCGAGGATCTGAAGCTTGGGCTCGACCTCGCCATCAAAGGGCACTTGCCGCTATTTTGCCCGTCCGCGGTCGTGACAAGCCATTTCGCTTCGTCGTCACATGGACGCAATACGCAACAGCAGCGTTGGGAGCAGGGCCACAGAGAGCTGATTTTCTCGACCGTTCCGCGTGCTTTGTCGTCAGCAGTTTCTCGCCGCGATTGGCGATTGATGTCGATGGCCCTGGACTTGGCCGTGCCGCCCATTTTTCTTCTCGCTCTATTGTTGTCGGCGGCCCTCGCGATCACGGCAGCGGCAGCAGCATTCGGCCAATCGGTCATCCCTTTTTACATCAGTTCCACAGCCGTCGCGGCGCTGGCGCTGAGTATCGTGATTGCCTGGTTCCGCTACGGCCGCGATGCGTTGCCGCCCAGATCCCTGGTGTCGATCGTTCCCTACATTTACTCGAAGCTGCGTCAATACATTCGGATTCTTGGCGGTAGCCGCGCCACGACCTGGGTGAGAACGGATAGGAGCTGACAATATCCGTCTTCAGGTCGGCGGCGACCAAGAAGGTTTGGTATCAGATATCAGGAAACGGCATTGCGCGTTCGCGCGATGCAAATTCTGCAAAGTGAGGGCCAAGACACAACCATAATATAGCGGACGTAAAATGATCATCGGCGTCGGTGGCAGTTCGATAAAAATATCGAATTCAGTTGTTGCTCTCGCGGCAATTAGCACATTGCTATTGCTGACATTCAGCGTTCCCTCGCGATTGGTGCATCGCGCATCTCAAATAAGCTTGCACCTCTCTGCGGTCAGTTGCGGCGAAGTTGCGCCAAAAGCAACATCGAACTCCCTCGCCCCGAGCGTCGTCGACACCAGCTTCGCTTATCCGGTAGCAAGGTCAAATCGCCGGCTTATCGACCAGAACGGAAACATATTTCTGCTCAAGACGATGTCGTCTTGGGCGATGACGCAGAGATGCTCCAACGCTACGATCACAAGCGCCTTGGAGGGATTGAAATCCCTTGGCTTCAATGCCGTCACCGTGGCCCCGTTCGGAGTACACTTGAATAAGAGTTTTGGTGACCGCTACCAAAATGGAGCCGGGCAAAGGTTTTTTACAGGCGCGCCGTACGCATCCGCCTTCGGGCCAGCTTGGTCGTCAATGGACTGGGTTGTCCAGGAGGCGACGCGATTGCGCATGACAGTCGTGCTTTCCCTATTCCTCAGTTTTGGGGATACGGGAACGGTGTCGGATTTGATCAGTGCTGGATCGTCAAACGCCTATGACTTCGGCAAGACTCTCGCCCTTCGTTATGCGCAGTATCCCAACGTCATCTGGCACGTCGAAGGAGATTTCGAGTGGAGCGCCAGAGATCCAATCGGCCGGCAAGTCGACGCGATATTCCACGGCATTACGGACGAGGAAGGCTCTAGCCGCCGCTTGCAGATCGCGGAACAGCAAAAGGGATTGACCGGCTACCAACAGTTCGTTCTCTCGCAAGACGGAGAAGGCGGTTACCAGTGGTTCAAGCCGAGCACCAACACGCTGTACCACTACGGGAGCAATTCTGTTGAATTGTTCGATGCCGTATATGGAGAAGCCGGAGCCGGCAATGACGGGGTCATTGACATCGAACCCCCTTACGTCAATTCGCCTCATTATAACGGCAACAAAGACCAGCAGTACCGCGAAAGAAATTATTCGATTTTCCTGCGTGGTGGCATCGGGATTAATTTCGGTCACGAGAAATGGTGGCCGTTTGGCGCTGCCGGCATCTACGATGGTGGCGCGAGATGGCACGAAATTCTCGATGAAGCGCCGCAGCTTCAGGCCAAATACGCTTGGTCGTTGATTGACAAGTATGTCGTCGATCCGTCTTGGAACCGCGATGACGGCAACTTCGTCAAGTTGGGCATCGGCGAAGGCGATACGAAAGCCGCATCCGGATATTCGAAACTCGCAGCGGTTGCTTACTTTCCCACGGGCCGTCCGGTAACGGTTGATACGACTGTGATCGCGGGCGCGATAAACGTGAAATTGAGTTGGTATGATCCAACGACCGGCAAGTATCACCTTATTTCGGAATCCGAAGCCCCTATGGCGACCCGGTCAGTCGAGTTCCCGGAGGCCCACCCGGACGGCTCAGCCGACTGGATCCTCATCGCGGAAAGAGCGTAGTCGTCAACGCATGCGCGCGACCCTGGCTAGTGCGCGGGGTGCGGGGACATGGTCCGTGTACAGAATTGGTATTGTCTTGTGCAATGGCGATATATCGCTGATCGTCTCCGCGCATTCCCTAGATGGCCTATATAATTCACCGTCCGCTACAACCTGTTGGAAAGCCTAATGAGTAATGAGGCCAATCATGAACAGGACCTAGGGGGTCTGAGCGGAGTGAAGCTAAAGCCTTTGTTTTAAGGCATCCGCGCGGAATGCGATTGAAATGTAAATGGCGCATTGCCGGGCCATTCAGATTTGTGGCGCCGAAATGAACGGGTCGCGGTTACCATTATTCTCGGGGTGGCCTTTACTCAAAAACGTACACACCGTATCGTCTTCTTAACAAATATCCGAATTTAGGGCGGATTTCTATTCATCTGGGAAATCGTGACAACGACTAGCTCAACTGTCGCCTCGATGCGGTCATCCGGCTGTAGGGCCTGGGGCGCCTCGATGCGGACTTGGCTAGCCGAGAGGAGTGGCACGTAAAAGGTCGAGTAGGCGGCCCTGAGTGTTCTCGGCCGTCATCGTCGAGCCCCGGTGTCAGGAGGCAACGACATGCGAGAAGGAAGCCTTCACAGAGGCGACATCGTCGAAGTGCGCAGCAGCCGCGAAATACTCGCCACGCTCGATGAGCGGGGAGCGCTCGGCGCGATGTCCTTCATGCCCGAAATGATACCTTACCTGGGTCGACGCTTCACGGTGTCGGCGCGGGCGGACAAAATCTGCGACACGATCGGCAGCACGCTGCGGAGTCGTCGGATGACCGACACCGTGCTGCTCGACGACCTCCGCTGCGATGGAGCCGCTCACGGCGGCTGTCAGGCCGACTGCCGCATCTACTGGAAAGAGGCGTGGCTGAAGAAGGTCGACACGCTCGACGCCCCGGCCATCGCGCAGAATGCGGCTGACGTAGCCGCGCTACGGACGCGCATTGAACCGAACGTCAGGACCTCCGGTGAGGGTGAAGGCGACGACGTCCGCTGGAAGTGCCAGGTGACCGAGGCCAACAGAGCGTCGGAGCCGCTTTCGAACACCGACCCGCGTCCCTACTTCAACGAGTTGAGATCGGGCAACGTAGGGCCGCTGAAGTTCGCGAAGGTGATGACGCTTGCGGCCTACATGCAGCCGCTTCACCGTCTCAAGCTTTTGCGCCGGCCGAAGGGGCGGAACGACAAGCCGCCGCGGCGACCCGAGCCTCTCAACCTCCAGCCGGGTGAATGGGTACGCGTAAAGTCGCTGGGGGAGATCGAGGAGACTCTTACGACGCACGGCAGTAACCGCGGTCTCACCTTCGACATCGAGATGGTTGCGTTCTGTGGTCGGCTATTTCAGGTGCGGGGGCGCGTCACTCGGATCATCGAAGAGCATACCGGCCGCATGCTGCGTTTCCGCAACGAATGCATCAAGCTTGAGTGCGTCGTCTGCTCGGGAGAGCGCAGCACAGGGCGCTTTTTCTGTCCACGGAATATTTACCCTTATTGGCGAGAGGCATGGCTGACGCGTGCGGACGCTCCGTTGAGCACGGCAAATTTACCACATCGCCATACGGCGCCGGTAAACTGCCTCCGCGGTGAGGCCGCTGCAACGCAAGGGGAGGCGAGCGGAAGCGATGAGCGCATATGATGAGGCCGCGCCGACCGTCAGCATCTGTCTGCCGGTCTACAACGGTGAGAATTATGTGGCCGAGGCAATCGAGTCGCTGCTCGCGCAGACGTTCACCGACTTTGAACTGATTATCACCGATAACGCCTCCACCGATCGGACGGAGGAGATCTGTCGCAGGTTCGCCGCGGCTGACTCTCGCGTCCGATATTACCGTAACGCGCGCAACGTCGGCGGAGCCCGTAACCAGGAGATCGCCTGTCAGCTCTCTCGCGGTCGCTACATTCGGCTCTCGGCTCACGACGACAAGGTGGCGCCGTCTCACATCGAAGAGTGCATCGCTGTCCTCGAGCAGCGGCCAGACGCCGTCATCGCCTTCACCGGCACCATCGTGATCGACCAGGTAGGCGCTGAAGACAAACGGTACCGCTCCACGCGCGGTACGGCCGACACGCCGTCGCGCCGCTTCCGCGAGTTGCTTTTTCGCGACCACAATTGCGATGCCATCTATGGCGTGATGCGCGGCGATGTTCTGCGCAGCGTCGAGCCGATGGAGAACTTCATCGACGGCGACAAGGTATTCCTGAGCCGCTTAGCATTTCGCGGGCCCTTCGTGTCGATTGACCGGCCGCTGTTCTACAAGCGCTACCACCCGAAGAACTGGGTCGGCAATTGGCGCGACCGGATGGCTTGGTACAACCCGCAAGCCAAGGGCAAAGTCTCGTTTCCGAACTGGCTCGAGCTGTTCAGCTTCTGCAACGCAATCGCGACTGCGCCCATTCCGCTGCGGGAGAAGTTGCGCTGCGGAGGGAGCATGGTGCACTGGGTCGTGCGCTACTCACCAGGCTTAGTGAAGGACCTGCTTGTTGCGGTCGGCTCACTGGTGCCGCGGGCACGGCCCCGGGAGGGCATCTATAATTGGGAGTAGAGGCCCGGGGAGGGGCGTTTACTGCTGTTAATGCGATCTCAAGCGTCCGGCGGCATCCGATTTGCATGGCTTGACGGTACGGCATTTCTAAACATCGATCAGTGTACCAGAGTAATCGCGTGAAAATATTTCTGACCGGCCACAAGGGCTATATCGGCACAGTGATGACGCCGGCCCTCCTCGCTGCAGGACACAGTGTTACGGGTTGCGACAGCGATCTTTATGAGCGCTGTACCTTCGCCAACGGCGGAAAGATCGTCGATATTCCGTCGATCCGAAAGGACATCCGAGATCTTGAACCGGCCGACCTGGCTGGGTTCGACGCCGTCGTTCACCTTGCGGCGCTTTCCAACGATCCGTTGAGCGATCTCAACCGAGATACAACGTATGCGATCAATCATCGTGGCAGCGTGCATGTTGCGGAGGTTGCCAAGAGTGCAGGGGTCGGACGTTTCGTCATGGCTTCTTCATGCAGCAATTACGGATTGGCGGGCGACGACTTCGTTGACGAGACCGCCGCGCTCAATCCGGTAACGGCATACGGCGAATCGAAGGTCTGGTCCGAGCGCGACATCTCGAAATTGGCGAGTGACGATTTCTGCCCGACGTTCTTGCGCCCCGCTACCGCCTACGGACTGTCGCCAAGAATGCGCTTCGACATCGTCCTCAACAATCTCGTTGCCTGGGCCGTGACAAAGGGGCTGATCTACCTGAAGTCGGATGGCACACCCTGGCGGCCGATCGTGCATATCGAGGATATCTCGCGAGCCTTCGTTGCTGCGCTGGCGGCTCCGGCAGAGAAGGTCTTCAATCAAGCATTCAATGTCGGTAGCACGTCCGAAAACTACAGGATCAGCGAGATCGCAAACATCGTCGCCGAGGTCGTGCCGGGCTGCCGCGTCGAATTCGCGTCCGGCGCTGGTCCCGATAAGCGCTGTTATCGTG
Source organism: Hyphomicrobium sp. (assembly GCF_019753045.1). Classification (GTDB taxonomy): domain Bacteria; phylum Pseudomonadota; class Alphaproteobacteria; order Rhizobiales; family Hyphomicrobiaceae; genus Hyphomicrobium_B. The sequence continues at coordinate 9,541 of NZ_JAIELN010000025.1, forward strand.
TGAACTTCGACAAAATCACTGCCGCGTTGCCCGATTTCAAACCGCAATGGACGGCGAGGGCTGGAGCCCAACAGGTTTACGACGCGTTCAAGGCATCCGGCTTGACCCTCGAAGAATTCGAGGGGCCGCGCTACCAGCGCATCGCGCACATTAGAGGCCTGTTGGCGGACGGCATCATTAATCAAGACCTTCGTCATGTGAGTGCAAAGACGGCTCTGGTGCAATAAATCAGCGCGATCGATCCGAGGCCGGAATGCACGGTGGTGCATCGCTTTCCGGAACAAGCTATCGGTCGCGATCCGAGGGAACGACGGATGATCTTCACGGAAACTAAGCTCAAAGGCGCGTTCATCATCGATCTGGAGCGCCGCGAGGATTCGCGAGGATTCTTTGCGCGCGCGTTCTGCCGGAAGGAATTCGAAAACCACGGCCTGAAACCGGATATCGCTCAGGCCAACGTTGCCTCGAACCTCAAAAAGGGAACGCTTCGCGGCATGCACTTCCAGTTTCCGCCGGCAGCGGAGACGAAACTCGTTCGCGCGACGAGAGGCGCCATTCTCGATATCATCGTCGATCTTCGGCCGGAGAGCCCCACATACCTCCGGCATATTGCCGTGGAATTAAACGAGGATAATCAGCGTGCGCTCTATGTTCCGGAGCGTTTCGCGCACGGCTACCAGGTTCTTCGCGACAACACGGATACGAGTTATCAAGTCGGCGAATTTTATTCGCCGGAAAACGAGTCCGGGTTGATGTACAATGACCCGCGGTTGGGCTTGTCCTGGCCGCTGGAAGTCAGCGTCATTTCGGAAAAAGATCAGAAGTTCTCAAGTCTCGACGACGTCGAGGCGACTGTGAAGAGACGGATGACTGTAGCCTGATGTCGGCGCGCTGAGATCAGGAGAGTTCGCAGCCGGACGACGGCGGCGATGGAGGAAAGGCCACATGTATCTTATCGATACGGCGCTGAAACAGCGGCAAGCGGAAGGACGCCCGATCCGCGTCGGCATCGTCGGCGCTGGCTTCATGTGTCAGGGGCTGACCAACCAGATTACGAATAGCGTCCCGGCTATGCGTGTCGTCGCAATCTCCAATCGCAAAGTGAACAGAGCCGTTGACGTATTCCGCTACGCCGGGCGCGATAACCCGGCGATCGTCGAAACGCAGCGAAAGCTCGACGAGGCTATTGAGGCGGGTGTGCCTGCCGCAACCGAAGATGCGATGCTGCTGGCTCGTTCTCCCCATATCGACGTCATCGTGGAGGTGACCGGCGCCGTCGAGTTTGGAGCCCGCGTCATTCTCGAAGCATTCAAGCACGGCAAAGACGTCGTGCTGATGAACGCCGAGGTCGACGCAACGATTGGCCCGATCCTCCAGGTCTACGCCAAGAAATACAACGTCGTTCTTTCCGCCTGCGACGGCGACGAGCCCGGCGTCCAGATGAACCTCTATCGTTGGGTCGTGGGCCTTGGCTTGATCCCGCGTGTTATTGGAAATGTGAAAGGTCTTCAGGATCCCTATCGCAATCCGACGACACAGAAAGGCTTCGCCGAGCGTTGGGGTCAGAACGCGGCGATGGTGACGAGCTTCGCCGACGGTTCGAAAATCAGCTTTGAGCAGACGATCGTCGCCAATGCGACGGGCTTCAAAGTGAAGTCTCGCGGGATGTCGCGGGGCCTTGAATACCGTGACGACATCATGCAGATCGGCAAGATCTACGACATCGACGAGATCCGCCAGATCGGCGGCATTATCGATTACGTGGTCGGGACGCCGCTGACGAAAGTCTACGTTCTGGCGGAGCATACCGACCCCAAGCAGCAGCACTATCTGAACCTCTACAAGATGGGTGAGGGGCCGCTGTACTCGTTCTTCGTTCCCTATCATCTCGTGCATTTCGAGGTCCCGAATGCGATCGCTCGGGCCGTTCTCTTCCGGGATTCGCTGGCGCCGCCTCTGGGTGGACCGGTGGTCGAGGTTTGCGCGGTCGCGAAGCAGGATCTCAAAACCGGCACCGAGCTCGACGGCTACGGCATGTACATGACCTACGGCGAGGCCGTTAATGTCGATGAGATGAGCCGTGGAAGATATCTGCCGGAAGGACTGGTCGAGGGCTGCAAGCTCAAGCGCGACATACCGAAGGATACGGTCCTGACTTACGATGACGTGATACTACCGCCGGACCGATTGGCGGATAGGCTGCGTGCTGAGCAGTATCGCCACTTCCGCGGCGAGACCTGGTTGGATGACCGGCTCAAGATCGCGGCTTGATGAACGTAGTTTCGGTGTGAGATCGTTGCGCGAAGGCTAGGGCAAAAAATGCTTACGAAAAGCGGGCGGCAAGAATGAAGGTCGTTCTTTTCTGCGGCGGGCTCGGTACGCGCATCCGCGACTATTCGGAAGCAATTCCGAAGCCGATGATCCCGGTCGGCCATCAGCCGATATTACTGCACATCATGCAGTACTACAGCAATTTCGGGCATCGCGATTTCATCCTGTGCCTCGGTTACAAGGCGAACGTCATCCGCGAATATTTTCGCGATTTTGATCCCTCCGCCTACAGTGACTGCGTCATCTCGGAGTTCGGCAAGAAAGTCGAAGTCCTTGGGCCCCGCCCGCCCGACTGGCGTATTTCCCTCGTCGACACCGGAATTTGGCGCAACATCGGGCAGCGCTTGATGGTTGTGAAGCACCTCGTTCAGAACGAGGAGTATTTTCTGGCAAACTACAGCGACGGCCTGACAGACGCTCCGATCCCCGAAATGATCGATCGCCTGAAAAAAAGCGGCGCCGTGGGATTGTTCGTGGCTGTTCGCCCGCCGTTCAACTTTCACCTTGCGGAATTCGGCGACGACGGCCTGGTCAACCGCATGCGGTCGAACCAGCAAAGCGATATCTGGATCAACGGCGGATACTTCGTATTTTCCAATAAGATCTTCGACTACATACAAGACGGGGACGAATTGGTTCTGGAGCCCTTCAATCGTTTGATTGCGGAGCGACGGCTCATCGCTTTCAAGCACGAAGGATTTTGGCGGGCCATGGACACGCTGCAGGATAAGCGCATGCTCGAAGAAATGGTCGAGAAGGGCAGCATGCCCTGGCGTATGCATTCGAACGCCGCCGAGTAGGGACACCAGATGCTTCCGTTCAAGCTGCCGGCCGCAGGGGCTCAGCTCACCGTTTTGTGCCTTGGCGCGCATTCCGACGACATCGAGATCGGCGCCGGCGCCACTCTGCTGCAATGGATTGCCGAAGGCGCCAAGCTGAACGTTATTTGGTGCGTCTTCAGCGGGATCGGCGATCGTGAGGGCGAAGCACGAGGATCAGCCGAGGCTTTTCTGCAAGGCGCGGCAGGCAGCACCATCGAGGTGATGTCGTTCAAGGACGGGTTTTTCCCAACGCAGGGCGAGGAAATCAAGGAGGCGTTCGAAGCGCTGAAATCGCGTTTCAATCCGGACCTGATTTTGACGCATCGGCGCGACGACGCGCATCAGGATCATCGGGAGGTCTGCCGCCACACGTGGAATACGTTTCGCGACCACCTGATACTTGAATATGAAATTCCGAAATGGGACGGCGATTTGGGTCAGCCCAATTTGTACGTTCCGGTCGCGACGCCCATTTTGGATCGCAAAATCGAACTGCTGATGAAGCATTTCGGCACGCAGCGTTCCAAGCACTGGTTCGACGACGAGACGTTTCGCGGGCTTGCCCGATTGCGGGGCTTAGAGTGCCGAGCGGCTGAGCGTTATGCGGAAGCCTTCGTGGCTCGCAAACTGATCGTCGCGTAGAAACGGTTGCGACCTACAACTTATGAGTGACTGCCACACGGGGCAATGGAATTGCAGACGTTCGTCCTGGCCAATTGAATAACGCAATACTCGGCGTGAATGGCGAGGTGTGCGACTTCATATTGATGTCGCCATTGACGTCCTCGCGTAGAGCGGCCGCGCTTCTCAACGGGTTCAACGCATTGGCGTAAATTGGCCACGCTATCTGTTGTCAGATTTCAACTGCCTCGTAAGGCATTAAAATTGCAATACTCGAAGATCTGCCCACCGGTTATGGGCCCCTGATAAAAGAGATTCCTCTAGCCATGCTTTCTGGATCGATACGCGTATGAGCAAGGCACACGCGCTCAGCATCCCATCGCTTGATGGAATCCGGGCCATCTCTGTTCTGATCGTTGTTTTGTCTCACTCGGGCTTCGTGGCAGTCCCGGGCGGCCTCGGCGTCACGATATTCTTCTTCTTAAGCGGATACCTGATCACGACCCTCATGCTCGCCGAGCATGAGCGAACCGGCGAAATCGATATTTTGAAGTTCTATGCGCGTCGTGTGTTCCGATTGATGCCGCCGCTGTTGATCATTCTCGCGATCGCCTACAGCCTCACATACGTCGGATGGCTGCAAGGGGGCATATCGGTGTACGGCCTGGCGGCCCAAGTTACGTATTTCGCCAATTACTACGGCATATTTTTTGATCCGGGAAACTCGGTTCCGGATGGCACGGGCATCCTTTGGTCGCTCGCGGTTGAAGAGCACTTCTACATTTTTTACCCGCTTTTTATGTCGTTGCTGCTGGGAAGCGGCATTCGTCTCCGCACGGTTGGTGTGCTGCTCGGCCTCGGCTGCCTCGCGATCCTGGCTTGGCGCATCCACCTCATCTACTCTCCGGGCTTCATGCCCCTTCGAACCTATTACGCCTCGGACACGCGCATCGACTCGATCATTTACGGGTGCATCCTGGCGGTCGTCGCCAACCCCGTCAAAGCCCTGCAACGAGGTGGGGCGATGTCTCCAAATCAATGGGCGATGTTGGCAATCGCGGGATGCACGTTATTGGGAACGTTGCTTTATCGCGATGAAGCGTTTCGGGAAGGGATCCGCTACAGCCTCCAGGGCCTCGCCCTGATGCCGATATTCTATTTTGCGATCCGGTTCTCCGATCGTGAGCCGTTCCTGTTCTTGAATTGGCCTTGGGTAAAGAAAATCGGCGTCTACTCTTATGCCATCTACCTGAGCCATTACGTGGTGATCAGACTGTTCGCGGCAAACTTCCCCGCAATCGCCGCGAAGCCCTACATCATGTTTCCGATCGCTATTTTGGTCTCGATCGCTTTCGCGGCAGCCATTGATCGCTTCGTTGATCCCTATTTCAGACAGCTTAGGCGGCAGTTCCGGCCGGGGACTGTTCCAAGACCGGCTGTTCTAAGCGCCAGCGAGTGACTGATGGAAAGATATAACCCCATCGAACAATGACAAAAGCAACGTCAATTGGCGTATGGGATGCCGGCCGTTTTGCGATGATAGACGGGCTCCGCGGCATCGCGGCCCTCGCGGTCTTTCTTTATCACTGCAACGAAGGTCATCACCTTACGAACCTGATGGCGGCCGCTCCCGCTTGGTTCGAATGGATTGTCCGGCAAGGACACCTTGGTATCGCGATCTTTTTCGTCCTGAGCGGTTTCGTCATATCGCACTCGCTGCGCCCGTATTCAGTCACAGCTCCTGTCGTAGCCAGGTTTTTGCTTCGCAGATCCGTCCGGTTGGATCCGCCATACTGGTTCGCGATCGCACTTACGATCGGCATGGCCGCCCTTTCGGCGCACGTCGTCCAAGGCAAGGAGCCACTATCGATTTCGATGGGGCAACTCGTTGCGCACGTCTTCTATTTGCAGGAAGCGCTTGGATTCCGCGAAATCGGTCCGATCTTTTGGACGCTTTGCCAAGAGGTGCAGTTCTACCTGATATATGCGCTTCTTCTAGCTGCAACACGAAACGATCCAGCCCGAAGCATGCAGGGCGGCGCGACCGCCATCGGCGTAGCGGTGGCGGCTCTGATAAGTTTGCTCTGGCCGCTGGGGATCGTCACCTGGGAGCCGTGGCGCGGCAGCTTTCTTCCGCTATGGCACTGCTTCCTGCTGGGCGCCGGCGCCTATTGGATGTGGCAATACCCGCAGATGGCCGTCTATTATTTTTCGTATGTCGCAATACTGACATTGTCCGCGGCCTTCAAACTTGACGAAGTGACCTTGGCCGCCGGGCTGACGGCGATGACGTTGTGGTATGCGACCACGACGGGCGGGATTTATCGTTGGTTCAGTTGGCGTTGGCTGCAGTTTCTGGGCCTGATCTCTTACTCTCTTTATCTCACCCACAATCCTGTTTCCGGCGCTCTGTTCCGCATCGGCTACGGCCTCACGGGCCGGTCGGCTCTGACCGAGGCCTTCTGGTGGGCGATGGTGATCCTGGGGTGCATCCTGTTTTCAGCAGGAATGTGGTGGCTGATCGAGCGGCTGAGTTTGGCGTTGGCCAAGCGCATCAATCTCGTGGCGAAGAAGCCGGCGTCATCGCCGCTGCTCCTGGCCGACGCCGCACGAACAGAATGATCGCCGCAATTAAGCTGCTGGCAATCGGCGGCGCTCGTTCAGGTTTGTAATCTGCGAACCGGCTGTCGACCTAACTGTCCGCAGAAAGACCATCATATCGATCCATTTTAGGACAGCGTCCGAAAATGTTGCACTTGCCTGAGCCCCAACAAGTGCGCCCGGCATTCGACACCAATCAGGCACAGAAGATGCAAGAGACCAGGAAAGTGCGCCGAAAGGAAATAGTGACGCGGTCGCTCGAGCATTTGCCTCTCTATACGTAAACCACTGTTACATGTTATTCTAAAAGTGCAGGGATTAAATGCTAATGCATCGCGGCAATTCACTGGGCTTCCAGGGTAAATCCGACATCATGCTTGCAACAGACGACAATTTTTCGATCCCGGTTGAACATCAGAAATCGAGTGTTGGTCCGTTTAGTCTCTCAGATATTCGCTGGATACTGAGGCGAGGTTGGCTATTCCCCGTAGCAGGGGCGCTCGTCGGATTGCTCTTGGCTCTGACAGTTGTGGCGTTCATGCCGCAACTTTATACGAGCACCGCTCGCATTCTCGTAGACCGGAGCGTGAATAGATTTTTGCAATCCAGCAAAATTCTGGATCAACCGACTCTCGATGACGTTGATATGGCGGGCCAGTTCTACGTTCTGTCGTCGGACAGTATTATTCTACCCGTCATCCGCTCGTTGAATTTGACACAAGATCCGGAATTCGTTGGCCGGACTGCCCTGCGCGCTGCCGCGGGCGAAGCCGATGAAAATCCTTGTGCAAAGAGTTTCGGTGGTCCGTGTATTTCTTATGGCATCAGCGAGGCGAAAAATTTCTTCAAGCGGCTTATGGGTTGGAAAACCGCCTCCCCACTTGATCCGGATACCTTGCTTGAGAGGACCGCCGCCGAAGCGTTTCTGCGCCGGCTCACGATCGAGCGCGGAGACGTCAATAACGTAATCAGCATCAGCTTCAGTTCGGAAGATCCGACGAAGGCCGCAAAAATCGCCAACGCCATCGCGGACACCTATATTGCGCAATCCGGCGCGCGCAAAGTTGCGTCCAACAAGTTGGTCAACCAGTTTCTTGAGGACCGGCTGCAGGAAACGAAGCAGCAGTCGATCAATGCTGATCGGGCACTGCAGGAATTCAAAGCCGCTAACAATTTAACGAGCGTAACAACGCCCGATAACGCACTTATTGGGCGGCTGCGTTCCGAGTATGTGGACTTGGAAAGGAAGGCAACCGACATAGCGGATGCCGTCGGACCGGATCACATGGCGGTGGCGAAGCTTCGTAAGCAAATGGAAGCCTTGAATACGGCGATCCGCGCGGAAACGGAGCGGATCACGGGTTCCGAAGACTTGAACACGACGGACCCAAGACGAGAATATCACAACATCGAAGAGGACCTTGCACCGGAGCCGCCAAACGACGATCTTCTCGCTCGTTTGAACAAATTGGATAGCGCGGCACGGGCCAAGTACCGGGATCTCGATTTCACCGCGCACACGTTGCGAGTTCTGTATCACACCGATCTGCGCAAGTTCGACGAGTTGAACCAAACTCGCCCCGACACTGAGGATGCCCACATCATTACGAAGGCAGCTCCGCCCCTGCGCAAGGACTCCAATAAGTCGTTGCTGGTGCTTGGCGGCGGTATCGTCTTCGGGTTCTTGTCGGGCATCGGCGTGGTCATGGGGCGGGAATGGGCGGCGGGTGTATATCGCACTCCCGAGCAGGTGACGCGGGATACCGGCGCCTATTGCGTTATCCTTCCGACTGTCGCCATGCGCAAACGCGGGCGTCTCGACGATTACGTTCTGGACGCGCCATACTCGCGATATACCGAGGCAATTCGAAAAGTCAGAGCATCGATGCGGGCGTATCCGAGCCCGAATAGCGACAAGGTCATCGGTGTCGTTTCGTCGGTTGCGAATGAAGGCAAGACGACGGTCGCCCATAATTTCGCATCTCTCTTGAGCGCGTATTCGAGGTGCAAAACGCTGATTATCGATTGCGACCTCCACCGGCGGAACCTCACGGCTGAGTTGGCGCCGGACGCACGCGAAGGCCTATTGGAAGCTTTGGACGACCCCTCTCAATTGGCGAAGTACGTTTCGAGGCGCGAGCGATCAGGGGTGGACGTGTTGCCGTGCGCTCTTTCCGAACGCAATCCGAACGTGGCGGAGTTGCTGGGTTCGTCCCAGATGCAGAAACTGCTGGCTGTCGCCCGCGAGAATTACGATTTCATCATCATCGAGATTGCCCCGATCGTGTCTGTCGTCGACATCAAAATGATCGAGCATCTGATCGATAAATTTATCTTCGTCGTCGAGTGGGGAAAAACGAAGCGTAGTCTGGTCGAAGAGGCTCTCTCCGAAGCAGAGGTCATTCGCGATCGCATTTCGTGCATGATCCTCAACAAAGCAGACCCGGCCACACTGCGAACCATCGAATCTTACAAAGGCCGGAGGATCGGGGAGTACTTCGAGGAGTAAGATCATCTCACTGAATATCGTTTAGTGATTCGAATCCCTCCGTTCGAACTCTTTCTGACTTCTTAACAATGATGGGGCACATTCGGTTAACGCGTGGCGCCAGCATGGGCGCCACGCCCCCAACCGGCATCGTCGCGATCTTGCAGCGGACTATTCGATCTCAAATCCGTCCGTACTGAATTGAAAACAAACAGAAATTCAGTATCGCCGATCAACCCGGATTTTGCGTAGGTGAGGATGAGGCGCGCATCCGCTTGGAGCTTGTGGCGCCTCTGAGCAACACTTCGGCTGCAATCCGGTCAAAGCCCGTTTCTCTGTAGTCGAATCATTTATATCAGCGATAGCCTATGCCCGGCTTGCGTGCCGCGCATTCTAGTATTCGTTCGCAATAGGTAAGTTCGAGAGGGGGCGATGATCAGTAACTGGCCAAGGATCATCCTTCCTGTTGGGATATTCGCCATCGTCGGCATGTTGTCGGGCTGCACCCAGTTGCCCGTGGCCGGTCCTAGCTATCGCGACATAAAGAGTGGTGCAGCCACAACGTTATCCAATGGCCGAGACCCGCTCCTGGTCTACACAGCGAGCCGGGACGCCGTGGACTTCAATTATGCGCTCATCGATCTCAATCCGTTCGTTCTAAGCGTCCTTGACGGGATTTCGCCGGGTTCATTCTACGGAACCTTTGGTACGCAGCGCGGCCAGGTGCCCGTGATTAGGGTCGGGGTAGGCGACGTTGTGCAGACGTCCATTTTTGAATCGTCAGCAGGCGGCCTTTTTGTCTCTGGGGATGCGGCAGGTCGTGTAGGAAACTACGTTACGCTCCCACCCCAAACAGTCAGCGGCAACGGAACAATTTCGATTCCGTACGCGGGCCAAGTTAAAGCCGCCGGGCGAACATCGTACGAAATTCAGCGCGATATCGAGGCTAAGCTCGCCACTCGCGCTATCGAGCCTCAGGTTGTCATCAACATAACCGAGCAGAATGCGGATGCCGCTATCGTTATTGGCGACGCTGGGCAAGGCAGGATCAAGCTCACCGGCTCCGGCGAGCGCATATTGGACATGATCTCGAAAGCGGGTAGCGCAGCAGGTGGTGGCGGCGGTGGTACCGGCGGCAAGCTTGCGCCATATGATCTGGAAATAACGCTACAGCGTAAGAATCGGATCGGAACGGTCCGTCTCTCGAACATCATCGATAATCCAAGTGAGAACATATACGTCAACGCCGGCGACGTCATTTATGTTCATCGGCGTCCAAGAACGTTCGTAGCGTTTGGCGCGTTAGGAAATGCTACGGGTGGGACGACAATTGGTGGCGGTGATGTCTCCGGTTTGGATGGCATCTTCCAGTTTGGTCAA
>NZ_JAIELN010000031.1 GCF_019753045.1 Hyphomicrobium sp.
AGGCTGTCGTCGCTCTCCATCACGGCGGGGTTCGAGCCCGAGGCTGGCGTCAGCACCAGGCGGGTGACGCCATAGTACTGGCCCAAGACCTCGAGATCGGCGCCCTGGCTGAAGGCCAGCATGACGGCGAGCGCGGCCGAGTTGACGCGGGCGTAGTGCAGAAGCTCGCGGAAGGCGCCGACTTCCGTCAGCTTGGTCATCGGCTCGCTTTCGAGTTTGAGGATCTCCTCAACGTCGGCGGCGAGGCTGGCGTCGTAGGGCAGGATGCGAGCGACGATGTCGGCCTTGCGGGCGGCGATGTCGGCCTCGGCATCGGGCGGCACGACAACAGGCGGCGGCGTGACCTGCGAGAGGTCGATCGCCGTGAAGCGGGTGGCCATGGAAACCTCTGGAGATCAGGCGTGTGCGGGAAAACAGCCGATCAGCGAGCCGAAAGGCCCATGCGATTGGCCTTGCCGATGATGGCATTCGTGGTGAAAGCCCGACCCGTGATGCGGGTCAGGTTCTCAGCAATCAGCACCAGGTGCATGCGACCGTAATGGGCGCGCAGGAAGTCGAGGGCCGGATCGGGCCAGACTGTGCGGTTCATGAGTGCCTCACTCGTGGTCGGCGGCGATGTCGCTGGCGTGGAAGGTGCGGCCGTCGTGCAGCGTCAAATAGCTGCCGTTGCGGCTCTTCACGGTGCCCGTATCCTCAACGCCTTTGCGGACATACTTCGGATGGATGCGGACGGCGTCGCCTTCGCGCGCCTTGCTTTCAAAGCCCGGCGTGAAGGCATTGGAGCCGCGCGGCACACGGTTGGAGCTGCCGTCGAAGTTGCGCGGCGTCTTCTTGTCGAGGCTGCGCAGCACCTCGTTGTAGCGCTCGTTGCGGGTCAGGAAGCCCGGACCATTCGGGTTCTGTTTGAAGCGGTCCTTGTCGGCCATCTGCATCTTGCGCACCTTGTCGGCGCGAGATGCTGCGGGACGCGGCGGGATCTTTTCGCCACCGGTGTGTGGCGTTGCCTTGGTGACGGTGACGAGACCGGCTTCCTGACGCGCCTTGGTGGCGGCGCGCTTGATGCCGGCCTGGGCGCGGCGGGTGGCCTGAAAAGCTGCCTTGTTGGTGGCGGCGGAGGGTGTGGCGCGGAACGCCTTCTCCGCTTTGTTGACGGCGGGCATCTTGCCGACCATCGGCACTTTGCGCACGTACTCATTGACGAAGTGCATGCCGCCCAATTTGTTGCGCGCAAAATGGCCGGTGACGTGGCCAGGGTTCTTGGCGACGGCTTCGGCTGCCGTCTTCTTAGTGACGAGCGTCAGCGTCTTCGCGAGTTTGGCGAGAATGGCCATTGGGGTGCTCCTCAGCACATCTTCGGAGCCTTGCCGGCTCCGGGCTTCAACCAGGGTGCGGCGATGCCCGGGCCCTTGCTGTCGTTCTTGCTGAAGGTGCCGGTGACGTGTCCGGGATTGGCCTTCACTTCCCTCGCCGCTTTGCCGTCGCGCGCCATCGGCTTGGCCATGGCCTTCATGATCGCCATCGCTCAGTCCTTCTGATTGAAGTTGGCGCGCCGCCAGAAGGTCTTGCCCTTCGCATTGGTCACGTTCCAGCCGGCGAGGTGCCCGCGCTTCTCGGCGGCGTGCCTCTCGTGTTTTGCCTCCGCTGCCGGCGCCGATTTCTTCTGCGCAGCGCGAAGATCGCTATGCGCCTTGCCGCGCTCGATGCCGAACTGAACCTTGTCGCGGGCGGCGCGCGCCGGGTTGTTGCGGTTGTTCTTCTGGTTGGCGACGCCTTTCAGACCCTTGCGCAATTCGGTGACGCCATTGCGGGCATTCTCGCGCTCGGCCTTCGCCGCCTTTTCCTTGCGGCCGGCCTGGAACGCAGCTCTGAGAGCCGGATTGCTCTTCTCGGCGGCGACGTCGGTCCGAGCGTTGTCGGCCTTCTCGTACATCTTGGCGACGGCTGGATGGACATCGCCGGCACTGCCCGTCATGTACTTCGCGCCGAGCACGTTCTTTTTGTATTGCGCGAGATCGGCGGGCGACGCCGATTTGCCGGTTGGGTTCTTCGGCGCTTCCTTGGCGCTCGCAAAGCTCGAGATCGCACCGGCAAAGCCAGCCGCCGTCAAGGCAGCGCCTGCGGCCCAGCCGAGCTTGCCCTTCAATGTTTTGGACCGGCGGGCCAGCGTTGCGAAGTTGGCCATGCCGTGAGCGTTCATGCCGGCGAGCACGAGGTTGCCAACAGGTCCGATGCTTTTGGGCGTCGAAGGCGGCGCGACCGACGGTGTGTCGGCGTGCCGGGCTTCCTTCTCGGAATGCTTGGCGTTGAGTTCGTCAGCGTGGGCTTTGCCGAGAAGCGCGCCAGCAAGCATGACACCGCCTGCCGCCATCAGGGCGCCGCCGCTCATCTTGAGCATGCCGCGACCGATCATGCTGCGGGGCGCGCCGATCGCGCCTTTCTTGCCGTCCTTCCACATCAGCCGGCCGACCGTTGCAGCAAGGCCGCCCTCGGCGGTGCCGACGATCTTGTCGGTCCAGTCGCCGGAATACTTGTCGAACTCCTTGCCGGTCTTCGGGTTGATTTTCCAGGACTGGTCGCCGGCTTCGGAAGCCGATGCGGTCGACGGCTTCAGCGTGCTCGCTGCCGTGGCGCCGACGCCGACGAGCGCCGCCAGCTTGCCGAGCTTGGAGTGCATCGCGCCCTTGGCAAACGAACCGCCTTCCTTACGCGCGGCCCGAGCGGCGGAGCGGAAGTTCATGCGGTCCTGCTCGATGCGCGCGAACTTGGCGGGATCGCGATCGCGGAGGAAGGTTTGATAGTCGTTGGTGCGGGCGCCGCTCTTCAGCAGGAAGCCCGATTTATTTCCGGCCATTGGGGGTTCTCCGAAATGGTAGGATCGTCCTACCTTTTTGCTCAGCGGTCGTTGGCGCGGCGCCAGTACTTCGTGCCGTTGGCTTTTTGGACCCACCAGCCGTTCTTCAGATCGGCCTTGGTGACGGGTCCTTGTCGCTGTTTCCTTGGCGTGCCGAACTGCGATGGCGAGCGACGTCCGGGCTTGGCCCTGCTCTCTGCTTCCGCCATCAGATCGCGACCGCCGTAGTGGCCCTCGATCATGTGCTTGACGAGATTGGAGCCGGCGCCTGGCTTCCAGCCATCGGGCTTGTCGAAGTGGCGTTCGGCGACGCGACCGACGGCATCGTAGTTGGGAACGCCGACGGCGAAGCCGCCGAGGATCGCCGTGTTGATCGCCCTGTGGGCCGCGTGGTTGGTCAGCACCTTGCCGACGACGGCCGCCGCCTTTGAGCGCTTGCCGAGGACTTTGGCGGCGAGGCCGATGCCTTCAAGACCAGCACCGGCGACCGATGTCAGGAAGCCGCCCGCACCGAGTATGGCGCGCGGGGTATCGTACTTGCTGACGTCCGGGATCATCGTCGGACTGGCGTCGGGCAGATTGTGAGCGCGCTTATATTCTTCGCGCGCCGCATAGGAGACGATCGCCGCCTTGGCGCCGAACTTCGCCGCCTTGATACCGGCAAGCTTAGCGCCAAACCGGGCGCCGTCGCTCTTCGCCATGTGGGCAGCGTACTTTGCAACTTTCGAGAGGATGGCCATAAACGCGGCTCCTTTGACAGCTATTAGCGCGAGAAGACGGGGATCTTCTGTCCATTCACCGAGTGCTCGAGACGGGCGTGGCGGCCGCACCAGGAGCAAGCGACGGCGGTCATCCTCTCGCCCTCGTCCATGGGACGAACGGCGGAGGTGAGTTCGCTCACTTCAAGAGTGCCGGCGCAGGTGCGGTGGTTGGAGTAGAGGTGTTCGCTGCCCGTCCAGTACGCGTCGGCATATGCGCGGCCGCAGGTGTCGCCGACGTTGTTCCCCTCGTGCTCCGGATCGCTCATTACGGCGTTGCGGTACATGCTCTCAGCTCCCTGAAAAGCGCAGCTCATCGGCACGGGCGGAAAAGCACTCGACGAGTGCGCGGCGCGCGGCGATGCCCGGGTGGCAGCCGACGGTCACGTAGGACACGAAGGCGTCGTGCAGGACCGGGAGATTAAGCTCCACGGCGGTCTTTAAGATGAAGTGCTCGAAGTCGTAGCAGGTGCGCGACCCCTTCGGCATATCGGCGGTCATGGCGTTGAGCATGACGGCCTCACTTGATTTCGTCGTCGCCATCGGCGGCGGAGAAGAACTCGTCCCATTCGCAAAAGTCGGTGGTCGGCTCCAGGAGCCGCTGCTCGTTGAGATAAGCGTCCATGTCTTCGCTGAGCTCCCGCGCATCGGTGCCCGATGCGACAATGTCGGTGAAAGGGTGATCGAGGACGACCAGGCGGCCGGCCTCTCGGGTGACGCGGAACGGGGTCGGCTCCTGGTCGATGATCAGTGAGCCGCCCATCTGAAACTCGTACGCATGCTGGTTGGTGATGATGCGCTGCATGACACGCTCCAATCAGACCCCGCCGCCGAGGATGGCTGCGTGGTTTTTGTTGATGGCAACATCGGTCAAACCCCAAACCAGAGCATCGAGACGGTCGGGAGAGCGGGAGCCGGTCCAGCCGGCAGCCGACATGGCGAGCATCTGATCTTCAAGGTCGGGGAAACGGGCGACGTGATAGACGGTGCCCTGGTCGTAGAGATTGGCGACCGGCTCGGCGCGAACCTCCTTGCCGCGTGCCGCCCTCACCTCTTTGACCGGGACCCGGCGATCGGCAACGCGCAGCGTGTTGGTGACGAGCGCGCCACCGAAGTTGACTTCCGCCACGACGGAATTGGCCTGGTAGCGGTGAAATGCAGAAACGACGGTTGCGGCCCAGACGTGCGGCGCCGCCCGCATCGACAAATCGGCAAGCACGTAGAAGTTGCCGTCGCGGCCGTGGCCGACAACGACGATGCCGATTTCGTCGGAGCGGTAGTCTTCCTTGCCGGAAGCGCCCGAGGGGTCGACCGCCACCACGACCCGGCGCATGGCGGGAAGCGTGAAGCCTTGCGGCAGGTGCTTGAAGCTATCGACGGTCCAGAGCGCGCCGCCGACATCGTCCAGGAACTCGCCGAGCAAGAAGCGCCGGCGTTGCGCCTCGGGCAGACCCTCGAGCGTCTTGAGGTAACCCTCGGAGACGTTCTCCAGGTTGTGCACCGGGTTCATGAACATGTGCGTGTAGTCTTGCGGGAAGGCCAGCGGCACCCGGGTGGTCGGATCGATCTTCTTGATGAACAGCTGGTACGGCCAGCTCTGGGTCGAGGGCGGGTTGCAGTCGTAGTAGAACTTCGGCTGCAGGATGGTCTTTTGCGCGAGACGGGTTTTCGCCATCGTAATGGCGCCGTAGGAGATCTGCGAGATCTCGTTGGCCATGATGGTCGCGAACTCGAGACCCAGAATGCGCTCGGTGCGGGTCTTGTCGTCGAGGCCGAGGAGATAGATCTCCGAGCCGTTCGGAAACTTGACGATCCAGTTCGACCGATCCCAGCCGACCAGGGGCGCGATCTGCGGATAGCACTTGTCGAGCACCGAGGGCAGCGTATCGCGGCCGATCGAGTTGACGACGTGGTTCCAGCGGAAGCGGGCGATGGCATGGCGGGAGCCCGCAGCCTTGAGGGCGCGAGCAACGATGGCCCGGATCAGGACGAAGGACTTGCCGGCGCGGGAGCCGCCGACGAGGAGGATGTCGGTCTCGGGACCCCCGAGCAGTTTATTGGCCAGGCGCTGACGCTCCGTCAGCTTGAACCCAGGCTGAAGGGGGGCGGCAGCTGCCATGGCGGCAGCCGAGACGCTCATGTGGAGACCCCAAGTTCAGCGGTTGCGGTTCAGAGCTTGGAGTCGTCGTCGTCGAAGACGATCTTGATGGCGCCGCCACCGGCTCCCGACAGCTCGGAGCGCTCGGTGTAGCCACGGGATTTGCCCTTGGTCTTCAGGTAGAAGATCGTTGCGGTTAGGTTGCCGCTATTGATCGCCGACATCAGCTTGGACTCGGCGATGTCGAGAGTGCGGTGATTGACCTGCTCGAGAGCCTGCTGCAGCTCCTCGGAGTTCTCGATGTACTTGGCCACAGTCTGGCGCGAGGTCTTCAGGATGTCGGCCGCACCCGTGATGATGCCGGCAGAGAGCCTCAGGGCCTCGATGATCTGCGCATTGGTGAAACGGGGAGCGGGCCCAGGGCGCTTTGGCGTATCGCCTTGAGATGCCTGACTCTTTTTACTGCGTGAAGCCTTGTTAACGGTTCGAGTTGTGTTTGCCATGCGAACGAACGCAGAACATCGCCCCGGCTGACGCCAGGTGATGGCCTGTCTCCTTTATGTGAAAGCAGCATCGCGCTACTGCCAGGATCGCCCTGGGCTTATGGTGCGGGGACGTCTTGCTTTGGGTTGAACGAGAGGGCCGCTCCTAGGCGGGTGGCTCTCCGGGGTGGTTCGTCGTCAGGAGGTCTGACTGACGGGCGGGCTTTGCCGTTTTGGCCTTCTGAGCCTTGGCGGCTAACTGCTTCCTTGCCTTCTTCTCGGCCGTCTGTGCTTTGCGGGCTGCCCGGGTGGGTGCTGGGGGCAGCTCTTCCGAGCGCATGATGGCGTAGAGGCACTTCAGCAGGTAGTTGGCGAGGGTATCGGCCGACCATGAGCGCTTGACGCGGACCTCATAGCGGTGTGGAAGACCGCGTCGGTCGCGGCCGAGGTAGGTGACCCGCGACGGCTTCTGGATGAACCCCCATTGCGAGGGCTTCACACCGAACTGCTCCATCACGTTGGCGATGACGAGAGTTGCATCGGCACTCTTCATTGCGCCCTCCCGATGGTTCTCTCGAAAAAGGCGAGCACTTGCGGGTCGGCGTTGCGAATGGCCTCGGCGAGCTTCTTCTCGGCGATCTCGACCATCAGGTCACCTGAGCCCCTGGCGATTGTCTGCAGGGCCGGGCTCCGATCGATGATGCCGACCAGCTCCCGACGGGAGATGCGCAAGAGCTCGGCGGCGCCGAAGGTGTTGCCGCCGCTATCCAGGAGAGCGATGGCGATGTGACGGGTTTCGATGTCCATGGACGCGCTCCCTCAAATGATGACCCGGCCGTTCTTGTTGGCGATGTGGGCAAGCTGCCAGGCGCGATCGCGCACCGGCTCGGTGATGGTTTGCCCCTTGAAGAGGACATGGGCGCCTTCGGCATCGCCGTAGTAGGTCTCAACGTCCCACGGCACGCTTTTGCCGTCTGTTGCCGAGCGATGACCCGGGCGGTCGACGATCAATTCCCCCTCCACCAATTTGGCGAGGCAGGCGGCGTGCCCAACGACGAAGTGCCCGGCTTTCCTCTCAGCAACCGCCTTGAAGGCCAGCCAGAGACCGGCCGAGGTGTCGCCGATGTAGAAGGGGATCCAACCGGCCAGATGCATGGTGGCCCGGGCTTGTGCCTTCACGTCGAAGGAAATTTCAGCCTCAGGCTCATTTTTTCCGGCTGTCTCGCCTCGGAGCGATACCCAACGAATGTTGTAGTCGCGGGCAAGGGCTGCGGGATCGATGCCGGCACGGGCAAGCGTGGAAGGCCGGATATTATCGACGACAACATCAAACTGCCGTCGCTGCAGAACGTGCTCGACATCGCGGAAGTCCTTATCCTGGAGCTCCTTGCCGTGATTGATCCAAGCCCAGAGCTCATCGCCCTTGACGAGCGCATGAATGGGGTCGCGGCCGTTCGTCCACTTGGTGACGGTGTGGCCTTGCTCGGCCAAGAGCATGCCGCAATAAGCGGGGGCTATGTACCCGCCTAACTCTAAGATTCTCATGGGTTTTTCCGTTTTAGTCCGGGGAGTTGAGCGCGTGCAACTCCGAACAAATGGCGCCTTGTCGGTCGACGATATACTGAGGCCTGACGCGACATCCCTGGCGAGGGGTAATCTGATTGAACTCGATAAGCAGGTCGGCCTGTTTGGCCTTCAGTAAAAGCGAACCTCTGACTGCAGCTAGGATGCCAGCAGCGCGAGGGCCCTTAACGAGAAGCCGGACGTGACGACGGCTATTGCCGTAAACTTTGCCAGCAACAAAGAAGGGCACATCAAGCCATCTTGCGATTGTCCGCAGCGGCTCGACGGTTACGGCTGTGAATGAAAGAACCACTATTCTATTCGGCGTCCGGCCGTTCTGATGTTTGTAGGTGTGCGCTGTAATGCACCCTTCGCTATCAATGTATCCGGCCAAATAGGCTTTCTGTGCAGCAGTCAAATATCCATAGTACGGCGAACAACCGTGATAGCGCCGACGCCCGTTTTGATTTTGGGGACCAATGAGTGCCGAGCTTGGCGCTTCAGATCCGCGAGCGTTGAGCTCGCGGATCTGCGTGGTGAGCTGTTCAAGTCTTGCAACAAGAGCTTTCTCTTTGATGCGCCCACCGTATTCGCGAGGAAGAAGAAGGTTGACTTCCTTTGCGATTGCCGCGTGCGGCTGCTTCAACAGTAGAAATGGCTCAATGGCCGCAATCAGCGCTATTGCCCGTGGCCCGCTGACTGCGAAGCGCCAGTGACCCGTCCTCTTCTCCTGACGAAAGCTAAAGCCGAACCACTCGCATATCGATGCGATCGGCTCCCGTGTGGTCATGACAATGCTGACGCGCGCGTAAAACTGCGGTGTCCGATATCTTTCCGAGGCCTCACGAACGATTGTAATCGACCCATCAGCATCGATAACGCCAGCAGTGTACGCACGCTGCCATTCGGGCAACCAGCCGTAGAATGGGTATTGCCTGAGGTAAGTGCCGACCGTGATCTTTTCCATTGATCGAGTCTAGCAAGGCTTAACTCAAAGCTCCAATGACGCGCCGAGCCGCGTCTTTGAATTTCGGGTGCCGCTCTCTTACGATTGGAGTGTTGCGAATGGAGCGAGCAAATGAACGAAGCGATCCTGCGCGCCGATTATGAAAACGTCCGGCAGAGCTTCCATGGCGTCAACGCCGGGCTAAAGCCCTACGACGCGCTGACGGCCGAGGAGAAGGCCCGGCATGCCGAGGCCTACGCGCGGAAGATGAACTTCTTTGACAGCCTTGGGCAGGCGATAACCGAGGGCAGCGACCCGCGACGGGCGCTTGACACCTTCGAGGAGACCGGCCAGTGACGGAAGACGCCATCCCCGAACTCGACATGACGCCGGTCGGCACCTACGCCGATGGGCGGCCGATCTACAAACGCTCAGGCGGTCTGCCGTGGCACCGGCTGACGGACACCATTCATGGCGACAAGCAATCCGCTTACGATGCGGCAGTCCAGTGGTGCACGGACTACAAGAAGGCTGACCCCTTCGGCAACATGGCGCAAGTGCTCGGCGTGACGAAGACGCCCAAGGGCTGGCAGGGCGTGATCAATTACTTCCACTCCAACACATAGGAAACCGAGGGAGCGACAATGGCTGAGGTAACCACGACCAAGACCTATACCGAGACTTACCAGCGGGGACCGCTCAACAGGATCTCCACCTGGCTGTTCTGGGGTTGGAACATCTTCATGATCTGGGCGATTTTCAAAGGCGCCAATGATGTGGCGACGTCCACCAATTACCAGCACCTCTCGGGTGACGAGAAGAAGTGGGTCGAAGCTGGAGCCGGCCTTGGCATCATGATCAACATCTTCTTCTGGGCCGCCGGCGCCGTGGTGTTTGGCGCTCTGAAGTATTTCACGCGCGGCAAGAAGATCATCGTCGAGACGGTCACAGCTCCAAAGGGTGCGGCCGGCGCGGCTTCGGGTTCGAGCCCTTAGGCGCCCAGTAGACGAAGGTGCCGGAGACGCGCTGCGCGGTGAAGTCCCGCTGGTGCTTGGCGAGCGAGGCAGCGGCGTTCGGGCCGTTGTTGCCGAGGCCGCCGAAGCGCTCGCATTTCCAGCGGGGCGACTTCGAGTAATAGGCGATCATCGCCGGGTGGGCGACGACGTTGTGATAACGCCAGCCCTTGTCCCAAAGGAACTGACCGAGCCACTCGTCGAGGCGGCCGCCGATGCCGAGCCCCTGGTAGTCGGGGAGCACGACCAGGCGGTGGCCGATCATGATGTCGTGGGCGGTCGGATGCACGACCTTGCGGCACGAGGTGAAGGCGATCGGCTGATCGTTGAGGAAGGCGGCGGCGCACTTGGCGCCGGGATGAATGGAGCCGCTCAGATAGTGATATGGCTTAAAAGTCGGCCAGAGGTCTTTGCCGCACGAGCGGATTTCAAGGTCAACGGTTGGTCTTCGCCGAAGAGACCTCCACTCGAATGTTGCAGTGGCGGGCTCATAGACCCAGTCCGGCTGCAGCCATTCGACAATGTCATAGTGGCAGGAGATGGCGATCAGCTGCCGGTTTTCCTTGCGGACCGTTTTCTGCACGGTGTGCGACGCGACCTTGGCGACCTGCCGGTCAACGACGGAGGTAAACTCGTCGATGGCGATGACGCCGGTTGACTCGGCGATGGCGCGGGCAACCGTGACACGGAACTGCTCACCGTTGGAGAGCACGTGAAACGGGCGCAGCCAGTTGGGGGCCGAGCCGAAGCCAACCGCGCAGAGCAGGTTGGTGATGACCTTGATCGACATGCCTTGCGGGAAGGCGTCGAGGATGGCGCGATCTTTCGGCCACTCGTGACCGGAGACGATGTGCGCGCCAAAGAGTTCCTTGGCGATCGTCGACTTGCCGCAGCCCGACGGGCCGACAATAAGACCGATGTTCCAGGGTTTGTCCTCAATGGGCAAATCGACATTCCACTCGAGGTGGGACTTCTCGGTCGGAGGCACGTCGAATAGCGCCGACATCTGAGCGATGCGCGCGCTTTTGACGATCTCCGAGGATCGGGTGATCTTGGCTTTCATCAGCGCTCTCGGTGTTGCGGTCAGTTTCTGTGGTTTTTTCAGCGAGGTATTCGTCAAGCAACAGGCAATGCCCGCAGCCTGCGTTGAAATGCGCAGCTCACTTTTTGCGTTTCGAGGAGCGGACCTTCATGTCCTCGAGCTCGGGGCCGCATTTCTCAGCGTGCCGCCAGCGGCCGTCCTTGGTTTGCTTGATGGTGGCGCCCATGGCGATATCCTCACCGCAGTTGGCGCAGCAGCTCAGGCAGATGCTGGGAAAGAGAATGATCTCGGCACTCATGACCCTCACCCGATCGCTGCTTTGAATGGGATGCCGTCGGCCAGCAGGAGCTCCATGACCTTGAGCTGCTCGGCTTCATCGGCGCAGGTGATGATCACGGCATTCAACTCTTCGAGCACGTCCGGAGCGGGCCTGAACTTGTCGGGGTTGAGAACGCGCTCGAGGCCGTCCTTGCCGAAGCCCAAGAGGCCGGTGTCGAAGCCGCTCTCCTTGAGATCGTCCATCTCGAGTTTCAGGAGCTCCTTGTCCCAGGCGCCGTTAGCGGTCAGCTGATTGTCGGCCAGCACGTAGGCGCGCTTCTGTGCCTCCGACCAGCCGGTCGCCGTCATGACGGGAACGTGCGTCAGGTTCAGCATGTTCGCGGCCAGCAAGCGGCCGTGGCCGGCGATGATGACGCCGAGCTCGTCGACCAGGATCGGGATGGTGAAGCCGAACTCCTTGATCGAGGCGGCGATCTGTTTGACCTGGCGGACCGGATGCTGTTTGGCGTTCCTTGCGTACGGCGTCAGCGTATTGACGTGCCGCATCTCGACGGCTTGGGCCGGCCAGGTGCGGCTGTCGATCTTGACTGCGGTCCTAACCGCCGAAGGCTTTGACATTGTAGCCTTCCTTCTCGAGACGCTCGATCAGAGCCGCCTGATCCTGCTCGCCCTTGCAGTAGGCGATGACGGCCCAGATCTCGTCGAGGTCGGTGACGGGTGCATCGCCCGCTTCCATTTCCTTGCCGAAGATTGAGCCCAATTCCTTGCTTGAGAAGCCGACGAGATCGAGATTGAAGTTCATCTCCTTCAAGCCTTCCAACTCGACACCCAGGAGCTCCTTGTCCCAGGTGGAGTTCAGCGTCAGCTGGTTGTCGGCGATGACGTAGGCGCGCTTCTGCGCTTCCGACCACCCTTTGGCGGTCATGGTCGGGACCTCGGAAAGCCCCAAGCGCTGCGCCGCCATGATGCGCCCGTGACCGGCGATCAGCGTCCCGGTCTCATCGACGAGCACCGGGATGGTCCAGCCGAATTCTTTGATCGAGGCGGCGAGCTGGGCGACCTGCTCGTCGGAGTGCTTACGCGGGTTGCGGGCGTAAGGGATGAGCTCTTTCACCGACCGCATTTCGACGTTGGCGGCCGGCCAGTCTTTGGCTGCGAACATAGCGGAAGTCCTTGCGGCTAGCGGCGCGCCGGTCTGTCGCCAGCGTTGCCTAAGTGGTTGATTTTTCTTGAAAAAATGAGTGCGCGCGACTTGTGCGCGGGTTAACGGTCCATATAATGGATCGAGTTAACCCATTGAATTATCGGAGCAAAACGATGACCAAGACACTCAGCATCTATCGCGGCTTCAAAATCGTAGACGCCGGCCAAGACGGCATCCTGACCGAGGGCTGCGGCAAGAACCGCAACGACGTGGGCGGCCCTTACGACACGGTCGACGATGCGCGCGCCGACATCGACAATTTCTGGGTCCAAGTCGCCGCCGACCACAGCGCGCAGGCCGCCTGAGCTCAGCTGCAAACCATTTCGGAGCAGAGACCATGGACCAGTCCAACACCCTCCTCTTCCTCGACCGCGTCAACGACCACGTCGTCCGCATTGTCGAGCGCCAGGAAGACGGCCTTCGCCACTTCGACATGACCGTGATGTGGCCGAACGGCGTGATCGCCTGGGAAGATCGCCTGACCTTCACGCGTGAGACGGCGAGCATCGCGCTGCCGACGTGCGTGAAGATGATCACCGACATCGCGTCAGTGCAGTCGGCAGTGCCGACCAAAGTCATCAAGCAATTCCAAAGCGTCTACCCGCTCGAGCCCGTGCCCGCGCATGCGCTCGTCAACGCCGCCTAAGTCACAGATCCTCCGGAGGAACCCATGAACATCGCCAGCATGACGAGACCTGAGCAGATCACCGCGCTCGAGGCCAATCTACACGACCTGACCAGTGCCCGGTCCAATGCCTTCGCCCAAGACCTCATCGCCCAGTACAAGCAGACGAAGCGCTTAAGCGACAAGCAGTGGGACTGGGTTGCGAAGCTTCTCGGTTACGCCACCCGCCCCGACCCTGAGGTCAAAGACGTCGGCGATATGGCGGGCGCCATCGCCTTGTTCGACAAGGCCGGAAAGACCCTGAAGTTCCCGGCCGTGGTCATCTCGCAAGACGACCTGACGGTCAGGATCTCAGTTGCCGGTTCACGCTCCAAGGCGCCGGGCAGTCTCAACGTCACGTCGAACGAAAAGTACCCGGACAACACCTTCTACGGCCGGATCAGCCGCGCCGGTGCGTTCGAGATCAATCCTGCAGCCGATGGCCAGAAGGATATTCTGGTCGGCTTGCTCAAAGAATTCGCTTCCGATCCGGCGGGTGCCGCCTCGCGCCACGGACATCTGACGGGCAGGTGCTGTTTTTGCAATTTGCCCTTGAAGCAGCGGCAGTCGACGGCTGTTGGCTATGGTGAGACATGCGCTCAAAATTGGGGCCTGCACACCGAATGGAAGAACGCCCTGAAGGATGCGCAGCAACGCATCGTCGGGGAACCGACCCTGCAAGAGCAGACGCCCGCGCAGGAGGCTGCGTGAGTTGTACCCACACGAAACTGTGCTCTGAAAGCCTCTCGCTTTGCTTAGCGCTCGACAAGAGAGTTAAGCAAGGCTAGACTTTATGCGAAGCAGGATCAATGACGCAGGCTCCGAGCTCTGCCAGATACAGCTTGGGATCTGGCAGAGCTCGGCAGCGAACGCGGAGCACACATGACCGATATCACAATGTCCACACGCGGGATGGTCCTCGCGGAGAGCTGGGTGGCCGGCAATCGGGCCTACGTCCTGAGGGAGACGAAGGCGAGGCCCGAGCTCTTTCCGGTCGTTGCAGCTGCTCTCCGTCGCATGAGTATGGAGCCAGGCCTCTGGGCGGGACCCAAGGAGGCGCTCACCATCGGCAGCGCGGATGCATTTGTGCAGGCATATAACGCCGCTCAAAGCCCATCGGGGAGGGCGGCGTGATGTGTGCTCGTCGGGTTGATCCCCGGTTCGAGCAGGTAGAGATCCTGCGGGTGGGCCGCTTTAGAGGCGGCCGCTCGCGATCGTTTGGCCATTCATGGCTTGGGTCACAGGCACGGTTCATCAGCACCACGGATGCCGGATGGCTGTCCAGTGGCAGAGACAAATGGCTCTTTGTGAGGGAGGATCGGGCGGGGATCGTCTGAGACACGACACACCGCAGGATATCATCGGAATAATTCCGTATGCGTCTGGTGTCAACGTGGAAACAGAGTCTCAGCGCCTTTAACTTTCGTTTTCCGGCTTCTGTGACTTTTGCGTCACAAAAGCGATCAGGTTCAGCAGGTTTACCGCGTGCCAGTCGTTCGGCGTTCAGTTGGTTCAGTCAGTTCAGTCGGAAGGCCCTGGAGGGGGTTGGGGTCTGGGGGCGCGACGCCCGCCAGCCATTACCGAGACGAGAGAACAGATGACCACATTCTCACGCGACCCATTCCGCTCGTTGGCCGTGCTCGCGGCCGCGACGGCAACGCTCTTTGCTTTCCTGCCCGGCCTAGCGCGGGCGGACGAATCCTCCTTGCCGACGACGCCACTCAAGTTCGAGCTTCCCAACCCCTTTGCGGCACCGGCGAAACAACACGTCAAGCACGTCAAGAAGCCGGCGCCGGTCGAAGCCCAGAAGCCGGCGCAGAAAGTGACGACCGTGGCGCCGGCACCGGCGGCCGAAGCCAAGGCGTCGGAGACCGGGGCTTCGGGGGAAGCGCCTGCCGTCGATGGCTCCGCCCCCAAGATCTCGGCGGGGCCGCCGTTGTTGCCGCCGCTGGCGCCAATCGTGTCGACGCCGGTGACGCACGAAGACATCAAGAACGTCGAGGCGGCGGGCGACGATGCCGGAGCGCCGGAAGCGTTGCTCACAACCGTCACCGGCGCGACCACGGCGGGCGTCGCTGTTGTGAAGTCTCAGACCGGAGGTGGATGGCACTTGCCGCTGGCGTTGTTCGCCATCGTCATCGTTGCCATCGGGACGTTTCGCTACCTTGCGGTCAAAGTCTACAGGTGGCTCCGCCCCGCCTGGGCCTTCTTCTGGGGATGGGTCAAGTGGGGTGCCGCCGCCCTCTGGACGCTCGTCAAAAAAGGCCTCGCGTGGCTCTGGGGTCTCGTCAAGACCGGCGCCCAAAAAGTCCGGGCGCGTTTCCAAGCCTGGCGCGCCAAAAGCACCACGACAGCGGCCAAGAGTGTGACGCCCTAACGGCCGCGTTACGATCGACTGAGGCGGTGGTTTGATCGCCACCGCCGACTGCGCCTCGCATTTCAAGCGCCCTGGGATGCGAGGCGTTTCCATATCTGGAGGGACCGCCTACCGCCCATGCGCGACCATGTCGAAGAGATGCTCAAGATCTCGCGGGGGCGGCTCGGATCGCCGCCGACGTCGGATGACCAACGGAGTGCTCAAGCCGAGATCGATGCCTATTTGCAGCAGTTCCCGCGCAAGCAGCGCAATAAG
Source organism: Hyphomicrobium sp. (assembly GCF_019753045.1). Classification (GTDB taxonomy): domain Bacteria; phylum Pseudomonadota; class Alphaproteobacteria; order Rhizobiales; family Hyphomicrobiaceae; genus Hyphomicrobium_B. The sequence continues at coordinate 15,533 of NZ_JAIELN010000031.1, forward strand.
CTGATCAAGGAGGTGCGGGCCAGGCTCCGCGAAAACGAGCGGTTGGTGCGCAAGGAGTTTGCCAAACTCGACGATATCGCGCTGTCGCAGGCCGCCGACAAACTGTGGAATGTCATCACGGCGAGCGGCGTCAATATCACCGACTTTTTCGAGCGCTGCATCATTGAGAAGATGGATCCCCATGCGGATCCCTTGATGCGGACGACGCTGGCGGCAATCGGCGCCATGACCACGCATCTCTCCGACACCGATATCGCGCAGATGTTTGCGCTCGCCATCAAGCGCCATGGTGCGCCCCACCACGTCTTCATTACCGAGCCCGATGAAGCCGCGCGCCGCGTCGGACTGCCTGGCACGCCCTATGTCGGACGCTATGCCGTCGACGACAGCTTGGTGCGGGAGATCGAGTCTTCGGTCCTCGACGCTGAAGGCAAAAGCCTGATCATCGGCTTGATGCGCCGGACGCCGCCGGAGGATCGCAGCGAGCTGGCGCTCGAAATTGCCAATGAACTCGAGAAGCGACGCCGCGAGAGACCGACGGCGGTGCCGGGTCTTCACAACGAGACCGTCACCGCCTTGGGCCGCCTCGAGTCCGACATCGAGCGCCAGCTCGCCGCCACGCGCAGCGAGCTCGTCTCGCTCGAGCGGCTGAAGGCCCTGCAGCACTGGGCGATCGGCAACGACCTCAAACTCGAAAACCCTAATGGCTCGGCATTCCACAAGCTGATCGAAGCCGATAAGGCGGGCCGCACCTTTGACATGGCCGAGATCGAAAACCCGATCAGCGTGCGTCAGTTCATGGGCAACGGCGAGCCGCGCGTGTTCGTCGTCGAGCACGATTGGGCGAGCGCGTTTGAGGGCGCGGGCGAATTCGACCAGGGCGCCTTCCGGCTGCCGTTCGATCTCTGCGCTTTCGAGTTCCGCATCTCCGGCCGCCGTGTCGCCGTGCTGGTGAAGGAATGCGTGAATGAAACTCTCGCCTCGGTCATTTGCGTCGATTGCGGCGAGGATACCTGGGGCTGCGGCGGTTACGTGATGCGCGACATTCCGCCGACCCGGACCGATGGCGACTTCAACACCGAGGATGAAACGCTCGAGGTCGTCAACCTGACCCGGCTCATCAATGCGCAGGTCAGGGCAGTATGCATTTCGCTCGAGGCCGAGGTCGCCGAAAGCGAAGTGATCCGGGCGCCGACAAAGCTCAATGCGGCGCGCGCCAAGAAGGGCAAGGCGCCGCTCAAGGATTACCACATCGTCTCTCTCGCCAACCGCAAGCGCAACGCGGCGCTGCCGGAGGAGCTCCGGGATTTCACTGAGACCGGACGGCGGCGGCCGAGGATGCATTTCCGGCGCGGGCATTGGCGGCACTACGCCAAGCACAAAACCTGGGTGAAATGGATGTTATGCGGCTCGCCCGATCTCGGCTTCATCAACAAGCACTACAAGCTCTAGGAGGCGCGTTTGGTTGGACCACTGAAGGATTTCATCGCGGAGGGCTTGATCAGGCCACTGCCGATCGATGCGGAGGGCGAGGAGCTCTGGGAGTGCCTCGGCCGGACCATCGATGATTTCTGGGAGAAGCGCAATTACAACGGCGCCGATGGGCTGCAGACGATGATCGCCTTGGTGCGGCATCTGGCGCAGCTGCTCGCCGGCATGCCCGAGGAAGCGCGCGTCAGGGTGCAGGCGCTGGTCCTTGCCGATATCTGCGACATGACCGAAGCCTTTCTGCCGTTTGCGGCGCCAGCCGTCGTCATCGATGACCGCGACGGCGAGCCGATGGATGGCAGCGGCATGAAGAAGAAAACCAACTGACGGAGACGCTCCATGAACCAATACCCGCGCGGCAAACTCAACGCCGATGACGAGGGCGCGCTCGCCTTCCGCATCGGCGTCAGCGACAAGACCATCATCATCGACTTCGGCAAGCCGGTGACTTGGATCGGCCTGGATAAGGCGACGGCACTGGCGCTCATCGCCAACCTCACTCAGTACACGGAGACCTTGTGACATGACGAGACCGATAACCACCGATCACGGCGTCATCAACGGCGTCGCCATCAGCGATGACGGAGAAGCTCTCTATCAAGCCGTGCACAAACTGGTCGATACGTTCTGGGCCGAACACGGCTATGCCGGCAACGATAGCCTGCAGACGCTGATGGCCTTGACGCGCATCATGGGTGAAAGCATCGGCTCGATGCCGGACGCGGAGCTCAGGGACAAGTTCACCGTTCGCTGGGGCGAAATCCTGCGCGAATTGGTGGCATTCTACGCCACCGTCGTGACGCCCGGCGAATTGCTTGAGGATGAAAAAGACTTGCGGCCGGTGCGCAATTGAGTCGGCGCCGGCGTGCTCGTATAGTATCATATAGCTAGACTTTATCAGTCTCACGTCGCTTAATGGAGCCCGCCGATGACCAAGCCGGATTTCACCAAAGGCCAAATGCTGTTCATGAATTCGCCGCCGGAAATCCAGGAGCTGTTGAAGACTATGGCGGTGATCTCGGTCAGCCTGTCGACGATGCTCGAGACGGGCCTCCTGAAGCCGGACGAACTGGGTGCCGATGGGCCTTGGCTCAAAAAGGCGATCCGCACGATCGAGGAGAAGTTCACCTATATCGGCCTCTCCTTCCCTGGCGAAAATGTCGAAGCAGCGCGCAAGGCCGCCGGACCCCTGTGGGAAGCGATTATGACGGAGAGCGTGCACTCGCTCCCGATCAAAACCTCGACCGGCGAATACGGCCTCATCGCCGGCGAGATCGACGTCGTCGCCTCGGTGCAGGGCCTCATGCTGGCCTCGGGCGCCATGGATGGCGATGTCGCGAAGAACAACAAGCCGACCCTCAACGTCGACCGCGCCAAGAAGCTCGCCCGCGACTGGGCGGAAAAGAATATGGACCCCGAGTTCCTCGCCGACGCCAAGAAACAAGCGGCGATGAAAATGGTCAAAGACCTTCTCGAGACCATGGCGCAGAGCGGAGTTGGCTGATGACGCACGGCGACCAACCCATCCGGGACGCCCGCTCGCTGTTCGATCTCGATGATGCGCCGTCGCCGCCGGCGGAGCCGCCGATCGAGGTCGCTGATCCCGAGGACGAGGAAACACGTGCCCGCTATAAGGAGTTCACGCTTCCCGACGGGCGCAAGATC
>NZ_JAIELN010000030.1 GCF_019753045.1 Hyphomicrobium sp.
CGAGGTTCGTTCTGGGTCGTCTTGATCTTGAGTTCCTCCGCGAAATGCATTGGCCCGGCACCGTCGAGGTCGGAACCCGTGTGGTGAAAGTCGGCCGCTGCTCGGTCGACCTGGCACAAGCCTTGTTCGTCGGCACCACATGCGTTGCGGTTGCCCGATCGACGGCGATTCTGATCGCCACGGACACGCGCCGGTCCGCGCCACTGTCACCGGATCTTGCCGGACAGCTGTGGGCCTATGCGGCCGCGCCAAATGGCACGGCAGGCGTGACACGGCTCGCCCATCTCGCGCTCCGCAGATGGGCGGCGCCGGCATGACGATTCACGAGATTGGTTCAATCCGGCCGGGGCTCTTGCGTGGTCCCGGCTTTACGGCGACGCCTCGCCATGAGGCCAAACGCCGACCGAGGACGTCGGGACCGCTTTCGGAGACTGGTCTCGTCCTGTTCGTGCTCGGGCCGTTCGCGTTTGGATACTTCCTGTCGTATGTGTTTCGAACCATCAATGCGCTCATGGCCGAGCCGTTAGCTCGCGACCTCCACGTCACGCCGTCCGATCTGGGATTACTCACGTCGATGTATTTCTTGGCGACGACGTTGGTCCAGCTTCCGGTGGGCGCGCTACTGGACCGCTTTGGCCCGCGACGGGTTCAAGCGCCGTTTTTGCTCGTCGCGGCTTTGGGCGCGCTCATCTTTGCGTTCGCTGACGGACTCGCGGCACTCATCGTAGGGCGACTGCTGATTGGCATTGGGATCGCGACCGCGCTCATGGCCGGGCTCAAAGCGGCGGTGGTTTGGTTTCCGGCCGAGCGGATCACGTTTGCGAATGGCCTGATCGTCATGACGGGGGCCCTCGGCGCCGTCGCCGCGACCGTGCCAGCCGACCTGCTCCTGTCGGCTATTGGTTGGCGGCAGATCTTTCTGCTGCTGGCGGCGCTTTGCGTGCTGTCGGCGGCGCTTATCTTTGTCGTGGTACCGGGACGACCGCGCCAATCGCACCCGGCTGCGAGCATGGCGACCGCTGGACTGCAGGCCATTTATGGCGATCCGCGCTTTCTTCGCCTCGCGCCGCTTTCGGCAACAGTTGTCGGAACCGCGTGGTCTCTTCAGGGGCTGTGGATGGCACAGTGGCTCACCGATGTTGAGCACCTCGGGCGTGAAGCCGTCGTCGGCTATCTCCTGGTCATGGGATTGGCACTTGCCGGCGGCGCGCTTGCCTTGGGCTCATGCGCAGAGTGGGCACAGCGACGCGGCATCACGCGCGAGCACGTACTCACGTCGCTGGCACTGCTATTCATCCTGGCGCAACTTGCGTTGATTGCCCGCACCCCCGTACCCATTGCCGTCAGCCTGATCGTGATCGCTATTGCGGGTGCGGCCACGGTGCTGAGCTACGCAATCATGCCCGGATATTTTCCGAGGGAAATGTCAGGCCGGGCGAACGGCGCGCTCAATGTCCTCCACATGTTCGGGGCGTTTCTCATCCAGTCGGCAACCGGCGCGTTGGTGAGCCTCTGGCCCCCGATCGAGGGTCGGCCGCCTGTCGAAGCCTACCAAGCGACATTCGGAATTGCCGTTGTCCTCCAGGCCGTCGCGTTGGCGTGGTTCCTGTGGCCAAGGAGTCCATCCCGACATGTGACGTTTGCGAGCAGTGTGGTCGAGCGCGAGGCACCCGAACGCAAGCGGGGGGTCGCCTCGCCCTACGACTCCGCTCTGCAGGAATGGGCGGACAGAGTCGTCGAGATGCGGTCACGGCACGTCATCTGGCGCAGGGCCGGTCTTAGTTCGGCGGCGCTGGTGATGTTGCTTGCCGTCCAAGTGACGTTGGTACTCTCGCGACCTGTCGTACCGTATGTCGTGAACGTCAGCGACAGCGGAATGTGGCGCGAAGATCGGCTTTAAGCCGGCGAAGCACCTACCGTTTGTGCTGTGGCAGTCCTTCACGAACGATTCTGACGGCTTCGAGGCTGCGTTGGAGTTTCTCTTCGAGCACGCCCAGGTCGACATAGTCATCGTCGCGATCCAAGACTTCGAGCGCACCGGAAATCAATCCGTCGATTGAAGCCTGCGCCAAACTCCTTCCGTCCCCGTGATTGGCAAAAACCGTGACCACGCCGTTTGCAGCGGTTTCAAGCGCAAGACCGCCAGCTTGGAAAGCAACCGCGTCGACGAGGTCACGTGGAATAAAAAGCCTCACGAACGGGGCGTCAGAACCTGCCTCTCCACAACTCACGACGTACCGCTCGGCATCGGCCGAGAGACCGATTGCAAACGGAGACATAGGCGCTGCGGTCGTTTTCATTGTTGGCGTCTTCCTCAAGTGCCGCAAATACCTAGCATACTAGGTGGAGGAATTCAAAACGATGGGTTGCCGTCGAAGTCATGGAACTTCGGCGGATCGTAGCTCAAAATCTGAGACGGCTGCGGCAGGACCGGGGGCTGACCCAAGAGGAGCTCGCGGACCGTGCCGGGCTTAATCGCAACTATGTCGGCATGGTCGAACGCGAAGAAAACGCGCCAACTGTCGACACGTTGGAAGCGTTGGCAAAAGCATTGGATATAGATCCGACAGCGCTCCTTGTGAAACAATAGCCTGCTCCGGCGATAGCCTCACCAGCATTGGCTCGCCGTGTTTGGCAAATTTCGCAGAGCCCTCGCTTTATCCCAATTGCCGACATCGAGCATCGCGCGATCGACAACGCCAAGGGCGCCAGCAACCACGTCCGGAATCGGAGGGTTCATGTCGAGCCGTCAGGAATCAATCACGTCGTTCTGCGAACGGAGGCGGGAAGCGAGAGGCACTGGGGCAATCGCTCGCGGCCAATCAGGTGGACAACCTCGGCATGCCGCTCGCGCGGCACGCGCATGCGGGCGCCAATCAGAGCGTAGAACAGGCCATCGGCCACACGATCCTTCCCCAACGCGGCTAGGACGAGCGGATCGAGGATCAGGTCGGTCGAGCTTGCCACGACGAGCGCGGAAAAACGCTCCGCAGATATTTTTCTGGCCTTCGCTTCGTCAATGACCGCGATGGCGGCGGTATCAACAGCATGCGCGATCGTCGCGGCTTCACCGTCGTCAAGGGTTGCCGCGGCAGAGCCGGCGATCAGCGATTCGAACGTTTCGTTCCCTGCGGCGGACAATTGCACCACAATGGCCAAGCTACGGCGCTGCCAGTCTGCGATGGCGTGGTGGACCTTGGCGCCGTGGCCGCGGCCGCCCTCCAGTTCCGCGGGAACCGTGTCGACGATAACGACCGGCCGACCGAGGGCTTCGAAGATTTCGACGGCGATGTGCGAGGCTTCGAGATTGATCGCGACACTCGTGTCAATGACGTAGGGGCGGAAGTCACTTGAGCTGAAGTTGGCCATCGGCCTCGCCCTCTTCATTCTCAAGTCCATCGAGCATCGCACGTAGCTCAACGCGATCGAGCTTGAGCATTCGGGCCAGCTGGCCTTCGGTCAGGAGCTCGCGATGATGCGCTTCCGCAGCGAGCATTGCGAGGCGCAGCGTGGTAGGGCGGTCGGTTTCTGCCTTGTGCGGGTCGGCTGGTTTGAGATCACCGAGGACCTGACGTTCGTGCTCGTCGGTGATTTTGCCGTTGCGCTCGAACCAGTCCCACGTCCCATCCCTAGCCAGCTTGAGCTCTTCCAGCCGACGCACGATCGCTTCGCGCGACACGCCAAAGAAGTGGGCGAGGATGATGACGTGCCTGCGAGTAAGCTGGGCGGCGCCGGCAGTGACCTCGTGGAACTTCTGCATCACGGCGCGGCCTGGGGTAAGAAACGCGCGCCCGAACGCATCGGAATACCGCTCCTCGCGGGAATTCGTAAACGGATGTTCAAGCAGGACTTCGGGACTGCGGCGCGTGGCAACGAGGTGGCCGATTTCATGACTGCCGCTTTGATTTCGGCGGGCAAGCGGATGTCTGGCGTTCAAGAGAATGCAGGCGCCCAGCATGTCATCATAGGCGAAGAGCCCCGAGATCGCGGGATTGATCGGCCGAACATAGACGCGTACGCCGAGGTCCATCTCGAGAAGCGTGATCATGTCCCGGATGGGAGCAAGACCGAGGCCCAGTTTTTGCCGGAGTTCAAGGGCATCCTGCTCGGCTTGTTGCCGGACGTCGCCGGGGAGAATGGGACGCTCCTGCGGGTAATTGAAGGAGCGCTTTATACCCAGGATGTTTTCCAGCTCGACTTCGGCGCGCGCGAGGTCGGAGAGCAGCGTTACGGCTTCATGGATGCCGTCGTCGTCGGCATTGATGGCCTTTCGGAACCTGGGCGTGAGATCGACATGAACGGCTTCGTCACGCAGAAGCGCGTTCGCAGAGGTCTTGTAGAGGCGGGCAAGAAGCTGGATTTCGTCCATGCGGACGCGTCGTTGCCCCTGCTCGATGGCAACCAGGGTCGTTCGCGCCATGCTGGTTTCGGCAGCGGCATCGGCTTGGGTGATGCCGGCGACCTCACGGGCCTTACGCAGGCGTTCGCCGATCTGTTTGAGGTTCCGGCCATCACGGGTCATGGCTGGTCTCCTTTCGTCCAGGCATGGAGAAACGATTCGGGTCCGACAGCCGCAAGAAAGGCCTTCCACTCCGCCCGATGACGCTCGAGCCCGTCGGTAATCTTCAATGCGATCTCGGTCTCGGAGAGGCGCGGAGGACGAGCAAGGCGATAGGCGGCATGGGTGATCTCCTCGACGTTCGCCGGAGTGCGGTGAAGTTCGGCCAAGTGGTCCATGTGCAGCGCGCCGGCGATGGCATACGCGCGCTGCGCCCTCGTGACTTTCTTGGGATTGAAACCGGTCAGAACTGCCGCTGCGAACGTGGGTGCGGACAGGTCCTCCCAGATATAGGTCCCGGGCGGGTCTTCAAGTCCGGCCGCGTGTAGGCTCATGCGCCTGAGAAGACAGGCGGCGCAGATTCCGCATTGGCGGCGGCGGCCGTCAAACGCGACCTGCCGGCTGTCCTGCCAGCAGGAGCGCGTTCCCGTCAGCTTGAGCGCGGCAGTTGCGTCAGCAGCGATCGCCGCGATAAGCGTCTCCGCTTTGGTGCTCCAGAGGCGCGGATAGTCGAAATGGAAGCTCTGGCCGAAGAGCACGCAGAGGAACGCAGCCATCCGGTCGGTGAACAGCGGATGGTTGCGATAATCTTCGTAGGCATGGGCTACAGGGACGAGTGCCGGTCCGAGGGCACCTTGCATGCTTTCAGACATGACAATGCGGCTGGCGCCTGAAAGCCGGGCGGCAATCCCCGCAAGGGCAGTGAATTTGAAGGCGCGCGAACGCCCGCTCGACTCTGCGGCTTTGCCGATCGGTTTAACCGAGTAGGGAACCTTCGCGAATTGGCGACGAGTGGTTGGATCAGAGTCATTGACGGGACCAAGTCGGACGCGGATCAGTTGGCCGTCAAGCGAGCGTTCGAGAAGCGTGGCCACCGCGCGCGAGTCCAGGCCGTCGGAGTAGGGCATGACGGCTGCCACCTGCATCGGCAGAGGAAGCATCGGGGCGGCGGGCGCCGGCACCGGGGTTGAGCGGCTCCGGAAGTGGAGGTCCCACTCGTCTCCAGTCAGGAGCTCGAGGGCATCGCGCAGCCGATCTGCGACTGCGGGGTCCCGCCACTGCACCGGATCATGGACGGGGATGTCGATGGAGAAGCTGCGGCGCCATCCATGACGCGGCCGGCGTCGGCTCTTGTCGCAGACTTCGACGGCGGCAGCGACCAGCATAAGATCGTAGCCGAGCGGCTGGGAAGCCGCAAAGCAATAGCTTTCCAGTCCGTCGGTATGGAAGCGGATGTGGTCGCCAATCACACAGTCGTGCCAGCCCTTGCGGGGGCATCCGGCTTGCTCGCAGACGGCCAAGCGCAGCGGTTCCGTTTCGATTTGATCCTTCGGGCTCATAGGGGCGCTCCGTCGTCGATGCCATCCATTTTCTGTTGCGGGGCAGTCCGGGAGCCCGTTTCGATGCCGGTCAGCCGACGAGCCCATGCACCGAGGTCGGAGGCTGACGCAGCGGCATCGAGGTTCTGGCGCAGTTGATATGCGCGACGCTCGTTACTTTCCCGAAGGTAGTGCTCCTCCATCTGCCTGAAGCCGCGGCAGACGCGTAGATCGAGGGCGCGCCGCGCGGCATCCTCGAGTGCTGCGGGGCCGTGGAGCCCGGCTACCATAGCGCGGTCAGCACATTCGATTAGGGAGAGCGCGAGCGGCCGGCCGACCGACTCGCGTGCGAGCCGGTCGAGCTCGGGGTGACGTTGGTCGGAGAACATCGGGATCTGGTCAGCGGTGTCGCAGACCCCGCGCAGGGCGGAGATAAGGCCCGGACTTACCTCCTCGCGCCAATCGCCCGAGAGGGCATTGAGCATCCGGGGCACAGTTTCGGCGGGAGTCGCACTGGCGGTGTCGGCCACCTTTGCCAAACCCTTCCATGGCCGCCTCATGGGCAGACTCTTGTGCGGTCCGTCGCTCATGTCAGACATCATATAGTAAAATACTGACAATGTCAAATCACAGCGAGATCGCGGTAAGTCGGGACGCAGCGGCCGTTTAAGTGCGACGGGTCAGCCTCTGCAGTGAGCCGGCTTGCTTGCCGAGCGGCCGGAGGCCGCCGGGCATGGCGTGAGCGCAAACACCGTCATAAAGCCTGTCAAAGCTCTTCCGGCCACAGGCCTTTATGCTTTGGGTGCGCCTGCATGCGCTCGGCAACATTGCGGATTCCGGCCTGGGCACTGGTCGGCGACGTCCAAAAATGCTCGGTGACCGCCGTGCCCGTTAGCTCCTTGAGTATGGCCGCGTCCGAAGGCGCGGCCGGATCGCGCTGCCCGATCGGGGGCACCACATCGCTCAATTCTCGGAACGCGCCGAGCGAGACGATCTTGTCATTGCCGATCACAGTCTCACGCAGCACCATCTCCTTCTGGCTGCCATCCCATTGGTCGATGCCTTTATAGGTTCGCCCGAGGCGCTCGGCGGTCGCGCGCAACGTCTCCATGAAATCGGGGTCGGCATAGACGGCTTTGAGGTCGAGTATAATGTCGCCCGCCGCCGGTTGGCAGCGGAAGATCATTAGTACCTTTGTGCGCTCGGGGATTTTCTCCCGGAAGTGCTGCGCCACGTCGAGCGATGTTGTCCACGAGGAGACGAACTCGGGAATGGCGTCAAGAGCGACGCCTATCCCGAGCTAAGCCTTGCCGCGGACCTGCCGGAAGACCTCGGGTGACGCTTCGCGGTAACTGGCCGGAAAGTGTTTCGACGCTTCAATCAGCCGCTCGGCCTTGCGCGCCTTTTTCCTGGAGCCGGCCTGCCAGTCGTCGATCGCGTCGATCAGATCGTCGATATAGATGTTGGTCCGCTCTGCCATATTGCACCTCCGCTGCCGGTGATGTCCCTGATCGAGGTATTGCGATGGCGTCTCTGCACCGATCTTTGCGCTGAGCATGAGCCTCGGCCTATGTCGGCTATCGCCGCCATACGCAGCCATTCGCATCATCCCACGAGCGGTCCTTAGCATAATAACAATCGCAGGCGATCAGGCCACCGCTAACCACGTCCGCTTTTTGAGAGTTCAGCGGAATTCTTTCTTCATCTGCTAAAGACGCGACAGTCAAACGGTTGAAGATAAATTAGCGGTCGCGAGGTACAGCCTTTACCTCGACAACTGAGCAATTGAAACTTCACGAGTGAACCATCTGAAACGTTTTTAGCGTCGTCCGTATGGCCGACCGACGGCCAGAGTTCTAATTCTCGCTTTGAGCCCTAGACGCTAACATCCGATCGGCATCAAAAGCTTCGAGATTGTGGACGTCTTCGGCCGGGAACAGTCCGAGGCCCGCGATCGCGGCTTGCGCCGCCGCCGGGTTGTCCGCGAAGAAAATCACAGCCAAATCTTTGCCAGCGCGCGAGCAGCACACATACAACAGACGCCGTGTGCGGTCGAAAGTTGTCTCTTTGCCCTTACGCAGGTTGGTGCGGTCCGTATCGGACGGAGGCGTGATGCCGAAAAGTTTCCCGTATGAGAACTGGTTGTGGCGACCTTCCTCATCATCGAGGACAGTCAGGACTCGGCTGAACTCGGCGCCCTTGACCCCCTGATGCGTCTCGAAGGGCGACTGCTCCTCAATGTAGGCCCTGTAGCCCCAAAGCTCCTTCATGGGAGAGTGAAGTAGCCTTTGCAAAAATGCCGCGTCGCCTGAGCCTGTAGGTGGAACGGATGCGTTGTATTCGGCCATCGCCGTCAGAAGGCGATCGTCTAGCCTCGACATCCCTCCATCCCGAAGAATCCTCAGCGCCTCGAACGCAGCGACGGCTGAGGTTGCGCCGCATGCCTCGGCGAGGGACTTCACCCTTCCGTCCAGCTCCTTCAGGATCGTCGGCAAGGAGTTCGCCCGCACGTGCTCCCGCTGAAGGGAAGGAGCGAAGCGGCGCAACTGATTCATCACCTCAAACTGGTCGCCGGCTCTGTTAGCCAAGACCAGCGGCATCACAATTTTCAGCAAGGGTTGCACTGACCAATGCGAGCCATCATCGAACCCATCCTTCAGCCCTTCAGACGTCTTGTCGTGGAAAGCCTCGTAAAGCTCGGCAAAACCAAGGCGGCTGGCAGCCATGCGGTGTGCGATAACCAACACCTTCACATCGGCCTCCGGCTTATCGCTAAGCCAAAGGGGATCGACATGTTGATCCGCTAACCATTGGCGAGCCATGGCCAACCGCCCGCTCCGGTCGTCTTTTGGAACGACAAGAAGTTTTGCTGTGCCTTTAACGGGCTTTCGCTCTTCTCCAACGACTTCAGTCTTGCCGCCCGTCTGGGTCAGACCGTCGCCGCTGGCCCTGATATTATTGATGACGTTCAGAACTGCCACCGGGCACCGGAAATTTTCCGGCTTTTCGATCGTCTTCCATCCTGCGAGAGGCTCAATCGCGCCTGCGCCCGCAGTGTAAATCTTTTGCATCGGGTCGCCGATGAAGCCGAGGCAGAACTTCAAACCCAGTTCTAACGATATTGCCTTGAGCGCCTCAACCACGTCAGGAGCCGTGTCCTGGCTCTCGTCAACGAAAACGAAAGGGAATTTTTGACCTACGACCCTGGCGATGAGAGGTTGTGTGCGGATAAGCTCGGTCGACAGTCTGATCACATCATCATGCCCCAAAATTCCTTTGGGGTAGTCACTCCCGACGCCGTAGGTGAAACGGTCAACAGAGATGATCTTCTGTTTCTGCTCGCGGTAGCGCTCGATATCGGCCGCAGCCTGAACCCGCGTCTTCGCCTGCGTCCGGTTTGTGAAGGCTGCGATCGTCTCTTCAGTGTCGGCAATTTTCTGATCGAGCCGACGATCCACCCAGATCGCGATGTCTGCCTGAAAAGGCTTAATGGCGGTCCAAAGAAAACTGTGAATGGTCGAAACATGGAAGAGCGCATCGTTCCCGACGTCGCCCCATATCTCACCGACAGCGACCTCGGTGTAAGTGATGCAGGCAATCTTCTTGGCCCGCTGGCGAAGGTACGGCCCGCGTGTTTTTCGAAGATGATCGAGAGCCTTGACGATCGAAGTGGTTTTCCCAGAGCCAGCGCCCGAGACCATGACGAACCCTGTAGAAGTGTCAGCGTCAAGGAGGGTCCGAAGTTCAATATCAGCAGATGTATCCGGCTTGCCTGCACGGCTCGTCATTCCGCAGCCTCCCCAGCGCTGCGGGCTGCGCCAGGAGCAGGCTCAAGCTTCGCGTCGGCCTCCTCGATCGTCTCGTCGCCGATCGAGACATGCGTCGAGAGCCAGTCCAGACCCTGTTGGATATAGGTTGGGACAACCCAGCTCGCATCGTTGCTAGCAAGGAGCCCTAGGGCGAAGTTCGTCTTCTTGAAGCTTTCGCCCTTCACCCGCTTGTGGATTTTCGCGGCGAGATGCTCGAGCGATATTGTAGACGATTTGGCCCAACGGAGTCCGACCTCATGATGCTCCTTCTTCTGGCACCAGAGGAGATTTTCGTAGGCGAACGCCTCCTCAAGTGTACGGCTCTTGAGCTCGAGCGTGTCGGTGCCCCATGTCACAGTCACAGGGCACTGATAGGCGACCATCACATGTGCGCCGCAATCCGCCGTGGGAACCCGAAGTCTGTCGCCGGCCGGTGCTGCGAGGAGCTCATCGACCAGTGACTTACCGGGAATCCATTGGAGCAGGGTCTGGTTCGCTGTGATTGCGCCTGGTGTGCCGGCGGGACATTTTGACCTAGGCTTGAGCTTTTTTTCAACTGCTGCGTCTTTGCCCTCGTCTTCCTCTTCTTCAGCGTCCTCTGTCCCTTCAGAGCTTGAACCCTCTCCTGCTCCCTCCTCTCCTTCTTTCTTCGGCGATGGTGGATACACGCTGTCGAGGTCGGTTACGATCAGCGTCGGCAGTCCGAGGAATTCAATTAGTTTGCGGAAACGGTAGGCAAAAGCGCCGCCCACTTCGAGGATGCTCAGATAGGCCGCACCGAGTTTCTTGGCGCCTTGCGTAATCATCAGCGGCAGGACGAGACGCTCGACGTTTCCTTCAACCAGAATGGCCGCATCCGCAAAGAAGAGGTCGCAATGCGTAAGCTTCAGGTAGCGCTGCAGAAAATCCCGGTCGGGCTCGTTCTGATCGTAAAACACCGATAGGTTGAAAACGGCCGAGCTCTGCTTTGCACCGGTCTCTGGCGAGCGTCTGAAGTAACGGATCGGCTGGAAGCCACGCTCATAGAGAATGTGCGCCGAGTGTGTAGTAATCACGAATTGCGTTTCGAAGCCGTCACCACCTGTGGGTGGGATCAAGTCAGTGAGCTTGCGCACGAATGCCTGTTGGAGCTGGGCGTGCATGTGCGCCTCCGGCTCCTCGATGAAAATGAGATGAATAGGCTGCCGCTTATCTTCCTCGTCTTCCTCAGTGGTGGACCAGGCCAAATGCAGGTCTAGGAGTTCAACGCCCATATAGATGAGGTTCTTGAACCCAAGGCCGTTATAGCTGTCAGGAAGTGCGAGAGCTTCCGCTTCGGCGGTCGCCTCTTCGAGCAGATAGTAAACTTTCGCCTGCTGGTCGCCCATGAGGCGCTCCAGCTTGAGCGCCGCACGGACCTCAAGTGTGGGGTTTGCAAGGCCCGGATAACCAAGCTTCCGGAGCGCTTTGAACGTGTCGCTGAACACATCGGCAAAGTGATTGGTGAGCTGGTCCTCTGAAAGCGCGAGCGCTCTCAGAGCATTGTGATCGTCTTCCCGCTTCTTCTGATTGCGTGTGTAAAATCGACTCAGCCGTTTTGAGAGGTCTTCCGTTCTCGCCTGAGCGTTCCCGTCGCTCAAGTGGCGCTGCGCGCTGAGGAAATCAACTTTTATCAGCGAGTTGATGACGGCGTGTCCTGATCGCTCGGCATCACCGATTATCTCTTTGGGCGTATCGGCCCCGTCGGCACTTTTCGCATTGAGCTGCGCCTCATCCAGAACTAGGTAGCGCATACCATATTCGTTCTTCAGTTCCCGCGATAAATAATCGCGCATATTGCGCGGCCAAGGCCTGTAGTCCTGCCCGTCATTTTCCTTGGTCTTTGCGAATTTCGCTGCTTCCGTCGCCTTCGCCCTGAACTTCGCGAGTGTCTGAGCCGCATCCTTGGCCGCGAATTCGATCCGAAGTCCGACTAGCGATCCTTCCCAAGCTGCGCGCGGCAATAGCTCGACTACGCGATAGAGATTGTCCGCGTCTACGCTGATCCAGACATCCAGTGATATGGCCGGCAATTCGACCTTCGCGTCGGCCGCCCCTTCGACAGGGTATTTCTCGAAATCGGTCCAGCAGTCCGCGCAAAAGTCGTAAACCGTGAACTTTTCCTTACCGCCCGAAAGGAAAAGTTCGATGGCGTGAGTGGCCGACGTCTTCCCGCTGTTGTTGGCGCCTACGAAGATCGTCAGGTCATGGGCGAAATCGATTCGCGTGTCCGCAAATCGTCGGAAATTCTTCAACCGAATCGAATGTACATGCAATTTGTCTATCCCTCATGCGATTCGGCCGTTTATCCCTCGGGACATAACCACGCAACCGAGTTGGCCGACGCTCCAAAGTGGAGCACCCACAGAAAAATTTTGTAGGAACGTGAGGTCGTAACACCAAACTCAGCACAGGAAGCGCTCGATACGATGCATGCACGTTCGGCCGACGTCGATAAAATAAATAGGCCTACCTGCGCTGTGGATGATTCCCGATATTGCTGCCAACCGGCACCCGACGGCTGCTATAATGGAGCCTCTCCAATGATCCGCCCCCATCACGGCCAGCATGGTTCTTATCAAGCATTCGGCATTCCCGCCAAACGTCGGCCTTGCCGATCTTAGTGGCGTTTCGAAAATCTTCTATCATCTTCGGCAGCGGTTTTACCCGGTCGAATTCGCGGACTTGTGCACGCTGATTGACGAGATCGTTCTGCGTGATCACATCGTTCTGGTCGGAAAAACCGAGACGACACCCAAGCATTACTTAGCGGCTATTCAACCGCTCATCGACGAAGGCGTTTTCCACGTCTTAACGGAACCGTTTCGCCCCGTGCGAACCGAGGCATCGTCGACCGCGATGCGGGCGGCTGCGCAAGCCGCCGGCCGAGACATGCTGACCGCTGCGTCGATAGAAGATGCGGACCTTGAGGTAACGCGCCTGCTTGGCGCCGAAGCAAAGTTTGGCAGACCCGCAACGGTGCTATTGCGCAATCTCCATAATTTTGGCGTCAATCGGCGCCCTAAATTCGAGCACGGAATTATCGATCTTGTCCACCGCAACCGCCGCTTAGCGGATGATGCCCGCACGTTGCATACCGAAATTCAGCGGAACGGCGTACCAGCGCGAGGACTCGTCAAACTCGACGTTCCCCCGCTAGCGTTAAATGTCCTAAAGAATTCGGCATCGTTTGAGCAAGTGATCGAACGACTATTGGACATGCGCGATACGGCGTCCGAATTGCGGTACGACACGTCTGTTTTGGTGGAGCGCCTATCCAATCCGGCAACCACGCTTGATCAGCAGGCTGATCTAACGCGAAAATGGGAGATGAAATGGCGGAAGTCTTGGGACGACGCCATC
>NZ_JAIELN010000024.1 GCF_019753045.1 Hyphomicrobium sp.
CACCTTGGCCAGATAGCGCCGCGCGGCACCCACCTTGGTTTTGATTTTTTCCTCCAGCGCCCGGTCACGTTGATACGAAACAATCGTGATGCGCAAGGCTTCATCCAGATGGTCCGTGACAACGATTTCGGATCGACCGGCGTCTGGACGCGCATCAACTGCCTCAACTCGCCCTGGGTGCTCGACGACGTCACTGAGATCGTCGCCAACGTCGGCAACAAGCTCGATGTCATCATGCTGCCGAAGGTTGAAGGTCCGTGGGACATCCACTACCTCGATCAACTTCTGGCCCAGCTCGAAGCGAAACACGGCGTCAAGAAGCCGATCTTGATCCACGCCATTCTCGAGACCGCCGAGGGCGTCAACAACGTCGAGGCCATCGCTGCCGCCTCTCCGCGAATGCACGGCATGAGCCTCGGCCCGGCCGATCTTGCAGCCTCGCGCGGCATGAAAACGACCCGTGTCGGCGGCGGCCACCCCGATTACGGCGTCCTCGCGGACGCACAGAAGGATAACCCCGGCGCCGTCCGCGCGTTCTATCAGCAGGACCTTTGGCATTACACGGTCGGCAAGATGGTCGACGCCTGCCTCGCCTACGGTCTGAAGCCGTTCTACGGCCCGTTCGGCGACTTCTCGGATCTCGCCGCGTGCGAGGCTCAGTTCCGGAACGCATTTCTGCAGGGTTGCCTCGGCGCCTGGTCGCTGCACCCGTCACAGATCGAGATCGCCAAGCGCGTGTTCTCGCCGGATCCGGCCGAGGTCAAATTCGCAAAACGGATCCTCGACGCCATGCCCGACGGAACCGGCGCAGTCATGCTGGACGGCAAGATGCAGGACGACGCCACCTGGAAGCAGGCCAAGGTCATCGTCGATCTGGCAAAGATCGTCGCGTCAAAGGACCCGGAGCGTGCGGCGCTGTACGGCGCGCTCTAGTCTCCCCAGTTGGGCTTGCGTCGCGAACCGGACCGCCACACATTAAAATGCCATGAACGATATCAAACACGCCAAGTTCGCGATCGGCCAGGTGGTCCGGCATCGACTCTATCCATTTCGCGGACTGATCTTCGATATCGATCCGGAGTTTGCAAACACCGAGGAGTGGTGGCTAGCCATCCCCGAGGAAGTCAGGCCTCGGAAAGATCAGCCCTACTATCATCTCTATGCAGAAAACGCCGAGACGACCTATCTCGCATACGTCTCGGAACAGAACCTGCTGCTGGACGACAATGCCGCGCCGCTCCGTCACCCCGATATCGGTGAGCGTTTCCTGAAGGACGGCAATGGCGGCTATCGCCTTCGTCCTGGCTCGACAAACTAGAACAGCAAAACGCCGTTAAAAAACCGCCCCGGATTTCTCATCCGAGGCGGTTCAAAGCTTGAAAACCAGAAGGCGTTACTGCTTCGGCTTGGCAGGTGCCGCTGCCGGGGCCTTCGTCGAGCTGGTCGTGGTCGGAGGAGCGCCGGGCCCATCGAGCGGCAGGTTCTTCAGCTGGTCTTCCTTCCACTTCTCTGCCATCTGCTGCTGACGCTGACGGATCTGCTGCATCAGCTGGCTGCGGGCCTCGGCATACTTCTTGTTGTCGACCGGAGGTCCGGCTGCGGCTTCGTTATAGCCGTCGAGAGGAACCGGGAAGCCGATCGGCTGTGCTGCAGCGTTCATGGCAAGAACCATGATGCCGCCACCCTTCGACATCTGGTCGAGAATATCCGCTGTGGCTTCCGTTTCGGCCGTGCACCCGGCCGGATGGCAAAGCGCATAATGGAGTTCGATGGGCTTCAACGCCTTCTCATCGATCTTCTCGTTCTTGGACGCAGCCGCCCACTGATCTTTCGTGTAGATCGCGGCGCGGACACCCGGAGGAATGGCCATCCCAAGCGGAACCATGATCATCAGAGATTTCTTGTCGGAGCCTTCGACTTCGCGAATGGCGGCCGAAACGAGAACCATTCCGGTATTGCCGTCGAGCCGCTCATGGTGCGTGAGGCAGAGAGACTTCTCTTCCTTCACTTGCTTGCCGTCCGGCCCCTTCTTTTCGATAGGCGCTTTCTCGCAAAGCTTCACCCAGGCGCTCTTGGGAGCAGCAGCAGCCGCTCCATTGGCCGCAGGCGCTGCCGGTGCCGCAGCAGCCGGTTGAGCTTTTTTCGGCGCAGCCGGTTTCGCTGCATCTTGTGCCCAAGCGGGCGCAGCGGACATCACCGCCGCAACCGCTACGGCCGATACGAGCGCCCTGCCGCCCGCGCGCAATAGTGCGTTTGCCATCAACCTAAAAATCCTCACTTTATTCGTTGTGCCGGCCTCACCGGCGCCTACCCCTAAGTTCATCGCCGTGCGTCAAAAGCTCGCCACCAAGCCTGCGCAGACCCGGCACTGTACTGCCGATCCGGCGCCGAGTAAGGCTCGGATTACGGCAATCACGTGACCGCGGTCTAGCACAATTGGGGGCCGTAGCTCGCGGCCAACCATCGTTGCTTGTCAGCCACTGCGACAAGCTGGACAGCCCCCGCTCGGCCCCGTTAGAAGACCTGAAGTCGCGCTGTCTGTAGCGCCACACTGCCGGGATTATCGCGTAGTAACAAGCCGGTGAAAGCATTTCAGGTACCGGCGATGTCATTCGGGAAGTTTATCCTCTTATTGTTGGTTGTTTTGACTGCGGGCCTCCCGGCCAACGCCGCTCCACAGAGTTCGATCGCGCTTCATGGCGCCCCGCGCCTCGATAAAGGCTTCACGGCCTTTCCCTACGTGAACCCCGAGGCCCCGAAAGGCGGCACTCTGACCCTTGGGGTATTGGGCTCCTACGAGAGCGTGAACCCGCTCATCGTGCAGGGAACGCCGGTGTCAGGCATCCGGGAATTCGTCGTCGAATCGCTGATGGCCCGCAGCCTCGACGAACCGTTCACGCTCTACGGCCTCTTGGCCGATTCAATCGATGTCGCCGACGACCGCAAATCCGTAACGTTCACGATCAATCCCGCGGCACGTTTTTCCGACCGTCAGCCGGTCACCCCGGACGACGTCGTCAAATCGTTCGCCCTCTTGAAGGAAAAAGGCCGCCCGAACCACCGAACATATTTTGCAAAAGTCACCGCCGCCGAGAAAGTCGGCGAGCGCGGCGTCAAGTTCACGTTTCAAGATGCAACGGACCGCGAGCTGCCGCTGATCCTCGGCCTGATGCCGGTCTTCGCCGCCCGCGACATGACTCCGGAACAATTCGAAACCGCCGGGATGAAACCCCTCCTCGGCTCCGGCCCCTACACGGTTTCAAACATCGATGCGGGAAGATCGATCAGCTATCGCCGCGATCCGGACTATTGGGGCAAAGACCTTCCCGTCAATCGCGGCCGCTTCAATTTCGACGATATCCGCTTCGACTATTTCCGCGACGCCTCCGTCATGTTCGAAACCTTCAAGTCCGGCAATATCGATCTGAGGCTCGAAGAAGATCCTGGCCGTTGGGCGGGTGGCTATGACATCCCGCCGGTCCACGACGGCCGCATCGTCAAAGCAGAATTTGACATCGGCCTCCCGGCCGGCATGACGGCGTTCGTCTTCAATACGCGCCGCCCGATCTTCGCCGACCCGCGCGTGCGCCGCGCCCTGATGATGCTGTTCGACTTCGAATGGAGCAATCGGGTCCTTTACAATGGCCTGTTCAAGCGAACCGAGAGCTACTTCGAACGCTCATACTTGGCTTCGACCGGCCATCCGGCTGACGCGCGGGAACGCTCGCTGCTCGCGCCATTCCCGGACGCTGTCCGACCGGAATTCATGGAGGGCACGTACCGGTTTCCGGTGAGCGACGGCAGCGGCCAAAATCGGCCGAACCAGAAGGCGGCCTTTGCGCTGCTGACCGAAGCGGGCCTGGTTCTCAAGGATGGCCGCCTGATCGACCCCAAGACCGGCAAACAGCTCGCCTTTGAAATTCTGGCGAACAGCAACGCGCAGGAAGCACTGCTACTGAGCTACGCTCGAAGTCTCGCACCGCTCGGCGTCGCCGCCCGTGTACGCGTCGTCGACAGCGCCCAATATCAGCAGCGCCTGTCGAGCTTCGACTTCGACATGATCCAGAATTCGTGGCCGTCGTCGCTTTCGCCCGGCAACGAACAGTTGTTCCGGTGGTCAGCCAAGACGGCAGATTCCAAAGGCTCTTACAATTTCGCGGGCGTTCGCAATCCCGCAGCCGATGCCATGATCGAGAGCATGCTTGCAGCCGAGAGCGAGACTGATTTCGTATCGTCCGTCCGCGCCCTCGATCGCGTGCTGCTTTCAGGTGACTACGTCGTTCCCCTGTTTTATATGCCCCGGCAGTGGGTCGCCTACTGGGCGCGTCTCAAGCATCCGGAAAAGACGCCGATCTCCGGATATGCCGTCGATACGTGGTGGATCGAGGAAAAATGACAACGAGCTCCAACAATCCGTTCAATATGGCGAAATACGCCATTGGCGGAGCGGCGCAGCAAACGCCGTCAAAAACAGCCCTGCTCGTCTACGATACCCGCAACCCTGAAACCCCGTTAGAGACGTGGTCGTTCGCAGATATCGAGGATGCCGTTCTTCGCCTCACCGCCGGACTGGCGGCACGCGGACTGAAGCCCGGCGAACGCGTTGCGATCCGCCTCGGAAATTCGAGCCAATCGGCACTTCTGTTCTTCGCAGCGATTGCCGGCGGCTTCGTCGCGCTACCGCTTTCCGATCAGTTGACCGCGCACGAACTCAAAGCGCTGCTTGAGGATAGCGGTGCCTCGGCCATCGCAACGTTCGAACCATTGGGCGCCGGCATCGCACCCGGTGTCACGGAGTTCTCCGCCGAAGATATCGCGTCCCTCATCCGCACGTCCGAACGAGCCGGTTACGCGGCGACCGATGCGGATGATCCTGCCTTCCTGATCTATACGTCGGGCACGACCGCAAAGCCCAAAGGCGTTCTGCACGCCCATCGCTCGGCCAAGGGACGCAGTCCCATGTATCAAGGGTGGTTCGGCATCACCGCTGATGACCGAATGCTCCACGCAGGCGCGTTCAACTGGACGTTCACACTCGGCGTCGGCCTGACCGACCCATGGGCGAACGGCGCGACGGCCATCGTTTGCACCGGAGAGAAATCACCCGAGCTTTGGCCGGCCATCATCGCGGCAACGGGGGCGACCCTCTTCGCCGCCGTCCCGGGCGTATTCCGCCAGATCTTGAAATACGCGCGCCCGACACCCGGCTCTCTCGGCAAGTTGCGCCACGGCTTGATGGGCGGAGAAACACCGCCGCCGGGCCTCGTCGAAGACTGGGGCGCCGCGACGGGCCTGCCACTCTACGAAGCGCTCGGCATGAGCGAAATATCGACCTACATCTCCACCGGCCCCGGCGTTCCGTATCGTCCGGGAACCGTCGGCAAACCTCAACCTGGACGGCGCGTGGCGATCATCCCCGCCGCAGGCGGAAGCGAGCCGCTCCCTCCGGGACAGGAAGGCCTGATCGCGGTCCACCGTTCCGATCCGGGCATGATGCTTGGCTATTGGAACCGCCCGGACGAAGAGGCTGAAGTGTACCGCGGCGAATGGTTTATCGGCGGCGATCTGGGCTGCTTCGACGCCGATGGCTACATCACGCACCTCGGCCGCGTGAACGAGCTGATGAACGCGGGCGGCTATCGCGTATCGCCGCTCGAGATCGAATCCGCGCTAGCGCCATGCCCCGGGGTCGCCGAAGTCGCCTGCACGGAAATCCGCGTCAAAAGCGGCGTATCGATCATCGGCGCCTTCGTGGTTCCGACTGAAGGATCCCCAAAGAACGCCGCAGCGGTAAAGGCGTTCGCCAGCGAACACCTTGCCTCCTACAAGGTGCCGCGTGAAATCGTTTTCGTCGAACGGCTCCCGCGGACACCCAATGGCAAGGTGCAGCGCAAAGCCCTCGCCGCACTCATGGCGACGAGCCCCTGAACGAGCGGTCTCGCCTCTCGGATTAAGCCGCTCGTTTCGTCTTCGCCGCGATATCGGCGAACTGCTGAACGAGCGCTCTCACGCCCTTCAAACGCATCTCCGGCAAATCCCAATCGGAGCGGTAGACGAGGCGCTGATCGGGCTGCACCTTGAGCGCGCCGCGCGAATTCTGCACGAAAGCGATGAGCCCTTCCGGGTTCGCGAACTTCGCCTTGTGCAGCGTAATGACGGCGCCCTTCGGTCCCGCATCGACCTTCGCGATGCCGGCCGCACGGCAAAGCCCCTTGATCTCCATGACGTCGAGAAGATGCTCGACCTCGGCCGGCAGCGGACCGAACCGGTCGACAAGCTCCGCCGCGAACGCGTCGATCTCTGACCGCTTCTCCAAACTCGACAGTCGCCGGTAAAGGCCAAGCCGAAGCTGTAGATCGGCAACATACGTATCCGGAATCATGATCGACGTGCCGAGCTGGATCTCCGGGCTCCACTTGTCGTCGGCTTCGAGATCGCCGCCCTTCATTGCAGAAACGGCTTCTTCCAGCATCGACTGATAGAGTTCGAAACCGACCTCCTTGATGTGGCCGGACTGCTCTTCGCCGAGAAGATTGCCGCCGCCGCGAATATCGAGATCGTGCGACGCCAACGAGAAACCCGCGCCCAGCGTATCGAGCGATTGCAGAACCTTCAGCCGCTTTTCCGCGCCTTCGGTGAGCTTCTTGTCGGGCGGCGTCGTGATGTAGGCGTAAGCGCGCGTCTTCGACCGGCCGACGCGACCACGCAGCTGATAGAGCTGCGCCAAGCCGAACATATCGGCCCGGTGAACAATCAGCGTGTTCGCATTCGGCACGTCGAGGCCGGACTCGACAATCGCCGTCGACAGCAGAATATCGTACTTGCCCTCGTAGAACGCGGTCATCACGTCCTCGAGCTCCGTCGGCGACATCTGCCCCGTCGCGCGGGCGAAGACGAGATCTGGAACCGCTTCGCGGAGGAACTCCGACATCTCATCGAGATCGGAAATCCTGGGCGCCACGTAATACGTCTGTCCGCCGCGGAAACGCTCGCGCCGCAGCGCTTCTTTCAGAATGACCGGATCGAACGGTGAGATGAACGTTCGCACCGCCAACCGGTCGACGGGTGGCGTGGTGATCAGCGAAAGCTCGCGCACGCCCGTCAAGGCAAGCTGCAGCGTGCGCGGTATCGGCGTCGCCGAGAGCGTCAGCACATGCACGTCTTCGCGCATCTTCTTCAGGCGCTCTTTGTGATTGACGCCGAAGTGCTGCTCTTCGTCGATGATAAGAAGGCCGAGCCGCGCGAACTCGATGCCCTTGCCGAGCAAGGCATGCGTGCCGACGACGATATCGATATCGCCGGATTTCACTCCCGCCTTCACCTCGGCCAGTTCTTTCGTCCCGACCATGCGCGACGCCTGCGCGATCTTCACGGGCAGGCCCTGGAACCGCTGCGTGAACGTGCGGAAATGTTGCCGCGCAAGCAGCGTCGTCGGCACGACGACGGCGACCTGCAAACCGTTCATCGCCGCAACGAACGCCGCGCGAATGGCGACTTCCGTCTTGCCGAAGCCGACGTCGCCGCAGACGAGCCGGTCCATCGGCTTGCCCGACGCCAAATCGCCGAGAACCGCATCGATGCTCGCTGCCTGATCCTCGGTCTCCTCGTAGGGAAACCGCGCGACGAATTCATCGTAAGCGCCTGTCGGCGGAACGAGCACCGGAGCTTCCCGCAACGCCCGAAGCGCCGCGATCTTGATCAGCTCGTTTGCGATCTCCCGCAGGCGCTTCTTGAGCTTCGCCTTGCGTGTCTGCCAGCCGACGCCGCCGAGCCGGTCGAGCTGCGCATCCCCTTCATCAGCGCCGTAACGCGTCAGAAGCTCGATGTTCTCGACCGGCAGGAACAGCTTGTCGCCGCCGGCATACTGCAGCTCGAGGCAGTCATGTGGAGCCCCGAGCGCCGTGATCGTCTGCAGCCCTGAGAACCGTCCGATGCCGTGATCGCTGTGAACGACGAGATCGCCGACCGACAGGCTCGTCGCTTCGGTCAGAACATCCGCCGCCTTACGGGCGCGACGGCGCTGGCGCACCAGCCGGTCGCCCAGAATGTCCTGTTCGGCGACGACGGCAAAATCGGGAGTTTCGAAACCTTCCTCGATGCCGAACACCGCGAACGCCGTCTCCCCGGGCGGCAGCGCGAGAACTTCCGCGAAGTTCTCGACTTTCACGGCGTTCTCGAGACCATGGTCTTCGAGCAGAGTAATCAGGCGTTCGCGCGCACCCGGCGTCCACGCCGCAAGAATGACCCTGCGGTTCTCCGCGTGAACGCGCCGGATATGCGCAACCGCCGCATCAAAGACGTTGGCGTCAGGATTGGCGCGTTCGGCTGCGAACGTTCGCCCGCGCTTTCCGTGCATCGAATAAACGTTCGTCGCGCCGGGATCGTCGAATGGCGTCAGACGCGAGACCGTCCGCGAAGCGAGTGCGGCCGCCCAATCTTTCGGCTCGAGAAACATCTGGTCGGGCGGCACGGGCTTGTAAGGCGGCGCGCCGAAGCGTTGGCCCTCGAGTGAATCGACGCGCGCCTCGTAGTGCTCGCGGATCTGCTCGAACCGCCGCTCGATCGCTTCATCATCGAGATGATCGAAACTGACGCCAACGCCCGGCAGATAGTCGAAGAGCGTCTCGAGACTCGGATGAAAGAACGGCAGCCAGTGCTCCTGGCCGACGTACCGCCGCCCGCTGCTGACCGATTCATAGAGCGGATCATCGCCCGTATTGCCACCAAAGAGTGCGACGTAGCGCGTCCGGAACAATGCGGTCGCGGCTTCCCCGAAGGCGACTTCGCTGACGGGCATCAACGAAAACTTCGGCACCGGCTTCAGCGAGCGCTGCGTCTCGGCGTCGAAGGCCTTGATGGACTCGAGCGTATCGCCGAAGAAATCGAGACGGATGGGATTGCTCCGTCCGGGCGGATAAAGGTCGATGATGCCGCCGCGCTGCGCGTATTCGCCCGGCTCCATCACCGTGCTCGACCGGTCGTAGCCGTAGGATTCGAGCCGCTTGATGAGATCCGCCGGATCGAGCCGCGTCGCCGGCGCGATCGTCTTGACGGCGCCACGAATGAAGCTCCGCGGCGGCAGACGCTGCAAAATCGCATTGATGGTCGTCAGCACCAGCGTCGGCTTTTTGCGTCCGCCGACGGCAAGCTTTCCGAGCGCCGTGATCCGCTTCGACACGATTTCCGGATTGGGGCTCGTCCGGTCGTAGGGAACGGTATCCCACGACGGAAACGGCACGATGGCGATGTCGGGAGCAAAAAACGCGACCGCCGCCTGAAGCTCGTCGAGCCTCCGGTCGTCCCGCGCGATATGGAGGTGCAGACCGGGCTGGTCGCCGGTGCGCGCAGCCTTCGTGATGTCGGCAACGACGCGGCCGTCAAAACCTTCCGGAACACCCGTAAATACGGCGCGAGAGTTTTGCACTTTTGTTGTCATCTAATGCGTCTTATCTCGTCTCTGCCGTAAGGCCATGGAAGGCCCGAATATCGTTCAGCAGGTCCTCGAATTCGATGCCGCTGTAACCCTGGCCGGAGAAGATCCACTGCTGAAGTGAGGGATCGGGAATTGTCATGAAACGCTCGAAGCGCTCGATCTGTTCAAGAGTATAGGAGTGAAGCCGGTCATCGGCATAGCGCCCGACCAGCACGTCCATTTCCTTGGTGCCGCGGTGGTGAGCGCGATAAGACGCACGCCGCCTTCTCGCCTCGAGATCGTCCGTCATATGAAGTCCGGGTTGCATGGCAATGGTAAAAGCGTCGGCAGCAGCTTGACTGAGCGCCGGCCGGCCGTCACGGTGCGCCATTCGCGAAGGGTTCCTATACCGCCCACTGCTCCCCGCGCCTAGCGCACCCGGCGATGCTTATTGCCGCGACCAACGGTAGCGGCCCCGCGACACCTGCCAACGGCGAGCCTAATTCTACGATGCGACCAGCCTTTCTCAATCCGCTTTTCGCGTCGGCGCAAACCCTGGCCGGGATCGGCCCGCGCCTCATTCTGCTTTTGAAAAAATGTCTGGGTACTTATGAAAAGTCACAACACAAGGGCAGCGCAATCAACTTTTCAAAACTGGAGTGGGCTCTCTAAATGCATTCAAAAAAGCTTCGAG
>NZ_JAIELN010000032.1 GCF_019753045.1 Hyphomicrobium sp.
GGGAGCGCGATGCGCGGCTCGCGGCCCTAAAGCAGCACGCTGTCGAGGAAGATCACATCGTTCGGATGGGCCTTCTCGCCTCGGGCGCGGCGCACGAACTCGGTACGCCGCTCTCATCGCTCTCGGTCATTCTCGGGGACTGGCGGCGCGTGCCGGCGATCGCATCGAGCCCCGAGTTGCTGGAAGAGGTCGAGGAAATGCAGGCGGCGGTGAAGCGCTGCAAATCGATCCTGACCGGCGTTTTGTTATCGGCGGGCGAAGCCCGCGGAGAAGCGCCGCGTGTGACGACGGTCAATACCTTCGTCAACGAGCTCGTGGAAGAATGGCGCGCCGCGCGGTCGCCGACATCGCTCGATTATACCAACGCTTTCGGTGCGGATCTTCCGATCGTGTCGGACTCGACGCTGAAGCAGGTCGTCTTCAACGTGATCGACAACGCTTACGATTCATCTCCCGCATGGATCGGCGTCTTCGTCGAACGCATTGGGGATTCGCTCGCTATTCGCGTTTCGGATCGTGGGCCAGGCTTTGCGCCGCAGATGCTCGCTCAGTTCGGCAAGCCCTATCAATCAAGCAAGGGACGTCCGGGCGGCGGCCTCGGGCTGTTCCTCGTGGTGAATGTGGTACGCAAGCTCGGGGGTAGCGTCTCGGCAGCCAATCGCCCCCAAGAACATGGAGGCGGCGCCACCGTGACGTTGAAGCTGCCGCTTGCTGCCTTGGCCCTGGGAGCGCGATCGCATGGAAACTAATCGCACGCTCGTGATCGTCGAAGACGATGCCGCTTTCGCGAACACGTTGAAGCGATCATTCGAGCGTCGCGAATACGTCGTTGACGTCGCATCGGGGCGCGAGGCCCTGGAGTCGATCTTGGATGTGCGGACGCCGGGCTACGCGGTCGTCGATCTGAAGTTAAACGGGGAATCCGGGCTCGCGTGCGTCGAGGCTTTGCACGCACACGATCCGTCGACGGTGATCGTCGTGCTGACGGGATTTGCGAGCATCGCGACGGCGGTCGAGGCGATCAAGCTCGGCGCGCGGCATTACCTCGTTAAGCCGTCGAGTTCGGACGATATCGAGGAAGCGTTCGGCAGGGCCGAGGGCGACAGCGGCATCGCGCTGACCGAGCGGCCGACGTCGATCAAGACGCTCGAATGGGAGCACATTCACCAGACGCTGGTGGATACCGGTTTCAATATCTCCGAAGCCGCGCGACGGCTCGGGATGCATCGCCGGACGCTGGCGCGGAAGTTGGAGAAGCGGCAGGTTAAGTGAGGGGGTGGGTCGGAATTATCAATAAACATGACCCAGCCTATTGATCCGATTTCCATATTGTTTCTCCGTTTGACCAACTCAGCGTGTCTCCGGACTTTACCAAGTCACAAACAAAAATTTCCTTGATGTTCTGTGCTCGCCCTTCGTTTGCAACGATCCTCAGATAGTCGCTATCGCCTTTGCAAGAAGCCAATGACAGAATCTCGCGACCAATTCGCGTAAGCGGGTACGATGCAAACGCTAGACGTTCAGGGTTCTCGTTCTTCGGTACGAAAAGCAAACACTTGTCGTAATTTGTGAGGATGAAGATGTGCTGGGCCTGATTGGTTTGGCGTCTGCCGATATAAGTTTGAATCGTGCCGTGTAACGCCCCCACGGAATTTAGAATCTTCAGGTCTTGGAGGAATAGAAGTTCATCAATCGTAAGTCGGTCATCTGTAATGAAGTCTGACGCGCTCGCGCTCACAAATGCGTTGTTGAGGACGAAAGGCCCAAGCCTCTCAATTAGCTCGGCGTCTTTGCGGGACATACGGCTGAGAAGGTCTAGCGTGTGGATGCTAAACTGACCGGCGCTTTTCGTTTCTTCCTTGAGAACCTTCGCCCAAAGTTGCTGCATATCCTGGTTAGATACGTCCTGGGCTCGGTTTCGCCACTGAGCCATCCAATCGTCGTCTATTGGCTTATTTTCTTTGGTCGCATCCCCCTCTTCCGAGGACTGCTCAATGGCTTGGATGCCAATCTGTAGAAGGTTCAATTGTCTTTCTACTTCGACGAGGTTCTGGACGTTGATGCCCGAAGCCTGCAGATATCCTAGTAAATCTTCCTTGGTCTGAGCCAATTCATGGTCTGCCTGCTCAGCCTCACTTCTAAATATCTCAATGAGCTTGAAGTCTTCGGTTACTGCTTTTCTCCCTTCCCGTATTTCCCGTATTTCTGCCTTTAATTGGATGATCCCTCTGGCGCGAATTCGAAGGGCTTTCATTTCGGCTTTGGAGCCGCTGACTTTTGCCCAGTTTGAAATCAAGGGACTGCCGACCGCACCGATGCAATTCGCGACGACATCCACTACTTTGATGAGGAGGTTTTCGAGCGGTAAAGTGTTGGGTAATAACGGCATCAGGGCGCCTCGCTATTTGTCGAAGCCGCCGGGGATCTTTTCGACGCATTGTCGGCCATCTGAACCTCCGTAAAAGGATAGTTGTAGCCCTCCGAAAGATATCTGATTCCGGAGCTTTCGTTGTCCGATTTTTCCTGATGGTTGTGCAGCGGTCGAATGCCCGCGACGCTAGGCTACTGACTGCCTTTAGCGGGAAGATCCTTATCTTCAGGCGATTTTTGCAAATTGTTCGACGGCCGGTCGTTGGAACCGAATCATATCGAGTGATGCCGGATGGAAATGGTACCGCCTCCCAGATTTGAACCGGGGACCTCTAGATCCACAATCTAGCGCTCTAACCAACTGAGCTAAGGCGGCATGCCAAATGGCCTGGGATGATTTTAGGGCGATCGGGCGGGGCGTTGCACGTGCAAAACACCGCGTCGTCGCGCTTTAATGAATCCCGGCTACAGCGCGATCCCGATGGGAGCGCACGCCGCGTGTTTCCAACACAGCGGGAGCCAGGGGTCAAGGGCGACTTATGGCTCTCGCCTTAAGTATACCAGTTTTTGGGTGCCCTTACGGATCGTAGCGGCAACGCGAGGAACCCAGGCGGTCCCGTTGCGTTCGTACGCCAACTGGTTCATTACGACGCTGTTTCCGGGGGGATGCAGAACATCATGACGCTTTGCCCTTATAGTTCCGACGAGCTCAAGGACCTCCATCGCCTGCTCAAGAGCATCATCGAAGAGGCTCACGAGCGGTCACTCAACATTCCCGACGACGACATCATCGAGATGGTGTTCGATCTGGCCGACCACGGCGAGCGCGATCCGGAGAAACTGCGCGCAGCGGTCCTCGACAAGGCTGCTTGAGTCGCGGCCTGAACCAAGTTCTACCCGAGATTGTAGTCAGATGCGTTTGGGTGGGCCGCGCTCGCAAGCAGCCCCCTCTCGCCGCCGATGACAGTGGAAAATCACGCGTTTGCCGTCCTGGCCGCCCGCAAATCACGTAGATGATCGTGGTGCGTTGCGCATGAGCCTTTTGAACGGGCGATTTTCCCTATGGCGGTCTCCGCTAAACCCGCAATGCCGGTCCAGCGTGATGAACTTGCGCCGCTCGATGCCGCGCCTGCAACGCAGGCCGTAATTACGATCGACCCGGAGGCGGCCGAGATTCTCGGTGCGACGCCATCAGGGGCGGCCGCGCTCGGTCTTTTTCCCTACGCGTCGTTTCCCATCGCGCTCGATCCCGCGACGCCCGCCGTCGCGAAGCTGCGGCAGATCGCGCCCCAGGTCGCGCTTCAGGGCGATTACCGCAAAGGGGATGTCGAAACGCTCGTATTCTGGAACAGCGGCCTTCTGAAACGCTTGAAATGCCGGGTCACGAGGCAGGGCAAGAAGGGCTCGAAAGTTCTGCTCCTTCACGTTGTCGACGAAGCCGAGGCGCCGGATCCCGAGCAGAAAATTCCGGGGGTTGCATCCTCCGGCAGTCGCAATCTGGCTCCGCTGTATGCGGCCGTAACCGCGGAAATCGATGCGTTGCGAGCGGCAGAAGCGGCAGCGGTGGAGGCAGCGCCTCAGCCGCTCATCGTGATGGATGCCGATCATCTCGCGAAGCTCGCGCATGAACTCAAAACACCGCTGACCGCCATCGCCGCGGCTTCCGAGATCATGCGCGACGAACGGCTCGGCGAGATGAAGAACGAGCGATATCTGAGTTATGCGGCGGATATCCACGAAAGCGCGACGCATGCGCTCGACGTCATAACGTCGTTGCTTTTGAACCGGGACCGGTCGTCGAGCATGCCGGTCGCGCGGCTCATCGCGCTCGATCTCAATGCGCTCGTCGAACGGACGGTGTCGAGCGTGCAGGCGCTCGCGCAATCGTGCGGATTGACCCTCGACTTCAAGAGCGATGGAAGCCGCCCGCACGTCGTCGCCAATCCGACAGCGCTTCGCCAGATCCTGCTGAACCTGTTGACGAACGCGATCAAGTTCACGCCGCGCGGCGGCGACGTTCGCGTGGAGACGGGCCATATCGGCGACGGGCGTGTTTTCCTCGTCGTCAGCGACACCGGCCGCGGCATGAACGGAACGCGTTCGGCTGCCTATAAGGCTTCGGCCGCAGAGTTGCAGCCTCCCTGGGCGGCCAGCACGGGCATCGGCCTGCCACTCGTCGCGCGTCTCGTTCGCGAGATGGGCGCCGAGTTCGAGATCGAAAGTATTCCCGAAGGCGGAACTGCCGCACTGATCGTTTTCGGCGACTTCTCGCGCCGGATGGAGTAGTCGGCCCGGCTATTGAACGCACCTGCCTAGCCAGTTGAAAATTATAAAAATTCTAATGTAAGCGCCGCCGCTTACAAATGGTTGACCGGGCCATCTTCCTCGCGCTAGCTCAAGGTGAGGCATCATCGCGATGCCCGCGCCATCGTTGGCGCTAACCGATACCGGGGCCTTGAACCCTGATTATTGGAGTCGAAATGACAATTGCTCTGTGGGCGCTCGATAGCGCCATCAAATCCCACGCCGCTTGCTGCTCCAGCTCTTGCGCATCGTTAGCGCACTTCTCTGCGGAGATTTGCAACAATGGCTAATTCGGCATCGAACACCCCCGTTCAACATGTGCGGCGCTCGGCCAAGGTCGTGCCGCTTCCCGCGCGCGCGCCGGAACGGCTCGTCGGCGTCGGCTTCCGCTGCTGGCTTGCTGGTCTTTCGACCGGCGACATCAAGTGCTGGGAAGATGCGTGGAACACGTTCTCGGGCATGCTCGGCCCGGAGAATGCCAAGACGTTGCTTCTCGATCTTTCGAAGTTCGTGCGCGCGGTCAAAGCCAGCGCTCAGCGCGACATAGAAATCTCGCCGGCCGGCTGCCGCAGTTTCTGCCGCGACGAGTGTCTCGCGATCTCGATTATCGCTGCCTGTCAGCATAACGAGCGGCAGGCTTTAACGGCGTCAGTCGCGGCACTGATCGGCACCGAGGACATTGGCGACACCCTGAATGGTGCGCTGGCGCTCGCTGCTGCTCTTCGTAGCGCCAATCAGCTGCTTTGCGCGGAATCGGTATGCCCCGCGACGTGTGCGCTTCGCGCCCAACGCCGCCGCCTGATGTAAGCGCGCCTCGCCAGCTGGCGGGGATCAAGATTTGTCGAGACAGGCTTGGATGCGATCGGCGATGCGCGCGCTGTCGCCTTTGAGGTGCAGGCCTGTCTTCGTTCGCCGCCAGAGAACGTCGGTTGCGGTCTCAGCCCATTCATCCGATTTCAGATAGGCGACTTCGCGCTTGGTGAGGCCGCAGCCGAAGTCTTCGCCAAGGTCCTTTTCGGACGTGGCGTCAGCGATGATCTTCGAAGTTCGCGTGCCGTACCGCCGGGCAAGCCTGCGAAGGAAGGCCTGCTCGAAGCCTCGGTTCGCGCGCGCGAAGTCTTTGAACCAAAGATCGAAGGTTTGGCCGCCAAGATCGCCGCCCGGCAGCGACGTCTCTCGTGTCCGGCCCGGCTGCATTTGCGGAAAATACGGGTGCAGTAATTTCAGCGCCGCTTCTGCGAGCTTGCGATAGGTGGTGATCTTGCCGCCGATCACGTGAAGCAGGGGCGGCTGATCATTCACGCTGAGCTCGAGCCGGTAA